>NZ_CP196042.1:0-1200000 GCF_051549805.1 Microbacterium fluminis
TCTAGCGCTCGATCTCGCGTCCGAGCCCTGCCAGCAGCACCTGCTCGGCGAAGGAGGGCAGCTGCGTCGCGACCTCGCGGAACGTCCCCTGTGCGACGATCCTGCCGTCGTCGACGTAGCAGATCCGGTCGTAGTCCTTGATCGTCGACAGCCGGTGGGCGACCGAGATCAGCGTGACCTCCCCCTGGAGTGCGCGGATCGACTTCGTGACCTCGTCCTCGGTCTTGGTGTCGAGCGAACTCGTCGCCTCATCGAGCACCAGGACGAGCGGGTCGGTGTACAGCGCTCGGGCGATGCCGAGACGCTGCTGCTGCCCTCCGGAGAGCGACACCCCGCGCTCGCCGATGCGCTCGTCGATGCCCCCGGAGCGGGACGCGACCAGGGAGCTGAGCTGTGCTCGCTCGAGCGCGTGCACGACACGGTCGCGATCGACTTCCTCGCTCCAGGTGAGCGCGACGTTCTGCGCGATGGTTCCGTCGAACAGCGCGACGCGCTGGGGCACGTAACCCACGCGGCCGCGCCACTGTCGCAGGACGGTGGTGAGGGGATCGCCGTCGATCAGGATCTCCCCGGAGGACGGGACGCTGAGCCCGAGCAGGAGATCGATGAGCGTCGACTTCCCCGCACCCGAGGGGCCCACGATCCCGACGGAGCTGCCGAGCGGGATGTCGAGGAACATCCCCCGGATCACATCCTCGTCCGCCTTGGGATACCGGAACCTGACGTCGTCGAGGGTGAGCCGAGCGGGCCGTTCGGCGAGCATCGCGGTGTCGGCCGGCGTCGTCGAGGTCTCCATGTCCTTCTCCGACGCGATCAGGTCGTCCACGACGTCGCTCGCCGACGGAATCGATGCCACGGCCTGGACGATGCCGCCCTGCACCCCGTTGATCGCGGGGATGAGCCGGAACCCGGCGGTCGCGAACAACGCGACCGATGTGAGCGCCGCGCTGAAGCCTCCCTGGAGGAAGGAGAAGCCGCCGATGAGGATGATGCCCCCGATGAGCGCCGCTTCGAAGACGAATCCCGGGATGAGTCCCAGGATGGAGCCGTTCGCGCGAGCGCGCACCGATCGCTGGCGGTTGACCGTCACCAGATCGGCCACGTCGCCGAGGCGGTTCCGCAGGCTGAGCTCCTTCAGCGCCTCCATCATCTCGGTCATCAGGATGGCGACCCGGTAGCTGAACTCGAGGTTGACCTTCGCCGCCTCGAGAGCTCGCTTGGTCACCAGATTGTGCACGACCAGGGCGATGAGGGTCAGGTACACCAGCGTGATGAGAGAGATCATCGGATCGACGACGAGCAGCACGGTGATGACGACGACGAAGGTGCAGATCGAAGCGGGCACGCGCATGAGCGGCAGGAGGAATCCCGCCATCGTGTTCGCGATCCCCGAGTCGGCGATACGCGTGATCTCGGCGACGGTCCGCTTCGAGCGCTGCTCCCAGCTCGAGTTGATGTAGGCCTTGAACATCCGATCGCCGATCGCGAGCTCGTAGCGGGCGAATCGCCGCGTCGCGTGCCAGTGGAGGAGCAGCGAGAGACCGGACTTCAGGATGATCAGCACACAGGCGAGCAGCGCGAACAGCGGCGCCTGGTCGGCGGTGACCTCGCCGATGAAGGGGATGTGCAGCGACCCTCCGGTGATCG
This sequence comes from Microbacterium fluminis, assembly GCF_051549805.1. Taxonomy (GTDB): domain Bacteria; phylum Actinomycetota; class Actinomycetes; order Actinomycetales; family Microbacteriaceae; genus Microbacterium. Next base: position 1,648 of record NZ_CP196042.1, read on the forward strand.
CGGGTCCGATGACGATCGCCAGCATGGAGACGGCGATCACATCGAGCACGGTCATCAGGCTGGTCGAGATCATGTAGCCGACGAAGTACCGGCGAGCGCCTGCGGGCAGCAGCGGCAGCAGAAGGCGCAGGATGACCCATACGCCCTTCATGAACTCCTCCGAAGGGCTGCGGCGACCATCAGAAGGCGACCGAGGTTCCCGTGCGAGCGGATTCGAGCGCGCCCTCGACGACCTCGAGAGTGTGCAGTCCCTGCTCCATCGTGACGACGTCGCTCGGAAGGCCGAGCACGGCATCCCGGAATGCCTCATGCTCGACGCGCAGCGGCTCGCGCTTGGCGAACGAGAATCGCGTGACGTCACCCTCCGAGACGCCGCGGAACGACGAGACGGACTCCCATTCGAGCGGGAAGGTGCCGTTCGCATAGAACGTCAGGTCGCCGGTCGCGGTGTCGGCGATGTACGTGCCGCGGTCGCCGGTGACGACCGTGACACGCTCCTTCATCGGGCTGAGCCAGTTCACGAGATGACTGACGATGATGTCGTTCGACAGGCGTCCGGTGACCGCGATCATGTCCTCGAACTCGCGGCCGCTCTTGAAGGTCGTCTGCGCGAAGACGCTCTTGTAGTCGCTCTGCGCGACCCAGGCCGTCAGATCGATGTCGTGCGAGGCGAGATCCTTGCCGACCCCCACGTCGGCGATGCGCGCCGGGAAGGTGCTCTGCCGGCGGGTGGCGATCTGGTAGACCTCGCCGACATCGCCGTTGGCCAGCCGCTTGCGCAGCTCCTGCAGCGACGGGTTGAACCGCTCGACATGGCCGACCGCGCCGACGAGTCCGCGTGCCGAGAACGCCGCGGTCATCTTGCGACCCGCTTCGACCGAGTGCGCGATGGGCTTCTCGACGAGGGTGTGCACACCCGCTTCGGCGAGCTTGAGCGCGGCATCCTCGTGGAACCGCGTCGGCACCGCGACGACGGCGATGTCGATGCCCGCCTCGATGAGCGCGTCGATGTCGGGCAACACGGGCAGGGCGCCGGCGACGCCGTGCGGGTCGCCGCCGGGGTCGGCGATCGCGACGAGCTCGATGCCGTCGACCTCGCGCAGCACACGCGCGTGGTGCCGGCCCATCATGCCGACGCCGAGCAGGCCGGCGCGCAACGCCATCAGGCGCCTGCCCCTGCGACGGCGTTCACGGCCGAGACGATGCGCTCGAGGTCGCCCTGCGTCAGCGACGGATGCACCGGGAGCGACACGACCTGCCGGGCGGCGGATTCCGTCACCGGAAGATCGAGTCCGGGCGCGTACGGCGCCAGCGACGGCAGGCGGTGGTTCGGGATCGGGTAGTAGACGCCGCTGCCGACCTGGTGCTCCTCTTTGAGCGCGCGCACGAAGCCGTCTCGGTCGTCTTCGACCCGCACGGTGTACTGGTGGTAGACGTGCACCGCGCCGTCCGCCACGGGCGGGACGACGACGCCCTCGAGGTTCGCATCGAGGAAGGCGGCGTTGGCGCGACGCTGCTCGGTCCATGCGCCGACCTTGGTCAGCTGGACGCGGCCGATCGCGGCGTGGATGTCGGTCATGCGCGCGTTGAAGCCCACGACCTCGTTCTCGTACTGCTTCTCCATGCCCTGGTTGCGCAGGAGCCGCACGCCGCGCGCGACCGACTCGTCTGCCAGCGTGACCATTCCGCCCTCGCCGCTGGTCATGTTCTTGGTGGGGTACAGCGAGAACATCGCGAACGCCCCCCACGTGCCGACGGGCCGCCCGTCCAGCGATGCACCATGCGCCTGGGCGGCGTCTTCGTAGAGGTCGACGCCGTGCTTCTCGGCGATCGCCGAGAGCTCTCGGAGACGAGCGGGGTGGCCGTACAGATGGACGGGCAGGATGCCGCGCGTCTTCGTCGTCACGGCGGCCTCGACGGCTGCGGGGTCGAGCGAGAACGTCTCGGGTTCGATGTCGACGAAGACGGGCGTCGCACCGGTGAGCGCGACCGAGTTGCCGGTCGCCGCGAAGGTGAACGACGGGACGATGACCTCATCACCGGGGCCGACTCCGGCAGCCAGCAGTCCCAGGTGGAGGCCGGCGGTGCCCGAGTTCACCGCGACCGTCGGGCGTCCCTCGACGAAGTGCGCGGCGAACTCCTTCTCGAACGCCGCCACCTCGGGGCCCTGCGCCACCATGCCGCTGCGCAGGACGCGATCGACGGCCTCCCGCTCCTCGTCGCCGATGATCGGCTTGGCGGGGGGAATGAACTCTGCCACGGGCTGCCTCTCTGAGACCGTTCGGTTTCGACGCCGTCGGCGCGGGGGCCGCGCAGGCCGGGCGTCGACAGGTCGCTGCGATGGGATCCCGCCGCGTGCGCACCTGGCGTCTGACATCGGCGGGTGCCAATCAGTCTACCGTCCTCTGTCAGAATGGACGGATGAGCGCGAGTGCCGCCGGGAACGCGGCGTCGATGGACGACGTGTGGATCGTCATCCCGCTCTACAACGAGGCATCCGTCATCGCCGACGTCATCACCGGCCTCTCCTCGGCCTTCACACACATCGTCTGCGTCGACGACGGCTCCTCTGACGGCTCGGCGGCCGTCGCGGCCGCCGCGGGCGCCCAGGTCGTCGCCCACCCGATCAACCTCGGACAGGGCGCGGCACTGCAGACCGGCATCGAGTTCGCGCTCGAGCATCCGACCATGCGCTACCTCGTCACGTTCGACGCCGACGGGCAGCACCGGGTCGAGGACGCCGTGGCGATGGTCGAGCGCGCGCGGGCGGACGACCTGGCGGTCGTCTTCGGGTCGCGCTTCCTGGACGGGCGGACGAAGCCGGGGGCGATGAAGCGGGTGGTCCTGAAGACCGCCGTCTGGGTCACCAACAAGACGACCGGACTGACTCTGACCGACGCGCACAACGGCCTGCGCGTCATCCGCCGCGACGCCGCCACCGCCGTGCAGTTGAAGCAGGATCGCATGGCGCACGCCACCGAGATCGTGATGCAGCTCGGCGACACCGGCCTGCCGTGGGCGGAGTTCCCGGTGGAGCTGCTGTACACCGACTACTCGAGGGCCAAGGGGCAGAGTCTGCTGAACTCGGTCAACATCCTCGTCGATCTGGTGGTGAGGTGACCCATGTGGATCCAGTTCCTGCTCATCGCCGCGATCATCGTGCTGGCGGCGTTCGTGATGAGACGCACCGGCGCAGACAGCCACCTCGCCATCCGTCGCCTGCTCCTGGGCCTTTTCGTTCTGGCGGCGATCCTGTCGGTGCTGTTCCCGCAGTGGCTGTCGTGGTTCGCCAACCTCATCGGCGTGGGCCGCGGCACCGATCTCCTGCTGTACGCGCTGGTGGTCGTCTTCCTGGCCTTCATCTACTCGCAGTACCGCAGGAACACCGCGCAGCAGCGGCAGATCACGATGCTCGCCCGACGCATCGCCCTGCTCGAGGCGCGGATCACCGATCAGGAGAACACGGCGCCGGATACGGACGACGTCAGTCGCACGCCGTGACGTACCAGAGCGTCGCCGCGCCCTGCCTGTCCAGGAGCGTGAAGCCCGGCTGACCGTCCAAGCGGTCGAAGCCGGGCATCAGCCAGCGGCCGGGATACTCCTCACCCGGGCCGAAGTCGAGCACGTACCGGGCGCCGAAGGCGTCGAGTGCCGCGCACACCGCAGGATCCGCCGCGACGTCGCGCAGGGAAGTCCACAGCACGCCGAACTCCCCACTCGGGGGCGGGCTCCAGGTGCGCGGGACGACATTGCGGCCGCTGATCGCATAGCCGAAGGCCATCCCGGTGCCCGGGTTGCCGATGACCACGCCGTCGGCGGGCACCGTCTGGTCGAGGCGCTCGAGCACGGCCAGCTCGTCGGCGGACAGGAACGAGTCGGCGGTGACCCGGTACAGGTTCGGGTCGATGCGATGGGCGAACACGTCTCGGCGCTGGATCTCGGGAGCCACGACGAGCGAGGCCGCCCCCACGACGATCACGACGCCTGCGGCCACCGCCGCGGTCCGTCGCACCGAGGTGCCCAACGCCGCCGAGGCCCACCCGATCACGGAGCTCGCGCCGATACCGGCCAGGGGAAGGACGACCACCGGCATCATCGCGGCGAGCCGATACGGGTCGTCGTACCAGGGATCGACGAGGAACGCGCGCACCAGCGGCGATCCGACGGCCGCCGAGACGACGTAGAGGAGCGCGAGGATCGCCCACGTCAGTGCGATCCATCGCTGCCGTGGAGCGCGCACGGCCACGACCAGCCCGATGAGGGACAGGATGCTGACCCCCACGGCCCAGGGATAGCCCAGGTATCCGTTGGCCAGCACCTCGACGGCCGCCACGGGCAGACTCGTCGACGGCGGCCAGGTCCCGGCGATGCTCCGGCCGAACAGATACCACAGGACGGTCGCGCCCGCCGCGCCCGCCACGAGGGCGCCGGCGCTGAGGATCCGCGCGCGCGGACCACTCCCCTTCCAGCTGCGGAGCACGGCGAAGAAGGCGATGGCGACGACGGCGACGACCCAGGCCAGGAGCACCGACGGCTGCGCGAAGACGAGCGCCGCGACGCCCGCGGCGACGAGCAGGACGGGCCTCACCCACGACGCCCGGCGGCCGGCGGCCAACTCGGACGCCATCACCACGACCGCGATCGATGCAGGGAGGACGGCGACCGCGACGAGCTGCGGGTAGAGCACCCCCCACTGCAGCATCAGGAGCGGGAAGGCGGGGATCGCGGCAGCGGCCACGGTCGCGATCGCGGCCGCGCGACTGCCGGCGACGGCGCGGGTCAGCACCGCGACGCCGAGCGGCCACGCCAGCGCCGCCACCGCGACGCTGGTGGCATTGGCGGCCACCTCGACGGACGTGCCGGTGAACTGCACGACCAGTGAGGCGACCACGTGCCACGCTGAGGGGTAGAAGCTGCCGGCGCCGATCATGGATGTCAGCTGAAGGGGTGAGGCGGCACCCGTCTCGGCGGCGAACCGGACCGCGTTCAGGTGGAACAGCGCGTCGTTCGTCTGCGAGATCGCCGACGGGCTGCCGATGTAGAGACCGACGCGCAGCGCCGTCAGGATGACGCCGGAGACCACGCCCGCCACCAGCATCCATCGGTGCCCGTCCGCGCGGGCGCGCGGTGCGGCGTCGGGGACGATCGCGACGCGGACCGCGACGGCGAGGGCCACCGCGACGACGACGCCGACGGCCGCGCTCCAGGGGCGCCACGGCGCACCGGCCAGCCCCAGCACGGTCGCAGCCGCCGTGAGCGCCGTGATTGAGATCACCGGCGCGACCGCCCACAGCGTCAGTCCGCGCAGACGCAGGATGCCGCCGACGACCAGGCCCGGGAGGAAGAGCGTCAGCGCGGCGACCACCAGCGCGGGCGTCTGCGCGAGCCACTCCACGGCTCAGCCCTCGACGATCGAGATCGCGCCTTCGACATCTCCGTCGTAGATCACGTCGCCCTTGTTCAGGACGATCGCCCGCGTGCACAGCTCGCGCACCATCTCCATGTCGTGGCTGACGACGACGAGCGTCTTGCGCGCGGCGATGAGCTCCTGGAACTTCACCCGGCACTTCTCCCGGAAGGGCGCATCGCCCACCGACAGGATCTCATCGACGAGGAGGATGTCGAGCTCGACGTGGATCGCCACCGAGAACGCCAGACGCATGAACATCCCGGAGGAGTAGTGCTTGACCTCCTGGTCGATGAACGGCTCGATCTCGCTGAAGGCGACGATCTCGTCGTAGCGCGCCTCGATCTCCCGTCGGTCCATCCCGAGGATGGCCGCGTTGAGGAACACGTTCTCACGACCGGACAGCTCCGGATGGAACCCTGCACCGACCTCGATCAGACCCGCGACGCGGCCACGGGTGAGGACCTCCCCCGCATCCGGCTGCATCACTCCCGAGACCAGTTTGAGAAGCGTGGACTTGCCGGACCCGTTGAGCCCGAGGATCGCGACGGATTCGCCCTCGTTGATCACGATGTCCAGACCTTTGAGGGCCTCGAACTGGCTCGTGAGCCGCCGTCCGCGGACCCACGAGACGATCGTGTCCTTCAGCGAGAAGGCGTGGTTCAGGGTGAACGTCTTGTGGACGTCGGAGACGACGATGCTGGGCACCGCCGCGGGAGCCGGTGAGATGCTCATAGATCCTGCGCGAACCTTCCCTCGAGCCGCCGGAAGACCGCCTGTCCCGCGAGGAGGACGACGATGGAGATGACGAACGCCCAGACCGTGTTGAGCGCGAGGTCCGGGGGGAGCTCCAGCGCCGTGTCGGTGACCGGGCGCCAGAATGCGTAGTGGAACAGCTCGACGGCCTGCGTGATCGGGTTGAGGAGGTAGATCTCGAGGATCCACGACGGGCCGCCGATCTGCGCCAGCGCATCTCGGACCATGGTCCAGGTGTACAGAACGGGCGAGGCCCAGGTGGCCAGCAGAAGCAGCAGCTCCACGATGTTCTCCGCATCGCGGAAGCGCACGTTCACCGCGCCGAAGAAGAGTCCGAGTCCCAGGGCGAACAGCACCACCAGCAGCGCTCCCGCGAGGATCGCCAGGATCGACAGCACGGAGATGTGGACGATCCAGCCGAGAAACAGGCAGACGGCGAGGAGGAGACCGACCTGCGGCAGGAAGTGCACGAAGGCCACGATCACCGAGGAGACGGCGAACAGCTGCCGGGGGAGGTACACCTTCCTCACCAGCGGCGCATTGCCGACGATCGAGGTCGTGGCGTTCTTGAAGGCCTCGCTGAACAGATTGATGATCACGATGCCCGAGAACAGATAGACCGCGTAGTTCGGGATGCCGTGCTGCAGGCTGAGGAAGAGGCCGAGCACCACCCAGAACACCAGGAATTGCGCCGCGGGTCGCACATACGACCACGTCCAGCCGAGCACCGAGTTGCGGTAGCGGGTGGTGACGCCCGTGCGCACGAGGAGCCTCAGCAGATAGTGCCACCGGAAGACGTCCCACAACCCTCCGGCTCTGCCGGGGGTGTCGAACGACTCCCGCGCCACCTGCGCGAAGGGATCACGGTTCTGGGACACTGCTCAACTCATCGGGTTCATCGTTGCGGCCCATTCCGCACACAGGGTGCGATTCTACGTCAGCGCCCTGCGTGAACCGTCGCAGCCGGTGTCATCCGATCTGCACCATGCCGGTCCAGCCCTGCCCGATGACCGCCCCGCCCGACCAGCCGCCCCGCCCGTCTCCGCGGTACAGGTAGAGCAGCCCGCTCGGGGTGCGCGCGAGCACATCGGGCCCCGCTGCGCGATCGAAGTTGCCCGGGCTGACGATCGTGTCGAACGCCGACCATGCGTAGCCGATCTGCTGGGGGTCCTTCCAGCTCCCCTTCCCGGTCGTCGGGTACAGCCAGAGGTTGCCGTCCGCGGTGCGGGAGATCAGATCGCCCGCCCCGTCGCCGTTGAAGTCCCCGGCGTAGAAGATGGCGTTCATCATGTTCCAGCCGAAGCCGACGATGGTCGCGTCGGCAGCCCATCCGCCCGCGCCGTTGCCGCGGTAGAGGAGGAGATTGCCCGTGGAGTCGCGCGCGAGCACATCCGTCTTGCCGTCGCCGTCGAAGTCGATGCCCCCGATGATCGACGTCAGGGTGTTCCACCCGTTGCCGATGCGGACAGCCGCGTCGTACGTGCCGTTGCCGCGGCCTTTGAGCAGGTCGAGGGTGCCGTCGGGGTTCACCCGCGCGATGTCGGCGACCCCGTCTCCGGTGAAGTCGCCGAGGGTCACGACGCGCGCCGACGCGCCCCAGGCCGGATCCACTGTGGCGGAGCCCGACCAGCCGCCGGCGCCGTTGCCGAGGTAGGACAGCAGCTGCCCCCCCGAAGTCACGGCGAGCACGTCCGGAGCGCCGTCCCCGTTGATGTCGCCGGCACCCGCCGGACGGACGCGGATCGGCGTGACGGCCGGCCCCGTTCCGACGATGTCGAGCATCGACTGCCATCCGGATCCGACACGGTTCCCGCCGGCGATGCGTCCCGCGCCGGTGCCGACGTACTGGAGGAGGCTGCCCGCCGAGTCACGGGCCAGCACGTCCGGCACGGTGTCGCCGGAGAAGTCGCCCGGGGTGAGGATGGCGGACATGCCGAGCCATCCGTTGCCGATCAAGGTCGCGCCCTTCCAACTGCTCGCACCGTTGCCGGAGTAGAGGTAGAGGCTGCCGTCGGCGGCGCGTGCCACGAGGTCCGGGGCACCGTCGCGGTCCATGTCGGTCCCGCCGGAGAGCAGGCTCATCCCGCTCCAGCCGTTGCCGACGACGATCGGTGCGCGGAACTCGCCGTAGCCGGTGCCTCTCCACAGGAGAAGGAACCCGCTCGCGTCCGTGGTGAAGACGTCGGGCACGCCGTCGCCGTTGAAATCGCCGGCCGCCGTCATCAGCTTCGCCCCCGACCAATTCACGCCGAGCTTCCGCGGATTCCCGAACGCCCGCGCTCCGTCGCCCGAGTACAGCGTCGCGGTGCCGTTGGCCTCGACACCGATGATGTCGCGTCTGCCGTCGCCGTCGAAATCGCCGACCGAGAGTATCCGGGTGGTCCCGGCCGCGACCGTCGCCAGCTTGACCGCATCCCCCCAGCCCGCACCCCCGGTGAACGGGTAGCCCCAGACGGTGCCCGAACCGTCCAGCGCCATCACATAGGTGGACGTGTCGATCGTCGTGATCACCGGCGCAGGCGCCGTCCCGAACCAGTCGGTGAAGTTCTGGAAGAAGTTGCGGTTGCCGTAGCTCGAGCAGCCGTCACCTTCGCCGTACCCCGCCCGGATCGCCGCGGCGTTGGGCTGGTAGGGCGTGTAGTAGTAGAGGTTGGCGGTCGCCTGGTTCTGGATGAAGACCGGGGAGGAGCCGCAGGCCGCGTTCGGGTGCCACCGCACGTTCCACGTGCGGCCGGGCGCGTACCAGTTGAAGTAGTTGCTCGTCCCCGGGGGGTTCGCGTACCGCTTGAACTGCCAGGCCGCTCCGTACACCTGGTTGAAGAACCCGTAATAGCGGGTGTCGCAGGCCGCGGTGTCGGGGCATCCCTGACCCATCGCGATCGTGTACCGCCACTCGCTCGGCCAGACATGCGTGACGAGTCCCTGCTCCTTCTCGAGGGTGGCGAGGATCACCTGAGGGTTGATGCCGCACGCCTGCGCGACCTTGTAGATGATCGTCGACGCGCGCTCGCTGACGCCTCCCGAATACGCCCCGCACATCGCGTCCGGCGTCGTCGTACGAGATGTGTCGTACCAATCCTTCAGACACGTGTACCCCGCTTGGCAGGTGGGCACCTTGGCCTCGAGGAAGGCCTGGATCTGTGCGGGTGACATCGTTCCGCTGTTGAAGAAGACCGCATCGCTGATGATGTTCCCCGCCTGGAACTTCGAGAGGTCGGCGGACTTCACGACGTCCGCGGCGACGGCGTCGGTCGGTGCCGCGGGTGTCGCCTCGGCGGTCACGGGCGTGGTCGCGACCAGCAGTCCCAGCGCCATGGCGAGGGCCGAGATCCACACGACCGCGCGTCGTGCGGAAGAGACGCGCACGCCGCGCGCAGAGAGGGACGTCATGTTATCAGTGTGACGGAAGTGTCGTGAGAAATGTGGAGCGCCGCACCCGCGCCGCGCCGTCTGCCGCGCTCTACAGGTCGGCGTGGAGGGCCCACACGCGCTCGGCGGCCCCCGCCCAGGAGAACGCGCGACCGCGGTCCGCCGCGAGCACGGACTGCTTCTCCACCGACTCGGCCGAAGCGAGCACGGACCGCAACGCATCGCCGAGACCCGCGGCGTCCACCACGAGCCCGCCGTCCCACACCACCTCGCGGTGCACGGGCGAGTCGGCCGCGACGACCGGCACCCCCAGGGTCAGAGCGTCCGCGACACGCCAGGGCCACGCCGCCCGCGTCGACGGCGCCACGAACGCCACGGCCGCCCCGAACGCGGCGCCCCGGTCTCCCGCGGAGAGCGCGCCGCGCACGTGCACGAGACGCTGCGGGATGCCGGCGGCCGAGGCGAGCTCGACGATGGCCGGTTCCTCCCCCTCGGGCGCGTCCAGCACGACGACGGGCAGGTCGAGCCGGGCGGCCGCCACGGCCGCGAATCCCGCGGACAGCCCGTCGGAGGGAGCCGCTCCCCCGGACAGCAGGATGTACCCCTCGGGGAGCCCGAGCTCGCGCCGCCGTCCGATCTCGTCGGTCGGCACGGCGAACCCGGCGGGCGAGGCTCCCGCGATCACGCGCAGTCGGTCGCCCAATCGCGCCACCTCACCGAGGCGCTCAGCCATCGCGTGCGTCGGGACGACCACGGCATCGGCGTGCTTCACGGCCCTCCGCAGCATCCCCCGTTGCCACGCCACTGCGCCCCGGGAGAGCTCGTCCGACGCCTCCCAGGCACGCAGGTCCCACACGGTCACCACCGTCTGGTCCATGTCGTGCACACGGTCGTGCTTCACCAGCGGCGCGAACAGCGACGGCGCGTGGATCATGCCGCCGCCGGCGCCCGGCGCGACGCCGAGCTGCCACGCTCCGGCGAGCTCGCGCCGGGCGAGCGGCAGGGCGTGCACCGAGGCGATCCCCGAGACCGCGGCGGCGACCGCGTCGGACGCCGACCCCTTGGGGACCGACGGCACCAGGCCCGCCACCTCGCATCCCGACGGCGCGGTCGCCACCAGGGCGCGTGCCAGCTCGACGGATGCCTCGGCGAGCACCGCGTCCACCGGTGCGACCACCTGGTCGAGCACCACCCTCAGCGTCGCGACCACGGTCAGCCGGCCGGCGTCGGGGTGGCGGTGGGCGGATGCAGCGTGGTCTGCATGAGCTGCCGGATGTAGGCCCAGTCGGGGTTGAACTCGTCGATCCCGCCTGCGGGGGTGAGCTCGATCGTGGTCACCGGCTGCGACTTGGCCTTCATCCCGAGGTCGAGCAGGGTCGGGGCGATGAGCCCCTGCGGCAGGTCCGTCTCGACGATCGCCGTGCCGGCCGCGGCGACGTCCTGGAAGCGGGCCACCACGTTCTGCGGCGTGGCCTGCGCGAGGATCGCCTGCTGCAGCTCGCGCTGACGCCGCATCCGATCGAAGTCGCTCGTGGTGTACCGCGAACGGGCGTACCACTGCGCGGTGTCGCCGTCCATGTGCTGGGGCCCCGCCTCGATCCAGCCGATCGCCCACTCCTCGGCGGGCTGGCCGGGGTACTGCGGGCCGCCGCCCTTGGGCAGCCGCTGCTGGACGTTGATGTCGACGCCGCCGAGCGCATCGACGAGTGCCGCGAAGCCGTGCATGTCGATGAACACGTAGTACGGGATCTGGATGCCCAGGATGCCCTCCGCGGCGTCCTTCGTCGCCTCGACCGCAGGGGTCGAGCCGTTGGCCACGGCGTTCGGGTAGAGCGCGTTGCCGTCCTGGCAGACCTCGACCTCGGTGCGCAGTTGGTTGATGCCGCTCCCCCACCCGCAGGTGGCGTTCGCGTGGCCGGTGTGCCCGTTCGGGTACTTGTCGAGCATGGGCCCGGGCGCGAACGGGAAGTTGGGCATGTCGCGGGGGATGCCGGTGATGGTCACCGCTCCCGTGGTGGCGTTGATCGACACCACCGAGATGCTGTCGTACCGCATCGAGTCGCGTCCCTCGCCCGAATCGGCGCCGAGCAGGAGGATGTTGTAGTAGCCGTCCGAGGGCGGCACGACCGGGGCCGAGGCGCCGAAGATCTGCGTGAAGGCGTCGCGAGTCGCCCCCGCGGCGACCGCGCCCGTCCCCGCCACGAACGACGACGCCGCCACCAGCACGATCGACAGCAGCGCGATCGCGAAGCGCGACACCGATCCGGTGCGCACGAGGCGCACGAGGCGCAGCGTGTCGATCGTGAGCACGATCCACAGCACCGCATAGGCGATCAGCACCCCCTGCACCAGCGTCAGCGGCAGCCACCGGAACCACGCCAGCCAGTCCGGGATCCACGCCCCGGTCGCGAACGCCACCAGCGTCGGGAAGGACATCAGGGCGCACAGCCCCGCGAGGATCAGCACGACCCACAGGAACAGGGTGGCGCCGAGCCCGAATCGGCCGAGCCGCCGGTTGCCGGCGAGCACCTGCGCGGAGCCCGGCAGGAGGAAGTTCAGGAGCACGAGCCACCAGCCGCGCCGGGTCATCAGCGGCCGGGACGAGGCATCCGGATACCGCATCGGCCGCTCTTCGAGGAAAGCCGAGCGGGCGCCGGGACGCGTGCGCGACGGGCTCGCGACGCTCACAGCGAGGCCTTCAGCCGCTCGTTCTTCTCCTCGACCTGGGCCTCGAGCGCACGGGCGTACTGCTCGACGCGGTCGCCGAGCGTCGCGTCGGCGGCGCCGAGGATGCGCGCGGCCAGGAGTCCGGCGTTCTTCGCGCCGTTGATCGAGACCGTCGCGACGGGGATTCCGGCGGGCATCTGCACGATGCTGAGCAGCGAGTCGAGCCCGTCGAGGGTGGCCAGCTGCACCGGCACGCCGATGACCGGGAGCGCGGTGACCGAGGCCAGCATGCCCGGCAGGTGGGCGGCGCCTCCGGCTCCGGCGACGATGGCGCGGATGCCTCGGGCCCGGGCCTCGCGTCCGTAGCGGATGAGCTTGTCGGGGGTGCGATGGGCCGAGACGACCTCGACCTCGTGGGGGATCCCGAACTCGGTCAGGATCTGCGACGCGTCGCTCATGACGCGCCAATCGGAGTCGGAGCCCATCACGACGCCGACCAGCGGCGCGTCGGAGGAATGCAGCGGCCGGGTCACCCGACCAGGCTAGGGCGCGACCCTGTGGAATCCCCGCAACGGCGCGCGCCGAGGCGCCCGGACGGTCAGCCCGGAGGAGGGGAACCGCGGACCGGGCGCGGTCAGCCCGCGAAAAAAGATGCCGCGGCGCGGGCGCGGTAGGCGACGTCGTCGAGGTCGTCGCCGGTCGCGGTGACGTGACCCACCTTGCGGCCCGGGCGGGGCGCCTTGCCGTAGGTGTGGATCTTCACGTCGGGGCAGTCGGCCATCGCGACGGAGAACCGCTCCTCGAGACCGCCGGACGTCGGCCCGCCGAGGATGTTCACCATCATCGACCAGGGCGCGCGCGGCGCGGTGTCGCCCAGCGGCAGGTCCAGCACGGCGCGCAGATGCTGCTCGAACTGCCCCGTCACGGCGCCGTCCTGCGACCAGTGACCCGAGTTGTGCGGGCGCATCGCGAGTTCGTTGACCAGGACGCGCTCGTCGGTCGTCTCGAACAGCTCGACCGCCAGCATCCCGGTCACTCCCAGTCCCTCCGCGATCGCGACGCCGATGCCGGCGGTCACCCGCGTCAGGCGATCGCCGGCGCGCGGCGCCGGGGCGATGACCTCGGAGCACACGCCGCCGCGCTGCACGGTCTCGACGATCGGGTACGCGCGCACCTCGCCCGACGGGCGGCGCGCGACCTGCTGGGCGAGCTCGCGGGTGAAGTCGACCAGCTCCTCCACCAGCAGCGCGCCGCCGTGGGCGTCCTCGGCGAGCGCGGCGAACCAGTCTTCGGCCTCGGTCGCGGCCGACACGACGCGCACCCCCTTGCCGTCGTAGCCGCCGCGGGGCGTCTTCACCACGCCGCGGCCGCCGTGCGCATCGAGGAACGCCTGCAGGTCGGCGACGCCGGTCACCGCGGCCCATTCGGGCTGCGGCATCCCGAGCTCGGCTATCTTCGTGCGCATCACGATCTTGTCCTGCGCGACGCCGAGCGCCGCGGGCCCGGGGCGCACCGCGACCCCGGCATCGACGAGCGCCGTCAGCACGTCCTGCGGCACGTGCTCGTGGTCGAACGTGAGGACGTCGACGTCCCGGGCGAAGGCGAGCACCGTCGCGGCGTCGCGGTAGTCGCCCACGGCCGTCGCGGCCAGGGATGCCGACATGCCCTCCTCCTCCGCCAGCACACGCAGCTCGACCCCGAGCTCGACGGCGGGCGCGATCATCATGCGGGCCAGCTGCCCGCCTCCGACGACTCCGACACGAATAGCCATGGGACCATCATCCCAGTCCGGCGTGCGGAGTCAGGCCGGCAGCGGCGGGGGCGGGCCCGGGTACTGCTGGGCGTCGCGGTGCGCCAGGATCTGGTTCACCTCGACCTGGTCGACGAGCACCTCGTGCACCAGTTCGACGCTCGGGATGCGGGCCATCCGCAGCGGTGCGTCGACGCCGTCGGCGAGAACGAGCGTGCCCGCGCCCGACATGCGCTGCAGGATGCCGCGGCGCACCGTGATGGTGTAGCCCCTCACGTGCGTCAGCTCGCGTCGGCGCGTGGCGAACACGCCCGAGCGCTCGATCACCCGACGCGTCGTGATCGTAAAGACGTGCCCCCACCACACCAGGAAGGGGATCACCACGAGCAGCAGCACGACCGCGCCGGCCGCGGCCCACAGCATCCAGTCCTGGAACGGATCGGGCAGGTTGCCGGAGAAGAACCCGACCGCGCCCGCCACGGCGATGAGCACGAGCGCCGACCAGAACAGCCGCCCCGCGTGCGTGCGGATGCGCGCCACGCGCAGCTCGGGGGTGGGCGCACCGGGGGCGGGCATGAAGGGACGCCCCCCGTACGTCGTCGGCTGCGTCACGCCTCCATTGTGGCGGAGGCCGGCGACAGGGCCGGTCAGGCTCACCGCATCGGGGGATCCGGTCAGCGCACGTGCACCACGTCGCCGGCGGCGACGGGCACCTCGGCGCCGGCCCCGTCGAGCACCACCAGCCGCCCGTCGGGGTCGAGTCGCTGCGCGCGACCCGCGAGCGTGCTGCCGTCGGGCAGGGCGACCCTCACGTCGGCGCCCACCGTGGTGCACAGCGCCTCGATCTCGCCGAGGAGCCCGGCCGCCGCGGCATCCCCCTGCGCCGTCTCGAGCGCCGCCAGCTGCTCGCCGAGCGCCCGCACGTAATCGGCCACGAGGCGGTCCTCGTCGACCTCCAGGCCTACCGCGGCGAACGACGTCGCGGTCTCGACGGGGAGATCGGCGCGCGTCATCGTCGTGTTCACGCCGGCGCCGACGACCACGATGTCGGGGTGCGCGGCCACCGCCTCGGCGAGGATGCCGCTGACCTTCGCCCCGTCGAGCAGCACGTCGTTGGGCCACTTCAGGGCTGCCGAATGGCCTGTTCCGCGTACCTGCGCGGCCACCGCGCGGGTCATCGCCGCACCGGCGATGAGAGGGATCCAACCGCGCGCGGCGACCGGGACGCCGCCGACCTCGACCACCACCGACACCGCGATCGCCGTCTCGGGGGGCGCCGACCACGTCCGATCCAGCCGTCCCCGGCCCGAGCGCTGGTCGCGGGTCAGCAGCAGCGACAGATGCGGCCACCCGACCGGGTCGAGCCCGACGGCGGCGACCACGTCGGCGTTGGTGGATCCGGTGTGCTCGGCGACCTGCACCCGGGGGCTGACGGCGGCGGTGAGGGGATACCCCTCGGCGGGGATGGGCATAGCCCACACCCTACGCGCGGCGGCGGAGCGCGGCATCCGCTGGCCGAACCCGACAGCGGATGCCGCGGGGCCTTGTGTGCACTCTCCAACCGGGGGAGGACGGTGCTCGCTAGGGTGGAATCCGTGACCGATCAGCCCGACATGTCCACGACCGCCGGCAAGATCGCCGACCTCCGTGAGCGCTACGCCGAAGCCGTCGTGCGCGCCGAGGAGGCCGCCCGCGAGAAGCAGCACGCGAAGGGCAAGGGCACGGCGCGCGAGCGGATCGAGCAGCTCGTCGACCCCGGCAGCTTCGTGGAGTTCGACGAGTACGTGCGCCATCGCACCAGCGCGTTCGGCATGGACCGCTCCCGCCCCTACGGCGATTCGGTCGTCACCGGCGTCGGCACGATCCACGGCCGCACCGTCGCGGTGTACTCGCAGGACTTCTCGACGTTCGGCGGCTCGCTCGGCGAGGTCGCCGGCGACAAGATCATCAAGGTCATGGAGTTCGCGCTCCGCGGCGGCATGCCGTGCATCGGCATCCTCGACTCCGGCGGCGCGCGCATCCAGGAGGGTGTGGTCGCCCTCGGCAAGTACGGCGAGATCTTCCGCCTCAACACGCAGGCCTCCGGCGTCATCCCGCAGATCTCGATCATCATGGGCCCGGCCGCGGGCGGTGCGGTGTACTCCCCCGCGCTCACCGACTTCGTGATCATGGTCGACAAGACCAGCCAGATGTTCGTCACCGGCCCCGACGTGATCAAGACCGTGACCGGAGAAGACGTCGGCATGGAGGAGCTCGGCGGCGCATACACGCACAACACCCGCTCCGGCGTGGCGCACTACCTCGCCGAGGACGAGGAGGACGCCCTCGACTACGCCCGCACCCTCATCGGGTTCCTCCCCGACAACAACATGGCCGAGCTGCCGGTGTACGAGGGCGTGTTCGAGTTCGAGACGACGGATGCCGACCGCACCCTGAACACGCTGATCCCCGACTCCCCCAACCAGCCGTACGACATCCACTCGGTGATCCGGCACGTCGTGGACAACGAGGAGTTCCTCGAGGTGCAGCCGCTGTTCGCCCCGAACATCGTCATCGGGTTCGGCCGCGTCGAGGGGCGCACGATCGGCATCATCGCCAACCAGCCGTCGCAGATGGCCGGCACGCTCAACATCCAGGCCGGCGAGAAGGCGAGCCGGTTCGTGCGGTTCTGCGACGCGTTCTCCGTCCCGATCGTGACCCTCGTCGACGTGCCCGGGTATCTCCCCGGCACAGACCAGGAGTGGGAGGGCGTGATCCGTCGCGGTGCGAAGCTGCTCTACGCCTACGCGGAGGCCACCGTCCCGCTGGTGACCGTCATCCTCCGCAAGGCCTACGGCGGCGCGTACATCGTGATGGGCTCCAAGCAGCTCGGCGCCGACGTCAACCTCGCCTGGCCCACCGCCGAGATCGCGGTGATGGGGGGCCAGGGCGCGGTGAACATCCTCTACCGCGGCGAGATCCGCAAGGCGGAGGAGGCCGGCGAAGACGTCGCCGCGGTGCGCACGCGCCTCGCCAACGAATACACCTACGACGTGGCGTCGCCGTTCCTGGCCGCCGAGCGAGGCGAGCTGGACGGCATCATCGAGCCGGCCGCGACGCGCGTCTCGATCGCCAAGGCGCTGCGGGCGCTCCGCGGGAAGCGCGCCAGTCTGCCGCCGAAGAAGCACGGTAACATCCCGCTATGACCGGGGGGAACGCAGCGGATGCCGCGCTCGGCGCAGACGGCCAGCCGCTCTCGATCGACGTGCGTCGGGGCGCGCCGACGGCCGAGGAGCTGGCCGCGCTCCTCGCCGTGGTGAGCGAGGCCTACCAGGCCGAGGCCGCTGCCGCGCAGGCTCCCGAACCGCGGACGCGCGACGGCTGGTCGCTGTCCCAGCGCGGCCTGCGCGCGCCGCTGCCCCGGCAGGCCGGCTGGGCGCGATCCGGGTGGACGTCGGGCGCCTGAGTCCGCCCTGAGCGGTGTCGGACGAGGCATCCGGCGCGTTTTGCATACCGGGTATGTCCCCCGAAATACCTACAGACGACCGGTATATCGGCCGCGGATACTGATTGAGCTGGAACGCATCACGCGTTCGGTCGGTCCGTTCGGATGCAGGGCATCCGAACCGGTTCCGGCCTCGCGAACGGTTTTCGGGTAACCGTTCGCCAGGCGAGGGGCGGGCGGCTTCGCCGCCCCTCGCCTCCTCTCTTCTCCGCTCCCCGGCCCCGGCTCCCCCTCCCCCGCCGGGTCGGGGAGCGAACCCCTTCCGGCGGCCGCCGTCCCGGCGCCTCCGCCGCTCCCCGATACGATGGCAGGCGTGACGCATCCGCAGCCAACGACCATCCGCCGCCCTCCGGCGCGACCGCGGGTCGCGGCATCCGGGATGCGGCTGTGACGCGGATCGCCCTCGTCTGCGACTACTCGCTGGAGTACCTCGGCGGTGCCCAGTCCGCGTTCCTCGACGAAGCCCGCATCCTCCGCGAGCACGGGCACGAGGTGACGATCGTCGCTCCCCGTGTCACGCGGGGTCGCACGGTCGCCGCGGCGGGCTCCTCCCCCGTGCCGGAGGGAATCGACAGCATCCTGGTCCCCGCGCGGTGGACGATGCCGGTGGTCGACCTGCCGCTCGTGCGCAACTCCTCTGCAGTCCGGCGGCGGCTCGGCGAGGCCTTCGCGGCGCGCTCCATCGAGGTGGTGCACCTGCACTCGGAGTTCGGGCTCACCGCGGCGTCCTCCCAGGTGGCGGTGGAGTGCGGCATCCCGCTCGTGCAGACCGTGCACACCTTCTTCTGGCAGGCCGGGCTCGGACCGACCGCGAGCCGACTCGCCTCCGCCGCGGCGCGCCTGTTCGCGCGGCTGGTGCGTGGATTCCCCGCCTCCCGGCGGCGCCTGGCCGACTCGGCGGTCGACTCGGCGCTGCGGGGGATCACCCTCTCCACGGCGGAGCGCGTGCAGACGGTGATCTCGCCGTCGGCTCACCAGGCGGCGCGCCTGCGCGAAGCCGGGCTGCGTCACGTCATGGTGATCGAGAACGCCACTCCCGACGGAGGGGCCGCGGGGCACGCCCTGACCGCGATCGAACCGCCCCTGCGCGTCGCGTGGATCGGACGGCTCACGCCCGAGAAGCGCATCCTCGAGTTCGTCGATGCCGTGACGGGCGCGCAGGAGGTGCTCGGACCCGGAGCCCTGCACGCCGAGGTCATCGGCGACGGCCCCCAGCGGGAAGCCGTGGAGGCGGCCGTCTCGGCGGCCGGCGGAGCCGCCGGGATCGAGCTGCTCGGGCGGGTGCCTCGCGAGCGCGTGCGGGAGCGCATGCGCGCCGCGCACCTCGTGGCGCTGACGTCGTTCGGCTTCGACAACCAGCCGGTCACCGTCGTGGAGGCCCTCAACGAAGCCCGCGCCGTGCTGTACGTCGACCCGAACCTGCAGGAGGGTCTCGCCGTCGGCGGCGTGCTCACCGAGTCCGAGGGCGTCGACGGCATCCGCGACGCCCTCGTGATGCTCGCGCGCGATCTCGACCTCGTCGTCGCGCGCTCAGCCGAGGCGCAGCGCGCCGCATCCCAGTTCTCCCCGCAGCGCCACGTCGCGCTGCTGGAACAGGCCTACGACGACGCGCGCCGGCTCGTGTCGGGCGCCTCGCCGTCCTGAGAGGCGTGCGGGATCTCCTGCCACAGATCGACGGCCTCCTCGTCGGTGCCGGGCGGGGTGGATCGTCCGACCACCGTCACCGCCACCCGATCGTGCGGGGAGGTGCGGATGTAGAGACGCCGGGAGTGCGCCGTGCGCAGCGTCTCGGCGAGCTCGCGGCGGATCGTGACGAGCGCGTCGGGTCCGACGTTCTCGAGTCCGCCCTCGTCGAGCACGGTGACGGTCGCCCCGCGACGGCGCGCGGCGTCGATCCCTGCCCGCACCTCGTCGTCGAGCAGGCGGGGCCCGCGCAGCTCGTCGCGGAGGCGACCCTCCGCGATGCGCGCCTCGAGGCGCAGCTCGTCGTCGAGCACTCCGCCCGACGCCACCGTCGCGGTGAGCACCGGACCGGCCACGGCCAGGGCGCGCTGCACCTGCACGCGCCGCTCGCGCTTGCGCACCGTCTGGGACGCCTGCCACGCCGACGCGGCGCGCTGCAGGGTGGCGAGGCGGCTGGTGTCGCGCGCCGCACGGTCGAGCGACATGATGAGCAGCTGCGCGACGATCACCCAGACCGTCGAGCCCACCAGCCCCAGCGACAGCGCCTGGAGCGGCCCCATCCACGCACCGCACACGACCGCCATGATCGCCGTGCCGGTCCAGGCCACCCAGGGGCGTCGACGGGCCATAACGATCGTCATGAGAGCGCCGATGCCGCCGGTGACCCACACCCCGTGCGACGCCGTGCGGCCGTCGGGGCCCACGGCGATGGCGACGAGGTTCGGCACGACCACCGCACTCAGCAGCGCCAGCGCGCACGCCCACGCCGGCAGCCGGTCCCGGCCGGGCACACCGGCCGGCTGCTCCGGTTCTCCGCCGTCGGCCGCGACGGCGGGCACCACGGCGGTCTCGGCCGCCTCACTGCGGACGCGCGGCTGCCAGAACAGACACGCCCACGTCGTCGGCAGGTACACGCCGAGCGCGGCGAAGACCAGAATCGGGTAGGGCACCGTGACCCCGGGCCACCACAGACCGCGCGCCGACAGATACGCGGTGAACGCCAGCGCAAGGCTGATCAGGATGCGGCGGACGCTGATCATCGCAGACTGTGCTTCCACTCGAGGGTGACGGCCGTGCCGCGCGCACCGGTGTCGATCACCGCGGTGCCGCCGATCGCGGCGAGCCGCGCCACGATCGAGCCGCGGATGCCGAGGCGGTCCTCCGGGACGGTCTGCAGATCGAATCCCGGTCCGGTGTCGCTGACGGTGATGCGGACGGATGCCTCGCCCGCCCCTCCCTCGCCGGGAACCGCGTCCGCCCCGCCCACGGTGCTCGCCGTCACCGAGACCGCCAGACCCATGCCGCCGGCGTGCTGGATGGAGTTGGCGACGGCCTGCGTCGACGCCAGGGCGAGTGCGCGGGCCACGCGACCGGGGATCGCCGGCGCATCGTCCGGGAACGCCCGGCGCACCGTGATCGCGACGCCGAGCTCACGCGCCTCGCGCTCGATGTCGTCGGCGACGGCGCCCACCGGCTGCGGGGCGTCGCTGCCCTCTCCGGCGTCCTGCTCGGCGTTGGCGAGCCGGGTGAGAGCCTCGCGTGCCATCGCGACCGCCAGCATCCGCTCTCGGGAGCTGGTGGCGCGTTCGGCCGAGATCAGCGCGGCCAGCACGCTGTCGTGCATGAACGCGGCCACCGCGAAGCGCTCCTGCTCGGCGGCGGCCGCCGCCGCGGCGGCGGCGTAGGAATCCACGGCCTGGGCGCGCGTGGCGTCGACGTTCGCGGCGACGGAGCGGAAGACCCAGCCGAGGGCGAGAAGCACACCGCCGAGCAGGAGCGCGAACGACACGTCGAGGATCAGCGGCACCTGCAGGTCGACGACGAACCCACCCTGGATGAGGCGCACCAGCCCGTACAGCAGGGGCGCCCCGATCGTCCACACCAGCTGCAGCGGGAGTCCGAAGGCCAGCACGGCCGCCAGCGTCGAGATGTTGACGAGGAAGTAGATCCACGGCTGCGAGCCGGGCTCCGGCACCGATCCGGCCGTCACCACCGGCCAGAGCGCCAGGCACACCACGAACGAGACCGCGAAGATGCCCGCGGCCACGCGCACGCCGCGTCCGATGAGACCTGCCAGAACCATCGCCGCCAGCGGTCCGAACGCGAGCAGCGTGAGCGAGAAGTGCCACCCGGGCAGCTCCTCCGAGGAGCCGAGGGACGCGAAGAACGCCTGCGCACCCAGCGCCGCCGAGCCGATTCCGGCCACCAGGGCGATGGTGCGCTCGATCCGCTGCCGGGTGAACGATCCCAGGCTCACGGTGGCGTCACGGGTCTGGGAGATGTGCCCCCAGGCCGCGTCGAGGACCGCGCGGTCGGAGTCAGCCGTCACCGGCGTCCTCCGCCGAGACGATCCCGTCCTCCATGGCGCGTCGCAGCAGGTCGACCTTCGTCGGCGCGGGGCGGCCGACCTCGACGTACTTCACGCGCACGCGGGTGATGTTCTCCTTCGCGGTGGAGTAGGCCACTCCGAGGCGATCGGCGACGACCTTGAGGGGCAGGCCGGCGGCGTACAGTCGCAGCACCTCGCGCTCGCGGGCGGAGAGCTGCGCATCGGCGAAGGCGCGATCGCCCTCGACGGCGCTCGCCCATTCGATGTTGTCGAGCAGCTCGCCCTGGGCGACCGTGCGCACGGCGGCGACGACGTCGCCGATCGGAGAGGCCTTGCTCACGACTCCGGCCGCGCCGGCGGCGATCGCCTCGCGCACCGCGGCGGGGCGATCGGCGACGGAGTGGATGATCACCGACGATCCGTCGATGACGAGTCGGTGCACGTTCTCGGTCACGGTGGTGCCGTCGCCGAGCGTCAGATCGAGCACCACGACGTCGGCCGGGGCGGCGTTGTTGTCGGAGCGCCAGCCGACGTACTCCGTCACGCTCGCCCCCGAGAAGACGACGTCGTTCCCGTCGCGCGCGCAGGCGGCCTCGAGACCGAGCCGGACGGACTCGTGGTCGTCGATCAGCGCTACGCGGGCCATGCCGCTCAGCCTATCCGTGGCGGTGGGCTCACCGTGTCAGCGCGACGACCGCTTCGACGTGGTGAGAGTGCGGGAAGAGGTCGATCGCGCGCACATCGCCGTGCACCGCATATCCGTGCCCGGCGAACACCGCGAGGTCCCGCGCGAGGGCGACCGGATCGCATGCCACGTAGACGACACCGGCGGGACGGATGCCGCACACGGCGTCGACGACCTCGCGACCGGCGCCGGCGCGCGGCGGATCGAGCACGACGACGCCCCGCGACAGGCGCTCGCGCTCTGCGGACGACGCGGTCTCCAGCGCGCCCTTCAGGAAGCGGTCTACACGAGCGGTCTCGGCGCGCGCGCCGACCCACTCGGCGAGGTTCTCGCCGGCG
Source organism: Microbacterium fluminis (assembly GCF_051549805.1). Taxonomy (GTDB): domain Bacteria; phylum Actinomycetota; class Actinomycetes; order Actinomycetales; family Microbacteriaceae; genus Microbacterium. The sequence continues at coordinate 24,116 of NZ_CP196042.1, forward strand.
TGCTCGGTCGCACGGGCATCGGACTCCACCGACGTGATCCGCATGCCCGGTCCGACCACGTCGCCGACGGCCGCGGCGAGCAGACCCACACCCCCGTAGAGGTCGAGGTGCGCGGCATCCCCGTCGATCCCTCCGGGCAGGGACCGCAGCGCGTCGGTCACCGCACCGGTGAGGGTCGCGGCGGCGAGGCGGTGCACCTGCCAGAACCCGCCCGCATCGACCCGGAACGGGCGGCCGCCGACCCGCTCCTCGACCACGTCGTGCGCGGCGCGCGGGTCGGTGGGGCGGGCGGGGGGTCGGCGCCGCCCGCGCACCGGCCCGGTCGGATCGGAGCGCACGATCGCCCGCACGGAGCCGTCGGCGGGCTGCACCAGATCGATGCGGCCGGGCGCGCCGCCGCCGCGGCTCAGGGCGGCGCGCTCGATCGCGGCCGTGGCCAGCGGGTGGTCCTCGACGGAGATGACGCGATGGCTGCGCGCCGCGAACGGGCCGACCTCGCCGTCGGCGCCGACGTGCAGGCTCACGCGGGTGCGCCACCGGGTGCCGTCCGCGCGCTCCTCGGCGACCACCTCGCCGTCGGCGCCGCGGGCGGGCGAGGCCGCCTCGATCGTGGCGGGCACCCCCTCCAGGCGCCCGATGCGCGTCAACGCGTCGCGCACCACCTCGAGCTTCAGGGCGCGCTGGTGGGACAGCTCCATATGACCGAAGTCGGCTCCGCCGGGGCGCTGCTCGGGCGGCACGTCGATGTCGGCCTGCCGCCACACGTGCGGGCGGCGGTGGGGCGAGGCATCCCGCACCTCCAGCGCCTCCGCGCGCCAGAACGACGCCTTGCCCACGTCGGTGAGCCGCACGCGCACCCGTTCGCCGGGGATCGCGTCGGGCACGAACACCACGCGGCCCTCGTGCCGGGCGACGAACACGCCGCCGTGCGCGACATCGGTGATGTCGAGGTCGAGGATGTCGCCGCTGTGCATACGACCGAGCCTTCCACACCCCCGGCGCGGCGCCGCGCCCCGGTAGCGTGGCCGGCATGCGCGTCTGCCTCGCCTCCACCTCGCCCGCCCGCCTGATGCTGCTGCGGCAGGCCGGCATCGAGCCCGAGACCCGGGCGCCCGAGGTCGACGAGGAGGCCGTGATCGCCGAGGTCGAGGCGACCTCCGGGCGCCTCGCCCCCGACGCCCACGTGCTGCTGCTCGCCCGACGCAAGGCGGCGGATGTCGCGCAGCGCGTCACCGCCGACGACCCCGGCTTCGACGGACTGGTGATCGGCGGCGACTCCATGTTCGAACTCGACGGCGAGATCCTCGGCAAGCCCTACACGGCCGACGCGGCGACCGCCCGGTGGCGGAGCATGCGCGGCCGCACCGGCGTGCTGCACTCGGGGCACAGCGTGTTCCGCGTGGCGCCCGGGGCGGCTCCCGTCGAGGCGCACGCCGTGGCGGAGGCATCCGTCACGTTCGCCGCCGACGTGACCGACGCGGAGATCGCCGCCTACGTCGCCACCGGCGAGCCGCTCCTGGTCGCCGGGGCCTTCACGGTCGACAGCCTCGGCGGCGCATTCATCGAGCGGGTCGACGGTGACCCGTCGACCGTGGTCGGGATGTCGCTGTCGACCCTGCGCCGCCTCGCGCGCGAACTCGGTGTCGAGTGGACGGCGCTGTGGAACCGGGTCTGAGCCTGGGAACACCGACCTTGTCGTAGGAATCCCACGTTTCTTCTCGGTTCTTGTAGGAACCGCTCAAAAATGCGCGGGAGGCGCTCGGTAGGCTGGCGTCCATGCCTGCTATCGCCAAGGTGCTCATCGCAAACCGCGGCGAGATCGCCGTACGCATCATCCGGGCGGCCCGCGACTCGGGCAAAGCGTCCGTGGCCGTGTACGCCGATCAGGACCGCGACGCCCTCCACGCCCGCCTCGCCGACGAGGCCTATGCGCTCGACGGCGCCACCAGCGCCGACACCTATCTCTCGATCGAGAAGATCCTGTCGGTCGCCCGCCGGTCCGGCGCCGACGCGGTGCACCCCGGCTACGGCTTCCTCGCCGAGAACGCCGACTTCGCCCGCGCGGTCATCGGCGCGGGGCTGATCTGGATCGGTCCGACGCCCGAGGCGATCGAGGCGCTCGGCGACAAGGTCACCGCCCGGCACGTGGCCGAGAAGGTCGGCGCCCCTCTCGCCCCCGGCACCCCCGGTCCCGTCGCGGGCGCCGACGAGGTCGTCGCCTTCGCCCGCGAGTACGGTCTTCCCATCGCGATCAAGGCCGCGTACGGCGGCGGCGGACGCGGACTCAAGGTCGCACGCGAGCTCGACGAGGTGCCCGAGCTGTTCGAGTCGGCAACCCGTGAGGCGATCGCCGCGTTCGGTCGCGGCGAGTGCTTCGTCGAGAAGTACCTCGACAAGCCGCGTCACGTCGAGACGCAGTGCCTGGCGGATGCCGCGGGCAACGTCGTGGTCGTCTCCACCCGCGACTGCTCACTGCAGCGCCGTCACCAGAAGCTCGTGGAGGAGGCGCCCGCACCGTTCCTCACCGACGAGCAGAACCGCGTGCTGTACGACGCGTCGAAGGCGATCCTGCGCGAGGTGGGCTACATCGGCGCGGGCACGTGCGAGTTCCTCATCGGCGCCGACGGCACCATCTCCTTCCTCGAGGTCAACACGCGCCTGCAGGTGGAGCACCCGGTCTCCGAGGAGGTCACCGGCATCGACCTCGTGCGCGAGCAGTTCCGCCTCGCCGAGGGCGGCACCCTCGACTACGCCGATCCGGCGCCGCAGGGCCACTCGTTCGAGTTCCGCGTGAACGGGGAGGACCCGGGTCGCGGCTTCCTGCCCCAGCCGGGCAGCATCCACGTCTTCAAGACGTTCGGCGGACCGGGTGTGCGCCTCGACTCCGGCGTGACCGCGGGCGACAGTGTGAGCGGCGCATTCGACTCGCTGCTGGGCAAGATCATCGTCAGCGGCCGCGACCGCGCCGAGGCGCTCGAGCGCGCCCGCCGTGCCCTCGACGAGTTCGAGGTCTCGGGCATGCCGACGGTGCTCCCCTTCCACCGCAAGGTCGTCCGCGACCCCGCATTCACCGCCGAGGACGGCCGTTTCGGCGTGTTCACGCGGTGGATCGAGACCGAGTTCGTCAACGACATCCCCGCGTGGGACGGCGAGGCCGGTGGTCCGCAGGCCGAGGAGACGCGGCACACCGTCGTCGTCGAGGTGGGCGGCAAGCGCCTCGAGGTGAGCCTGCCCGACCGCATCGTGGGCTCCCCCGCGGCATCCGGTCGCCCCGCCGCCGTGCCGCCGTCGCGCCGCTCCCACGCCCCGTCGGTGATGACCGGCGCCTCGGGCGACGCGGTGAAGTCGCCGATGCAGGCCACCGTCGTCAAGCTCGCCGTCGAGGACGGGCAGCAGGTCGTCAAGGGCGACCTGGTCGTCGTGCTCGAGGCGATGAAGATGGAGCAGCCCATCCAGGCGCACAAGGACGGCGTGGTCGGCGCGATCAACGCCGCTCCCGGCTCGACGGTGTCGGCCGGCCACCAGCTCCTCACCATCAGCTGACGCGCTGAGGCGAGGCATCCGTCTCCTCCTCCCCGTCCCCGTGAGGGGTGGGGTGGATGCCGAGGGTCAGGCGTCGGAGTGGTCGACGATGTGCATCGCGCGCACGGCGTCGGTGATGCTGCCGGTCAACGACGGGTACACCGCGAACACGCGGGAGACCTGGTCGACCGTCATGCGCCGCTCGACCGCGATCGCGATGGGGTAGATGAGCTCGGACGCGCGCGGAGCGACGATGACGCCGCCGATCACGGTTCCGCTGCCCTGACGGGCGATCACCTTCACGAAGCCGTCGCGGATGCCCATCATCTTCGCGCGCGGGTTGGCCGCGAGCGGCAGCTTGTGGATCACGCCGTTGATGAGGCCGTCCTCGACGTCCTTCTCCTGCCAGCCGACCGTCGCGATCTCGGGGGCGGTGAAGATGTTGGCGGTGATGCGCCGGCGCTCCAGCGGGATGACGGCGTCGCCGAGCGCGTGGAAGACGGCCGTGCGCCCCTGCATGGAGGCGACCGAGGCGAGCGGAACGAACGTGGTGCAGTCGCCCGCGGCGTAGATGTTGGGCACCGAGGTGCGCGCGACGCGATTGACCCGGATGTGCCCGGACTCGGTCATCTGGACCCCGGCCTCCTCGAGGCCGATGCCGGCGGTGTTGGGGATCGAGCCGACGGCCATGAGACAGTGGCTGCCCTCGACCGTGCGCCCGTCGGCGAGGGTGACCCGCACGCCGTCGCCGGTGTTCTCGACCGTGTCGGCGCGGGACTTCGACAGCACGTGCATCCCGCCGCGCTTGAACACCTTCTCGAGCACGGCCGCCGCGTCGCGATCCTCGCCCGGCAGCACCTGGTCGCGGCTGGAGATCAGCGTGACCTCGGCGCCGAGGTTCATGTAGGCCGAGGCGAACTCGGCGCCCGTGACGCCGGAGCCCACCACGATGAGGTGCGGCGGCAGCTCCTTCATGTCGTACAGCTGCGTCCAGGTGAGGATGCGCACGCCGTCGGGCTTGGCGGTCGGCAGCTCGCGGGGCGACGCGCCGACCGAGACGACGAGGGTGTCGGCCTCGATCCGGTCGAAGTCGGTGCCGCCGGGGCCCGTCGAGACGACCACGGCGTTGCCGCTCTCCAGCCGCCCCTCGCCGGTGATGATGCGCACCCCCGCCTCGGCGAGGGAGGCGCGCATGTCGTCGGACTGCTGGCGCGCGAGCGACAGCAGCCGCTTGTTGACGGCGGCGAGGTTGATCGCCACCTCGGGCTTCAGCGGCTTCCCGCTCTCGCCCTTCGCGTAGAACTGCACGCCCAGGTCGGTGGCCTCCGAGATCGCCACCGCGGCGTCGGCCGTCGCGATGAGCGACTTCGACGGCACGACGTCGGTGATGACGGCCGATCCGCCCACGCCGGCGCGCTCGACGACCGTCACCTGAGCGCCCAGCTGCGCGGCGGCGAGCGCCGCCTCGTACCCGCCGGGACCGCCGCCGATGATCGCGACGCTCTGGGTGCTCTCGAAGCTCGAAGACATGATCCCCATTCTCCCCTGCCGCACGGGCGCGACGCACATCGGCACCTGTGCGGAGGACGGCGGGCGGACGGATGCCGGGGGCACAGGCATCCGTCTGCTCCTGGCCCCTGCGCCCGGGGGTTCCTAGAGTGGGGTCCATGTCACACAGCTCCCACCCCCTCGACGACCCCGCCGCCGACCCGTTCGCCGTCGCCGCCGACGCCGCGGCCGACATCGCGCGCCTGACCGGAGTCGAGCAGCACGACATCGCGCTCACCCTCGGCAGCGGCTGGGGCCGCGCGGCCGAGCTCGTCGGCGAGACGGTCGCGACCGTGCCCGCCACGGAGGTCACCGGCTTCAGCGCGCCGGCGCTCGCCGGCCACGTCGGGTCGCTCCGGAGCATCCGGACCTCCAAGGGCAAGCGCGTGCTCGTGATCGGCGCCCGCACCCACTACTACGAGGGTCACGGCGTGCGCCGTGTGGTGCACAGCGTGCGCACCGCCGCCGCGACGGGCGCGACGACGATGGTGCTCACCAACGGCGCCGGGGGCATCAAGGCCTCGTGGAAGCCGGGGCAGCCGGTGCTGATCAGCGACCACATCAACCTCACCGGCGACTCCCCTCTGGAGGGGGCGACGTTCGTCGACCTCACCGACCTGTACTCGCTGCGGCTGCGCGACCTCGCCCGCTCGATCGACCCGTCGCTGGACGAGGGCGTCTACACCCAGTTCCGCGGACCGCAGTACGAGACCCCGGCCGAGGTGCGGATGGCTAAGACCATCGGCGGCAGCATCGTCGGCATGTCGACGGCGCTCGAGGCGATCGCCGCGCGCCAGGCCGGCATGGAGATCCTCGGGTTCTCGCTCATCACGAACATGGCGGCGGGCATCCAGACCACGCCGCTCAGCCACCAGGAGGTGATCGAGGCGGGACGCGAGGCGGAGCCGACGATCTCGGCCCTGCTGGCCCGCGTGATCGGGGCGATGTGAGCGCCCTCGAGGCGGCGCGCGCGTGGCTCGCGCAGGATCCCGACGGCGACACGCGGGCGGAGCTGCGCGACCTGATCGACCGTGCCGAGGAAGGGGATGCCGCGGCATCCGCCGATCTGGACGATCGCTTCGCCGCGCGCCTCGCGTTCGGCACGGCGGGCCTGCGCGGACGCCTCGGCGCCGGCAGCAACCGGATGAACCGCGTGCTCGTCGCCCAAGCGGCCGCCGGTCTCGCGGCGTACGTGCTCGAGCGCGCCGGAGAGGGCGCCACGATCGTGGTCGGCTACGACGGGCGGCGCAACTCCGACGTGTTCGCGCGCGACTCGGCCGAGATCTTCGCCGGTGCCGGACTGCACGCCGTGCTGCTGCCCCGTCTGCTGCCCACGCCTGTGCTGGCGTTCGCGGTGCGGCACCTCCGCGCGGCGGCGGGTGTGATGGTCACCGCCAGTCACAACCCGCCCGACGACAACGGCTACAAGGTCTACCTCGGCGGCGATGACGACGGCTCGCAGATCGTGGCCCCCGCGGACGCCGAGATCGCCGCGCACATCGCGCGGGTGGCCGACGCCGGCGACGTGGGGGCGATCCCCCGCTCGTTCGGCTACGCCACCGCGCCCGAGAGCGTGGTGGAGGAGTACGTCGCCGCCACCGCGGCCGTCGCCCCGGCACCCGCCGGCGCGGACGGCATGACGTGGGTGTACACCGCGATGCACGGCGTGGGCGCCGAGACGGTGCGGCGCATTCTCGAGGTCGCCGGCTACCCCGCTCCGGTCGAGGTCGCCGCCCAGATCGAGCCCGACGGCGCGTTCCCGACGGTGTCGTTCCCCAACCCCGAGGAGCCCGGGGCGATGGACCTGTCGTTCGAGACGGCCCGCGAGGTCGGTGCCGAGCTCGTGATCGCGAACGATCCCGACGCCGACCGGCTGGCGGTGGCGGTCCCGGATGCCTCGGTGGACGGCGGCTGGCGCCGGCTCACCGGCAACCAGGTCGGGCTGCTGCTGGGCTGGCGCGCAGCACGCGAGGCGGCGGCCGACGAGCGGGTCGAGGGCGCCTCGCTGGCGTCCTCGCTCGTGTCGTCGCCTGCCCTGCAGACCGTGGCCGATCACTACGGACTCGGCTTCCACGCCACTCTCACGGGCTTCAAGTGGATCTCTCGCGCCCCCGGCATGGTGTTCGGGTTCGAGGAGGCGCTCGGATACCTCGTCAACCCCGGAACGGTGCGCGACAAGGACGGCATCTCGGCCGCCGTGGCGATGCTCGGCATGGCCGCCGAGGCCCGCGGCCGCGGCGCGTCGGTCGCCGACCTGTGGACGGAGTTCTCCGACGCGTTCGGCCACGTCGACAGCGACCAGATCTCGGTGCGGGTCGACGACCTGTCCGTGATCGGCCGCATCATGACGGCGCTGCGCGCCGCGCACCCCGAGCGTCTCGGCGAGGTCGCGGTGACGCAGGTCGACGACCTCATCGAGGGTCACGGCGATCTGCCGCCCGGCGACGTGCTGCGGCTGTGGCTCGAGGACGGCTCGCGCGTCATCGTGCGTCCGAGCGGCACCGAGCCCAAGCTCAAGCTGTACCTCGATGTGCGCGGCGACTCCGCGGACGACGCCAGCGCCCGCATCACGGCGCTGACCGCGGCCGCCCGGGCGCTCCTGGACGACCTCGGCTGACCGCATCCGCCGCGATTCCGGCGTGCAGAACTCCACCGATCCGGCGCGGATGCAGGGCCCGGCGCCGTGCAGAGCCGTGGGCGGATGCCGGTCGGTGGAGTTCTGCGCAGCAGGGGACCCGAAGGAGGACCGTCAGGCCGACGCCGGGGCGTACCGGAACGAGGCGCCGTGGTGCTCCGCCGGAAGCCGGTCGCCCTTCCCGTGGAGTTTCTGGCGGAGCGTGCCCGGGACGTACTCGGTCGGGTAGACCCCGCGCTCGCGGAGCACCGGGATCACGAACTCGACCACGTCCTCGAAGGTGCCGGGCGTGATCGCGTAGGCGAGGTTGAACCCGTCGACGTCCGTGTCCTCGACCCACTCCTGCAGCTGGTCGGCGATCTCCTCGCCCGAGCCGACGATGGTGGGGCCGAGGCCGCCGACCGCAGCGTGCCGGCCGATGTCGCCGACGGTGAACTCGCGGCCGTGCTCGGCCGACTCCTGGAAGTTCGCGACCGTCGACTGGATCGCGTTGGACTTCACGTTCCCGACCGGCTCGTCCACGTCGTAGGTGGACAGGTCGATGCCCATCCAGCCCGACATGAACACGAGCGCACCCTCCTCGCTGGCGTACGACAGGAAGTCGGCGTGCTTCGCGCGCGCCGCCTCGGGGGTGGCGTCGGTGATGATCGTCAGCAGCGTGTAGATGCGCGCCGCGTAGCGGTCGCGGCCTGCTGCCTCGAGCGCGTCGCGGATGCGCGAGACCGTGCCCTTGAGCACCTCCTTGGTGGGTGCCGCGACGAAGATCGCCTCTGCGTTGCCCGCCGCGAACGCCACGCCGCGCGGTGAGGCGCCCGCCTGGTAGATCACCGGGGTGCGCTGCGGGGACGGCTCGGAGATGTGGATGCCGGGCACGGTGAAGTGCTTGCCCTTGTGGCCGATCTCGTGCACCTTCGAGGGGTCGGTGAAGATGCCGGACTCGGCGTCCTTGACGACGGCCTCGTCCTCCCACGATCCCTCCCACAGCTTGTAGAGGACCTCGAGGTACTCGTCGGCGTGGTCGTACCGGTCGTCGTGCTCGAGCTGGTCCTCGTGGCCCATGTTCCGGGCGGCGCTCGGCAGGTACCCGGTCACGACGTTCCAGCCGACGCGCCCCTTGGTGAGGTGATCGAGCGTCGTGAGGCGACGGGCGAACGGATACGGATGCTCGTACGCGGTGCCCGCGGTGACCCCGAACCCGAGGTGCTCGGTGACCAGCGCCATCGCGCTCACCAGCATCAGCGGATCGTTGACCGGCACCTGCGCACCGTTGCGGATCGCCGCCTCGTTGCTCCCGGCGTACACGTCGTAGGTGCCGAGGACGTCGGCGATGAAGATGCCGTCGAAGGTGCCGCGCTCGAGCAGCTTCGCCAGCTCCGTCCAGTACTCGAGCGTGTTGTACGCGGCCGAGCGGTCGCGCGGATGGCGCCACAGTCCGGACGACTGGTGGGCGACGCAGTTCATGTCGAAGGCGTTGAAGCGGATCTGACGCGGCATCCTCGTATCCTCCGCCGTCCGGCGCGCAGCACGAACTCCGTCGACATAAAACGACCAACGAGGGCCGGCCGGGGCGACCCGACTCCCGGGCCTAGGCTCGAGAGGTGGAACTGATCGCCCCCGTCATGCTCGAGAACGCGCACGTGCGGTTGGAGCCGCTGTCACCCGACCACGCCGACGAGCTCGCGCTTGCGGCCGAGGGTCTCGAGTACGCCTGGTACACCGCGATCCCCCGACCCGACGAGATCGGCGCCGAGATCGCGCACCGCCTCGACCTGCGCGACCGCGGGGTGATGAATCCCTGGGCGATCCGGAGTGTGCGCACCGGGCGCGCGGTGGGCATGACCACCTTCTGCGGCATCGACCAGCCGAACCGCCACGTCGAGGTCGGGTACACGTGGCTCGCCCGCAGCGCGCAGGGCACCGAGGTCAATCCCGCCGTGAAGCTCGCGGTGCTCGGCCACGCGTTCGAGGCGTGCGACACGATCGCGGTCGAGCTGCGCACGCACTGGCACAACCACCAGTCGCGGGCCGCGATCGCCCGGCTCGGCGCGAAGCAGGACGGCGTGCTGCGCAGCCACCGCATCGGCCCGGACGGCACCCTGCGCGACACGGTGGTCTTCTCGATCATCGCCGCCGAATGGCCGACGGTGCGCACCGGTCTGACCGAGCGCCTGCGCCGGTTCTGACCGCCTCCGCAATCCCGATTCGGGGCGGATCTCGCGCCTCGGAGCGGGATCAGATCCGCCCCGAGGCGCGAAATGCGCCCCACACCCTGAAAGAGGGGGATTCCTCGGCGCGGGTTCAGCCGTCGACGACGGCCACGAGCTCATCGAGGAACCCGGCGAAGTCGGTGGCACGGCGCACGATGCGCTGCACGCTGTCGCGTTCGGAGAACACCTCGACGAACTGCTCGAACACCGTCTGGAACGCCTCGCGGTCGGTCTCCGAGAACGCCACGAGCGCGACGACCTGCACGCGCCCCTCGCCCCACGGGATGGACGGCTCGGCGATGCCGATCGCGATGGCGGTGCGGGTCGCGGTCATCCCGATCGCGTGCGGCACCGCGAGCGCCTCGGTGAACGCCGTCGACGACAGCTCCTCGCGCTGCAGCGCGCGCTCGACGTAGTCCTCGTCGATCACGCCGCGTGCCACCAGCATCCCGCCCAGCTGGCGGATGATCGCCCGCTCGCCGAGCGTCGCGTCGAGGCCGCGCACGAACGCGGCCGGATCGAAGTAGCGCTCCAGCTCGGTGCGCAGCCGGGTCAGCCGACGACCTCGCCGGATGCGGCCGGCCGCGGCCTGCACGCGCTCGATGTCGGCGTCCGTGAGGAACGGCTGGATGCGCACGATCCGATCGCTCGGAGCCGACGGCTCGATCGTGGTGAGCACGAGGTCGGTGTCGATGGAGGCCCAGTCGGGGTCGACGCGCGTCTCGACGCCGACGACCTCGATCGCCTGTCCGAGGGAGCGGTCGACCGACGAGCGCAGCAGCTCGTGCAGCTCGTAGTAGCCCGGGCACACGATCGTCGCCGTGAGCAGCTGGTCCGCGCGGCGGCTTCGCTCGAGGCGGCCGCCGACGTGCATGGCGATGTAGGCGACCTCGTCGTCGAGCAGCGGGATGCCCAGGCGCTCCTGCAGTCCCGACGCGATGAACACCGCCACCTCGAAGATCATCGGGTAGGTCGATTTCAGCGACTTCGTCAGCGGGTTGCGCGACCACGCCTGCTCGCGCGAGCGGTGCAGCAGGTTCTGCACGTGCAGGGCGAGGCGCAGGATGAAGTCCTCGTGCGCGATGTCGACCAGGAAGTCGGATGCCGCGTGCTCGACCACGTCGCGCACGGCCCGTTCGACGTCGGGGGCCAGCCGCGCCCGCGCATCGTCGGAGGGTGCCCCCGGAGCGCCCGGCGCGACCACGCGGGTGAGGACGAGGGTGGCCAGGTGCTGGCGGTCGCCGGGGCCCAGCTCGACCCCGAGGTGGCGCCGGGCGAGGCGGTCGATGATCTCGCCCACCTCGCGCTGCGCGTCGCGCTCGTCGGCGACGACGCCCTCGAGGCCGCGGCCGCGCGCGACCCGGTCGGACGCGATCGCGATGTGCATCACGACGTCGGCGATGCCGATCTCGTTGACGAAGTAGCCGAGCGCCCCCAGCTCCGAGACGAGGTCGGTCTTGAACGGGCCGAACGCCTGCGCCCCCACCGATCCCTCGCCGAGCGTGCGGCGCAGCACGCCGAGGTCGAACGACCCGGCGTCCATCTCGTCGTGCGCGAGACGGCTGAGCAGGCGCCGCTGCGCCACCTCCGTGCCGCGCAGCCGAGCGCGGTCGGCCGAACGCTCCAGCGTCAGCTCGGTCCCGCCCAGCAGGGCGCGCACGCGGGCGAGGTCGGCATCGACGGTCGCGGTGCTCACGTGCAGCGATTCGGCCGTCTCGAACACGTCGATGCCGTCGGGGGTGTCCAGCAGGGTGCGCACCAGCCGGTGCAGCCGGTCCCGGGGGGTCCCGGCATCCGTCGCCCCCGCCGCGCGCAGCGCCGCCGAGGCATCCGTCCCCGCCCGATACCCCTGCGACCCCGACTCGACCGCCGCTCCCGAGGGCACGCGGGCGTTGAGGGCGGTGACGTACGAGCGGATGCTGCGGGGCGTGACGCCGAGCGCGTCGGCGAGCGTCGCCGCGGTCGCCCATTGGCCGTCGCGGGCGAGCATGCCGAGCAGGCGATCCTGTCGCGCTCTGGTCACGTCGCCCCTCCCGGTGCGGCACACCGTCGTGCGCCCGCCCGCTCCAGTCAACCACGCGGGCGCCGCACACCGACCGGGCGGAAGGAAGCGGGTTCCGCGGGGGCGGAAACAGACCTGGTTGTCCGCTCCCAGCGTTTTCACAAGAATGGCCGGAAGGAGGCGGATCGATGAGGATCCTTGTGGTCTGCGGTGCAGGCGCGTCGAGCACGTTCGTCGCTCAGCGCGTCCGTCATGCCGCGCAAGGTCAGGGGCTCCCCTACACCGCCTTCGCCGGCACCGAGCTGTCGCTCCCGATCGACCTCGATGCCGCGGACGTCGTCCTGGTCGGTCCGCATCTCGCTCACGCGCTGACCCGCATCGAGCGCGACGCGGCCCAGCGCGGAACGACGGTCGTGCTGCTCCCACCCGACATCTTCACCGATCTCGACGGGACGCGGACGCTCGCGCTGGTGCGCGATGCGATCGCCCGCCCCGAAGAGAAGCTCCCGACCGCCGCCGGCGACTGAGACCCCGCAGACAACGAGAGGAACGAACATGGCACCGCTCACCCGCACCGTGCGCATCGGCTCGTCGCACGGCCTGCACGCCCGCCCGGCGAAGCTGTTCGCGCAGGCGGCGAAGGACTCCGGCATCCCGGTGACGATCGCGAAGGACGCCGGCGCACCGGTGAACGCCGCCAGCATCCTCGGCGTGATCGCGCTGGGCATCGAACAGGGCGACTACGTCACCCTCACCGCGGACGGGGATTCCGCCGAGACCGTGCTCGACACGCTTGCCGAGCTGCTGACCACCGACCACGACGCGGCCTGAGGGCTGCAAGACGACGCGGTCCCGAGCGCACTTCGGGCCCGCAGAAGGAGAGACCGGACGATGGCAGAGCTACGAGGCGTGGGAATCGGTCTGGGCGTGGCCCAGGGACCGGTCGCCCGCATGGCGGAGCCGCTTCCCGCCCCCGCCGACACCCCCAGCGCGCTGAGCCCCGACGAGGAGACGACGCGTGTCGGTGAGGCCGTCTCTGCGGTCGCCCGCGAGCTGGAGGAACGCGGCGCGCAGGCCGGCGGCGCCGCCCGCGACGTGCTCGAAGCCCAGGCGATGATGGCCGAGGACCCGAGTCTCGAATCCGAGATCGGCACCCGCATCGCCGCCGGCAAGACCGCCGAGTTCGCCGTGTTCGACGCCTTCGCCTCGTTCCGCGACACGCTCACCGCGATGGGCGGCTATCTCGGCGAGCGCGCCGCCGACCTCGACGACGTCGCCCAGCGGGTCATCGCACGACTGCGCGGGGTGCCCGCACCGGGTGTGCCCGACCCGGGGCATCCGTTCATCCTCGTCGCGAAGGACCTCGCCCCCGCCGACACCGCCCTGCTCGACCTCGAGAAGGTGCTCGCGCTGGTGACCACCGAGGGCGGACCCACGTCGCACACCGCGATCCTGGCCCGCGAGAAGTCGATCGTCGCCGTCGTCGGCGCCGTCGAGGCGAAGGGACTCGCCGACGGCGAGACGGTCATCGTCGATGCCGCGAAGGGCGTCGTGACGACCCAGCCCACCGCCGACGAGCTCGCCGGAGCGCAGAACCGCGCCGAGGCGCGCGCCTCGGCGGCATCGGCGCCGATCACGCCGGGGGCGCTCTCCGACGGCACCGCGATCCCGTTGCTGGCCAACCTCGGCAAGCCCGGGGCGGCCGCCGACGCCGTCGCCCTCGGTGCGGAGGGCGTGGGGCTCTTCCGCACCGAGTTCCTCTTCCTCTCGTCGAACCAGGCCCCCACGGTCGAGCAGCAGCGCGAGGCCTACACGGAGCTCCTCGCGGCGTTCCCCGGCAAGAAGGTGGTCGTGCGGGTCCTCGACGCCGGCGCCGACAAGCCGTTGGCGTTCCTCAACGATGCGCACGAGGAGAATCCCGCCCTGGGGCTGCGCGGCATCAGGGCTCTCCGCGCCAGCGAGGACATCCTGCGCGAGCAGCTGACGGCGCTGGCCGACGCGGATGCCGCGACCGACGCGGATCTGTGGGTGATGGCGCCGATGATCGCCACCGTCGAGGAGACGGAGTACTTCACCGCGCTGGCCCGCGACTACGGCGTGAAGACCGCGGGCGTCATGGTCGAGGTGCCGGCTGCGGCGCTGCTGGCCGACCGCGTGCTCGTGGACGCCGACTTCGCCTCGATCGGCACGAACGACCTCACCCAGTACACGATGGCGGCCGACCGGCTGCTCGGGTCGGTGGCGTCGTTCCAGGACCCCTGGCATCCGGCGGTCCTGCGCCTCATCAAGGAGGTCGGCGATGCGGGCCGCGCCCACGGCAAGCCCGTCGGCATCTGCGGCGAGGCCGCGGCCGATCCGCTGCTGGCCGTGGTCCTCGTCGGACTCGGCGCCACCAGCCTGTCGATGGCGCCCACGGCGCTCGCCGACGTGCGGGCCACCCTGCTCCAGCACTCCCTCGACGACGCGAAGGCGATCGCCGAGGCAGCCCTCGCCGCGAACGACGCGGCATCCGCAAGAAGCGCGGCGAACGCCGCGTCCCAGCACACCAAGGAGACACAGCCATGACAACGGCGTCACCAACGAAGCCCGGAGGCGCGCGCGTCGCGGTCCAGCGCTTCGGAACCTTCCTCTCGGGCATGATCATGCCCAACATCGCCGCGTTCATCGCGTGGGGATTGATCACCATGCTCTTCATCCCCGCCGGGTTCTTCGGCGCGAAGAGCCCCTTCGGCTGGCACTGGTATCCGGTGTCGGAGATCATCGGCGGCGGCGGCGACCCGAGCGTCATCGGGTGGAACGGCGCGATGACGGCGCTGTCGGCCGGCGACGTCGTCGGCTACGTCGGCCTCGTCGGCCCGATGATCACCTACCTGCTGCCGCTGCTGATCGCCAACACCGGCGGTCGCATGGTCTACGGCGCACGCGGCGGCGTCGTCGCGACGATCGCGGTCATGGGCGTCATCGTGGGCACCGACATCCCGATGTTCCTCGGCGCCATGATCATGGGCCCGCTCGCGGGCTGGATCACCAAGCAGATGGACAAGATCTGGGACGGCAAGATCAAGCCCGGCTTCGAAATGCTCGTGAACAACTTCTCCGCCGGCATCCTGGGCATGATCCTCGCGATCGTCGGGTTCTTCGCCTTCGGACCGGTCATGCTCGGCATCAGCGCGTTCCTCGGCGGCATCGTCGCGTGGCTCGTGCAGTTCAACCTGCTGCCCGTGCTGTCGGTCATCGTCGAGCCGGCCAAGGTGCTGTTCCTCAACAACGCCATCAACCACGGCGTGTTCACCCCGCTCGGCATCGAGCAGGCGGCCAACACCGGCAAGTCGATCCTGTTCCTCATCGAGGCCAACCCCGGCCCCGGTCTCGGTCTCCTCCTCGCCTTCACGTTCTTCGGCGTCGGCGCGGCCAAGGCCTCGGCCCCGGGTGCGATCATCATCCAGTTCTTCGGCGGCATCCACGAGATCTACTTCCCGTACGCGCTCGCCAAGCCGATGACGATCCTCGCCCTCATCGCGGGCGGTGCGACCGGCGTCACCACGAACATGCTGCTCGGCGGCGGTCTGGCCTTCCCGGCCGCTCCCGGCAGCATCATCGCCGTGACGGTGGCGGCGATCGGCCCCGGTGCCGCGAACCTCCTGGTGGTCTACCTCTCGGTGGTCCTCGCGGCGGTCGTGACCTTCCTGATCGCCGGGGTGATCCTGCGGTCCTCGCGCAAGCGGGACCTGCTCGCCGAGGGCGACTCCTTCGGCGCGGCGATCGCCCAGACCGAGGCCAACAAGGGCAAGGAGTCGGCGGCGCTGGCAGGGCTCCGTCAGCGCGCCACGGCGAACGCCGCGGCCGAGGGCGACCAGCTGGGCGTCCAGGGGGCGGAGGCCGCCGACGCGGTCGCCACCGGCACGGCCGTGTCCGAGCGGCCCATCCACAGCATCGTGTTCGCCTGCGACGCCGGAATGGGGTCGTCCGCGATGGGTGCGAGCGTGCTGCGCAACAAGATCAAGAAGGCGGGCATCGAGGGGGTCACGGTCGTCAACCAGGCCGTGGCGAACCTCGACGGATCGGCCGATCTGGTGATCACGCAGAACCAGCTCACCGACCGCGCACGTGCGCAGTCCCCGAAGTCGGTCCACGTCTCGGTGGACAACTTCATGAACTCGCCCAAGTACGACGAGGTCGTAGACCTCGTCCGTCAGCAGCACCAGGATGGTGCGTAGGCGCTGAGACCCCGTAGGGCCGGGCGGCGCGATGCCCCCGGCCCTCCGGCATCTCTTCGAACAACTGGATGCTGCGGCATCCATCCCTCTATGAAAGGCGAGCACGATGGCACGCGACGTTCTGAGCATCGGCCAGGTCCGCATCCACTCCGGCGGGGCGACCCGGGAAGAGGCGATGAAGGAGGCGGCCGACATCCTCGAGGCCGCGGGTGCCGTCACCAGCGCCTACTTCGACGCGATGCAGCAGCGCGAGGTCACGGTGTCCACCTACATGGGCAACGAGCTCGCCATCCCGCACGGCACGAACGAGACCAAGGCCGCGATCCTCGAGTCGGCGCTCTCGGTCGTGCGCTACGACGGCGGCGTGGACTGGGGCGGAGAGCCGGTCACGTTCGTCGTCGGCATCGCCGGCAAGGGCGACGAGCACCTCGAGATCCTGTCGCAGATCGCGATCCTGTTCTCCGACGAGGACGAGGTGGCGAAGCTGAAGCAGGCGCAGACGCCCGAGGACCTGTTCGCGCTCGTCTCCGCCGCGGGCGTGTGATGAAGGCGGTCCACTTCGGCGCCGGCAACATCGGGCGCGGCTTCGTCGGCCTGCTGCTGCACCAGGGCGGCTACGAGCTGGTGTTCTCGGATGTCGCGGCCCCCCTGGTCGACGCGATCAACGCCGTGGATTCGTACACCGTGCACGAGGTGGGCGAGGGCGGCGTCGACACCGTCGTGACCGGGTTCCGCGCGGTCAACTCCGCCGAGCACCCCGACGAGGTGATCGACGAGATCGCCGGCGCGAACGTCGTCACCACGGCCGTCGGCCCGACCATCCTGAAGTTCGTCGCCCCGCACATCGTGGCGGCGCTCGCCCTGCGCGACCCGTCGTCGCCGCCCCTGCAGATCATGGCGTGCGAGAACGCCATCAACGCCACCGACCTGCTCCGCGATGCGATGGTCGAGCTCGCCGGCGAGGCGTGGGAGGCGCTGTCGGCCCGCGCGGTGTTCGCCAACACCGCCGTCGACCGCATCGTCCCCGGCCAGCCCGAGGGCGCGGGCGTCGACGTGACCGTCGAGCCGTTCTACGAGTGGGCGATCGAGCGCCTGCCGTTCGGCGACGACCCGCCCACCATCCCGGGCGCCCATTTCGTCGACGACCTCGAGCCCTACATCGAGCGCAAGCTGTTCACCGTGAACACCGGCCACGCCACGACCGCGTACTTCGGTGCACGGGCGGGCGTGGAGCGCATCTCCGACGCCCTCGCCGACCCGGCGATCGCGGCCTCGGTGGAGGCGGCGCTCGAGGAGACCTCGGCGCTGCTGGTGGCCAAGCACGAGCTCGATCCGTCCGTCCAGGCGGAGTATCGCGCGACGATCCTGCGACGGTTCCGCAACCCCGCACTCCCCGACACGGTGTGGCGGGTCGGCCGTCAGCCGCTGCGCAAGCTCTCCCGCCACGAGCGGTTCGTCGGTCCCGCCGCGGAGGCCGCCGAGCGCGGGCTGCCCGTCGACGCGCTGGTCGCGGCGATGGGTGCCGCCCTCGAGTTCGACGACGCCGAGGACGCCCAGTCGGTCGACCTCCAGCGACAGCTGCGCGAGACGGATGCTTCGACCTTCACCGCCTCCGTCACGGGCCTCGAGCCGCAGCATCCGCTCTTCGCCCGCGTCGGGGCGATCGTCGCCGCCCGCCAGGCCGAGCTCTCCGCGTAGCCGTTACGTCGTAGCCCCGCGGGAGCCGCTCTCCCGCGGGGCGCGCGCGTGCTCTAGAGTCGTGTCCGTCGGGCACCTACCCGCCGCCCGGCGCGACACGACGACGTGTGGAGACGAATGAACGCTCCTCGCCATGCCCTCCCGCCCGCGCTTCCCGGAGCGTCGGCGTGACGCGAGTGCTGGTCACGGGCGGTGCGGGGTTCGTGGGGTCGTCGGTGGTCGCGGCCCTGGCGGCGCACCCGGGGATCGGCCGGGTGATCGCCGGCGACGTCCGCCCGCCCCGGCAGCCTGTCGACGGGGTGATCTACGAGCACTGCGACGTCACCCGTCCCGATCTGATCACGCCGCTGCTGCAGCGCTACGCGATCGACGTCGTCGTGCATCTCGCGGCGATCGTCGATCCGGGCCGCGACATCGCACGCGAACACCGCGTCGACGTCGAGGGGACACGCCACGTCATCGACGCGTGCCTGGCCACGGGGGTGCGGCGCCTGGTCGCGGCCTCGTCGGCGGCCGCCTACGGCTTCCATCCCGACAATCCCGAGTGGCTGCGCGAAGACGACGCGCTGCGGGGCAACGACGACTTCCCGTACGCCCGCAACAAGCGGCTCGTCGAGGAGATGCTCGCCGAGGAGCGGGTGCGACATCCCGACCTCGAACAGGTGGTCTTCCGGATGTGCACCGTCCTCGGCCCGACGGCGCGCAATCAGGTCACCGTCCTGTGGGACGGGCCGCGCATCCTCGCCATCCGCGGCACGGAGTCGCCGTTCGTCTTCGTGTGGGTCGACGACGTCGCGGGCGCGATGGTGCGTGCCGCCACCGACGGTCCGCCCGGCGTCTACAACCTCGCCGGCGCCGGGCGCGTCACCGTACGGGAGATCGCCGAGCGCGTCGGCAAGCCGCTGCTGACGTTCCCCGCCGGCCTGCTCTCGCTCGGCCTGCGACTCGGACGGATGCTGCGCCGCACCGCGCACGGACCCGAGCGCGTCGCCTTCCTCCGCTACCGTCCCGTGCCCGCGGCCGACCGTCTGCGCGAGGTGTTCGGCTTCACTCCGGCGCTGACGAGCCGAGAGGCGTTCGAGGCCTATCTGGCTACCCACCCGGCCGTCTCGCACCGCTGACCGCCGCGGCGGGAGGCCTGTGGAGAAACGGATTCGTGGGAGCGCTCCCGGGTGTAGTGTTCCCGAGCAGTCACCCACCGCCGTGGGCGGGCCGCGGGCTCTGGGGATGGTGCGCGGACCGGCTTCGGCCGACAGTCCGGAGAAACAATGAAGTTCATGCAACGGCTGGGCCGTTCGTTCATGCTGCCCGTGGCGGTGCTCCCCGTTGCCGCGATCCTGGTCGGCATCTCGAACTGGATATCCACCGTGGCCGGTGTCAACGTCGTCACGACGTTCATCAGCGCCGCAGGCATCGCGATGCTCGACAACATCGCCCTGCTGTTCGCGGTCGGCATCTCGCTCGGGATGGCCAACAAGACCGACGGAACATCCGCCTTGGCCGGCCTGGTGTCGTGGCTGACCGTCACGTTCATCCTGTCCCCCGCGACGGTCTCGACCCTGTACGGCATCGACGTGACGGCGGTCGACCCCGCGTTCGGCAAGATCCAGAACGTCTTCGTCGGCATCATCTGCGGTCTCATCGGCGCGTTCGCGTACAACCGGTTCAAAGACACCAAGCTGCCCGACGCGCTGTCGTTCTTCTCCGGCCGGCGCTCTGTCGCCCTCGTCGCGGCCGGCATGTCGCTCGTGGTCGCGGTCGTCCTGCTGTTCGTGTGGCCGCTCGTCTTCAACGGCCTGGTCACCTTCGGCGAGTGGATCGTGACCCTCGGCCCGGTCGGCGCCGGCATCTACGGCTTCCTCAATCGCCTTCTGATCCCGCTCGGCCTGCACCACGCCCTGAACTCGGTGTTCTGGTTCGACGTGGCCGGCATCAACGACCTCAACAACTTCCTCGCCGGGTCGGCGGGAGACGGCGTCTTCGGCGTCACCGGCCAGTACATGACCGGGTTCTTCCCGATCATGATGTTCGGCCTGCCCGGTGCCGCGCTCGCGATGTACGTCACCGCCAAGTCGACCCGCAAGAAGGTCGTCGCCGGCCTGCTGCTCTCGGCGGCGATCTCGTCGTTCTTCGTCGGGGTGACCGAGCCGCTCGAGTTCTCCTTCATGTTCCTCGCGCCGTGGCTGTACCTCGTGCACGCCGTGTTCACGGGCATCTCGCTGGCGATCTCCTCGATCCTGCCGGTGCGCTCGGGCTTCGGGTTCTCGGCCGGCTTCGTCGACCTGATCCTGCAGTGGGTCAATCCGCTCGCGCAGAACCCGTGGATCATCTTCGTGATGGGCGTGTTCTGGTTCTTCGTCTACTTCTTCGTGTTCCGCTTCTTCATCCGCCGCTACAACCTCAAGAACCCGGGTCGTGAAGACGACGACGTCGTCGAGGAGGTCGGCGACGCGGCATCCGGAGAGGACAAGTACGCCGTGATCGCCGCCCGCTTCCTCGCCGGCCTGGGCGGCAAGGAGAACATCGTCGACCTCGACAACTGCGCGACGCGTCTGCGCCTGGAGGTCGCCGACGTCTCGAAGGTGGACGACGCCGCACTGAAGCGTGCGGGTGCCGCGGGCACCGCCAAGCCGGGCGGGCACTCGGTGCAGGTCGTGTACGGCCTCAACGTGCAGTTCGTCAAGGACGCGATGGACGAGATCATCGCCGGGCGACTCGAGGTGCCCGACGCGATCGCCGCCTGGTCGGGGGCGACCGCCGCGCAGACGGGGTTCGCCGCGGGCGTGGCGACCGCGGTCGGCGTGCCGAACGTGGCGGCGGCGTCGATCGCCGCCGGGGCGGCGGTGGAGGAGGGCGCGCGCGGATCCGGACGCACCGTGCGCCTGCTGCAGCCGGTCGCGGGGACGGTGCTGCCGCTGTCGGCGGTGCCCGATCCGATGTTCGCCGAGGGGACGATGGGCCCGGGCCTCGCGATCGACCCCACCGGAGACACGGTCGTGGCCCCGGCCGACGGCACGGTGGCCTCGGTGTTCCCGACGGCCCACGCGATCGGCCTGGCCCTCGCCGACGGCACCGAGCTGCTCATCCACGTCGGCATCGACACGGTCGGGCTGAAGGGCGACGGCTTCGAGACGCTCGTCGCGGCCGGGCACACGGTCAAGCGCGGCGACCCGCTGCTGCGCTTCGACCGCGCCGCGATCGAGAAGGCGGGCCTCTCGCCGATCACCCCGGTGATCGTGCTCAACGACGACGCCGCGACGGTCGTGTTCGACTGAGTGCACCGGATGCCGGTGGCCCCGCGATCACGCGGGGCCACCGGCATCCGTCGTTCCGCCGTTCCGCGACTACGCTCGCCTCGTGACCTCCGATGCCGCTCCGCCCCGCCGACGGCGCCTGCGCCGCGTGCTGGTCTGGATCGGATCGGTGCTGGGCGGCCTGATCGCGGCCGCCGTCGTGGCGGTGCTGATCTACGCGAACGTCGGCGTCATGGCCGCCGAGCCCGGCCCTCTGCAGGCGGTGCGCGACGATCCGGCGATCGTCCTCGACGACAGCGGCGATTCGATCGTGATGCGACCCGCCTCCGGGGCCTCCGGCGTCGGACTGGTGTTCGTCCCGGGCGCCAAGGTCGATCCGCTCGCGTACGCCGCGAAGCTGTCCGGGATCGTCGCCGACGACCACGTCACGGTCGTGATCACCCGTCCTGTCCTGAATCTCGCGTTCTTCGACCTCCGCCCGCTGTCGGCCTTCACCTCCGCCGCACCCGAGGTGACGACCTGGCTCGTCGGCGGTCACTCGCTGGGCGGGGTGAAGGCCTGCCAGCTGGCTCCGGATGCCTCGGGCCTCGTGCTGTTCGGCAGCTACTGCGCCGGCGACCTCAGCGGCTCGTCGCTCACGGTGCTGAGCATCGGAGGCAGCGAGGACGGCCTGTCGACACCGCAGAGGATCGCCGACGCGCGGCACCTGCTCCCCGCCGATGCGTCGATGGTCGAGATCGCCGGCGCCTCGCACGCGTCGTTCGGCGACTACGGCGCCCAGCCCGGCGACGGCACCCCGTCGATCTCCGACGCCGACATGACGACCCGTCTCACCGAGCTCGTCGGCACGGCCGTCGCCCTCGTCGCCGGCTGACCCGCCGGGCCCCTGACCCGGTCCTGCCTTGTCGCGTCGGTGCAGAACTCCACGGATCCGGCGCCTGGTCGCCCGGACGGGGCGCGAATCGGGTCGGATCACGAGACATCCGTGGAGTTCTGCACACCCATTCGTTCCTCCCCCGGTCGGGAGGAACCCCCCGGTTGTCCACGACCTCCTGCGCACCCGCGCGGAGGGCATCCCCTCGCGGTTCAGTGTGTGGGTGGCATGGGATGACGCAGCAGCACGCCGGATCGCATCCGCGACCTTTCTGAGCCCGAGCGTCCTGGCGGAACGAGGCACGACGCGGCGCACCGCTGCTGCCCTGGTCGCGGCGGGAGACCTGATTCGGCTGCGCAACGGTCGCTCCGTCCCCGCCGACACCCACCCGCGGTTGATCGAGGCGGGGCGACTGGGCGGTCGCCTCGACTGCGTCTCGCTCCTGTACGCGCTGGGCGTCTTCGTCCGCGCCACCGGCGGCCTGCACGTGCAGTTCGAACACGCCACGACGCGCCTCCCCGTGCGTGCCGCCCATGTCCGGGCGCACTGGCGCGTGACCGGCCGCGAGCGCAGCGCGATGGCCGCGGACATCGTCTCTGCACTCGCCCAGGCATGCCGGTGCCAGAATCCCCGCGATGCGGTGGCGACGCTCGACAACGCACGCCACGTCGGCCTGGTGGACGATGACAATCTCGCCGCCGTCTTCCTACGCCTTCCGCGGCGCCTCCGGTTCCTCCAGAGCCTGATGGATGCGCGGAGCGAGTCGGGTCCGGAGACCCTCGTGCGCCTCCTCCTCCGCGGACTCGGCTGCACCGTCGAGGTGCAGGTTCAGATCGACGGTGTGGGTCGAGTGGACCTGCTGGTCGACGGCTGGCTCATCGTGGAGTGCGACAGCAGGGCGCTCCACGAGGGGTGGGAAGCCCAGAAGCGCGACCGACGGCGCGACGTCGCCGCCGCCGCACTCGGCTACATGACGGTGCGCCCGATCGCGGAGGACATCCTGAACCGATACGACGAGATTCTCGGCGCGATGAAGTCGGCCATCCACTGTCGCGCCGTGCAGAACTCCACGGATCGGGCCGCCGATGCGCCGAAGCCACGGAGATCCGGGCTCGCCAAGGGGTGATCCGTGGAGTTCTGCACGCGGCGCCCCACGGGGCGAGCCGTGCTAGCGGTCGAAGCCGTCGGCGATGAGCTCGATGAGCTCCTCGCGCTCCTCCACCGGCAGGAACGCACCGGCGGCGGCGTTGAGCTGGAAGGCCTCCAGGTCGCCGAGGTCGTAGTCGAACGTCTCGACCAGCAGCGCCAGCTCGCGGGTGAGCGAGGTGCGGCTCATCGTGCGGTTGTCGACGTTCACCGTGACGGCGAACCCGAGCTGGTACAGCAGGTCGAACGGGTGGTCGCCGATCTCGGTGCCCCAGCGCTCGATCGCGCCGGTCTGCAGGTTCGAGGACGGCGACAGCTCGAGGGGGATCTCGCGATCGCGCACCCAGCGGGCGAGGTCGCCGAATTGGACGAGCACCTCTTCGCCGGCGCGAGAGACCACGTCGAGGTCTTCGGCGATCCGTACGCCGTGACCGAGGCGCAGCGCGCGTCCATCGATCAGCGCCGAGCGGATCGAGTCGAGCCCGGCCGCCTCGCCGGCGTGCACCGTCGCGGGGAAGAACTCCGACGCGAGATAGTCGAACGCCTCGCGCAGCCGCGACGGCGGGAAGCCGTCCTCCGGGCCCGCGATGTCGAAGCCGACCGCGCCGCGGTCGCGGAAGTCGACGGCGAGCTTGGCGATCTCGAGCGACCGGTCGGTGTGGCGCATCGCGCTGATGAGCTGACCGACACGGATGTCGTGCCCCGAGCTCTCCGCGGCGTCCTCACCCTCTTCGATGCCTTCCTGCACCGCCTCCACGACCTCTTCGAGCGACAGTCCGCCCTGCAGGTGTTGCTCGGGCGCCCAGCGCACCTCGCCGTAGATGACGCCGTCGGCCGCGAGATCCTCGACGAACTCCCGCGCGACGCGCGTGAGGCCCTCGCGGGTCTGCATCACGGCGATCGTGAGGTCGAACGTCTTCAGGTACTCCACGAGGGAGCCGGAGTCCGACTTCTCGGCGAACCAGTCCGCGAGCTCCTCGGCGTCGTTCTCGGGCACCTCGATGCCGGCCTCGTCGGCGAGCTCGATGATGGTGCCCGGACGCAGGCCGCCGTCGAGGTGGTCGTGCAGCGAGACCTTGGGAAGGCGGCGGATCGAGACGCCGTCGACGAGGGCGTCGCCGTTCTGGTCGATGGGCATGGGTTCTCCTGGGGGGTGCGGATATCGGGGTCGGTCAGGCGGTGATGCGCTCGAGCACGAGCGGGCCGGGCGCGGGTCTCGCCGCGCCGATCTCCCACGCCCCCTCCAGGGCGTCGAGGGCACGCTCGAACCGGGTGTCATCATGCCCCAGGAGGGTGAACACGGGTTGACCGGCGCGTACCGGTTCGCCCGGCTTCACGTGCAGATCGATGCCCGCGGCATGCAGCACCGGGTCCTCGGCGCGGGCACGACCGGCGCCCAGGCGCCACGCGGCGACGCCGAAGGGGAGCGCCTCCATGCGGGTGACGTACCCGTCGGCGGGTGCGGTGACGACATGGGTCTCGCGCGGGGCGGGGAGTGCGGCATCCGGATCGCCGTCCTGCGCGCGGATCATCGCCCGCCAGGCGTCCATCGCGCGGCCGTCCTTGAGCGCGGCCTCCACGTCGGCGTCGGGATGGCCGGCGAGCGTCAGCATCTCGCGGGCGAGGGCGAGGGTCAGCTCGACGACATCGGCGGGTCCGCCGCCGGCGAGCACCTCGACCGATTCGCGCACCTCGTTGGCGTTGCCGATGGCGAGGCCCAGCGGAGTGTTCATGTCGGTGAGCAGCGCCGTGGTCGCCACTCCGGAGTCGGTGCCGAGGGCGACCATCGTCCGGGCGAGCTCGCGCGCCCTGTCCACGTCGCGCATGAAGGCGCCGGAGCCGAACTTCACGTCGAGCACGAGCGCGTCGGTGCCCTCGGCGATCTTCTTGGACATGATGCTCGAGGCGATGAGCGGGATCGCCTCGACGGTGCCGGTGACGTCGCGCAGGGCGTAGAGCTTCTTGTCGGCCGGGGCCAGGCCCGACCCGGCCGCGCAGATCACCGCGCCGATGTCGCGGAGCTGGGCGAACATCTCGTCGTTGCTGAGCGCCGCGCGCCACCCCGGGATGGACTCCAGCTTGTCGAGGGTGCCGCCGGTGTGGCCGAGACCACGACCGGACAGCTGCGGGACGGCGACGCCGAAGGATGCCACGAGCGGCGCCAGCGGAAGGGTGATCTTGTCGCCGACCCCGCCGGTGGAGTGCTTGTCGACGGTGGGCTTGCCGAGGGCGGCGAAGCTCATCCGCTCCCCCGAGGCGATCATCGCGTCCGTCATCACGCGGATCTCGTCACGCTCCATGCCGTTGAGGAGCACCGCCATCGCGAACGACGCCATCTGCGCGTCGGCGACGTAGCCGCGTGTGTACGCGTCGACCATCCACCGCAGCGCGTCCTCCGGCACCGGGGCGCCGTCGCGCTTGGCCCGGATGACGTCGACGGCGTCGAAAGGTTCCGGAGCCGTCACCGGCCCGCCTCCTCGAGGTCACGGGGGCCGAAGGCATCCGGGAGCACTTCGTCGATGGTGCGGATGCCCGCCACCGTCTCGAGCAGCATGCCGGGGATGGCGTGCTCGAACAGCAGCTGCCGGCAGCGTCCGCACGGCATGAGGGTGCGGCCCTCGCCGTCGACGCACACGAACGCGACGAGCTGCCCGCCGCCGGACATGTGCAGGTCGCTGATCAGCCCGCACTCCGCGCACAGCGTGACGCCGTACGACGCGTTCTCGACGTTGCAGCCGGCGACGATCCGCCCGTCGCTGACCAGCGCCGCGGCGCCCACCTTGAAGCGCGAGTACGGCGCATAGGCGCGGTGCATCGCGTCGGTGGCCACGGAACGCAGCTCGTCCCAGTCGATGTCGGTCACGGTCATCCCTTGATATACGGCTTGCCCGCCGCGGCGGGACCTCGGATCTGGCCCGCGAAGCCGGCGACCGCGAGGATCGTGACGACGTACGGGAGCATGAGCATGAACTCGCTCGGGATCGGCGTCTTGAGCACGGTGAGCAGGTTCTGCAGATTCGTCGCGAAGCCGAACAGGAGAGCGGCGAGCGTGGCGCGCACCGGGTCCCAGCGTCCGAAGATGACCGCGGCGAGAGCGATGAAGCCGAGGCCCGCCGTCATCTCCTTGCCGAACTGCGGCACGGAGACGAGCGTGAAGTACGCGCCGCCGATGCCGGCGATCGCGCCGGCCAGCGACACGTTCCAGAACCGCGACGTGTTCACCTTGATGCCCACGGTGTCGGCCGCCTGCGGGTGCTCGCCCACGGCGCGCAGGCGCAGGCCCCAGCGGGTGCGGTACAGGCCCCAGGCCACCACGGCGACCGTGATGTACATGAGGTAGACGATGAAGGTCTGGTTGAACAGCACGGGACCGATCACCGGGATCTGCCCGAGCAGCGGGATCTCGAACCGCGAGAAGCGCTCCGGGCTGTTGAGCTGCGCCGCGTTGGGCACGAGCAGGACCCCGTAGAGGAACCCGGTGAGCCCGGTGACCAGCACGTTGAGCACGACACCGACGATCACCTGGTCGACGAGGTACTTGATCGCGAACGCACCGAGCACGAACGCCACCAGGACGCCGCCGATCATCGCGCCGATCAATCCGACGAACGGGTTGTGGGTGAGGCTGGAGAGCATCGCCGCGCTGAACGCGCCGAGCAGGAACTGCCCCTCGATGGCGACGTTGACGACACCGACGCGCTCGCCGATCACACCGCCGAGGGCGCCGAAGACGAGAGGCACGGACAGCGACACCGCGCCGAACAGCAGTCCGGTGACGGGCACGAGCCCGCCGGCCGCCGCCCACGTGAGGAAGGCGAACACGGCCAGGACCGCGTAGACGATCGGCAGCCACAGGCGCGTGCGGCGGTAGGCCCAGGCATCCCACACCGTCCACAGCGTGAGCAGCACCAGGACCGCCACCAGCAGCCAGGAGGTGAGTGCGGTCGGCACCGCCACGTCGCCCAGCGCGATCACCTCGGCGGCGTCGCTGAGGCGGAAGGTGCTCGTGCCGTCGCGCGGCGACACCAGGAAGAGCACGATCAGCAGCAGGGTCGCGATCCCCAGAGTGATCGGGAGCTTCCACTGACGTACCCGCACGGTGGCCAGCTGGATCGTGCCGTCTGCGGCGATCTCGGGGGCGAGCGCGGTCGCGGGCTGGGGGTCGGTCACTGTGCCACCGCCTTCCGGGCAGCGCGGGCTCGGGAGCGGGCGGAGCGTTCCGCCTCGTCCTTGGGCAGGAAGAAGATCGTTCGGATGAGCGGCGGGGCCGCGATGAACAGCACGATGAGGGACTGGACGACCAGGACGATGTCGACCGGGATGCCCTGCGAGGCCTGCATCGTGAACGAACCCGCCTTCAGGGCGCCGAACAGGAGTCCCGCCGCGAACGTGCCCCACGCGCGGCTGCGGCCGAGGAGCGCGACAGTGATGGCGTCGAAGCCGATGCCGGCGTCGATCAGGCCGTCGAATCCGCTCGTGACCGACCCGAGGATCTGGTTCATCCCCGCCAGACCCGCGAGGCCCCCGGCGAACAGCATCGCGTAGATGTAGATGCGCTGCACGCTGATGCCCGCCGCACGCGCGGCGTGCGGGTTCTCCCCCACCGCGCGCATGCGGAATCCGAGGCTCGAGCGCTCGATGAGCCACCACACGAACAGCGTGGCGAAGATCACCACGACGAAGCCCCAGTTCAGCAGGGGGTAGCCGTCGCCGAACATCTTCGGGAACTGAGCGCCGGTGGGCGTCGGCGAGGAGATCGGCTGGTTCGACCCCTGCTTCTGCAGCAGCCCCGGGGTGCGCACCAGCCACGAGACGAGGTAGAACGCGATGTAGTTGAGCATGATCGTGAGGATCACCTCGTGCGCACCGGTGCGCGCCTTGAGCACACCCACGATGCCGCCCCACAGCGCGCCGCCGACGATGCCGGCGATGAGGGTGAGCGGCAGCTGGATCCAGAACGGCAGGTCGAGACCGAACGTCGTCAGCGCCGCGAACCCGCACGCGATGAGCATCTGACCGCGAGCGCCGATGTTGAACAGGCCGACCCGGAACGCCAGCGCGACGCCGAGAGCGGCGGCGATCAGCGGTGTGGCGAAGCCGATCGTGTTGGTCAGCGGCCGGATGGCGGTGGAGAAGTCGGCCGCTCGGGCGTTGTAGATCGACCCGCGGAACAGCGCCTCGTAGCCGCCGTACACCGCGTTCCAGATCGCCGCGAACGTGTCGCCCGGCTGCGCGAAGAAGTAGCCGGAGGCCGTCTGCACCTCCGGATTGGTCACCGCGATCAGGATCCCGCCGATCAGGATCGCCAGCACCAGGGCGAGCACCGTGGCGACCACTCCGCCGCGGAGGAACTCGCGGAGCACGCGGTTCTGCAGCGGCGCATCGGGAATCGGCGCGGGGCTGCCGGTGAGAGGGCCGGATGCCGCGGGCAGCTGCTCCGGCGGAAGTCCGGGCTGCGCGGCGTCGCCGCCGGGGACTCGGTCGCTCATGCGGCATCCTCCGTGGGTGTCTCGCCCGCCATCATGAGGCCGAGCACGTCGCGCGGGGTGGTGCCGGGCACGATGCCGACGATGCCGCCCCGATACATCACCGCGATGCGGTCGGCGAGGGCGGTGACCTCGTCGAGCTCGGTCGAGACGACGATCACCGGCACGCCGGCATCCCTCGTCTCGATGATGCGCTTGTGGATGAACTCGATCGAGCCGACGTCGACGCCGCGCGTCGGCTGAGATGCGAGGAACAGCTTGAGCTCGCGGTTGAGCTCACGGGCGATCACGACCTTCTGCTGGTTGCCGCCCGACAGTGCCCCCGCGCGCGTCTGCGGGCCCTGCGTCCGGATGTCGAACTCGGCGATGCGGTCGCGGGCGAAAGCGTCGAGCACGCC
The DNA here is from genome assembly GCF_051549805.1 of Microbacterium fluminis. Classification (GTDB taxonomy): domain Bacteria; phylum Actinomycetota; class Actinomycetes; order Actinomycetales; family Microbacteriaceae; genus Microbacterium. The sequence continues at coordinate 53,103 of NZ_CP196042.1, forward strand.
TCGGCGGATCGTGCCGGCGGTCGTGAAGGCCTTGTCGGACGAGCGGTCGAGGATGAGGTTCTCGGCCACCGACATCGCGGTGACCAGGCCGTCCTCCTGCCGGTCCTCGGGGACGAATCCGACGCCCTCGTCGAGGATGGCCCGGACGCTGCGGCCGACCAGCTCGGTGCCGCCCAGGCGGATGGAGCCGGTGATGTGGGTCTGCAGGCCGATGATGGCCTCGGACAGCTCGGTCTGGCCGTTGCCCTGCACACCGGCGATGGCGAGCACCTCGCCCGGCCGCACGTCGAACGAGACGTCGTCGACGACCACGGCCCCTTCGGCGGTGATGACGCGCAGATCGCGCACCGACAGCCCGCCTTCGCCGAGCGTCGGCGCCTCCTTGTGCACGGTCAGCTCGACGGAGCGCCCGACCATCATCGAGGCCAGCTCGGTGTTGGAGTCGGTCGGATCCGCCTCGCCCACGACCTTGCCGAGTCGGATGACGGTGATGCGGTCGGCGACCTCGCGCACTTCGCGCAGCTTGTGGGTGATGAAGACGATCGAGGTGCCCTCGTCGCGCAGCTGACGCATGATGCCCATCAGCTCGTCGGTCTCCTGCGGCGTGAGCACCGCGGTGGGCTCGTCGAACACGAGCACCTTCGCGTCGCGCGAGAGCGCCTTGATGATCTCGACGCGCTGCTGCACGCCGACGGGCAGGTCGCCCACGATCGCGTCGGGATCGACGTCGAACCCGAATCGCTCGGCGACGGCGCGCACGTGGCGGCGGGCGCTGGCGAGGTCGAGGGCACCGAGGGCCTTGGTCTGCTCGTGACCGAGCATGACGTTCTCCGCGACGGTGAAGACGGGGATCAGCATGAAGTGCTGGTGCACCATGCCGATGCCGGCGCCCATCGCGTCGCCGGGTCCTCGGAAGTTCTGGACCACGTCGTCCAGGAGGATGTCGCCCTCATCGGCCTGGTAGAGGCCGTAGAGGACGTTCATCAGCGTCGACTTGCCTGCGCCGTTCTCACCGAGAAGCGCGTGGATCTCCCCGGGTCGGACCACGAGATCGATGTGATCGTTCGCGGTGAGGCTGCCGAATCGCTTCGTGATGCCACGGAGCTCGAGCTTCATGTTCTGCACCTTATCCAGAAAGGAGGGGCCGACAAAGGTGCGCGGCCGGGAGGATGCCTCGGCATCCCCCCGGCCGCGCCACTGCCTGCTCGTTACGGCGAGCTGGGCGAGGTGACCTTGAGCGAGCCGTCGATGATCGACTTCTGCAGGGCGTCGAGCTCACCGGTCAGACCGGCGGGCAGCTTGCTCTCGAAGTCGTGGAACGACGACAGTCCGACGCCCTGGTTCTCCAGCGTGCCGACGTACGGCGCGGTGTCGAACGAGCCCGACGAGGCGGCCTTGACCGCGTCGTACACGGCCATGTCGATGCGCTTCATGATCGACACCAGCACCTGGCTGGCGACCGACGGGTCGGAGACGGCCAGGTCGGAGTCGACGCCGAGCATGACGGTGCTCTTGCCCGAGTCCTTGATGGCCGCGGACGCGCTCTGGTAGATCGGGCCGCCGACCGGCAGGACCACGTCGACACCCTGGTCGAGGATGCCCTGCGCGGTCTGCTTGGCGGTGTCGTTGGCCGCGAAGCCGCCGGTGAAGGCGCCCGACTGGCCGGCGACGTCCCACCCGAAGGTCGCGACGCTCTTGCCCTTGTCGGTGTTGAACTTCTTGACGCCGTCGATGAAGCCGTCCATGAAGATCGTCACCGGCGGGATCTGCAGGCCGCCGAAGGTGCCGACCTTGTTGACGCCGGCGGCGTCGGACCAGGCCGCGGCCGCGTAGCCGCCGAGGTAGGCCGCCTGCACGGTGTCGAACAGGAGCGGCTTGATGTTCGGGGCATCCGTCTTGCCGTCGCCCGTGGGCTTGCCGTCGGCGCCGGTGGCACCTTCGTTGTCGGCACGGTCGTCGATGATGGCGTAGTTGATCTTCGGGTTGGCCTTGGCCGACGCGACGGTGTCGGCCGACAGCTTGAAGCCGACCGCGATGATGAACGTGCAGCCTTCGGAGACGAGGTTGTCGAGGTTGGGCGCGTAGTCGTTGGCCGAGCTGGACTCGACCTCGACGGCCTGGACTCCCAGCTCCTTCGCCGCCTTGTCGATGCCCTCCTTGGCGGACTGGTTGAACGACTTGTCGTTCCAGCCGCCGTCGTCGGAGACGATGCAGGGCTTGAAGCCGGCGGCGGCCGCGCCACCGGACGAGGTGCTGCCCGTGGGCGCCGAGCCGCAGCCGGCGAGGGCCACGAGGAGCCCCGCGGCAGCGGTGATGCCGATGAGCTTCTTGGTGGTAGTGATGGTCAACTCACGCCTCCACATTCGAGACCCCCGCGGACTTCGCGGGGGACGGTGGCACAAAGTTACCCACAGTGACGAACGGCTTGCACGTCTGCGAGCCTTCGGCAACCGAATGGTTACAAAGACGCAACTTGCCCCGCGTCGCAGTCAGAGCACGCTGCCGCGGCCGCTGCCCTTCAGCGCGTCGACCACTCCCTTGACGCGCTGCGCGTGCTCGCTGGTGGTGACCAGCAGCGCGTCGTCCGTGTCGACGATCACGATGTCTTTGACGCCGATCACGCTGATGATGCGCTTGGTCTGCGTGACCACGATGCCGCTGGAGGCATCCGAGAGGATGCGGGCGTTCTCGCCGAGGATGGCGAGGTCGTTCTTGCGCCCGTGGGAGTTGAGCTTGGCGAGACTGGCGAAGTCGCCGACGTCGTCCCAGTCGAAATGACCGGGGATGACCGCGAGGCGCCCCTTCTCCGCGGCCGGCTCGGCGACGGCGTAGTCGATCGCGATCTTCGTGATCGTCGGCCAGATCCGATCCACGGCGGGACCGCGGCGGTCGCGGTCGTCCCAGGCCTCGGCGAGCTCGAGGAGCCCGGCGTGCAGCTCGGGCTGGCTGGCCGCGATCTCCTCCAGCAGCACGTCGGCGCGAGAGATGAACATGCCGGCGTTCCACAGGTAGGCGCGGTCGGCGTAGTAGGTGCGGGCGGTGGCCAGGTCGGGCTTCTCGACGAACCTCTCCACGATCGCCGCCTCGCGCGCGCCCTCCACGGTGAGCTCGCCCGCCTTCCGGATGTATCCGAAGCCGATCGACGGCTCGGTGGGCGGGATGCCGATCGTGCAGATGTAGCCCGCCCGAGCGACCGCCACCGCCTGCTCCACCGCCCAGTAGAAGGCGTTGCGCCCGCGGATGACGTGGTCGGCGGCGAACGACCCGATCACGACGTTCGGCTCGCGGCGGTGCAGGATCGCGGCGGCGAGGCCGATCGCGGCGGCGGAGTCGCGCGGTTCGGATTCGAGGAAGACGTTCCGGTCGGGGATGCCGGGCAGCTCCTTCTCCACGGCCGCGCGGTGTGCGCGCCCGGTGACCACCGCGATGCGGTCCGGGCCGGCGATCGGCTCGAGCCGATCCCACGTGTCGCGCAGCAGCGTCTGCCCCGATCCGGTCAGGTCGTGCAGGAACTTGGGGGCGTCGGCGCGGGAGAGCGGCCACAGCCGGCTGCCGATGCCGCCGGCGGGGATCACGGCGTAGAAGTCGTCGAGGAGTGCGGCCATGCGCACAGGGTACCGGGCCGACCCGGACGGATGCCGGACGGGGGCCGGGTGCGGCATCCGCCCGGAGATCTCTCGATGTCGAGAGAGTAAGGCGTCCCTAATCCCCGCCGCGGGAACGACCGGAGTAGGGTGATTGCGCCACGCCGCCGCCCGTCCGGCAGCGACGTCCCGGCCGGAAACAGCGATCAGGGAGGACGACCGTGTCTGCAGGAACGCGCGTGACACCGTCGGTATCGGAGACCACCTCGAGAGTCCCCCGTGGGACGCTCTACCGGGGTCGCGAGGGCATGTGGTCGTGGGTGCTGCACCGCATCACCGGCGTCGCCATCTTCTTCTTCCTGCTGGTGCATGTGCTCGACACGGCGCTCATCCGCGTCTCGCCCCAGGCGTACGACGCGGTGATCGGCACGTACAAGAACCCGATCATGGGCCTCGGCGAGGTCGTGCTGGTCGCGGCCATCGCGTACCACGCCTACAACGGGCTCCGCATCATCGTCGTCGACTTCTGGTCGAAGGGCGCGCGCTACCAGCGTCAGATGTGGTGGATCGTGATCGGACTGTGGGCGGTGACGATGCTGGGCTTCGCTCCTCGCCACCTCATCAACGTCTTCTCCTCGATGGGAGGCGGTCACTGATGACGACGATCGACGCGCCCCGCTCCGCCGCCCCGCGCCGTCGCGGCTCCAACCTCGAGAAGTGGGGCTGGATCTACATGCGCGCCTCCGGCGTGCTGCTGGTGGTGCTGATCTTCGGCCACCTGTTCGTGAACCTCCTCACCGGCGACGGCATCCACCAGCTGGACTTCGCGTTCATCGTCGGGAAGTTCGCCTCGCCGTTCTGGCAGTGGTGGGACGTGCTGATGTTGTGGCTGGCCCTCATCCACGGCGCGAACGGCATGCGCACCGTCATCAACGACTACGTGACGCACACCCGCACGCGCCAGGTGCTCGTGGGCGCCGTCGCGGTCGCCGCCGCGTTCCTGATCCTGCTGGGCACGCTCGTCGTGTTCACCTTCGACCCCTGCCTCGGCGTCACCCCCGACAGCAGCCTGTGGGGCATGTGCCAGGGCTGACCCGGCACCCCGACGACACGAAAGCGCCTACTACGTGAGCACCCAGAGCACCGACTCCGTCGTCAAGGACGGGGTGCACTACCACCAGTTCGACATCGTCATCGTGGGCGCCGGCGGGGCCGGAATGCGCGCGGCCATCGAGGCCGGTCCCGGCGCGAAGACCGCGGTGATCTCCAAGCTCTACCCGACGCGCTCGCACACCGGCGCCGCGCAGGGCGGCATGGCGGCGGCGCTCGCGAACGTCGAAGAGGACTCCTGGGAGTGGCACACCTTCGACACGATCAAGGGCGGCGACTACCTCGTCGACCAGGATGCGGCCGAGATCCTCGCGAAAGAGGCGATCGACGCGGTCATCGACCTCGAGAACATGGGCCTGCCGTTCAACCGCACCCCCGAGGGCAAGATCGACCAGCGCCGGTTCGGCGGGCACACCGCCGACCACGGCAAGACGCCCGTGCGCCGCGCCTGCTACGCCGCCGACCGCACCGGCCACATGATCCTTCAGACGCTGTTCCAGAACTGCGTGAAGCTCGGCATCAACTTCTTCAACGAGTTCTACGTGCTCGACCTGCTGACCGTGAAGGATGCCTCGGGCGCGACCCAGATCGCGGGCGTCGTGGCCTACGAGCTGGCCACCGGCGACCTGCACGTCTTCCAGTCGAAGGCGGTCATCTTCGCCACGGGCGGCTTCGGCAAGATCTTCAAGACCACCTCCAACGCGCACACCCTCACCGGTGACGGCGTCGGCATCGTGTGGCGAAAGGGCCTGCCGCTGGAGGACATGGAGTTCTTCCAGTTCCACCCGACCGGCCTGGCCGGGCTCGGCATCCTGCTCACCGAAGGCGCCCGCGGCGAGGGCGCGATCCTGCGCAACGCCTCGGGCGAGCGGTTCATGGAGCGCTACGCCCCCACGATCAAAGACCTCGCGCCGCGCGACATCGTGGCCCGCTGCATGGTGCAGGAGGTGGCCGAGGGCCGGGGTGCCGGACCGCATCGCGACTACGTGCTGCTGGACTGCACCCACCTGGGCGCCGAAGTGCTCGAGACCAAGCTCCCCGACATCACCGAGTTCGCGCGCACCTATCTGGGCGTCGACCCGGTCGTCGAGCCCGTGCCGGTGATGCCGACCGCGCATTACGCGATGGGCGGCATCCCCACCAACAACAGTGCCGAGGTTCTCGCCGACAACGACACCGTCGTGCCGGGCCTGTACGCCGCCGGGGAGTGCGCCTGCGTGTCGGTGCACGGCTCCAACCGCCTGGGCACCAACTCCCTCCTCGACATCAACGTGTTCGGCAAGCGCGCCGGCCGCAACGCCGTCGCATACGTGCAGAGCGGCGCCGAGTTCGTGCCCGTGCCCGACGACGCCGTCGCCGGCGTGCGCGAGATGATCGAGGGCCTGCGGGCCAACCCGGGCCAGGAGCGCATCGCGGTGCTGCGCAAGACGCTGCAGGACGAGATGGACAAGGGCGCGCAGGTGTTCCGCACCCACGAGTCGCTCGCTCACGTGCTCGACGTCATCGCCGACCTGCGCGAGCGCTACAAGAACGTGCACGTCGACGACAAGGGCAAGCGGTACAACACCGACCTGCTCGAGGCGGTGGAGCTCGGGTTCCTGCTGGATCTCGCCGAGGTCGTGGTCTACGCGGCGCAGAACCGCGAGGAGAGCCGCGGCGGCCACATGCGCGACGACTTCCCCACGCGGGACGACGAGAACTACATGCAGCACACGATGGCCTACCTGACCGGCGACCCGCACTCGTCGCACCCGTCCGACCACATCGAACTGGGATGGAAGCCGGTGGTGTTCACCAAGAACGAGGCGGGCGAGCTGCGCTACCCGCCCCTGGAGAGGAAGTACTGAGGATGACGATCGTCGCTGACGCTCCGGCCCAGGAGGAGACCGCGGACACCGGAATCCAGTCGTTCCTCGTCACCTTCAACATCCGCCGGTTCGACCCGGAGGTCGACGCCGAGCCGCGCTGGGTCGACTACGACGTGGAGCTGTACTCCACCGACCGCGTGCTCGACGCGCTGCACAAGATCAAGTGGGAGGTCGACGGGTCGCTGTCGTTCCGCCGCTCGTGCGCGCACGGCATCTGCGGATCCGACGCGATGCGCATCAACGGCCGCAACCGGCTCGCGTGCAAGACCCTCATCAAGGACCTCGACATCTCGCAGCCGATCTACGTCGAGGCGATCAAGGGCCTGCCGCTGGAGAAGGACCTCATCGTCGACATGGAGCCGTTCTTCGCCTCCTACCGCGAGGTGCAGCCGTTCCTGATCGCGAACTCCATCCCCGAGAAGGGCAAGGAGCGCGTGCAGTCCATCGTCGACCGCGAGGTCTTCGACGACACCACCAAGTGCATCCTGTGCGCCGCGTGCACCTCGTCGTGCCCGGTGTTCTGGACCGACGGGCAGTACTTCGGCCCCGCCGCGATCGTCAACGCGCACCGGTTCATCTTCGACTCCCGCGACGACGCCGGCACCACGCGCCTGGACATCCTCAACGACAAGGAGGGGGTGTGGCGCTGCCGCACCACCTTCAACTGCACCGAGGCGTGCCCCCGCGGCATCGAGGTCACGAAGGCGATCGCCGAGGTGAAGCAGGCGGTCCTGCGCGGCCGCGCCTGAGCGCGGTCGGGATCGGCGGGGGCGTACGCTCCTGATGTGACCCCGGGTCCCCTCGTCCGACGTGCCGTGCGCTCCCGCGCAGCCGTGCGCGCCGCGTACGCCGCTCAAGGCCTCGGCTATGCGGTCGTGGTGACGTCGCTGCCCGCGTTCAAGGAGCGGCAGGGGCTCGACGACACGGCGGTGTCGCTGATCGTGCTGCTGGTGTGCGCCGCGGCGGCGGGCGGCTCCGGTCTGGCCGACCTCGTCGCGAAGCGGTGGGGCAGCCGGGCGGCGCTGTGCGCGGGGCTGGTGATCGAGGCCGCCGCCGTGACGGTGATCACGACGGATGCCGCGCTGCCCGTGTTCGTCGCGGCCTTCGGCGTGTACGGGGTGGGCCTCGGGGCGGTGGACGCCTCGGCGGCGATGCAGGGCGTGTTCGTGCAGCGCCGCGCCGGCCGCGACCTCATGGGCGGATTCTTCGCCTCCTACACCGCCGCGGCGATCGTCGGAGCGCTCGCCGTGGCCGGCACGGCCGCGGCCGGTCTCGGCGGCGCCGCCCTGGCTGTGGCGATCGTCGTCGCCGCCGGAGCTGCCGCGTGGGGCTGGTACTCCTTCGACCCGGCCCGCGCCGCCGCGGTCACGGACGCGGGCGCCGGCGCCCGGCCGACGGCATCCCTCCCCCGCCGCGGGATCTGGCTGTTCGGGTTCGTGATCCTCGCGGCCTTCACGCTCGACTCGGCGGTGAGCACCTGGAGCACTGTGTACCTCGCCGACGCCCTCTCCGCCGCCGCGGCGATCGCACCGCTCGGCTACGCCGCATATCAGGTGGCGATCCTCGTGACCCGCCTCGCGGCGGATCGGCTCGTGCGCCGCTTCGGACCGCGCCCGATCGTGATCGGCGCGACAGCCGCCTCGCTGGCCGGCCTCGTGCTCGTCGCGGTGCTCCCGTCGGCCCCCGCCGCGATCGTCGGGTTCGCCCTCGCGGGCGTCGCCGTCGGAGCCCTCGTTCCGCTCGCGTTCACCTCGGCCGGAGAACTCGCCCCCGCGCGCAGCGATGAGATCATCGCGCGGGTGAACCTGTTCAACTACGGCGGGGCGGTGCTCGGCGCCGTCGCCCTCGGGCTGCTCGCCGGTGCCCCGGGCCTCGGCCAGGCGTTCCTGCTGCCCGGGATGCTGCTGCTGCCCGTGCTGCTGATCGTGCGCCGTTTCCGCGCGGCGGGCGCGGCATCCGTCGATCGCTAATCTGTCAGCGTGACCTCCCCCGCCGACCGCCGCCGCGCGCATCCCGCGGCACGCGAGACCGCGGCGCAGGCCGCCCGCGAGGAGGAGTCGCTGCGGGCACGGTGGGAGTCGACGCAGGACGCGCTGCGGGAGCGGTTCGACGAGCCCATCGCCCGGGCGACCGAGATCACCCGGGCCACGCTCGGCTGGTTCCCGGTGCGCGTGTGGCGCCATTTCCTGCAGCACAACGGATTCCTGCTGGCCGCGGGCGTGAGCTACCAGGCATTGTTCGCGATCTTCGCCGCGGTGTACGTGGCGTTCGCCAGCGCCGGGCTGTGGCTGGGCGGCAGTCCCGAGTCGGTCCGGGCGATGATCGAGGTCGTCAACACCTACATCCCGGGTCTCATCCAGGACGAGGGCGGTCTGTTCACCCCCGAACAGGTGACCGAGGTCGCGACCCACAACACCGGAGTGCTCACGATCACGGGTGCGATCGCGCTCGCCGCGGTGATCTGGACGGCGATCGGGTGGGTGACGTTCACCCGCCGCGCGGTGCGCGACATCTTCGGGCTCCCGCTCGACCGGCGCAGCTACCTGCTGCTGAAGGCGCGCGACCTGCTCGCCGCCGCCGTGTTCGGCGTGGCGCTGGTCGTCGGATCGGGCCTGAGCGCGGTGAGCACCTGGACCCTCGACTGGCTGTTCTCGCTCTTCGGCCTGCCCGACGTCTCCGGCTTCCTCAACTCGGGGCTGCGCATCGCGTCGGTCGTGGTGTCGTTCGCCCTCAACGCCGCCGCCCTCGGCGCGATGTTCCGGTTCCTCACCGGCACGTCGCTGCGGTGGCGCACGATCTGGCCGGGCGCGATGCTCGCCGGCGGCGCGCTCACCGCGCTGCAGCTGGGTGCGGGGCTGCTGTTCGGCTACACGCCCACGAACGCACTGCTCGGCACGTTCGCGATCTTCGTCGGCCTCCTGCTGTGGTTCCGGTTGAACGGCATCGTGATGCTGGTCGGGGCGGCGTGGATCGCCGTCGCCGCGGCCGACCGCGACATCCCCCTCCAGCGGGTGACCGACGCCGAGCGCCGGGCGGTGGAGCACCGCGCGCTGCTGATGGCCGCGCAGGTGCGGCTGCGCACGGCGCGCGAGGCGCGCGCGGGGGCTCCCTGGTACCGGGCCTGGGCGGCAGACCGGGATGTGCGGGCGGCGCGCACGGAGCTCGCGGAGGTCGAGGCATCCGCTCCGGCCGCCGACGATCGTGTCGGAGGGCGCGGTTAGGCTGGCGGTCGTGCCCCGCCTCCGCATCGCCTCCGTCAACGTCAACGGCATCCGCGCCGCCGTCCGCAAGGGCATGATCGAGTGGCTCGCCGACGCCGATGTCGACGTGCTCGCCCTGCAGGAGGTGCGGGCCACCGCCGACGAACTGACGGCGGCGCTGCCCGGCTGGCAGCTCGTGAACGACGAGGCGCTCGACAAGGGTCGCGCCGGAGTGGCGATCGCCAGCCGCACGGCCCCGATCGAGGTGCGGCGGGTGCTCGACGACGAGGCCCTCCCCGACGCGCTCGACAGCGCCGGCCGCTGGATCGAAGCCGACTTCGAGGTCTCCGGCGAGCGTCTCACGATCGTGAGCGCCTACGTGCACAGCGGCGAGGCCGACACCCCGAAGCAAGACGCCAAATGGGCGTTCCTCGATGCGATGCAGAAGCGGATGCCTCGGCTGCGCGCCGCCTCGCCGCTGGCCCTGATCATGGGCGATCTCAACGTCGGTCACCGCGAGCTCGACATCCGCAACTGGAAGGGCAACGTCAAGAGGTCGGGCTTCCTCCCCCGCGAGCGCGCGTACTTCGACCGCTTCCTGGGGGCCGACGGCGCCGAGGTGACCGGGGTCGACGGCTCGGTCGGCACGGGTCTCGGCTGGGTCGACGTCGGCCGCGCCGCCGCCGGCGAGGTCGACGGGCCCTACACGTGGTGGTCCATGCGGGGTCGTGCGTTCGACAACGACACGGGCTGGCGCATCGACTACCACCTCGCCACCCCCGACCTGGCGGCGCGCGCCTCGGGGTACCACGTCGTGCGGGCGACCGCATGGGACACCCGCTTCAGCGACCACGCCCCGGTGGTCGTCGACTACGCGCTCGGACGCTGAGCCCGGTCGCGGAACCCGGCACGAAGGGTGCGCACGCGACCACGTCGTCGCACGCACCGGGACCCCTCAGGCTCGCCGGATAGACTCCGGGGAATCGGCCAGGACGCACGAGGAATCGGCCAGGACGCACGACAGGGGACCACGGTGACCGACCGCAAGAAGACCGTCGTCGGCGGCGCCGTCCTCACCGCTCTGGCCCTCCTGCTGGCCGCGTGCACCGCGACGACCCCCGAGGCCGACCCGCAGCCTGCACCGTCGCCCACCCCGCGCATCCTCACCGGCTCGGTGGCTCCGCTGGCCGCCGGCATCGATCCGTCGGAGTGGACCGTCACCGCCTGGAACACCAGCCCCGACGGTGCCCGCGATCTCGGGAACACGGTCAGCGACGGCACAGGCGCCTTCACACTGTCGGTCAACCAGACCGATGTGAAGGGCGTGGTGTGGGTCGACGCGCGACGCAAGCAGGACAGCCGCGCGCTGCTCGGCGCGATCGCCGAGCCGGGCGCGACCACGCTGACCCTCAACGAGCGCACGACGGTCGCCGCCGGCTACGGCCTGGCGCAGTTCTTCGGCGAGGCGGTGCCGACCGGTCCCGTGAACTGGCTCGAGAACGCCGCCACGATGGCCGCCAATCTCGCCGACCCCGCCACCGGCGTCGTCGGCGACGTGCTGGCGTCGGCCCCCAACGGCGACCAGACCTCGACGCTCGCGACGTTCACGTCGCTGACGGCGATGCTCACGGCGTGCCTGCAGAACGCCACCTCGTGCGAGACGATGTTCGGCGCCGCCGCCCACGATCGTGACCGCCTGGCCTCGGCCGCAGCGGCGTTCGCGGGCATCGCACGCGATCCGTCGGCCGCCGTGCACCGCCTCTTCCAGGTGTCGCTCCGGGCACGCGCGGCCGCGCCCGGCCTGCCGGTGGCCCCGGCCGCGTGGACCCTCCCACTGCGCTTCGACGGCACCGCGGCGGGGCTCACAGCCCCCGGCGAGATCACGATCGGACCCGACGGCCACGTCTGGGTGGCGAGCGCCTCCGCCTCCGACGTCGCGAGCGCGACCTGCGCAGACGGTCGGGTGTTCGAGATCGGCCCCGACGGCAGCATCCTCGGTTCGGTCGCCGGCTCGGGTGCGAGCGGATTCGGTCTGGAGTTCGACCGCACCGGCGGACTCTGGCTGAGCAACGCGGGCACGCCCGGAGTCGCCGCCGGTGCAGGATGCGGGGGCACCGCGCAGCCGTCGGCCGACAGCGTCTCGCTGTTCGACGGTCGGTCCGCCCTCTCGCCCGCGACCGGCTACACCCAGGGTGCGCTCAACGCCCCCCAGGGCCTGACGATCGACGGCGATCAGAACGTGTGGATCGCCAACTGTGGCGACGGCACCCTGACGGTCTACCCGAAGGGCGACCCGAAGAAGGCCAAGAACGTCACCGGGCTCGGGGTGCAGTCCCCGTTCGGGATCGTCGACAACGGCCGCAGCCTGTTCGTCACCGCCAACGCCGGGAGCACGGTCGCGGTCTTCGGCCGCGACGGCACCCCCCTCGCCGGCTCGCCCCTCCTCGACGGGTTCGCGCACCCGACGGGCATCGCCGCCGACAAGGACGGCAATGTGTGGGTGGCCAACGCCGGCGTCCCGGCCCCTGCGTGCGGCGACGGCACCACGACCGGCTCGGGCACACCCTCGGTGACGCACATCTCGCCGGACGCTCAGACCGTGTCGAAGCCGTTCACCGGTGGCGGGGTGACCCAGCCGTGGGGGATCGCGACCGACGGCGACGGCAACGTGTGGGTCGCCAACCGCACCGGCGAGCGCGTCAGCGAGTTCTGCGGCGTCGACACGACCCGGTGCCCCCGCAGCCTCACGACGGGGGAACCGATCTCCCCCGACGCCACCGGATACGACTTCGTCGGCCTCGGCGGGTCGACCGGTATTGCGATCGATCTGTCCGGCAACGTCTGGGTCTCGAGCACCCGCGTGCTGAACGCGGACGGAACCGAGAGCGCCGGGCACCAGATGGTGGCGTTCGTCGGCGCCGCGGCCCCGCGGTTCGTCGCCCCGTTCGAGTGACGGCGGGGCGGGGCATCCGTCGCTCCTAAACTTGGTCGCATGACCAAACCGCGCCTGTACTCCGGCATGCAGCCCTCGGCCGACTCCCTGCAGATCGGCAACTACATCGGGGCGCTCATGCAGTGGCGCACGCTGCAGGACTCGTACGACGCGTTCTTCTCGGTCGTCGACCTGCACGCGCTGACCCAGCCGAACGATCCGGCCGAGCTGCGCGAGAAGACCCGTCGCACGGCGGCGCAGTACATCGCGGCCGGCATCGAGCCGTCGCGCTCGACGCTGTACGTGCAGTCGCACGTCGCCGCGCACGCCGAACTGGCGTGGGTGCTCTCGACCATCACCGGGTTCGGCGAGGCGGGGCGCATGACCCAGTTCAAGGACAAGTCGCAGCGCTACGGCGCCGACGCCACCTCGGTCGGGCTGTTCACCTACCCGGTGCTGATGGCCGCCGACATCCTGCTGTACCAGACCGACGTGGTGCCCGTGGGCGACGACCAGAAGCAGCACGTCGAGCTGACGCGCGACCTCGCCGAGCGGTTCAACGCCCGCTACGGCAAGACCTTCACGGTGCCGACGCCGGTCATCCAGCGCGACACCGCGCGCATCTACGACCTGCAGGTGCCGACGGCGAAGATGTCGAAGTCGGCGGAGTCGGATGCCGGGGTGCTGTGGCTGCTCGACGAGCCGTCGATCACGGCGAAGAAGATCATGCGCGCGGTCACCGACAGCGAGGGCTCGGTGCGGTTCGACCGCGAGTCCAAGCCCGGGGTGTCGAACCTCCTGGTGATCTACGCCGCGCTCACCGGCTGGCAGATCCCCGCGATCGAGGACGAGTACGCCGGTCGCGGCTACGGCGACTTCAAGAAGGGCCTCGCCGAGGTCGTGGTCGCGGAGTTCGAGCCGGTGCGCGCCCGCGCGCTGGAGCTGCTCGCCGACCCCGCCGAGCTCGACCGGGTGCTGAGCGCGAACGCGGCCAAGGCCGACGCCGTGGCCGGGCGCACCCTCGGCGACGTCTACGACCGGATCGGTCTGCTCCGTCGCGTCTGACACTCCCGCATCACGCCGGTCTCGGCGTCGACGACTCCGGTCGCTCCACTGGGGCTTCGCCGGTCTCGGCGTCGACAACTCCGGTCACTCCGCCGGGGCCCGTGGTCTCACTCCCGGATTTTCGGAGCGTGCGGTCCGCCTCCGCGCGAGCGACCGGAGTTGTCGCCGGTCGGTGCGTGGCGCGGGTGAGCCGACCGGCGCGACGCCGAATGTCAGACTTCATCGGGTGCGGCCAGCACGCGCGAACAGTAATCCGCGCAGTGCGGCGAGCACGTCGTCCGGCCGCTGAAAGACGTCGGCGGCGGTCACGCGCAGGACACCGAACCCTTGTCGGGCGAGCGCGAGATCGCGGCGACGATCCTTCACCTGCTGCTCCCAAGACGAGTGGAACTCCTTGCTGTCGCACTCGATGACCAACCAGTCGTCGACCAGCAGGTCCACGAATCCGACGTCCTCGAACGCCACCTGCAGGCGCACGCGGCAACCGAGGCCGAGCACCATCAGCCGGACCAGGGTCTCCGTGCCGGATTGGGCCCGACCGTCGATCAGCGGAATCAACACCCGGTACTTCAGAGGGAGCAGGTCGAACACCTCCAAGAGGTCATCGAGCGTGAGCAGTCCGCGGTTGAGCGCACTGTCGAAGGAAGCGATCGCGCCGCGGGAGGTTTGGCACCTCACCGAATGCGCCATAGCCGTGATCGCATCGACACAGGTCGCCGGCCCGAAGCCGTCGCCGGTAGGCGCCCACCAGTGCAATCGGGTCTGTGCGGCGCGTCTCGGGCGGAGCCGCTTCCCGCGATCGTAGGGAGATCGCATACGTGTCGCGTCCGGCGCGAGGTGGACGTGCAGTCGCTCATCGTCAAGCACGAACACGCCGTTCAGTCGCAGGAGCGAAAGACAGGTGAGTCGGCCGCCGACCCGCACAGCGCGAACGACGTCGTCCGGCGCGCCCGGGAGAAGGTAGCAGTCCCGGCGGGCGCGGATAAGTTCGCCTGCGCCCACCGCGGCGGCGATCTGCCGTTCGGTCATACCGCTGCGCCGCAGATCGGCGCGTGTGCTGTATGTCTCCCACATGGTGGACGAGCATCATGTCTGCGAGCGCCGGGTGACGCGCAGCATCCGGCATCTGGGGATGAGTTCCACCGGGCGGGCCGCTGGGGAGGAATCGGAAGTCGACAACTCCGGTCGCACGGCGGCGCGGACGTGCACGGCCGGCGGAATCCGGTCGATCTACACACGCGTGGGGTTCCTCGACCGGAGTCGCCGACGCGACGGGGTGGACCGAGCGGGTGGGTAGCCTGTCCGGATGGAAGCCGTCACCCTGCGCACCGCCCGGCTCGAGCTGTCTCCTCCGACCGCCGCGGACGTCGACGCGATCGTGGCGGCGTGCCAAGACCCGGGCATCGTGCGCTACACCCCCGTGCCGTCGCCCTATCACCGCTCCGACGCCGAGCAGTTCGTGGCCAAGGTCGCGGCGGACTGGATCTCGAACGAGCACGTGACGTGGGCGGTCCGCCTGGACGGAGCGGTCGCCGGGATGATGGGGGTGTACCGCCTGGGCACCGGATCCGGCGAGCTGGGCTATTGGACCGGCCCGGCGTTCCGGGGTCGCGGCGTGGTGGCCGAGGCATCCCGTGCCGTCGTCGACTGGGCGTTCGCGCTCGACGGACTCGCGCTCGCCCGGCTGGAGTGGCGGGCGGTCGTGGGCAACGTCGCCTCGGCGCGCGCGGCACGGGCCCAGGGTTTCCGCTACGAGGGGCTGCTGCGCCAGGCGCTCACCAGTCCGCGCGGACGCGACGACGCATGGATCGCCGGTCTGCTGTCGGGTGACGACCGCACGCCGCAGCCCTGGCCGGTGCTCGGGGACTGATCGCGCACCTGCCTGCGCGTCGGCGCTGCGTGCCAGGATGGGCGCATGCCCGAGATGCCCGAGGTGCAGGGGCTCGTCGACTTCCTCCGCGGACGCGTGACCGGCCTGACGATCGAACGCGTCACCGTGGCCGCGATCGCCGCACTCAAGACCTACGATCCGCAGGTCACGGCGCTGCAGGGCGCCACCGTCACCGGAGCCGCACGACACGGCAAGTTCATCGACCTGTCCACTGGGACGGAGGGAGCGGATGCCTCGCCCCACCTGGTCTTCCACCTCGCCAAGGCCGGGTGGCTGCGGTGGTACGACGCCCTCCCCTCGACGCTGATCCGCCCGGGCAAGACCCCGATTGCGCTGCGCGTGGCGCTCAGCGACGGGTCGGGCTTCGATCTCACCGAGGCCGGCACGAAGAAGTCGCTCGCGGTCTACGTCGTGCGCGACCCTGCCGATGTGCCCGGGATCGCCCGCCTCGGCCCCGATCCGCTCGACCCGTCGTTCTCGCGCGACGACCTCGCAGGGCTCCTGGCCGGGCGCCGCACCCAGATCAAGGGCGTGCTGCGCGATCAGTCGGTGATCGCGGGAGTGGGCAACGCCTACTCCGACGAGATCCTGCACGCCGCGAAGATGTCGCCGTACGCCCTCGCGGCCACCCTCGACGACGCCGATGTGGACCGCCTGTTCGCCGCCATGACCGCGACGCTGACGGATGCCGTGTCGGAGGCATCCGGAAAGCCCCCTGCCGACCTCAAGGACGCCAAGCGTCGGGGCATGCAGGTGCACGGCCGCCGGGGCGAGGTCTGTCCCGTCTGCGGCGACACCGTGCGCAGCGTGTTCTTCGCCGACAACTCGCTCGAATACTGCGCGACCTGCCAGACCGGCGGCAAGGTGCTCGCCGACCGGCGACTGTCCCGGCTCCTGAAGTAGTCGCGTCTCCCTCCGAGTCGCACCGTGACACGCGGAATGAAACCGCGCGCCCGGCGTTGAGTAGGATCGAGAGCACAGTGCTCCGGGGTCGGTGGGAATCCGAACCGGCGGTGACAGTCCGCGAACCGACGCAACGGCATCCGATCCAGGATGCGGCGACGGCCGATCCGGTGGAATTCCGGGACCGACGGTGATGCGAAGGGCGAGAGTCCTCCGCTAGTCCGGAAGGGAGGCAGCACGGGCGTCATCGCGCGCCTCCGTCAGCCACCCCTCCCGGAACATCGGGACAGTGGAGACGACGCATGACGGTGAGCCGGGCAGAGGATGCGGCGATGCGCCGTGCGCTCGCACTCGCGCTGAACGGCCCGCGCGGCGTGAACCCCCAGGTGGGTGCGGTGCTTCTGTCGCCGGACGGTGCGATCGTCGCCGAGGGGTGGCACCGCGGTGCCGGAACCGCCCACGCCGAGGTCGACGCCCTCTCGAAGCTCCCCCGAGGCGACGCGCGCGGTCTCACCGCCGTCGTGACCCTCGAGCCCTGCAACCATCGCGGTCGCACCGGTCCGTGCTCCGAGGCGCTGCTGGCGGCCGGCGTCGCCCGTGTCGTCTACGCGCTCGACGACCCGACGCCCGCCGCCGGCGGCGGCGCCGAACGGCTCGCCGCCGCCGGGGTGGCGGTCGAAGGCGGCGTCCGCGCCGACGAGGCCGAGGCGCTGCTGCACTCCTGGACCACGGTGGTGCGCCTCGGACGCCCCCACGTCACGGTCAAATGGGCGCAGAGCCTCGACGGTCGTGCCGCCGCCGCCGCCGACGGCACGAGCAAGTGGATCACCGGCCCCGCCGCGCGCGCCGATGTCCACCGACGCCGCGCTCAGGCGGATGCGATCGTCGCGGGCATCGGCACCGTGCTCGCGGACGACCCGGCGCTCACCGCGCGGCGTGAGGACGGCACCCTCTTCGACGCGCAGCCGCTGCCGGTGGTGCTCGGTGCCCGCGCCGTGCCCGACGATGCCCTCGTGCGGGCGCATCCGCGCGGCCTGCTGCAGCGCGACGGCCAGAACCTCCCGGAGCTGATGGACGAGCTGCGCGCGCAGGGGGTGCAGAGCGTCTTCGTCGAGGGCGGACCCACCATCGCGAGCGCGTTCCTGCGCGCCGGACTCGTCGACGAGGTGCTCGCCTACATCGCGCCCACCCTGATCGGCTCCGGCGCCGACGGCGCCGACCGGCCCGCGCTGCGCGGGCTGGGCGTCGACACGATCACCGATCAGCACCGCCTCGACCTGGTCTCCGCCGAGCGCCTCGGCGAGGACCTCCTCGTCGTCGCACGATCCGCCGCCCCGGCCGAGGCCGGCAGCGCCCGGCCCCAGGCATCCGCCTCCCCCTCCCCCGCTCGTGAAGGAGCAGCATCCTGATGTTCACCGGAATCGTCGAAGAGATCGGCGCCGTCACCGCGGTCGAACCGTCGGGCGACGGCGTGCGGCTGACGCTGCGCGCCCCGAAGGCGGTGTCGGATGCCGCGCACGGCGACTCGATCTCGGTCAGCGGCGTGTGCCTCACCGTCGTCGACCAGGGCGAGGACTGGTTCACCGCCGATGTGATGCGCCAGACGCTCGAGATGTCCACCCTGGCGGGCGTCGCGGAGGGCCGCACCGTCAATCTCGAACGCGCCACCGCCGCACACGGCCGCCTCGGCGGGCACATCGTGCAGGGCCACATCGACGGCACAGGCGAGATGCTCGAGGTGCGCCCGGGCGACCAGTGGCGCGTGCTGCGCATCGCGATCCCCGATCACCTCGCCCCCCTCGTCGTCGACAAGGGCTCGATCGCCGTCGACGGCGTCTCGCTCACCGTGAGCGCAGTCAGCGCCGCCGGCGCGAGCACCGCATGGTTCGAGGTCTCGCTCATCCCCGAGACCCTCGCCGCCACGACGCTCGGCGCCCGTGTCGCGGGCGACCGCGTCAACCTCGAGACCGACATCCTGGCCCGCCACGTGCAGAGACTGCTTTCCTTCGCGGCCTTCACCCCGCAGAACACCCCGACGGAAGGAGGCTCCCGATGAGCCTTTCCACCATCCCCGAGGCCCTCGACGCGCTGCGCGCCGGAAAGCCCGTCATCGTCGCCGACGATGAGAACCGCGAGAACGAGGGCGACATCATCCTGTCCGCCGAGCTCGCCACCACCGAATGGCTCGCGTGGACGATCCGCTGGTCGAGCGGGTTCCTGTGCGCGCCGATGCCCGCCGATTGGGCCGACCGGCTCGACCTTCCGCCGATGGTCGCGCAGAACGAGGACTCGCGCAGCACCGCGTACACGGTCAGCGTCGACGCCGCCGACCGCGTCTCGACCGGCATCAGCGCGGCCGACCGCTCGCACACGCTCAACGTGCTGGCCGACCCCGCGTCCACGCCGACCAGCGTGATCCGTCCCGGCCACGTCCTGCCGCTGCGCGCGGTCGACGGCGGCGTGCGCGAACGCGCGGGCCACACCGAGGCCGCCGTCGAGCTGATGAGGCTCGCCGGGCTGCAGCCGGTGGGGGCGATCGGCGAGGTGGTCGCCGAGGACGGCAGCATGATGCGGATGCCGGGACTGCTCGAGCTCGGAGCGAGCGAAGGCATCCCGGTCATCACCATCGAGCAGCTGATCGCGCACCTCGACGAGCACGAGCCGGTCGAGGCCGCGCCGGGCACCGCCCACCGTCGTCGCGTGAGTCTGCGCGCCGAGGCGCACGTGCCCACCCGGCACGGATCGTTCCGTTTCCTGGCGTACAAGGACCGGATCACCGGCACCGATCACCTGGCCGTCGTCTCGGGCGAGCTCGCCGACGACGCGCCTCTCGTGCGCGTGCACTCGGAGTGCCTCACGGGTGAGGCGTTCGGGTCGCTGAAGTGCGAGTGCGGTCCTCAGCTGGATGCCGCGCTCGACGCGATCGCGAAGGACGGCGGCGTCGTCGTCTACATGCGCGGCCACGAGGGGCGCGGGATCGGCCTCATCAACAAGCTGCGTGCGTACAGCCTGCAGGAGCAGGGGCTCGACACGGTCGACGCCAACCTCGCGCTCGGGCTGCCGGCCGACGCGCGCGACTACGCCGCGGCCGCCGGCATCCTGGCCGATCTGGGCGTCGGCAAGGTGCGCCTGCTCACCAACAACACCGACAAGGTGCACCAGCTGCGTGCGCTCGGGCTCGACGTGGTCGAGCAGGTGCCGCTGCTGGTCGGCGTCGGACCCAACAACCACCAGTACCTCGAGACCAAGCGCGACCGCATGGGCCACATCATCGCCGAGCAGGACCTCGCCGATGCCCTCGCGCAGATGAACGAAGGAGCAGGATCGTGAGCGGCAAGGGCGCACCCATCGTCGGCGGAACCGACGCGAGCGGACTCGACATCGTCGTGATCGCCGGCACCTGGCACGACGTGATCACCGACGGCCTCATCGCCGGCGCCGAGCGCACGCTCGAGGCCGCAGGGGCGTCGTGGCGTCTCGTGCGGGTGCCGGGCTCCTTCGAGCTGCCGGTCGCCGCGAAGGCGGCACTGGAAGCCGGAGCCGACGCCGTGGTGGCGCTCGGGGTCATCATCCGCGGCGGAACCCCGCACTTCGAGTACGTCTCGTCGGCGGCGACCGACGGCCTCACGCGGGTGGCGCTGGACACGGGCAAGCCGGTCGGCTTCGGCGTGCTCACCCTCGACGACGAGCAGCAGGGCATCGACCGCGCCGGCCTGCCCGGGTCGAAGGAGGACAAGGGCGAGGAGGCCGCGGATGCCGCGATCCGCACCGCCCTCGTGCTCCGCGAGCTGCGCGCAGCCCAGGGCTGACCTTCAGTCGAACTTAAGGTACCGTGGGATCCATGGAGATCCTGCGTCACGTCGTCGTGCTCGTCCACCTCGTCGGCTTCGCCGTGCTGTTCGGCGCGTGGGTCGTGGAGGCCGTGAGCCGCCGCGTCCGGGTCACGCGTCTGATGGACTACGGGCTGCTGATCGCTCTGCTGGCCGGCCTCGCGCTCGCGGCGCCATGGGGCATCTCGTACGAGCTCAACTACATCAAGATCGGCGTGAAGCTCGTCGTGCTGCTCGTGATCGGCGGCCTGCTGGGCATGGGCGCGGCGCGGCAGCGTCGCGGGGCGACGGTGCCCGTCGGCGCGTTCTGGGCCGTCGGCATCCTTACTCTGCTGAACGCCGGACTGGGCGTCATCTGGCGCTGATCCCGGGCTCGCCCGGATCTCCTGGCTAGGCTGGAGGGATCGCGCGGCGCCCGTCGTCGCCCGACCGGCGGTTCGCCGGAGCGCTGCAGCGCTCGGTGTCGTCCGGGCCGCAGCTCGGACGAACGCCACGATTGCCCCAACGATCGGACAGATTCGCCCATGCCCTCCTCCGCCGCTGTGTCGACGTCCTCCGCCCCCGCGAATCCGCGGTCCCGCGTCATCCTCGCGAGTCTCGTCGGCACCACGGTCGAGTTCTACGACTTCTACGCGTACGCCACGGCGGCGGTGCTGGTCTTCCCCGTCCTGTTCTTCCCGACCGGCAACGACACCACGTCGCTGCTGCTGTCGTTCAGCGTGTTCGGCGCCGCGATGATCGCGCGCCCCCTCGGGGCGGTCGTCTTCGGACACTTCGGCGACCGCTTCGGCCGCAAGGCGACCCTCGTGGCATCGCTGCTCACGATGGGCATCGCGACGTTCCTCATCGGGTGTCTCCCCACCTACAACGAGATCAACGTGTGGGCCGCGGTGCTGCTGCTCATCCTCCGGCTCGCGCAGGGCTTCGCTCTCGGCGGCGAGTGGTCGGGGGCTGCCCTCGTCGCGACCGAGAACGCGCCGAAAGGGCGTCGTGCCTGGTACGGCACGTTCCCGCAGCTGGGTGCGCCGCTCGGCTTCATCATCGCCAACGCGGTGTTCCTCACGATCAACGCGGTGCTGCCGCATCCCGACGGCGGCGGACAGCGTTCGGCGGAGTTCCTCGCGTGGGGCTGGCGCGTGCCGTTCCTCTTCTCGGCCGTGATGGTGATCATCGGCCTCTGGGTGCGACTGCGCCTGGTGGAGTCGTCCACGTTCCAGAAGGCCGAGACCTCGGGGGCGATCCGCCGGTTCCCGCTGGGCGTCGTGGTGCGGCGCCACGGGAAGCACCTCATCCTGGGCACGTTCATCATGCTCGCGACGTACGTGCTGTTCTATCTGATGACGAACTTCACACTGTCGTTCGGCACGAAGGCGGCGGACCTCGCGACGGCATCGGCGGCGGCGCAGAAGGCGGCCGAAGCAGCGGGCAAGGCCTTCGATCCGACGGCGTTCGCGGCCCAGTTCTATCCCGGCCAGGGCTTCGGCTTCACCGACTTCGTGCTCATGCAGATCATCGGCGTGGTGTTCTTCGGCATCTTCACCCTCCTGTCCGGGCCCATCGCCGACGCGATCGGGCGCCGCAAGCTGCTGCTGTGGGTGACGGGCCTGATCATCGTGTTCGGCCTGACCTTCAACCTGTTCCTCGCCCCGCAGGCGGATCCCAAGTTCACCGGAGCGCTGACGCAGGCGTTCCTCATCTTCGGGTTCCTGCT
This sequence comes from Microbacterium fluminis, assembly GCF_051549805.1. Classification (GTDB taxonomy): domain Bacteria; phylum Actinomycetota; class Actinomycetes; order Actinomycetales; family Microbacteriaceae; genus Microbacterium. The sequence goes on from NZ_CP196042.1 coordinate 75,197, forward strand.
CATGGGATCGACGTTCGGCCCGATGGGTGCCGTCCTCCCCGAGCTGTTCCCGACGAACGTGCGCTACTCGGGCTCGGCGATCGCCTACAACGTCTCGTCGATCCTGGGCGCCGCGCTGGCGCCGATCGTCGCCGTGGCGCTGTGGGCGGCCGCGGGCGGGAGTCCGTGGCTGGTCGGACTGTACCTCTCCGCCATGGGGGTGCTGACGTTCGTCGCGCTCCTGCTCTCGCCCGAGACCAAGGACGTCGACTACGACGACAACCTCGGCGCGGCCGCGAAGACGACGTCGTAGCGGCAGCGATGGGCGGATGCCGCGGCATCCGCCGCGTCGTGCGGGCTTAGGCTCGCGGAATGCCCCGCAGAGAAGACATCCTCCGCTTCGAGGAGGTGCCGCCGCCGCCCGGCAGCTCCCCGTGGGTGGTCCCACCCGTGCGTGCGACGGTCGAGGTCGTCGATCACGATCCTTCCTGGCCGGCGCAGGCCCAGCAGGTCGCGCGGCTCGTGCAGGACGTGCTCGGTCCTCGCGCGCTGCGGGTCGAGCACGTCGGGTCGACGGCCGTGCCGGGCCTGGCTGCCAAGCCGATCCTCGACCTCGACCTCACCGTCGCCGACCCCGACGACGAGCCGACGTGGCTTGCGCCGCTGCAGTCGGCCGGATTCGTGCTCACGGTGCGTGAACCCTGGTGGTACGGGCATCGGATGCTGCGCGGCGGCCGCCGCCCCGATGACGGCGCCCCGGGTCCAGGCGCGCCGTCGCGCATCCCGGACGGTCCGGCGATCAACCTGCACGTGTTCGGACCGGACAGTCCGGAGCTCGTGCGCCATGTCGTGCTGCGCAACTGGCTGCGGACGAGCGCGGAGGACCGCGACCTGTACGCGGCGACCAAACGTGCCGCCGCTGCCGCAGGCGGGAGCACCGCCACCGTGATGGAGTACAACGCGCGGAAGGAGAACGTCATCCGCGAGATCTACGCGCGCGCCTTCTCCGCGGCGGGCTTCACCGACTGACACGCCGCCGGCGTGCCGGCTCGAGCGAGAGCCCGACGCAGCCCGTGCATGTCCACCCTGAGGCTGATGTGCGTGCGATCCGGCGCGCGTAGCGTGGCGTGCATGGGTGACGTGTTCGGGTGGGCGGCGATCGCGATCGTCCTGCTGACCCCGCTCGTGTTCGCCGCCGTCGGGATCGTGACGCGGTTCCGGCCTCCCGACGGCGAAGCCGGCATGTCGTCGTCCGGCGGGCTGCTGGGCATCGACGAGTTCTTCCACCCCAGCGCGGAGAACGCGCGAGCCGCCTGGGAGGCGGAGCAGGTGATCCCTGCCCCCGCACCGACGCCCGATCGAGGTCCCGGCGTCATCGAGGCCGGGACGCGGATCGTCGTCGAAGTGCCCGCGACCCCGCACCGACCCCGTTGACGAGCGCCCCTCGTCGTCAACGCAGGTTGACAGCGGACCTGTACGTCAACTAACGTTGACGCTCGGAGGATCCATGAGCGACAGCATCCGCACCGCCGTCGGCGCGATCGGAGACGGCGAGCCCATCGCAGAACTCCGCCGCATCGCCGAGCTGCACCACGCTCTGGCGCGCGCCGAGGCAGAGCAGGTGCGACGGGCACGCACCCAAGGCTACGCCTGGATCGCCATCGCCGGGGCGCTGGGCGTGTCCAAACAGGCCGCCCACAAGAAGTACGGTCGACAGTGACCCCCGAGCACGTCGAACGAGGTACCGCCATGTCCGCACCCGCCCCCACCCGCTCGGCCCGCCGCGGCCTCGGACGCGGCCGCACCGAGCCGGAAGGTCCGCGCGCCACCGTGCGGCAGCTCCTGCCGTTCGTCTTCGAGCACACGCGCACCCTCTGGGTGGTCGCGGTGCTGAGCATCGTCGGTGCGCTCGCGACGCTCGCGCAGCCGCTCCTGGTCGGCCAGGTGATCACACGCGTGCAGAACGGGGAAGGCCTCGGGCTGCTCGTGTGGGCGCTCGTCGGGTTCGTGCTCGTCGCATCGGTCATCTCGGGTTATCAGCACTACCTGCTGCAGCGCACCGGCACCGCGGTCGTGTACTCGAGCCGACGCAAGCTCATCGCCCGCATCCTGCGGCTGCCGATCAGCGAGTTCGACGCCCGTCGCACCGGCGACCTGGTCTCCCGCGTCGGCACCGACACGACGCTCCTCTACGCCGTGCTGACCCAGGGCCTGGCCGACGCGGTGGGCAACGCGCTGGTCTTCGTCGGCGCCCTCGTGGCCATGGCCATCATCGACCCGGTGCTGCTCGGCCTCATCGTGCTCGTGATCGGCGTCTCGGTGGTCGGGGTGGTGCTGCTGTCGGGCCGCATCCGCACCGCATCGACCGCGCAGCAGGTCAAGGTGGGCGAGCTCGCCTCCGGTGTCGAACGCGCCGTTGGCTCGATCCGCACCGTCCGCGCCTCGGGCGCCACCGAGCGCGAGACCTCCGCGGTGACGGGCCTGGCGACCGAGGCGTACGGCGTCGGCGTGCGCATCGCGAAGGTGTCGGCACTGGTCGTGCCGGTCGCGAGCATCGCCCTGCAGGTGTCGCTGCTCGTCGTGCTCGGCGTCGGCGGCTTCCGCGTCGCCCACGAGGACCTCACCATCGCGGGGCTCGTGACGTTCGTGATGTTCCTGTTCATGCTGGTGGCCCCGCTGGGCTCGACGTTCGGCGCGATCACGTCGGTCAGCCAGGCCCTCGGTGCCCTGGGCCGCATCCAGGAGGTGCTCGACCTCCCCACCGAGGACCAGGACGACCCCGCCATCGCGGGCTGGGCCGGCGCCGACGCCCGACCGGCCGACCCCGGCGCCGCGATCGAGTTCGCCGATGTGCACTTCGCCTACCCCGAGCATGTGATCGCCGCCCGCGCCGCCGCCGAGGCCGAGGCGGTGAAGCTGCTCGAGAACGCGCACGTCGAGACAGGCGCGCCGGAGACCGTGCGTGAGGAGCAGACGGATGCCGCGGCATCCGGCGTCCTCCACGGCGTCTCGTTCTCGGTGCCGCGCGGGGCGCGCGTCGCCCTCGTCGGACCCTCGGGCGCGGGCAAGAGCACCGCACTGGCGCTCATCGAGCGGTTCTACGACCCGACCGGCGGGGCGATCCTCGTGGGCGGGCACGACGTGCGCACCCTCGACCGCGCCGAACTGCGGGCGCAGCTCGGCTACGTCGAGCAGGACGCCCCCACCCTGGCCGGGACGATCGCCGACAACCTGCGACTGGCCTCTCCCGAGGCATCCGACGCCGACTGCGCGCGCGTGCTGCACGCGGTCAACCTCACCGAGGTGCTCGAGCGCACTCCGCTCGGCATCGACGCGCCCGTGGGCGAGAGCGGGGTGATGCTCTCCGGCGGTGAGCGCCAGCGCCTCGCGATCGCCCGGGCGCTGCTGGCCGCTCCCCCGATCCTGCTGCTGGACGAATCGACGTCGTCGCTCGACGGACTCAACGAGCAGCGCATGCGCGACGCCCTCGACGCCGTCGCCGAGGGGCGCACGCTGGTGGTGATCGCGCACCGCCTGTCGACCGTGGTCGACAGCGACCTCATCGTGGTGCTCGACCGCGGCCGCGTCGTCGGCCAGGGCACGCACTCGGAGCTGGTGGCCTCGACGCCGCTGTATCGCGACCTCGCCCGCCACCAGCTCCTGGTGTGACGGCCCCCGGTCAGGCGGTCTGCGCCTGCTTCAGGCGGTAGCGCAGCGCCGAGAGCTCCGACTGCAGGGGTGCGGGGACCCGGCCGCCGAACGTGGCGTAGAACTCCTCGGTGAGGTCGGCCTCGCGCTCCCAGGAGATCGGGTCGACCGCGAACAGCTCGTCGAGGTCGGCCTGCGGCACGTCGATGCCGTCGAGATCGAGATCGGATGCCTCGGGCAGCCGCCCGATCGGGCTGTCGACGGCGCCCACCTCGCCGTCGACACGGCGGATGATCCAGTCGATGACGCGGGAGTTGTCGCCGAAGCCGGGCCACAGGAATCGGCCGTCGGCCCCCTTGCGGAACCAGTTGACCTGGAAGATGCGCGGGGCCCGATCGAAGCGGAGCTGCTGACCGATCTTGAGCCAGTGGCCGAAGTAGTCCGCCATGTTGTAGCCGCAGAAGGGCAGCATCGCGAAGGGGTCGCGGCGCAGCTCGCCGACGAGTCCCTCGGCGGCCGCGGTGCGCTCGGACGAGATGTTCGAGCCCATGAACACGCCGTGCGTCCAGTCGGTGGCCTCGACCACGAGCGGGACGTTGGTGGCGCGGCGACCTCCGAACAGGATCACGTCGAGCGGAACGCCCTGAGGCGCGTTCCAGTCGGGGGCGATCTGCGGGCACTGCGCGGCCGAAACGGTGAAGCGCGAGTTGGGGTGGGCGGCGGGACGGCCCATGTCGGGCGTCCAGGGGTTGCCCTCCCAGTCGGTCAGGTGCGGCGGCGCCTCGTCGGTGAGTCCCTCCCACCAGACATCGCCGTCGGGGCGCAGGGCCACGTTCGTGAAGATCGTGTTGCCCCACAGGGTCTCGACGGCCGTGACGTTCGTGGACTCGCCGGTGCCGGGCGCGACGCCGAAGAAGCCCGCCTCGGGGTTGATCGCCCACAGGCGGCCGTCCTCCCCCGGGCGCAGCCACGAGATGTCGTCGCCGAGGGTCTCGACCCGCCACCCGGGGATCGTGGGACGCAGCATCGCGAGGTTCGTCTTGCCGCAGGCCGAGGGGAACGCCGCCGCGACGTGGTAGGCGCGCCCGGCCGGATCGATGACGCGGATGAGGAGCATGTGCTCGGCGAGCCAGCCCTCGTTGCGGCCGATCACGGAGGCGATGCGCAGGGCGAAGCACTTCTTCGCGAGGATCGCGTTCCCGCCGTAGCCGGAGCCGAACGACCACACCTCGAGGGTGTCCGGGAAGTGCACGATGTACTTCTCGTCGTTGCAGGGCCACGCGGCATCCGCCTCTCCCGGCGCCAGCGGCGCACCGACGGAGTGCACGGTCTTCACCCAGTCGGCGCCCGCTGCGATCTGCGCGAGCACCGCGGTGCCGACATGGGTCATGATGCCGATCGAGGTGACGGCGTAGGCGCTGTCGGTGACCTGCACACCGATGTGCGAGAGCGGTCCGCCCACGGCGCCCATGGAGAACGGCACGACGTACATCGTGCGGCCGCGCATCGAGCCCTCGAACAGTCCGCGGAGGGTGCCGCGGATCTCTGCGGGGTCGGCCCAGTTGTTCGTCGGTCCGGCGTCCTCCTCCCGTTCGGAGGCGATGAAGGTGCGCCCCTCGGTGCGGGCGACATCGCTCGGGTGCGAGCGGGCGAGGTAGGAGCCGGGACGCCACTCGGGGTTGAGCTTGATGAGCTTGCCCTCGTCGACCTGCTCGCGCAGCAGCGCGTCGTTCTCGGCGCGCGAGCCGTCGACCCAGTGGATGCGGGCGGGCTGCGTCAGGGCGGCGATCTCCTCGACCCACGTGTAGAGCGCGGCCATGCCCTCGCCCTCGACCGTCGGGCGCCCGCCGAAGGTGGGGGCGACGGCGACGGTACGACCCGATGCGGCCGGTGCGGCGGGGCGGGTGAAGATGTCGGCCAGAGCCATGTCGTTTCCTCCTCGAGAGACGCGAGATCTGTGTCCTCCTTCACTCTCGCGCGCTTCCCCTCAGTCTTTCGGTCACTTCCTGTCGCAAGAATCGCGTTTCTTTCACTATGCTCAAGGAATGCCCAGCACCTCCCTCGAACTGTCGACGCTCGGCCATCGCATCCGCCACCAGCGCGTCTCGCACGGCTACACGCTGGACGAGCTCGGCGAGATCGTGGGCGTCGCCGGCAGTCAGCTCAGCCTGATCGAGAACGGCAAGCGGGAGCCGAAGCTGTCGCTGCTGCAGGCGATCGCCGCGGCCACCGGCATCGACGTCGCCGAGCTGCTGTCGGCCGAGCCGCCCAACCGGCGCGCGGCGCTGGAGATCTCACTCGCCCGCGCCCAATCGAGCTCCGTGTTCCGACAGCTCGGCGTGGCTCCGGTGAAGGTCACCAAGGGAATGAGCGACGAGACGATCGAATCGATCCTGGGCTTGCACCGCGAGCTCGAACGACGCGAACGCGAGACGATCGCGACTCCGGAGGAGGCCCGCCGCGCCAACACCGAGCTACGCCTGCGCATGCGCGAACGCGACAACTACCTGCCCGACATCGAGCGCCTCGCCGAGAAGCAGCTCAAAGCCGCCGGGCACGTCTCGGGCGCGCTCACCCACCGCTCGGTGAGCATCATGGCCCAGCAGCTCGGCTTCGAGCTGCTGTACGTCAACGACCTGCCGCACTCGGCCCGTTCGGTGACCGACCTCGAGAACGGCCGCATCTACCTGCCGCCCGCGTCGATCCCCGGCGGCCACGGGCTGCGCTCGATGGCGCTGCAGGCGATGGCCCATCGGCTGCTGGGCCACGAGCGCCCGAGCGACTACGGCGACTTCCTGCAGCAGCGCCTCGAGATCAACTACTACGCCGCCTGCTGCCTCATGCCCGAGACGGCCTCGGTGGCGTTCCTGCAGCAGGCCAAGCGCGACCGCAACCTCGCCGTCGAGGACTTCCGCGACGCGTTCGGCGTGACGCACGAGGCCGCGGCGATGCGCCTGACCAACCTGCTCACGCAGCACGTCGGCATCCCGCTGCACTTCCTGCGCGTCGACGGATCGGGGGCGATCAACCGGGTCTACGAGAACGACGATCTGCCCGTGCCGATGGACGTCACCGGTTCGGTCGAGGGCCAGATCGTGTGCCGTCGGTTCCTCGCACGATCCGCGTTCGAGGAGCAGAACCGCACCACCGAGCACTACCAGTACACCGACACCCCGGCCGGCACGTTCTGGTGCTCGACGCAGACCGGCATGACGGGCGCCGGCGAGTTCTCGATCACGGTGGGGGTGCCGTTCGACGACGCCAAGTGGTTCCGAGGCCGTGAGACGTCCAAGCGGGCCGTGTCATCGTGCCCCGATGAAGCGTGCTGCCGCCGCCCGCCGACCGACATCGCCGACCGGTGGGACGGCAAGGCGTGGCCGAGCGCGCGCGTGCACATGCACATGTTCTCTCCGCTCCCGCGCGGATCCTTCCCCGGCGTCGACGACAACGAGGTGTACACGTTCCTGGAGCGTCACGCCGAAGGGTGAGCGGATGCCTCGGCGAGCGGACCGCTCGCGGGGGGGGCTCAGTGAGCGCCGCCACCGCCCCCGTCACCCGTGTCTCCGCCGTCCTCGGCTGAGGGGGTGACCGGCGGAGCGGCCGACGCCGACGCGGCGAGCACGACGGGGAGCGCGGCATCCGTCGCCTGCTCCCGCGGGGCACCGGCGACGGGACTCCAGCGCAGCCACGCGAGCACGTAGACGATCAGGCCGATGACGAGGCCGACCAGCACCCACAGCACGACGAGGTAGTCGACCCACGAGCCGATCGGCGGCGAGCCGGGCAGGAAGCCGCGGAGCGGGATGGTCGCGAACACCATCGCCGCCATCCAGCTCATGAGCGTCGCCTCGACCTTGCGCCGGCCGCGGTAGGCGACCACCGCGACGGTGAGGGTCAGCGCGGGCATCACGACCATGAGCGCGAGGATGACGAGGCCGAAGGCGGTCGTGGCGCCCGCACGGTGCGCGGACAGCTGCACCTGATCGACGGGCGCGCCGTCGACGATGAGCGCCTCGGTGCCCGGGACCGGCTCGGACGCGAACATCCATCCGGGAACGTTCGGGGTGCCGCAGATCGTGACGGGCACGACCGTCCCGTCGGGCGCGGTGCCGCGGAGGGCCACGACGGCGAAGCGGGCGACGTGCGCGTCGAACGGCCAGCGCTCGATGTAGCCGTCGGTGATGAAGCGCATCGCGATCGGCGACGGCACCTGGCCGGCCTCGAAGGTGTGGGTGGGACTGCCGTCGGTGTCGGTCACGTAGAGGGTCACCGCATCGGTCGACAGCCCCGTGACCGGGTCCTGCAGCGGGCCGAACGAGCGCACCGCCAGATTGACGGCGATCCGGTCTCCGGCGGCGTCGACGGCCTCGGGGCGCAGCTCGAGCAGGAGGGAGTCGGCCGGCGGGTCGCCCTGGCACCCGATGTCGCGGGAGCGGTCGCTCAGGGCGTACAGGGCCACCACCGCGCCGTAGACGACGATCGCGCACACCGCGATGATCGCGGCGATGCGTCGCGCGCGCGTCCAGCGCCACCGGGACCGCTCTTCCACGGAGCCAGTGTGGCAGAGACCCCGCTACCCCGTGATGAAGCGGCGATACCGTTCGAGGGCGTCGACGATCTCGGCCGGGGTCGCGGCATCCGGCACGAACAGCTCGGGAACGGGATCGTCGGTGTGCCGTCCCACGGCGAGGGAGTGCGTCCACACGCCCACGACCGTGCCGTCGGCGACGAGGATCGGGCGCACGATGCCGTTGATGCCCGGACCGACCCGGCGCAGGAACGGCTCGGCGAGGGGCACGGTGCGGTCCTGGTAGGCGAGGAAGTACTCCTCGAACGGCGGGAGCGCGAGGACGCGCGGCGTCGCGGCGGCGCGTCGCGGCGCGGGGCCGCCCGCCACGAACACGCCGTCGCCGCGATCGTCGACCTGCTTCACGCGGGCGCCCGCCGCCTCCGCGGCGGCGCGGGCCATGCCGATCGGCAACCCCGCCCACCAGGCGAAGTCGGCCGGCGCGGCCGGGCCGTGCCCGTCGATGTAGCGCACGAACAGCTCTGCCAGCGGATCGGCGGGAGTCGAGGCATCCGTCACCCACTCCTCCGCGAGCACGAGGTGCTGCTCGCGCGTGGGACCGCCCTCGCGCGGCACGACCGGGCCCGACACGATCACGGCGCGCAGCGCGAGGGACTGGATGACGTGCACGCCGCGCTGCTCGCGCGGATCGATGCCGATGCCCTCGAGCAGGGCGAAGAGCTCGGCGCGGGTGAGGCGTCCGCCGCCGCGCAGCGCCGCGCGCACGGCCGTCTCTGCGCGGGCGAGGACCGCGTCGTCGAGCCCGAGCTGCCGGTGCCGGGAGGCGGCGGCGCGCAGCTGGCGCTCGCCGGTGACCGACAGCACCCACGCGAGATCGCGTGCCGGGATCACGTGGATCGTTCCCCGCATCGTCCACGCGCGCACGAGTCGGCCCCGATCGAACGCCGCGTCGACGTCGCGCACCGTGGGTTCGCCTCGCGAGCGCGCCGCGAGCGCCCAGCGCCCGCCCCAGAACTCCTGTGCCTGCACGGCGAGCATGTGGCCGGCGGCGTCGACGACGGATGCCGCGGGGGCCGACAGCCGGTGCGACCGCAGGCGGCGCTCGATCACGGACTCCATGGACCCATCATCCCGGGGACCGCGGACACGCCGCGATCCCCGGGAGGGATCAGGCGAACGGGTTGGCGGTGAGCGTGTACTTCGTCTGCAGGTACTCGTGGATGCCCTCGGCGCCGCCCTCGCGGCCGAGGCCCGACATCTTCCACCCGCCGAAGGGCGCCGCGGCGTTGGAGACCACGCCGACGTTGAGGCCCATCATCCCGGTCGCGAGGCGCTCGATCATGCGCTGCCCGCGCGACAGGCTCTCGGTGTAGACGTACGACACGAGCCCGTACTCCGTGTCGTTGGCGATGCGCACGGCCTCGTCCTCGTCGTCGAACGGGATGATCGCGAGCACCGGCCCGAAGATCTCCTCGTTCAGGATCGCCGAGCCCGGCTGCACGTCGGAGATCACGGTGGCCTCGTAGAAGGTGCCCGCACCCTCGCCCCGCTGTCCGCCGATGCGCAGGGTCGCTCCGCGCGAGACGGCGTCGCCGACGAGCTCCTCGGCCTTGGCCACGGCCTTCTCGTCGATGAGCGGTCCGATCGTGACGCCCTCCTCGGTGCCGCGTCCCATCGTGAAGCCCGCGACCCGCTCGGTGACCCGGCGTGCGAACTCGTCGACCACCGAACGGTGCACGATGAAGCGGTTGGCCGCGGTGCACGCCTGACCGATGTTGCGGAACTTGGCCGCGATCGCGCCGTCGACCGCCTTGTCGAGGTCGGCGTCGTCGAACACCACGAACGGCGCGTTGCCGCCGAGCTCCATCGAGGTGCGCAGCACGCCCTTCGCGGCCTGCTCGAGCAGGCGCACGCCCACCGGGGTCGATCCGGTGAACGAGAGCTTGCGCAGCCGGGGGTCGGCGATGATCGGGGCCGACACGGCCGACGAGGTCGAGGTGGTGAAGACGTTGACGACGCCCTTCGGCAGCCCGGCCTCCTCCAGCAGCTTCACGAACAGCAGCGTCGTGAGCGGGGTGAGCTCCGGGGGCTTGATCACCACGGTGCAGCCGGCGGCCAGCGCAGGGGCGATCTTGCGCGTGGCCATGGCGAGCGGGAAGTTCCACGGCGTGATCAGGAAGCACGGGCCGACCGGGTGCTGCGTGACGATCATGCGACCGGTGCCCTCGGGGTTGGCGCCGTAGCGACCGCCGGCGCGGACGGCCTCCTCGCTGAACCAGCGCAGGAACTCGCCGCCGTACGCGACCTCGCCGCGCGCCTCGGCGAGCGGCTTGCCCATCTCGATCGTCATCAGCAGCGCGAAGTCCTCCTTGCGCTCCTGAAGGAGGTCGAACGTGCGCCGGAGGATCTCGCCGCGCTCACGGGCGGGCGTGGCCGCCCATGAGGCGGATGCCTCGACAGCGGCGTCCAGTGCCGCCATGCCGTCGGCGGGGCGGGCATCCGCGATCGTCTTGACGACGTTCCCGGTGGCCGGGTCGAACACGCGCAGCGTGCCGCCCTCCGCGGCGGGACGCCATTCCCCGCCGATGAACAGCCCGTCGGGCACGCTGTCGAGCAGGGTGGTCTCACGATCTTCGGTCACGGGGGTGTCCCTTCATCGGGGTGGATCGGTGGTGCCGCGGGCGACCCGATTCCGGGTCCCGCGCCGCGACGGTGACAGTCCCCCTCATTCTCGCGACCGACGAGCCACGACCGCGTTGTACATTGCGTACATTCACCGCGCATGCACTGTCCCGACGGGCGAGCGGCGAGCGAGGCATCCGTTCCGCCGGCCGCTTGTAGGATCGTGAGGTCCGGCACTTCCGCGCCGGTGCTCGAAAAAAGGGCACGCAGCCGCTCCATCGACGGAGGGCGAGACATATACGGAATCCTCCGTTGTCGTCTCGAAAGGCTCCGCCATGCCCCGCGTCTCCGCACACGTCGCCGTCACCCTCGCCCGCCACATCGACCACGTCTTCGGGGTGATGGGCAACGGCAACGCCTACTTCCTCGACGCGATCGAGCGCGAGACTTCCGCCACCTTCACCGCAGTGCGACACGAAGCCGGCGGGGTCGTGGCCGCCGACGCGTTCCACCGGGCCGGCGGAGGGCTCGCCGCCGCGACCGCCACCTACGGCGCGGGGTTCACCAACACCCTCACGGCGTTGGCCGAGGCCGTGCAGGCCCACGTCCCGCTCGTTCTCGTGGTGGGCGACGAGCCCACGTCGGGCCCGCGGCCATGGGGCGTCGACCAGATCGCGATGGCATCGGCCGTCGGGGCGCGCACGTACACGGTGGGGCGGGCGGATGCCGCGGCCACCACCGTCATCGCGATCGAGCACGCCCTCGCCTACCGCGTGCCGGCGGTGCTCGCGATCCCCTACGACGTCGCCGTGCTGGAGGCCGGTCTCGTGCCCGAGACCGCGGCGCCCGGCATCCCGGCGCCCCTCTCCCCCGCCGGGCCCTTCGCCCGGGGCATGATCGACGAGATCGCCGGTGCGCTCGCGGCCGCCGAACGTCCGTTCCTGCTGGCCGGGCGCGGGGCTTGGCTGTCCGGCGCCGGGGCGGCGCTCGGCGACCTCGCCGCCGCCACGGGCGCGCTCACCGCCTCCAGCGCACTCGGACGCGGGGTCTTCCCGGATGCGCGGTACGACCTGGGCGTCACGGGCGGCTTCGGCGCCGAGGGAGCCATGGACCTCGTGCGCGAGGCGGACGTGGCGGTCGTCTTCGGCGCGTCGCTCAACCAGTTCACGATGCGCTTCGGCGACCTGTTCGCCCCCGGCACCCGCGTGTTCCAGATCGACATCACGCCGGCCGCGACCCACCCGCACGTCGGCGGCTTCGTCCGGGCGGATGCCGCGATCGGGGCCCGGATGCTGGTCGACGCCCTCCGCGCATCGGGCACCGCCCCGTCGGGCTGGCGCGAGTCGGTGGACGTCGCCGCCGTCGCCGCCCACTCCAACGGCGACGACCTCGCCCCCGACGGCCGCCTGGACCCGCGCTCGGCCGCGGCGCGCATCGGCGCCCTGCTCCCGCAGGACCGCGTGGTGGTCTCGGACGGCGGCCACTTCATCGGCTGGGCGAACATGCACTGGCCGGTCGCCTCTCCCGACCGCATGATCATGGTCGGCACCGCCTTCCAGTCGATCGGCCTCGGCTTCCCGTCGGTCCCGGGCGCCGCGCTCGCGCAGCCCGACGCGACGGTCGTGCTCACCACCGGCGACGGCGGCGGGCTGATGGCCCTGGCCGATCTGGAGAGCGCCGTGCGCGTCGCCGGGGGGCGCGGAATCGCGGTGGTCTGGAACGACGCCGCCTACGGCGCCGAGGTGAACCTCTACGGCCTCAAGGGCCTCGCCGACGGCCCGATGCGCATCCCGGAGGTCGACTTCGCCGGGCTCGCGGAGGCGGTCGGCGCGGAGGGCGTCGTGGTGCGGACACTGGCCGACCTCGACCGGCTCGCGTCGTGGACGACGGAGGATGCCGCGACCCGCCGGTTCCTGCTGCTGGATCTGCGCATCTCGGGCGACGTGATCGCGCCGTACCAGCAGGAGATCATCCGCGTGAACTCCTGACCGTCGGAGTCACCGCGGGAGGAAGACGCCCTCGAAGAACGCCGCGAGCTCGTCGGTGGCCTCCAGCGGCAGCACGTGCGCGACGTACTGGTCGGGGCGCACCACCACCACCACGCCGCCCCGGGAGAGCTCCCGCTCGTCGAAGATGTCGGTCGTCGTCCACGCGCTCGGCGCGGCGGCGAACACCTTCTCCCAGTCGGCGAGCCTGAGAGGCCCTGATTCAGGACGGAACAGCGCCGGTGCCGCGAGGACGTCGATCTGCTCGTGCGGCTGCTGGTAGACGACCTTGACGTCGAACAGCGCGTCGAGGTCCGCCCCGGCGGGCGTGAACCGGCGCACCGGCGAGGCATCCGCCGTTCCCAGCCATTCGGCCCAGCGCGACAGCGCGGATGCCGCACCCGCCGCGGGCGCGTCGGCGAACGCGTAGAGACGCCAGCGCCCGTCGGCTCTGGCGTGGTGGCCGAGGTGCACGGCGTTGCCGTCGGCGACCCGCACCACCTCGGACGACTTCAGCCGCTTGCCGATCGGGAATCCGGCGGCGAGCGCCTGGTGCGTCGAGGCGCCGACGATCGGCGACGGGCCGTACTGCGTCATGAATCCGGAGGGGAACTCGGCGGTGCCGAGGTAGAAGGTCGCCAGCTCCTGCGGGTCGGAGATCTCCTCCGGCTTGCGCGCCATCAGCGACGACCACTCCCGGTCGAAGTCGATGAGCTGCTGGGCGACCGGACGCCGTTCGGCGCTGTAGGTCGACAGGAGGGATGCCGGGCTCAGCCCCGTGAGCACCGAACCCAGCTTCCATCCGAGGTTGAAGCCGTCCTGCATCGAGACGTTCATGCCCTGGCCCGCCTTGGCACTGTGGGTGTGACACGCGTCGCCGGTGAGGAAGACGCGCGGCGAGGCATCCGTCCCCTCGTCCACGTCGTCGAAGCCGTCGGTGACGCGGTGGCCGACCTCGTACACGCTGCTCCACGCCACCTGCTTCACGTCGAGCGCGTACGGGTGCAGGATCGCGTTCGCCCGCGTGATGACCTCCTCGACGGGCGTCGCGCGCACGCGGTGATCGTCGTCGGCGGCGACCTCGCCGAGGTCGACGTAGACGCGGCAGAGGTACCCGCCCTCGCGGGGGATGAGCAGGATGTTGCCCGCCTCGGCGTTGATCGCGCACTTGGTGCGCCAATCCGGGAAATCGGTGTTGACGAGCACGTCCATGACGCCCCACGCATGCGCCGAACTGCCCCCGACGTGCACGCGGCCGATCGCCTCGCGCACGCGGCTGCGGGCGCCGTCGCAGCCCGCGACGTACTTCGCCCGGATCGTGCGCTCCTCGCCGTCGCGCTCGCCCGCGGTGTACCGCAGCCGGACCTCGACGGGGTACGCGCCATCGGCGTGCACGGTGAGCCCGAGGAACTCCACGCCGTAGTCCGGCACGATGCGGCCCGGACCGGTCGCGGCGGCCTCGGCGAAGTAGTCGAGCACCCTGGCCTGATTGACGATGAGGTGCGGGAACTCGCTGATGGCGAGCGCGTAGTCCTCGGTGCGGGCGGTGCGCACGATGTTCTGCGGGCGCTCCGGGTCGGGTCCCCAGAAGTTCATCCAGCCGATGTTGTACGCCTCGGCGACGATGCGCTCGGCGAACCCGAACGCCTGGAACGTCTCGACGCTGCGCGGCTGGATGCCGTCGGCCTGGCCGAGCACGAGCCGCCCGTCCCGCCGCTCGATGAGGCGCGTGGTGACGTCGGGGTACTCCGACAGCTGCGCCGCCAGCAGCATCCCCGCCGGTCCCGAGCCCACGATCAGCACGTCGATCTCGTCGGGGAGGTCGACCGGTCGATCGACCCCCGTGCCGGCTGCGGGGCGCACCCGCGGGTCGCCCGAGACGTAGCCGTGGTGGTGGAACTGCATGCGATTCTCCTGCGGGTGTCGTGCGGGGCTCAGGCTACGCCGGACGTCTCACGCCTTCGAGAGGCCGCGGATCGGACTGACCGACTGCTGCTCCTCGGCATCGAGACCGAGCGGGATGCCCGTGCGGTCGCGCAGCAGCAGCGTGGCGATCAGGCCGATCACCGTCATCCCGGCCAGGTACCACGTGACGGCCATCGTGCCACCGGTCGCCTTCACCAGGGCGGTGGCGATGGTGGGGGCGAACGCGCCGCCGAGGATCGCGCCGATCGCGTACGAGATCGAGACGCCCGAGAAGCGGATCGAGGCGGGGAAGAGCTCGGAGTACAGCGCCGCCTGCGGGCCGTAGGTGAATCCCAGGCCGATCGTGAGGACGGCCAACCCCAGGAACAGCAGCCCGACGCTGCCGGTGTTCACGAGCGGGAAGAGGGTGAACACACCCACCAGCTGCAGGATCCAGCCGACGATGTAGGTCGTGCGCCGCCCGATCCGGTCGGAGATCACCCCGGCCGCGTACGTGGCGAGCAGCCACGTGACCGCCGACCCGGCGACCGCCCACAGCACGGCGGTGCGGTCGAGCGCGAGCGGACCATTCGGGTTGGTGGCGTAGTTCTGGATGTAGCCGCCGGTCGTCATGTACCCGACGGCGTTGTTGCCGGCGAAGACGAGCGCGGCGATCAGCACGAGCAGTGCATGCTTGCGCAGCAGCTGCACGATCGGCATCTGCGCCTTCTCCTTGCGCTCTGCCAGCTCGGCGAACACCGGGCTCTCCTCGACGCGACGACGCACGTACCAGCCGATCAGGATCAGCACGACGCTGAGGAGGAACGGCACGCGCCAGCCCCACACGAGGAACGCCTCGCCCGGCGCGATCATGGCCATGAGCGCCATCACGCCGGAGGCCAGGAGCAGTCCGAGCGGCACGCCGATCTGGGGAGAGGCGCCGAACGCGCCGCGGCGCCTCTTCGGGGCGTGCTCGACGGCCATCAGCACCGCGCCGCCCCATTCGCCGCCGGCCGAGAGCCCCTGCACGATGCGCAGCACGACGAGGAGGATCGGTGCGGCGATCCCGATCGCGTCGGCGGTGGGCAGCACGCCGATCAGCGCGGTGGCGATCCCCATCAGGATGAGCGTCCACATCAGCACGACCTTGCGGCCGTACTTGTCGCCGAAGTGGCCGGCGAGGAAGGCGCCGAGGGGGCGGAAGAGGAAGCTCACGCCCACGGTCGCGAACGCGATCAGGGCGCTGTCCGCGCCGAGCCCGGCGAAGAACAGCTGCCCGAAGACGAGGCCCACCGCGGTGGCGTAGATGAAGAAGTCGTACCACTCGACGGTGGTGCCCACGACCGTGGCGAACACGACGCGACGGCGATCCGTCGGCGAGGCGATCGTGCCGGTCGGGGTGAGGGTGGACGGCGATGACGGGTTGCTCATCTGCGGACTCCTGTGTCGTGTGACGTCACTGTCTGGGGTGCGCCGGCGGCGCGAGATCGCGCTTGCCTGGCGAGACACGATCATATACGATTTCAGATACGACGCAAGAGTGACATCAGGGCGAGGGAGCTCATGACGACCGACACGGATGCCGCGGACCACCGCTTCTCGGGCCTTCCGGCCCGTCCGGGCAAGATCATCGCGGTGCACCTGAACTACGCCTCGCGCGCCGACCAGCGCGGTCGCCGCCCGGCCGCCCCCTCGTACTTCCTCAAGCCGGCCAGCTCCGTCGCCGCCTCCGGCAGCGCCGTGGAGCGGCCCGCCGGCACCGAGCTGCTGGCCTTCGAGGGCGAGATCGCCGTGGTCATCGGAACGACCGCGACGCGCGTCCCGCTCGAGAAGGCGTGGGCGCACGTCGCGGGAGTGACCGCCGCGAACGACCTGGGCGTGTACGACCTGCGCGCGAACGACAAGGGCTCCAACGTCCGTTCGAAGGGCCGCGACGGCTACACCCCGATCGGCCCCGCCCTGATCGACGCCCGCGCGATCGACCCCGCCGACCTGAGGCTGCGCACCTGGGTCAACGGCGCACTCGTGCAGGAGGACTCCACCTCCGGTCTGCTCTTCCCCCTCCCCCAGCTGGTGGCCGATCTGTCGCAGCACCTCACCCTCGAGCCCGGCGACGTGATCCTGGCCGGCACCCCGGCGGGGTCGTCGGTGCTCGCGCCCGGCGACGTGGTGGAGGTGGAGGTGGATGCCCCCTCCGCACCGGGGGCCCCGGCATCCGGTCGCCTGAGGACCACCGTCGAGACCGGTACTGTGCCCTTCGACGGGGCGCTCGGCTCGCTGCCCGCCGTCGACGACGCGCAGCGGGCGGATGCCTGGGGCTCGCGCGAGGCCGCGGGGCTGGGACCGGAGCCCGCGGCGCGTCCCCGCCTGGACCCCGCGCTGCGCGCCAAGCTCGAGGCGGCTCCGGTGGCGGCCCTGTCGGCCCAGCTGCGCAAGCGGGGACTCGATCACGTCACGATCGACGGCGTGCGCTCCACCCACCCCGAGACCAAGCTCGTCGGCATCGCCACGACGCTGCGCTTCGTACCGCTGCGCGAGGACCTCTTCGCCTCCCACGGCGGCGGATACAACGCGCAGAAGCGCGCCTTCGACTCCGTCGGCGAGGGCGAGGTGATCGTGATCGAGGCGCGCGGCGAGACCGGGTCGGGCACGCTCGGCGACATCCTCGCCCTCCGCGCCCGCGCCCGGGGCGCGGCCGGCATCGTCACCGACGGCGGCGTGCGCGATCTCGACGCCGTCGCCGCGATCGACCTGCCGGTCTACTCCAAGGGCGGCCATCCTGCGGTTCTCGGCCGCCGGCACGTGCCGTGGGACATCGACGTGACGATCGGCTGCGGCGGCACCACCGTGCAGCCCGGCGACGTGATCGTGGGCGACGCGGACGGCGTGATCATCCTCCCTCCGGCGCTCGTCGAGGAGGTCGTAGAGGCCGCGCTCGCGCAGGAGGCCGAGGACGCCTGGGTCGCCGATCAGGTCGCGGCGGGGCATCCGATCGACGGACTCTTCCCGATGAACGCCGAGTGGAGAGCGAGGTACGACGCATGGCGCGCGACGAGCTGACCGCCCCCACCGGGGTCGACACGTCGCTGAGCAAGTCACAGCGCGCGTACCGGTGGATCAAGGAGCGCATCGCGAGCCAGGAGTTCACCCCGGGCTACCGGCTCGTGCTGGGCACGATCGCGGGCGACCTCGACATGAGCGTCGTGCCGGTGCGCGAGGCGATCCGCCAGCTGGAGGCGGAGGGCCTGGTGATGTTCGAGCGCAACGTCGGCGCGCGGGTGTCGATGGTGGACGATTCCCAGTACCGCTACAGCATGCAGGCGCTGTCGATCCTCGAGGGCACTGCCACCGCCCTGTCGGCGCGCAGCCTCACCGCCGACGACGTGCGCCGGGCGCGCGCCGTCAACGAGCTGATGGTCGAGACGCTCGACCACTTCGACCCGCGGGCGTTCACCCGCCTCAACCAGGAGTTCCACGCCACGCTCTTCGAACGCTGCCCGAACCCGCGCATGCTCGACCTCGTGCACGCCGAGTGGGCGCGCCTCGGGCATCTGCGCGACTCGACCTTCAGCTTCGTGCCGGGCAGGGCCGCGGAGTCGGTGCAGGAGCACGAGAACATCCTCCGTCTCATCGAGAACGGCGCGCCCCTCGGCGAGATCGAGAAGGCCGCCCGCCGGCACCGCTCGGCCACCCTCGACGCCTACATGATCCACGAGCACCCCGACGAGGCCCTCGGCCTCCCCGCCTTCTGAAGGTCGGCGCCTCCCGCGCCTCTGACGAGAAAGACGTACCCATGAGCGACACCCCTTCGCAGCCGCGGCACATCCCGGCCGACCTCCCCGCCCGCATCCAGCACTACATCGACGGGTCCTTCACCGATTCCGTCGACGGCGACACCTTCGACGTGCTCGACCCGGTCACCAACGAGGCCTACCTGCAGGCCGCCGCCGGCAAGAAGGCCGACATCGACCGCGCCGTCGCGGCCGCCCGCACCGCCTTCACGGAGGGTCCGTGGCCGCGGATGCTGCCGCGCGAGCGCTCCCGCGTGCTGCACCGCATCGCCGACCTGGTCGAGTCGCGCGATGCGCGCCTGGCCGAACTCGAGTCGTTCGACTCGGGGCTCCCCATCACGCAGGCACTCGGCCAGGCGCGCAGGGCCGCGGAGAACTTCCGCTTCTTCGCCGACCTGATCGTCGCCCAGACCGACGACGCGTTCCAGGTGCCCGGGCGCCAGATGAACTACGTCAACCGCAAGCCGATCGGGGTCGCGGGGCTCATCACCCCGTGGAACACCCCGTTCATGCTCGAGTCGTGGAAGCTCGGCCCGGCGCTCGCGACCGGCAACACCGTCGTGCTCAAGCCGGCCGAGTTCACCCCGCTGTCGGCCTCGCTGTGGGCGGGCATCTTCGAAGAGGCAGGTCTCCCGAAGGGCGTCTTCAACCTGGTCAACGGACTGGGCGAGGACGCCGGAGACGCGCTGGTGAAGCATCCGGATGTCCCGCTCATCTCCTTCACCGGCGAGAGCTCGACCGGCAAGCTGATCTTCGGCAACGCGGCGCCGTTCCTCAAGGGGCTGTCGATGGAGCTCGGCGGGAAGTCCCCGGCGGTCGTCTTCGCCGACGCCGACCTCGACGCGGCGATCGACGCCACCATCTTCGGGGTGTTCTCGCTCAACGGCGAGCGCTGCACGGCCGGGTCGCGCATCCTCGTCGAGCGCGCCGTCTACGATGAGTTCGTCGAGCGCTATGCCGCCCAGGCGCAGCGCGTCATCGTGGGCGACCCGCAGGACCCGAAGACCGAGGTCGGCGCCCTCGTGCACCCCGAGCACTACGACAAGGTCATGTCGTACATCGAGATCGGCAGGACCGAGGGGCGCCTGGTCGCCGGCGGGGGGCGCCCCGACGGCTTCCCGACGGGCAACTACGTCGCCCCGACGGTGTTCGCCGACGTCTCCCCCGACGCGCGGATCTTCCAGGAGGAGATCTTCGGTCCCGTGGTGGCGATCACCCCGTTCGACACCGACGAGGAGGCGCTGGCGCTGGCGAACAACACCAAGTACGGCCTCGCGGCGTATGTCTGGACGAACGACCTGAAGCGCGCGCACACCTTCGCGCAGAGCATCGAGGCCGGAATGGTGTGGCTGAACTCCAACAACGTGCGCGACCTGCGCACCCCCTTCGGCGGAGTGAAGGCCTCCGGGCTCGGGCACGAGGGCGGCTACCGCTCGATCGACTTCTACACCGACCAGCAGGCCGTGCACATCACGCTCGGCGCCGCCCACAACCCCACCTTCGGCAAGGGAGCCTGAGATGACCCACCGCGATCAGATGACCCTCACCTCGTCGGGCTTCTACGTCAGCCAGGAGGCCCCGATCCGCGCCGAGAACCCCATCCCGACCCCGGTCGCCCCGGCACCCGACATCCTGCGCTGCGCCTATATGGAGCTGATCGTCACCGATCTCGCCGCCTCCCGGGTCTTCTACGTCGACGTGCTCGGACTGCACGTGACCGAGGAGGACGACGAGGCGATCTACCTGCGCTCGACCGAGGAGTTCATCCACCACAACCTCGTGCTGCGCCGCGGCCCGGTGGCGGCGGTGGCCGCCTTCTCGTACCGCGTGCGCTCGGCCGCCGACCTCGACCTGGCCGTGGCGTTCTACACCGAGCTCGGCTGCGATGTGCGCCGTGATCCCGACGGCTTCACGAAGGGCATCGGCGACTCCGTGCGCGTGGTCGACCCGCTCGGCTTCCCCTACGAGTTCTTCTTCGCCACCGATCATGTCGAGCGCCTGTCCTGGCGGTACGACCTGCACACCCCCGGCGAGCTGGTGCGCCTGGACCACTTCAACCAGATCACGCCCGATGTGCCGCGCGCGGTGGACTTCATGCAATCGCTCGGCTTCCGCGTGACCGAGGACATCCAGGACGAGGAGGGCACGGTCTATGCGGCGTGGATGCGCCGCAAGCCCACCGTGCACGACACCGCGATGACCGGCGGCGACGGGCCGCGCATGCACCACGTGTGCTTCGCGACCCACGAGAAGCACAACATCCTCGCCATCTGCGACAAGCTCGGCGCGCTGCGGCGCTCCGACGCCATCGAGCGCGGCCCCGGCCGCCACGGCGTGAGCAACGCGTTCTACCTCTACCTGCGCGACCCGGACGGGCACCGCGTGGAGATCTACACCCAGGACTACTACACCGGTGACCCCGACAACCCCGTCGTGACGTGGGACGTGCACGACAACCAGCGCCGCGACTGGTGGGGCAACCCCGTCGTGCCGTCCTGGTACACCGACGGCTCGCTCGTGCTCGACCTCGACGGGAACCCCCAGCCGGTGGTCTCGCGCACCGACTCGTCCGAGATGGCCGTCACGATCGGCGCCGACGGCTTCAGCTACACGCGCCGCGACGACGACGAGTTCAAGCTGGGCAACCAGCTCTAGGAGGACGACGGATGCTGACTCCCGCGCAGATCGACACGATCGCCGCCGAGCTCGCCGAGGCCGATCGCACGCACGGCGTGATCCCTCGGATCACCGCACGCTACCCGGGGGCGACCATCGAGGACTCCTACGCCATCCAGGGCGTCTGGCGCGACCGCAACATCGCTGCCGGACGCAGGCTCGTAGGCCGCAAGATCGGGCTCACCTCCCGGGCGATGCAGGAGGCCACCGGGATCACCGAGCCCGACTACGGCGTGATGTTCGACGACACCGTGCATGCGAGCGGCGCCGACATCCCGGCCGACCGCTTCTCGAACGTGCGGGTCGAGGTCGAGCTCGCCTTCGTGCTGAAGGAGCCGCTGGAGGGGCCGGGCTGCACGCTCGAGCGCGTGCTGGCCGCGACGGACCACGTCGTGCCGGCGCTGGAGGTGCTCAACTCCCACATCGAGCTCGAGGGCCGCACGATCGTCGACACGATCTCGGACAACGCCGCGTACGGCGCGATGGTGCTCGGCTCGACCCGTGTGCGCCCCGACGAGATCGACCTGCGGTGGGTGCCGGGCGTGCTGGCCCGCAACGGTGAGATCATCGAGACCGGCGTCGCCCAGGGCGTGCTCGGGCATCCGGCCACCGGTGTGGCGTGGCTGGCCGACAAGCTCGCCCAGCACGGCGCGCGCCTCGAGGCCGGCGAGATCATCCTGGCCGGGTCGTTCACCCGCCCGGTCTGGGTCGCGCAGGGCGACACCGTGCGGTGCGACTACCGAGAACTGGGAGTGATCGAATGCCGTTTCGTCTGACCCCGACCTTCCGCGAGCGGCTCGCCGCGGCATCCCGCCCCCTCGCGGGGATGTGGGTCTGCTCGGGCAGCCCCCTCGTCGCGGAGATCTGCGCGGGTGCCGGGCTCGATTGGCTGCTCATCGACATGGAGCACTCCCCCAACGGCCTGGAATCGACCCTCGCGCAGCTGCAGGCCGTCGCCGCGTACCCCTCGACGGCGGTCGTGCGGGTGCCGGACGGTGACGTCGTGACGATGAAGCGGGTCCTCGACCTCGGGGCGCAGAACGTGCTCGTGCCGATGGTCTCCTCGGTGGCGGAGGCGGAGGACGTCGTGCGCGCAGTGCACTACCCGCCGCGCGGCGTGCGCGGCGTAGGCAGCGCCCTCGCCCGCTCCGGGCGCTGGAACCGCGTCGACGGGTACCTCGAGGACGCCGCCGACCACGTGTCGCTGTTCGTGCAGATCGAAACCGCCGAGGGCGTGTCGGCCGCGGCCGGCATCGCGGCGGTCGAGGGCGTCGACGGCGTGTTCGTCGGGCCGTCCGACCTGGCCGCCTCGATGGGCGTGCTGGGCCGGCAGACCGACCCGGGCGTGGTCGCGGCGGTCCGCCGGGCGTTCGACGCCGTCCGCGCCGCGGGAAAGCCGGTGGGCGTGAACGCGTTCGACCCGGCCGTGGCACAGGAGTACGTCGATGCCGGGGCATCGTTCGTGCTCGTGGGGGCGGACGTCGCCCTGCTGGCGCGCGGCTCGGAGGCGCTCGCGGCCCGCTGGAGCGCGGGCGAGGGCGTCGGGCGCGCCGGCTACTGAGCCCTCGGCCTGCGCCGGGTCATTCGTCGAAGAGGTGCTCCTGCGCCTCCGCCGAGGTGAGCCTCAGCCGCACCTGCGACACGATGTCGTAGCCGACCCCCAGACGGGTCAGCATCATCTCCACCTGTGCCCGCAGCCACGGCTGGGCCTCGAGCGACACCCTCTGCAGCTCGGTGCGGGTGCGGATCCACACCGCGGCCTCACCGTCCGGCGCAGCCATCCAATGACACTCGTCGACGCCCCACGGCCCGAGCGAGACGAGCATCGGGCGCATGGCCGCCTCGATCGCCTTGCCCTGCGCGCCGTCGCTCACGAGGCTCACGCTAGACCCCGCCGGGGTGCGTTGCACCACCCGTGCCGCCGTGCCACTGTAGGCGCATGCGCGCCTGGCTCATCCGCTTCGTGTCCCTCTACGTGTTCAACGTCGTCGTGCTGCTGCTGATCGGCCTGGTGCTGAGTTCGGTGAGCGTGGGCTGGTCGGTGCTGTGGGCGAGCGTGCTGCTGACCGCGGCGACCCTCTGGATCAAGCCGCTCATCACACGGTGGTTCCGGGCGATGGCGGCGAAGTCGGCCGCGCAGCGCACGAAGGCGGGCGAGAAGGTGGTGCAGTTCGCGCTCGTCCTCGTGGTCGCCGCGATCGTCTGGGTGATCACCGTGGCGTTCACAGGGGTGCGGGTGAACGGCTGGTTCTGGGGCTATGTGCTGCCGCCGTTCATCCTGCTCCTCGCGTGGGTCGTGTACGACGCGATCGACGATCGCATCGAGGCGCGCGCGGGTGCGCTGTACGACCGGGCGCGCGGGGGCCGTCCCGCGGTGGACGCGAGCGCTCCGGATGCCGCGCCCGCCGTCCCCTCGCCGCAGACGCAGGCCGCGCAGCGGGAGCTGCAGGACGGGCTCACCGACGAGCAGCGGCGCATGCTCGACGAGCTCGGGAAGGGCTGAGAGCCGCTCGCTCGCGGCGGATCCGCCCGTCGGGCGTGGTGACGACCCTGTAACAAACCGACGTCGGCTGCCCGCGACGAGACGCCCGGGCGAGATGATGGACGCAGTCCAGCCGCGCCGGCAGCACGAGCGCGCGCACGCACCCCCGAGTCCTGGAGGCATCATGTCTCGTCCCCGTTCCCTTCGCGCGGCCGCCGTCGGCCTCGTCGTGGCCGCCCTGGCCCTCACCGGCTGCGCCTCGGCGTCGGGCGGCTCCGCCGGCGACCCCACCACCGGCGACGCCGGGTACATCACCCCCGGCAAGCTGACGATCGCCACGGGCGAGACCGCCTACGAGCCCTACGTGATCGGCAACGACCCGGCATCCGGCAAGGGCTACGAAGCCGCCGTCGCGTACGCGGTCGCCGACAAGCTCGGCTTCGCGAAGGAGAACGTGGAGTGGGCGCGCACGAGTTTCGAGGCGGCCATCGCGCCCGGCCCGAAGAGCTTCGACTTCAACATCCAGCAGTACACGATCACCGATGAGCGCAAGCAGGCCGTCGACTTCTCCACGCCGTACTACTCCGCCAGCCAGGCCGTCGTGGCGATCAAGGGGGGCCCGGCCGACGGGGTCACCGACATCGCCGGGCTCAAGAAGCTCGCCTTCGGCGCGATGTCGGGATCGACCAGCGCGCAGACGATCGACGACGTGATCAAGCCCGACGCGGCGCCGCAGCTCTACAACTCCAACGAAGACGCCGTCGCCGCGCTGAAGGCGGGACAGTTCGACGCGTTCGTGATCGACCTCGACACCGCGTTGCTGGCCGTCTCGCAGTACATCCCGAACTCGTTCCTCATCGGCGCGCTGCCCAAGGGCAACGTCGCGGACGAGTGGGGTGTCGTGCTCGCGAAGGGCTCCCCGCTCACCGCGAAGGTGTCGGCCGCGATCGACGAGCTCCGGGCCGACGGCTCGCTCGACCGCCTCGCCCAGGAGTGGCTGACGCGCCCGGGCGTGACCCAGCTGCAGTGACGTCGCGCTAGCGTCGTCGCGTGACCACCCACATCCCGAGCGCCCTCGAGCAGGGCCGCCGCGCCTACCGTCGCGGCCGCGAGCAGCGCTCGGTGCTCGTCGCCGTCGCCTCGACGATCGTGTTCGCCGCGGTCGTCTGGGTCACGGTCGTCAACACCTCCGGCTGGGCCGCGGTGCAGGAGTCGTTCTTCGACCCCGCCGTCGCGTTGCGCGCGCTGCCGACGGTCTGGGAGGGATTCCTCCTCAACCTCCAGGTGCTGGCGCTGTCGACCGTCACGGTCGGCATCGCGGGGCTCGGCATCGCGCTGCTGCGCACCCTGCGCGGCCCGGTGTTCTTCCCCCTGCGGGTGCTCGCGGCCGCCTACACCGATCTCTTCCGCGGCTTCCCCTTCATCATCGTCGTCTACCTCATCGGCTTCGGCCTGCCGACGGTCACCGGCACCCGTATTCCGCCGGTGGTGCTCGGGGTGATCGCGATCACCCTCACGTACTCGGCATACATCGCCGAGGTCATCCGCGCCGGCATCGAGGCGGTCCACCCGTCGCAGCGACTCGCCGCGCGCGCCCTCGGGCTCACGCACACGCAGACCCTCCGCCGCGTCGTGCTCCCCCAGGCGCTGCGCAAGATGACCCCGCCCCTCATGAACGACTTCATCTCCATGCAGAAGGACGTCGGTCTGATCTCGATCCTCGGCGCCATCGACGCGGTGGCCGCCGCCCGGTCGATGACCGCGCAGACCTACAACTTCACGCCGTACGTCGTGGCCGGCATCCTGTTCGTGCTCCTGGCGATCCCGACCATCCGCGTGACCGACTGGTACACCGCGCGACTGCGCGCCCGCGAGCAGACGGGGTCGATCCTGTGACCGCCCTGCTGCGCGCCGAGGAGGTGTGGAAGGCGTTCGCCGGGCACGAGGTGCTGCGCGGGATCGACCTGGACCTCGCCCGCCACGAGGTGGTCGCCCTGATCGGCGCGAGCGGATCGGGCAAGTCCACGCTCCTGCGCTGTCTGGGTCTCCTGGAGCCGATCGACGACGGGCGCATCCTGCTCGGCGACGAGGACATCTCCGACCCGCGCGTCGACGGCAACGCCGTGCGTGCGCGGTTCGGTGCGGTCTTCCAGGGCTACAACCTGTTCCCCCACCTCTCGGTGCTCGACAACGTGTCGCTCGCCTCGCGGGTGGTGAAGCGGATGCCTCGTCGCGAGGCCGACGCACGCGCCCTCGCCCTGCTCGACCGCGTAGGACTGGCCGACAAGGCCAAGGAGCACCCCGACCGGCTCTCGGGAGGTCAGCAGCAGCGCGTCGCCATCGCTCGAGCGATCGCGACCGACCCCGAGGTGCTTTTCCTCGACGAGATCACCTCGGCGCTCGACCCCGAGCTCGTCGGCGAGGTGCTCGAGCTCGTGCGCAGCCTGGCCGAGGACGGGGCGACGATCCTCATGGCCACGCACGAGATGGCGTTCGCCCGCGACGTCGCGCACCGGGTGGTGTTCCTCGACGCGGGGCGAATCGTCGAGCAGGGACCGCCCGCCCAGGTGTTCGCCGCCCCGCGGGAGGCCCGCACCCGGGAGTTCCTGACGCGCTTCATGGCCTGACCTCGGCCACCCCATCTGGGCGCACCCCACCCACCCACGTGTTCGTGACACGAATGGGCGATTGCCGGTGCCTTTTCGCAGGGGCGAGTGCAGGGATGTGTGGCAGAAGCGCCGCGATCGGGGGCTCAGGCGAGGGAGCGCTCGGCGGCCTCCACGACGTTGGTGAGCAGCAGTGCCACGGTCATCGGCCCGACCCCGCCGGGGTTGGGCGAGAGGTAGCCGGCGACCTCCGAGGCATCCGGATGCACGTCGCCGTGCACGACGCCCTTGCCGGTCTCGGGGTCGGTCTCGCGCGTGACCCCCACGTCGAGCACGGCGGCGCCCGGCTTCACGTGCTCGGCGCGCACGATGTGCTTCACCCCGGCGGCGGCGACGATCACGTCGGCCTGCCGCAGGTAGGAGCCGAGGTCGACCGTGCCGGTGTGCGTCAGGGTGACGGTGGCGTTGATGGCGCGCCGGGTCAGCAGCAGCCCGATCGAGCGGCCGATCGTGACGCCGCGACCCACGACCACGACGTGCTTGCCCGTGAGGTCGTAGTCGTTGCGCAGCAGCAGCTCGATGACACCCCGCGGGGTGCACGGCAGCGGCGTGGTGATCGGCGCATTGACGTTCAGCACCAGCCGGCCGAGGTTGGTCGGATGCAGGCCGTCGGCGTCCTTCGCCGGGTCGATCCGCTCGAGGATCGCGTCGGTGTCGAGGTGCTTCGGCAGCGGCAGCTGCACGATGTAGCCGTGGCACGCGGGGTCGGCGTTGAGCGCGTCGATCGCCGCTTCGACCTCGGCCTGCGTGGCGTCGGCGGGCAGCTCGACCTGGATCGAGTTCATCCCGATCGCCTCGGACTGGCGGTGCTTCATCCCGACGTACAGCTGCGACGCGGGGTCGGCCCCGACGAGCACCGTCGCGATGCCCGGCACCACGCCGCGCGCGCGCAGCGCCGCGACCCGCTCCTCGAGCTCGGCCTTGATCTCGGCCGCCGCGGCCTTCCCGTCCAGCCTGATCGCCGTCATCCGTCCGTCCTTCGTTCGTGTGTTCGTTCTCCCCCGCCGCCCCAGCGAGACTGCACTCCGGCATCGAGACCTCCGCGGTCCGCACGAGTCTCGATGCCGGAGTGCAGTCTCGCTGTCGGAGCGGGGCGGGAGGGGGCGGGGAGGGAGGGGACGGGATGCCGCGGGGTGCGGCATCCCGCGAGACCTACTGCTGCAGGTCGGGGTAGAGCGGGAACGCGTCGGCGAGGGCGGCGACGCGGGCGCGGAGCGCCTCGACGTCGGCACCCGGGATCAGCGCGAAGGCGATGATGTCGGCGACCTCGGTGAACTCCGCGTCTCCGAAGCCACGGGTCGCGAGCGCCGGGGTGCCGATGCGCAGGCCGGAGGTGACCATCGGCGGCCGCGGGTCGTTGGGCACCGCGTTGCGGTTGACCGTGATGCGGATCTCGTGCAGGAGGTCTTCGGCCTGCTTGCCGTCGATCGCCGCGTCGCGCAGGTCGACCAGCACGAGGTGCACGTCGGTGCCGCCGGAGCGGACCGCGATCCCGGCATCCTTCACGTCCTGCTGCACGAGACGCTCGGCGAGGATCTGCGCGCCCCGCAGGGTGCGCTCCTGACGATCCTTGAACTCCGGCGTCGCCGCGAGCTTGAACGCGGTCGCCTTCGCGGCGATCACGTGCATGAGCGGCCCGCCCTGCTGCC
Source organism: Microbacterium fluminis (assembly GCF_051549805.1). Taxonomy (GTDB): domain Bacteria; phylum Actinomycetota; class Actinomycetes; order Actinomycetales; family Microbacteriaceae; genus Microbacterium. The sequence continues at coordinate 103,128 of NZ_CP196042.1, forward strand.
CGGGGAACACCGCCGTGTTGAGCTTCTTGGCGAGCTCGGGATCGTTGGTGAGGATGAAGCCCGAGCGCGGGCCGCCGATCGTCTTGTGCACCGTCGAGGAGACGACGTGCGCGTGCGGCACCGGGTTCGGGTGCACGCCCGCCGCGACGAGACCGGCGAAGTGGGCCATGTCGACCCAGAGGTACGCGCCCACCTCGTCGGCGATCGCGCGGAACGCGGCGAAGTCGAGCTGACGCGGGTACGCCGACCAGCCGGCGATGATCACCTTCGGCTTGTGCTCGAGGGCGAGGCGGCGCACCTCGTCCATGTCGATGACGGATGTCTCGGGGTCGACGCCGTAGGCGACGATGTCGTAGAGCCGGCCGGAGAAGTTGATCTTCATGCCGTGCGTGAGGTGGCCGCCCTGGTCAAGGGCGAGGCCGAGCAGGGTGTCGCCGGGGCGGGCGATCGCATGCAGCACGGCGGCGTTGGCGGTGGCGCCGGAGTGCGGCTGCACGTTCGCGAACTCCGCGCCGAACAGCGACTTCGCGCGGGCGATCGCGAGCTCCTCGGCGACGTCGACCTCTTCGCAGCCGCCGTAGTAGCGGCGACCGGGGTAGCCCTCGGCGTACTTGTTGGTGAGCACGGACCCCTGCGACTGCAGCACCGAGACGGGCACGAAGTTCTCCGACGCGATCATCTCGAGGTAGCCGCGCTGGCGATCGAGCTCGCGCTGCAGCACCTCCGCGATCTCGGGATCGACCTCGGAGAGAGGGGCGGTGAAGTACGGATCGGTCATGACGATCTCCTGACGACGGCTTTCGGAAATGAGGTGTCCCGCATCGGCCCAGGCGCGCGGTCGAATGCCGTTGTCAGCCGCTCCCCGGTGGTGGCCCACCTCAACGCCAGTCGCGACGCTCCGAGCATAACGGATGCCGGTGGTAGGCTCGACAGCGGTATTTGTTAGTAGTCCTAACTTGAATCGTCGCCGTCGATGGATCACGCTCGGAGGAGCGGTGGACCCGAGCGGCGCCGCCGATCGGAGACCTCGTGCCCCTGCTCCCCCTCGTCCCCCTCCCGGCCTCCGTCGAGGCCCCGGACGCGGTGCCGTTCCGGATCGACGCGTCCACGGTGATCGAGGGCGAGGCGGATGCCACGGCCGCCCTCTCCGCCGTCGTCGCCACGCGCACGGGGCTGACGCCGAACCCCACCGCCGGCGACCGCACCGTCGTGTTCCGGCTCGCGCCGGGCGGGGCGGCCGAGTCGTACCGCATCACGGTGGACGAGGCATCCGTCACCGCCACGGCGCCCGACCGCGCCGGACTGTTCTACGCGGCGCAGACACTCGGGCAGCTGATCACGCGGGACGGCGACGGGTGGATGATCCCGGCGGTGACGCTCGAGGACGCCCCCCGCTTCGCGTACCGCGGCGTCATGCTCGACGTCGCACGCCACTTCCACCCGCTCGAGACCGTGAAGGCCTTCGTCGACCGTGCGGCGGCCCTGAAGCTCAACGTGCTGCACCTGCATCTCAGCGACGATCAGGGCTGGCGCGTGCAGCTCGCCTCGCGGCCGCGGCTCACCGAGGTGGCCTCGTCCGGCGCGGTCGGAGGCGATCCGGGCGGCTTCTACACGAAGGCCGACTACGCCGAGATCGTCGCCTACGCGGCATCCCGCCACATGACCGTCGTCCCCGAGTTCGACATGCCCGGGCACACGCATGCCGTCGGACTCGCCTACCCCGAGCTCGCGGAGGATCCGGTGCTGTCGACGCACATCGAGGAGATCGCCTCGACGTACGGCGGTGAGCTGCCCACGCCGGGCGTCGCCTACACGGGGATGGCCGTCGGGTTCTCCTCGCTCAAGACGCGCGACGAGGCCACCTACGACTTCGTCGCCGACGTGTTCGGCGAGCTCGCCGGAATGACACCGGGACCGTACCTGCACTTCGGCGGCGACGAATCGCTCGCCACGGAGGACGAGGACTTCGGCGTCTTCGTCGATCGCGTCTCGCGCATCATCGCCGACCTCGGCAAGACGCCGATCGCGTGGCACGAGGCGGGCTCGCGCACGATCGACGACAGCACCGTGGGGCAGTACTGGGGGTTCGTCGTCCCCACCGGCGGCATGGACGACAAGGCCCGCGCCTTCGTCCGCAACGGGGCGCGCGTCATCCTCTCCCCGGCCGACGCCGTCTACCTCGACATGAAGTACGACGACGACGCGCAGATCGGGCTGACGTGGGCGAACGGCCCGACGAGCATTGAGCGGGCGTACGCGTGGGAGCCCAGCGCGGTGATCGACGGCATCGACGAGAGCGACATCCTCGGCGTCGAGGCGCCCCTGTGGACCGAGACCGTCCGCACGCTCGCCGACATCGACCTGCTCGCCTTCCCGCGCATCGCCGCGGCGGCCGAGGCGGCGTGGTCGCCCGCCGACGGACGCGACTGGGCATCGTTCCGCGAGCGGATCGGCGGCCTCGCTCCGCTGTGGGAGGCGCAGGGCATCGGGTTCTGGCGTTCGCCGCAGATCGACTGGAGCGCCGGATGACGCTCGTCCACTCCGCGCGGCTGGTCGCCCCGGGGAGTGCGGACGGCGTCGTCGACGGCGCCTGGGTGCGCTTCCTCGACGGCCGCGTGACCGATACCGGGACGGGCGACGGGTGGCGCGCCGTCGTCGGCGCGGACGAAGAGGTGACGGATGCCTCCGCCCTCGCCGGTCCGGGCGCACTGCTGGTCCCGGGGTTCATCGACATCCACGGCCACGGCGGCGCCGGGGTCTCCTACGACGACGGACCGGAGGCGATCCGCACGGCGCGCGCCCTGCACCACGCGCACGGGACCACGCGCGCCGTGGTGTCGCTGGTGACGGCGCCGCTGGACGAGCTGGAGCGACGGACCGCGATGGTCGCCGATCTCGTCCGGACCGACCCCGACATCCTGGGCTCGCACCTGGAGGGACCGTTCCTCGATCCCGACCACAAGGGCGCGCACGAGCCCGCGCTGCTGCGCGCACCCGAGCCCGACGCGGTGGAGCGCCTGCTCGCCGCCGGGCGCGGCACCGTGCGGCAGGTGACGATCGCCCCCGAGCTTCCTGGCGGTCTCGACGCGATCCGCCGCGTGGTGGCCGCCGGTGCCGCGGCCGCGGTCGGGCACACCGACGCCGATCTCGACATCGCACGGGCCGCGTTCGACGCCGGCGCCACGATCCTCACCCACGCCTTCAACGCCATGGCGCCCCTGGGACACCGTGCTCCGGGACCGGTCGGAGCCGCGGCATCCGACCCGCGCGTCACCCTCGAGGTCATCGCCGACGGCGTGCACCTCGACCCCGCCGTCGTGCGGATCCTGTTCGCCGCCGCCCCCGGGCGCATCGCCCTGGTAACCGACGCGATGGCCGCGGCGGGCGCGGCGGACGGCCGCTACGTGCTCGGCCGGCTGGAGGTCGACGTCACCGGGGGAACCGCGCGCCTCGCGGACGGCGGCGCGATCGCCGGATCGACCTTGACCCAGGATGCCGCGCTGCGCCTGGCCGTCGGCGCCGGGGTGTCGCTCACCGACGCCGTGCACGCTCTCACCGCCGCCCCCGCGCACGCGATCGGCCGCGGCGCGGACCTCGGTCGCCTCGCGCCCGGCTTCCTCGCCGACGCCGTGCTGCTGTCCGCCGACCTCCATGTGCGTCGCGTCTGGAGCTGACACCGCACCGGATTCCACGGTCGCCCCACGACCTGTGCAGGCACCCGTCCCGGACGTCCGTGCCCGGGCGCGCCGCGTAGAATGCCATGCATGTCCGAGACCCCGCGCGTGAGCGCTGCGGCGCCCGCCGAGCCGCTGCCGGCGGGGATGCGCCCGGCCCTGTCCACCGTCGACGTGCTCGCGTTCGTGTGCGAGCTGTTCGCCTTCGGCACGCTCGCGTTCTGGGGCTTCGCCGCGTGGCCGCTCCCGTGGAACATCGTCGCGGGCATCGCCGCGCCGGGCGTCGCGATCCTGCTGTGGGCCCTGTTCGTCTCGCCCCGGGCCGTGCTCGCGGTGCACCCGTTCGTGCGGGCGATCGTCGAGCTGCTCGTCTACGCCGCCGCGACCATCGCGTGGTGGAGCATCGGGGCCACGTGGGTCGGCCTCGTCTTCGCCGTCGTCGCGGTGACCGTGGGCGTCTTCGCCGGCCGGCGTCGGTTCGCGTGACCGCCGACGTCGTCGCGCTGCTGCGCGAAGCCCTGGGAGAGCGTGTCGACACCGATCCGGCGAGCCTCGAGACCGCGCGCGCCGACAAGTCGGGCCACGCCGCACCCGGGCATCCGCTCGCGGTGGTGCACGCGGCATCCGTCGCCGACGTCCAGGCGACCCTGCGCATCGCGACCGCGACCGGCACCCCCGTCGTGACCCGCGGCGCCGGGACGGGTCTCGCCGGCGGCGCGAACGCGGGGGCGGGCGAGATCGCCCTGTCGGTGCGCGGGATGGACCGCATCCTCGAGGTGCGCCCGGACGACCTGCTCGCCGTCGTCGAGCCCGGCATCCTCAACGCCGACCTGAACGCGCAGCTCGCCGAGCACGGGCTGTGGTGGGCGCCCGACCCGGCCAGCCGTGCGATCGCCACCGTCGGCGGCAACATCGCCACCGGCGCCGGGGGGCTGCTGTGCGCGAAGTACGGCGTCGTCCGCGACGCGGTGCTGGGCGTCGACCTCGTGCTGGCCGACGGGCGGCTGCTGCACCTCGGGCATCGCAGCGTGAAGGGGGTCACCGGCCTCGATCTCACCGCCCTCGTGATCGGCTCGGAGGGCACCCTCGGGGTGGTCGTCGGCGCCACCCTCAAGCTCCGGCGTCTCGTCCCCGGCGAGGTGCGCACGCTGACGGCGACGTTCCCCGACGTGCGCGCGGCCGCGGTCGCCTCCGCCGCTGTGACCGCCTCGGGCGTGCAGCCGGCGATCCTGGAGCTGATGGATGCCGCGTCCCTGGCCGCCGTCCATGCCCTGCTCGGCATGGACCCGCCGCCGGCCGGTGCCGCGCAGCTGACCGTGCAGACCGACGGCCCCGCGGCCGACCTCGAGGCCGAGGCGATCGCCGAGGTGCTGCGCGGTGTCGGCGGCACGGTGGCCGTGGCGGCCGATGCCGCCGAGGGTGAGCGGCTGCTCACGATCCGCCGGACGATGCATCCGGCGATGGAGAGCATGGGCACCGCCCTCATCGAGGACGTCTCAGTGCCCCGCAGCGCCCTGCCGGCGATGTTCGACGAGATCGCACGCGTCGAGCGCGAGCACGGCGTCGTCATCCCCACCGTCGCGCACGCCGGAGACGGCAATCTGCACCCCAACTTCGTGTTCGAGGGGCCCGAGGTCCCCGCGGTGGTGTGGGCGGCGGCCGACGACCTGTTCCGCTCGGCGCTGCGCCTCGGCGGCACGCTCACCGGCGAGCACGGGGTCGGCGTGCTCAAGAGCCGCTGGCTCGCCGACGAGCTCGGCGACGACCAGTGGGAGCTGCAGCGTCAGGTCACGCGGGTGTTCGACCCGCTCGGCATCCTCAACCCCGGCAAGGTCTTCGCACCGTCGCAGCCCTGAGCCCCGGCATCCGTCACCGGCGTCGGCCTACAGCACCTGCCAGTCGGGCTTGTTGTCGTAGGTGTAGCGGTAGTACTCGGCGAAGCGCAGGCGGGACGCGGCGGCCTCGTCGACGACGACCGACGCGCGCGGGTGCAGCTGGATCGCCGAGCCGGGCAGCGACGCCGTCACCGGTCCCTCGACGGCGCCGGCGACCGCGGCGGCCTTGCCCTCGCCGAACGCGAGCAGCACCAGGTGCCGCGCCCGCAGGATCGTGCCCAGCCCCTGCGTGATGCAGTGCATCGGCACGTCGTCGACCGAGTCGAAGAAGCGCGCGTTGTCGTCGCGGGTCTGCTGCGTGAGGGTCTTGACGCGGGTGATCGACGCGAACGACGATCCGGGCTCGTTGAAGCCGATGTGCCCGTCCGTGCCGATCCCGAGGATCTGCAGGTCGATGCCGCCGGCCTCTCCGATCGCCTCCTCGTAGTCGCTGCCGTGGTGCTCGATCCCGTCGAGCGATCCGTCGGGCACGCGCACGCGCCGGGGGTCGAGCCCGAGCGGCTCGACGACCTCGCGCGTGATCACCGAGCGGTAGGACTCCGGATGCCGCGGGTCGATGCCGACGTACTCGTCGAGCGCGAAGCCGCGCACCTTCGACAGGTCGAGCTCGCCGACCCGCGCGCGCAGCGCCTCGTACACCGGCAGCGGCGTCGAGCCGGTCGCCAGGCCCAGCACAGCCTCCGGGTTCCCGCGGACCAGACGCACGATCGCATCGGCGACCAGCGCTCCGGCCGCCTCGCGGGACTCGACGATGATGACCTCAGCCATGGGCGAACGCCTCCTCGGTGTCGTGGGCGACGCCGATCAGCGCGGCGCCCAGCGCCGCCGCCGGCGAGCCCGCCGGCAGTGGCTGCACCCGACCATCCAACCGCAACGAGCGCATGAACGGGGAGGTCGCGGCGCTCGCGGTGAGCTCGGCTCCGACGTCGGCCATCAGCCGCGGGCCGAGCGCGGTCACCCCGCCGCCGAGCACCACGGCGTCGACGTCGGCGGTGAGCACGAGCACCCGCACGGCCGCCGCGACACCGCGCGCGAGGCCCGCCCGCAGCACGCGCGCCTCCGGGTCGCCGGCGTCGGCGGCGTCGAACACGTCGCGCACCGGCAGCGCGCCCGGACGGCCCCAGCGCTCCGCGATCGCCCCGCCGCCGGCGAGCGCCTCGATGCAGCCGCGCTGCCCGCACCGGCACTCCGGCCCGTTCGGATCGATCGAGATGTGGCCGACCTCGCCGGCGGTCCCGCGTCCGCCGCGCCACAGCTCGCCGCCGCTGACGATGCCCGCAGCGATGCCGGTGCCGAGGTTGAGGTAGGCCATCGATCCCGAGCCCCCGCCCCACCCGTCTGCGGAGTGCAGCGCGTACGCACCGAGTGCGGCGGCCTTGACGTCGTTCTCCACGCGCACCGGCACGCCCAGCTGCGGCGCGACGGCTGCGGCGAGGTCGAGCTCCTCGACCCCGAGGTTCACGGCGTGCACGACGCGCGTCGTGCCCGGCTCCACCTGGCCGGGCATGCCCACCCCGACCGATCGGATATCGGTGCGCGGAACGGATGCCTCGACCACGAGGCGGTCGACCGCCTCGAGCACGGTGCGGGCGACGGCATCCGGTCCCCATCCCGTGGGCACGCGCACGCGCCCGACGATGCGGCCCGCGTCGTCGACGGCGACGGCGTCGGTCTTGGTGCCTCCGACATCCAGTCCGAGTCTCATCGACCGGCCTCCTCGGAGGAGCCGGCGGGCGAAGGAGCGCGCATCAGCCCTTGACCGCCCCGGAGACGAGCCCGCCGGTCATGCGTCCCTGCACGAGCAGGAAGAAGATCACGACGGGGATCGAGATGAGGGTGGCGCCGGCCATGACCGCCCCCCAGTTGGTGGCCTCGGTGGCCGACTGGAACGAGTTGAGCCAGGTGGGAAGGGTCAGGTTGTAGCCCTTCATGAGCAGCAGCGCCATGGTGAACTCGTTCCACGACTGGATGAACGCGAAGATGCCGGTCGAGACGAGCCCGGGCGCGAGCAGCGGGAAGGTCACCTTCCAGAACGCCTGACTCTTCGTGCAGCCGTCGATCATGGCCGCCTCCTCGAGGTCGGCGGGGACGCCGGCGACGAAGCCGCGCAGGGTCCAGATGGTGAACGGGATGACGGACGCGAGGTACACGATCCCGAGGCCCAGCAGCGTGTTCATCAGGCGCCAGTCGTCGATCATGCCGTAGATGGTGAACATCATCGCCTCGCCGGGGATCATCTGGATGATCAGCACCGACACGATGAACCCGCGCCGCCCGCGGAAGTGGAAGCGGGCGACGGCGATCGAGGCCAGGAAGGCGAACAGCAGCGTCACGATCAGCACGCCGATCGTGACGATCGACGAGGTGAGCAGTGCGTGCGGGAAGTCGGTCTGCCCCGGGGCGGCCTCGCGCGTCCACGCGGTGACGTAGTTCTGCATCGTGAACTGGAAGGGCAGGAAGTCGGGGTTGCGGCTGATGATCTGCTGCCCCTGGGTGAACGACATGTTCACCATCCAGTAGACCGGGAACACGGAGCACAGGAACACCACGGCGGCGGCGATGTTCAGGACGGTGCGCGTGACGACCCGTCGCGGGGCGGGACGCCGCCGCTGGAGGGAGCGCGGGCGGGGGGCGCCGGGCGTGCCGGACTCGTCGAGGATCTCCTCGACCCGGGCGGTGCCGAGCTGGGTGGCGATGCCGACCTGGGTGCTCACAGCTCCTCCTCCTTGAGGGTGGTGCGGACGTATCCCCACGACATCGCCAGCAGCAGCACGACCATGATGACGCCGATCGCGCTGGTGACGGCGAACTCGCCGACGCCCTGGCGGAAGAGGTAGGTGCCGAGCACGTTCGTCTCGGAGATGAGACCGCCGCGGCTCTGCAGCGCGTAGACCTGGGTGAAGATGCGCAGGTTCCAGATGATCTGCAGCACGAGGACGACGGTGAGCACGCTGCGCAGGTAGGGGAAGACCACCAGCCGGAAGCGGGCGAAGCCGGTCGCGCCGTCGAGGGAGGATGCCTCGAGCACCTCGGTGGGCACCTGACCCAGGGCGGCGTACGTGGTGAAGGCCACGAACGGCACGCCCTGCCACACGACGATGATCGTGAGCACGAGGTAGAAGGACCACGGGTTCAGCAGCCAGGAGTGGTTGGTCCAGTCCGACGTGCCGGTGATCGTGTTGAGGGCCCAGTTGACCACGCCGTACTGCGTGTCGAAGATCCAGCCCCACACGGTGGTGGCGGCCAGCGGCGGCATCGCCCAGGCCAGGAGCAGCCCGACCGAGACCGTGACGCGCCACCCGCGACCGAGCCGCGTCATGAGGAGGGCCACCAGCACCCCGAGCAGCACGATGAGCGCGGTCATCGCGACCATGAGCCCGAGGCTGCGCATCAGCACGACCGGGAAGTCGGACTGCGTGAAGACCGCGATGTAGTTGTCGAACCCGACGAAGTCGGCGAACGTGCCCTTCACCTTGTTCTTGATCGAGTAGTCGGTGAAGGACTGCACGACCATCGTGACGGCCGGGTAGCCCACCATGACGCCGAGGATGATCAGCGACGGAGCGAGGAGGGTCCACGCGCCGCGCGCCTCCCGGCGCCGCCGGGTCTTCTCGCGGGGCGTCAGCGGGGCGCGCTGCGGGCGCTTCGTCGCGCGGCGCGGAGCCGGAGCGGTGAGCACGGTGTCTGTCATGACGCCTCCTTTCTCGGGATGCGGGATGCCGGGGGTCGGACACTGCGGAGGGGGTTCCGGCGAGCCGGAACCCCCTCCGGCGGGCGGTGCCGCCTACTTGTTGAGGATCGCCTCGATCTGAGTGTCCAGTGCGGTGGCGATCGTCTTGACGTCCTGACCCTGGGCGATCTTGACGAGCGCGTCCTTGATGATGCCCGACGTCTCAACCTCGGCCCAGTTCGGGCTGGCCGGGACGGCCTTCGAGTCGGCCGCGGCCTTCGCCGCCTGCGTGGTGATCTCGTCGGTGGGCAGGTACTTCGCGAAGGAGGTGAGCGCGGGGATCAGCCCGTTCTCGCCGAGGATCTTCTGGTACCCCTCTGAGAGCATGATCTCCACGGCCGACTTGGCCATGTCCTTCGCGTCGCTCTTGGCGGCGACGGCGATGTTCGAGCCGCCGGCGAACACCGGAGCGACCGAGCCCGCGGTCATCCCGGGCAGGGCGAACGCGGCGAGGTCCTTGCCGACCGTGTCGGGGCAGCCGGGCGCCTTCGCGTCGGCGGCGGCGAGCACCGACCACTTCATCCACGCGGGAGCCGACAGGAAGCCGACCTCGCCGGCGCAGAACGGCACCTGGGGGTCGGTCTCGTCGGCGTCGGCGGGTGCGATGTTGGCCTGCGTGTAGACCTGCTGCAGCTGCGTGAGGCCCGCGACGCTCTTGTCGCTGGAGAACTGCGCATCCCACTTGTCGCCGTTCTTCACGGCGATCTCGCCGCCGTGCGCCCAGACGTAGGGAAGCGCGTTGTACCAGTCCTTGCCGGGCGCGTAGATGCCCGACTTGGTGGCGGTCTTCATCGCGACGCCGTCGGCGACGTACTGGTCGAGCGTCGTCGGCACGGTGCCGGTGAAGGTCGACGGCGAGTAGAACACGACCCGGGAGCCGGCGTAGTACGGCGCGGCGTACAGGCTGCCGGCATCGGAGCCGAGCTCGACGAAGCTCTTCAGCAGGTCGCTGCCGCCCAGCGTGGACTGGATGTCGGAGATGTCCTCGAACAGCCCCTGCGAGATGAACCCCGGCGCCTGCGTGTTGCCGACCTCGACGACGTCGGGCGCGTCGTTGGACGAGAGGGCGGCGACGTAGTTGTCGCTCGTGTCCGCCCAGGTCTTCTGCTCGATGTTGAGCGTCCAGCCCGAGTGCTCCTTCTCGAACGTCGTCTTCAGGTAATCGCGCGCGTCCTGCGGGGTGTCGGTGCCGACCAGCCAGACCGTCAGCGTTCCCGTCGCCGCCGCGCTGGACGCGCCGCCGCCGGCGCCTCCCGAGCAGCCCGCGAGCGCCACGGCGGACGCACCGAGGAGGGCGATTGCTCCCAGCTTCTTGTTCATGTGACTTCCTTGTTCTCATGGTGGGGATGGACCGGGTGGCCCATCCGGGGGGGGATTCGCGGGGTCGGTGCCGACCCCGTCCGCTACGAGACGCCCAGCTGTCCCGAGAGGACCATGACGGCGGCGCCGCGCAGGACGATGTCCTGGCCTTGCTCCGTCATCCGCACGGTCACGCCGTCGTGGAAACGCGCGAGCGTTCGCGTGCGGAGGGTCTCGACGGTCTGATCCGCGAGGGGACCGTCGAGGAGTTCGGACGGGCCGGAGAGCACGATCTCCGACAGATCGAGGGCGCCGACCACGGGTGCGAGGGCGATGCCGAGCCGCTCCCCCGCGTCGCGCAGCACGCCCTCGCGGGCGGCGGTGCCGGCCTCGTCGAGCCGCGCGGTGAGCGACGGGACGGACAGCCAGGCCTCGAGGCATCCGATCTTCCCGCACTTGCACAGCGGGCCGCCGTCGGTGCCGACCGTCACGTGCCCGATCTCGCCCGCGGCGAAGCGGCTGCCGCGCAGCGGCTGTCCGCCGGCGAGCAGGCCCGAGCCGACACCGCGGCCGACCTTGACCAGGAGCACGTCTGCGCCGGCGCCGCCGAAGGTGTACTCGGCGAGCACCGCGGCGTTCGCGTCGTTGGCCACGAGCACGGGCAGGTCGAGGGCCGCGCGCAGCGCACCTTCGAGGTCGAACCCGGCCCAGCCGAGGTTGGGGGCGGTGAGGATGACGCCGCGGTCGTCGACCACACCGGGCGTGCCGACGCCCACCCCCAGCACGGGTGCGTGGGCCTCGGAGACGAGCTCCTGCGCGAGGGCGACCACCGCGGCGACGACGTCGTCGCTCGCGCCGGGCACGGGCGTCTCGCGACGCACGACGATCTCTCCGTCGAGCGTGAGGACCGCCCCGATGAACACGTCGCTGCCGGAGAGGTCGAGTCCGACGATGCGGTGACCGTCGCGGTCCAGGTCGACCAGCATCGCGGGCTTTCCGGGTCCGGATGCCTCGCGTACGCCCATCTCTGCGACGAATCCGTCGGAGATGAGCTCGGCGACGAGGTCGGAGATCGTGACGCGGGTGAGCCCGGTCTCGCGGGACAGGTCGGCGCGGCTCATCGCCCCGCGGTGGAACAGCGTCTGCAGCACCAGGGCACGGTTGTGTCCGCGCGCGTGCTCGGGCAGCACCTTCGCACCCTGCCGCAGGGTGCGGCCCGCACCGGACGTGCGGGCGGGGAGGGGCGGCGTCTCCAGGAGCGAGGGTGCGCTCTGCGTCTCCGAGGTGGTCACGTTTGTTAGTAGACCTTACGAACAAAAGATCCGCAAGCGACGGGACACATTTTGACCGGCGCGTTTACAAACTCGTTACATTCGCGGAGGCGGCCGCGCTCGCTTAGGGTGGGCCGGGACGAGGAGGTTCTCCATGCCGCGCATTCCCGCCGGACGGCTCATCGCCGCTCTCACCATCGCCGCCGTCTCGACGCTCGGGCTGACCGCCTGCACGGGGTTCGGCGGGGGCTCGACCGCCGGCGGCTCCAGCTCCGGTCCCGTCGACCAGCCCGGCGATGCAGGGCAGTCCTCCGCCGATGCGTGCGCGCTCGTGCAGCAGACCATCTCGGACGCCGCCACCGAGTTCCAGTCCGCGGCGACCGATGACCCGGCGGTCGTGGTCGAGAGCATGAAGGCCGCGGCCGCGAAGCTCGGCGACGCGACCGGGCAGGTGACCAACGACGAGGTCGCCGCTCTCCTCCCCCCGCTGCGTACCGCGTTCGAACGCGCCGCAGAGGTGATGAAGGCGGTCGCCGACGGAGATGTCGGCAAACTCGGAGATTCCGCCGCCATCGCCTCCGACATCCAGGCACCGCTGCAGAAATTCCAGGAGATCTGCACTCCGTGAGTTCCGACGAGCGGATGCCGCGGCATCCGCTCGTCCGACTGACGTCCCCAGCCGTAACGAGACCGTTGCCTGCGTTCGGCGGGCGTCCTTTACCATAGGTGGTGGGGAAACACCGTCAAGGGGGTACGTGCGTGACCGATCTGGCCACCAAACCGCAAGCCGATGAGGCGCCGTCCGGCGACCCCGTCGACACCGTCGCGCTGCCCGAGACCGCGCCCGCCGACATCGACGGCGGCGATCCCGGCTACGCGTGGGCCCCCGTCGAGCCGGCGCCCAAGAAGCGCCGCCTCGCGCTGTGGATCGGCATCCCCGCCGGCGCCGCGCTGATCGGTCTGGTCGCCACCTCGCTCGTGCTGATCGCCCCCGGGACCGCCATCGCCGGCGTCCCCGTCGGCGGACTCACCCCGGGCTCCGCGGCCGAGGCCGTGCAGCAGCGCCTCGACGCGACCACCATCGTGCTCACCGGCGCGGGCCGCGACGCCCAGGTCACCGGTGCCGCCCTCGGCGCCACCGTCGACGCGAAGGCCCTCGCCGACGCCGCGTTCGCCGATCGGCCGATGTGGAATCCGACCGCGTGGTTCTCACCCGCGATCGACGCCCCCGTGACCGTCGACCCGGTCGTCGCCACTGCGGCGCTGCGGAGGGCCGCCCCCTCGATGTTCACCGACCCGGTCGCCGCGACCGTCTCCTTCGACGCCGCGACCGGCTCGTTCGCCGCCGCTCCGTCCGTCGCCGGCGAGGGCATCGACCTCGCCGTCGTCGAGAAGGCGCTGCACGACGCGTTCGCCACCGGCCAGACGCGTGTCGACCTCCCCGCCACGTCGGTACCGGTCGACTCGGTCGCCACCACCGCCAACGCCCAGGCGGAGGCCGCCAAGCTCAACGGCATGCTCGACGCCGTCGGCTTCTACGTGGGCGCCGAGCGCACCGTGCCGATCGACCGCGCGGTCGCCGCATCCTGGCTCACCGTGGCCTCCGACGACAAGGGCGTGTTCTCGGTCACCGCGAACACGGCCGCGATCCAGGCATCCGTCGACGTCCTGCCCGGGCTGATCGACCGCGCACCGGTGAACGCCACCACCATCACCGACACGGCCGGCAACGCGCTCAGCGACGAGACCCCCGGCGTCGTGGGGCGCACGCTCGGCGCGACCACGGGCGTGGCCGCGGCCTTCGCCGCGCAGCTGGCCGGCGGCAACGCCGCCTACGCCCTCCCCGTCTCGGAGGCGCCGTTCACGACCACGGCCCTGGTGCGCACGATCGACGTCGACCTCAGCCAGCAGCGCGTCTACCTCTACGAGAACGGCGCCGTCGTGCAGTCGTGGGCGGTCTCGTCCGGCCTGGCGCCCAACTACACGCCCACCGGCAACTTCCGCATCGGCTGGAAGACGTCGATGCAGAACATGGGCAACCGCGACCTCACGCAGGCGCCGAACTACTTCACGCCCGACGTGCCGTGGGTGTCGTACTTCAACGGCGACGTCGCTTTCCACGGCACCTACTGGCACAGCAACTTCGGCTCGCCGATGAGCCACGGCTGCATCAACATGACCATCGCGGCCGCGAAGTACGTCTACGACTGGGCGCCGAAGGGCGTCGAGGTCTCGGTCCACTACTGATCCGCGACGTCGGGGAGCATCCGGGCGACGACTATCGTTGCCGTGTGCACCACGACAGCGTGCTGGCGATCGACGCCGGCCAGACCGGCATCAAGGTACGCGTCTCCGGCGCCACGGAAGACCGCACGTTCCCCGGCATCCGCACCGACACGCCCCTTCTGCCGCAGCTCGCCGCGGTCGCGCGAGCGGTGCTCGCGGACGCCCCCGGAGCGGCCGACGTGGTCGCAGCCGGCGTATCGGGGCTGACCGCCGCCGAGGCCGACCCCGCGGCGCTGGCCGGTCTGCTCGAGGGAACCGGCGTGCGCACCGCAGTGCTCGCGCACGATTCGACCACGTCGTTCCTCGGCGCGCTCGGCGATGAGCGCGGCACCGTGGTCGCCGCCGGCACCGGCGTGGTCACGCTCGCGGTGGGAGAGGCATCCGTCGCCCGCGTCGACGGATGGGGCTACCTCATGGGCGACGCCGGCAGCGGCTTCTGGATCGGACGCGAGGCGCTCGACGCGGTCATGCGCGCGTACGACGGGCGCGGCCCCGCGACGGAGCTCACCGACGTGGTCACGGGCCGCTGGCCCGAGCTGCCCGACGCCTACCTCGACCTGCAGGCCGACGCGCACAAGGTGGGGGTCATCGCCTCGTTCGCCGAGCCCGTCGCGCGCCTGGCCGACGCCGGCGACGCGGTGGCCCTCGCGATCAGCCGTCGCGCCGCGCGGGAGCTCGCCACCAGTGCCGTGGCATCGCTCGCCCGTGTGGGCCTCACAGACTCCCCCGCGGTGTGCGCGATCGGCGGGGTGTTCCGCTCCTCCGCCCTGCGCGCGGCGTTCGACGCGTTCGTGGCCGCCGACCTGCCGGGCGCCCGCCTCGTCGAGCCCCGCGGCGTGGGGATCGACGGGGTCGCCCTCCTCCCCGGCGTGCGGCCGGGGCATCCGCTCAGCACCGCCGTGTGGCGGTTCCCGGCGCTCTGATCCCGGGACCGCCGAAACGACGAGGAGCGGATGCCGCCGGCATCCGCTCCTCGACCGTTCCGGCGTCAGGCCAGCGCGTCGATGATGCCGTTCAGCGTCACCGAGGGGCGCATCACGCCGGCGACGAGACCCGCATCCGGACGGTAGTACCCGCCGATCTCGACGGGCGAGCCCTGCACGGCGTTCAGTTCGGCGACGATCGCGTCCTCATGGGCGCCGAGGCTCTCGGCCACCGGAGCGAAGGCCGCGGCGAGCTCCGCGTCCGCGGTCTGCGCCGCGAGCTCCTGCGCCCAGTAGAGCGCGAGGTAGAAGTGGCTGCCGCGGTTGTCGATCGTGCCGATCGCGCGACCCGGCGACTTGTCGTTCTCGAGGAAGGTGCCGGTCGCGGCGTCCAGCGTGTCGGCCAGCACCTGCGCGCGCGCGTTGCCCGTGAAGCCCGCGTAGTGCTCCAGCGAGGCGGCCAGCGCGAAGAACTCGCCCAGCGAGTCCCACCGCAGGTAGTCCTCATTCACGAGCTGCTCGACGTGCTTGGGGGCCGAGCCGCCGGCGCCGGTCTCGAACAGGCCGCCGCCCGCGAGCAGCGGCACGATCGAGAGCATCTTGGCCGAGGTGCCCACCTCGAGGATCGGGAAGAGGTCGGTGAGGTAGTCGCGCAGCACGTTGCCGGTCACCGAGATGGTGTCCAGGCCGTGGCGCATGCGGGCAAGCGTGTAGCGGGTGGCCTCGGCCGGCGACAGGATCGTCAACTCGATGCCCTGGGTGTCGATCGTGGCCAGCGCCTGATACACCTTCGCGATGATCTGCGCGTCGTGCGCGCGGTTCACGTCGAGCCAGAAGACCGCCGGAGCACCCGACGCGCGGGCCCGGCGCACGGCCAGCCCGACCCAGTCGACGACGGCGATGTACTTCGTCTGCGTCGCGCGCCAGATGTCGCCGGTCTGCACATCGTGCTCGATGACGACGTTGCCGTCGCCGTCGACGATCTCGACGCGGCCGGCCGCGGCGATCTCGAACGTCTTGTCGTGACTGCCGTACTCCTCGGCCGCCTGCGCCATGAGGCCGACGTTGGGGACGGTGCCGATCGTGGCGGGATCGAGCGGCCCATTCGCGATGACGTCGTCGATCACGGTCTGGTAGACCCCGGCGTAGGACGAGTCGGGGATCACGGCGAGCGTGTCGTCCTCGCCGCCGTCCACGCCCCAGAGCTTCCCGCCGTTGCGGACGAGAGCCGGCATCGAGGCGTCGACGATCACGTCGGAGGGCACGTGCAGGTTCGTGATGCCCTTGTCGGAGTTGGTGTACGACAGGCGTGCCCCGTCTGCCACCGCCCGGCCGAAGGCATCCGTGATCTCCTGTCCGCCCTCGACGGAGGACAGACCCGACAGGATGCCGCCCAGCCCGTTGTTCGGGTTGAGACCCGCCGCGGCGATGCGGTCGCCGAAGCGGTCGAACACGTCGGCGAAGTAGGTCTTGACGACATGGCCGAAGATGATCGGGTCGCTGACCTTCATCATCGTGGCCTTGAGGTGCACCGAGTAGAGCAGGTTCTCGGCCTTGGCCGTCGCGATCGTCTCGGCGAGGAACGCGTCGAGAGCGGATGCCGACAGGAACGTGGCATCGACGATCTCACGCGGCAGCACCTTGAGGTTGTCCTTGAGCACCGTCACGGTGCCGTCCTCGGCGGTGTGGCGGATGGTGAGCACGTCGTCGTGAGCGGCGACCCACGACTTCTCGTTGCTCTTGAAGTCGTCGTGCCCCATCGTGGCCACGCGCGTCTTGGAGCCCGCCGCGAACGCCTTGTTGCGGTGCGGGTGCTTGCGCGCGTAGTTCTTCACCGACAGCGGTGCACGGCGGTCGCTGTTGCCCTCGCGCAGCACGGGGTTGACCGCGGAGCCCTTGATGCGGTCGTAACGGGCGCGCACGTCCTTGTCCTCGATCGACTGCGGGTCGTCGGGGTAGTCGGGGATGTCGTAGCCCTGGCCCTGCAACTCCGCGATCGCGGCCTTGAGCTGCGGGATCGACGCGGAGATGTTGGGGAGCTTGATGATGTTCGCCTCGGGAAGCGTGGCGAGACCGCCGAGCTCGGCCAGCGCGTCGCCGACCTGCTGGTCGGGGGTGAGCTTCTGCGGGAACGCCGCCAGCACCCGACCGGCGAGCGAGATGTCGCGGGTCTCGATCTCGACTCCGGCCTGCCCGGTGAAGGCCTGCACGATCGGCAGGAAGGAGGCGGTCGCCAGGGCCGGAGCCTCGTCGGTGTAGGTGTAGATGATGGTCGGTTCGGTCACCGGTCATGTCTCCGTTCGCGTCGGATTCCAGCCTAGCCCAAACGGGCAAAGTATCTTGATGTCGAGATAACTGTCGACATGAACGCCGAGTGACGGCGCGCCATGAGAGTCCCCATGGCACGCACCGGGGGGATACCCTGTGCTCATGGGTGAACTGCGCCTGGTCGAACTGTCCGCCGCCACCATCGTGGCGGTCAACAACCTGTCGCTCAAGCCGGGACAGGAGGAGTACCTGTCGCCGGTGAGCTATGGCGTCGCGGCCACCGTGGTGAACCCGCAGAGCACCTGGCAGCGCGTCGTGGTCGACGACGGCGGGGCGGTCGTCGGGTTCGTGAGCGCGAACTTCGACGCCGACGATCCGCAGGAGCACTTCCGCTCCGTGCTCTGGCGCATCAACGTCGACGCCGACGCGCAGGGCTCGGGTGTCGGCCGATTCGCCGTCGAGAAGCTTGTCGCCGAGGCCCGCGACCGCGGCTTCGATCACGTCGATGTGGTCTACGAGGCCGGCGAGGGCGGGCCCGAGGCGTTCTTCACCCGCGTGGGCTTCACGCCCGTGGACGAGACCGAGTACGGCGAGGTCATCGCCGAGATCAGGATCTGACCTCCTCCGCGCAGCACGGCGACGGGCCGGGGTGGTTGCGACCGGCGGCGGGGTCTCGGATCCCCCTCCCCCACCGAGACCTCGTCGCCTTCTCCGCCCCGAGCTGAGGCGCTAAGGATCGGGGGTCGACGTGCGGCCGCGCGCCGGCGACTCGCGCGGCCAGAACGCCCAGGTGACCAGCGCGGCCGCGCCGAGGGTGATCGCGCCCAGGAGGAACGGATTGCGGAACCACACGATCACGGGCGCGACGCCGGGGAACGACCACATCACCAGTCGCACCGTCGTGGCCGTGTAGTCGAAGGGATCGGCCTCGACGTTCGCGTCCCCCTTCATGCGGAAGGTCGCCGAGTCCCCCTCGACGCCGAGCACCTCCACCACGCGGTGGGTGACAGGGAGCTCGCCCGGGCGCTCGACCGTGACGACGTCGCCGATCGAGATGTCGCGGGCGGGCATCTCGCGCACGAACGCGATGGACCCCGACGGGATGGCGGGCGCCATCGAGCCGGTCGCGAACATCACGATCGTGATGTGGAACAGCAGCGCGGCCAGGACGAGCAGGATGCAGATCGACCCGCCGACAGCGAGCACGTTCAGCAGGACGGATCCGAGGATGCCGCGGGCCCGCCCCGCGCGCACGGTGCTCAACAGCTCACCAGGAGGCCGAGGACGATCACCGTGACCGGCCAGGTGATGGGCGTCGATCGCCAATTCTGATAGACCGCGACGACGTTGATGTTGTACGTGCCGGCGATCAGAGATCCGAGCAGTGTGCCGCTCGTGTAGGAGGACACCGTTCCCGGAGTCAGGGAGATCGGGCCCCCGACCACCGCGCCGGTCGACGGGTTGGTCGCGGTGACGAGATAGCCGGTCGCCGCCGGGATGGTCGCCGACGGCGTCCAGTTCACGGTGAACGACGCGAGATTCGCCGCGCACACGCCCTTGGCCGGTGCGGCGAGGATCGTCGAGGCGATCGTCGCCTGGGCGTACTCGCCGTCGGTCCAGGCCGCCTCGGTGGGGTGCGCGGCCGTGAGTGCGCCCAGCGCGAGGACGAGCCCTGCGGCGGCCACCAGCATCCGTCCCGTCGCCCTCATGCGTCGTACCTCCGGTGCCAGCGCGAGATGCCGGCCACGGCCAGCCCGAGCAGGATGGCGCCGATCGCCGGCACGAACAGCGGTGCGAGCACCCCTCCGGTCACGGGCAGCATCGAGGGCGCCGGGTCCGAACCCGTGCCGATCGCGCGGAACTCCAGCGTCGCGGTCGCCCCCGGCTCGGCGCGTTCCAGCACGACGTCGATCCGATACCACCCGGGTGCGTCCGCGCTCTGACGCGGGAGCGGAAGGGGCGCGGCGGCGGTCCCCGCCGCCAGGGTCTGCGCGCCGGTGGCGCAGCCGGTCGGGGTCCACTCGACCGCGCACGAACGCACGGTGACCGTGAAGGCGTCGGACGGCACGGCGCCGTCGATCCGCAGGTCGATGACGCCGTCGGGCCGCGCGGCGCTCACGGCGACGTCCCACGACACCGGGAAGCCCGTCGTCATCGCCGAGGCCGCCGCGGTGTCCAGCGAGGAGACGAGCCGGATCACCTCCCCCTGCACGACGGTGGTCTGCGTCGCGGCGCTCGCCGCGGATGCCACCGCCAGCCCGCCGGTCAGCAGCGCCGCCGAGACGGCCGCACCCGCTGCGAGCGCGACACGAGGCGCGCGCGTGCTCATGTCGTCCCCGCGAACTGCCAGACGACCGGGGTGGACGAGTTCTGGATGCCGTCGGGCGCCGTGAGCGGCAGAGCGATCCGGACGCAGTACGACACCGTCGAGCCCGCGGACGCCGCCACGGTCTGCACGTTGGCGGCGGATGCGCCGACCGCCGTGGTGAGCGGCGTGGCGTTCGGCACGATGACCGGTGCCGCCGCATTGGAGAAGAGCGCCTCGTTGCAGCTGGACCCCGTCGGGATCACCCGCACCGCGTAGACGAGGGCGCCCGCGAGTCCCCCGGTCGCGGCGGTCGAGGTCTGCATCGACACCGTCCCGGCGACGGAGTTGAAGCCTCCCGAGGCTGTCGAGGCGGTGCGGATCTGCACGGTGGTGAACCCGGGCGGCGCGCCCGGATACACCGCCCCGAGCGCGGGGCTGAAGGTCAGCGTCGCGCCGGGGCTCGTGGCGTGGTCGGCGAAGGCCGCGCCGTTCATGCTGCCCAGGATGCCGAACCTCCCCGCGGTGAGGGTCGCCGCGGTGTACTCGCTGTCCGTCCACGCCGCGAGCGTCACCGTGGCGCCGATCCCGAGCACGAGCCCACCCGCTAGGAGGGCGCGCAACCGCGGCCAGCGCCTGCCGCGCTGGCGGTCCTCCGGTGCGGCGGCGCGGAACGGGCGCATGACCGTCCGCGCCGCTTACGTCGAGGTCGCCGTGAACTGCCAGGTGCCGGTGGCAGTGGTGTTCTGGGCGAGGCTCGCGCTCGAGGCCACCGCGAAGCACAGCTGCTGCGCGGCACCGGCCGCTGCTCCCACGGGAGCAGCCAGCGGCACGACCGTGCTGGTGGCGGTGGTGCTGCTGAGCAGCCCGGTGGCGATCGCGGTACCGGTGGCCGTCGTGGCGTTGCACGTGCCGGCGGCGGGGATCAGGTAGATGGAGTACGTCAGCTGCGGCGCCGCGGCACCGGTGCCGGTGTAGCCGACGAGCTGGAGGTTCGCGGCCGTCGTCGTGCCCGCCGCCAGACGCAGCCAGAATCCCGCGTACACGGTCTGGCTCGGTGCGAGGTTCGAGAACGGCGTCGAGAAGCTCAGCGTCGCGGCTCCTGCCGCGGAGGCGTGGTCGGCGTAGGTGGCACCGTCGATCGATCCCTGGAGGTTGAACTGCCCGGCGGTGAAGGTGCCGGTCGCGTACTCGTTGTCGGTCCAGGCGGCGAGGGTGATCGCCGCGCCGACGCCGAGGACGAGGCCTCCGGCCAGGACGGCGCGCAGCCGGCGTCCTCGCCAACGGCGCCTCGTGGTCGTCGTGTCTGACATGCGCAGAACCCTTCCTCATCGGTGCTTTTCGGGCGAGATGAAGGCGGTTCGGGCCGACTTCTGTGACAAATGTTACGGGTGTTGCTTCGAGAGGTATACCGTCAATTCGCGACAAAGAGTATGATCCGCGACCCCTTCAGCCGAGGCATCCGCTGGTCTGGTTCGGGTGTCGCGACACGCCGCGTCGATGCGCAGGACACCGCGCGTCGCGCCACCCGAATCGTTGAGGCCCCGCAGCGCGCGCGTCGATCCCCGCGCTGTCAGACCAGGGATTCGCGCCAGGCGGCGTGCAGCTGCGCGAACTTGCCCTCGCCGGCGATGAGCTCGGCGGGGGTGTCGTCCTCGATGATCTCGCCGTGCTCCATCACGAGCACGCGATCGGCGATCGCGACGGTCGACAGACGGTGGGCGATGATGATGGCTGTGCGGTCGGCGAGCAGGGTCTGCAGCGCCTCCTGGATCATCCGCTCGCTGGGCATGTCGAGCGAGGCCGTGGCCTCGTCGAGGATCAGCACCGCCGGATCGGCGAGGAAAGCCCGTGCGAACGAGATCAGCTGCCGCTGACCCGCCGACACGCGCCCGCCGCGCTTGTTCACATCGGTGTCGTATCCGTCGGGGAGCGCCTGGATGAAGGCATCCGCCCCCACCGCGCGCGCCGAGGCACGGATCTGATCCATCGTCGCGTCGGGCTTGCCGAGGGCGATGTTGTCGGCCACCGTCCCGCTGAACAGATACGCCTCCTGCGTGACCATCACGATCGCGCGCCGCAGGTCCTTCGGGTGCACCTCGCGCAGATCGACGTCGTCGAGCGTGATGCGTCCCTCGGTCGGGTCGTAGAACCGCGACACCAGCTTCGCGAGGGTGGACTTCCCCGCGCCGGTCGTGCCCACGAGAGCGATGGTCTGCCCGGCGGGGATGTCCAGCGAGAAGTCCGGCAGGATCGTCTTGCCCGTCGAGTACCCGAAGCGCACGTCCTCGAACCGGACGTGACCGCGCGAGGTCCACAGGGCGATCGGGGTGGTCGGGTCGGGCACCGTCGGCTGCTCCTCCAGCACGCCGGACACCTTCTCGAGCGCCGCCGTGGCCGACTGATAGGAGTTGAGGAAGAACGCCACCTCCTGCAGGGGCGCGAAGAAGTTGCGCACGTACAGCACCGCTGCCAGCAGCGTGCCGATGAGGAGCGATCCGTCCACGACGCGGATGCCGCCCCACAGCAGCACCAGGGCCACCGTCACGGCGGCCACGGCCATGAGGCCGGGCTCGAACGTGCCGAACAGGCGGATCGAGCGCATGTTGACCTCGCGGTAGTCCTGCGCGAGTCCGCCGAACTCGTCGTCGTTGCGGGTCTCCTTGCGGAAGGCCTTCACCGCGCGCACGCCGGTCATGGTCTCGACGAACTTGACGATCACCTTGGCGCTGATCACGCGCGACTCGCGGTACACCCGCTGCGAGCGGATGTAGAACCAGCGCATCAGCAGATACAGCGGGAAGCCCATCACCAGCAGGATCACGCCCGACTGCCAGTCCAGCAGCAGCAGTGCGACGAGCGTGAATCCGCCGTACAGGATCCCCGAGACGAGCTCGTTCAGGCCGCCGTCGAGCAGCTCGCGGATGGTGTCGAGGTCGCTCGTCTGCCGGGAGATGATGCGTCCCGACGTGTACGACTCGTGGAACTCGAGACTGAGCCGCTGCGTGTGCAGGAAGATGCGCTTGCGCAGGTCGAGCATGATCGCCTGCGTGAGGCGTGCGGCCACCACGACGTACCAGCCGATGAGCGCGGCTCCCCCGATGCCCGCGGCGAGGAACACGGCCACGACGCCGATCGTCGGCATCCAGTCGGTCTGCGCGATCACCGCCGGCAGGGCGTTGTTCAGGCCGTATGCGATGAGCGCGGGGCCGGCCACGCGCAGCACGGTCGAGACGATCAGCACGACGGCGGCGAGCGCGAGCTGCCGCTTCAGCGGCGAGACGAGCGATCCCAGCAGGCGCAGGGAACGACGACGGATGCTGCGGCTCTCGTCGCGCGTGTAGTCGGACCGGTCCTCGCCGGAGATGCCCTCGACGGTGACGGCGCTCATCGGTTCACCTCGCTTCCGCGGACCCGCTCGGGATCCGTCCCCACCTTCTCGGCCAGCTCGAGGCTGGAGATCACGTGCCGGTAGTGCTCGCTGCTGCGCAGCAGGTCGGAGTGGCGGCCGACCGCGGAGATGCGGCCCTCCTCCAGCAGCGCCACGCGATCGGCGAGCATCACCGTCGACGGGCGGTGCGCGACGACGAGCGCCGTCGTGCCCTTGAGCACTTCGCGCAGGGCGTCCTCCACGAGCGCCTCGGTGTCGACGTCGAGGGCCGACAGCGGGTCGTCGAGGACGAGCACCGCGGGGCGCGCGGCGACCGCACGGGCCAGGGCCAGGCGCTGCCGCTGTCCACCGGACAGACTCAGCCCCTCCTCGCCGATCACGGTGTCGACGCCGTCGGGCAAGTCGTCGACGAACCCGGCCTGCGCGACGGCGAGCGCTTCGCGCAGCACCGCCTCGGCCTCGGGGCTTCCGGCGACGAGGTCCTCCCGCCCGAGCAGCACGTTGTCGCGCACGGTCTGGGAGAACAGCGTGGCGTCCTCGAACGCCATGCCCACGTGGGTGCGCAGCTCCTCGAGACTCAGGTCGCGGACGTCCACCCCGTCGAGCACGACCCGGCCGCCGGTGACGTCGTACAGCCGCGTGGGGAGAGTGGTGAGGGTGGTCTTGCCCGACCCGGTGAGACCCACGAGCGCCATCGTCTCGCCGGGCTCGAGCACGAGATCGACGCCGTCGATCAGATCGCGCTCGGTGGGCGCAGCATCCTGGTACCGGAAGTGCACGCCCTCGAACGCGAGCGCGCCGCGGGGCTGCGCGATGCGCTTCGGCGCGTCCGGATCGGTGATGGTGTTGCGCTCGTCGAACACCTCGAAGATGCGGTCGGTCGCGGTGCGGGCGTCGATCAGGAACGAGAAGAGGAAGCCGATCGACTCCATCGGCCAGCGCAGCACCGTCGCCATCGCGAAGAATGCGACCAGCTCGGCGACCTGCACCTGACCGAGCTGCACGAGGTAGATGCCCGCGCCCAGGCAGAGGGCGAAGGCGATGTCCGGCAGCAGCACCAGCCAGAACCAGATCACCCCGACCGCCCGCGCCTTGCGCAGCTCGGTCTCGCGCAGCGTCTCGGCCTGGCGGGTGAACTTCTGCAGCGCGTGCTTGCCGCGGCCGAACGCCTTGAGCACGCGGATGCCGTGCACGCTCTCCTCGACGGAGGTGGCGAGGTCGCCGGCCTGGTCCTGGCTCTGCCGGGCGAGGGTGCCGTAGGTCTGCTCGAAGCGGTAGCCGGTGTACCACAGCGGTGCCGAGCAGATCAGGAAGATCGTGCCCAGCAGCCAGTGCCACCGGAACAGCAGCACGAGGCCGACCAGGATCGTCAGCACGTTGACCACCAGCAGCACGACGCCGAACGCGAGCCAGCGTCGCAGCATGCTGATGTCCTGCATCATGCGGCTGAGCAGCTGCCCCGACTGCCAGCGATCGTGGAAGGCGACCGGCAGGCGCTGCAGGCGCGAGTAGAACCCCTGCCGCAGGTCGTACTCCACGGCGGTGGCGGGCGCGAGGACGAACCAGCGACGCAGCCACACCATCCCGGCCTCGAACAGGCCGAGCACGAGGATGGCGACGGCGCCCCACGCGATCTGCCCGAAGTCGCCGGAGGCGATCGGGCCCTGCACGACCACTTCGAGCACGAGCGGGATGGCCAGGGCGAGCAGGCTCGCGATCAGCGCGCTGACCGCGCCGAGCACGAGTCGCCCCATCACCGGCCGGGCGAACGGGATCAGCCGGGCGAGGGCGCGGAGGGTCGAAAGTCTTTCGGGGGCGGACGGCGGGGTGGGGGTGGAGATGGTGCTCATGATCCTTGTGGGATGTCGGTGGCGCGGGTGGTGCGGAAAGACGTGACGGGGCGCGGAGGCGCGGCGACGGCGGATGTCGCCACTCTGGACCGGAACGCTGCGGGGGCCGGCGATATGCCGGCGCGGCTCAGGGAAGGAGCGTGCGCGTCGGGGCCGGGGAGGAGCGACGGACCGGCGTGATGACGATCATGTGCATGGCATCCTCCTCTGCATGGGGCGTCCGCGGGTGCGGCCGACAGCTTTCCAGGCTATTCCCAGGATCGCGTCGCGCGCAAGTCTCGCTCATTCTCCCCGCCCTCTGCCTCTCCGGCCGCAGGGGGTCAGGCGGCCTCGCGCAGGAGGAGGGAGTGCTTGACGTCCAGGCCCCACGCGAAGCCGCCGAGGCTGCCGTCGCTGCGCAGCACGCGGTGACAGGGCACGAACAGGGCGGGGGCGTTGCGGGCGCAGATGGATGCCGCGGCGCGGACGGCGCTCGGGGAGCCCAGCTCGGCGGCGAACCCGGTGTAGGTGAGCGGCTCCCCCGGCGTGATCCGGCGCAGCGCCGCCCACCCGGCGGTCTGCAGAGGTGTGCCGAACTGGCGGACCTCGACCTCGTCGATCGCCGTGACGTCGCCGGCGTAGTAGGCGCGGACGGCGGATGCGGCATCCGTCTCCCCCTCCGCGATCGTCGCGGGGCGGTTCTTCGGGTGCAGGCGCGCGAGCACGGCGTCGGGGTCGGCGGTCCATCCGGCGACGAGCACGCGGCCGTCGGCGTCGGCCAGGATCGAGAAGGCGCCGTCGGGGGTGTCGAGGGTCTCGAGGGTGGCGGTGGTCATGAGCGCGGATCCTTCCGGGCGGGGCGGGCGGTTCGGGGCGGACGGGCCGGCACGGCGCGCCACAGGTGGGCGGTGAGGTAGCTGCGCCAGGGGGCGGTGCGCGCCGCCCAGGCGGTGAGGGGCACGGCGTCGCCGGGGAGACCGGATGCCGCAGCGCCCGCCCGCACGGCGACGTCGCCGGGGAGGAACACATCGGGATCGGCGAGCACGCGCATCCGCACGTAGTCGGCGGTCCAGGGTCCGATGCCGGGCATCGCCAGCAGGGCGGCGCGCTGTTCGGCGCCGTCGTCGCCGGGGCCGAGCCGCAACTCGCCCGCGGCGAGCGCGGCCGCGGCGCCGGTGAGGGCGCGGATGCGTGCGCCCGGTCCGCGCAGCACCTCGGCGCCGCGCTCGGCGATCGTCGACATCGTCGGGAAGAGCAGGTGGGCGTCGTCGAATCCGTCGACACGCTCCCCCAGCGCCTCGGCGAGCGCGGTGAGGGCGGTGCGGGCGGCGACCACCGTGATCTGCTGCCCGACCATCGCGCGGATGAGCATCTCGTGCGGGTCGGCGGCGCCGGGGACGCGGATGCCGGGGGTCGCCGCGACGAGCGGCCGCAGCTCGTCGTGCGCGGCGAGCGCGTCGTCGATCGCGAGCGGATCGGCGTCGAGGTCGAACAGCCGCCGGGCGCGGGTGACGAGGGTGGACAGGTCGCCGAGGCTCGTCAGCCGGGCGCGCAGGCGGATGCGCCCGGCGTCCTCGCGGATCTCGAACCATGCCGGCCCGCCGGGCAGGCGCAGGGTGCGGGCGAACGCCGTGGCGGTCGCGGTCTCCACGCCCGGGATCGCCCGCGCCGCCATCCACGCGAACAGCCCCGCGGTGTCGATCGGCCCGCGATGCGGGAGCACGAGGTCGATCGCGCCGGGTGCGACCGGAGCCGAGCCGCGGCGCCGGGCGCGCAGCTCGAGGGGAGGCATCCCGAACACCTCCCGCACGGTGTCGTTGAACTGCCGGATGCTGGCGAAGCCGGCCGAGAACGCGACGTCGGCGGCGGGCATGTCGGTGCCGACGAGCAGCATGCGCGCGGTGTGGGCGCGGTGCGCGCGGCTGAGGGCGAGGGGCCCCGCGCCGAGCTCGGCGGTGAGCAGGCGCGTGAGGTGGCGCGGTGAATAGCCGAGGCGGGCCGCGAGGCCGGGCACGCCCTCGCGCTCGACGACGCCGTCGGCGATGAGCCGCATGGCGCGCGCGGTGACGTCGCCGCGGAGGTTCCAGGCGGGCGAGCCGGGGGCCGCCTCGGGCAGGCAGCGCTTGCACGCGCGGTAGCCGGCCTCGTGCGCCGCCGCGGAGGTCGCGTAGAACGTGACGTTCGCGGGCTTGGGCGTGCGCGCGGGGCAGCTGGGGCGGCAGTAGATGCCGGTCGAGCGCACCGCCGTGACGAACTGCCCGTCGAAGCGGGTGTCGCGCGAGTCGATCACGCGGTACCGCTCGTCGAAGGTCATGGCCAGGCTCATGCCTCTACCCTGACACGCTCCGGATGCCACGGCTCGCGGAAATCGGACATCGCCGTGGAGCGACCCCACCCTCGACGAGCGGTCGCAGCACGCCGTGCGCCCACCGCCCCGCGCGGCGAGTTGCGACCGTTCGGCAGCGATCGGGGCGGGATGCACCGGCCCGCACACGACGGGGCGGGACTAGCGTGAAGGCATGAGCGAGATCGAGTACGACGTCATCGTGATCGGGGCGGGGGCGGTGGGCGAGAACGTGGCCGACCGTGCCGTGCAGGGCGGGATGCGCACCGCGCTCGTCGAGGCCGAACTGGTCGGCGGCGAGTGCTCGTACTGGGCGTGCATGCCGTCGAAGGCGCTGCTGCGCAGCGCCGCCGCCGTGCGTGCCGCCCGGGCGGTCGACGGCGCGAAGCAGGCCGTCACGGGCGACGTCGACGTCGAGGGCGTGCTGCGCCGCCGCAACGCGATCACCCACAACTGGAACGACCAGTCGCAGGCCGACTGGGTCGCCGGCGCCGGGATCGACCTCGTGCGCGGGCACGCGGAGTTCACCGGCCCCCGGCGCCTGCGCGTCACGGCCGCCGACGGCACGACCACCGACCTGGTGGCCCGTCACGCCGTGGCCGTCGCCACCGGATCCGCCGCCCTGCTGCCCGATGTTCCGGGTCTGGCCGACATCGCCCCGTGGACGAGCCGTGAGGCCACGAGCGCGCAGCGGGTGCCGGCATCCCTCGCCGTCGTCGGCGGCGGCGTGGTGGGCGTCGAGATGGCCACCGCCTACGCGGGTTTCGGCACGACCGTCACCCTCCTCGCGCGCTCCGGACTCCTCGGCACGCAGGAGCCGTTCGCCGGCGAGCTCGTGGCCGACTCGCTGCGCGCGCTCGGCGCCACCGTGCGCGAAGGCGTCGACGTCGTGGCCGCCCGCCGCGACGGCGACACCGCCATCCTGACCCTCTCCGACGGCTCCGAACTGTCGGCAGAGGAGGTCCTCGTCGCCGTCGGGCGCACGCCCCGCACCGGCGACCTGGGACTCGACGAGATCGGCCTGACCCCGGGCGCCTGGCTCGATGTGGACGACACGATGCTCGTGCGCGGCACCGACTGGCTCTACGCCGTCGGCGACGTCAACCACCGGGCACTCCTCACCCACCAGGGCAAGTACCAGGCGCGGGCCGCGGGAGACGTGATCGCGGCGCGCGCGAAGGGCGAGCCGGTGGATGCCTCCCCGTGGGGCGTGCACGCGGCCACCGCAGACCACGACGCGGTGCCGCAGGTGACCTTCACCGATCCCGAGGTCGCGTCGGTCGGACTCACCGAGGCCGCAGCTCGAAAGGCGGGGCGGAACATCCGGGTGCTCGACTACGACCTGTCCTGGGTCGCGGGGGCGAGCGCGGCATCCGACGACTACACCGGCCGGGCCCGGGCGATCGTCGACGAGGACCGCGGGGTGCTGATCGGCGCCACGTTCGTCGGTCCCGACGTCGCCGAGCTGCTGCACTCCGCGACGATCGCGATCGTCGGCGAGGTGCCGCTCACCCGCCTGTGGCACGCCGTGCCCTCGTACCCCACCGTCAGCGAGGTCTGGCTGCGGCTGCTCGAGGCGTACGGCCGCCCAACCGCCTCCTGAGTGAGACTGCACTGCCGCATCGAGACCGCGGCGGACCGCACGTGTCTCGATGCCGGAGTGCAGTCTCGCTGAGTGGGCTGAGCGCGACCGCCGCCGCGCGGGTCAGTGGAAGAAGTGGCGCTCGCCGGTGAAGAACATCGGGATGCCGGCGGCTTGCGCCGCGGCGATCACCTCTTCGTCGCGCACCGATCCGCCGGGCTGCACGATCGCCGAGACGCCGGCGTCGATGAGCACCTGCGCGCCGTCGGCGAACGGGAAGAAGGCGTCGGATGCCGCCACCGCACCGGCCGCGCGATCGCCGGCGCGCTCCACGGCGAGACGGCAGGAGTCGACGCGGTTGACCTGACCCATGCCCACGCCGACGGTGGCCGAGCCCTTCGCGAGCACGATCGCGTTCGACTTCACCGCGCGGCACGCCTTCCACGCGAAGATGAGGTTCTCCATCTCGGCCTGGGCGGGACGTTCGCCGGTGACGAGCTGCCAGTCCTTCGCGACCGAGTCGATGTCGTCGGGGAAGCGGTCGGCGTCCTGCAGGAGCAGACCGCCCGACACGAGGCGCACGTCCATGCGCTCCTGCTGCCAGTCGTCGGGCAGCTGCAGCAGCCGCAGGTTCTTCTTGGCCTTGAACACCTCGAGCGCGGCCGGCTCGAAGGCCGGGGCGACGATGACCTCGGTGAAGATGTCCTTGAGGTTCTCGGCCATCTTCAGGGTGACGGTGCCGTTCGCCGCGATCACCCCGCCGTAGGCCGAGACGGGGTCGCACTCGTGCGCGCGCAGGTGGGCGCTGGCGATCGGGTCGAGGGCGTTGGGGGCGGTCACGGCGATGCCGCACGGGTTGGCGTGCTTGATGATCGCGACCGCGGGCTTGACCATGTCGAACGCGGCGCGGAGGGCGGCATCCGCGTCCACGTAGTTGTTGTACGACATCTCCTTGCCCTGCAGCTGCGTGGCCTGGGCGATGCCGTGGCCCCCGGCGCGCGAGTAGATCGCGGCGCGCTGGTGCGAGTTCTCGCCGTAGCGCAGGGTGTCGAGGCGCTCGGCGCTGATCGTGAGGTGCGCAGGCAGGTCCTCCTCCGAGCCGAGCGTGCCGT
Organism: Microbacterium fluminis; assembly: GCF_051549805.1. Taxonomy (GTDB): domain Bacteria; phylum Actinomycetota; class Actinomycetes; order Actinomycetales; family Microbacteriaceae; genus Microbacterium. Next base: position 133,037 of record NZ_CP196042.1, read on the forward strand.
CGGCGAACCACGCCGCGACGGCCGTGTCGTACGCGGCGGTGTGCGCGAACGCCCGCGCGGCGAGCTCGCGGCGCTGGGTGAGCGCGGTGCCGCCCGCGCGCACCGCCTCGATGATCGCGGGGTAGGACGACGGCGAGACGACGATCGCGACGTTCGCGTGGTTCTTGGCGGACGCGCGCACCATCGCCGGCCCGCCGATGTCGATCTGCTCGACGACGTCGTCGCCCTGGGCGCCCGAGGCGACGGTCTCCACGAACGGGTAGAGGTTCACCACGACCAGCTCGAAGGGCCGGATGCCGAGGGCGGCGAGCTGGCGTTCGTGGTCCTCCAGGCGCAGGTCGGCGAGCAGGCCGGCGTGCACGCTCGGGTGCAGCGTCTTGACGCGCCCGTCGAGGGCCTCCGCGAAGCCGGTGACCGCCGAGACATCCGTCACCGCGTAGCCCGCGTCGCGCAGCAGGGTCGCCGAGCCGCCCGTCGAGACGATCTCCACCCCCGCCTCGGCGAGAGCCGCGGCGAGCTCCAGCAGGCCGGTCTTGTCGCTCACCGAGATCAGCGCGCGGCGCACCGGCACGACGTCGCGGTCGCGGTAGAGGGCGGGATCGTGACGGGGACCGGCCATGGGCGGGAGGCCTTTCGGATCGGGTGCGGAGGGGGCGGGGTCAGCGGGCGGAGTCGGATGCCGCGGCGAGATCGAGCTCGCCGGTCGCGATACGGCGCACCACGTCGATGAGCAGCCGTCGCTCGACCGGCTTGATGCGCTCGTGCAGGGTGTGCGCGTCGTCGTCGGGACGCACCGGCACGCGCTCCTGCGCGAGGATCGGCCCGGAGTCGACGCCGTCGTCGACGACGATGACGCTCGCACCGGTCTGCCCCGCACCGGCGGCCAGAGCGTCGCGCACGCCGTGCGCGCCGGGGAACTCGGGCAGATACGCGGGGTGGGTGTTGATGATCCGCGGCGCCCAGGCGGCCACCATCCCCGGGGGCAGCAGCCGCATCAGGCCGCTCAGCACCACGAGGTCGGGCTGCCACACGCGCAGCTGCGCGGAGAGCTCCTCGCCCCACTCCTCGCGGGTCTCGAACTCGCGGAACGGCACCAGGATCGTCGGGATGCCGTACGCCTCGGCGTGCGCGAAGCCGTCGGCCTCGCGGTCGGCGCCGACGACGACGATCCGCGCGGGGTAGTCGTCGTCCGCCGCGGCGTCCAGCAGCGCCCGCAGATTGGAGCCCGCGCCGGAGATGAGGACGGCGACCGTGAGCACCGGGTCAGTCTACCGGCGGCAGTGCGGTCGGCCTGCGCGGGGCGGGTCCGTCCGGGACGGCGTCGGGATCGGGGGTGGGGAGGGGTGGCAGCGGCGCGGTGTCGTCTGCGGGACCGGCATGCGGCACCGGCTCCGGATCGCGCGAGGGCGCCCCACCCGTCCGGGTCGAGGCATCCGTCCGCTTCGCCGTGCCCGACGGCGGAGCGTCGTCGTGGTGGCCGTCGGCGAACGGGATCGCCGAGACCGCGCTGGCGAACGGGATCGCGTCGATGCGGGCGCGCGCCGGGGTGCCGGAGGACGGCTCCACGCGATCGTCGTCGCGATCGTCGGCGCGGCGACGCGGAGCGAGCAGCAGGATGCCGGCTCCCAGCAGCACCTCGAGCCCGACGGCGAGGGCGACGGGGCCGGGCTGGGGTCCCACCTCCGCGAGGCGTCCGGGACCGAGCGATCCCGATGCCAGCGCCGTGAGCAGGGCGGCACCCGCCGCCGACAGCACCGCGATGAGCACGACGAGCACGACGCGCGGGCCGACCGGCTCGGGTGCATCGTCTTCGAAGGCGTCGCGGTCGCCGGGCGGCGGTCCGATGAGTCCGTCGAGCGCCGCGGTGGCCCAGGGAGTGCGGACGGCTGACGGGGCATCCTCGTCCGGCGGCGCCGGAGCGAGCAGCCGCGAGCGCGCCACCCAGCCGGCGAGGGCGCCGGCCGCCACCGGCAGGAGGGCGAGCAGCAGCATCCACGACGACGACGCCGGCACGATCCCGAGGATCGGGATGCCGGGCACCACGCCCAGCTGCGTGCCGGCGGGCGACACCGCGGTGCCGACGCCGAGCGCGAATCCGGGTCCGGCCAGGAACGACATGGCCCACACGATCACCGTGGGCAGGTAGGCGAGCTGGCCGATCGTGACGAGGACCGCGCCGAGCACGTCGACGTGCGCGGCCTGGTACAGCGCGATCACCTGTCCGCCGGAGGCCACGAGCGCCACCGCGACGCCGAGCGCGGCGAACCCGACCAGGGCGGCGAGGGCGACGGCGGCTCCGCGGACGGCGAGTCCGGTGACGTCGCCCCACCCTCCGCGCGCGCCCTCGAGCCGGTCGCGCACACGCGCGACCACGCCCGATCCTGCCTCCTGCCACTCCACCGCGACGGCGCCCGCGAGGGCGGGCACCGCGAAGACGAGCGCGGGCACGAGGATGGCCTGCCACAGGGGCGCCTGCGCGATCGCCGACCCCGAGGTGAGGGCGATCCCCGCGGCGAGCGCGGCGAACACGAGGGACGAGGTCGTCACGCCGGTCCCCCACGCGTCGGCACGCGCGGCACGCATGCCCGAGCGGGCGGCGAACACCGCCGTGAACACCACGAAGGCGAGGGGCGCGAGCGAGAGGACGAAGGATGCGGCATCCGCCCCGATGCCCGTCGCCGCGAGGTATGCGTCGGGCAGCGTGATCGTCTGCGGCACGAGGTGACCGAACTGCCACACCGCCGCTCCCGCGGGCCACAGCGCTCCCCAGTCGGCCGCACCGCCGAACACCAGCACGAACACGAACGTGAGCGGCGCGAGCGCGACGGCCACGCCGACGGCGGCCGCGATCACGGCGTCGAAGACGGAGAGGAGGGCGACGAGGAGACGGTTCATGCGCCATCGACCCTACCCACGGCAGCGGCGCCCGCCCGGCGGACGCGCGCGGCGGCGGGCGACCACCGGGGCGGCGCCACGCTAACGTCGTGGGCGGAGGTCACCCATGAGCACGCACACGCCCGCCACCGACGAGACCACGACGCCCGAGCCGCGCGGCGGCATCGACCGGTTCTTCGAGATCACCCGCCGCGGATCCACGGTGGGCACGGAGGTGCGCGGCGGCGTCGTGACCTTCGTGACGATGGCCTACATCGTCATCCTGAACCCGATCATCCTCTCCAGCGGGACGGATGTCGCCGGCGGCCGGCTCGCGTTCCCCGCCGTCGCTGCGGTGACGGCGCTGACGGCCGGCGTCATGACGATGCTGTTCGGTCTCGTCACGCGCCTGCCCTTCGCCTTCGCCGCCGGGCTCGGCATCAACTCGTTCCTGGCGGTGAGCGTCGTCGGTCAGGTGACCTGGCCGGAGGCGATGGGGCTCGTCGTGGTGAACGGCCTCATCATCGTGCTGCTGGCCGTCACGGGGCTCCGGCGCATGATCTTCGACGCGGTGCCCATCCAGCTGAAGCTCGCCATCACGGTCGGCATCGGCCTGTTCATCGCGTTCATCGGCTTCGTCGACGCCGGATTCGTCACCACGACGGGCGCGTCCTCTCCCCCGGTCGGACTCGGCGTGAACGGCTCGGTGGCCACCGTGCCGACGCTGATCTTCGTGTTCACGCTGCTGCTGACCGGCATCCTCGTCGCCCGCAAGGTGAAGGGCGGCATCCTGATCGGACTCGTCACCGGCACGGTGGTCGCGGTCGTGGTCGAGGCGATCTGGCATCTCGGCCCGAAGATCGCGAACGGCGCGGTCGCCAACCCCGGAGGCTGGGGCCTGTCGGTGCCCGAGCTGCCCGCGACGCTCGTGAGCGTTCCCGACCTGTCGCTCGTCGGGCAGGTCTCGTTCGGCTCGTTCGAGCGCATCGGCGTGATCGCCGCGCTGATGCTCGTCTTCACGCTGGTGTTCACCAACTTCTTCGATGCGATGGGCACCATGACGGGCCTGTCGAAGGAGGCCGGGCTCGCCGACGAGAAGGGCGACTTCCCGCGCATCCGCTCCGCGCTGATCGTGGAGGGCGTCGGCGCGGTCGCGGGTGGACTGACCTCGGGCTCGTCGAACACGGTCTTCATCGAGTCCGGCTCGGGCATCGGCGAGGGTGCCCGCACGGGCCTCGCCAACGTCGTGACCGGCGCGCTCTTCCTGCTCGCGATGTTCTTCACGCCGCTCGTGTCGATCGTGCCCAGCGAGGTCGCGGCATCCGCTCTGGTCATCGTCGGAGCGCTGATGATGTCGCAGATCCGGCACATCGACTTCTCGGACTTCTCGATCCTGCTGCCGGTCTTCCTCGCCGTCACGGTGATGCCGCTCACCTACTCGATCGCGAACGGCATCGGCGCGGGCTTCGTGTCGTGGGTGGTGGTGCGCTCGCTGTCCGGCAAGGCGCGCGAGATCAGCCCCCTGCTGTGGGTGGTGGCCGCCGGCTTCCTGCTGTACTTCGCCCGCGGTCCGATCGAGGCGCTGCTGGTCTGACGGACACCGCGGGGCGGATGCCGCGGCTTCGGCGCCTCAGTCAACCGGTTCGAGCACGAACACCTGGATCCGGCGCTCGGTCTTCGTCTGGTAGTCGTCGTAGGCGGGCCACACGGCGGTGGCGCGCAGCCACCACTCCGCGCGCTCGTCGCCGAACAGCTCGCGGGCGCGGTAGTCGCGGGTGACGGCGCCGTCCTGGAGCTCGACGAGCGGGCCCTTCACGATGTTCCAGTACCACTGCGGCGCCTTCTCGGCCCCGCCCTTGGAGGCGACCACGGCGTAGCGGCCGTCGTGCTCGACACGCATGAGCGCCGTCTTGCGCAGGCCGCCGGTCTTCGCGCCGACCGTGGTCAGCACGATGATCGGAACGCCGCGCAGCTCGTTCGCCTCGGCGCCGTTCGACTGCTCGAACACCTCGGCCTGGGTGCGCGCCCACTCCGACGTGCTGGGCAGGTACTCTCCGGAAAGCGGCATGAGGCCCACCCTAGCCGCGCCCGACCCGACCGGCTCCGCGGGCAGCCGACGACGCTCCCGCGCGCGATCATCCCGGGTAGACCGGTCCCGCCGCAGGGATCGCGGCTTCATCGCGCACCGTCGCCGCCTGCCTGCCGGGCGGTCGTAGTGGCGCGGTCGATCCCTGCGGCGGTGGGTACCCCCGGAGGAAGCCCGACACGGCAGGGGTGACAGCGCCCCCAGCGGTCACGATCACCCCCACCGTGACGGCCGTGTCGTGCACCCCGCCGGGACGCGCGCCGAACGGGGCGAGCTGTCCTCCTCGCCCTCCGCGTGCATCCCCGGTGACGGGGGGTCTCCGAACCACGGGTTTCCCTTCCACCCCGGTCGTTCCTGCGAGATCCCCATCCCCCCGCGCGTCGCACCCCCGGCGCAACGCGCGTCCGAGGGAACCATAGACCTCGCTCGGAAGCGTCCACAAGAGCAGAGCCGGTCCGTTCGCCGGAGATACCTCGCGGAGCGGATCGGGGCTAACGACAGAGGGCGGATGCTGCGGCCTGTGGCCGCGGCATCCGTCCTCGTGTGTGCGCGTCAGAGCGCGGCGATGATCTCCCGCATCAGGTCGGCGGTCTCGGACGGGGTCTTCCCGACCTTGACTCCGGCGGCCTCGAGGGCCTCCTTCTTCGCCTGCGCGGTGCCCGCCGAGCCCGAGACGATGGCGCCGGCGTGGCCCATCGTCTTGCCCTCCGGCGCCGTGAAGCCGGCGACGTAGCCGGCGACCGGCTTGGTGACGTTGGCCTTGATGAAGTCGGCCGCGCGCTCCTCGGCGTCGCCGCCGATCTCGCCGATCATGACGATCGCCTTGGTCTCGGGGTCGGCCTCGAACGCGGCGAGCGCGTCGATGTGCGTCGTGCCGATGACCGGGTCGCCGCCGATGCCGATGGCGGTGGAGAAGCCCAGGTCGCGCAGCTCGAACATCATCTGGTAGGTCAGGGTGCCCGACTTCGACACGAGACCGATCGGTCCCTTGCCGGTGATGTTGGCGGGCGTGATGCCCACGAGCGCCTCACCAGGCGTGATGATGCCGGGGCAGTTCGGGCCGATGATGCGGGTGGTCTCGCCCTTGGACTTCGCGTAGGCCCACGCCTCGGCGGTGTCGCCGACGGGCACGCCCTCGGTGATCACGACGAGCAGCGGGATCTCGGCGTCGACGGCCTCGATCATCGCGTCCTTCGTGAAGGCCGGCGGCACGAACGCGATCGACACGTCGGCGCCGGTCTCGCGGATGGCTTCTTCGACCGATGCGAAGACGGGCAGCTCGACGGGGTTGCCGTCCTTGTCGGTGTGCGAGACGGTCGTGCCGGCCTTGCGGGCATTGACGCCGCCGACGACCTGGGTGCCGGCCTTGAGCATCAGGGCGGTGTGCTTGGTGCCTTCACCGCCGGTGATGCCCTGGACGATGACCTTGGAGTCCTTGTTGAGGAAGATCGACATTTCTGGGTTCCTTTTCCGGGTCAGGCGTTCGCGAGCTCGGCGGCCTTGTCGGCGCCCTCGTCCATACCGGCCGCGAGGGTGACGAGCGGGTGGCCTGCGGCGGCGAGGATCGCGCGGCCCTCCTCGACCTGGTTGCCGTCGAGGCGGACGACGAGCGGCTTGGTCGCGGCATCCCCGAGGATCTCGAGGGCCTTGACGATGCCTTCCGCGACGGCGACGCACGACGTGATGCCGCCGAAGACGTTGACGAACACGCTCTTGACCTGCGTGTCGCCGAGGATGACGTCCAGGCCCGCGGCCATGACGGTCGCCGAGGCGCCGCCGCCGATGTCGAGGAAGTTGGCGGGCTTCACGCCGCCGTGCTTCTCGCCCGCGTAGGCGACGACGTCGAGGGTCGACATGACCAGGCCCGCGCCGTTGCCGATGATGCCGACCTGGCCGTCGAGCTTGACGTAGTTGAGGTCGTTGGCCTTGGCCTTCGCCTCGAGCGGGTCGGCGGCGTCCTTGTCCTCGAGCGCCTCGTGGTCGGGGTGCCGGAACGCGGCGTTCTCGTCGAGCGAGACCTTGCCGTCGAGGGCGATGATGTCGCCCTCCTCGGTCAGCACGAGCGGGTTGACCTCGACGAGCGTGGCGTCCTCACCCTTGTAGACCTGGAAGAGCTTGACGAACACGTCGGCGACCTTCGGCGCCAGCTCGTCGTCGAAGCGCGCGGCCTTCGCGATCTCGAGCGCCTTGGCCTGGTCGATGCCGGCCAGCGGGTCGACCTCGACACGGGCGAGGGCTTCGGGACGCTCGACGGCGAGCTCCTCGATCTCCATACCGCCCTCGACGCTGGCGAGCGACAGGTAGGAGCGGTTGGCGCGGTCGAGCAGCACCGAGAAGTAGTACTCCTTGTCGATGCGCGCGCCCTGGGCGACCATGACGCGCTTGACGACGTGCCCCTTGATGTCGAGGCCGAAGATGGCCTTCGACAGCTCATAGGCCTCGTCCGGGGTCTTGGCGACCTTCACGCCGCCGGCCTTGCCGCGGCCGCCGGCCTTGACCTGCGCCTTGACGACGACGACTCCGCCGATCTTCTCGGCCGCGGCCCGCACCTCCTCCGGCGTGTCCGCGACGATGCCGGCGAGCACCGGCACCTCGTACTTCTCGAAAAGATCACGGGCCTGGTACTCGTACAGATCCACAGTGCAGTCCTTCGGTGGCGAACGGTGGGAGAGCGCGGGAAGCGCAGAAGTCTCTCGATATCGAGATATCGGGATCGATCAATCAGCCTACTACCCGTGCGCGGCCGGTCTCGAACACGAGCCCCTCCACGGGGTGACGACTCAGATCCACCCGCGCTCTCGCGCGAGGATGGTCGCCTGCTGTCGCGTCGCGACATGGAGCTTGCCCAGCACCGACGAGACATGATTGCGGACCGTGCCGGAGGACAGGTGCAGGGATGCCGCGATCTGCGCGATCGTCTCCCCTCGCGCACCGGCGCGCAGCACGTCGAGCTCGCGGTCGGTGAGCGGACTGCGCTCGTCGGTGAGCGCGTCGGCGGCGATCTCGGGGTCGACGTAGCGGCGCCCCGCCGCCACCTCGCGGATGACCGCCGCCACGTCGTCGGCGCGACGCGACTTCGGCAGGAACCCGTCGACCCCGGCGGTCAGCGCGCGCCGCAGCACTCCGGGTCGGGCGTGCCGGGTGACCACGACGCAGCGCGTCGGGATCTGGCGGCGGATGCGAGCGGCCGCCTCGACGCCGTCGAGCCCCGGCATCTCCAGGTCGAGCAGGCAGACGTCGGGGCGCAGGCGGAGGGCCTCGGCGACCGCCTCCTCCCCGTCGCGGCACTCGGCCACCACCTCGAGGTCGTCCTCGAGTCGCAGCAGCGAGGCGAGGGCGGAGCGGATCATGTCCTCGTCGTCGGCGATCAGCACCCGGATCATGCCCGCTCCCCCGCGCCCCGCGCCTCCGGGACGGTGACCACGACCTCGAACGCGTCGTCGCGTGCGGCGTGGTGCAGCTCTCCGCCGACCGCGGCGACGCGGTCGGCGATGCCGTCGAGCCCCGCACCGCCGTCGCCTCCGCCGACCCCGGGCCCGACGTCGTTCGCGACGCTCAGCCACCACCGCCCGTCGCCGCGGACGAGCCCGAGCCGTGCCCACCGTCCCCCGCCGTGCTTGAGCACGTTGGTGGTGCACTCCCGCACGACAGGTCCGAGCACGTCGGCGGGCGCGGCATCCGCTCCCTCCGACAGCTCGAGATCGACCCGGAGACCGGCCGCGCGCAGGAGGTCGGCGGCGTTGGCGAGCTCGTCGGGCAGCGGCACGCCGCGGAAGCGCCCGGCGAGCTCGCGCGTGCCGCGGCGCGCCTCGTCGACCGAGGTGCGCGCCAACCGCACCTGCTCGGCGGCAGCCGCAGGGTCGCGCGGCAGCATCCGCTCGGCGAGCTCCAGCTGCAGCGCGATCACCTGCAGGTGGTGGCCCTGCAGGTCGTGCAGATCGCCGGCCAGACGCAGCCGCTCCTGCACGGCAGCGAGCCGGCTCTCCACGGCACGGGCGCGGTCGAGCTCGACCACGACGTCCCACCACCACAGCGACGCGACGGCCGCGGAGGGCAGGACCGCCGCGAAGGCGAGGTGAACGAAGACGGACGCCGTGGCCATGTCCGGCCGACCGGCCTCGACGATCCACAGCACGACGAGCACGAGCGTGACGACGATCGTGACGCGCAGACGAACCCCCGGCATCCAGGTCAGCAGGCAGAGCCCGACCGATGCGGCCGCCGCTCCGAGCAGCACGCTCCCGCTCACGACGCCGAGCACCACCGCGCCCGACCCGATCGCCACGAGGGCCCCCACGGTGGGCGCGGACAGATGACGCCGGGGCTCCACCACGACCGCGAGCGCGCGGCGCCGGTACGACAGCAGCAGTCCGACCACGCCGACGAACCACACCACCGCTCCGGCGCCGTACACGATCAGCGCGCCCGTTCCCGGATCGGCGGCCCCCGCGATCAGCGCGACGAGCCACAGTGCCACCGTCATCAGGGCGAACATCATCACCGAGCCCGCCGTGTACCACCACGTCGCGGTGACACCGCGGGCCAGCCACGCGGCGGCCCGCGACGGGGTCAGGACGACGGAGGGATCGCTCACACCGGCCACAGTACGACCATGACGATTGTCACGGTCCGGGCGGCCGAACCTCCCGGGAGCACGTGACGGCCCGACACTGCCGCCCGACGGCGCGGCTCGCTGGGATGGAGACATGTCCAATCCACTCAGTGATCTCGTCCTCGGCTTCCAGGACCTCGTCTCCCAGGTTCCGGAGTTCGTCCAGCCCCTCATCGTCGCCGCAGCCGGCGCGATCCCCTTCATCGAGGGCGAGGGCGCCGCATCCATCGGCATCGTCGGCGGCATCCACCCCGCCGTCGCCGCGATCGCCGGCATCGTCGGCAACTTCCTGTGCGTGCTCGTCGTCGTGCTGATCGGCTCCCGCGTGCGCACCGCGGTGCTCTCCCGCGGTGGCGGGTCAGCCGAGGAGGTCTCCCCGCGCCGGAGGAAGGTGCTGGCCGCATACCACCGGTACGGCACGCCCGGCGTGAGCCTGCTGGGCCCCCTGCTCGTACCGACGCAGATCACCTCGGCCGCGCTCGTGGCGACCGGTGTTCCGCCGGCGAAGGTGCTGTTCTGGCAGGCGCTCGCGATCGTGCTGTGGACGACCGCCCTGACGCTCGTCATCACCGGCGTCATCACCGCCGTCCGCTGAGCGGGCCGGCCCGATGGCGATCCGGGCTCAGAGTCGGGGGAGGTCCCGCACCGCGGGGCCTTCCAGCCGCGTGCCGTCGGGCGCGAACCGCGAGGCGTGCAGGGGACAGTCCCACGTGCACTCGGCGTCGTTCCACGCCAGCACTCCGCCGAGGTGCGGGCAGACCGCGCCGACCGCCCGCGTGACGCCGTCGACGGTGGAGATCCCGACCGGCCGAACGCCGCGGGTGGCGATGACGCCCTCCCCCTCGGCCGGTCGGGCGATCGGCGTGCGGCGGGTGGAGGCATCCGTCCATCCCGACGCGGCGGCCACGGCCACCCCGGCGTTCTCCTTCGCCCCGCGCCCGAGGTCGGCGGGCACCGTGAGGCGCGTGCCGATCGCGACCATCCAGTCGGGCCGGTCCCGCCACGGCGTGCCGAGGATCTCGGCGCTGAGCCGCAGCGCCGCCCACGGTCCGTTGGTGAGCCCCCACTTGCCGTAGCCGGTCGCGAAGCGGATGCGGCCGAGCCCGCGCGGCAGCGCCCCGACGAACGGGATCAGGTCGTGCGACTCGTAGTCCTGCGCCGACCAGCGGTGCGTCTCGCGGGCGCCCGGGAACCGCGTACGCGTCCACGACACGAGGTCGTCCACGAGGGCCCGCTCGGAGTCCGCCCGGCCGACGGGGTGGCCGTTGCCTCCCACGATCAGGCCCGGGCCGGGGCCGTCCGCCGCGGTGACCGAGCGGATCGAGCGGGTCGGGCCGTCGACCGAGAGGTACATGCCGTCGGCCACGGGCTCGTCGAGGTCGAACGACACCGCATACGAGCGCAGCCCGCGGGTCTTGACGAAGTACAGCCCGCGATCGGCGATCGGCGCTCCGGTGGCCAGCACCACCTGATCGGCCGACATCGGACCGGCCGGAGTGTGCACGCCCGCCCGCGGCAGTGCATGGGTGCGGGTGACGCGCACCCCCGTGTGCAGCGTGCCGCCGGCCGCGACGAACTCGCGCGCGAGCGCGGAGGCCAGCCGCACCGGATCGATCGCCGACTGGTCAGCCAGCGCGATCGCCGAGGCCACGGGGAACGGCATCCCGATCGCGTCGGGATCCGCCCGCCGCACGTCCAGGCCCGCCTCCCGCGCCGCCTCGAACTCCCGGTCGACGACGGATGCCGCCCCCGCCGTCTGCGCGTAGCTGTACGCGGTGCGCCGCGACGATGGCACCCCCGCCTCGTCGGCGAAGGCGAGCATCCACTCCATGCCCGCCCGGTTCGCGTCGACGTACGCCCGCACGAGCGCCGCGGGGTGGTGCCGGCGGAGGGTGGACAGCACCGAGCCCTGCAGCAGCGACGCCTTGCCGGTGTTGCCGCCGGTGGCCAGGTGGGCGATGTCGCCGGCCTCGAGCACGGCCACGTCGCGCCCCGACCGGGCGAGCATCAGCGCCGTCGACAGTCCGGTGATGCCGGCGCCGACCACGATCACGTCGTGCTGCGCACCGGGCTCGAACGCCGTGCCGGCGACGGCCGGGGCGGCGGATCTCCACAGCGACGTCATCGACCCAGCCAAGCCGCGGCATCCGCTCCCCGCCAGGGGTTGACAGCGACGCAGCCCGACGGGGCGCTCGGGCGGCCCGTTAGGCTACGGCCCATGACCGAGTCCGCACCGTCGAGCGCCTCCCGCACCGCGGTGGTCGCGGCCGCGATCGACCTGTTCGCCGAGCAGGGGTTCGACCAGACCTCGGTGGAGCAGATCGCCCGCGCCGCCGGGGTCTCGCGGTCGACGTTCTTCCGCCAGTTCGGCGGCAAGGACGACGTCGTCTTCGCCGACCACGAGCTGCTGCTGGAGCAGCTGCGCACCTACCTCGAGGCGCGGCACGAGAACCCGTGGGCGGCGGTGTGCGATGCCTCGGTGCAGGTGTACCGGCACTTCGCCGCCGATCCCGAGCTCGCCCGCCGCCGGTACACCGTGGTGCGGCAGATCCCCGCGCTGCGCGACCGCGAGATCGTGACGGTCTTCCGCTACGAGCGCCTGTTCGACGAGTACCTCCGCGGCGCACTGCCGGGCCTGGATCCGCTGGACGCGGTCGGGTTCTCGGCCCTCGTGACCGCGGTGCACAACCACGTGCTGCGCCAGCTGCTGCGCGGGCCGCGGCGCGTGCCGGTGACCGTGCTGCGCCATGCGCTCGACGACGCGATGCGCCGCTTCGGGGTGCATCCCGACGGCGCCGGCGACGAGCCCGACGACATCGCCGTGGCCGTGTTCCCGAGGCGGATGCCTGCGGCCGAGGTCGCCCGCCGACTGCGGGCGACGCTCGCCTGAGCGAGCGGTCCACCGCATCGTCGGTGGCACTGCGTTCTCCCTGACGTGAGACTGAGTGTCGCGGTAGGCTGACCCGATCAGCCCTCGTTCGACAGGAGCAGCCATGTCGTTCACGCCCGTCCCCGGCCAGCAGACCGAGCGGTACGAGATCGCCGCGCCGCTCGACACCGACTACTACGCGGTGTTCGCCGACCTCACCCCCGTCGAACGCGACGCGTGGGACCGGGCCCGCGCCTTCACCAGCGAGATCGTCCCGGAGATCGCGCAGTGGTGGGACCGCGGCGAGTACAACCTCGACTTCGCCCGGCGCATGGGCGAGCTCGACCTGTTCGCCGACGGGATCGCCCACGACGGTCTGACACCCCTGTCGCCGCTGGCCGCCGGCCTGATCAACATGGAGATCTCGCGCGGCGACGGCTCGATGGGCACGATCCTCGCGGTGCAGGGCGGACTCGCGCTGCGCACGCTCGCGCTGTTCGGCAGCGAGGCCCAGAAGGCGCAGCACCTCGTTCCGATCGCGCGGGGCGAGGTGCTCGCCGCGTTCGCGCTCACCGAGCCCGATCACGGCTCGGACTCCGTGTCGCTCGAGACCCGGGCGACCCGCATGCCGGACGGGGGATGGGTGCTCGACGGGGCGAAGAAGTGGATCGGCAACGGCTCCTCCGGCGGCGTCACCTTCGTGTGGGCGCGGGTCGAGAGCCCCGGGGACGACGACCACGGCACCGTGCGGTGCTTCCTCGTGCCGCAGGAGACGCCGGGCTATGTCGGCGAGCCGATCCTCGGCAAGGCCTCGCTGCGCGCGATCCACCAGGCGCATATCACCCTCGCCGACGTGCGCCTGCCCGCCGACGCGGTGCTGCCCGGCACGCGGTCGTTCAAGGACGCCTCCACCGTGCTCTACGCGACCCGATCGGGTGTGGCGTGGTCGGCGCTCGGCCACGCCACCGCCTGCTACGAGGCGGCGCTGCAATATGCCCAGCAGCGTATGCAGTTCGGCAAGCCGCTCGCCAAGTTCCAGATGGTCCAGGAGCGCCTCACGCAGATGCTCGACGAGCTCACCGCCATGCAGCTGTACTGCCGGCGGATGGCCGATCTGGAGGCGGCCGGCGAGCTGCGTCCGACGCAGGCGTCGCTGGCGAAATACCACAACACCCGTGCCGCGCGGCGGGTGGCGGCATCCGCGCGCGACCTCCTCGGCGGAAACGGGATCCTGCTGGAGTACGGGGTGATGGCGCACATGGCCGACATCGAGGCCATCCACACGTACGAGGGCACCGAGAGCGTGCAGGCGCTGCTGATCGGCCGCGACATCACCGGCATGGGCGCCTTCGCCTGAGCGCAGCCCTCCCGTAGCCTCGAACGCATGGGACTCTTCCGCGCCGGCGCTCCGAGACGGGTCACGCTCGAGGCATCCGCCGTCGACCTGAAGGCCACGCGGGCGCCGTGGAGCCAGTGGGCCGACGGGTTCGGGCGGCTCGCGACCCGCGCGATCCAGGTCATCGTGGTCGTCGCCGTCGCCGCCGGCGTGATCTGGGCGATCCAATCGCTCACCCTCGTGACGATCCCGGTCGTGCTCGCGCTGATCCTCGCGTGCGCGTTCGCGCCGGTGATGAGCTGGATGCGGCGCCACGGCGTGCCCTCGGTGCTGGCGACCGTGATCACACTGCTCGGGATCGTCGTGATCCTCGGTCTCGTCGGCTGGCTGATCGTGGTGGCGGTGCGCGACCAGTGGGGTGAGCTCTCGTCGCAGGCGACGGACGGATTCCAGAACGTGATGGCGTGGGTGAACACGCTGCCGTTCGCCCCCGACCAGGGTCAGATCGACCAGTGGATCCAGCAGCTGAGCGGCTTCCTCACCTCGTCGCAGTTCGGCACCGGTGCGATCGCCGGCGTCGGCGCGGTCGCCAACTTCCTCACCGGACTCGTGCTGATGGTGACGGTGCTGTTCTTCTTCCTCAAGGACGGGCCGCAGATGTGGGAGTTCGTGCTGCGTCCGTTCCGCGGCGAGTCCTACGTGCGCGCACGCCGCATCGGCGACAAGACCGTGTCGGTGTTCGGCTCGTATCTGCGCGGCACGGCGGGGGTCGCGTTCGTGGACGCGGTCGGCATCCTGATCGGTCTGCTGATCCTGCAGGTGCCGCTGGCGATCCCGCTGGCGGTGCTGGTGTTCCTGCTCGCGTTCATCCCCATCGTGGGCGCCACGGTCGCCGGCATCCTCGCCGCGCTCGTCGCGCTCGTGGCCAACGACTGGGTGAACGCCCTGTTCGTCGTCGGCGTCGTCGTACTCGTCAACCAGCTCGAGGGCAACTTCCTCCAGCCCTTCCTGATGGGCCGTTCGATGAAGCTGCACGCCTTCGTGATCCTGGTCGCCCTGACCGCGGGCACCGTCGTGGGCGGCATCGTCGGCGCGGTGCTCGCCGTGCCCATCACCGCCGCCGTGTGGGGTGCGATCTCGGTGTGGGACGGCCCCGACCTGCCCGCGCGGTGGGCGCGCCCGAAGCATCCGCTCGAGGGATAGACGCTGACGGATGTCGGGCGCCCGGGCCAGGATGGGACCATGCCGTACGAGATCCCCGCGCCGATGCTGGCCAAGTCCGTGCCCGAGATCCCCGATCCCGCGAAGACCCCGGGCGGGCTCAGCTTCGAGCCGAAGTGGGACGGGTTCCGCGGTCTGGTGTCGTGGGATGGCGAGAGCGTCGAGATCGGCAGCCGCGGCGCGAAGCCGCTGACCCGCTATTTCCCCGAGCTCGTCGAGGCCTTCGCGCGACTGCTCCCCGAACCGTGCCTGATCGACGGGGAGGTGGCCGTTCCCGCGGGCGACCCGGGGGCGCAGCGGCTCGACTGGGACTCGCTCACCCAGCGCATCCACCCCGCGGCGTCCCGCGTCGCGATGCTCTCGGAGAAGACGCCCGCGATGTTCATCGCCTTCGACCTGCTGGCGCGCGGCGATCGCGACCTGCAGGACGAGCCGTTCGAGGTGCGGCGCGCCGAGCTGGTCGACCTGCTCGGGGGCCTGCCGCATCCGATCCACGTGACACGCACCACGACCGACCCCGACCTCGCGCGCCGCTGGCTCACCGAGTTCGAGGGGGCGGGCCTCGACGGCGTCGTGGCCAAGCCGCTCGCGCAGCCCTACGCCCCGAACAAGCGCACCATGTTCAAGATCAAGCACGCCCGCACGGCCGACGTGGTGGCCTGGGCGTACCGCCTGCACAAGTCGGGCGAGGGCGTCGGATCGCTCCTGGTGGGCCTCTACGGCGACGACGGCACGCTGCTGCCGGTCGGGGCCGTCTCGGCGTTCAGCAACGCCCGCCGCCTCGAGCTCATCGACGAGTTCGCCCCGCTGGTCGAGCGCGACGACGACGGCGAAGCCGTGACGGGTGCCGGCGAGAAGTCGCGGTTCACCGGCGCCGACAAGGACATGTCGTTCGTGAAGCTGCGCCCCGAGCGCGTACTCGAGGTGCGCTACGACCAGCTGGAGAAGTGGCGCTTCCGTCACACGGTGCAGTTCGAGCGGTGGCGTCCCGACCGGGATCCGCTCTCGTGCACGTACGACCAGCTGGAGTCGGTCGCCGCCTACGACGTGGGCGACGTGCTGCAGTAGCGCCCGTCACTCGTCCTTCGGCCAGTTGTCGGGGTTGATGCGGCTGGGCTGCACCCGCGGCGGCTCGCCCGGCATCTTCGGGAACTCCGGGGGGAAGTTCAGCTCGCCGAGCCCCTCGGCGAGGTCGCGTTCCCACCACTCGAGCAGCATGTCGATGCGCCCGGGCTTCGCGGCGAAGTCCGCCCACGGGTCGCCCGTGGCCGCCAGCCGCTCGGGCACCGACCGCACCGTGAAGGCGGCGGGATCGGCATCCGCCAGCTCGTCCCACGTCAGGGGCGTCGACACGGTCGCTCCGGGCAGGGCCCGCGGACTGTAGGCCCCGGCCATCGTGCGGTCGCGGTTGGCCTGGTTGAAGTCCACGAAGACCCGCTCCCCGCGCTCCTCCTTCCACCAGGCGGTGGTGACGGCCTCGGGCACGCGGCGTTCGAGCTCGCGCGCGGCGGCGATCACCGCGTGCCGCACGTCGAGGAACTCGTGGGTCGGCTCGATCGGGCAGAACACGTGCAGTCCGCGGTTGCCGCTGGTCTTCACCCACGCCTCCAGTCCCGCCTCGGCGAGCACGTCGCGCAGCGCCGGCGCCACCGCCACGGCGTCATGGAAGCCGGTGCCCGGCTGCGGGTCGAGGTCGATGCGCAGCTCGACCGGGTTGTCGGTGTCGCCGGCGAGCGAGGCCCACGGGTGGAACACCACGGTGTTCATCTGGGCGGCCCACACCACCGCGGCGGGCTCGGTCAGGACGAGCTGCGGATGCCGTCGCCCGCTGTTGTAGGTGACCGTCACCGCTTCGACGAAGTGCGGCGCCCCCTTGGGCGGGTTCTTCGAGAAGAAGCTGTCCCCGTCGACGCCGTCGGGGAATCGCTCCAGCGACACCGGGCGGTCGCCGTTCGCGGCGAGGAACGGGCCCGACACCGCGACGAGATACTCCGCGAGCTCCTGCTTGGTGATGCCGAGCGCGGGCCAGAGGACGCGATTCGGGCTCGACACCGCCACGTCGCGGTCGCCGTCCGGTCCGGGGACGGTCAGGGTGATGCGCTCCGAGGCCATGGGTCCGACCCTACGGGGGACGACGCATCCGCGTCATCCTCCTCCGTCTGCGCGGTGGGGGGTCAGGCGAGCGCGAGGATCGACGCGAGGTCGGAGCGGGAGAGCTGGATCCAGGGCCCTGCCGGGTCGAGCAGCACGCCGCTGAGCTCCTCGTCGCTCGCGACGGCAGCGGCGAGCTGGGAGACCGTGAGCGTGACGGGCTGATCCTTGCGCCCCATCGCGAACACCTCGAGCGGGTGACTGAACACCTCGAGGAATCGGTCGCCTTCGGGGCTGCGCGCCTCGGCGATGCCGACCTGGCCGTCGGGGGTCTTGTTGGCCGCGATCCACAGCGGCGCCTCCGGCAGCGCGGCGACGATCTCTGCGGCCGTCGCGTCGGTGCGGGGCGCGGAGAGCAGCGACTTCACGGTGAGCTCGGGACTCGTGTCCGCGAGCGCCTTCTCGAGCAGATCCCGCGGCAGGACGAGCCGCGCGGGAGCGGACGAGTGATCGAGCACGATGCCCGCATACGGCCCGGCGAGCACGTGCTGCAGCACGGCGGTCACCGGCTGCGCCATCGCCGAGGTCTCGGTGTCGCCGTCGTCGCGGACGCTCGCCTGGAGCGCCTCCCCGCCGCTGTACACGAGCACGTAGCGCAGGTCGCCCTGCGAGGCGACGAGCAGCGGCAGGTCCTCGCCGCGCGACAGCAGCGTGCGCGCGTCGCCCCTCACCCGCAGGAACACATGGCCCTGCAGCAGCTGCCGGGCGACGCCGAGGATCTCGTCGGGTGCGGGATCGTCGGGCAGCGACGCCAGGGCGGCGCGCAGCAGTCCGTTGTCACGCAGCCCGGACACGCCTTCCCGCGCCTCCGGCGCCTCGGCGGGCGGGCGCACGCGCGGCGCCGAGACGGCCGACGGGATGCCGGTGCCACCGGCGCTCCCATCGGGAGCGGCCACCGGAGTCGCTTCGCCGGCGGCCGCCCCGACGCCACGGAACGTCGAGACCGAGATGCCGACGCCGACGGCGGGCGCCGCCACCGCCTCGACATCCGACGAGCCCGCCGTGGCGGACGCATCCGCCTCCCCGTCCGGTGGGGTCGACGCATCCGCCTCTTCGTCGATCGGCGCGGCCGCCGCATCCGCGGACTCGGCGGGGGCGCTGCGCTTGCTGCGGGAGAAGATGCCCATCATCCGACCCTAACCGCGGCGGGTGAACGGCGCGGGGCTCACACCTTGGCGATCGGCGCGATCTTGACGAGCAGCTTCTTGGCCGCGCCCGAGTCGAACCGCACGTGCGCCACGCGCTTGGCGCCCTCGCCCGTGATCGCGTCGACCCTGCCCTCGCCGAAGTCCTCGTGACGGATGCGGTCGCCCGCGACCAGCTCCATGTCGCCGTTGTCGCGCACCTTCGCCGGGATGCGATTGGGGAATCGCGACGGGTCGACGGGCTCGCGTCGGCCGAGCGGAACGAGGTCGTCGCCGTAGCGCTTGCCGCCGGAGCCGCCGCCCCAGCCCGAGCCGCCGCCGGGACGGCGGGCGTTGAGCGCGCGCGACTGCGTGCCGCCGCGGGAGTTGACGTCGCCCGGCGACTGACGCCAGTCGATGAGCTCGGCGGGGATCTCCTGCAGGAAGCGGCTGGGCATCGCGACGGTGACCTCGCCGAACTGGGCGCGGGTCATCGCGAGGGTGAAGTAGAGGCGCTGGCGCGCGCGGGTGACGCCGACGTAGAAGAGGCGCCGCTCCTCCTGCGGACCGCCCGGTTCGCCGGCCGAGATGCGATGAGGGATGAGGTCCTCTTCGACGCCCGTCACGAACACCGCGTCGTACTCGAGCCCCTTCGCGGTGTGCAGCGTCATGAGCGACACCGATCCGGAGGCGTCGTCGAGATCGTCGGCGTCGGCCACCAGGGCGACCTCGGTGAGGAAGTCGATGACCGTGCCGTCGGGGTTGTTGCGGGCGAACTCGCGGGTCACGGCGATGAGCTCGTCGAGGTTCTCCAGCCGCGCCTCGTCCTGCGGGTCCTTGCTCGCCCGCAGCGCGTCCATGTAGCCGCTCTTCTGCAGCAGGAGCGTGAGACCTTCGGCGACCGCGGTCGGCGGCGCCAGCTCACCGGAGGTGGGCATCATGATCTCGGAGGCCTCGGCGATCACCGCGTCGAGGTGCGCGATCGCCGCCTGGATCTTCGGTCCGACGCCGAGCACGGACGCGTTGGCGAGCGCGTCGCGGAAGGTGATGCCCTCGTCGGCGGCGTAGCGGGCGATCGCCGTCTCGGTGACGTCTCCGATGCCGCGGCGCGGCTTGTTCAGGATGCGGCGCACCGCCGTCTCGTCGGCGGGGTTGACGACCGCCGTGAGATAGGCCATCGCGTCCTTGATCTCGGCGCGCTCGTAGAACTTGGTGCCGCCCATGATCTTGTAGGGCAGCGCCGCGCGGATGAAGATCTCCTCCAGCGCCCGCGACTGGGAGTTGGTGCGGTAGAACACGGCGATGGACGAGTAGTCGACGCCCGCCTTGTGCAGCGTCTCGATCTCGTCGGCGACGAACTGCGCCTCGTCGTGCTGCGAGTACCCGGTGAACCCGACGATCTTCTCGCCGGCCCCGACATCCGTCCACAGCTTCTTGTCCTTGCGGTCGAAGTTGTGGCTGATGACGGCGTTCGCGGCCGACAGGATGTTCTGCGTCGAGCGGTAGTTCTGCTCGAGCAGCACGACCTTGGCGCCCGGGTAGTCGCGTTCGAACTCGGTGATGTTGCGGATGTCGGCGCCGCGGAACGCGTAGATCGACTGATCGGAGTCGCCGACGACGGTGAGGGATGCTGCGCTGTCGGCAGCGGGCTCGGGTTCGAAGATCATCATCCCGCCGCCGGACTCGAACGGCGCGGCGTCGGCGCCGACCGGGCGCGTGAGCTCGTGGATGAGCGCGTACTGCGCGTGGTTGGTGTCCTGGTACTCGTCGACGAGGATGTGCCGGAACCGCTTGCGGTAGACGTCGGCGACCTGCGGGAACGCGCGGAAGAGGTAGACGGTCTGGGCGATCAGGTCGTCGAAGTCGAACGCGTTGGCCCGCTGCAGCGAGCGCTGGTAGTCGGCGAAGATCTCGACGAACACGCGCTCGACCGGGTCGTCCATGTTGGCCGACCGCGCGTACGACTCGGCGTCGGCGAGCTCGTTCTTGAGCTTGGAGATCTTGCCCTGCGTGGCCGCGGGGGTCAGGCCGAAGGCATCCCCCTCGTGCTCCTTCACCAGTCGCTTCACCAGCGCGCGGGAGTCGCCCGAGTCGTAGATGGTGAACGAGCGGGTAAAGCCGAACTGCTCGGCCTCGCGCCGCAGGATGCGCACGCACGCGGAGTGGAACGTCGAGATCCACATGCCCTGCGCGCGGTCGCCGATGAGGTTCTGGACGCGTTCGCGCATCTCACCGGCGGCCTTGTTGGTGAAGGTGATCGCGAGGATCTGGCTGGGCCACGCGTCCTTCGTGCGCAGCAGGCTCGCGATGCGGCGCGTGAGCACGCTCGTCTTGCCCGATCCGGCGCCCGCGACGATGAGCAGCGCCTGACCGCGGTAGACGACCGCGTCGCGCTGCGGCTCGTTCAGTCCCTCGAGCAGGTCGGCGTCGGGACGGATGCCGGGGCTCTGGGGGCCGCGATCGCCGCCCACGATGAGGGGCACAGGAGCGTCGGTCATATCGCCCTCCAGTCTAGGCGCGACCCCCGACAGCCCGCCCGGCCTCTCCCGCCGCACGTCCTTCGCCGAGGGGACGCCGATCGTCGTGCGGACGCGGCCGGATGCCGCGAACCGGGTCCCCCGGCGATCGACGCCGGGCGATGGGGTCGGGCAGGATGGAGGCAGCGCACGACGGACGGGGGCCCGCATGACGCAGGGGGAGATCGACGACGACCTCACCGAGCTCGACGACATGATCCGCAGCACCGACGGGCACGTGCCCGTGGACGATCCTCGGCGGCGGACGCGACGTCGATGGGCGGGCGGCATCACCGCCTTCGTGCTGGTCGCGATCCTCGCGACGGGCCGCGGCTACGTCGCGTGGGCGCTCAACGCGCCGCTGCGCTCCCCGCTCGCGACGGTCCGGCCGCCGACGGCGACCGCCGGGCCGCCGGTCGCGATCGCGGTGCCCCTCCAGGGCGCCTCGGCCCTCAGCATCCAGGGTTCCGACGCCTACTTCAGCCCCGACATCGCGGCGACCTGGGCGAACGGCGGCAACGAGCCCCGGTCGATCGCGAGCATCACGAAGCTCGTCACGGCGCTCGTCGTGCTCGACGCCCACCCGCTCGCCGCCGGCGAGGCGGGGCCGACGCTCACGTTCGGCAAGGCCGACCACGACCTCTACGACCGGTACTACGTGGAGGGCGCCACCATCGCCGCGATGCCCACCGGCACCACGATGTCGCAGCGCGACGCGCTCGCGATCATGCTCGTCCCCTCCGCCAGCAACTACGCCGAGGCGGTCGCGCGGTGGGCGTTCGGGTCGATCGGCGGCTACGCCGACGCCGCACGCCGCTGGCTCGACGCGAACGGACTCGCTGGCACGACGATCGTCGAGCCCACCGGGGTGAGCTCCCGCAACGCGAGCACGCCGGCGGATCTGCTCGCGATCGCGCGCCTCGCCGCCGCGCACCCGGTCGTCGCCGCGATCGCCGGCACGTCCACCGTGCAGGGCGCCGAGGGCGAGCCGCTCTATAACACCAACGCGCTCCTCGGCACGAGCGGGATCACCGGCCTCAAGACCGGCAACCTCGGCGAGGGCTCCTTCGCGATGCTCTACACCGCCACTCTGCCCTCGGGTGCCGGCGATCGCATCGACGTCACCGGCGTGATCCTCGGCGGCGCCACGCGCGACAGCGTGAACACGACCGTCGTGCGGCTGCTCGACAGCATCCGCGCCGGCTTCCACACAGTGCCGGTCGCCGTCCGCGGCACACCGGTGGGAACCTTCACGACGGCGTGGGGCGCGACCGCCGACCTCGTGATCGGAGCCGACGTCGAACTGTTCACCTGGTCGGACACGCCGATAGCCGTGACGATGGACACCCGTCCACCCCAGGATTACACCGACGGCGAGCAGGTCGGGACGGTCACCTACACCGCGGGCCCGCACTCCGTGAGCGTGCCGCTCGTGGTGCAGGGCACCATCGCGCCGCCGACGGAATGGTGGCGCCTGACGCATCCCGGCGAGCTCGGCTGACGAGCTCGTCGCGGAGCCCCGGCCCTTCGACAGGCTCGGCGGCGGCGGGGTCGCGCTCAGGCGATGCGGGTGCCGGGCGGGAGCCGCCGCGCGGGCGTGCGGGTGCGCGCCCATGCGCGCCAGATCAACAGGGCCGCGAGCACGAGCTGCAGCGCGAGCCCGACGAACCAGCTCGGCGCCGTGCCGGCGATCCGCTCCTCGGACGTGGGATACGTGTAGTCCCCCGTCGCCCGGGCGCACCCGTCGAACTCGGTCAGGGTCTGCGGGGCGATCTGCATCCCGCGGATGAAGACCTTCAGATTGCCGAACAGGTCCACCGGATTCCCGTCGCGGAACTCCGTGGGTGTGGCATCGGCGAGGATCAGGAACGGGTTCGGGGCCAGCATCCACCACACCAGGTCGGGGCGAGGCTGCACCGAGCGATACGTCGACCACCCGCCGCAGGTGTACTCGGGCTCGACGAGCCCGCCGCCGCCCGGGTTCGGACCGAGGCACTCCGGCAGCGGCTCGGTCTGGCCGGGCGCCGCAGTCATGCACTGCGGGGGCACAGTGGGCAGCGACTGCGGCTGCACCGGGATCAGGTCGCGCGTGCGCTGCTCGACCTCGGTGCGCACCGCCGCCGTCGACAGCCCGAAGGCGATGAGCGTGCCGAGCACGAGGCCCGCGACCACGAGGTAGGTCACCGCCACCGAGAACAGCGGGCGGGCCAGGATGCCGCTGAACCCGACGCCGATCGCCGCGACCACCAGGATCTCCACCACGAGCACCGCGAGGGACACCAGCAGCACCCCCGCCGACACTCCCCCGGCGACCATGGCGAGGAGGAGGAAGGGCACGGACACCGCGAGGAACGCCAGTCCCGTCACCCAGGCCGCCAGCAGCTTGCCCGCGATGATCTCGCCGGTCGTGGCGAGGGTGACCTGTACGGGGGCGAGGGTCGAGGCATCCCGGTCGCCGTTGATCGCGTTGCCGCTGAGAGTGGGCGAGACGAGCACGACGAGCAGCAGCACGAAGTACACCACGATCGAGTAGACCGCGCTCCCGCTGCCGCCGTTGCGGTCGGCGCCGGGCGTCACGGCCACGAACGACAGCGCCGTGACGACGAGAAGCAGCACCGCGAACACGCCCAGCAGCACGTACCACGCGACGCTGCGCACCCGCTGCGTCAGCTCGAGGCGGGTGATCGTGGCGATCCGCGACGCGTTCATCGGATTCCCCCGTCGCTCAGATCGAGGAACGTGTGCTCGAGGTCCCCCGTGGCCGGGGCGAACTCGGCGATCCGCAGGCCCGCTCCGACGAGTGCCGTCAATCCCGCCGCGGCGTCGTCGTCGGACGAGAAGCCGACCAGCACGACCTGACGCTCGACGGTCATCTGCGCGGCTTCCCGCCCCAGCGCGCTCGCGACGAGGGGGACGGATGCCTCCGGTCCCGCTCCCACCAGCCGCACCCGCCAGGCGCGCCCCCGCGTCGCGGCGGCGGCGATGCGCTCGGCCGGCACCGTCGCGCCGTCGAGGAGGAACACGGCGTCGTCGGCGACCTCGTCGAGGTCGGACAGCACGTGGCTGGAGACGAGCACCGCGCGGCCCTGCTCGGCGAAGCGGCGCAGCAGCACGCGGAGCCCGGTGCGCGCGCCGGGATCGAGTCCGGAGGCGGGTTCGTCGAGCAGGAGCACCGCCGGGTCGTGCACGAGCGCACGGGCGAGTCCGAGCCGCTGCTTCTGCCCGCGGGACAGCACCCGTGCGGGGGCGCCGGCGAGGTTGGCGAGGTCGACCAGGTGCAGCAGCTCCTCTGCCCGGCGACGCGCGGCCGCAGCGTCGAGGTCGTAGAGGCGCCCGGTGACGACGAGTGTCTCGCGAGCCGTGAGCGCACCCCACGCCCCGAGCGCGTCGGGCATCCAGCCGATCAGCCGCCGCGCGGCCTGCGGCTCGGCGACGGGGTCGATGCCCCCGATGCGGATGTCGCCCGCGTCGGGTGCCAGGAGCGACGCGAGCATGAGCAGCAGCGTCGTCTTGCCCGACCCGTTCGGTCCGACGAGGCCCGTCACCCGCCCCGCCGCGACCGACAGTGTCGCGTCCCGGACGGCCGGCACCTCCCCGAAGGAGCGACGGACTCCGGTCACCTCGATCGCTGGGGTCACCTTCCCCACCCTATGCGGGGGCTATGCCGATCCCGGTGAACATCCGGTGCCTGTCGGGCGCCGGGCGGACGCGGGACCGCTACGCCTTCACCCGGCGTCGCCAGGGCACGGCGAGCGCGACGCCCACGACCGCGAGCACGAGGCCGAACGCGGCGGCGTACCAGGGCGTGGCAGCGGGGATGTCGAGGTACACCGTGATCCCGAGGATGCGGGCCAGACCCCACGGCAGCAGGCCGAGCTGGTCGTTCCAGGCGGTGAGGGCCGTCTCGAGCCCGATCGTCCCCACGACCGCGGCCGGGATCGCGAGTCCGGCGCCGATGCCGGCCAGCACCGTGCCCGTCGCCCGGCGCGCCCCGATCTGCGCCGACAGCGCCCAGGCCGCGGCCACGAACACCCACACGAACAGCGCGAAGGCGACCGCGATGTACACGGTGCGGCGTGCCGGATCGGTCCAGAACGCGTACCAGTACCCGCCCGGACCCGTGAACGACAGCGCAACGAGGGTCACGGCGCACCGCAGCACCACGACCCCTCCGACCGCGGCGATGACGGGCCACGGCGAGCGCCTCCCGACCAGCACGCGCACCACGACGACGAACACCGTCCACGCCCCCAGCACCACCGCGAGCTGCGCGGGCGCGAGGAACGAGGTCTGCACGGCGCGCGTGGCCACCAGCAGCGCACCGGGCACGATCAGCAGCAGCCAGCGGTCGAGGCTCAGCATGCCGAGCGTCGACTCACGCGCGCGCCAGGGCCGCGTGGCGGCGAGCCAGGCCGCTCGCGCGGCGGCCGCGCCGGGCCGGCGCACGAGGCTGGTCTGGGCGGCGAGCATGCCGATCACGAGCCACGCCAGCGCCAGCACGAGCAGTCCGCGGGCCAGCCACGACATCGCGAGGTCGCGGTCGGCCCGCTCCACGCCGAGGTCGGCGGCGGTGAGGTTCCACGCCGGCAGATCGACGTTCCCCTCGTACCGGGCGACGTGCGCGGCGGACAGTCGCACGAACTCGTCGCGTGCGCTCTGCCACGCGCCGTAGGCGTCGGCCGACTCGGTGACGTGCCACTCGCCCTGCTGCAGCACCATCGTCCGGTAGGCGGAGAGCATCCCCAGCACATCGGCCTCGTAGTCGAGGGTGCTCGTGAAGGCGTCACGGAGCGCGGGATCGCGCCAGGTCGAGGCATCCGTCGCCGTCACCAGGTCGCGCATGCGCCCGGCGACCGCGACCGCCCGCTCGCCGCCCGCGATCGCCGCGTCCAGGTGGTCCCGCGAGATCGCCGAGATCACGTCGAGGGCGGCCGAGTCTCCGGTGAGGATGTCCCACTCGAAGATCCACATCATCGGCGGAGGCTCGAGGCCGATCGCCTGCACCCGCCGCTGGGCGTAGGGCTCGATGTAGAGCCCCTGTTCGACGGCCGTGCGGGAGAGCCGCATCGCCTCGGC
The DNA here is from genome assembly GCF_051549805.1 of Microbacterium fluminis. Lineage (GTDB taxonomy): Bacteria > Actinomycetota > Actinomycetes > Actinomycetales > Microbacteriaceae > Microbacterium. The sequence goes on from NZ_CP196042.1 coordinate 158,902, forward strand.
GATCGCGGTCAGGGTGGCGGGGTCGTCCGAGAACCACTGCCGCGCCCAGTCGACGGTGACCTGCGCGACGTCGGCGTCGGGATCGCGGGCGAGGGATGCCGCGAGCTGCGTGTTCAGTTCGTACAGCTGCCAGAACCCGGCCTTCAGATACAGCGTCATCGGCCCGGCACGCCAGGGCCCGCCGTCCTGCGTCCAGGTCCAGACGCCCTCGATGCGCGGATTCGCGGCGAGCAGCTGCTGCAGCGCGGACTGGTACTGCGCGCCGAGGTCGTTGGGGAACGATCCGAACGCCTCGAACTCGCGACGCGATTGGAACTCGACGATGCGCCGCTGCGCGCCCTGGGCGAGGGTGTCGTTGAGCGGGAGCCAGCTGTAGAAGTCGCCGAGGGTGTACTTGGTCGACACGATCAGCGCGGGCGAGTCGATCCCGTCGAGCACCTCGTGGTACGAGGCGGCGTTCGTGTGCATGTCGCCGACGGCGCCCACGCCGACGCTCCAGCTGCGGAAGATCACTTCGCGACCGGATGCCTCGGCCTGCCCGGTGAGCGTCGTCAGCATGGTCCGCACGGCGTCGACGCTCGTGACGGCGAGCTGCGAGAAGTAGTCCCACCCGGGCACGTCGTAGACCGCGCCGGCCTCGCCGATGCGGATCAGCACGCCGCTCAGCGCGGGCTCGGCGGCGTAGAGTTCGTCGAGACCGGCGGCGTACACGTCCCACAGGGCCGGGTTCGCGGTGTCGAGCGGGCCGAACCGGCGCTCGAGGTACTGCTGCAAGGGGGTGGTGAGGGTGAGCATGTCGGTGCGCAGGAACACCTTCACGCCGAGCTCGGCGGCGCGGTTCCAGAACGGGCCGAACGCGGTGCGGAGGGCCTGCGCCTTGGCGACGTGGTCGTCGCCGGCGGGGTACACCCCGCCGTCGGCGGCCCCCGCGAACGTCGCGTACTCGACGAAACCCGGCCAGGCGAGGGCGTTGTAGCCGTTCGCGATCGAGTGGCGCAGGAAGAGGTCGAAGTCGGCGTACGCGGTCTGCAGCGCCGCCGCGTCGATGTAGGGCGGATCGGCGGTGAGCACATCGGCGAACGCCTTCGACGCGTGCGAGTAGTCGGTGCCCGCGACCCACTGCGCGGGATCGGCGGTGACGCCCACCGCGCCGAGGTCGACCATCCGCAGGGGCAGCCGCGAGGCGACCTGCTCGCCGAGGTGGGCGGAGACGCTGCGTCCGGCGCGGATCGCCGCGGCGAGGTCGTACACGCCGCGCACCGCTCCGGCCTCGCCGTCGGCCTCCACGCGCAGAGCCTGGGCGGTGCCGGTCAGGCGGTACGTCTCGTCATCGGCGGGTCCGCTTCCGACGACGACGGTGAGGGATGCCTCGCCGGCCGTGCCCGTCGCGGAGGCGGCCGTGGCCGCCGCATCCGTCAGCTCCTCGGTCGCGGCAGCGAACCGCGGCCCGTCCGGGATCACCAGGGAGGTGAACGTCGGCGGCGGCACCGCCGGCGCGATGAGGGGCACCGCGGCGGCGCGCTCGGTGATGCGCTGCGCGGGCTGGGTGCGGATGCCGAGGGCGTCGCCGACGACCAGGCCCACCCCGGCACCGAGGGCGAGGACCACCAGCCCCGCGACGGCGGCGAGGATGCCCCGCCGTGTCTCCGTCGTCATGCGACAACGTTAGTCGAGCGCCCGCCGCCGCCCGTCCGGGCCCGGTCGCCGAGCCTCCGGAACCGGCCCGGCGGGACTCAGCCGCGGAGAGTCCCCCGGACCACGCCCGCGCCGGCGAGCGCCTCGGCGGCGAGCTTGCGCTTGAGCTCGATCGACTGCCCGATCTCGGCGGCCAGCAGCGGACGCGCCTTCACGAGCGCGTCGACCGTCTCCAGCGGCAGCACGAGCACCGTGAGCACGTCGGCGGCGATCGCCTCGGTGAGGGTCTTCTCACGGGTCAGCGCGGTCTGGCCGACGTAGTCGCCCGGCTCGGCGGTCGCGAACTCGACCCGTCCGCCGGCGGCCTCGACCGCGAGGCGCACGTGCCCGTCGACGATGAACCGCACCTCGTGCGGGAGGATGCCCTGGGCCTGCACGATCTCGCCGAGTCCGTAGCGCTCCAGCTTCCCGGTGGCCAGCACGAGCTCGCGCTCCTCGTCGCCGAGGTGCAGGGTCGGTCCGACCACCTCGAGCGCCTTCTCGAGCCGCCCCGGCTCGGCGATCGGGTCGGTCGCGTCGCCGTCGAGCGCGAGCCCGCGGCGGCGCGCGGCGTACCAGAGCCACGCGAGGTAGAGGCTCAGCGCGCGCTGCCCCATCGCCGGCCCGGCGATCGGCAGCGACACCGAGTACGCGCCCGCGCCGCTGTACTCGGCGCTGGCCCGCTCCCCCTCGAAGCGCATCGGCAGCGAGTCGGCCACCTCGACCAGCAGCTGCACCACCTCGTGCGGCGGGTCGTCGGTGGTGAACTTCACGGTCGTCGTGACGTGGAACGGGCCGAGCGGCTGGCTGCGATTGGTGAACGACGCGCCGGACAGCGTGGAGTTCGGGACGATCTGGATGCCCGACCCGGTGTCGATGTGACAGGCGCGCCAGTTCACCTCGACTACTCGGCCGGACACGCCCCCGACCTCGAGGTAGTCGCCGATCTTGAACGGCTGCTCGAACAGCAGGAGCAGGCCCGAGATGACGCCGCCGACGGCGTTCTGCAGGGCGAGGCCGATGACGATCGAGGTCACGCCGAGCGTGGCGATCAGCCCGCCGATGTCGGCGCCCCACACCCATTGGAAGAGGAACGCCAGTCCGATCACGACGAGGAGCAGCCGCACGATCTCGACGAAGATCGAGGGGATCCGCTCCCGCCACGACCCGTCCCGGGCGTTGGCGAAGAGGGCGACGTTGAACGCCGACAGGATCAGCAGGATGACCAGGAAGCCGAGCACGGTCGCCACCACGCGCGGCCAGGGGTTCTCGATGTCGGTCTGGAACGCGAACGCGAGGAGGGCGAACAGCGCGCCGACCGGCAGCACCCAGTTGCGCAGCAGGCGGACGGGTCCGGCGGCCGGGTTCCCGCGGCGGCTGAGGAAGCCCAGCAGCTCGGTGAGCACGACGAGCAGCACAGGAACCGCGACCGCGATGCCGATCGCCCACCACAGCCAGCCGGAGTCGAAGAGGTTCATGGTCTACTCCACCCGCCACACCGACTGCGCACGACCCTGGAGCTCGACGGTGCCCACCTCGGTGAACACGACCGAGTCCTGCATCCGATCGCGCACCGCCTGCGAGACGTAGATGCCCCGGCTCGCCGGTGACGCTGCGCACCCGGTAGGCGAGGCTCACCGCGTCGCCCCACAGGTCGTACGCGAGACTCGTGCGCGCCACGAGGCCGCTCGTCACCGTGCCGGTGTCGACGCCCGCCCGCAGATCGATGGCGGTGCCGTTCTGCGCGTTGAAGCGCTGCACCACCGCCCTCATCTCCCGTGCGAAGTCCACCGCGCGGCGCACGTTGTCGACGCGCGGCACGATGAGCCCGGATGAGGCGAGGTATCCGCCTCTCAGAGTGCGCACCTTCTCGACACCCGACTTCGTGGCCGCCTCGTCGAACCCGCGCATCAGCACGTTGAGCTGGCCGATCTCGGCGTCGCCGCTGAGGGTCTGGCTGTACTCGTCGAAGCCGATCAGCTCGGCGAAGACGACCGAGACGTTGTCGTGCTCCTCGGAGATCGTCTCCTCGCCCTTCTTGTAGCGCGCGGCCATCGACTCGGGCATGAGGGTGAGCAGCAGCTTCTGGTTCTCCTCCTGCTGCGCCTCGATCAGCTCCTGCTTCACGCGCAGGCTCGAGGCCATGTCGTTGAACGCGTTGCCCAGATCGCCGAACTCGTCGCGCGAGGCGTGCGGCACCTGCACGGCCAGGTCTCCGCCCGCGACGCGGCGCACGGCATCCACCAGCCTGCGGATCGGTCGCGTGAACACCTGCGCGAGCAGGAGCGAGGCGATGCTCACCGCGAGCAGGATCGCCAGCGTCGACAGCACGAGGTTGCGGGTGAAGTCGGTGACCGGAGCGAACGCCTCGGCGGTGTCGATGCGCGCCACGGCGACCCAGTTGAGCCCCGCGATGTTCACCGGCGAGTACGCGGTGATGTTCTCGCCGCCGATGTACGACTGCGAGATCGATGTGCCCGTGCGACCCATCAGGGCCTCGTTCACCGACGAGGTGTTGACCGGCTGCACGAGGATCGTGCCGTTGACCTGCACGGCACGGTCGGCGATCTCGGGCGGAGTCCCGGCCGACACGACGTCGTCGCGGTACTTCTGCGGGTTCTCGATCAGCTCCCGCGAGGCGCTGCGCATGAGGTGATCGGCGCCGGCGAGGTAGACCTCTCCGGTGGCGCCCAGACCCTGGTCCTGCCACAGCTGGTTGCCGGTCATCGTGTTGTTGATCGTGTCCAGCGGGATCTGCGAGGCCATCACCCCGGTGATTCCGTTGGCGTTGCCGACCGGCGAGACCACCCACAGGGTCGGCACGTTCAGCGACGGGATCCACCGTTCGAAGTCGGTCGTCTCGAGCGCATCCACCGTGTTGGTCGCGACGACCTTGCGGAAGGCATCCGCCAGCATCGAATCCCGGTACGGGCCGGTCTTCAGGTTCGTGCCCAGGTCGACGCCCTTGTAGGCCGAGTAGACCACGTCGCCGTCGAGGTTCATCATCAGCACGTCCTCGTACCCGACCTGGTGCACGAGACGCGACAGGTAGTCGCCGTAGCGGTCGGTGATCGCGGAGAACTGCGTGCCGTCGCCCCCGTTGTTGATGTCGAGCTTCTTGTCGAAGTCGTTGCTCTGGATCGTGTAGTGGTACTGCACCCACTTGCCGGCGTTCGAGGCCGGGATGAAGGCGCTGTCGCCGTACGCCTGCCCCGACTTCTCCTCGAGCTGCGGGATGAAGGTGTCCTTGTAGTACGCCTGCAGCTGGGCGTCCTGCTCGGGCGTGAGCTGCTGCGTCTGGAGCTGGTCCCATGCGGCGTTCAGCTCACGCGACAGCGTCTGCGCGCTGAGGTTGCGCGAATCGAGGGTGACGCCGCGCTGCGCCCCGGCCATCACGTCCTCGATCTGCTGCACGCGCAGCTCGCGGATGGTGGTCAACTGGGCGACCGCCGCGTTGCGCAGCGACTCGCGTCCGCTGATGAAGCCGATCACACCCACGATGACCGACGAGATGAGGCTCACCGCCAGCAGCATGATGAGCAGCTTGGACTGGATGCTGAGCCCGCCGCGTCTCCGCTTCGGCTTGACCGCGGCGGTCGCGCCCTCCTTCTCGCGCAGGCGCTCGCTCTCGGTCACCGCACCGTGCGTATTCGGATCGGTCACGTGGTCCCCCCACATCGTCGACTCGAGCGTCACTCTAGCCACAGCCGACACATAGCGCACTTGAATTTCCGGCATCGATTCGGATGCGATGGGCGCGGCCGCGGCATCCGTCCCCTCAGTACGCTCATGTCATGACCGCCGATGTCGCCGAGACCCTCGCCCGCGTCGAGTCCGAGGAGCGCCAACTCGTGCTGCGACGATTCGACACGACGGATGCCTGGGCCCTCGGATCCCGCATCCGCGATGCCGCCGCCGCGGCTCGGCTGCCGATCGTCATCGGCATCTCGCTCGGCGAGGCGCGCGTGTTCCACGCCGCGCTGCCCGGATCGAGCGCCGACAACGACGGCTGGCTCGACCGCAAGTCACGCGTCGCCCGCCGCTACGGACGCTCGTCGTACGGCGTGGGGCTGTCTTTCCGCCTCGTCGGCGAGGACTTCGACACCCACGGACGGCTCGACCCCCTGCTTCACGCCGCGCACGGGGGCGTCTTCCCGATCACGATCGACGGGGTAGGGGTCGTGGGGACGGTGGGCGTCTCGGGACTGCCGCAGGCGGACGATCACGCGCTCGTGGTCGAGCACCTGCGAGCGTATGCGGCCGAGCGCGGCATCCTGGGAACGACTTCCGGAGACGCATGACGAAACGCGGGTTCACGTTCCCTCGCGAAGTGGATGCCTCAGGGGTACCGTCGTCTCATCGCGGCGATCCGGGCGGTCCCGGGCTCCGGTTCATACCCGGAAGCGTTGCGGGTTCGACTCCCGCCGTCGCGTCCACTCCTGAATGGCTGCGATCCCTTGTCTCGACTGGGGACCCCGCCGGCAGCTCGTGACCGGTGGCCACGCTGTGGCCACTATTTGGCCACAACCGCCGCTTCACGAGCTCGATCGAGCGCGTCTGAGACGGTGTCAACGTCGTCATCGAACAGGTCAGCGTAGACATCCAGCGTCATCGCCGCGGAGGCGTGACCGAGCATCCGCTGCACCGCCTTGACGTTCGCCCCCGACGCGATCGCCAGCGAGGCGGCCGTGTGCCGCAGGTCGTGGATCGTCATCCGCTCGAGGCCGGCGTCATCGAGCGCACGCACGAACCACGACCGTGAGCCGCCCGACGTCCGCGGCCGCTGCAGGTGCTCGAGCCCGCCGCCGAACACCAGCGCATCCCGAGGCTTGCCCTCGCACAGCTTCGCCAGCGGCAGCACCAGGAACCGGGGGAACCCGACGGACCGCAGCTCGTGCGTCTTCGGCGACCCCACATGCACCTGGGCGCCGACGCGCACCGCGTTCTCGTTGATCGCCAGCCGCCGGCGGAGCGTGTCGACGTCGCGTACCCGCAGCGCCGTGAGCTCACCCCACCGCAGGCCCGTGTACGCGGCCACCATGACCACTGTGCTGCGCTCGTCGCCGGCGGCCGCAGCGAGCCGCTCGACCTCAGCGTGCGTCAGGTACTGGTGCGCCTTCCGCCGCTTCCGCGGGAGGTCCACCCCTCGGGCCGGGTTGTGAGGGATTCGGCGATCACGGACAGCCACCTCGAGCACCGACAGCAGCACACCGTGAGCCCGCAACACCACCGTCGCGCTCTTCGGCCGCTCTCCCAGCTTCTCAGCCCGCGGGCCCTCGCGCCGGTTCGTCTTCGCAATGCCAGCCGAGACCTGCCGCACCCACTCGCGAACCGCGCTGTGCTGCACGCCCGACACCTGCACACTCCCCCACCGCGGCTCCACGTACACCCGCCAGGCGTCATCCAAGGCACGGAAGCTCGACGGCTTCAACGTCGCCTCCTTCACCGCCAGCCACTCGCGCCCGAGATCCCCGATCGTCGCTCGAGCGCTCGCCGGATCGATGAAATCACCGCGCGCGATCGACACGTCGACGGATGCCAGGTACAGCTCGGCCTCGCGCTTCGTGCGGAAGCCGCGCTTCGAGGTCTGCTTACGATCCGGGGTCCGATAACGCACCCGATATCGACGGCCCTCGCCCGTGTCGTACGGCTCAACTGTGCCCATCGGCACCGTGCTCCTCGATCTTCGCTGCGATCTGCTCAACGAGTAGCCGGCTGATGTGACCGCGCTCCTGTGCGCTGCTGTCGTCGTCCGCGCGAGATCGCGCCTCGTCGTCGAGATGCCAACCCCAGAGCATGTGAGACCAGAGCGCGACTTGACGAGGGCGCACGCCGAGCCGCTTTGCAGCACGCGTCTCGGCAAGCGTCGGCTGCAGAGCGTCCTCCGTGTCCGGGGTCTCCGAAGTCATCGCGACGAGCAAGCCCAGGTCCACCGAATCGCCAGCCAACACCGCAGATAGCCGTCGAGGCGATACGAGCCACTGTTCGGTGACTCGCAGCATCTTCACGTCGGTGGGCACGAGCTCCGCCAGCGAGAGCGGCCGCGCAAGGAGATGTCGCAGCGCCTGCAACACGACGAGCAGCGTGGCGAGGGTCACACGCATGTGCCCCTTCTCGAACTCGACCACGCGGGCCGTGCTCCACCGCAGACCGTGGTCTCTCGCAGAGCGAGCGAACTGATCCAACGTCGCTCCGGCCTCTTCGCGCAGCTCTCGCGCTCGCCGGCCGAGGGCGAACTCCAGCGACTCAACCTCGCGGGTCATGCGGTCGAGTGTACAGCCATACGACTACTTGACATATCTCCACCGCGCTACACATACTCTTCGAGTAGTCGTAATTTCGTCTATCTGAGAAGAGGACTGATGGAGAAGATGCTCACCCCCGAAGAGGTCGCCGACCTTCTCGGCTTGTCCGTCGTCTACCTGGCCCAGCTGCGCTGGCAGGGCGGCGGCCCCAAGTACTCGAAGCTCGGCCGCGCAGTGCGGTACCTGCCAAGCGACGTGCAGGCCTGGATCGAAGCCAACCAGCACGAACGCACCGACCGCCCGGTCGTCGCGAACGCATGAACAGGAACGAGAAGGCCGCCGGGGTTGAGCCGGCGGCCGAGATCAAAAATCCCTACCGAAAGGAACCGATCGTGAACACTGTAACCCCCACCACCCCCGCAGCAATCGAGAAGGCGCGTCCCCAGTGGGCCACCAGCCCCGGAGAGGACCGTTTGGGCGAAGACGGCCCCTCGATCTTCTGGTCGGGGGAGATCATCGAAGACAAGCACTTCAAGGCCTACATCTTCCGCGAGGACCCGGTCAGCGAAGACGGCCGGATCGCGCCCGGGAAACCCGAGTTGTCAGTTTGGATCGACCGCAACGACGAGCTCACCTTCGCGCTCCCGACACACGCCGCAGAAGCGTCCCGCAAGCTGGCCTCGGCGGCCCAACAGTTCGCCGTGCTGATCGGGTCCAGCGCGCCCGTCGCCACCGAGCAGCCGGCGTCATCGATGTTCCGCTTCGAACAGGTGCCCGAGTACCTCAAGGACCTCGACCCCACCATGCCCTGGCCCGAGTATGGCGAACTCGCGAGCGAACGAGCGAACGCCTACGACTGCGGAGTGCCGGGCTGCATCAGAACCAGTCACACGTGGGGTGAGCCGCCGACGGAATGGATCCACGAACTCGAGGTGATCCGGGCAGGGAAGCTCGAGCTCGACGTCTGGATCGGGGAAGAGCGCACGACCATCGCAAGCGTGTACCTCAAGGTCGATGAGAGTCTCAAGACGGAGGACGAGCTGCTCGCGCTCGCCGCAGAGCTCAAGTCCTACGCGACGATCATCGAGAAGCGTGCGACCTCAGCGCTCGAGATGCACCGCACCGCGGTCGAGCGCGCTCGCCGGAGCTGATCGTTGGGAATGCGCCTGGTCAAGGCCGCGCTCAGCTTCGCCGCTGAGCGCGGCCTGGGCCACGCCGAGACCCGGCTGCTGATCTTCATGAGCATGAAGGCCGTCGACAGCGACGCCGAGCCGCGCTATTGGGCGGGCCGTGACGTCAGCGCCGTCGCGCTCGGAGCGGTCCCCGAACGCATCCGCGACGAGTGGAACGCGAATCCGAGCCGCAAACGAGACCTCGACCTCACCGAAGCGGCAGAACTGGCCCGCGCACGCGTCCAGACCGCCGTACGCCGCCTCATAGAGGCCGGAGCGATCGAGAGAGCCAGCGGAGGGTATCGCGGGTCCACGACCGTCTACAGGCTCATTCACGAAGGGAAGGGTTTCATCCACCCCTTTTTCTCAGTAGGGGTGGATGAAACGACACCCATTCCAGATTCACCGGCAAACCCTGCCGGTGAGAATCCGAAAGGGGTGGATCTCAACCACGAAAGGGGTGGATCTCAACCACGAAAGGGGTGGATGGAAACCACCCCCGAAGAGGATGAAGATCAAGAAGAGGGAAAGAGCCCCCCATACCCCCCACGGCAGATCGATCTGCCCTCCCGGGCAGATGAGCAACCGCCAGAATCCGGCGATCGCATCACCGATGACTGGCTGCAGTCACCGATCGTCGTCCAACCCGCACCGTGGTACGCGGACCTTCCGGAACCGACCACCAGCGCCGAAGCCGCCCGCTGCGAACGCCACCCGCGAGGAACGACTGAACCCTGCGGCAGCTGCATGACGAACCGGCGGACATGGGATGCCGCGCACCGCACGAACTCCCGAGCGCGGCGCCCAGCGCGGGAGCTCGTCGTGAGAAACGGCCGAGAGGTGTGCGCCAACAACGCCGACCACCTCGTCCTGAAAGACGGCACCTGCAAGTTCTGCATGATCCGAGCCATCGACCTCGCAGCCCTCCTGATGGGAGCACCCGCATGACCGAAACCACCACGCCCACGTTCCGCTGCATCGAAGGCCGCCACAAGGTCCTCGCCGGCGACGGCATCTGCGTCCTCTGCGGCCGCCGCGGGGTCACCGACGCCCGAGCGCTCTCCCCGACGATCGACACCCCATCGCCGCCCGCCCCGCCGCCGCTCGTCGACCCGGACCCCGAAGCCACCAGAATCCGCGCGCTCGCAGACGAACTCACCCACGACCACGGAGCCCGCATTCACCTCGCCGCCACCCTCGCCAGCGAACGCGACGGAGGCACACGCCTCGTCCGCGAGCTCCTCCGCCGGCTCGACAAGCGCAAGTGACCGGCTTCGGCTATGAGCTCACCGGCAACGACACATTCGACGACACCGCCTGGTACGTCGACGCCAGCTGCGCGGAGACCGACCCAGAGCTGTGGTTCCCCGAGCAGAGCATCGGCGCCGCCACCGCACGCAGCATCTGCCGCGGATGCGCCGTGATCGAGGAATGCCTCGACTTCGCCCTCCGACACGACATCGACCACGGCGTCTGGGGCGGCCTCACCGCTCGCGAACGCCGGAAGCTCCACCGAACCAGAGAGACAAAATGACCCGCCCGATCTACAACCCTGCCGAGCTCGAGTCGTTTGCCACGAACGCCGAAGCACTCGGCATCCCACTCGCCGAGGCGATCGCCCAGTTCGAACGGATCTGGGGCGACCACACGGCGATCCTGATCGCCATGCCCGGATCCCGACCCGTCACCCTGGACCCACTCCCCGTCAACAGCCGGCTCATGATGCTCATGCTGCTCCAGATTCTCGACGAGCTACTCCCGCTGCATCCCGAGATCCTCCAACCGATCACCGATCGCGCACACCTTGCCGGCCAGTTCTTCGCCCAGGTCGCGCGTCCAAACGACGATGTCGGGGACGTGTGCAACACTGTCAGCGTTCACGGGTCGCAGCCACAAGAAGCTAGCGACAGGCAGATGACCGAAGAAACGCGAACGAACCGTCACGGGTCCCACACCGGCAGAGATCGGGAGGGACAGGGCACATGAACCCGGAAAAACGCGGCGTCCTAACCGACGTGCGCCATTCCGGTGCCATCACTCCCAAGGAAACACTCCCGTGACATTCGCCCAGATCATCGCCCGACTCGAAACCGAGCGCGCAGCGCTCGCCGCCAGGGGCGCTGCCCTCTCCACCGAGGGCAGGAGCCTCATCGCCCTCACGGAAGGTTCTGGCGCTCGAGCCTGGACCTCCGCCGAAACCGCCCGCGCCAACGAGATCGTCGAAGAGCGAGCCAAGGTCAAGACCAACCTCAGTCAGATCGACGCCCAGCTCGCCGAGGTTCGCGCCGAGCAGGTGGACGACGACCGCCTCACGCAGCTCGCCGGGCAGAGCCACCCCACCGGCGCCACGCCCCCCACGGCCCGCGGCGACGAAGTCATCCACCAGGACGCAGCCCACCCCGGCGACTGGATCAACGCGGACACGGGCGAACGCGCCGCAGTCCGCTCCGACGAGTCCCTGCGATCGCACCCCGCGTTCGAGCGGATGCAACGACACGGCGACGAAGCAGTCATCGGTCACTACGGCAGCCTCGGCCAGATGCTCCGCGCCCTCACCACCACAGGCGCATCGGCGATCGTCCCCACCCTCTGGGCCGGCGAGTTCATCGACAGGGTCCGGAACAAGGCGCAGGTCATCCAGGCCGGCGCCAGCGTGATCCCCATGGCTGCCAAGACCATCAACATCGGACGCCTCACCGGCGACCCGACCGTCGCCTTCCGCGCCGAAGCCGGCACGATCACATCGAGCGACCCCACGTTCGACAACGTCACGCTCACCGCCAAGAGCCTCGACGGCTTCGTCAAGGTCTCCCGCGAATGGATGCAGGACTCCGAGAACGGCGACGATATCGTCGTCAACGCGCTCGCCGACGCCCTCGCCCTCCAGATCGACCTCACCGCGCTCTACGGCGGCGTCACCTCCGGCGCCGGCTCGATCAACCTGCCCACCCCACCCAACCCGCGCGGCGTTCTCGCCACCCTGCAGGCTGTGCTCACCGGCAACGTGCTCGGCGGCGCCACCAACGGCACCGCGCTCACCTCGAGCAAGGTCTACGACGAGATCATCGACACGATCTTCAAGGTCCGCGCCGCCAACGAGGACCCCAACGCGATCCTCTGGTCCTCGAAGCTCGCCCAGCAGTTCGCCAAGGCCTACGACACCACCGGTCAGCCGATCCGCATGCCGCAAGCGGTAGAGGAGCTGCAGCGCTACGTCACCAACCAGATCCCGTCGTACACCCAGGGCACCATGGCCAACGTCGCCACCGACGCGTTCGTCGGCGACTGGGACAAGCTCCTCATCGGCGAACGCCTTCAGCTCGAGATCGAGATCAACACGCAGCTGTACGCGGAGACCGGCCAGGTCGGGATCTTCATCCACTGGCGAGGCGACTTCGCCGTCGCACGCCCGGCAGCGTTCGCCGTCTACCGCTCCCTCGGCGGTGCAGCGTGACCCCGCGCAGGCGCACCGACGAGGAGATCGAAGCGGAGGAGTACGAGGAGGCGATCCGCGCAACCGCCCAAGCGGAGCAAGACGCGCTCACCGGCCAGACGGCACCACCCCGCGGACCCGTCATCGCGCAGACCTACATCAACGCGGTCCACCCCGACACCGGCGTCGACGTCGTCTTCATCCCCGGCGAAGCCATCCCGACCTGGGCCGTCCCTGCCGCCCTCGAAGCCGCACGAGCCGCGCTCGCCGGCTAGCCACCGAACGACCGGGCCGCTCCCCGTCAACCTCACCCCCGAGCCTTCCAACATCTTTCGACTCGGATCAGGGAATGGATGGTCGAGCGAGTCTCTTGCTCCGCTCACCAGCGCGCAGCGGCCCGGTCCCCCACTAGGAGGTCCGTATGGCCGGTTCCGCTGACATCGCCATCAACATCATCGGCAACGCCCAGTCCGCGGTCTCCGCGTTCAACGAGGTCGGCGACGCCGCTGCAGGGCAGCAGAACAAGTTCGACAAGATGAAAGCCGGCGTCACGATCGCGTCGGCCGCCGTCGTCGGCGGCGTGATCGCGTTCGGCACTGCCAGCGTCGACGCATACTCCGAAGCCGAGCAGTCGCAGGCAGCACTCACCGCCGCCTACGAGAAGTTCCCCAACGTCGCCAACGTGCAGATCGACGCGCTCCGCGCGCTCAACAGCGAGATCCAGCACAAGACCGGCTTCGACGACGACGCACTCGCCGCCTCGCAGGCCACCCTGGCCCAGTTCGGTCTCACCGGCGACCAGATCCAGAAGCTCACCCCGCTGATGGCCGACTACGCCGCGAAGACCGGCAAGGACATCACCGGCGCGGCCGAGGACATGGGCAAGGCCATGCTCGGCCAGACCCGCGCGCTCAAGGCCGTCGGCATCGACCTGCCACCCGCGGGCGCCGCCGTCGAAGCCGTCGCGAAAGCGCAGGACGCCGCCTCCAAGGCCGCCGAGAACCTCACCCAGAAGCAGCAGGATCTCGCCGACCTCGAGGCACGCCAGGCTGGAAAGACCCAGCTCACCGTCGCTGACCAGCAGGCACACCGCGACGCGCTCGCCGCCGTCGCCGGCGCCCAGCAGGAAGCGACCGCCACAACCGACGCCCTCGCGGCCGCGCAGCAGCAAGCGGCCGCTGACGGGTCCCAGTTCGATCAGATCGTGAAGGGACTCGACGGCACCGTCGGCGGCTTCGCCGAGACGATGGGCGGGACCGCTGCCGGCAAAGCGAAGATCCTCGAGCAGAACTTCGGCGACATCCAGGAGACCGTCGGCGAGATGCTCATCCCAGCGCTCACGACGCTCACCGACGTCGGCGCCGCCGTCACCCAATGGCTCAGCGAGAACCCTGCCCTAGTGCAAGGACTCGCGATCGCCGCCGGAGCACTGAGCGTCGCCCTCATTGCACTGAACATCGGCCTCTGGGCCTCGACGACAGCCTTCTGGGCGCAGACCGCAGCGCTGCTAGCCAACCCGATCACCTGGATCATCCTCACCGTCATCGCCCTCGTCGCCGCGATCGTGCTCCTCGCCACAAACTGGGACCAGGTCACAGCGTGGATCTCCGAAGTCTGGGGCGGCTTCATCACCTGGATCACCGACGTCATCAACGGCTTCGTCTCCTGGTGGAATCAGCTGTGGGGCGGCTTCGCCAACTGGATCTCCGAGGTGTGGACGAACCTCACCCTCGGCATCCAGCTCGTCTGGAACCAGTTCATCATCTGGCTCGCCGGCATGATGCTCGGCTTCGTCACCTGGTGGAACGGCCTGTGGGCTGGAGTCGGGCAGTTCATCTCCGACGTGTGGAACAACTTCGTCCTCGGCATCCAGCTGCTGTGGGGTGGGTTCTGGGGCTGGATCACGGGCGCGATCGGTGGCTTCGGCACCTGGATCAGCGACACCTGGAACGGCATCTGGAACGGCCTCGTCGGCATCGTCCGCGGCGTATGGAACGGGGTGCTCAGCTGGGTCGAGTCCGGCGTGAACGGAGCCATCGACCTCATCAACGGGATGATCGGCGCCGTCAACAACGTCGGCGGAATCATCGGCATCAGCGTCGGCCTCATCCCGCACGTCAGCATCCCGCGCCTCGCCTCGGGCGGCGTCACCAGCGGGCCCATGCTCGCCCTCATCGGCGACAACCCCGGCGGCCGCGAGCTGGTGACCCCGCTCGATCGCTACGAGGCCGCGATGGACCGTGCCTACACCGCAGGCCAGCAGCAGGGCAACGGCGACCTCACCGTGCACCTGTCGGGCGACCCTGGCCTCCTCGAGCAGATCGTCGACGTGCGCGTCGAGCGCGGCATCAAGACCTACGAGGACCGCAGCTACATGGCTGGCCTACAGGGTCGACGACGGTTCGCGTGAATCTTTAAGGTCTCACGGCGACGCGCAAGACCTCGCTCCCTTCCATTCCTCTCTCTCCGACCGTGCAGGTAACGTGTCGTCACATGTCGTCGCGATGTGGTTGTGGCCACACTTTGGCCACAACCGAGACCTGATGAGCACGATCGAGCACGCACGAGATCCGCGGAATTACGCGGGTCTCGGGCCTCTCCTACGTGATCACGCACCCCATGAAGCGGGTTCGACTCCCGCCGTCGCGTCCATCTCGCCGACGGGAAGCTGAAGGAGTGCTCCGGAACTCCCTTGCGAACCGCGGTGTGCAGGCATCCCTTCTGTCGGCGCTGCTGTTCGGCGCGGGAACGCCGTTCGCCAAACTGCTCCTGGGTAGCGACATCAACCCGTGGCTGCTCGCGGGCCTGCTCTACTGCGGCTCCGGCATCGGTCTCGGCATTCTCCGCCTCATCCGTCGCGCGCCCCGCGTCCGCCTCGAGCGCCGCGAGCTGCTCCCGCTCGCCGGCGCGATCCTGACCGGCGGGATCGCCGCTCCTGTGCTGCTCATGGTGGGCCTCTCCCACATGCCGGCATCGGGCGCATCCCTCGTCCTGAACGCGGAAGGCGTCTTCACCGCGCTCCTGGCGTGGTTCGTCTTCCGCGAGAACGTCGATCGCCGCATCGCGCTGGGCATGGTCGCGATCATCGCCGGCGCGATCCTCCTGAGCATCCCCGACGGCGCCGAACTCGGCAGTCCCTGGCCCGCCCTCGCCGTCGTCGCAGCCTGCTTCTGCTGGGGGCTGGACAACAACCTCACGCGCAAGATCGCGCTCACGGACGCCACGTGGCTCGCCGCCGTGAAGGGCCTGGTCGCCGGGCCCGTCAACCTCGGCCTGGCCGTCGCCCTCGGCGCCGGCGTGCCCGCTGTCGCCGGCATCGGCGCCGCCCTGGTCGTCGGCTTCTTCGCGTACGGCATCAGCCTCACGCTGTTCATCGTCGGTATGCGACACGTCGGCACCGCCCGCGCTGGCGCCTACTACTCCGTCGCCCCGTTTTTCGGGGCGCTGCTGGCGATCGCGTTCGGAGAGCGGCTCACGTGGCAACTCGTCGTCGCGGGTCTGCTGATGGCCATCGGCATCTGGCTGCACCTCACCGAGCGGCACGCGCACGAGCACACGCACGCGCCCGAGACCCACGCGCACGGGCACAGCCACGACGAGCACCACCGACACGACCACTCGGAGCCGATCGCTCCCGGTGTGCGCCACACGCACGAGCACACGCACGCTCCGCTGCGGCACAGCCACGATCACTATCCCGACGCGCACCACCGCCACGGGCACTAGTCCCGCGACCGCCGACACGCGTGGGGAGACGACGAACGCGACGGTTCAGCATTTCATTTATACAGAAATCCATGTATTGTCGCCGTCATGACCACCGCGACGGCCAGCGTCTCCCACACCGCCGCGCTGGCACGCTTCGGCCACGCGCTCTCCGATCCCACCCGCGTGGGAGTCCTGCTCGCGCTGCGGGAGGCACCGGCCTACCCGTCCGACCTCGCCGACGCACTCGGAGTCTCGCGGCAGGTCATGTCCAACCAGCTGGCCTGTCTCCGCGGGTGCGGGCTGGTCGCCGTCGTGGCTGAGGGGCGGCGCAGCTCGTACCGGCTCGCCGACGACCACCTCGCGCCCGCACTGAACGAACTCCTCCAGGTGGTCCTCTCCGTGGAGCCCGACTGCTGCGCCGGGCCGAACTGCACGTGCGCATGAGCACCCGTCTCGACACGCGCTCGCGCAGAGATGCGCTGCGACGTCGGATCCGGTGGATCGTCGCCGTCACCATCGGCTACAACCTGATCGAGGCCGTCGTCTCACTCGCGGCCGGCAGCGTCGCGTCGTCCACCGCGTTGATCGCGTTCGGTCTGGACTCGACCGTCGAGGTCCTCTCGGCGGCCGCCGTCGCCTGGCAGTTCACGCGTCGCGACCCGGAGCGTTGGGAGAAAGGCACGCTCCGCGTCATCGCGGTCGCCTTCTTCGCGCTCGCCGCCTACGTCTCTGTCACGTCCGTGTTCGCGCTCGTCGCGCGGGTCGAGGTCGAGCACAGCCCCCTCGGCATCGTCATCACCGCTCTCAGCGTCGTGATCATGCCGTTCCTGTCGCTCGCCGAGCGTCGCGCGGGACGCGAGCTCGGATCGGCGACGGCCGTCGCGGACTCGGCGCAGACCCTCCTCTGCACCTACCTCTCCGCCTCCGTCCTGATCGGGCTCGTCCTCAACGTGCTGCTCGGATGGTGGTGGGCGGACGCCGTCGCGGGGCTCGTGATCGCCGGCTTCGCCGTCCGCGAGGGCCTCGAGGCGTGGCGCGGCGACGCCTGCGCCACCTCCGTCGGGATGCTGATCGAGGACTCCGACGACGACCGGCAGGGAATCCACGGCCACTGAGCGGGCGCCGGCACGCTGGCCCACGGCTATGCGGTAGCTGTGCGATTCCTCTGCACCGGGACTTCTTGGTCTCGCCTGGGAGATCCGCGAGGACGGTCTTCTCCTGAGAGCCGCCCCTCTCGTCGATCTCCGGTCCGGTGATCAGGGTCGGCGGCTCGGAACGGAGAGTCGGATGCCTCTTGCATCGTCGACCGACACGAGACGCAGTCTGCGCATCGCGTCGCTGACCACCCCGAAGTCCCCCTTCGGCCGCGTCGTCTGGAAGTCGGTGAGCGGCGCCACCTCCGCCGTCTTCGTCGCGGGCGCGATGATCGCGGGGGTCGCGCTCGGGGTGACGGCGCCCGCCGTGTCCCCGGTGTCGTCGCCCGCCGCGACCACCGCGATCACGATGGGTGGAGCGACGTCCGCGACGGGACCCGCGTCGACCGCGGTCGGCTCCGCCACGACGACGGGCGCCGCGACGAGCTCCGCACCGGCAGCGGCGGCTGCGGGTACCTCGACCACGGCGAGGGATGCTCCGGCGATGGCCTCCTTCGAGCCCTCGCACGCGCATCACGACACGTCGCGGCAGCAGGGAAGCGGTCGTGGCTGAGACGGCGGTCGCCCGGATCGGCGGACCCTCGAGACGCGCGCCGGTCGCCGACCGGATCATCCTCGCGGTGTTCGCCCTGGGCGCCGTCGCCGTGACCGGGCTCGCCGTCGCCCTCGCGCCGGCCCCCGTCATCCTGAACCTGCCGCTGGTCGCCCACGCCTCCGGTCTCCTCGCCGGCTATGCGGTCACGGTCCTGATCGTCCTCATGGCGCGCGTGCCGGTGCTCGAGCGGACCATCGGCGCCGATCGGATGGCGCGCTGGCACGCCCGCATAGGCAAAGTGACGATCGTGGCGATCCTGGTGCACGCGGTGGCGGCGACGCTCGGGTGGGCGGAGGCGCAGATGCTGTCGATCGCGGCATCCACCGATCAGGTCCTGATGATGCCGGGACTCGTCGCCGCGACCATCTCCACGATCCTGTTCCTCGTGATCGGCGCCACCTCGGCGCGGGCCGCCCGGCGGCGGATGCCCTACGAGACCTGGCACGCCCTGCACACGCTGACCTACGTGGCGATCGCACTCGCCTTCGCCCACGAACTCGCCGGCCCCGATCTGGCCGGCCATCCCCTCATCCAGGTGGCGTGGAGCTGCTGTACACAGTGAGCTTCGCCCTCTTGATCCGCTACCGACTGGTCGCGCCGCTCCTCCAGGCGATGCGGCACCGGCTGCGTGTGGTCGCGATCGTGCCCGAGGGCCCCGACACGATGAGCATCGTGGTCCGCGGTCGCCACCTCGACGAGCTCGAGGCGACGTCGGGGCAGTTCTTCCGCTGGCGGTTCCTCACGCGCCGCAACTGGGTGTCGGCGCATCCGTTCTCGCTGTCCGCTCCCCCGACGAACGACGAGCTCCGCTTGACCGTGAAGGCCGTCGGTGCAGGTACCCGCTCACTCCGGTCGCTCCGGGTCGGAACGCGCGTTCTCGCGGAGGGGCCGTACGGGGCCATGACCGAACGGCGTCGGACGCGCCCCGACGTGCTGCTGATCGCGGGCGGTGTCGGGATCACGCCCATGCGCTCGCTCTTCGAGACTCTGAACCCGGACGGCGGACGCATCACCCTCCTCTACCGCACCCCGACACCGTCGGATGCGCTCTTCCGTGAGGAGCTGGAACGCATCGCCCGCACCTGGGGCAACGAGCTGATCCTCTGGACCGGGCGATCGTCGGAGCCGGAGAACGCGATGACCGCGGCCAACCTCCGGCGCCACGTGCCCGACGTCGACGCGAGAGATGTGTACATGTGCGCCGGACCGGCCCTCACCGCGGCCGCGGGTGCCGCGCTGACCGAGGCCGGCCTGCCCAAACGGAACCTGCACATCGAGGAGTTCGCCTTCTAGGCGACATCCGAGACGATCGATGGGATCCTCGACATGATGACGACAGACCGGCGCGCACGCCTTCTCTACGTGGAGGACGAACTCGAGGCCGCGGAGATCGCGATCGAGGTGCTCGACGAGCACTATCGCGTCGACCACGCCGCCACCGGCGAGCGCGCTCTCGAGTGGGCGCTGCAGCGGCGCTACGACGTCATGGTCATCGATCGCCGCCTGCCGGGGATGAGCGGCACCGAACTCATCGAGCGCATCCGCGTCGCACGCCTCGAGACGCCCATCCTCATGCTGACCGCTCTCGGGACGGTGGATGACCGCGTGACCGGGCTCGACAGCGGCGCCGACGACTACCTGCTCAAGCCGTTCGACTTCACCGAGCTGCTCGCCCGCCTGCGCGCTCTGCGTCGCGGGTCGCGGGCGCCGTCGGATCGGCGGGAGCTCGGAGAGTGGATCTACTCCCCCGCGGCGCAGGCGCTCTACTCGCCCACGATGCGACGCGTCGCTCTGACGGCGAAGGAGAGCGATCTGCTCGAGCTGCTGACCTCCAGCCCCGACCATGTGTTCTCCCGCGCCGAGATCCTCGCCGAGGTCTTCCCTGAGGGCGGCTCGCTCAACACCGTCGACACCTACGTGCACTACGTCCGCAGGAAGTCGACGCCCGGGCTCATCGAAACGGTACGGGCCCGCGGCTACCGGAGCGGAGGCGGACATGACTAGGGTCGATCGCGTCGCGCCGGGTTCGGACCGCGGCCGGACGCATCACGCCGCCGTCCGCGTCGGCCTCTGGGTCGGACTGTCCTCGGCGGCGATCGTCGGACTCATCGCGGTCGTGACGATCGTGGTGCTGGTGACCGCGTCACGTGACGAGCAGGGCGACGGGCACCGGGGCGGGCGCTTCAACGACCGGGTCGTATCGGTCGGCGACCTGCTGCCGCTCATCGTGGTCCTCGGGCTGGCGGGTGTGGTCGCGCTCGCGGTCATCGCCTGGTACGCGGCCCGTCGCGCGACCGCGCCGCTGGCTGAAGCGCTGCGCATCCAACGCGCGTTCGTCGCCGACGCCAGCCACGAGCTGCGCACGCCGCTGACGACGCTCACCAGCCGCATCCAGCTCGCCGAGCACCGTCTCGAGCGAGGCGGCGACGTGCGAGGAGCGCTCGCGCAGCTGCGCGCCGACGCCGACACGATGGACGCGACGCTCACCGACCTCCTGCTCGCCGCCGAATCGGCCGGCTCGCCGAGCACGGCGCGGTCGACCGAGACCTGCAGCGTCGCGGATGCCGCGCACGCCGCCGCCGAGACGATGGCGCCGACAGCGGCCGCCAAGTCGATAACCCTCCTCGTCGACGGCGAGGACGCCCGCGCCGCCATCGAACGGATCGCCCTCACCCGCGCCCTCCGGGCGCTCCTGGACAACGCCATCACCCACTCGCCGCCGGGTGCACCCATCACGATCGGCTACGTGCTCCGAGCAGATCGCGTCGAGGTGCGGGTGTCCGACCGCGGACGCGGCATCCCGGCGGCCGATCAGGACCGCGTCTTCGACCGGTTCGCCCGCAGCGACACCGGCGGCACGAAGCGGGGCTTCGGCCTGGGGCTGGCGCTGGTGCGGGAGGTAGCCGACCGGTTCGGCGGTTCGGTGCGCGTGGAGTCGTCGTCTCCGGCAGGCACGACCATGCTCCTCGAGCTCCCCTCCGCGGATCCCACGCTGGGAGATCGCTGAGCGCGCAGCATCCTTGGTCTGGAATTGGAACGGGCCTCGCAGACTGCCCTCCATGACCGCAGACGATCACCAGCCTTCCGGCCAGCCCACGGGCGAGCCCGCTCCGCAGCCCGCCGCCTCCGCGCCCGAGTCGCCGACGACTCCCCTTCCGGCGTCGGCGGATGCCGCCACCACTCCGCAGCCCGCCACCGCCGAGGCGACGACGCCGCAGCCCGTGACGCCGGCTCCGGCCGTTGCGGCGCCCATGGCCGTCGCGCCCGCGGCGACGGTCGTCGAGAAGAAGCCCTTCCTGCGCCGCACCTGGGTGCTCATCGTCGGGGCGGCGATCGCCGTGATCCTGCTCCTGGGCATCGGATCGGGCATCGGCTGGGCGGTCGCCTCGCACGAGGGCGGCGGCGAGCGCTCCTCGAACTCGGGGTCGGACGGTCGCGAGAACGGACACGGTCAGAACGGCCACGGTCAGAACGGGCAGGAGTCCGGCCAGGGCAAGGGCGAGCGCCACTCCAACGGCTCCGGTGAGAGCCAGAACGAGCAGACGGAACCCGGCACCTCGAGCCCCAGCCCGACCCCCTCTCCGACGACCTGATCGCGCGCGCCGTGAATAGGCTGGACCGGTGAGCGATGCACTCGACGCCGGGCCCTTCTTCCACGGCACGAAAGCCGACCTCGCGGTGGGCGGGCTGCTCACCGCGGGGTTCCGGTCGAACTACCGGCCCGAGATCGTGATGAACCATATCTACTTCACCGCGCTCCGCGACGGTGCGGGGCTCGCGGCCGAGCTCGCCGCGGGCGACGCCGAGCCCCGCGTCTACGAGGTCGAGCCCCTCGGGGCGTTCGAGAACGACCCCAACGTCACCGACAAGAAGTTCCCGGGCAACCCCACCCGCTCCTACCGCAGCACCGAGCCGTTGCGTATCGTGCGCGAGGTGCTGGACTGGACGCGCCTCTCGCCCGAGGCGCTGCAGACGTGGCGCGAGCGGCTGGCGGCGATCCGCGACGACGAGCGCGGCGAGATCATCAACTGATCGCCCGGTGAAGGGAACCGATCTCGGCCGGATCGGCGGTCAGCCCGCGTACCACCCGAAGCTCCCGGTCGGCCCCGCCGCGTGCGGCCCCTGCTCGCCTGGAGAGGCGGCGCCGAGCATCGAGCGGGTGAGCTGCTCGCGCGCGTCGAGCAGGCGCTCCAGTTCCGCGGCGAGATCGTCGTCGCCGGGAGCACGACCGTCGCGGCTCGCCCGCAGCACGCTGCGACGGATCAGCTCCTTCGCGAACGACCCCGTGACACCCGCGGCGCGCTCCGCCGCGGCGTCGAGCGCGGCATCCGTGAACGGAAGCCCCTGCGCGTACCGGCGGAACAGACGGCGACGCTCGGCGAGGGCGGGCAGAGGGATCTCCACTGCGAGGTCGACGCGGCCGGGGCGCTCGGCGAGCGCACGCTCGAGCACCTCGACGCGGTTCGTCGTCATGAGGAACGCGACATCGGCATCGCCGTCGAGCCCGTCCAGCGCATCGAGCACCTCGAACAGCAGGGGCTGCGGCGAGCTGTGCCGCTCCATCGCGACGAGATCGATGTCCTCGAGCACCACGATGGCGGGCGTCAGCGTGCGCGCGATCTCGGCGGCGGCCGTGACGAACCGGATGCCGGAGCCCGTGAGCACGACCGCCGTAGTCCCCGGGGTGATGCTCAGGAGGTGGCGGACGGTGAGCGTCTTGCCGGTCCCGGGAGGGCCGTAGAGCAGCACACCGCGCTTCAGATGCTGGCCGGCGCGGCGCAGCTCCTCGCGGTAGGCGCCGATGTCGACGACGTGCTGAACCGCCTCCTCGAGCACTCCCTCCGGCAGGACGACGTCGTCGGAGGCGACGCTCGGGCGCACCAGGAAGGTCGCGCCCGCCTCGCGGCCGTACTCCGTCGGCTGGAACGACAGCACCTGACCGCGCAGCACGCTGTGCTCGACCATCGCGGCGCGAAGTGCGGCGAGGAACCGCGTGACCACTTCGGGCTCGCCGCCCATGATCTCGACCATCGCCGCCTCGCGCCCGTACTGCCGTGCGGCGGCGCGCTGCGTGACGGCGAGCGGATGCCCCTCGAACCGCAGCAGTCGCAGACCCAGCGACACCACGCGCCGGCTCGAATCGGGGCCCGTCGCCCGCTCGGCGTAGTCGACCGGCCCCGGCGCGTACCGCAGGTACGGATTGCTCACGAACTCCGCGAGTCCCTGCTGGTGGCGCTGCTCTCCGCCCGAGACGCCCACGAGCAGGCCGTCGCCGGCGAGCACCTCCAACGCGATGTCGGCATCGACGAGCCGGTGATCGGCGATCGTCTCGTGCACGACCGAGACGGCGGATGCCTCGGTGCCCAGGTGCTCGCTGATCAGTTCGCCCAGCGGAGTGAGCGTCGGCACGGCCTCGTGGTCGGGGAGCTCGTTCACCCGCCTCAGGTATCGCTTCACCTGTCGCATCAGGTCTCGGTCATCGTCGTCGATCACAGCGCCTCCTCACGAGCCGCCCACCCTAGCAATCGCCGGTGACCGGGCGGGATGCTCCTCTACACTCGGCCCATGACCAGCCCCGAGGCATCCGACGCCGGAGTGTTCGTGGTCGGCGAGGCGCTCGTCGACATCGTAGAATCGGACGGCACCGCCGTCGGGCATCCCGGCGGCGGCCCCGCCAACGTCGCCCTCGGCCTCGCACGCCAGGGGGTACCGGCGCGCCTGCTGACGTGGCTCGCGCGCGACGCGCACGGCGCGATGGTCGCCGAGCACCTCGAAGCCTCCGGTGTGCGGGTGGAGGAGGCATCCTTCTCCGCGTCCCGCACCCCGACGGCCACGGCGCACCTGCGCACGGACGGCTCGGCGTCGTACACGTTCGATCTGGAATGGGATCTGCCGGACGCCTCCGCACCCGCCGCCGCGGCGGCCGTGCACACCGGCTCGATCGCCGCCTTCCTCTCGCCCGGAGCGGCGAAGGTGCGGGCGCTGATCGAAGCGGCGGCGGCGCCGGTGATCTCGTTCGACCCCAACATCCGCCCGGCACTCGTGCCGCCGCACCCCGAGACCCTCGCGATGTGCGAACGGCTGCTGACGCAGGCGACGCTCGTGAAGCTGTCCGACGAGGACGCCGAGTGGCTGTGGCCCGGGATGCCTCCGGCCGACGTGCTGCGCACGATCCTGTCGTTCGGCCCGCGGCTCGCGGCGATCACCCGTGGGGGCGAGGGGGCGATGCTGGCGACGGCGGACCACACCGTCGAGGTGCCCGCGCCGCGGGTCGAGGTGGTCGACACGATCGGCGCGGGCGACACCTTCATGGCATCGCTGCTGGCCTCGGTCGTGGCGCACGGCGACGCGCCGTACGACCGCGACGACCTCGTCTCGTTCGGCACCCGGGCGGCCGCCGCGGCGGCGGTGACGGTCTCGCGCGCGGGCGCCGACCTGCCCTGGGCGCATGAGCTCGGCTGACGCGGATCGACGTCGGCGAGCCCGGGCATCCGTCCGCGGGAATACCGCGCGACGCGCGGGCGTATGACTCTGCGTGACGGCGCGCCTCGCGCCGTACGCTCGATATGACGCACCATCGAAGGGAACAAGGAGGTCGGATGCCGCACGCAGCCCCCATCGACTCGTCCCCCGACGAGCACGCCCCGCACGGTGAGCACGCCTTCGACATGGTGACGGCCGACGAGTTCAAGTCCGCGTTCCGCGAGCACCCGGGCGGGGTCGCCCTCATCACCGCCGACGCCGGGAACGGTCCCGTGGCCCTCACGGCCACGTCGGTCGCCTCGGTGAGCGCCGACCCGCCGCTGCTGGTGTTCTCGGTCTCGGCGCTGTCGTCCAGCGCGCCGACCCTCACCACCGCCGACACCGTCGTGGTGCACCTCCTCGGTGCCGACGATCTGCCCCTCGCGCAGCTGGGGGCGACGAGCGGCATCGACCGCTTCGCCGACGCCTCCGCCTGGACCCGTCTGGTCACGGGCGAGCCCGTCTTCCACGGCGTGCCCCGCTGGATCCGCGCGCGCGTGGTGAACCGCTTCGAATCGGGCGGATCGACCGTGATCGTGGCGCACGCGGTGCAGGTGAACCTCCCCGAGGAGCCCTCCGACCGCGGTCTGGTCTACCTCAACCGGCAGTGGCACCACCTCGGCGAGCACTCCCGGATCACCGACGTCTGACCCGTCTCCGGCGGGGCCACGGGGCATGGGATCCGTTCTTCTTCGACCTGTATCCTGAGGCCCGCGTCGTACCCTCGCACGGCGCGACGGAGGGGTTCCCTGTGGCGAAGAAGACCAGCGCCGAGAAGACGGCGGCAGCGACACTGGAAGCGGCCGCCGACGCGGCCCGGGACGCGAAGCGGTTGAGCCGCAACCTCCCCCCGAAGGACGCCAATAAGCTGCGCGCCCTCGCCGACGATGCGAAGGATGCCTCCCGGGCGTCCAAGAAGAAGCTCGCCGAGAAACCGCGCAAGGTCGCCAAGTCGGCCGAGGCCGTCCTCTCACGCCTCGCCGACGCCACGGCGAAGATCGAGGCGAAGGCCGCCAAGGAGGCGGCGAAGGCGGCCGAGAAGGCCGCACGCGCAGCGGAGCTGAAGGCGGCCAAGGCCGCGGCCAAGGAGGCCGCCGCCGCCGAGGCGAAGGCCGCGAAGAAGGCCGCTGCGAAGAAGTCGGAGAAGAAGTCGGCCGCGTCGAAGACGGGCGCGACGAAGGAGCCCGCGACCCCGAAGACCGTCTCCGCGAAGAAGCCCGCGGCGTCCGCTCCGACCGTGGCCGCCGCCGTCGCCGAGCCGGCCGTGCCGGCGGCATCCGCCCCCGTCGCGGCGCCCCCGCCGACCACGCGCCGCGCCGCTCGCGCCCCGCGCACCGCGCCGACGTCCGACCTCGCTTCGCTCACCGTCGTGCAGCTGCGCGCGCGCGCCCGCGCCGAGGGCCGTCGCGGCTACTCGCGCCTCCGCAAGTCGCAGCTCATCGCGCTGCTGTCCGCCTGATCGTGCGGGAGATCCTCGACCGTCGGTCCTCCGCGCCCGCCCCGCGGACGCTCATCGACATCCTCCGCGACACCGCCGCGCGGCATCCGGATGCCTCCGCCCTGGAAGACTCCGACGGCGCCGTCAGCTACGCCGAGCTCCTCGCGAGCGTGTGGCGCACCGCCGCGCGCCTGCACGAGCACGGCGTGCAGCGCGGCGATCGGGTCGGCGTGCGCATGCCGTCGGGCGACCGTGAGCTGTACATCTCCATCCTCGGGATCATGGCCGCCGGCGCCGCCTACGTGCCCGTCGACGCCGACGACCCGCAGGAGCGGGCCGACCTCGTGTTCGGCGAGGCGAAGGTGGCAGGAGTGATCGGTGCGCGCGGCGTGTACACGCCGCGGGAGACGGATGCCGCCGCATCCGACCTCCTCTCTCCCGCCGGAGCTCTCTTCGCCGGGGCCGCACCGCACCCGAGCACCAGCGGCACCCTCACAGTGCCACCACCCTCGGTCGACGACGACGCGTGGATCATCTTCACCTCCGGCTCGACCGGAGTGCCCAAGGGCGTCGCCGTGAGCCACCGCTCGGCTGCGGCGTTCGTCGACGCCGAGGCGCGCCTCTTCCTGCAGAGCGCACCGCTCGGCCCGGGCGACCGGGTGCTGGCCGGGCTGTCGGTCGCGTTCGACGCGTCGTGCGAGGAGATGTGGCTGGCGTGGCGCCACGGCGCGTGCCTCGTGCCCGCCCCGAGAGCGCTCGTGCGCTCGGGCGAGGATCTGGGCCCGTGGCTGCTCGGCCACGGCATCAGCGTCGTCTCCACGGTCCCGACGCTCGCGGCGCTCTGGCCGCAGGATGCGATCGAGAACATCCGCCTGCTGATCTTCGGCGGCGAGGCGCTGCCTCCCGAGTTGGTCGCGCGTCTGGTCGGCGACGACCGCGAGGTGTGGAATACGTACGGCCCCACCGAGGCGACGGTCGTCGCATGCGCGGCGCTCATGACCGGCGAGGGCCCCGTGCGCATCGGTCTACCGCTGGACGGCTGGTCGCTGGCGGTGGTGGATGCCGAGGGTCAGCCGGTCTCCGAGGGCGAGGTCGGCGAGCTCATCATCGGCGGCGTCGGCCTCGCCCGCTACCTCGACCCCGCCAAGGACGCCGAGAAGTACGCCCCGATCCCGTCGCTCGGGTGGGACCGCGCCTACCGCTCCGGCGACCTCGTGCGCGCCGACGCCGAGGGCCTGCTGTTCCAGGGTCGCGCCGACGATCAGGTGAAGATCGGCGGACGTCGCATCGAGCTGGGCGAGGTCGAGGCGGCCGTGCAGTCGCTGTCGGCCGTCTCCGGCGCCGCGGTCGTCGTGCAGAAGTCCGAAGGCGGCGTGTCGCTCCTGGTGGGCTATGTCGTGCCCGACGAGGGCTTCGATCGGCAGTCCGCGCGCGCCGAGCTGGCCGAGAAGCTGCCCGCCCCTCTCATCCCGCTCCTGACGGTCGTGGACGACCTGCCCGTGCGCACCTCGGGCAAGGTCGACAAGGCCGCACTCCCCTGGCCGCTGACCGACACCGACTCCGGCGACTCGTCGCTGTCGGGCACGTCGGCGTGGCTGGCCGAGCAGTGGGTCGCGGTGCTCGGCATCCGCCCGACCGACGAGGACGCCGACTTCTTCCAGCTCGGCGGCGGCTCGCTCGCCGCCGCGCAGCTGGTCTCGCGCATCCGCGTCCGGGCGCCCGAGTTCACGATGGCCGACGTGTACGACCTGCCGCGACTGCGGCAGATGGCCGATGCGGTGGAGGCCGAGTCGGGCGACGACCACGACGACGGACCGGTCTCGTTCACGCACGCCTCGCCCACACCGCGCATCATGCAGTGGGTGCAGAGCATCGCCGGCGTGCCGCTGTTCGTGCTGAGCGGCATCCGCTGGCTGCTGTGGCTGGTCACCGCCACGGTGCTCCTCGATCTGATCCTCGGCACCCGCATCGCCCCCGAGGTGCCGCTGTGGGCGCTCATCGCGGGGCTGCTCGTGTTCGCCACGCCCTTCGGACGCATGGCCATCGCCGCGGCCGCCGCTCGACTGCTGCTGGCCGGCGTGCGCCCCGGCGACTACCGCCGGGGCGGCGGGACGCATCTGCGCCTCTGGCTGGCCGAGCAGGTCTCGGGTCAGATCGACCCCGTCGGCCTCGCCGGGGCGCCGTGGGTCACGTACTACGCCCGCGCGCTCGGCGCGAAGATCGGCCGCGACGTCGATCTGCACACCCTGCCCCCGGTCACGGGGATGCTCGAAGTCGGCTCGGGAGCGGCCATCGAGCCCGAGGTCGACCTCACCGGGTACTG
Organism: Microbacterium fluminis; assembly: GCF_051549805.1. GTDB lineage: Bacteria > Actinomycetota > Actinomycetes > Actinomycetales > Microbacteriaceae > Microbacterium. The sequence goes on from NZ_CP196042.1 coordinate 187,166, forward strand.
GATCGACGGCGACACGGTGCGCATCGGCGGGATCCGCATCGGGGCCGGCGCCGTGATCGGCGCGCGCAGCACGCTGGCACCCGGAACCAAGATCGGGCGCGGCGCCGAGATCGCGCCCGGCTCGGCGGTCTTCGGCCGCGTGCGGGCGGGGCAGCAGTGGGCCGGCTCCCCCGCCGTGCGGGTGGGCTCGGCGAAACCCGCCGGCGAGCGACCGGTCGCGGCGCGGCGCTGGCTGTGGGCGTACGCCGCCTCCTCCACCGGCCTCGCGCTGCTGCCGCTCCTGTCCTTCGCTATCGGCGGGCTGGTGCTCGCGAACGGCGTGCGCGGCGCCTCCTCGCTCACCGGCGCCGTGCCCGGCCTGGTGGCCTGGCTGGTGCCGGCCGTGCTCGTCACCGGCGTCGTGTTCGCCGCCATCGTCGTGGTCGCGGTGCGCCTGCTCGCGATCGGCCTCGTCGAGGGCGATCACCCGGTGCGCGGGCGCGTGGCCTGGCAGGCATGGACCACCGAGCGGCTGCTCGACTCGGCGCGCACCGTGCTCTTCCCGATCTACTCCAGCCTCTTCACGCCGATCTGGCTCCGGATGCTGGGCGCCAGGATCGGGCGCGACGTCGAGGCATCCACGGTCCTGCTGATCCCCTCGATGACGACCGTCGACGACGGCGCGTTCCTCGCCGACGACACGATGGTCGCCACCTACGCCCTCAGCGGCGGCCGCATGCACCTCGCCCAGGCGCGCATCGGAAAGCGCGCGTTCCTGGGCAACTCGGGCATGGCCGGCGCCGGACACCGGGTGCCGCGCGACGGCCTGGTCGCCGTGCTGTCGGTCGCCCCCGAGAAGGCCAAGCCGGGTTCGTCCTGGCTCGGCTCGCCCGCGGTGCGGCTGCGCCGCGTGGTCAACGACGCCGACCTCGAGCGCACCTACCGGCCCGTCGCACGCCTGCGTGTCGCGCGCACGCTGTGGGAGCTGTGCCGCATCATCCCGGTGATCGTGACGTGCGGCCTGGGACTGGGCGTGCTCGTGACGCTGTCCTGGCTGATCGAGCTGTGGGGCCTGCTGCTGGTGATCCCGCTGTCCGGCGTCGTGCTGCTGGTGGCCGGAGCGGTCGCGGCCGCCATCACGACGGCCGCGAAATGGGCGTTCGTGGGCGTGATCCGCGCGGGCGAGCATCCGCTCTGGTCGAGCTTCGTCTGGCGCACCGAGGTGTCCGACGTCTTCACCGAGATGGTCGCGGCGCCCTGGTTCGCCAACGCGGCGGCGGGCACGCCGGCGCTCGCGATGTGGCTGCGTTCCCTGGGCGCCAAGATCGGACGCGGCGTGTGGACCGACAGCTATTGGCTGCCCGAGCCCGATCTGGTCACCCTCGGCGACGGCGCGACGGTCAACCGCGGATGTGTGGTCCAGACGCATCTGTTCCATGATCGAGTGATGAGCATCGACACCGTCACCATCGACGCCGGAGCGACCCTCGGCCCGCACAGCGTGATCCTGCCCGCGGCGACGATCGGCGCCGATGCCACGGTGGGCCCGGCATCCCTCGTCATGCGCGGAGAGATGGTGCCGGTGGGCAGCCGATGGAGCGGGAACCCGATCGGGCCGTGGCGGGCGGTGAAGGTCCGCGCCTACCAGGCCACCGACGCATGAGCGTCGACCCGTACATCCCGCAGAGCGGGGACGCCGCGATCGCCGTCGCGCACTACGACCTCGCCCTCGACTACAAGCTGCACACCAACCGGCTCACCGGCACGGCGCGCATCAGCGGCACCGTCCGCACCGCGACCCGCACGGTGTCGCTCGACCTCGTGGGGCTGCGCGCCTCGAAGGTGAAGGTCGTCGGCGACCCCCGGGCGTCGTTCGCGCAGTCCGACCGCAAGGTCAAGGTCAAGCTCTCCCGGCCGCTCGCGGCGGGCGACGGCTTCGAGCTGGAGATCGCCTACGCCGGCGCCCCCCGCCCGCGTCGCACCCGCTGGGGGACCATCGGCTGGGAGGAGCTGGAAGACGGCCTGCTCGTCGCCTCCCAGCCCACCGGGGCGCCCACGTGGTTCCCGTGCAACGACGTGCCCGGCGACAAGGCGACCTACCGCCTGTCGTTCACCACGGATCCGGGCTACGACGTGGTGGCCGGGCCCCTCCAGGGCAGCCGCCTCAGCCGCGGCCGGCGCATCTGGGACTTCGAATGGGCCATCCCCACCGCCAGCTACCTCGTGACGGTGCAGATCGGCGCCTACGTCACCGAGCCGCTCGCGCTCGGCGGCGTGCAGGGCGAGCTGCACTACCCGCGTGCGCTCGCATCGCGCGTGCACGCCGACTTCGCCGACCTCGACCGCATGATGACGGTGTTCGAGGATGCCTTCGGCCCCTACCCGCTGCCCGGCTACGCGGTCGTCGTCACTCCCGACGACCTGGAGATCCCGCTCGAGGCGCAGGGCATGGGCATCTTCGGCGCCAACCACATCGACGGTTCGGGCTCGCTGGAGCGGCTCATCGCGCACGAGCTCGCCCACCAGTGGTTCGGCAACAGCGTCGGCGTCGCGCAGTGGCGCGACATCTGGCTGAACGAGGGCTTCGCCTGCTACGCCGAGTGGATCTGGTCGGAGCGCTCCGGCGGCGCGACCGCGCACGCCAAGGCGCTCGCCCACCACCATCGGCTGTCGACGCTCCCGGCCGACCTCGTGCTGGCCGATCCCGGCCCCGACCTCATGTTCGACGACCGCGTGTACAAGCGCGGGGCGCTCGCGCTGCACGCGCTGCGGCTCAGCGTCGGAGACACGGTGTTCTTCGACATCCTGCGCACGTGGACGCGGGACCACCGCGGGGGCACCGTCACGACCGCCGACTTCGTCGCGCTCGCGGAACAGCTGTCGGGGATGCCGCTGGCCGGGCTCTTCGCACAGTGGCTCGAGCGCACCGCGCTGCCCGGCCTCCCCGCGTCGTCGGCCGCGGACGCCGCGGTCGCGGCGCCGCTGACCGAGCCGATCGACCGGCCGATCGGCCGCGTCGTCGAATCCACGGGTGACGGCCCTACCGGTCTGCCGGGAGGACCGCGGCGCTGACCACGTGCCCGGGCGGACCGGGGATCGTCACGACCTCGATCGCCTCGTCCCGGGTGGGCACCCTCGCGCACACCGCCCCGGGAAGCACCGCGCCGGGCTCGGTGTCGATGCGCAGCTCGTCGGGCGCGACCCGCACGCCGCGACCGTCGGCCTTGAGCACGGCCTCGATGCGCGTCCAGCCCGCCGCGTCGGGGGCCCCGTCGGGGAACAGCCCCGCGAGCGAGGGCAGCGGCCCGTCCGATGCGGGCTCGACGTCGACGCCGAGTCCGCGGACCTCCTCCGTCCGTGCGACGGCGGCGACCACGGTCGAGCCGGCGTAGGCGACGCTGAGCGCCAGCGGGGCGCCGTGCGCGCGCGGAGGTCCGTGGTCCTCCCCGCACAGCGGGCAGACGCTCGTCAGCGCGAGGCGAGACCCGGGGGCCGCCCGCGCCGACAGGCGGGCCAGCAGCATCCGTCCGGTCGCGAACGCGTCGGCCCGCGCCCCCTGCATCGCCTCCCAGCGCTCTCGCTGCGCACGCCCGAGCGTCGCGAGGAGCGCGCGCGTCTCGGCATCCGGCGCCTCCGCCCTCGCCCACGCCAGCCGCACCGGGCCGAGCTCACGGGTCGTGACGATCACCCTCCCAGGCTACGGGCGGGCTGCAGGTCAGAGCCCGGGGGCGAGCGCCACGCGCACCGGTCCGCCCGGGCCGGCGGCGGCGAGCGCCGCATCGACCTCGGCCAGCGGCATCCGCTCCCCCACCAGTTGGGCGAACGGGTACGCGGTGTGCCGCGCGTGCAGGTAGCCGGCGGCGGCGGCCAGATCGTCGGGCGAGTAGTCGCTCACGCCGCGCACGGTGAGGAGCGTCCGCACGGCCTGCTCGGGGTCGAACGCGATCTTGGCGCTGGGCGACACGGTGCCCACGAGAACGACGACCCCGCCGATCCCGACCTCGCACAGCGCCGTCTCGACGGCGGCGGACGATCCGGATGCCTCGATCACGATGTCGATCTCGGTGCCGCCGACCGCCGCGACGGCGCGGGCGAGATCGTCGGGCCGCGCCGGATCGCCCGGGTCGACCACCGCCGCCGCGCCGAACCGCAGCGCGAGGGCGCGGCGGGCGGGGTCGGGATCGGACACGATGACGCGGGCTCCGCGGTCGGTCGCGATGGCGGAGACGGTGAGCCCGACGAGTCCGGCTCCGGTGACGAGGACGACGGCGCCGTCGACGTCCACCACGCGGTCGGCGCGGTCGACGGCGGCCCATGCCGTGGCGGTGCCGCAGGTGGCAGGGGCGAGCACCTCGGCCGGCGTGGCCTCGTCGACCCGCACGATCGCCGTCCCCGGACGCAGGTGCGCGTGCGAGGCGAAGCCGCCCGTCAGCTCCCAGCGGGGGGCGAGCCGCTCACGGCCGTACGTGCGCAATTCGCGACACTTCTGCGGGATGCCTCGGCGGCACCGGTCGCACACCAGGCACGCCGCGGTGGTCGACCAGATGACGCGCTCGCCCTCGCGCAGGCGGGAACCGTCGACCGTGCGGACCGTGCCGCTGATGGCCGCCACCCGGCCGACGAACTCGTGGCCCAGCACGAGCGGGGTGGGCACCGTGCGGTGACCGGCGACGGTGCGCACGTCCGACCCGCACACCGTGGCCAGCTCGATCGCGACCAGCACCTCCCCCTCGGCGAGCGCGACACCGGGCACGGCGACCGCCTCGTGCCGGCGTCCGTGGCCGAGCCACACCATGGCGACGGCCGGGGGCGTGAGCTCGACGTGCCACGCAGGGGCGGCCACGGGCGGCGGAGCCAGACGCGTGGTCATCGGGGCCCTTCGAAGGTGAACAGGAGAGAACTCCTGGAACTCTCGCACCACACGGCTCGCGCACCGGGGTACGCGCGCAGAGTTCAGCGGTTGTTCAACCCGTGTCACCCGGCGGGTCAACCCCGGAAGGCGGCCACCCCCAGATCGGGGTGGTCGACGAACACGCCGTCGACCGAGGCATCCCGGATCACCGCCCACTCCCCCGCGTAGTCGCCGAAGGCGGCGGGGTCGTCGCCGCGACGGAAGACCGGCAGCAGGAACTCGTTCTCGGGGCGGCAGGTCCAGGTGAACACGTGGAGTCCGCGCGCGTGCGCGTCGGCGACGAATCCCGCGGGGCCCGTCGGGCGACCCTCAGGATCGGGTGCGAGGATCATGCGCTTGTCGACGCTGATGCCGTCGACGCGGCCGACCAGCTCGTCGAGGCCGGCGGGGGTCACCGCGTGCGCGTAGGTCGCCGCGTCCGCGCCGCGTGCGGCGGCGAGGTCGACCGGGGTGCCCTCGGCCTCGAGCAGATAGATGAAGGACGCCCGGATGCCGCGCGCGCGCACCTGCGCGAGCACGGTCTGCTCGAACGACTCGATCACGAGCGGGAGGTCGCCGTCCGCCCAGTCCGCCTCCCGCAGCTCGGCGTCGACGAGCGCCGCGACATCGTGACCGAGGCCGGCGAAGTACGTGGCGTGCTTGATCTCGAGCACCACGCCGACCTCGCGCGTGTCGTTCGCCGCGCGCACGAGGTCGAGCAGGTCGCGCAGGCGCAGCATCGGCTCGGTGCCGTCGAACGCCGCACCGGCCGGCCGCAGCAGCGGCAGCCGTTCCCGGCACCGCAACGTGGCCAGCTCGTCCCAGGTGAAGTCCTCGGCGAACCATCCGGCCAGCTGCTCGCCGTCGACCGTCTTCACGGTGCGACGGTCGGCGAACTCCGGGCGGTCGGCGACGTCGGTCGTGCCCGAGATCTCGTTCTCGTGGCGCACGACGAGCACGCCGTCGCGCGTGACGACCACGTCGGGCTCGACCGCGTCGACCCCCTGCGCGAGCGCGAGCAGATACGAGGAGCGGGTGTGCTCGGGGCGGTACCCGGGGGCACCGCGATGGCCGATGACGAGGGGCGAGGGCCGGGACACCGGCCCAGGGTACCGGCACACAATGACGGCGGGTGCGGCATCCGCTCTCGGTCCCTTCCCAGGCGGGACCTGGGAGACCGGTACACAGGTCGGCTATCGTGGATCTACAGCACGAGGCTGTGAACAACGACTTTGGAGTGTGAGAGCAGTGGCCCTCAACAACCCCGCGTTCAACAACCCCGCGTTCCAGGACGGCAAGGCCGGCCAGGCCTACCCGTCGTCCTACGGGGCGCAGACGCAGGCGGCGACCACCCAGCACCAGGTGGTGGATGCCGCGGCCCAGGCGCAGCTCGAGGGCATGTACGCCGCCCCCGCCGCCGGAGCCCACCAGACCGATCGCATGACCGTCGAGGACACGGTCGCCAAGACCGTCGGCCTCTTCGCGATCCTGCTGGTCACCGCAGCCGTCGGCTGGGTGTGGACCCTCGGCGGGCTCTCCCCCGCCGGTGCCCGCTCGATCTCGATGCTGCCGTGGATCATCGGCGCGCTCGGCGGCTTCGTCCTGTCGCTCGCGGTGATCTTCACCTCGCGCAAGAAGATCCGCCCGGCGCTCATCTTCGCGTACGCCGCGTTCGAGGGGCTCTTCGTCGGCGGCATCTCGGCGTTCTTCGAGTTCCGCTGGTCGGGCATCGTCTTCCAGGCGACGCTCGCGACCCTCGTCGTGGTGGGCGTGACCCTGGCGCTGTTCGCCAGCGGCAAGGTGCGCGCGTCGAAGAAGGCCACCAAGGTCTTCCTGGTCGCGATGGTCGGCTACCTGGTGTTCTCGCTCGTGAACGTCGGTCTGATGCTCTTCAACGCCCCGATCGCGGGCGGAGCCTTCGGCATCCTCAGCCAGCCGATCGGCATCGGCGGGCTCAGCATCCCGCTCGGCGTGATCATCGGCATCCTCGTGGTGATCATGGCCGCCTACTCGCTGGTCCTCGACTTCGACCAGATCCAGCAGGGCGTGCGCAACGGCGCCCCCCGCCAGTACGGCTGGCTCGGCGCCTTCGGCATCATGGTCACCGTCGTGTGGCTGTACGTCGAGATCCTCCGCATCCTCGCGCTGCTCCGCGGCAACAACTGACGCGGGATCGCTTCCGAACGGCCGCCCGGTTCTCCGGGCGGCCGTTCGCGTTCCCGGGTGCGCGGACGATGCGGGCGAAGTTCGGAGGATCGCGCGCACTTCGGAGCCACGGGCGCCTTCGGCTCCGAAGCCCGCGTCGTTCTCCGAACACGGTGCACATCCCGGGGCCGAGTGCCGGATGCTGCGCGTTCTGCTGTGGGCGGAACGCCTGGGCCGCGGCATCCGGGCCGTTCTAGCCTGAGCACATGGCCGAGCTCATCCCGCTGCCGCAGCGACCCGCACCCGCCCCCGAGCGGCTGTGGCGCGAGGCGCTCGGCGAGGTGCTGCGGCGCCTGCGGCACGAGCGCGGCGAGCGCCTCGCCGACACCGCGCGCCGCGCGGGGGTGTCGCCGCAATACCTCTCCGAGGTCGAGCGCGGTCTCAAAGAGCCCTCCAGCGAGATGATCGCGGCGATCGCCGGTGCGCTGAGGGTGACGCTCATCGACCTCACCGTGGCCGTCGCGGTGGACCTGAACGGCCCGGTCGCGCTCACCTCCCTCGCTGCGGCACCGGGCGTCGCGCAGCATCCGTCCGGTCCCGGCGTGTACGCGCTCGCGTCGTAGTCGCCGTCCCGCGCGCGGGGCTAGCCTGTCGAGCATGGCCGCGCGCAAAGAGGAGTTCCTCGACATCGGCGGGACCGAGGTGCGCATCTCGAGCCCCGACAAGATCGTGTTCCCGGAGCCCGGGCTCACCAAGCTCGACGTGGTGCGCTACTTCCTCGCGGTCTCCGACGGCGCCCTGCGCGGCGCGGGCGGCCGACCGATGGTGCTCAAGCGGTTCGTGAAGGGCATCGACCAGGAGGCGTTCTTCCAGAAGCGCGTGCCCGAGAACCACCCCGAGTTCATCGACACCGCGACGCTGCAGTACGCGCGCGGGACGTCGGCCGAGGAAGCGGTCATCCGGGATGCCGCGGGGCTGGCGTGGGTCGTGAACCTCGGATGCCTCGACCTCAACCCGCATCCGGTGCGCGCGGAGGACCTCGACCACCCCGACGAGCTTCGCGTCGACCTCGATCCGATGCCGGGAGTGGACTGGTCGCAGATCGTCGACGTCGCGATGGTGGTGCGCGAGGTGCTCGACGACGTCGGGCTGGTCGGCTGGCCGAAGACGAGCGGGTCGCGCGGGCTGCACGTCCTCGTGCGCGTCGCCCCCCGCTGGACGTTCGGCGACGTGCGCCTCGCCGCCGAGACCCTCGCGCGCGAGGTCGAGAACCGCGCGCCGGGGCTCGCTACTGCGCGGTGGTGGAAGGAGGAGCGCGGGGAGAGCGTGTTCGTCGACTTCAACCAGAACGCGAAGGACCGCACCGTGGCATCGGCGTACTCGATCCGCCCGCTGCCCGACGCGCGCGTCTCGACGCCGCTGGGCTGGGACGAGGTGCGCGACCGCCGGCCCGAGGAGTTCACCGCGCTGACCGTGCCGGGGAGGTATGCCGAGATCGGCGACCCGCACGCCGGGATCGACGACGCCGTCGGCACGCTCGACGGGCTCCTCGCGCTGGCGGCGGAGCTCGGCCCCGCCGAGAAGCCGCCGCGCGCGGGCGACGGCGCGGGCCGTCGCGCCTCGACGATGCCGCTCATCGAGATCGCGCGCACCAAGACCAAGCCCGAGGCGCTCGACGCGCTCGAACAGTGGCGGGCGCAGCATCCGTCCATCTCGGGGATGCTGCACCCCGCCGACGTGCTCGTCGACGGCATGCGCGGGTCGAGCTCGCTGTGGTATCGCGTGCGGGTCAACCTGCAGCACGTGCCCGAGGCCGAGCGCCCCGCGCAGGGCGAGCTGCTCGCCGACTACGACCCCTGGGCCGGCAAGACCTGGCCCGGTCGCCCGACCCCCTGACCCGTCGCCCCCGCCCGCTCGCGGTCGAACGGCGTGCGGGGGTCAGACGCGGTCCAGCACGCGATCGGCGAGGCCGTACGCCACCGCCTCCGCGGCGGTGAAGACGCGGTCGCGGTCGGTGTCGCGGCGGAGCTGCGCGGCATCCGTGGCCGTATGCCGGGCGAGGATCTGCTCGACGTCGCCGCGCACCCGCACGAGCTCGTCGGCCTGCAGGATGAGGTCGGGGATCGCGCCACGGCCCTGGCCGGCGGGCTGGTGCAGCACGATGCGGGCGTGCGGGAGCACCGCGCGCTTGCCGGGCGCACCCGCCGCGAGCATCACCGCGCCCACGCCGATCGCCTGGCCCACGACGGTGGTGGCGACGTTCGGCCGCACGTGCTGCATCGTGTCGTACACCGCGAGCATCGCCGACGGGTCGCCGCCCTCGCTGTTGATGTACAGCTGGATGTCGCGGTCGGGGCTGTCGGCATCGAGGTGCAGCAGCTGTGCGATCAGTGCGTTCGCGACCCCCGCGTCGATCGCCGTGCCGAGGTAGACCACCCGCTCGGCGAGGAGGTGCGAGTAGACGTCCATGATGCGGTCGCCTCGCGGATGCGGCGCCACGACGTTCGGGATCGTGTAGCCGCTCATGCCGCCACCTCCCCGGCGCCGACGCCCAGTCCGGCCGGTCGGCGCCGCCGCGGCACCACCTGGGCGAACGCGTCGACGATGCCGTCGATGAATCCGTAGTCGAGCGCCTGCGCGGCGGTGTACCAGCGGTCGTGCAGCGAGTCCTCGAACACGCGCGCCACGGGCTGCCCCGTGTCGGCGGCGATGAGCCCGAGCACCGTGTCGCGCATGTGCCGCAGATCGTCGGCCTGCACCTCGACCTCCACCGCCGAGCCCCCGATGCCCGCCGACCCCTGGTGCATCAGGATGCGCGCGTGCGGCAGCGCCCTGCGCTTCCCCGGCGTGCCGGCGCTGAGCAGGAACTGGCCGGCACTGGCGGCCATGCCCAGCACGAGGGTGGCGACGTCGTTGGGGATCAGCCGCATCACGTCGCGGATCGCCAGCATCGACGGCACCGAGCCGCCGGGCGAGTGGATCCACAGGGCGATATCGGATGCCTCGTCCTCCGCCGCCAGCGCCAGGAGCTGGGTCGCGATCAGGGTGCCGTTGTCGTCGTCGAGGGCTCCGTCGAGCACGAGCACGCGCTGGGCGTACAGCTCCCGCCGCGCCTCGGCGCCGAAGTACAGGGGTCGGTTGTCATCTGCCATGCCCCCAGCATCCGTCGCCCCGATACGCACAGGGCGTCGTTCTGCTCCCAGCCGATCCGCTCCCGGCCGAACCGCTGCCGGCCGATCCTCCGGGCCGATCCGCCCGATCGGGTCAGGCGCGGCGGGACGGACGCTCGAGCGCGACGCGCGCGGCGTCGGCGAGCGCGGCCATCACGTGGGCGGGGTCGAGGCGGCGGGCCGACTCGACCGCCTCGGCGGCCAGGCGGCCGTGCTCGCCGGGGTCGCCCAGCACCCGCACGAGCGCGTCGACGAGCGCGTCCTCGTCGCCGTCGGGCACGAGCACGCCGCCGCCGCGGGCGAGCGCGTCGCGGGGGCCGTACTTCACGTCCCACGTCACCACGGGGCATCCGTGGGCCAGCGCCTCCGCGATCGACAGCCCCTGGCCCTCGTACGCCGAGGTCGACAGGAACGCCCACGCCTCGCCGAGCACCCGGTCGGGTTCGTGCGTGAGCCCGCGAAGGCGCACGGCGTCGCCGAGCCCCGCGGCATCGATCTGCGCCTGCAGCCTCTCGCGCTCGGCACCGTCGCCGAACACGTCGAGCGTGGCATGCGGAACCGCCTCGACCACGCGCCCGAACACGCGGATGGCCGCGTCGATGCGCTTGCCGGGAGCGAGGCGGCTGAGCATCACGACCCGCCCGCGCACGCGGCGGCCCGGCGGGACGACGGATGCCGCGGCATCCACGCCCTGTGGAACGACGAGGTGCACGTCCGAGGCGCCGAAGCGCGCCTGCACGTCGTCGCGCTGCGCTCCGGTGGGCCACAGCACGGCGTCGAAGCGGTCGGCGACGCCGAGCCAGCGGGTCCACAGCGTGTTCACCGGGGCGTCGTCGGTGAACGGCGGCTCGAGGTGCATCGTGTGGATCGGGTGCAGGATGCGCGCGTCGGGGTCGTCCCACCCGGCGAGCAGCTCGCCCAGCTGACGCGACTCGCACAGCACCACGACGGGGCGGGCGGGATCGCCGGCACGCAGCCCCGCGAGCACGTGGTCGAGCCAGGCACGGTACAGCGCCCCGAAACCGTCGAGCACCCCGGCGACGGCCCCGGTCGCGTCGAGCACCACGACCGGCGCCGCGCTGACGTGCCAGTCCGGGTCGCCCGCGATGACGGGCAGGTTCAGGATGCCCCGACCACCGGCATCCCGGATCTCCCGGTATTCCAGGGCGGGGTCGGCGGCACCCGGGTGCGCGGCGGCGCGGAGCCAGTCGGCCGCGCCGCCTCCGGGCGCCCCGGCCTCGTCGAACAGGTTGCGCATGCGGTCTGCGGCGAGGACGAGATCCCGCGCGACGAACGTGCGGCGGTGACGGTCGTGGTCGTCGGGTGTGCCGGGGTCGACCGTGAGCAGCAGCGGGCCGCGACCTCCCGTCACCCCCGCAGCCGCCATCTGCCGCGCCCGCGCGAGCGTGGCGAAGGTGTAGCCGCCGTCGTGGTCGGGGATGAGCCGGCTCGACAGCACCACGTACTCGGCGTCGGGGAATGCCGTCACGGCACGATCCGGAACACGGGGAAGCCCGGCGCGATCTCGCGGAGGCGTTCCTCGGAGGAGTTCGCGTCGACGTTCTCGAAGAACCGGCCGACCTCCCACGCCCACGCCTTCAGGTACGCGCGCAGGATCGGCGGTTTGAGGTCGTCGGCGACCTCCTCCACCCGGATGTGCTCGACGCGGCGGCCGTGTGCGAGGCGCGCCTCACCCGAGACCCGGATGTTCCTGACCCACTGCGTGTGCCCCCGGGGCGACACCAGGTACCGCTCACCGGCGACGCGCAGAGGGTTCACCGGCGTCGAGCGCCACTCGCCGCTCTTGCGCCCCTGCACGGACAGCACCCGGCTGCCCGCCAGCGGCAGCCCGATGCGGGTCAGCCACCCCACGAGGGAGTTGAAGACACCGTCTGCTCCGGTCGGCTTGACGTAGCGCGCGCTCACGGTCCCATCCTCACGCATGGGCGGCGATCCGGCACCCGTCGCGCGAACGGCACCGTCTCTTCCCTCGACGACCGCCGGACCGCGTCCCGGGTCACTCCCACTCGATGGTGCCCGGCGGCTTGGACGTCACGTCGAGCACGACCCGGTTCACCTCGCGCACCTCGTTGGTGATGCGGTTGGAGATCTTCGACAGCACGTCGTAGGGCAGGCGCGTCCAGTCGGCGGTCATCGCGTCTTCGGACGACACCGGGCGCAGCACGATGGGGTGCCCGTAGGTGCGGCCGTCGCCCTGCACGCCCACCGAGCGCACGTCGGCGAGCAGCACGACCGGGCACTGCCAGATCTCGCCGTCCAGGCCCGCCTTCGTCAGCTCCTCGCGGGCGATGGCGTCGGCGTCGCGCAGGATCTCCAGGCGATCGGCGGTGACGGCGCCCACGATCCGGATGCCGAGGCCCGGCCCCGGAAAGGGCTGCCGGGCGACGATCGCCTCGGGGAGGCCGAGCTCGCGGCCGATGGCGCGCACCTCGTCCTTGAACAGGGTGCGCAGCGGCTCGACGAGCGCGAACTGGAGGTCTTCGGGGAGCCCGCCGACGTTGTGGTGGCTCTTGATGTTGGCGGTGCCGGTGCCGCCGCCGGACTCGACGACGTCGGGATAGAGCGTGCCCTGCACCAGGAAGCGGATCGGCTCGCCGTCGGCGGCCGCCTCCGCGACGAGGTCGCGCTCGGCGGCCTCGAACGAGCGGATGAACTCGCGGCCGATGATCTTGCGCTTCTGCTCGGGGTCGCTGACGCCCTCGAGCGCGGTGAGGAACTGCTCGCGGGCGTCGACGGTGATGAGCCGCACGCCGGTGGAGGCGACGTAGTCCTGCTCGACCTGCTCCCGCTCGCCCTTCCGCAGCAGGCCGTGGTCGACGAAGATCGCGGTCAGTTGGTCGCCGACGGCCCTGTGCACGAGCGCCGTCGACACCGCGGAGTCGACACCGCCGGACAGCGCCGAGATGACGCGTCCGGTGCCGATCTGCTCGCGGATCCGCGCGACCTGCTCGGCGATGACGTTGCCGCTGTTCCAGTCGGCCGGCAGCCCCGCCGCCTTGTGCAGGAAGTTCTCGATGACCTTCTGCCCGTGGTCGGTGTGCTTGACCTCGGGGTGCCACTGCACGCCGTAGAACCGACGCTCGTCGTTGCCGAACGCGGCGACGGGCGTCGCGGTCGTGGAGGCGAGGACCGCGAATCCCTCCGGCGCCTTCGAGACCTGGTCGCCGTGGCTCATCCACACGTTCTGGTCGGCCGGCTGGCCACCGAGGAGCACCCCGCCGTCGCCGGTGAGCGCGGCATCCGTCGCCCCGTACTCGCGCAGCCCCGTGTTGGCCACCTCGCCGCCGAGCGCCTGGGCCATCACCTGGAAGCCGTAGCAGATGCCGAGCGTCGGCACCCCGAGGTCGAACACGCCCGCGTCGAGCGACGGAGCGCCGGGCTCGTACACCGACGACGGGCCGCCCGAGAGGATGATGCCCACCGGGTTCTTGGCGGCGATCTCGGCCGCGGTGGCCGTATGCGGCACGATCTCGCTGTACACGCCCGCCTCGCGGACGCGGCGGGCGATCAGCTGCGCGTACTGCGCGCCGAAGTCGACGACGAGGACGGGACGCTGATCGGTCTCGGTCTGTTCGGTCACCGTGTCGTGCCTTCCGGGGCGAGGGACGAAGAAGCGGATGCCTCGGCGGCCTCGCGCTCGGCGAGGTACCGGCGCACGTCGCGGGCGACGCGCACCTCGAGGAAGAAGGAGGCCAGCGGCACGACGCCGCCGGTGGCCAGCAGCAGGAAGCGCAGGAAGGGCCAGCGCATGAGGCTCCACACGCGGAAGCAGGCGAAGAGGTACACGACGTAGAACCAGCCGTGGGCGACGAGGATGCCGAGCGACAGGTTGAACCCGTCGCCGGTGGAGAGGAGGCCGCCCTGCGGACCCTCGATGACGTCGGCGAACCAGAGGAACCCGCCGGAGCCGCCCAGGAACAGCTCGACGTGCAGCGGCGTGTACTTGAGGATCATCTCGGCGCACAGCAGCAGCAGACCGACACCGGTGATGACCGAGCAGATCTGGTAGAACCTCAGGGCGCCGCGGATCGCCGGAAAGGTGGCGAGTCTGGGGGCTGCGGGCATGCGTCCAGTCTAGTCGCGGGCCCGCGCGGCCCCCGCCGTCGGCGCGGGCGCCGTGCTGGCGCGGACGACCAGGGAGGTGGGCACGGTCACCTCGGTGTCGACGCTGCGCCCGGCCAGCAGCTCCAGCGCCATCCGCGCGGCGAGGGCGCCCTGCTCGAAGACCGGCTGGGCGATCGTGGTGAGGTCGAGGAGCTCGGCGATCGGGTGGTCGTCGATGCCGATCACCGAGATGTCCTCGGGCACCCGGAGTCCGCTGCGACGGATCGTGCGCAGTGCGGCCGCGGCCACTTCGTCGAAGTGCGCGTAGACGGCGGTGGGAGGGTCGGCGAGGGTGAGGAGCCGCCCCATCGCCCGCGCCGCCTGCTCCGGATCGAACGCGCATCGCACGACCAGGTCGGGATCGGGGGCGATCCCCGCCGCGGCGAGGGCCGCGTGGTAGCCCGCGGATCGGCCGATCTCGACATCCCATTCCGGGATGCTCGGCTCGACCGCCTCGATCATGCCGATCCGCCGATGCCCGAGGGAGAGCAGATGGGTGGTCGCCTGCCGCGCCGCCTCGACGTCGTCGACGCGCACGAAGGGGAATCGCGAGAGCTTTCCGCTGACCGAGACGATCTGCACCTGGAGGGTCTCCAGGGCTGCGCGCTCGGCCTCGGTCACGGGCATCCCCACCACCAGGACCGCGTCGACCTTGCGCCGGGTCGGCAGCTCGGAGAAGAAGCGGTGCCGGGATTCGGCGTCGCTCACCTGATACAGCAGCACGTCGACGTCTGCGCGGCGCAGCTCGGCCTCGATGCCCTCCGCGGCGGCCCCGAAGAACCACTGGGAAGTGTGCGGGAGGAGCACCGCGATGCGCCCGGTCGCACCGCGCGCCAGGCGGGATGCCTCGGGCGAGACGACGTAGCCCATCTCGGCCGCGATGGCGCGGATGCGTCCGCGGGTGCTCTCGGAGACGCCGTACGCACCGCTGAGCGCACGCGAGACCGTCGCCATGCCGACCCCGGCCCGCGCGGCCACGTCGGCCATGTTGACGCCGGCGCGCTCCATCGTCATCCCGACACGATATCGCTCGGGAGCGGCATCCGTGCTCGGAATCGCTTTCTGATCACAGTTCAGACACGCCATTGACACCGGCCGGCTCCGATGGTTCCATGTCGGAAACGCTTCCGATACCGTCGACGCCGATGGGATCGACGCCGATGCGGAAGCCGGCGAAGGGACGACGACGTGCCATCGAACCGCCCGCGGCGACTGCGCCGCCTGCTCTCCGTGCTGCTGGCCGCCGTGGCCGTCTGCGGTGCGCTGACCGCCTGCTCCGCGAGCGGACCCGAGCCGGTGCGCTTCTATCTGAGCAAGCCGGAGGCCATCCCCTACTTCCGCGATCTGATCGCCACCTTCAACGCATCGCAGACCAAGGTGCAGGTGGTGCTCGACAGCTCGTCGAGCCTGCAGGCCGGGTTCCTCCGCGGCAACCCGCCCGACCTGGGGATGCTGAACTACAACATGGAGATGGCGCGCTTCATGGAGCGCGGCGCACTGAGCGACCTCGGGGACATGCCCGAGGCGCAGCGCATCCTCCCCAGCGTGCAGAAGCTCGTAGACCAGTACGCGACCTACCCCGGCCGCACCAGCGTGCTGCCCTACTCGGTGCAGGCCGCCTCCGTCATCTACAACAAGAAGGTGTTCGCCGTGGCGGGCGTCCAGGTGCCCCAGACGTGGGACGAGCTCATCGCCGTCTGCGACACGCTCAAGGCCGCCGGCGTCACCCCGTTCTACGCGACGTTCAAGGACCCCTGGACCGTGGCGCAGGGCTGGTTCGACTACACCGTCGGAGGGTCCGTCGACGTGGCCACGTTCTTCGACGAGATGGCCCGGGAGGGCACCGCCGTCGGCCCCGATTCGACCGCATCGTTCCAGAACGGGTTCGTGGAGCCGATCGACCGGATGCTGCAGCTGAGCAAGAACTACACGAACGCGGATGCCGACAGTCGCGGCTACGGCGACGGCAACCTGGCGTTCGGGCAGGGCAAGGCCGCGATGTACCTGCAGGGGCCGTGGGCGTTCAGCGAGATCGACAAGACCGATCCGAACCTCGACCTCGGCACCTTCCCGCTGCCGATGACCGGCAGCGCGGACGACCTCAAGGTGCGGGTCAACCTCGACCTGGCGGCGTGGATCCCGGAGGCCTCGAAGCACAAGGCGGCGGCGCGCGAGTTCCTCACCTACCTGTTCCAGAAGAACGTGATGGACGACTACAACGCCGCGTTCCTCGGGTACGGCACGACCACCGACTCCGCGCCGGTGACCGATCCGCGCATCCTCGGGATGAAGAAGTACTTCGACGAGGCGAAGTTCTACCAGGGTCCGTCGAAGTCGATCCCGCTCACGATCCCGACCGAGAACTACATGCAGGGCATCGTGACCGGATCCAACCCCACGGGGACCCTGCAGACGATGGATGCCGACTGGGCGCGCCTGGCGCTGCGGCAATAGGCGCACGGGCAGCAGAAGGGAAGCGAACGACATGGCAAGCACCACGGCGACGCTCGTCGCACCGAAGGACCGCAGAGGGCGGGTCGCCGCTCGGGCGGCGGCCCCGGCCCGCCGCAGGGTCGACAGGATGTACTACGTCTTCCTCCTGCCGAGCCTCGTGCTGTTCACGCTCTCGATCACCCTCCCGGCGATCATCGGCATCCTGTTCAGCTTCACCAACTCGATCGGCTTCGGCGACTGGCAGTTCATCGGGCTGATCAACTACGTCGCGGCCTTCAGCGATCCCGCGATCCTGCAGAGCTACCTCTTCACGTTCGGCTTCGCGGCCGTCACCGTGCTGCTGGTCAACGCCGTGGCCTTCCTCCTCGCGGTGGGGCTCACTTCGCGCATCCGCGGCAAGACCGCACTGCGCACGATCTTCGTGATCCCCATGGTGATCTCGGGCATCGTGATCGCGTTCGTGTTCAACTTCCTGTTCTCCAACTCGGTGCCCGCGTTCGGGCAGGCGATCGGTGCGGGGTGGCTCAGCGAGAGCATCCTCGCCAACCCCGACCTCGCGTGGGTGGCGATCGTGATCGTCACCGCGTGGCAGGCGATCCCCGGCACCCTGCTGATCTACATCGCAGGGCTGCTGTCCATCCCCGGCGACGTCTACGAGGCCGCCGACATCGACGGGGCCGGCAAGCTCGCCCAGCTCACCCGCATCACGCTGCCGCTGGTGGCGGGGTACGTGGTGATCAACATCATCCTGGGCTTCAAGGGCTTCCTGAACGCGTACGACATCATCGTCGGCCTCACCGGCGGCGGTCCCGGCACGTCGACCCGCAGCATCGCGATGACGATCGTGACCGGCTTCACCGGCGGCGACTACGCCTACCAGATGGCCAACGCGACGATCTTCTTCCTCATCACCGTGGTCATCGCCCTGCTCCAACTCGGTCTCACCCGCGGAAGGAACGTGCTCTGATGTCGGTTCAGCCAGCTCTCGTCGTCGAGACGATCGATGCCACCGAGGTCCTCGAGGGCGCTCCCGCCCGCCAGGCGCCGCGTCGTGGCCGGTTCACCATGGAACGGGTCAACTGGCCGGGCACGATCATCCTCATCCTGTGCTGCGTCACCGTGCTGGTGCCGCTGTACGTCACGATCGTCACCGCCTTCAAGACGAGCTCCCAGGTCGCGGACGGCAACGCCTTCTCGCTGCCGGCGCCGTTCAGCGTCGACGGCTTCGTGGCCGCGTGGGGGCTGACGAACTTCCCCGTGGCGTTCACGATCACCGTCCTGGTGACGGCCTTCACCGTCGCCGGCACGATCCTGCTCGCCTCGGTGGCGTCGTTCGCGATCGCCCGCAACTGGGACAAGCGGCTGTTCCGCTGGTCGTTCTACTACCTGCTGATGGCGATGTTCATCCCGTTCCCGGTGCTGGCGCTGCCGCAGATCCAGCTCACCGGACTCGCCGGGCTCGACAACCCCGTCGGCGTGACGCTGCTGCACATCATGTTCCAGCTGAGCTTCAGCGTGCTGCTTTTCACCGCGTTCCTGCGCTCGATCCCGATCGAGCTCGAGGAGAGCGCTCGCATAGACGGCGCGACGACGTGGCAGGCGTTCTGGCAGCTCACGTTCCCGCTCCTGGCGCCGATGAGCGCGACGGTCGGCATCTTCGCGTTCCTGGCCTCGTGGAACGACTTCATGATGCCGTCGCTGATCATCTCCGATCCCGCGCAGCAGACGCTGCCCGTCGTGCAGGCGATCTTCCAGACCCAGTTCAGCAACAACTACAACGTGTCGTTCGCGTCGTACCTGATGGCCATGGCGCCGGCGATCATCGTCTACCTGTTCACGCAGCGCTGGGTCATGGAGGGCGTCACGCAGGGCGCGGTGAAGGGCTGACATGCCGCCGTCGCGCTCCGGCGAGGCCGCTTGGTGGCGTCAGGCCGTCGTCTACCAGATCTATCCGCGCAGCTTCGCCGATGCGGACGGCGACGGCATCGGCGACATCCGAGGCATCCGCTCCCGTCTCCCCTACTTGCGGGCGCTCGGCATCGACGCGGTCTGGCTGAGCCCGTTCTACCCCTCGGCGCTCGCCGACGGGGGCTACGACGTCGACGACTACCGCGACGTCGACCCGCGCCTGGGCACGCTCGACGACGTCGACGCGCTCATCGCCGACCTGCACGCCGCCGGAATCCGGATCGTGATCGACATCGTGCCCAACCACACGTCCGACCGGCACGCGTGGTTCCGCGAGGCGGTCGGTGCCGCCCCGGGCTCCGCCGCCCGCGACCGCTACCACTTCCGCGACGGGAACGGCGCGGAGGGTGCGCAGGCACCGACCGACTGGGTGTCGGCGTTCGGCGGTCCGGCATGGGAGCGCACCGACGACGGGCAGTGGTATCTGCACAGCTTCGCGGTCGAGCAGCCCGACCTCAACTGGAGCAACCCCGAGGTGCGCGGGGACTTCGTGCGCACCCTGCGGTTCTGGGCCGACCGCGGCGTCGACGGCTTCCGCATCGACGTCGCCCACATGCTCACGAAGGACCTCACCGAGCCGCTGCCCGACCGCTCGACCCTCGACACGCTCCCCCAGGACGGCCGTCACCCGCTCATCGACCGCGACGACGTGCACGACGTGTACGCGCAGTGGCGCGCCGTCTTCGACGAGTACGACCCGCCCCGCACCGCGGTGGCCGAGGCGTGGGTCGCCCAGCACCGCATCCCCCGCTACGCCAGCGGAGAGGGGCTCGGACAGGCGTTCAACTTCGACCTGCTCGAGGCCGACTTCGACGCCGCGCAGTTCCGACGCATCGTCACCGAGAACCTCGAGCTGGCGCGCACGTCGGGCTCGTCGACGACCTGGGTGCTGTCGAACCACGACGTGGTGCGGCATCCCACCCGCTACGGACTTCCGCATCCCGACCGCGGATCCGACCGGCGGCCCGTGCTCAAGCACGGTACCGAGTGGCTGCTCTCCGGGGGGACGCAGCCGCCGCTCGATCGTGACCGCGGCGCACGCCGGGCGCGGGCCGCCACCCTCTTCCTGCTGGGCCTGCCCGGCTCGGCCTACCTCTACCAGGGCGAAGAGCTCGGGCTCCACGAGGTCGCCGAGATCGACGACGCCCACCGGCAGGACCCGACGTTCTTCCGCAGTCCGGGCGTCGACGTCGGGAGGGACGGATGCCGCGTCCCGCTCCCGTGGACGGCGGCGGGCTCGTCGTTCGGCTTCGGCGCCGACGGCGCGCACCTGCCTCAGCCGGAGTGGTTCGCCGCGGTCGCGGTCGACGTCGAGGAGGCCGACCCCGACTCGAGCCTGCAGCTCTACCGGAACGCACTCGCCGCGCGTCGCGCCCTGCAGACCGAGGAGTCGCTCGCGTGGATCGAGACCGGGCGCGACGACGTGCTGTCGTTCCGGCGGCCGAACGGCTGGCGGGTCACGACGAACTTCGGCGTCGAGCCGGTCGCGTTCGACGCGTCCGACGTGGTCATCGCCAGCGGCGAGGTGGTCGCCGGCAGGCTGCCGGGCGAGACCACGGCGTGGACCCGCGGGGGCTGACGCGCCCTCAGACCGCGGAGGGAGACTCGGATGCCTCCTGTGCGGCATCCTCGATCTCCTCGACCTCGCGCTCCCACGCGTCGCGCGCGAGCCGGTACCAGAGGTAGAACGCGAACCCGGCGAAGACCGCCCACTCGACGGCGTAGAAGATGTTGAGCCAGTTGACGCTGGAGCCGTCGGACGGCGCCCGGGACGAGATGTCGGCCAGCGGAGCCGGCGCGGACTCGGCGGCGAGGTAGGGGCGGTAGACGTCGAGTCCGGCGACGTCGTGCCAGCGGCTGAGCAGGGCGGCCGGCGACATGCGCGTCATGGACATCGGGTCGGCGCCCTGCTTCGGCGTCGCGGGGCCCTCGTCCGAGATCAGCCGTCCCGTGACCTGCACCGTCTCGCCGGTGGCCGTGCCGTCCAGGACGGCGGCGGCCGCGCGCGCCTCGTCGAGGGTCGGCGCCCAGCCCGCGGCGACCGCGATCGAGGTCGGTGTCGTGGTGCCCGAGACCCGCAGCTGACCGGTCACCCAATAGCCCTGAACCCCGTCGTTGAACCGGGAGGATACCACCACGAAGTCGCCGGGCACCCACGCGCCGGCGGTGGTGACGCGCTGGCCGACGAGCGGCCCGTTGAGGTAGGCGCCGGGAGAGACAACGTCCGCGAGCGGACGCACCTCCTCCGTCGCCCCGGGAGGCACCGGGTTGACCGCGACCGCGCGCCCGAGCTGCCATTGGCCGAGCCAGGCGAACACGCCCGCCACGACCAGGCATAGCGCGAGCATCGCGAGCCACCGCGGGCGCAGCATCACCTCGCGCAGCGTGGGCGGGAAGACCTGGGGCAGCGCGGCGTCGACAGGCGAAGTCGGGTCGGTCATCCGCCGTTGTAGGGCGCGACGACGACCTCGACCCGCTGGAACTCCTTCAGGTCGGAGTATCCCGTGGTCGCCATCGACTTCTTCAGCGCCCCGATGAGGTTGGCGGTGCCGTCGGCGACGGGAGCCGGGCCGTACAGCACCGACTCGAGGTCGGTGACCTGCTCGACGGCGACACGACGGCCGCGCGGCAGCTTGGGGTGGTGCGATTCGGGGCCCCAGTGATAGCCGCCGCCGGGCGCATCGGTGGCGCGGGCCAGCGCGACACCGAGCATGACGGCGTCGGCGCCCATCGCGAGCGCCTTCACGATGTCGCCCGAGGTCCCCACCCCGCCGTCGGCGATGACGTGCACGTATCGCCCGCCCGACTCGTCGAGGTAGTCGCGGCGCGCGCCGGCGACGTCGGAGACCGCGGTGGCCATCGGCGCGTGGATGCCGAGGGTGGCGCGGGTGGTGGATGCCGCGCCCCCGCCGAACCCGACGAGAACGCCCGCCGCGCCCGTGCGCATGAGGTGCAGCGCCGCGGTGTAGGTCGAGGCGCCGCCGACGATGACGGGCACGTCGAGGTCGTAGATGAACTTCTTGAGGTTCAGCGGCTGGTCGCCGCTCGAGACGTGCTCGGCCGAGACCGTCGTGCCGCGGATGACGAAGAGGTCGACCCCGGCGGCGACGACGGTCTCGTACAGCTCCTGCGTACGCTGCGGGGTGAGCGACCCGGCGACCGTGACGCCGGACTCGCGGATCTCGGCGAGACGGGCGCGCACGAGCTCCGGCTTGACCGGCTCGGCGTACAGCTCCTGCATGCGCCGGGTCGCGGCGTCGTCGTCGAGCGAGGCGATCTCCGACAGCAGCGGCTCGGGGTCGTCGTAGCGCGTCCACAGCCCCTCGAGGTCGAGCACGCCCAGGCCGCCGAGCTGACCGAGCATGATCGCCGTGCGCGGGCTCGTGACGGAGTCCATCGGGGCGCCCAGCACCGGGATGTCGAACTGGAACGCGTCGATCGACCAGGCCGTCGAGACATCCTCGGGGTTGCGCGTGCGCCGCGAGGGCACGACCGCGATGTCGTCGAACGCGTAGGCCCGGCGGGCGCGCTTGGCGCGGCCGAGCTCGATCTCCATGCTCACCCCTCCAGCCTACCCGGGTGGGTTCGCGCGGCATCCGGTCGAACGGGCCGACGGCGAGGCATCCGCCGCCCCGTCGCACTCACCAGGGTTCGTCGCTGCGCGGGACGACGGCGAGCACCGCCGAGAGCTCCTCGGGGAAGCAGGCCTCGAACAGCTCGGTGGTGCGCGGGTCGCCGCCGTAGTCGTCGACGAGGCGCAGGCCGATCATGGTGTTGATGAGCATGCCCTCCGCGAGGAAGCTGCGTCCCTCCTCGGCGGTGAACCCGGCCTCGCGGATGAGCTGCCACACCTCGGCGAACCCGCTCCGCGCCGCAGGGCCGATCGTGGGGTGGCTGCCGAGCAGGAACGCGTGCGAGAGGGTCTGATGCAGACCGCGCACCTCGAGCAGGCGCACGTACGCGGTGCCGATGCGCTTGGACAGCGGCGCATCGTCGTCGGATGCCTCGATCGCGGCGCGGAACGCGGAGAGGAGACGCTGCAGCGCTTCGCCCAGGGCGGCGAGGAACAGGCTCTCCTTCGATCCGAACAGGCGTACGACGTAGGGCTGGCTGACCCCCGCGGCCCTGGCCACCTCGTCGGTCGTGGTGCCGACGTAGCCGCGCGCGCCGAACACCGCGAGGGCGGCGAGCACGATCTGCTCACGACGCTCGTCGGAGCTGAGCCGACGCGTGGGATCGGTCGCTCGGGAGACCACCTCGACAGCGGTGTCGGAGGCGGTGTCGGTGTCCGGGGAAGCCATGCTTGACATGTTATCAGTCGATTACTACAGTCGCTCCTGTCGTAGTAATCATTCGATTACAAACTTCTATCGCTCGAAGGAGCACCCCATGTCCACCGCCCGTCTCCGCCCCTTCGGGATCGTCGTCGCCGCGGCATCCATCCCGATGTTCATGGCCACGCTCGACAACCTCGTCATGACCAACGCCCTCCCCGTGCTGCACACGCAGCTCGGTGCCGACGTCACCGAGCTGCAGTGGTTCGTCAACGCCTATACGCTCGCGTTCGCCGGCTCGATCCTGCTCGCCTCGGCGCTCGGCGACCGGTTCGGGCGCCGCACGGTCTTCGCGATCGGGATCGCCGTGTTCGGCATCGGCTCGGTGCTCGCCGCGCTCAGCACCGACCCGTCGCAGCTCATCGCCGCCCGCGCCCTGCAGGGATTCGGCGGAGCCGGGGTGCTGCCCCTCTCGCTCGCTCTCATCTCCGGCGGCGTCGCGCCCGAGCGGCGCCCGCTGGCGATCGGCATCTGGGGCGGCGTGTCCGGCCTGGGAGTGGCCGTCGGTCCGCTGGTCGGGGGCGCGGTGATGGAGGGGTGGAACTGGCAGGCGATCTTCTGGATCAACGTGCCGATCGCGATCCTCTCGATCCCCTTCGCACTGTGGGCGCTGAGCAACGACCGTGGAGCCCGCCAGCGCATCGACGTCATCGGCGTGCTGCTCGTCGGCGCCGCCGTGGTCGCCCTCGTGCACGCGATCGTCCGCGGCAACGACGACGGCTGGAGCTCGGCCGGCGTGCTCGCCGAACTGGCCGCGGGCGCGCTCCTGATCGCCGGATTCGTCTGGCGCCAAGCCCGCACGTCGGCGCCGATCGTGCCGCTGCGGCTCTTCCGCGACCGCAGCTTCACGCTCACCAACCTGGTCGGCTTCGGGTTCAGCTTCGGAACGTTCGGCGCGGTCTTCATCCTCATCCAGTACATGCAGGTGGTGCAGGGTGCGACGCCCCTCGAGGCCGCCGTGCAGACCTCGCCGTGGACGCTCGCGCCGATGATCGTCGCGCCGCTGGCCGGAATGATCGCCCCGCGCGTCGGCACCCGGGTGCTCATGATCGTCGGGCTCGTGCTGCAGGGCACCGCGCTGCTGTGGCTCGCGCTGCAGCTGTCGCCGAGCACCCCCTACGTCGAGATGGTCGTGCCGTTCATCATGGCCGGCGTGGGCATGGGCCTCGTGTTCGCGCCGTCCGCGACGGCACTCCTGGCGACGCTCGGCGTGATCGACCACGCCAAGGCCTCGGGGGTCAACTCCACCGTGCGCGAGATCGGCATCGCCCTGGGCACCGCCGTGCTGACCGCGATCTTCACCGGCTTCGGCGGCGAACTCCTCCCCGACCTCTACGTCGAGGGCGCCCGCCCCGCGGTGCTGGCCGGTGCGGCGGTGCTGTTCCTGACCGCGGTGTTGTCGCTGTGGCTCCCCGCAGGACGCTCGTCGGTCTCCGTCGAGGCGACCACGACGGAGGGGACGACGGATGCTGCGGGAGCCGTGCCGTCGGAGCGGACGGATGCCGCAGCATCCGCCCCCTCCGCCGACGCGCCCGAGCTCACCCGCGCCTGATCCCCGATCGACCGGTCGCGACTCGCCGCACGCGCACCCGCGCGGACGGCGAGTCGCGACCGTTCGACGGGGAGTCCTCAGCGGGCGCGCACGACGCGTGACTCGTCCCACACCGGCTCGGGCGCCTCGTAGACGGCGCCGTCCGAGCCGAAGACCAGGAAGCGGTCGAACGATCGCGCGAACCACCGGTCGTGGGTGACCGCCAGCACCGTGCCCTCGAACCGGTCGAGGGCGAGCTCCAAGGCCTCCGCCGAGGCGAGGTCGAGGTTGTCGGTGGGCTCGTCCAGCAGCAGCAGCGTCGTGCCCGACAGCTCCAGCAGCAGGATCTGGAACCGCGCCTGCTGCCCGCCGCTGAGCGTGTCGAACGCCTGCTGCGCCTGGGCGATCAGCCCGTAGCGGTCCAGCGCCGACGACGCGGCGTCGCGCGGCATCCCCGCCCGGTTGTCGTCGCCGCGGTGCAGCAGATCGAGCAGCGAGCGCCCGGTGAACTCCGGATGCCGGTGGGTCTGGGCGAACCAGCCCGGCACGACGCGCGCGCCGAGGATCGCCCGGCCGGCGTGCGCGACCGGCGGGAGTCCCGCCCCGATCGTCGTGATGTGGCCGAGGCGCCCATCGGGATCGGTGCCGCCGCGGGCGAGCAGCCGGAGGAAATGGGACTTGCCCGATCCGTTGGACCCCAGCACCGCGACACGATCGCCGAACCACACCTCCAGATCGAACGGCTTCATGAGTCCGGTGAGCTCGAGCTTCTCGGCGATCACGGCGCGCTTGCCGGTGCGCGCGCCGCGCAGGCGCAGCTGCAGATCCTGATCGGGTGGGCGCTCCTCGGGCGGGCCGGCCTGCTCGAACTTGGCCAGCCGCGTGAGGGCGGCCTGGTAGCGCGACGCGAAGCCGTCGTTCGCCGCCGCCTTCACCTTCATCGCCGCCACGAGCGCGAGGAGCTTCGCATGCTCCTCGTCCCAGCGGCGCCGCAGCTCGTCGAGGCGGCTCATCCGGTCCTCCCGCGCCGCGGCGTAGGTGGCGAAGCCGCCGCCGTGCACCCACGCCGTGCTGCCCGCGCCGCCGGTCTCGAGCGTGACGATGCGGTCGGCGCCGCGCGCGAGCAGCTCGCGGTCGTGCGAGACGAGCAGCACGGTCTTGGGCGTCGTGCGCAGGGCGTCCTCGAGCCAGCGCTTGCCCGGTACGTCGAGGTAGTTGTCGGGCTCGTCGAGCAGCAGCAGCTCGTCGGGTCCGCGCAGCAGCGCCTCCAGCACGAGTCGCTTCTGCTCGCCGCCCGACAGGGTGGACAGCTCCCGGAATCGCGCTCGCTCGAACGGCAGCCCGAGCGCGGCGACCGTGCAGGTGTCCCACATCGTCTCGTGCTCGTAGCCGCCGGCGTCGGCGTAGTCGGCGAGCGCCGCCGCGTAGCGCAGCTGGGTGTCGAGGTCGTCGTGCGCGATGATCGCGTTCTCCGACGCGTCGAGCTCCAGCGCGGCATCCCGGATCCGTCGGGGCGCCACCTCGATCAGCAGGTCGTGGACGGTGGCGCCGTCGCGCCCGTGCCCGACGAACTGGTCCATCACGCCGAGCGCACCGCCGAGGGTGACCGCGCCGCCGTGCGCGCGTTCGTCGCCGCGCACGATGCGCAGCAGCGTCGACTTGCCCGCCCCGTTCGGCCCGATCAGCGCCGTGGTCGAGCCTTCGCCCACGCGGAAGGTCACCTCGTCCAGCAGCGGCCGCCCGTCGGGCAGCGTGAACGAGACGCCGTTGATGTCGAGGTAGCCCATCGTCGCTTCTCCGGTCGGCCGCACGCGGCCCTGCCTGCGGCGCAGAGCGGATGCTGCGGCATCCGTCGTCCTCGCCGGCCCGCCGATCGCGAGCCGACCAGTCTACAAGCGCGTCAGCTCGCCGTCGGCCCCATCCGGCGAAGCCGTCGGCGCTGGATCGCACCGGTCAGCAGGCCGTTGAACGCGTAGGCGAGGAACCCCCACGAGCCCGCCCACGGCGAGACCGCCATCGCGACGAAGCCGCAGATCACGGCGGCGAGTCCGCCGGCGCCCTGATAGATGATCTGCGACGTGGACTCCTCCGTCAGCAAGTGGCCGTCGCGGGCCGCCGCCCACCGCCAGGAGAGGTGACCGAGCAGGGCGGCGAAGAAGAAGTTGATCGGCAGCAGCATCCGCCCCGCGTAGTAGTCGGAGTAGTCCGACACGAGGCTCGTGGTGAACGGGATCAGCACGACGAACAGCAGTCGCGCGTTGTTGAGCCAGATGAGCGTCGCATCGGCGCGCGCGATGTCGCGGAACTGCTGGAGATGGATCATCCACAGCAGGCTCAGCAGCGCGAAGCTGACGCCGAAGCCCGAGAAGCTCGGCCACATCCCGGCGAGGTCCGCCCAGAGCTGCCCGTCGCTCCCGACCTGGCCGATCGCCGTCGTGGTGAGATCGAGCACGAGCAGGGTCGCGGCGATGGCGAACACCGCGTCCGTGTACGCCTCGACGCGTCCCTTGTCGAAGTACCGCGCAGCCGGCTGGTCGGGCATGCGCCCACGCTAGCGGGATGCCGCCGCCCGCGGCATCCGCCTACCGCCTGCGGAGCCCCTCGAAGTTCGGAGAATCGCACGTACTTCGGAGTGAATCGCCCGTTCGACTCCGAAGTACGCGCGAGCCTCCGAAATCCGAGACGACACGGCACACGCCGGACGCGAGAAATGGATGCCGCGGGTTCAGCGCTGTGCGCGGTGCAGCCCTGCGGCGACCGCGCGTCGGATGGCGCGCCCGACCTCGGCCCGGTCGTGCACCACCTGCGCGTAGCCGAAGCGCAGCACCGTGTAGCCGCGCAGCCGCAGCTCCACGTCGTGCGCGATGTCCTTCGAGCGCTGCCCGGCCGACGAGTGGAACTCGAACCCGTCGATCTGCACCACGAGCCGTTCATCGATCAGGAGGTCGACCCGCCTGCCGGCGATCATGATCTGCTGCCGCACCCGCAGCCCGCTGCGCCGCAAAGGCAGCACGACCATCGTCTCCAATCCGGAGTCGCTGAGCCCGACGACGGCGAGCGCGCACTCGGCGGCCGCCCGGGTGCTCCACGGGATCGCGCGCAGCGCCTCGACTGCGAGCTTCTCGACCCTGATCGCCGACTCCCAGATCACCAGCGCGTCCTCGCGAGGGACGCATCCTGCGATATGGGCCAAGGCGTCCTCTGCAGACTCCTCCAGCTCCTGCGGCGACGTCGGCGGGATCGTCCAGTGCCTCACGACGTCGTCGCCGACGGCCGGCGCGGCCGCGTGCGGGTGGACATGGAGGTGCGTGCGCGAATCGACGCCCTCCGGCATCCACCATCCCCGCCGTCGCGCGAGGGTCACGCACGCGACGCGCCCACCGGCCCCGGCTGCCGCGCGCAGGACGGGCGGGGCCGACTCGAGCACCACCCACTGACGACGGAGCACTTCCACCTGCGGGTCGCGCAGGACGGCACGTAGAACGGCGACCGGGAATCCGGCGTCGAGGATGTCGCGGCGGTGGGCGATCCCGTCGCGCGCGCCGATCCACGCCAAGAGCTCCATGGCTTCAGGGTGCCGGGACCTACGCCGCCCGATCGCCTGATGGGAGGGATCCGTGGAGACGGGCCGTCCACCGCTCGTTGGGGAGGAGTCGCCGCCGCCCGAGCTTCGGAGGATGCGACGTTCTTCGGAGCAGAGCGTCGCATCAGCTCCGAAGTACGCGCGAATCCCCGAAGTCCGCGCGGACGGCAGCCCGCGGCATCCGCCTACTTCTTGTAGTTCGGCGCCTCGACCACGATCTGCACGTCGTGGGGGTGGGACTCCTTGAGCCCGGCGGCGGTGATCCGCACGAACTTGCCCTTGGCCTTCAGCTCCGCGATCGTGCGGGCGCCGACGTAGAACATCGACTGCCGCAGCCCGCCCACGAGCTGGTAGGCGACGGCGCCGACCGGACCGCGATAGGCCACCTGGCCCTCGATGCCCTCGGGGATGAGCTTGTCGTCGGTGGGCACGTCGGCCTGGAAGTAGCGGTCCTTCGAGTACGAGGTCTTCTTGCCGCGCGTCTGCATCGCGCCGAGCGAGCCCATTCCGCGGTACTGCTTGAACTGCTTGCCGCCCTGGAACACGATCTCGCCGGGCGACTCGTCGGTGCCGGCGAGCAGCGACCCGAGCATGACGGTGTCGGCGCCGGCGACGAGCGCCTTCGCGATGTCGCCGGAGTACTGCAGACCGCCGTCGGCGATCACCGGGATCCCGGCTTCGCGGGCGGCGAGGGATGCCTCGTACACCGCGGTCACCTGAGGCACGCCGACGCCGGCGACCACGCGCGTGGTGCAGATCGACCCCGGTCCGACGCCGACCTTCACAGCATCCACACCCGCATCGATGAGCGCCTGCGCACCCTCGCGGGTCGCGACGTTGCCGCCGATGACGTCGATGTGCGCGAACGTCGGATCGGCCTTGAGACGACGGACGATGTCGATCACGCCCTGCGACTGTCCGTTGGCGGTGTCGACGACGATGACGTCGACACCCGCGTCGCGCAGCGCTTCGGCGCGCTCCCACGCGTCGCCGAAGAAGCCGATCGCGGCACCCACGCGCAGGCGCCCCTGCTCGTCCTTCGTGGCGAGCGGGTACTTCTCGCTCTTGTCGAAGTCCTTCACGGTGATGAGGCCCGCAAGGCGCCCGTCGTCGCCGAGGAGCGGCAGCTTCTCGACGCGGTGCTTCGCGAACAGCGCGATGACGTCGTTGGCCCCGATGCCCACCGGCGCGGTGACGAGGTCCTCGCTGGTCATGACGTCTTTCACGAGAGTGGTCGAGCGCTCGAAGCCGGAGACGAAGCGCATGTCACGATTCGTGACGATGCCCACGAGGCGGCCCTCGCCGTCGACGACGGGAAGGCCCGAGATGCGGAACTGGGCACAGAGCGCCTCGACCTCGTCGATGGTCGCGTCCGGCGTGGTCGTGATGGGGTCGGTGATCATTCCCGACTCGCTGCGCTTGACCCGGTCGACCTGCGCCGCCTGATCGGCGATGGAGAGATTGCGATGAAGGATGCCGAGCCCGCCCTCGCGCGCGATGGCGATCGCCATGCGCGCCTCGGTCACGGTGTCCATGGCGCTCGAGACGAGCGGAGTCGCGACCGTGATCCGGCGGGTGACCCGTGAGGAGGTGTCGGCCTCGCTCGGGATGACGTCGGTGTGGCCCGGAAGCAGCAGCACGTCGTCGTAGGTCAGTCCGACGATGCCGAACGGGTCGTTGTGCTCCATAGGTGTCTCCTGCGCGCGCGGCGCGTTGCTCGGTGGACGACGACGGCCGGTGCGCTGAGGGAGAGGGATGCCCCCACGCTCCGTACTCGATTCTAAGTCGGACACCCGGCGAATTGTTCCCGAGCGGGAGCCGCGCGCCACTACGGTGGACGCAGTCCCACCTCAGGTGGATCTCGGTTCCGATTGCATCACGTCTCCGGAATGCTCTGTGGTCGAAACAGAACCGACACATTACGCTCGTACCGTTCATCAAGGCCGATGTTCACCCGATGGTTCGGTCGACGATGACGGACTGGAGGCTCCGTGGGTTCCACGACTGCGACCGCCCGACGATCTGCGCGCTGGGCGGTGCTTCTGATCGCGGCGACGTTCGCCGCGATCCTGCTCGCCCTGTCGAGTCCGCTCGCCGCGCACGCCGCCGGCGCGCCGAGCACGCCCGGCGGCGATCAGACGAAGACCGACTTCTACTTCGGCGGGGTGATCACGTTCAACAACCAGCCCGTCCCCGACGTGAAGGTGAAGGTGGACGGCAACGGCTTCTCGGCCGAGACGATCACCGACGCCGAGGGCAAGTGGCGTCTCTACGTGCCGGAGAAGAACAAGTACACGCTGACCGTCGACGAGTCCACGCTCCCCGACGGGGTGATCGTCGCGGGATCCTCCGCGTCGCAGGAGGTCGAATTCGGACTCACCGGGTCGAAGATCGTCAACCTCTTCCTCGGTGAAGGCGTGCGCGAGACGCAGTCCTTCATCGATCAGCTCCTCTCGCGACTGGTCAACGGTCTCAACTTCGGCCTGCTCCTCGCACTGGCGGCCATGGGCGCCGCCCTCATCTACGGCACCACCGGGCTGTCGAACTTCGCCCACGGCGAGATGGTGACGTGGGGCGCTCTGGTGGCGCTCATGATGAGCACGTTCTGGCAGCTGCCCCTGTGGCTCGGCATCGCGGCAGCCCTGGTCGGCGGCGGTGCCCTGGCGCTGGCCTTGGATGCCGCGCTGTGGCGCCCGCTGCGTCGACGCGGTCTCGGCGTGGTGCAGCTGATGATCGTCAGCATCGGCCTGTCGCTCGCACTGCGCTACTTCTACCAGTACCTCATCGGCGGGGCGACCTTCCAGCTCGAGGGGGCGAGCCCGACGCCGTACGACTTCGGCCCGATCCAGCTCTCCTACATCGACCTGATCAGCATGGGCGTGAGCATCGTGGTGATCCTCGGGGTGGCCTACTTCCTGCGGGGCACGCGCATCGGCAAGGCCACGCGCGCCATCTCCGACAACCCACAGCTGGCCGCGGCATCCGGAATCAACGTCGACCGGGTCGTGCGCATCGTCTGGATCCTGGCCGGCGTGCTCGCCGCACTCTCGGGCATCCTGTGGGCGTACTTCCGCCCCGGGGTGAAATGGGACATGGGCACGCAGATGCTGCTCCTGATCTTCGCCGCGATCACGCTCGGCGGTCTGGGTACGGCCTTCGGCGCCCTCATCGGATCGCTCATCGTCGGCGTGGTCGTGGAGACCTCGACGCTGTGGATCCCCTCCGACCTGAAGTACGCCGGTGCACTGGTCGTGCTGATCCTCATCCTGCTGATCAGACCGCAGGGCTTGCTCGGCCGTCGAGAGAGATTGGGGTAGCGCCATGGACTGGGGCGCCATCATCGGCAACACGCTCGGGTACCTCCTGAGCCCCGTCACGATCGCGTACGCGCTCGCGGCGACCGGCCTCGCCGTGCACTTCGGCTTCACCGGCCTGCTGAACTTCGGCATGGCGGGGTTCATGGCCCTCGGCGGCTACGGCTACGCCATCTCGATCCTCAGCTTCGGGCTGCCCTGGTGGGTGGGCATGATCGTGGGCCTGCTGCTGGCGGCGCTGTTCGCGGTGATCCTCGGTGTGCCGACGCTGCGGCTGCGCGCCGACTACCTCGCCATCGTGACGATCGCAGCCGCGGAGATCATCCGCCTGCTGTTCACCACGCAGCTGTTCGACGCGTATACCAACTCCGCCGACGGTCTCGGCGGCTACCACGACGGCTTCCGCTCGGCCAACCCGTTCCCGGCGGGCGACTACGGCTTCGGCCCGTTCCAGTTCAACGAGACCGGACTGTGGGTGCGCGTGTTCGGCCTCATCCTCCTGGCGGCCGCGATCCTGGTGGTGTGGGCCCTCATGCGCAGCCCGTGGGGCCGGGTGCTCAAAGGCATCCGCGAGGACGAGGATGCCGTGCGCTCGCTCGGCAAGAACGTCTTCGCCTACAAGATGCAGGCGCTCGTGGTCGGCGGCGTGATCGGCGCGATGGGCGGCATCGTCTACGTGCTGCCGTCGGCCGTCGTGCCGTCCAGCTACACGACGTCGCTGACGTTCTTCCTGTGGACGATCCTGCTGCTCGGCGGTGCCGCGACGATCATGGGCCCGTCGCTGGGCGCGCTCATCTTCTGGATGGTGCTCGCCCTGCTCGGCAACCTCCTGCCGGAGCTCGCCAAGGCCGGCTTCCTCCCGATGACCGACATCCAGGCGGGCACGTTGCGCTACATCCTGGTGGGCGTGGCCCTCATGCTGCTGGTGATCTTCCGTCCACAGGGCATCCTCGGCGACAAGAGGGAGATGACCTTTGTCAAGTAACGAGAACGAGGGGGACGTCCGCGGCCCCGCCGACGACTTCGTGCCCACCGCACCGCCGACGACCGGCAGCATCCGTCGCCCCAAGGCCACGGGCCTGGCGAAGGGGGAGCCGGTCCCCGGCGTCGCCAAGACCGACCCGATCATGGTAGTCGACGGCGTCACGCGCCGCTTCGGCGGCCTGACCGCCGTCGACGTCGCGCACCTGGAGATCCCGCGCAACGCCATCACCGCCCTGATCGGCCCCAACGGCGCCGGCAAGACGACGCTGTTCAACCTGCTGTGCGGGTTCGACAAGCCCAACACCGGATCGTGGTCGTACGACGGCAAGAGCCTCGCCGGCATCCCCGCCTTCAAGGTGGCCCGCATGGGTCAGGTGCGCACCTTCCAGCTCACCAAGGCCCTGTCGCTCCTGACCGTGCTCGAGAACATGAAGCTGGGCGCCCCCGGTCAGCGCGGTGAGAAGTTCTGGCAGAGCTTCTTCCCCGCCATCTGGCGCAAGCAGGAGACGGCCAACGAGGAGAAGGCCCGCGACCTCCTCAAGAGGTTCAAGCTCGACGCCAAAGAGGCCGACTTCGCCGCCTCCCTGTCGGGCGGACAGCGCAAGCTGCTCGAGATGGCGCGGGCGCTCATGAGCGATCCCAAGCTCGTCATGCTCGACGAGCCCATGGCCGGCGTCAACCCGGCGCTGACCGAATCGCTGCTCGATCACATCCTCGATCTCAAGGACCTCGGCATGACGGTGCTGTTCGTCGAGCACGACATGCACATGGTGCGTCACATCGCCGACTGGGTGGTCGTGATGGCCGAGGGCAAGGTCGTCGCCGAAGGACCGCCCGACACGGTCATGCACGACCAGGCCGTCATCGACGCCTACCTCGGAAGCCACCAGGACGTCGACCTCGGCGTCGTGACGGGGCGCGTCGCCGGCGAGCTCGACACCTCCGCGGTGCAGCTGCTGGAAGAGATCAAGGAAGAGCAGGAGGCCTCGATCGACGGGGCCGAGGAGGGAAGCCGATGAGCGACGCAGCGTCCCGCGCCACGGGCGCGAGCGCCCTCGCCGAGGGCAAGACCGACCGCGTCGTGGTGGAGGTGAAAGACCTCGTCGCCGGCTACCTGCCCGGTGTCAACATCCTCAACAGCACCAACCTGGTGGCGCGCAAGGGCGAGCTGATCGGCATCATCGGCCCGAACGGTGCCGGCAAGTCCACGCTCCTGAAGGCCATCTTCGGCCTCGTCAAGGTGCGCGGCGGCGACATCACCGTCAACGGCGACAGCATCGTCGGCCTCAAGGCCGACAAGCTCGTGCAGCGCGGCGTCGCCTTCGTGCCGCAGACGAACAACGTCTTCCCCTCACTGTCGATCGAGGAGAACCTGCAGATGGGGCTGTTCCAGAACCCCCGCATCTACAAGGAGCGCCTCGAGTTCGTCACCGGCATCTTCGCCGAGCTGGGCAAGCGCCTCAAGCAGCGCGCCGGCTCGCTCTCCGGCGGCGAACGGCAGATGGTCGCGATGTCGCGGGCGCTCATGATGGATCCGTCGGTGGTGCTCCTCGACGAGCCCTCCGCCGGGCTCTCGCCCGTGCGTCAGGACGACGCGTTCCTGCGCGTCTCCGAGATCAACAAGGCGGGCGTGACCACGATCATGGTCGAGCAGAACGCCCGGCGCTGCCTGCAGATCTGCGACCGCGGCTACGTCCTCGACCAGGGGCGCGACGCCTACGAGGGCACCGGTCGCGAGCTGCTGAACGACCCGAAGGTCATCGGCCTCTACCTCGGGACCCTCGGCTCCGACGGCGTCTGACCCGACTGACGAGAGGACCGGATGCTGCGGCATCCGGTCCTCTCGTCTGTTCGCGCGCCGACTCCCTGCACCACCACCGGCCTCCGCCGCGGACATCGCGACGGAGGCCGGAGAGCACCTCGGCAACGGGAAGGGCCCCGGCGCGATGCGCCGGGGCCCTCCGTGAGACCGGGGTCTCAGTTGATGCGGCTGTAGTTGTTGTCGGCGCCGTACTGGTAGATGCCGATCGTCGCCTCGGTCGGGTCGCCGCTCGCGTCGAACGTGACCGGTCCGGAGTAGCCGTCGTAGTCGGCCACCTTGCCCGAGTTGATGATGTCGGCGCAGGCGGCGAACGTCGTGCACTTCTCGCCGTTGCCCGAACCGCCCGACACCTCCTGCAGCTTGCCGGCGATGTCGGTCGCCTTCGTCGACTTGGCCGCGAGCGAGGCCAGGGCGAGCAGGACGACCGCGTCGTAGGACTCACCCGCGTACGAGTAGTCCTCGAGCGCCTTGTTGCCGGCGGCCGTCCAGACGGTGTTGAGACGCTGCTGGAAGTCGCTCGCGAGCTTCGGGCCGGGGAGCGTTCCCTTCGCGCCCTCGAGCGGGACGGTGACACCGGCGCCGTAGTTCTTCAGGTTGCCGTCGACCAGGTAGAAGTTCTTCGCCGCGATGCCGGCGTTGACCATCAGCGGGGCGATCGTGGTGAACTGGTCGAACGTGATCATCACCACGGCGTCGGGCTTGGCCGCCATGATCGTCGCGACCTGCGCGTCGAACGAGGCGTCGCCGTCGTTGTAGGACGCCTCGGCGACGACCTTTCCGCCGGTGGCTTCGAACACCTTCTTGACCACGCCGAACAGGCCGGTGCCGTAGGCGTCGTTCTGGTAGATGATGCCGATGTTCTTGTGGCCGTCCTCGGCGATCTGGTTGGCGAGCACCTCGCCCTGGAGCAGGTCGCTCGGAGCGGTGCGCCAGTAGAGGCCCTTGTCGTCCCACGTGGTGAAGTCGGGCGAGGTGTTGGCCGGCGAGAAGGTGATGATGCCCGCCGACACGTTGCTGTCGAGGAAGAGCTTCGTCACACCCGAGGCGGCCGCACCGATCATCGCCGACACGCCCGCGCTCTGGAGCTTGGGAACCGTGGTCTCGAACGCCTTGTTGTCGGCGTCGCCCGAGTCTCCGTACGTGGGGTCGACGGTGATGCCCTTGGCGGCCTTGTTGACCTCGTCGACGGCGAGCGCGACACCGGCCTCCTCGGGCGGTCCGAGGAAGGCGAGGCTGCCGGTCTGCGGCAGGACCGTGCCGATCTTCAGGGTGAGGTCGCCGACGGGCCCCGACGAGGCGGACGACGATGTACCGCCTCCTCCACCGGCACAGCCGGCAAGGACGAGGGCGCTCGCACCGACCATGGCGAGGCCGCCGAGGATCTTTCCGGTGCGGGAACGGGAGAAGACGTTCATAGTGCTCCTTGCTGTGAATGAACGCGGGGCGACATAGGGCCTGCCCCAGTGACCCCAACCTAATCGCCCACTCGTCTCGCCAATGTTGCGAGTCGTTAACGATGCGTTACGCAACCCAATCGTTATCGAGAGGTGGAACGCAGTCCCACGGATGCCGCGCCTCCGCGTCACGTCGTCCCGCCGGGACGGCCGACTCAGACGACCGGTGCGACGTCGGAGACGCGGGTGCGTCGCGCCGCGGCGAGCGAATCCGCGGTCAGCAGCAGGAGCGCGAGCCATACGATGGCGAAGCCGATCCAGCGCTCGAGACTCATCGGCTCGCCCAGCAGCCACGCGCCGGTGATGAACTGCATGATCGGCGTGATGAACTGCAGCATCCCGATCACCGTCAGCGGCACCCGCCGGGCGCCGGCGGCGAAGAACAGCAGCGGTGTCGCCGTCACCACGCCGGCCAGCGCGAGCAGCACGGCGTGCCCCACCCCGGCGGTGCCCATCGTGAGCCCCGCCGTCGCGGCGACCACGCCGAGCTGTACGGCGGCGATGGGGGCGAGCCACACCGTCTCGAGGGTCAGTCCGCTGACCGCGTCGACGGCCGGACCGATCCGCTTCTTGACCAGCCCGTACAGCCCGAACGAGGCGGCGAGCGACAGGGCGATCCACGGGAACTCGCCGTAGCCCACCACGATCACCGCGACGGCGACGGCGGCCAGGGCGATCGCGGCCCACTGCGTGGCGCGCAGCCGCTCCCGCAGCACGAACACCCCGAGCAGCACCGTGACGAGCGGATTGATGAAGTAGCCCAGGCTGGTCTCGATGACGTGACCGCTGAGGGTGGCGAGGATGAACACCTGCCAGTTGACGTAGATGAGCGCTCCCGCCAGCGCCGTCCACGCGAGCAGACGCGGCTGCCGCACGATCCGCAGGAGCGCCGCCCAGCCGCGCGTGACGGTGAGCAGCGCGGCGCACACGATCACCGACAGCAGGATGCGCCAGGCCACGAGCTCCCACGGGCCGGTGGGCACCAGCAGCAGGAAGTAGAGCGGCAGCACGCCCCAGATGAGGTACGCCGCGAGCGTGTAGCCGCCGCCGAGCGTCCGTTCGCGCGCCGCGGCGTCGGTTGCGGGCTGGGGCGGACGGGTCACCGTTTCAGACTACGGCCGCGACGGTGACCGTCCGGCGTTCCGTGCGGGGCTGCCGCGCCGTATGCCGCACGATTTCTGCCGACCTCGACTCGATCCGCGCCCGCACGTGACGAAGGGCCCGGATGCCTCGGCATCCGGGCCCTTCGCAGGGATGGAGACGTCTCAGCGGACGACGACCGCGAGCACGTCGCGGGCCGAGAGCACGAGGTACTCGTCGGCGCCGAACTTGACCTCGGTGCCGCCGTACTTGCTGTAGATGACGCGGTCGCCGACGGCGACGTCGAGCGGAACACGGTTGCCGTTGTCGTCGATGCGGCCGGGGCCGACGGCCACGACCTCGCCCTCCTGGGGCTTCTCCTTGGCGGTGTCGGGGATGACGAGACCACTGGAGGTGGTCTGCTCAGCCTCGACCTGCTGGATGACGATGCGGTCCTCGAGCGGCTTGATGGAAACCGACACGGTCTACCTCTTCTTTCTGAACGCTTCGGTACGGAAGACTCGTTAGCACCCACGCATGGAGAGTGCTAACCACAGTCTAGGGATCCACTGGCACTCACGCAACGCGAGTGCCAGCCCGCGGTCGACGGGAGCGGATCGGCGAACTCGGACAAATAAGTAGTCCGAGACCTTGGGGTTTGCTGTGCATCGGCGTACCATCTCAGCCACGCGGAGCTCCCTGGGGAAGCGGAGGTCCGGGACGGGCGAAGATGCCCGGGACGACTATCTGGGGGGATGTCTGACGTGGCTGAGCCGTATTTTCTCGCCGTCGACGTCGGCACGAGCCGGACGGGAGCGGCCACGGCGCGCTTCGCCTCCGACGGCTCGATCGTCGCGGCGACCTTCGCACTCGGACGACGCGGCGACACCGTCGCCACCGTCGCATTCGCCGGCGACGACGGTGAGCTCCTGTTCGGGGATGCCGCGGAGCGTCGCGGCATCCTGCAGCCCGAGCGGCTCGTGCGGGAGTTCAAGCGCAGCATCGGCGACGATGTGCCGATCGTCGTGGGCGGGCGATCCGTGCCGCCCGAGCACCTGTTCGCGCGGACCGTCGCCGACGTGGTCGCGACCGTGTCCGCCCAGGAGGGGTCCGCCCCGGCCGGCATGATCCTCACGCACCCCGCCGCATGGGGCGCCCACCGGATCGGACGCGTGACGGCGGCCTTGGCAGCTGTCGGGATCCCCGAGGTCGCCCTCATCACCGAGCCCGAGGCGGCCGCGCGGGAGTATGAGGCATCCCGCTCCCTCTCCGATGACGAGACTCTCGCCGTCTACGACCTCGGCGGCGGCACGTTCGACTGCGTGCTGCTGCGTCGCGAGGAGGGCGCGTTCGCGCTGCGCGGCGAACCCGCCGGCCTCGACGACCTCGGCGGCGCAGACTTCGACGACGCGGTGCTGCGGCATGTGCTGCGCGCCGCACAGGTGTCGCCCGAGGCGCTGGCCGACCCGTCGTCCGACGCGCGTGTGGCCATGTCGCAGCTGCGCCGCGAGTGCGTGGATGCGAAGGAGGCCCTGTCGTTCGACGCGGACGTCGTCGTGCCGGTGCTCGTCGATGCGACGCGATCGAGCGTGCGTCTGACGCGTGCCGAGTTCGAGGACATGATCGACGCTCCGCTGGGCCGCTCGATGGACGCCCTCGAAGACGCTCTGGAATGCTCCGGTCTGGAGCCCGCAGACCTCGCCGCGGTGCTGCTGATCGGCGGCTCCTCGCGCATCCCGCTGGTCGCCCAGCGCCTCTCGGAGCGCTTCGATCTCCCGGTCGCGATCGACGCGGATCCGAAGGCATCCATCTCCCTCGGCGCGGCCCGTACGGCGCTCGTGCGCGCGACCGCACTGAGCATCGGTGCCCCCGGGCATCCCTTCGAGTCCGACGACGTGCTCGAAGGGATGCCCGAGGCGC
The DNA here is from genome assembly GCF_051549805.1 of Microbacterium fluminis. Classification (GTDB taxonomy): domain Bacteria; phylum Actinomycetota; class Actinomycetes; order Actinomycetales; family Microbacteriaceae; genus Microbacterium. The sequence continues at coordinate 225,920 of NZ_CP196042.1, forward strand.
CGGAGCCTCTCCACCTCGAGAAGGCCGCGGCGTCGTCGCCCGGTCCGGGCGTGCGCTACACGATCGCCCTGTCGGTCGCCGCGGTGATCGTGGCGGCCGGGATCGTGTTCGGCAGCACGATGACGGCCGGGAGCGAGGGCACCTTCGTACCCGCCGCCGAGGTGATCACCCCCGCCCCTCGGACGACGACGACGCCGGCGCCCACTCCGGCACCGACCCCCGCGGCCGACGCGGCCGACGCGGCCGTGCCTAGCAGCCCGGTGATCGAGACGGTCGCCGAGCCGCAGCGTCGCTACATCCCCCGGGTCGACCCGGCACCGCGCCGCCCCGACGGGACGGTGCCGCGCAAGACCACCACCACGCCCAGTTCGCCCGTGGGCGCGACGAAGCCCACCGACGCCGGCGGCACGGGTCCGAGCACCTCGACGGGCACTGCGCCGAGCGCCGCCGACGCCACCCAACCCGGTTCGGGGAGCACCTCTACGGGCAGCACCGGCGACACCGGCACGACACCGTCGACGAGTCCCGAGCCCAGCGCGTCGTCCACGCCGACCCCCTCCGACCCGCCTCCGGTCGTGCCCGACCCAACCCCCTCCGACCCGCCGCCCGTGCTGCCCGACCCCGTGCCGTCCGACCCGGCACCGGCCGACACCGCGCCGCCGGCCGATCCCGCGCCCTCGCCCGCACCCGAGCCGACGCCCGACCCGAGTCCCGGTCCCCCGATGGAACCGGTCATCACCTGAGTTCCGGGCTGCCGATCATGTCCTCCACGATCTCTTCCCGGGCGACGCTGTTCGCCTCCGTCGCGCCGCTCGGCGCCCGCGCCGTCCGGCCGGTCTCCGACGCCCTCGTCGACGACACCGCACCCCGTCTGCTGCTGAGCGGACCGTCCGGGTCGGGCAAGACCGCCATCCTGCGCGCAGCGCAGCGTCTGCTGGTCGAGCGGGGAGTCCCCGTCCAGGCGCTCGGGCCCGGCACCGTGGTCGCCGCCGTGCCTGTCGCGACCGTGCTGCTGGTCGACGACCTGCACGCGCTCGCGCCCGACCGTCTCGCGGCCGTGCTCGCCCGCGCCGAGGATCCGGACTCCGCTCTCGTGGTGTCGAGCCGGCCGTGGCCCCTCACCGCCGCGTCGAGCACCGTGGCGCGTCTGCTCGAACGCAGCCGGCCGCCCGTGGTGCTCGGCCAGGTGACCCGTGCCGACGTGCTCGACCACCTCGCCGGCTCCGAGCAGATCGACGGCGGATGCCTCGATCACGTCCTGACGATCACCGGCGGGGTGACGTGGCTGGTGGCCGCCGCGCTGGCCGTTCACGACGCGCGCGACTGCGACGCCGACGGTGGGCACGACGCGCTGGACGGGATGCTCCGCCACCACGTGAACCACCGGCTCGCTGCCGTCGACCCCGAGGTGCGGCACGCGGTCGAACGCGCGGTGGCGGAGGCATCCGCGTCCGATCCCTCGTCCTCCGCCGACGGCACCGGCCCCGCCGACCGGGACACGGCGATCGCCGCCGGGCACGCCGAAGGACTGCTGCTGCGCGACGGGCGCTGCGTCCCGGCGGTGCGCGACGCGGTGCGCACCTCGCCGTCGACACCGCGACCTCTCGCCTCGGCGGACTTCCTGACGCGACGCGCCGGATCGGCGTGGGAGCGCGGGGACGTGGACGCCGCCGCACGCCTGATCGACGAGGCGCTGACGGCAGCGGACCGCACGCCCGAGATCGACGACCGCCTGGCGGATCTGGCCGTGGCGACGTGGTCGATGCGCGGCATGCTGGCCACGGGATGCGCGTTCGCCGCCGCGCTGGGCGGCGGTCGGGCGGGCGCGGCGCGCGGCTACATCGCCCGCTTCGCCACGGGCGATCCGGGGACGGTCACCGCCGTCGAGCGCATGGCCGACGCCGTGCCCTCGACGGTCGCCGTCGCGACCGGGCTGCTGCGTGACGGGCTCGAGGCATCCCTGCACGCGGAGGAGACGGATGCCGCGGTCGCCCACCTCGTGCGCGCGTCCCACCTCTTCTCGGCCGCGCGCAGCAGCACCGCGCTCCCCGAGCTGCCCGCGATCATCGCCGCCGCCGCCGCCGCCGCAGCGGGCGATCTCGCCACCGCCGGCGCGGTCGTGGATGCGGCGCTGGACGCGCGCTCGGGGAGCGAGTGGGTTCGCTCGCGGCTGCTGCTGTGGCGGGCGTGGGTGTCGCTGCAGCAGGCGCACGGCCCTCAGGCGCGTGCCGCGCTGGAGGCATCGTTGACGCTGACCCCCACGCCGGCGCCCCGCGACGAGCTCATGGCGCAGGCGGTCCGCATCGGGCTGGCGCGCCGCTACGACGATTCCGCCGCACTCGCCGAGGCCTGGGAGAACGGCCGTTCCAGCCTGATCGACGCCGACGTAGACCTGTTCACCATCCTCCCGCTGACGGAGTTCGTGTGCACCGGGGCCCGACTGGGCGACGAGACCGCGACACGGGTGCCGTTCGAGCGGGCGCGCGCACTCGTCGCAGGGCTCGGCTCGCCGGCGCTGTGGGCGGCCCACCTGCACTGGGCCGGCATCCAGACCGGCATCCTCCGCAATCGCCCGGAGTCGCTCGGCCCCGACGCGCACGCTCTGGTGGAGGCATCCGCCGCCAGTCCCGTCGCCGCGACGATGGCCGCCGCCGGCCGCATCTGGACCTCCGTGCTGGCGGGCACCGTCGACGGCGACGAGGTGGAGGCCGCCGCGCGCGGTCTCGCCGCGATCGGGCTGCCGTGGGATGCCGCGCGCCTCGCCGGCCAGGGCGCCGGCCGCTCCGACGACCGCCGCAGCTCGGCGCGACTGCTCGCCTGCGCCCGCGAGCTGCACCCGCAGGACGTCGGCCGAGAACCCGAGTCCGACGGCGCCGTCGCCGACGTCGTCGACAGCGGGCTCAGCGAGCGCGAGATCGACGTCGCCCGGCTGGTGGTGCAGGGCAAGACGTATGCCGAGATCGGAGAGATCATCTTCATCTCGCCGCGCACCGCCGAGCATCACATCGCGAGCATCCGCCGCCGTCTCGGTGCGACGTCGCGGTCGGACCTCATCGCCAAGCTGCGGGTCGCCCTCGGCGGCGCACGCCTTCACGCGGGGCACGCCTCATGACCACCCCGCACCGCACCGCCGAATCCCCCATCGCCCCCGCGGGGTCGGGGGGAAACCCCCGATTCGCCCCCGAGGCCGATCTTCTAGCCTCAGCAGAGAATCTCGAAGTGACAGGAGTCCCGTCATGACCATGCCGCTGGCAACGATCGCCGAAGCCCTGATCGAGTTCATCCTGAGTCTTCTGCGCGATCCCGCCGCGGCCGCGGAGTTCCAGGCCGCTCCGGAGGCGACGCTGGCCAAGAAGGGCCTGGGCGACGCGTGCGCCGACGACGTGCGCGCCGTCGCACCGGTGATCGTCGATCGCCCCGACGTGCAGCCGCGGCACACGGCGACGGCCACGGCCACCGACCCGGCGATGGCCACCACCGCCGTGCAGCGCGAGATCATGAGCATCACCAACAGCTTCCACATCGACAATCGGGCCACGATCGTCGACCAGTCGGTCAACCAGAACATCTGGGCGCACGGCGACGTGAACCAGATCTTCGACCAGGAGGCGATCCTCAACACCGGCGACGGAGGAGCGGCGGGCGGACACGACGCCACCGTCGACCATTCCGACACGACCGTCACCGTCGGCGACGTGTCGATCGGCAACACCGATACGACCACGACGATCACCGACTCGTTCGACAACGCGCCCACCACCACCGAGACGACGACCGACAGCGTGATCGACATCACGCCGGCCGAGACCGCGGCGGAGGCCGCCGAGGCGCCGGAGGGCGCGGATGGTCCGGAGGGTCCGGTCGAGGCCACGCCGACCCCGGTCGAGCCGGAGGTCCCGGCCTACGAGGACGCGTCGGATGCCTCCTCCCCCGCGGAGATCGTCGCCGACGAGCCGTTCGCCGCAACCGACGACGCCCTGGTCGTGGAGGATGCGCTGCCCGAGTACGACGACCAGGAGCAGCTGTAAGGAGCCCTCGTGTCCGATCCGCAGCAACACGGCTCGCCCGCGCTCGCCCGACCCCCGCGCACCCGCCCGGGCCATCGGCCCCCGCCGCCCCGGTTCGAGGACCCGGCAGAGCTCACCGAGCCGGCCGTCCCGGCTCGGCGCGCTCCCGTCCCGGTCGAGCACGCGCCCGCACCGCCCGTGTCCGCCCCCGCCGCTCCGCGGATGATCCGGGCGCGTGCTCCCGAGACGGCGCAGCCGCGTCGCCGGTCCCCCGATCGCCCCGCCACGACGAGCACGATCGGTGCCCCCGTCCTCACCACGCTCCCGCCCCCGTTCACGGTGCGGCTCAGTCAGTTCCTGTGGGTGCTGAGCCTGCTCGTCGGCGCTGTGGCCGTGGTGTACCTGTTCGCCATCCGCACCGAGCAGACGCCGCTCATCGTCGACGTCGTGAAGGGAGTGGTGACGGGACGCAGCGACGAGGCGTACCGCACGACCGCCGACATCCTGTACTGGAGCGTCTTCGGCATCGCGCTCACGCTGCTGCTCGTACAGGTGGTGCTGCTGGTGTCGTTCTCCACCCGCAAGCCCCGCGCGCGCTGGTGGCAGCTCGCGACGGTCGCCGGACAGGTCCTGCTGTACCTGCTCTCAGCCGAGCTGGTCTCGGTCGGACAGCACGGCCCGATCCTGCGGCAGGTGCTGCTCGCCCAGTGGGGGATCGCCCTCCTGGCCCTGCTCTTCAGCACCTTCCGCAACGCCCTGCAGTGGACCGCCCGAAGGCACGACGTCCGGCGGGTCGCCTCCTCCGGGGACGGTGCCGAGTTCTGAGGCCACCTCCTCCAGGCTGCGCACCACCTCGCGGGCGACCTCGGCGCCGGCCCGCTCGGTGAGCGGGGATTGCCCGAGGGTGCGCCAGCGGGCGATGGCCGCCTCGGCCGCCTCGCGCTGATCGACGGCCGACGCGGTCTCGGGGAGCCCGAGACGCGCGAAGGCGAGCGTGCCTTCGCCGCCGAGGATCCGCTCGGCCTCCGCGGCATCGGTCGCCGTCAAGGGCAGACCGCCCGCGCGCGCCCGCGACAGCAGAGCCAGTTCGCGCAGACCGTGCGCCGACGCGGAGAGTCGCTCGATGCCGGCGAGGATCGCCTCGGCGCCCGGCAGCGCACGGTCCCGGACGATCTCGCCGAGCCCGTCGAGCACCCCGCGCGCCTTCAGCAGGTCGGCGCGGGAGTCGAAGCGTGCGCGGATGAATCGCTGCAGCTCGTTGAGGCCGCTGCGCTGCACCAACTGCTCCGACAGCTGCGTCGAGTCGTGGGCGCCGGCGATGATCAGCGCGCTGGCGAGTCGGATGCCGAAGATGCCGAACCGCTCCAGCAGGGCGCGCCGCTCATCCTGCCCGAGCGCGGTCGTCTCGGTGACCCGCACGAACCGGTCGGCCGAGACGGTGAGCCGCTCCCGCACCTTGCGGTCGAGCGCCGCGAGCTGCTGGAACGCCCCGAACTCGTCCTCCCGCAGCGTGCGGGCGCTCTCGGCGAGCAGGCCCGCGACGGGCACGACGCCGAGGGCGAGCGCGCCCAGCTCCCCGTCGAGCTCGTAGCGGCGCGCGACCTTGCCCGCCGACAGCATCGAGTCGATGCGGCCCGAGCCGATCTCATCGGCGCGCGAGAGCACCGCGACGGCGTTCACGGTCTGCGACGAGCCCGCCGCCGTGTCGCGGAACGCCTCGAGGAAGGTCAGGTCGGACGCGTGCAGATGCCGCATCAGGTACACGATGGCGTCGGCCGAGGACGGTCCCGCGTCGGGGGTGACGAAATCGATCGAGCGCGCCGACACGTCGCGGGACAGCGATGCGATGCCCGGGGTGTCGATCAGGATCACCGAGCGCAGCGCCGAGGACGGCCAGCCCACCTCGATCCACGCGACCTCCTCCGCGACCGCGTCGCCGAGATCCATGAGGAGACGCCCGTGATCGCGGCGCACCGGCATCCGGCGCCTGCCTCCGGCATGCAGGTGCATCGTGACCGTCGGCGTCGCGTTGTAGCGGTACCAGGTCACCACGCGCGTGCACTCGCCGGCGTCGGTGGGTGCCAGACGCTCGCCGAGGAGGGCGTTGAGGAGCGTCGACTTGCCGGCCTTGACCATGCCCGCGAGCGCGAGCCGGAGCGGTTCGCGCAGCCGGGCGTCGAGTTCGTCGAGCAGTTCCACGGCGGAGGCGTCCTCGCGATAGAGCTCCTGCGCGGTCCGCACCAGCGCCGCCGCCTCGTCGCGAACCGACATCCTCACGCGCGCGTCGCCTCCACCGCCCGCGTCGGCGGGAGCGAGGGGATGCGCGCCCGCAGCGCCTCCAGCTGCGCCACCCGCGCCCGCAGCTGGGTCACGCGCTGCTCGCTCTCCCCCGCGTAGGCGCCCGCGGCCTGCTTGGCGGCCAGTACGGCGTCGGACAGCGACCGGTGGAGCTCTTCGGCGATGCTCCCGAAGTGGTCGCGGCATCCGCGCTGGACCACCCGGAGGCGGTCCTTCAGCTGCTTGCCGACCTGGAACTGCACCTCGTCGAGGTAGCGGCGCACGAGCGACTTCGCCTCGAACCGGCGGCGCGACAGGCGCGCGGTCTTGTCTTCCCGATAGGCGCGGCGACCGACCAGGATGCCCGCCAGCAGCGAGATCGGATTGATCAGCGACAGACCCAGCAGCCCGGTCGCCAGGCCCACCATCAGCACACCGCCGTACGAGCCGCGCACCCCGATGAACAGCTTCTCGCCGGCGCCCATCGGCCGATGCTCGAGCACCGACATCTCCTCGACGACGTCGAGGACGCCCTCGGTGTCGCCGACATCGATGAGGGGGACGTCGGACTCGCCCGCGAAGAACTGCGCCGCGACCTCCTCTGCCAGCCACCGCGAACGCTCGTCGGTCCACACGAACGTCTCCGACACCGCCGCCGAGACGCGCTGGTCCAGCCATTCGGTGATCTGGTCCCAGATGGGGCCGGGGTCGCCCTCGTCGATGGCGTCCTCCGCCTCACGCTGCACGGTGCGGATGCGATCGCGCAGATCGTGCTCCATGTCGGAGATGAGGTCGGCGACGCCGTCGTTGAGCGTCACCTGCCACTTCGAGGACCGACCGCGGAAGTCGTCGGCGCGGGCCTTCGCGTCCTCCAGCTGCGCGATCAGGCGGGGCGTGGTCTCCGGATGCAGGGTGGCCTCCAGCTCGGAGGTGAGGGACATCTTCAGCTGATCGACGACCGACACGAGATCGTGCACGGCGCTGCGGGCCTGGATGATCTCGGCGCGCCCGAGCACATCGCGGCGCAGGTGCGCCACGAGTGCCGGGAATCCCGATTCCGTGTTGAGCTCGCGGTCCTGCTCCTGCGCGGCGAGCAGGCGCAGATCGCTGGACACGGAGAAGATCGGCACGTCGCCGACATCGCCGAGGTGCGAGCGGTCGATGCGCTCGATGTCGCGCCATTGCGGGTACAGGTCGGTCTTGGCGAGCACGGCGGCCACGTTGGGCGAGACCCGCATGGCGTGCTTGAGGAACTGCACCTCCGGCTCGGTGTACTCCTGAGACGCGTCCGAGACCAGCAGCACGGCGTGCGCCAAGGAGAGGGCGGCGAGCGTTGCGAGCGCGTTGGTGGAATCCAGGCCTCCGACTCCCGGCGAGTCGACCAGGCGAAGACCGCCCTTGAGCAGCTCGCGCGGCAGCACCACTTCGGCGGCGAGGATGCGGCGCTCGTTGCCGGGATTGCCCTGCTCCGACACGAAGGCGGCCAGCTCGTCGATCGGCACGCGCCGCGCCTCGGGCGGGGTGTCCTCCTGCGCCTGGACGGTCACCCAGGCATCCGGCTCCTCGCCGTACCCCACCGACGTCGGCACGCTCGTGGCGACATCGTCGTCGACGGGGCAGACCGGCGCATTGACGAGCGCGTTGATGAGCTTGCTCTTGCCCTTCTTGAACTCGCCCACCACGATCACGCGCACGTGCGGGTCGAGCAGACGGGAGTGCGTGTTCTCGAGACGTCGAGCGAGGTCCGTCCGCCCTGTGGACGAGGCGAACCGGCCCACGTCGTCGACGATCGCCACCAACGCGGCGGCGGGCGCTGCGGGACCGACCCCGTCGGTCTTCCCTCCGGCCCCTGCGCCGTCCGCCCCCTCAGCCACTGCAGTCCCCCTCGACATGCGCTTCCCTCCACGCTACGACACTCGCGAACGTTCGGGGCGGGGATCCCCAGCTCCCCGCCCCGACATGGTCCTGCCCGGCCGCCTCACGCAAGGCGGCCGGGCAAGGTCTCTTCGTCGATCACATGTCGATCTCGTCGCCGACCGTCGCGTCCGGGCTGAAGAAGTTGCCGCTGTTCTCCCAGTCGTACTGGTTGCCCACGTCGGAGGTCAGTTCGCTGTTGAACGAGTCGGCGAACGCGTTGTCGATCGTGGAGTTGTCGGTCATCGAGTTGTCGGTCATCGAGTTGTCCGAGTTGTCGTTGAACGAGTCGTCGATGTCCTGCTCCCAGTTCGACCAGTCCGACGTCGTCGTCGACTGGTCGTTGAACGAGTCGGTGAACGTCGTGGTGTTCCACGTGTTGCCCATCCAGACGTCGCCCACCGAGATGTCGACCGAGGAGTTGTCGACCCACGCGTCGCCGCCGGCCGCCGCACCCGCGTCGCCGGTGTTGATGACGGCGCTCTGCGCGAAGCCCTGCGAGACGTCGCCGCCCGACGCGATCGACTGCGACACCGACTGGTCGACGACCGAGGCACGGTTGTCGAGGTGGAACGCCGCCGCGGCCCCCGCTGCGGCGCCGGCACCGGCCATGCCGCTGATCGACAGGTCGCCGCCGACACCGGTGTTGAACTGACGGACGCCGACGGTCACCGAGTGGTCGTTCAGCGTCGTCTCGTTGAACGAGTCGGTGTTGCGGACCGAGTTGTCGGAGTTGTCGCTGTTGTCGGAGTTGTCGCTGTTGTCGGAGTTGTCCGAATTGTCGCTGTTGTCGGAGCTGTCGTTGTACGAACCGTTCGTCGAGCTGTCGGTGTTGCCCGACTCCTCCATCGAGTTGTCGGTGTTGCCCGAATCCTCCATCGAGTTGTCGACCGAGTTGTCGGTCTCGTTCTCGGAGTTGTCCGAGTTGTCGACCGAGTTGTCGGAGTTGTCGGAGTTGTCGTTGCCCGAGTCGGCGATGCCCACGGTGATGTTGCCGTTGCTCGACCCGTTGTTGTTGCCCGAGTCGTTCGTCGAGTTGTTCGAGCTGTCGCTCTCGTTCTCGGAGTTGTTCGAGTTGTCGACCGAGTTGTCGGTCTCGTTCTCGGAGTTGTTCGAGTTGTCGGTGTTCACCGAGTTGTCGTTGCCCGAATCGGCGACGTTGCCGTTCTGCGACCCGTTGCCGTTGCCGGAGTCGTTCGTCGAGTTGTTCGAGTTGTCGGTCTCGGTCTCGGTGTCGGTGTTCGTCTGAACGCCGAGCCCGTTGGTGTTTTCGTCGGCCATGATCGTTCCTTTTCTCGCGGAGCCTGAGTGGCGCTGTACGGGAAGTCTCGTTCGCACCGCGACGGCGCACATCGGGAGGCATCCCCCGCTCCTCCGGGGACGGGAGGGGGATCGATGCGGGGTGTTCGGGGATCGCCGGGGGATCGGCTCCGTATGCTCGGCTGGTGGACCTTCGCGAACTGCACGCCCTGCTCACCCCGGAAGGGCTGCGGCTGCTCGACGCACTGCCACGACTCGTGTCGACCGCGGACGTCGCCCGCGCCGTCTCGCAACTGCGGGCCGACGGGCATTCGGCCGATCTCGTGTCCGCCGTCGTGGGTCAGGCGCGACTGCGCGAGCGCGCCCGGGCCAAGTTCGGCGACTTCGCCGAGCGGATGCTGTTCACCCGGGCGGGTCTCGAGCAGGCGACCCGCCTCGCGGTCGCCGCACGCCACGCGGCGCGGTTCCGCGACGCCGGCTTCGCCCGGGTGGCGGATCTCGGCTGCGGCATCGGCGGGGACGCGCTCGGCATGGCCGGACTCGGCCTGCGAGTGGATGCGGTGGATCTCGACGAGATGACCGCCGCGATCGCGGCGTACAACCTCGCCCCGTTCGGCGACGACGTCACCGTGCGCAGCGGCCGCGCCGAAGAGCACGCACCGGGCGCGGCATCCGCTCTCCCCTCCGACGCCGTGTGGCTCGATCCCGCCCGGCGTACGGCCGGCCACGGCGAGACGTCGCGGTTGCGCGCCGAGGACTACACCCCGGGGCTCGACTGGGCGTTCGCACTCGCCGACAGGGTGCCGACCGGGATCAAGCTCGGGCCCGGCTTCGACCGCGATCAGATCCCCGCAGGAATGGAGGCGCAGTGGGTGAGCGCCGACGGCTCCACGATCGAGCTGGTGCTGTGGTCGGGCGCCCTCGCGCGGGAGGGCGTGCGTCGTGCGGCGCTCGTGCTGCGCGGCGACTCCGCGCACGAGCTCACCGCCACGGCCGATGCCGACGACGAGCCGGTGCGCGCACTCGGGGCGTTCGTGCACGAGCCCGACGGTGCCGTGATCCGCGCGCGCCTGATCGGCGATGTCGCGCGATCGCTGCAGGCGGGGATGCTCGCCGAGGGCATCGCCTACCTGACGTCGGATGCGGCGCTGACGAGCCCGTTCGTGTCGTCATTCCGGGTGCGGGAAGAGCTGCCCGCCGACGTCAAGGCGCTGTCGAAGGCGCTGCGCGAGCGGGGCATCGGCACCCTCGAGATCAAGAAGCGCGGGGTTGATGTCGACCCTGCGAAGCTGCGGACCTCGCTCAAGCTGCGCGGCGACGGGGCCGCGACGCTGATCGTCACACGCGTGGGCTCGAAGCGCCTCGCGCTCCTGGCCGACCGGGTCTGATCCGCTCTAGCCGAACAGGTTCATCCGGGTCGCCGCCCACAGCAGCCAGCCGGCGCTGTAGAGCACCGACACCGCACCCAGGCAGATCGCCCACACCGCCGCCATGCGGTTCTCGATCGGGCGCCGTACCGCGACGACACCGACGACGATCGCGACCAGGCCGATCGGGAACCCCCACCCGACGAAGAGGGCGAACGCCAGCCCCGCGATCGCGAAGACCAGCGCCCAGCCGGCGAGACCCCGCGGCGGGCGGGATGTCTCGGGCGGTGCCCATTCGAGGGGGCGCTGCGCCTCAGGGTCGACGGGCGCGGCGACACCGACCGGAGCGGTGGGCAGGCGCGAGAAGCCACCGCGGTGCTCGCCGGGGAGGCCGGGCGCGGCCGCTGCGGGGGCGACGTCGGCCGATGGCGGCTCGGTCGCGATCGGCAGGGTGGCTCCGGGGACGGCGGCCGCCGGGACGTCCTGCTCGACCGTCGAGGGGTGGCGCGGAGGAGGCGGCGGGCGGAAGATCGGCGGCCGTGGAGCGGCATCCGGGTCGCTCATGCGTCGGTCTCCCCGATCTGGATCTCGGTGACCGGCAGCGTCGAGTCCGCGCCGAACCCGAGCGTGGACGGGCGGCGTCCCGACCGGATCAGCTCGGCCGCGAGTCCGGCGATCATGGCGCCGTTGTCGGTGCACAGCGACAGCGGGGGGATCCGCAGGGTGACCCCGGCGGCGGCGGCCCGCTCGGTCGCGACGTCGCGCAGACGACGGTTGGCGATCACCCCGCCTCCCAGCAACAGACGGGGCACCTCGAACCGGGCGCACGCGTCGAGCGCCTTCGTGACGAGCACGTCGACGACGGCCTCGCGGAACGAGGCCGCGACATCGGCGACCGAGTAGTCGCCGTCCTGCTGCTCGACCCAGCGGGCGACGGCGGTCTTCAGTCCGGAGAACGAGAAGTCGTAGCGGTGCGCGTGCAGGTCGGAGGCGCGCGAGAGCCCGCGGGGGAACCGGATCGCCGCGGGGTCGCCGGCGGCCGCCGCCCGATCGATCTCCGGGCCGCCCGGATAGGGCAGGCCGAGCAGGCGTGCGACCTTGTCGAACGCCTCCCCCGCCGCATCGTCGACCGTCTCGCCGAGCAGTTCGACATCGCTGGTGAGATCGCGCACGAGCAGCAGCGAGGTGTGACCGCCGCTGACGAGCAGCGCGACGGTCGGATACTCCAGCGGGGGCGCCGACGCGTCGAGGAGATCGGCGGCGATGTGCCCCACGAGGTGGTTGACGGCGTACAGGGGCTTGTCGAGCGAGACGGCGAGCGCCTTCGCCGCCCCGATCCCCACCATGAGGGCACCCGCGAGGCCCGGTCCGCTCGTGACGGCGACCGCATCGAGGTCCTCCAGACGGACGGATGCCTCGGCCAGCGCCGCCTCGATCGACGGCTGCAGCGCCTCGAGGTGGGCCCGGGCGGCGACCTCGGGCACGACGCCGCCGAAGCGGGCGTGCTCGTCCATGCTGCTGGCGATCGTGTTCGACAGCAGGGTGCGCCCGCGGACGATGCCGATCCCGGTCTCGTCGCAGCTGGTCTCGATGCCGAGCACCAGGGGCTCGCGGGTCACGTGCACGCCCCCGCCTCGGTCGAGGCATCCGCGTGGGAATGCGTCCATCCGCGCAGATCCAGCCGCATCACGATCGCGTCGACCCCGCCGTCGGCCGGGTAGTAGTTCGGTCGACGGCCGATCGGGAGGAAGCCCTCCGACGCGTACAGCGCCTGGGCGATGACATTGTCGTCGCGCACGTCGAGGAACACCTCGCGCGCCCCGCGCTCGGCGGCCTGCGCCAGCAGTGCGCGCAGGAGCGCGCGCCCGCGCCCGCGCCCGCGGGCGTCGTCGGCGAGGGCGATCGTCTGCACGTCGGCGTCGGGGGATCCGGCCGGGGCTCGCAGTCCGGCGTAGCCGCGCACGCGCCCCGCCTCCTCGGCGACGACGTACCAGTTGTGCGCCGAGGCGAGGTCGGCCTGCATGGTCGCCGCCGACCATGCGTCGCTCGGGAACGAGGCGCGCTCGATCACCATGATGGCGTCGAGGTCGGCGTCGGTCGCGGGCCGCAGGATCATGCCGTGACCCGCTTCGGACCGGACGGGAGGGTCACGTCGGGCGAGCGCAGGTACAGCGCCTCGCCGTCTGCGAGGGCGCGACCTGCCGCGACCGCGCGGGCGGCGGCGAGCGCCAGCATCCCCGCCGGCACCGACCGCGCGTCGTCGCGGCGTGCGCCGAGGTCGGCGAGGCGGGCGTCGAGCTCATCGCGCGGGGCGAGCGCGGGGCCGCCGGCGCGCACGGGCAGCCCGTCGTCGTCGAGCCCGTCGTAGACCGTGTAGGCGAACTCGCGGCGCCGGGCGTCGGTGACCACGGCGAACCGGGGCGTCGCGGCCCCGGCGACGGCGTCGGCCAGGAGCGTCTGCAGGGCGACCGCGTCGTGGCTGGGCACGGGGACGACGGGGATGCCCCTCCCCAGCGCGAACGCGCGGGCGGCGGCGATCCCGACCCGGAGTCCCGTGAAGGGTCCCGGTCCCATGCCGGAGGCGACATACGTGATGTCGCGGCCGCGTGCGACCGCGTCGAGCAGATCTCCGATCACCTCGGCGTGGCCGAGGGGGTTGTCGCTGGACGCCTCTGCCACCACGAACCCGTCGGCGTGCACGAGAGCCGTGGCCGTGCCGAGAGAGGTGTCGATGCCGAGGAACACCCTCCCAGGGTAGTCGCGCGTTCCCGTGCGAGGACGTCGGCACCCGTGGCGGCGCGGGCGGGCAATCCGGCGCGCCCCGCCGCACCGAACACTCTTCGTGCACACCCCGCCGACCGCCCGCCGCTCCCCCGCCCTCCTGACGCGGGAACGCGACCTCGGACTGCGCCGGGTCGTCGTGCCGACGGCGCTCGGCCGCATCGTGGTGCGCACCGGCCGTCGCGCCGGAGGCCCGGCCACGATCCTCCTCCACGGCGCGGCGGGCTCGTGGACGACGTGGACGCCGGTGATCGCGGCATCCGACCGCTCGGCCGCACCGCTCACCGACGTCGTCGCCGTGGATCTGCCGGGATGGGGCGAGAGCGGCGACCTGGCGGCGACGGCGGATGCCTCCGACCTCGCAGCGGCCGTGATCGAGGTGGCGCGCGCCCTCGGGTACGACCGGTGGCGGCTGGTCGGACACTCGCTCGGCGGGTTCGTCGCGCTCGAGCTGGCCGCGCAGGAGCCGGGATCGACCCTGTCGGTGACGCTCGTCTCGCCGAGCGGTGCCGGAGTGCTCGACGCGGTGCGGCGCCCGCTGCGCGGAGGGATGCGCACGCCGGGCTTCGCCGGAATGCTCCTGACGATGCGGCTGCTGGCGGCCTTCGGCGCCGGCGGACGCGGTCTCGTGCGGCTGCTCGCCCGCGCGGGGTGGATGCGCGCTCTGTCGGCCCCGCTGTTCGCGCGGCCGCGGATCGTGCACGCGAGCGTGATCGACGCGCTGCCGGAGGAGATCCGGCCGCGCGCGTTCGCCCGCGCGGCGCGCCGGGCGGCCGCCTACGACACCGACCGCTGGCGCCGGGTAACCTGCCCCGTGCATGCGGTGCGCGGGGTGCGCGACGTGTTCGCCGGTCCCGACGATCGCGCCGTGTTCGCGTCGCTCCTGCCGGGTTTCGTCGAGACCCGGCTGCCCGACGCCGGCCACTTCGCGCACATCGAGCGCCCCGATGCCGTGCTGACCGTGCTGCGTGAAGCGGTGCAGGGGAGCCCGGCGCACGGGCGCACGGATGTCGCGCTCAGGGTCGTCGCGTGACCGTGACCACCCGCGGCGCGTCGCCGTCGAGCTCGTCCGACGTGGTCGCCTCTCCCCCGACAGGCCGCTCCAGCTCGATCTCCCACCACACGTCGCGCAGGCCCTCGACCATGCCCCGGCCCCACTCGACGATCACCACCGACCGCTCCACGTCGATGTCGAGATCGTCGAGCTCCATCGCCGAGCCCAGCCGGTAGGCGTCCACGTGCACCAGCACCGGCCCGCCGACGAGCGACGGATGCGTGCGGGCGATCACGAAGGTGGGACTCTGCACCGGCCCGCGCACCCCGAGCCCCGCCGCGATCCCGCGGGTGAGGGTGGTCTTGCCCGCACCCAGCGGTCCGGTGAGCACGACGAGGTCGCCGCCGCGCAGCATCCGTCCGATCTCCTCGCCGAAGGCCTCCATCGCCACGGGGGCCGAGATCTCGCGCCGACCGAGCACCGGATCGAGCCCGCTCACGCCGAGACCTGCCTCCGCGGCACCCGCGGGCCGATGCGGGTGACGATCTCGTAGTCGATCGTGCCCGCCGCATCCGCCCACTCACTGGCCGCCGGGGCGCCCAGCGTCGGATCCCCGAACAGCACGGTCTCGTCGCCGACGCCGACGGGGTGATCGCCGACGTCGACCACGATCTGGTCCATCGCGACCCGCCCGGCCACGCGGAACCGCTGCCCGCCGATGACGACCGGTCCGAGTCCCGACGCCTGTCGGGGCACGCCGTCGGCGTAGCCCAGCGGCACGAGCGCCAGGGTCGTCTCGCGCTCGGTGCGGTGGTCGAAGCCGTAGGAGACGCCGTGGCCCGGCCCGACGCGGCGCACCGCGGCGACCGCCGCGCGCAGGGTCATGGCGGGTCGCAGTCCGAGGTCGGCGGAGGAGCGACCGTCGAACGGCGAGAGCCCGTAGATGCCGATGCCCAGCCGCACGCAGCCCAGGCGCGTCTCGGGAAGGTCGATCGCGGCGGCCGTCGCGGCGAGGTGACGCAGCGGCGGAGCGAGACCGAGCGTCGCCGCGACGCCCAGGCCGTCCTGGAAGGCGCGCAGCTGGGCGCGGTCCTCGTCGGGGCTCGAGTTGGAGAGGTGGCTGAAGATGCCGACGACCTTGAGCTTGCCGATCCGCTCGAGGCGCGCGGCCTCGGCGAGCACCATCCGATAGTCGGCGGGGGCGATGCCGTTGCGGCCGAGACCCGTCTCGAGCTTGAGGTGCACGCCGACGGGACGATCGGCCGATGCCGCGGCGGCCGCCGCGACCAGCTGGTCGAACGACGAGACGCCCAGCTCGACGTGTGCGGCCGCGGCTTCTGCGAACGAGGCGCCCGGCGCGTGCAGCCACGCCAGGACGGGGGCGGTGACCCCGCCACGGCGCAGCGCCAGCGCCTCGGCGACGTCGGCCACGCCGATGCGGGCAGCTCCCCCCTCGATCGCCGCGTTCGCCGAGCGCACCGCGCCGTGACCGTAGCCGTCGGCCTTGACGACGGCGATCACCTCGGAGGAGGTGAGACGGCGCAGGTGCCGCACGTTCGCGGTGATCGCACCCACGTCGATCGTGGCCTCGCGCATCACCCCGGCGGGCAGGCGGCTCATGCGGCGGCCGCCGACTCGGCCACGACGTAGGCCGTCGCCAGCCCTGCATCGTGCGACATCGACAGGTGCACCCGCGTGATGCCCCGCTCGGCGACGACGGCGGCGGTCGATCCCGACAGGGTGAACCAGGGGCGGCCGGATGCCTCGGGCGTCACCTCGATCTCTGTCCAGTGCACGCCCTCCGAGCCGCCGAGCGCCTTGATGAGCGCTTCCTTCGCGGCGTACCGGGCGGCGAGCGACCGCGGCGCGAGCGTCCGTTCGGCCGGGGCGAACAGCCGCTCCACGAGCCGGGGCGTCCGGGCGATGGACCGCTCGAACCGCGGGATGTCGACCAGGTCCACGCCGATGCCGACGATCATCGCCCCTCCTCCTGCCCCGGTGGCCGAGGCATCCGCCACCTTATCGCCCGTCCGCATCCCGCGAGGACGGCGGTGACGGGATCAGGATGCCGCGGCGTACCCCTCGCGCTCGAAGCCGCTGCGTCTGCGAGGATCCGCGAGAGATTCCGATGACGAAGCGGATGCCGGTGGCCCCGGCATCCGCCACCGTCGGGGCCTACTCGACCGTGACCGACTTCGCGAGGTTGCGCGGCTGGTCGACGTCGAGACCCTTCGCGGTCGACAGCCCCATCGCGTAGATGTGCAGCGGCACCACGGCCAGGAGCGGCTCGAACAGGGGCCCGGCCAGAGGGATGCGCAGCACCTCGTCGGCGTGCGGCAGCACGGCCGCGTCACCCTCCTCGGCGATCGCGATGACACGGGCGCCGCGGGCGCGGATCTCCTCGATGTTCGAGACGACCTTCTTGTGCAGCTCGGCCGACGCGCGCGGCGACGGCACGATCACGAACACGGGCTGGCCCGCCTCGATGAGGGCGATGGGGCCGTGCTTGAGCTCGCCGGCGGCGAAGCCCTCGGCGTGGATGTAGGCGAGCTCCTTGAGCTTGAGCGCACCCTCCATCGCGATGGGGAAGCCGACGTGGCGGCCGAGGAACAGCACCGAGCGGGTGTCGGCCATCCAGTGGGCCAGCTGCTCGATGCGCTCCTGCTCGCGCTCCAGGATCTGCGCGATCTTGCCGGGGATCGCCTCGAGCTCGCGGACGTGCTCGGCCGCCTCGGCGGCGGGCACGGAACCGCGGACCCGGCCGACGTGCAGGCCCAGGAGGTAGAGGGCGGTGATCTGTGCGACGAACGCCTTCGTCGAGGCGACGGCGACCTCGGGACCGGCGTGCGTGTAGACGATCGCGTCGGATTCGCGCGGGATGGTGGCGCCCTGCGTGTTGCAGATGGACAGGGTCTTCGCTCCGCGCTCGCGTGCGTACTTGACCGCCATGAGCGTGTCCATCGTCTCGCCCGACTGGCTGATCGACACGACCAGGGTGTCGTCGCCGATCACGGGATCGCGGTAGCGGAACTCGTGGGCGAGCTCGACGTCGACCGGGATGCGCGCCCACTGCTCGATGGCGTACTTGCCGACCTGGCCCGCGTAGGCGGCGGTGCCGCACGCGACGATGATCACGCGACGGATGCCGGCGAACAGGTCGTCGAGACCGTCGAGCTCGGGGATCACGACCTGACCGTCGTGGAGGCGGCCGCGGATCGTGTTGGCGACCGCTTCGGGCTCCTCGCTGATCTCCTTGGCCATGAAGCTCGACCATCCGCCCTTGTCGGCGGCGGCGGCGTCCCACAGCACCTCGAACGGCTCGACCTCCACCGGCTCGCCGGCGAAGTCGGTGACGGTGACGCCTCCGGGCGTGATCGACACGATCTGGTCCTGCCCGATCGCCAGTGCACTGCGGGTGTGCTCGACGAAGGCGGCGACGTCGGAGCCGAGGAAGTTCTCGCCCTCGCCCAGCCCGATCACGAGCGGAGAGTTGCGGCGCGCGCCGACCACGAGGCCGGGGTGGTCCTGATGCATCGCCAGCAGGGTGAAGGCACCCTCGAGGCGGCCGACGATCGCGCGGAAGGCTGCTTCGAGGTCTCCACCGGCCGCATGGTACTCGCGGCCGAGCAGGATCGCCGCGGCCTCGGTGTCGGTCTCGCTGCGGAACGTGTAGCCGCCGGCGACGAGTTCGGCCTTGATCTCGGCGAAGTTCTCGATGATGCCGTTGTGGATGAGGGCGAGCTTGTCGTCGTCGGCCAGGTGGGGGTGGGCGTTCCCATCGGTCGGGCCGCCGTGGGTCGCCCAGCGGGTGTGCCCGATTCCCGTGGTGCCCTGCGGGAGCGGGTGCGCGTCGAGATCGTCGCGCAGCACCTTCAGCTTGCCGGCGCGCTTGCGCATGCCGAGACCGCCGGCCTCGTCGATCACGGCGATGCCGGCGGAGTCGTATCCGCGGTACTCCAGGCGGGCCAGACCCGCGACGAGGATGGCCTCACTCGGCCGAGGACCCACGTATCCGACGATTCCACACATGGCCCCTATGGTACGAGGCGGGGTATGCAAGGCGCCTGAACGAAATGGACACTGCGGTCCTCGACATCCCCTCCCGGACTGCTCACCTGACGCGACACGCCCTTCCCGTGCGGTCGACAGGGCGTGTCGCGTCAGGTGAGCGGTCCGGCGCCGGCGGATGCCGCGGGGTCAGAGCTTGCGGAGGAGGACCTGCTCGACCGCGTGATCGGCGGCCTTCTCCAGCACGAGCGTCGCGCGATGCTTCGTCGGCAGCACGTTCTCGATCAGATTCGGGAGGTTGATGCTGTTCCAGTAGCCGAGCGCGGTGGACACCGCCGCCTCGTCGTCGAGTGCGGCGAAGGAGGAGAAGTACGACGAGGGGTTGGCGAACGCGCCCTTCTTCAACGCCATGAACCGCTCGACGTACCACTGGGCGATGTCGTCGGGCGCGGCATCCACGTAGATGGAGAAGTCGAACAGCTCGCTGACCGACACGTCGTTGGCCGCGGGCGGCGGCTGCAGCACGTTGAGGCCTTCGACGATGACGACATCGGGGCGCCGGACCGTCACGACCGCGTCGGGGACGATGTCGTAGCGCAGATGCGAGTAGAAGGGTGCGCGCACCACCTCGGCGCCGCTCTTGAGATCGGTGAGGAAGTCGAGCAGCGCCCGCCGGTCGTACGACTCGGGGAAGCCCTTGCGATCCATGATGCCGCGGCGCTCGAGCTCGGCGTTCGGGTACAGGAATCCGTCGGTGGTCACGAGCTCGACCCGTGGAGTGTCCGACCAGCGGCTGAGGAGCTCGCGCAGCAGACGCGCGACCGTGGACTTGCCGACCGCGACCGACCCCGCGATGCCGATGAGGAACGGCGTGGTGGTGTCCGGCTCGTGCAGGAAGCTGCTGGTCGACGCGCCCAGCGTCTTCGTCGACCGGGCGTACAGGCTGAGCAGCCGGCTGAGCGGGAGGTACACCTCCTGCACCTCGCGCAGATCCATCCGGTCGCCGATGCCGCGCAGCTGCACGACCTCGGCGTCGGTGAGCGGCTGCTCCATCCCCGGCGCGAGCCGCGCCCAGTCGCCGCGGTCCAACGCGCGGTAGAGGGAGTGCGTCGGAGCGGGGTCGGCGGCCGTCGAGGCCTCGTCAGCGGACATCGCCGCCCATCGTATCGGGTGGCCGCCGAGCGGCACCGTCGGACCGATACGCTCGACCCGTGCGCCTCGGAGTCCTCGACATCGGTTCCAACACGGTCAATCTGCTCGTGTCGGAGGCCCGTCAGGGCGCCCGACCGGTCACGACCACCTCGCATCGCAGCATCCTGCGCCTGATGCGCTATCTCGAACCCGACGGCTCGCTCAGCGAAGCGGGCATCTCGGCCCTCGAGACCGCGGTGACCGAGGCGCGCGCCGTGGCCGACGCGGAGCACGTCTCGGCGCTGCTGACGATCGCGACCTCGGCGCTGCGCGAAGCGCCCAACGGCGCCGACGCGATCGCGCGCGTCGAGGCGATCACCGGGGTTCCGCTGCAGGTGCTCGACGGACCCGGCGAGGCGCGCTTCACATTCCTCGCGATCCGCCGGTGGTTCGGCTGGTCGGCAGGCGAGATCCTCATGCTCGACATCGGCGGCGGGTCGCTCGAGGTGGCGGCGGGCATCGACGAGGTGCCGGATGTCGCACTCTCGCTCCCGCTCGGTGCCGGTCGCGTGACGGTGGGCTACCTGCCCGACGACCCGCCCACCGAGGCGCAGCTCGGAGCGCTGCGCGCGCACGTGCGCGAGCAGCTCGCCCCCGTGGTCGCCGCGATGCGCGGACGCGCGTACCCCGACCATGTCGTCGGCTCGTCCAAGACGATCCGGTCTCTCGCGCGGCTGGCCGGTACGTCGGTGCCGGGGTGGGCGGAGTCGGAGCGCATGATCCTCTCGCGCGCCGCGCTGAAGGACTGGATCCCGCGCATGGCGGCGATGCCCGCCGAGGCCCGACAGCAGCTGCCCGGAATCACCCCCGAGCGCACGTTCCAGATCGTCGGCGGTGCCGTCGTGCTGCACGCCGCGATGAAGGCCCTCGACGTCGACGAACTCGAGGTCAGCCCGTGGGCGCTGCGCGAGGGCGTCCTGCTGCGCTACCTCGAGACCCTCGACTGACAGCGGATGCCGCGGAGCGCGGCATCCTTCCGGCCCCTAGAGTGCGAGGCGCTCGCGGACCACGTCGGCCAGCCCGTCGGCCAGCCGCCGTGCGGTGACCTCGTCGGCCGCCTCGACCATGACGCGCACCAACTGCTCGGTGCCCGACGGACGCAGCAGCACGCGACCCGACAGCCCGAGCTCGGCCGTCGCCCGGGCGACGGCATCGGCCACGCCCTCATCGGAGCTGGCGCGCGAACGGTCGACGCCCTTGACGTTGACGAGCACCTGCGGGTACACGGTCATGATCGACGCGAGCTCGGCGAGCGACTTCTTCTGTCGCGCCATCTCGGCCACGATGTGCAGTCCTGTCAGCAGGCCGTCACCCGTGGTGGCGTACTCGCTCATGATGACGTGGCCGGACTGCTCGCCGCCGAGTGCGAACGAGCCCTCGTTCATGCGCTCGAGCACGTAGCGGTCGCCGACCGCGGTCTGCTCGACGGTGATCCCGTGCGCGGTCATCGCCTTGTGCAGGCCGAGGTTGCTCATGACCGTGGCCACGAGCGTGTCCTTCACGAGGTGTCCGCGCTCCTTCATCGCCACGGCCAGGATCGCCATGATCTGGTCGCCGTCGACGACCTTGCCGGCGGCGTCGACCGCGAGGCAGCGGTCGGCGTCGCCGTCGTGGGCGATGCCGACATCGGCTCCCACCCGCACGACGTGCTCGGCCAGCTGGTCGAGGTGCGTCGAGCCGACGCCGTCGTTGATGTTGAGGCCGTCGGGGTCGGCGCCGATGACGGTGACCTGCGCCCCGGCATCGCGGAACGTCTCGGGAGAGACACCGGATGCCGCGCCGTGCGCGCAGTCGAGGACCACATGGATCCCGTCCAGCGCGTGCGGCAGCGAGCCGAGCAGGTGCACGACGTAACGGTCCTCGGCGTCGGAGAACCGACGGATGCGGCCCACACCGGCACCGGTGGGCTGCAGCTTGGGCCCGGCCATCGCGGCCTCGATGCGCTGCTCGACCACGTCGGGCAGCTTCACCCCGCCGCGGGCGAAGATCTTGATGCCGTTGTCGGGCGCCGGGTTGTGCGAGGCGGACACCATGACGCCGAAGTCGGCGTCCATGTCGGCGATGAGGAACGCCGCGGCCGGGGTCGGCAGCACACCGGCCTCGAGCACGTCGACGCCGGAGGAGGCCAGTCCCGCGGCCACCGCCGCGGCGAGGAACTCCCCCGAAACCCGCGGGTCGCGGGCGACGACCGCCGTGAGCCGCTTGCCGGCGGCGCGGCGCGCCTCGGCCGTACGGCCCTGGCCCAGGACGACGGCGGTCGCCTGGGCCAGGGTGAGTGCGAGATCGGCGGTGAGGGGGCCGTTCGCCAGCCCCCGCACCCCGTCCGTGCCGAACAGCGGCATCGAGACGGTGCCGATCAGCGCTTCGAGTACTGCGGAGCCTTGCGGGCCTTCTTCAGACCCGCCTTCTTGCGCTCGATGACGCGGGCGTCGCGCGAGAGGAAGCCGGCCTTCTTGAGCGTCGGGCGGTTGTTCTCCTCGTCGATCTGGTTGAGCGCACGGGCGATGCCGAGGCGCAGCGCGCCGGCCTGACCCGAGGGGCCGCCGCCGGAGATGCGCACGATGACGTCGTAGGCGCCGGTGAGGTTGAGCACCGTGAACGGGTCGGTGATCAGCTGCTGGTGCAGCTTGTTCGGGAAGTAGTCCTCGAACTCACGGCCGTTGACGGTGATGGTGCCGGCACCGGGGATGAGGCGCACGCGGGCGATGGCCTGCTTGCGACGGCCGACGGCCGCGCCGGGGACGGTGAGCACCGGGCGGGCCGCAGCGGCCTCGACGGTCTCGTCTGCCGGGGTCTCGGTCGAGTAGTTGGTTTCGGTCGATTCTTCGATGTTCGCCACGAGTATGTCCTTGTCAGTCTGAGCGGCGCTTACTGGGCGACCTGGTCGAGGGTGAAGGTCTTGGGCTGCTGGGCACCGTGGGGGTGCTCGGCGCCGCGGTAGACCTTGAGCTTGCGCAGCTGGGCGGCGCCGAGGCTGTTCTTCGGGAGCATGCCGCGGACGGCCTTCTCGACGGCCCGCTCGGGGTTCTTCTCCATCAGGTCGCCGTAGGTGACCGACTTGAGGCCGCCCGGGTAGCCGGAGTGGCGGTAGGCCTTCTTCTTCTCGAGCTTCTGACCCGTCAGCGCGACCTTGTCGGCGTTGATGATGATGACGAAGTCACCGGAGTCGATGTGGTTGGCGAAGGTCGCCTTGTGCTTGCCGCGCAGGAGCGCAGCGGCGTGCGAGGCGAGACGGCCGAGCACGACGTCGGTCGCGTCGATGACGAGCCAGTCGCGCTGGACTTCGCCGGCCTTGGGAGTGAAAGTGCGCGTCACAATAGTGCTGCTTTCTTGATTCGAACGGAGAGGTTCGTGAATCCCGCTCCGGGGTGGTTCTCCGTCGGAGAGACGGTGGAACACGCCAGTGGAGGGCTCACGTTCGTGGTGACCGGCCAGCAGGACGCGGGCACCAAAGATTCAGAGTACAGCATGCGATGACCGTCTGTGAAACCCTGACGCAGGATGCCTTCGGTGCGGCACGATCTGAGTGTCCGCCGAAATGGGGACAGACGGATCCGAAGTCTGTCCGTACGGTTGTTCCGAGGGCTTCCCCAGAGCCCTCGGATACACCTGTCGATCGCCCCGGTTCTCGGGGTGGACACGGCGGAAGAGCGGCCCGTGGGTTCCCCAGACCACCGGGCCGCTTCGTCGTCACGGGGGACACAGGATGCCGGGGCGCAACACTCCTCTGGTAGTAAGGGCATGTCCGTCCGCGCACTCTGAGGAGACCCCATGCGACTGTCCGTGATCGGCTGCGGCTATCTCGGTGCCGTGCACGCCGCGGCGATGGCCTCGATCGGCCACGATGTCGTCGGGATCGACGTGGACCAGCGCAAGATCGACACCCTCTCGCAGGGGCGTGCCCCCTTCTTCGAGCCCGGCCTGCAGGAGATCCTCGCCGAGGGGATCGCGTCGGGCCGACTGCGATTCACCACGGAGATGTCGGCGGCCGGCGACGCGACCGTGCACTTCGTGGGGGTGGGCACTCCGCAGCAGAAGGACGGCTATGCCGCCGATCTCACCTACGTGAACACCGCCGTCGATGCGCTGCTGCCCTTCCTGTCGCCGGGCGACGTCGTGGCCGGCAAGTCCACCGTGCCGGTGGGCACCGCCGCCGAGCTCGCCCCCCGTGTGGAGGCCACGGGGGCGACACTGGTGTGGAATCCGGAGTTCCTCCGCGAGGGCTGGGCGGTCCTGGACACCGTCGACCCCGACCGTCTCGTGGTGGGCGTCACGCCCGGCGAGGCCGGGGAGCGCGCCGCCGACATCCTGCGCGAGGTCTACCACCCGGCGGTGGCCAAGGGCACCCCGTTCATCGTCACCGACCGTCCCACCGCCGAGCTGGTGAAGGTTGCCGCCAACGCATTCCTCGCGACGAAGATCTCGTTCATCAACGCGATGGCCGAGATCGCGGAGGTGACCGGCGCCGACGTGACCCAGCTGGCCGACGCGATCGGCCACGACGTGCGCATCGGACGCCGATTCCTCGGCGCGGGGATCGGCTTCGGCGGCGGATGCCTGCCCAAGGACATCCGCGCGTTCGCCGCACGCGCCGAGGAGCTCGGCCGCGGCGAGTCCGTCGGCTTCCTGCGCGAAGTGGACGCCATCAACCTCCGCCGCCGCGACCGCGCCGTCGACCTCGTGGTGCAGGCGCTGGACGGCGCGGTGTTCGAGAAGAGGATCACGGTGCTGGGCGCGGCGTTCAAACCCCACAGCGACGACATCCGCGACTCCCCCGCCCTCGACGTGGCGGTACGCCTGCACGGCCTCGGCGCGACGGTGACGGTCACCGATCCCGCCGCCATCGACAATGCACGGCGCATGCACCCGCAGCTGACCTACGTGACCGATCGCGACGAGGCGCTCACCGGCGCCGATGCGGTGATCCTCGTCACCGAGTGGGATGAGTACCGCCGCGAACTCGACCCCGGGCACGCATCGTCGCTGACCCGTGGACGCATCGTGGTGGACGGGCGCAACGGCCTGGACGCGGCCGCCTGGCGCGCCGCCGGGTGGACCTACTACGGCATGGGCCGCCCCTGACGGGTGGAGCGCCTAGGCTCGTCCTCCGTGACCCCTCGCGCCGCCTCGCCCGTCGAGCATCCCGTGCGGTCTCGACGGCGGGCACTCCTCGTCGCCGGAATCGCCGTGGCCGTGGTACTGAGTGCGGCCGTGGCCGTGATCGTGGCCACTCGTCCGCTCGGCCCCGATCCGCGCACGCCCCACCCCGGAATGGCACTGACCGTGGTCGCCGGGACGCAGGCGGCGGATGCCGCGGCCACGGCGACCCCCGGATCCCCGGAACAGGCCGCCGCGGCCTACCTCGCCGCACGACCGACCGCGGCGTGGCTCACTCCCGAGGAATACGGCGTCGACGCGGTGCAGGCGCGGGTGGAGGCGCTCGTCGCCCAGGCGCGCGCGCAGGCGGCGGCGCTCACGATCGTCGTGTACGGGCTGCCCGGGCGCGACTGCCGCCAGTACTCGGCGGGAGGGCTCGCGCCGGACGCCTACCGCGAGTGGACGCGACGTATCGCTCGAGGGGCGGCCGGGGCATCCGATCTGCCCCTCCTGATCGTGCTGGAGCCGGACTCGCTCGCACAGGCGCCGCAGTGCGGCAACGTCGCCGATCGGGTGGCACAGCTGCGGGGGGCGGTCGACGAGCTCAGCGGGTCGGGGGCGTCGATCTATCTCGACGGCGGCCACTCGAACTGGCTGCCCGCCGATCAGATGGCCGACCTGCTGCGCCAGGCGGGTGTCGAGCGGGTGCGCGGCTTCGCGACCAACGTGTCGAACTACAACCTGTTCGCCGACGAGGCCGCCTACGCCCACCGGATCTCGGAGCTGCTCGGCGGCGCGCACGCGGTGATCGACACCTCCCGCAGCGGCGCCGGATCGGACGGCCAGTGGTGCAACCCGTCGGGTCGTCGGGTCGGCGACGCCGGCGGCTCCACGGGCGACGAGGTGATCGACGTCAACCTGTGGATCAAGGCTCCGGGCGAGAGTGACGGCACCTGCAACGGGGGCCCCGCGGCGGGCGCCTGGTGGCCGCAGTCGGCCGTGGAGCTGACCCGCGACGTCATACCCTGACCGCTCGCCGCAGCAGTTCCCGAAGGTGTGGGAGAATGCCATCTCCAGCACTCCAAGACAGGCACGTCGAGCGTCGCCGCCCGAACGGCGCCGTCTCCCCACCGCACGATTGGAGTACCGTCATGACCGAGACGACCCCCCGGGGGCGAACGGCCGTGATCGTCGAGGACGACGCCGACCTGCGTCATCTGCTCGTCGAAGTCCTCGAGGCCGCCGGCTTCTCCACCGTCTCGGTGGGCAACGGCCTCGACGGCGTGCAGGCCGTGCTCTCGTACCAGCCGCTCATCACCACCCTCGACGTGAACATGCCCGGCATCGACGGCATCGAGGCGGCTCGCCGCATCCGTTCGCAGAGCGACACGTACATCATCATGATCACCGCCAACGGGGAGGAGGCGGATGTCGTGATGGGCCTGAACGCGGGCGCTGACGAGTACATCACCAAACCCTTCCGTCCGCGCGAGTTCCGTGCCCGGGTGGAGGCCATGCTGCGTCGTCCCCGCACCGGCGGCGCACCCGCCGCCCCCGTGCGGACGCAGGAGAGCGCGGGCCCATCGTTCCCGGGCGCCCGTCCGGTGACGACGACAGCGGGCATCCCCATCTCGTCTCCGGCGGGCAGCTCGAGCGACACGGCGGCTGCGCTGGTCCAGGCGCCCGTGGTGTTCCCCGCGCACACCGACACACACCTGGTCCCCGTGGTCGAGGAGGTCGTGGCACACTCCTCCGCGCGTCTGTCCGAGGGCAATTGGCTCGCCCACCGCAACCTGCGCCTCGACCTCGACAGCCGCATCGTGCTCATCGACGACACGGAGGTGGAGCTCACCCGAACGGAGTTCGACCTGCTGGCCGCGCTCATGGAGTCGCGTCGCCGCGTGCGCAGCAAGGCCGACCTGACGCTGGTGCTGCGGGGCGAGTCGTACGTGACGACGTACTTCGTCGGCGAGGCCGACAAGCGCGCGATCGAGGCGCACATGACGAACCTGCGCCGCAAGATCGGCGACAACCCCGTACAGCCTCGGTTCATCGAGACTGTACGGGGCGTCGGTTACCGACTCACCTCCGAGGCTTCGGCTTCCCCTGCCTGACCTCTCCGAGCTCCACCCTCCCCAGGATGTGCAGCTCGGCCGGAGGCGAGCTTCTCTGAGCCCCCGACTCAGACCTTGAACCCGTGCTGCCTGCGCAGCAGCCGGGCGAACATCATCAGTGTCTGCAGCACCGTCACGACCCCCACGATCGGCCAGCCGATCCAGAGGATCGCAGACTGCACGACCGGGCCGAGCATGGTCCAGATGACCGCGATCGCCACCAGGACCCCGATCGTCACGATCAGGGGCGTCCAGTGCCCGAACCCGCCGCCCTTCTCGGCCTTGGCCTGCATCGCCCAGTTGTCGACCTTCTTCTTCGACAGGAATCGGCTCCATGCGCGCGTGAAGTGCGACAGGCGGATCCACATGTAGACCTCGGCCGGAACGATCAGCAGGGCGAACAGCACGTCCTTCCGGGTGCGGGACTGCATCGTGAAGGCCATCCGGAGGTTGAGCGCCACGGCCATCGCGATCGGCGCCAGCCACAGCGGGGAGAAGACGAATGCGTTGATCGACAGGGAGCCGGCCAGCAGCACCAGGAACGCGATGCGCACGAACAGGTTGGTGAGCATGCCGAAGTTCTCGAACCATCGGATGCGCAGGTTGGGGTGGAAGGGCTGACCCTTCGTGTCGCCGCGCTGGCCGGGCCACAGCAGCTCGATCGCCCCGTACGTCCACTTCACCTGCTGGGCGTCGAGACCGCTGAGGGTCGTCATGCCGCCGACGTCGGCCCGGGCGACCGGGCTGATCTTGGTGAGGTAGCCGGCGCTCTTGATCTGCAGCGACAGGAGTGAGTCCTCCACCTCGCTGTCCTTCACCCACGGTGTCGTCTGATGGTTCTGCTCCATCACCTCGCGCAGGGCGTGTGTGGAGAAGATCGAGAACTGACCGCCCAGCACCGCCATGTTCCTGCCGCGCAGCAGGTTCTGGAGGTTGAAGGCGGCGAACTGCGAACGCTGGCCGCTGATGAGGAAGGACGCCATTCCCCGGAACGGTCGGTTGTCGATCGTGTAGATCGCCGAGATGCCGCCGATGCGGCTGTCGCCGATGATCTCGGTCTCGAGGTATTCCACCGCGTGCGCCTCGGCGACCGTGTCGCCGTCCACCCCGAGGAGGTAGTCGTAGCCCTCGACCAGCGCGTAGCCGTAGTTGAGGGCGCCGACCTTCTTGTCGGGGTTGCGGCCGATGTCGTGTACGAACACCTCGGTGAACTGCTCGCCGAGCTCGGTGACGATCTCGTGCGGACCAGCGAACGCCGATGCGATCTGCACCGTCTTGTCGGTGGTGTTGTTCACGACCACGTGGATGACGTCGGGCACCCGGGTCTGAGCGAGCAGTCCCTCGATCACCTGGGCGATCGACTCCTCCTCGTTGTAGGCCGGGATGATGCATCCGATGGTCGACCGCTGCGTGGAGGTGCCCTCGAACACCGAGTCGAAATCCTCGGGGAACGCCGGCGGGAAAGACTCGTGCGCCGCCGGCTGAACGGGAGCGACCGGAACGCCGCGCAGCGTCAGCTCCGCACGGAGGGCGGGGGCTCCCGCCTCAGGTGTGGTGCTGGTCATGTCGCGTCTTCCCGTTCGTCTGCAGTGCCGGAGTCGGAGTGGTCCGAGGGCCGGGATGCCGCGGCATCCCCTCGTGAACGAGCTTGGTATGCTGACCTCCACATCCCGCTCATTCCGCGTCCAGACAGCCGCAACGTCTCCTCAAGATTCGCGCAAGACCGGTGGGATCGACGCACACGAACAGCGCGGGGGCGACGGATGATCACGCTCTACACGATCACGCTGACGGTGGCGTGCTGCGTCGCGGTGGCACTCGTGCTCGGCTCGGAGCGCCGCCGGGCGACCGAGTCGTCGTGGGCGACGACGTCCACCCTTGCAGTCCTCTCCGCGTCGTGCGCGACGCTGTCGACCCTGGCGTACGCCATGGCCGGGCCCGACGATGCGAACCTCGTGCCCCTCGTGATCGGCGATGTCACCATGCCGCTGTGCGTCGGGCTGATCGTGGCGACGCTGCGTCGCGCCGCCGGCAGCCGCGGCACCCTGATCGTGCCGGCCGTGCTGATCTCGCTGGGCGTGGGCGCGGTGACCCTGTTCGTCTCCGCCGACGCGGGACAGGCCGTCAAGCTCGCGTCGCTGGCGCTGTTCAGCCTCACGGGCGCGGTCGTGGCGCTGTGGAGCGCGCTGCCCCCGCTCGGCGCCCGGCTGGTGGGCGGCAGCCTCCTCGCGTACGGTCTCTACTGCGGCGTGCGCCTGATCGCCCCGCAGGTGTGGAGTGCCGATTCCTCGATGGCTCAGGTATACCTGGGCCGGGGTGCCAGCACGATCGTGGCCACGGTGGTGGTCGGCATGGTGGCGTGGGGCACGATCCTGATCATCCGCCACGCGAACGCCGACGATGCGGCGGCGATCGTCTCCAGCGATGCGCTCACCGACTGGATCGGGGCGCTGCTCGTGCAGAATCCGCACGTCGCCGCAGTGGCCGTGTCGGTGCCCGACCTGGCGCTGCACCATGCCGCGTTCGGTCGCGCGTGGGCGCAGGCCGTGGCCGCCGCGGTGGATCGCGGCGTGCGCGCAGCGGCCCCGGTGGGCAGCGTCGTCGGAAAGGTGGCACCGGGTGCGCTCGTGGCGCTGCAGTTCGGCTCGGCGGTGGAGTTCGACCAACTGCGCGCGCGCCTGCAGGAGTCGTACGAGACGCTTCTGCCCCGTGTCGCGCCGACAGACCCGCCCGAGCTGCTGATCGAGGAGCTGACGCTCACCTCGGAGTCCGACCTGCGCAGATTCGCCCGCCGCACCCGGGCCACCGCCCGCCGCGCCATGTCGTACCAGGAGGCGTGAGTGCCGACGTCCGCTCCCCCGGTGGGCACCCGCACCCACTCGATCTGGCTGTCGCAGCTGCTGCTGGCGATCGTCGTCGTGATCGTCGTGCTGCTGGTGCAGGCACTGTCGCCCGCGACCCTCGACCTGTGGACCTTCACGATCGGCGTGTCGATGGTGGTGGTGCTCACCGCGGTCGCGCTGGCCATCCCGTGGAACCGGGTCGCGCCGATGTGGGTGCTGGCGATCCCCGCGCTGGACGCGTTGGCCGTGGGGGTCATGACGCGCGACACCACGATCGACTTCGCGTTCCTGTGGGTCTTCCCGGTCTCGTGGATCGCGATGCACTTCCCGATGTGGGCCACGGGCACGACGCTCGTCGGGATCGCCACGATGGTGATCCTCGAGGAGGCGCAGCATCCCGAGAACGCCAACGGCACCATGCGCCTCATCATCGTGACGCTCTCGCTGACGTTCATCGCGATCAGCATGCAGAGCACGTCGCGCCAGACCCGCGCGTTCAAGCGCCTGCTGCGACGCGAGGCGAGCAAGCTCAACGAGACCCTGTCGCGGGCCAAGCGCCAGGAGCGCGAGGTGTCCCGGGTGCTCGGCTCGATCGATGTGGGCGTCGTGCGCATCTCGTCCGACGGCGGACTGCTCGAGGTGAACAAGACCTACCACGACCTGTACGACATCGTGCCGAACGATCTCGCGTTCACCGCCCGCTCGGTCGAGTACGACGACTATCAGGGGTCGCCCCTCGGGCTCTCCGAGCGACCGCTCGCCCGCGCCCGAGGCGGCCAGCAGTTCCAGGACGTGCGCACGTGGCTGTTCACCTCCGACGGCACCTGGCGGGCTCTGTCGCTGTCGGCCATGAAGCTGCCTGACGACCACGGCCTCGCCGTCGGCGAGTCGCTGCTGGTCGCGCACGACATCAGCGCGATGATGACCGCCGAGAAGGGCCGGGAGAGCATCGCGGCCCGGGTCTCGCACGAGCTGCGCAATCCGCTCACCACCATCCTGGGGTACTCCGACCTGCTGCTGGACGATCCCGCCGTCGACGCACGCGTGCGCGAGCGCGTGGAGGCGATCAACGCGGGCGCCGAACGGATGATGGTGCTGGCCAACCAGATCCTGGATGCCGGGCGCCAGGGCCGACTCGCCGAGGCCCCCCTCACCCGGGTCGACCTCGGTCGGCTGGTGGCAGAGTCGGTGGAGTCGTTCACCCCCACTGCGCAGGTGGGCGGGGTGACCCTGGTGTTCGCGGCGGCCGACGACGTCAGCGTGCTCGGAGATGCCTTCCGGCTGCGTCAGGTGAGCGACAATCTGCTCAGCAACGCCATCAAGTACACCCCCAAGGGCGGGCGGATCATCATCGACGTGCACCGCGCGTGGGGAGCGGATGCCGCAGCCGCCCCCGGCGCCGATCCCGAGGTCCACGGCGACCGCGCCGTGCTGCAGATCAGCGACACCGGCGTGGGGATGGAGCCCCAGGACGTCGCCCGCATCTTCGAGCCGTACTTCCGCGCCGCCTCGGCCGAGCAGAGCGACATCGTCGGCACGGGACTCGGGATGGGGATCGTGAAGTCCCTCGTGGAACGCCATTCCGGCACGATCACGGTGGAGAGCACGCTCGGGGCGGGCACGACCGCCACGGTCGATCTGCCCGCCGAATCGGCCGCGGCCGAATCATCGGTCGCATCCGCGGTCGACGGGCGTCCGGGGAAGGCGACCGCCGATGCGTGACGCGACCGAGTTCTTCGTCGTGGTTCCCAACGACATCGTCATCGCCCAGACCACCGTGGTGACCTCGTGCCTGGCTCTCATGGTGTGGCTGGGCCTGCTCGGTCGCCCCAGCCGTGCGACGCTTCTCTGGTCGCTCGGCTTCATGCTGGCCCTGCTGGGGTCGTACGGATCGATCATCGTGGCCTCGACCGGCACGGACGTCCTGCTGCACCCCGTGGCGTTCGGGGTCATCTGCGGCGCTCCCGCGCTGATCTGGTCGGGGCTGCGGGCATCGCAGGGGCAGCGCAGTCACGCCTGGGCGGGGTTCGTGCAGTCCGGGGCGTCGCTCGCCGCGCTGTGGCTGACCACCGACACGCCGGCAGGCCCCACGGTGTTCCGGCTGGTGTTCTTCGCCGCGACACTCGGAGCGGCGCTGGGCGCCGTGGAGGTGCTGCGCGGGGCGTTCCGCGGCTCGCGGTTCGGCATCCCGCTCGTGGTCACCTCGACGGCCTTGGTGCTGCTCGCGGTCATCGGGCTCGTGGGTGCCGGGGCGGGGGTGAGCGAGGCATCCAGCATCATGTTCGTTCGCGGAGTGCTGGTCACGAGCACCGTCTACCTGATCACCGCGACGGCGTGCCTGCTGTTCCTCGCCAACCGTCGGCCCGGCGCCGACGACATCCTCGAGGCCCTCGACGCGATGTCCCCCGTGCCGCTCATGCGCGCCATCGTGCGGGAGCGGCTGCTGCGGGCGAGCGCGCGCGACGAGAGCAACTGGTCGTTCATCGACGTGCGCCTGGACGACGCGGCGGACCTGCGCGACGCGACCGGCGAGCTCACGTACGCCGCCCTCGTCGCACGCTTCGAGGACGAGGTCGTGCGCACATTCCCGAGCGACGCCGATCTGTGTCGCGTGACACCCGGGCACGTCGTGGTGTTCGTGTCGCAGGCGCCCGCCGCCGCGCGCGAGCTCGTGCGGCGACTGCTCGGGCGCATCGCCGCCGACACCGGCACAGCGACGCCGTTCCGCATGTCGGCGAGCGCCGGGATCGTGGTGGTGGATGCCTCCCTCGACACATTCGACGTCCTGATGAGTTCGGCGGCGGCCGCGGCCGAGGCCGCGCAGCTGCAGGGAGGCGACCGGTGGGTGCGCGCCGACGATGAGGCTACCGAGCGATCGCGACCGTGATCGAGTCGAACGCCGTCTGCTTCGCGTAATCGCTCGACGTCGGTGTCGCCTGCACCAGGAACTCGTAGACGAACTCCAGTGTGACGTGCGTGGCACCCTCCGGCACCGGGGCGACCGAGACCGTCTGCGAGTAGCTGTACGGATCGAGCACGAGGTACCCCGGGCTCGTCGTGGCCGTGTCGACCTGCGGGGCGAGGGGCGCGAAGGTCTCGGATTCGGATGCCGGGGTGGCGGTCATCGTGGCGCGCTGCAGGTACACCTTCTGCCCGTCGGCGGGCGTGATCGCCGTTCGCAGGGAGAGGGAGACCGGTTTGAGCGCTCCAGCGAGCCACTTGTCCATCGAAAGCGTCGACCAGTAGTCGATGGTGACGGTGAGCGGACCGGCCGTCAGCACCCGTTTGGTCGACCCCGATGACAGGTCGTTGGGCACAGGCTGCGGGATCGCGGTGACCGTCGAGCTGGCGGTGGGCGCCGTTGTCGGTGTCGCCCAGGGCGCCGCATCACACCCCGACAGGAGGAGGGCCGAGCTGAGCAGCAGC
Source organism: Microbacterium fluminis (assembly GCF_051549805.1). Taxonomy (GTDB): domain Bacteria; phylum Actinomycetota; class Actinomycetes; order Actinomycetales; family Microbacteriaceae; genus Microbacterium. The sequence goes on from NZ_CP196042.1 coordinate 259,199, forward strand.
GCCGAGGCGCCCCCGACGAGCGCGACGCGACGAAGACGGATCATGATCGTTTCGGTCCCCCGGACGGTATGGAGAGGCCAGGCGCCGATGTCTCGGCGACACGCGAAGAGCGTGCAGCCCCCTGGACGTCACACTAGCGACAAAAGCACGTCGGACCGTTCATCACCGGTCACCGGATTGCCGCCGGCGCGATCGCGCGGCGACGGCTTCCCCAGAAAGCCGCACGCGCGCGATCGGAGCAGCGAAGCAAGCCTCCCCAGACCTCGCCCGTTGCCCACGTCGAGCCGCGGGTGAGAACGGATCCGCACCGCCGGACTGACGCGTGAACAGGCTACAACGCCGCCTTGCGGCATGTCCACCGAATGGGGGACATTTGTCCCCCGAATGGGGGACACGCCGAAACGCCGGAAAATTCTTCCGCCACCCTCTTAGGGACGATCGCCGCGTAATTCCGCGGCGCGCGGGCCGGCGAGGGCCGCTCACGGCGTTGGCGAGGCGAGATTCGTGTCGAAAACCGTCCTCCGGTCGCTTATGGTCTTCTCAGGTCGACCCGACGGCCAGTGCACATCCCGAGTCGTCATCACGACGCGCGGGAGCGTCGGCGGCTCAGGCTCCCTCGCCCGCAAGAGCTACCCCCCAGCTCATCCCTGCCGCGGCGAGGGAGCCGATGTCCTCCGCGTGCCCCGCCCACGCCCAGCGGGGCCGCGCCTCACAGAGCTCTCTGAACTTGCCCCTCTATCGTCGCGAAGGTGACGATCCCTCTCGATCAGCCCGCGTTCGCCGCCTCGCTCTCCGAGATGCGGGCGCTGCGCGACCAGTTCCAGCGCTTCCTGCTCGAGTACCAGTTCGGGCTCAAAGAGGTCGAGACGAAGATCGGGATCCTGCGCGACGAGTTCCTCCACATGCACGATTACAACCCGATCGAGCACGTGTCCAGCCGCGTGAAGACGCCCGACAGCCTCGCCGAGAAGGTCGCGCGCAAGGGGATCGACCCGAGCTTCCCGTCGATCCGCCGGCACATTACCGACGTGGCCGGAATCCGACTCACCGTGAGCTTCGTCGCCGACGCCTACCGTCTGTTCGACCTGCTCACGCAGCAGGCCGACATCACCGTGCGCGAGGTGAAGGACTACATCGCGGAGCCCAAGGGCAACGGCTACAAGAGCCTGCACGCGATCGTGGAGGTGCCGGTCTACCTCTCGACCGGACCGGTCGCGGTGCCCGTGGAGGTGCAGTTCCGCACCATCGCGATGGACTTCTGGGCCAGCCTCGAGCACAAGATCTACTACAAGTTCGACCGCCAGGTGCCGACGCACCTGCTGGACAGCCTGAAGGAGGCCGCCGACACGGCCGCCGAGCTCGATGCGCGCATGGAGCGGCTCCACCGCGAGGTGCACGCCACGCCCCCGTTCCCGGCGATCGAGATCTGACCGCTCGTCGGGCGCGACGACGGCGTCAGGCGACGCTGACGGCCGTCTCGGCGGGATGCCGCGCCGTCACGAGGATCGGCAGGTGGTCGCTCAGCCCCTGCGGGAGCGTGCGCACCTGGTCGATCGCGAAACCCACCGACGTGGCGAAGTCGTAGTGGCCGCGGAAGAACTTGTACCGGGTGTAGGTGCGCGAATCGCTCAGCGACAGCTCGTAGCCCTGCTCGCGCACCTTCTGCCCGAGGTTCTCCTTGAAGACCGGGTAGTTGTAGTCGCCGACCATGAGCGCCGGCAGTCCCTCGCCCAAGGTGCCGAGCTCGGCGAGCGCCGTGCGGATCTGATGCCGTCTCAGCGAGTTCAGTGCCGTCAGCGGCGCCGCGTGGAACGACGCGACCACGAAATCGCGGCGGTCGTCGATGTCGTGCAGCCGCACCCCCAGCATCCGCTCCTCGGCGGGCTTGAGCACGTAGTCGTGCAACGACTTCTTCAGCGCGATCGAGCGCACCTCGACGGCGCGGTAGGCGTTCTCGCGGTAGTAGACGGCGAGACCGAGACGGTTGCGGTTGGTCGCGTCGGCCAGCCGCAGCCCGCCGATGCGGTCGGGGATGTCGGTGGTGTCGGCCTCCTGCACGCACAGCACGTCGGCGTTGTGCCGCTCGACGAGCTCGACGAGCTCGACGGCGGCGCGGTGCTTGCGGAGGTTGTAGGAGATGACCTTCATGACGCCCCCAGCCTAGGACGGCCCGCCCTCGCGCCGTCCCCCTCTTGACAGATGCACAGGGAGGCGACGGATGCCGCGCTACTCCCGATCCCGCCGCGCGCGGGTCTGCTCGGCGCGCGCGGCGAGCAGACCGTCGTCGGGATACCCCACCTCGGTCAGCGTGAGGCCGCGCGCGGCCAGCACCTTCACTTCGGGGGTGCGCTCGAGCGCGTCGCGGATGCCGGCGAGGTCGGCGACGCCCAGGCGCCCTTCCCCGACCGCGACGCAGCCGCCCACGAGCGCGCGCACCATGCTGTGGCAGAACGCGTCGGCGCGCACGTGCGCCACCAGGACCCCGGCGACGTCGCGCCGCCAGTCGAACTCGAGCAGTGTGCGGATGGTCGTGGCCTCTTCCCGCGGCTTGCAGTAGGCGGCGAAGTCGTGCAGTCCGATCAGGGAGCGTGCCGCGGCATCCATCGCCTGCACGTCGAGCGCGCCGCGCACGTTCGCGGTGCGATGCCGCTCGAGGGGGTCGTAGCCGGTGCCGGCGTCGGCCAGGCGGTACTCGTAGCGGCGCCACACGGCCGAGAAACGCGCGTCGAAGCCCGCGGGGGCCTCACGGGTCGCGGTGACCGTCACGTCCGCGTACGCGCCCAGCACGCCCGCGACGCGGCGGGCGAGCGCGGCGACGGGATCGGATGCCTCGCCCCGCCCGCGTCGCGCCAGCAGCCGCTCGCGCTGCGCGTCGTCGAGGTCGACGTGGGCGACCTGTCCGGACGCGTGCACCCCCGAGTCGGTGCGCCCGGCCACGACGAGCCGAGGGGTGCCGCCGAGGATGCGGGCGAGGGCGTCCTCGAGCGTGGCCTGCACCGTGCGGTGGCCGGGTTGCCGCGCCCAGCCCCGGAAGTGCGTGCCGTCGTAGGCGATGTCGAGGCGGATCCGCACCTCCCCAGGGTAGTCCGCCGGTCGACCGGACCCGGCGGGCGGCGACACGCCCGGCGACTGGGCGATCGGCGCCGTCCCCCGTAAGCTTGCTGGTCGCTTCCCCCCTGATGATGACCTCACCGATGCCTCGTGACCCCGCCGCCCGGATCTCCGGGCTCGACGGCCTGCGCGCTCTCGCCGTGGCCCTCGTCGTCGTCTACCACCTCTTCCCGGGGTGGTTGCTGAAGGGCGGATTCGTCGGGGTCGACGTCTTCTTCGTGATCAGCGGATTCCTCATCACGACGCTGCTGCTGCGCGAGCGCGAGGCATCCGGTCGGATCGGACTGAGACGGTTCTGGCAGCGCCGCGCCCGCCGCCTGCTGCCCGCGCTCGCGGTCCTCGTGACCGTGTGCTCGACCGCCGCCTGGGCCCTGGGCGGCGATGTGCTCGTGCGCCTCGGCGAGCAGGTGCTCGGGGCCGCGACGTTCTCGTACAACTGGGTCTCCATCGCCGGCGGCTCGGGCTACTTCTCGGCGACCGCGCCCGAGCTCTTCCGCAACCTGTGGTCACTCGCCGTGGAGGAGCAGTTCTACGTGCTCTGGCCGCTGCTGATGCCGCTGTTCCTGCTGCTTCCGCGGGCGTGGGGCCGGACGGCTGCGGCGGTGCTCCTCGCGGGCGTCTCGGCCGCGTGGACGACCGTGCTGGCCACCTCCGGCGCCGACCTCACGCGCGTCTACTTCGGCACCGACACGCACGCTTTCGGGCTTCTGCTGGGCGTGGGGCTCGCCTTCGGGCTGCAGCGGCTCCTGACCGCGCCTCCGGCGTGGGCGGGGCGGGGCGTGGTGCGCACCGGGGCGGCCATCGCCGGGGCTGGGGCCGTGGCGGGATTGGTCGCCGTGTCGACGGTCGCGCCGAGCCTCACCGCCTGGACGTTCCCCGGCGCCACCGGTGCGGCGTCGGTGCTGTCGGCCGTGGCGATCGCGTGCGCGGTGCTCCCGGGCTCGTGGTTCGGACGGGCCGTCGACACGATGCCGCTGCGGTGGGTCGGCGATCGGTCCTACGGCATCTACCTGTGGCATTGGCCCCTCCTGGTGCTCCTGATGGCGGCGACGGGGCACGGCGCGGGCGGCGCGGTGCCGCTCGAGGTCGGCGCGACGGCGCTCGCGCTCACCCTCGTGATGGCCGAGCTGTCGTATCGCGGGGTCGAGCGACCTGTGCGCCGGCACGGGTTCCGCGGCGCCCTCGCGCTGCTGCGCGGCCGGGTCGCGGGCCCTCCGCTGGCAAGACTCGGCGCCCTGATCGCGATCGCCGCCGCGGCCGTCGCCCTCGGCGGCACCTCAGCGGCCATCGCCCTCGCGCCCGACGTGTCGTCGGGCCAGTCCGCGATCGAGGCGGGTGCGGCGGCGCTGGGCGAGGCATCCGATCCTCCCGCAGACGGATCGACGGATGCCTCGTCCCCCTCGCCGCTCGAGGCCTCCGGGGCCCCGACGCCCGGTCCCTCGCCGACCCTCGTCACCGGCGACGAGATCACCGCGGTCGGCGACTCGGTCATGCTCGCCTCCGCACCGGCGCTGCTCTCCCGCTACCCCGGGATCGAGGTGGATGCCGCGGTGTCGCGGTCGATGTGGGCCGGACCCGACATCCTGCGCGGGCTGGCCGACTCCGGCCGGCTGCGGCCGTTCGTCGTGATCGGTCTGGGCACCAATGGGCCCATCGACGTCGCGACCCTCGACGAGATCACCCGGATCTGCGGGCCGGACCGCCAGGTGGTGCTCGTCAACGCCTTCGCGCCGCGCGACTGGATCCCCGGTGTCAACGCCGAGCTCGCGACGTTCGCCGACGCCCGCCCGGGCGTGCAGCTGGCCGACTGGTCGGGCGCCATCGCCCCGCACAAGGACCTGCTCGCGCAGGACGACATCCACCCCGGCGACGCCGGCGGGCGCATCTTCGCGGACGCCGTGGCGACCGCCGTCGACGACGTCGAGGCCGAGCGCGCGCAGCGCGCCCACGACAGGGACCTCCTCCGCGCCCGGTGGGAGCCGCGCCTCACCGCGGGGGGCTGAACGGCGGGACGGAGTCGCTCCTCACACGCCCCGCACGATGGGTTGCCCCGAGCTCCTCGGCGGAGACCATCTCTGAGCGGCATTGAACCTCTCGCTCACACGACAGGCGGGCTGCCGGATACTCGCCGGCTCCACCCGGCCCACCGCACTCGCGCGCCGACGCAGATCGGCGGTCGATCCCCCTCCATGTGTCGTGTGAGCAAGAGCTTCAACGCCCTCCACATCGCGTGAGCGGGAGGTTCAACGCCTGCCATATCGCGTGAGCGGGAGGTTCAACGCCTGCCATATCGCGTGAGCGGGAGGTTCAACGCCACTGAGAGACCATTCCGACCGACGTAGCCGCCGACCAACCCTCGCCAAGCGAATCCGGGAGCTCACTCTCCGTACCTCGTGAGCGGGAGGTTCAACGCCGCTGAGAGACCATTCAGCCCGACGTAGCCGCCGACCGACCCTCGCCGTGGCAAGATCCGGTAGCCCACCCTCCGTGCCGCGTGAGCGGGAGGTTCATCACGGCTCAGAGACAGTGCCGGCCGGCAGCAGCGGGCGCCACGCGTCGACCGACCCGCCAGAATGCGGAACCCGCGACCCCGGAGAGGGGCCGCGGGTTCCGCGGGTGCACAGGGTGGCCGGTGTTACTCGGCCTTCTTCTCCTCGGCCTCGGCTTCGGCGGCCTCAGCCGGAGCCTCGACGGCCTCGTCGGCGGCGGCCTCGTCGGCGACGGGCGCCTCCTCGACAGCAGCGTCCTCGGCAGCAGCCTCATCGGCGGCAGGAGCCTCGGTCTCGACGACGGCAGCCGGAGCGGCCGCGGCGGACTTCTTCGCCGACTTCGGCTTCGGGTTCACCGGCTCGAGCACGAGCTCGATGACGGCCATCGGGGCGTTGTCGCCCTTGCGGTTGCCGACCTTGGTGATGCGCGTGTAGCCACCCTCACGGTCCGCGACGAGCGGAGCGATCTCGGTGAACAGCACGTGCACGACCTCCTTGTCGCCGATCACCGACAGGACGCGGCGGCGGGCGTGGAGGTCACCCCGCTTCGCGAACGTGATCAGTCGCTCGGCGAGCGGACGCAGGCGCTTGGCCTTGGTCTCGGTCGTCTTGATCGACTTGTGGGTGAACAGCGCAGCGGCGAGGTTCGCAAGCAGCAGGCGCTCGTGGGCGGGGCCGCCGCCGAGGCGGGGACCCTTCGTGGGCTTAGGCATTCTCAGTTACTCCAGGGTGAAAGTCGATCGCGGGATCAGACGGTCTCGTCGTCGTAGCCGCCGTAGAAGTGCGCACCGTCGAACCCGGGGACCGAGTCCTTCAGCGACAGTCCCAGCGAGATGAGCTTGTCGCGCACCTCGTCGACCGACTTCTGACCGAAGTTGCGGATGTTCATCAGCTGCGTCTCGGAGAGGGCGACCAGCTCCGACACCGTGTTGATGCCCTCGCGCTTGAGGCAGTTGTACGAACGCACCGACAGGTCGAGGTCTTCGATCGGCATCGACAGCTCGTTCGAGAGCACCGTCTCGACCGGCGCGGGGCCGATCTCGATGCCCTCGGCCTCGACGTTCAGCTCGCGGGCGAGGCCGAACAGCTCGGTGAGCGTGCGACCGGCGGACGCGACGGCGTCGCGCGGCGCGATCGAGGACTTCGACTCGACGTCCAGCACGAGCTTGTCGAAGTCGGTGCGCTCACCGGCACGCGTGGCATCCACGCGGTACGACACCTTCAGCACCGGCGAGTAGATCGAGTCGATCGGGATCTGGCCCGCCTCGGCGTACTCGTTGCGGTTCTGCGTGGCCGAGACGTAGCCGCGGCCACGCTCGATCGTGAGCTCGAGCTCGAACTTCGCGGTGTCGTTCAGGGTCGCGATGACCAGCTCGGGGTTGTGCACCTCGACACCGGCGGGCGCGGAGATGTCGGCGGCGGTGACCTCACCGGAGCCGGTCTTGCGCAGGTACGCGGTGATGGGCTCGTCGCGCTCGCTGGAGACGACCAGCTGCTTGATGTTGAGGATGATCTCGGTGACATCCTCCTTGACACCCGGGATGGTGCTGAACTCGTGGAGGACGCCGTCGATGCGGATCGACGTCACGGCGGCACCGGGGATGGACGACAGGAGGCTGCGACGCAGCGCATTGCCGATCGTGTAACCGAAGCCGGGCTCGAGCGGCTCGATGACGAAGCGGCTGCGGAACTCCCCGATCTTCTCCTCGGTCAGAGTGGGACGCTGTGCGATGAGCACTATGTGTTCCTTTCGATCACGTGCCCGCTATATGACACGTGCGGTGGGTGAGGTGTTGAGTTTTACTCGATCGGATGCCGGTGGCCCCGGCATCCGGAAGCGTGACGGCCCTTCGGCAGACCCGGAGCACCGGATCTGCCGAAGGGCGACGTGTCAGACGCGGCGGCGCTTCGGCGGACGGCAGCCGTTGTGGGCCTGCGGCGTCACGTCGTTGATCGAGCCGACCTCGAGGCCGGCGGCCTGCAGCGAGCGGATCGCGGTCTCGCGGCCCGAACCCGGACCCTTCACGAAGACGTCGACCTTCTTGACGCCGTGCTCCTGCGCCTGACGCGCAGCGGACTCGGCGGCCATACCGGCGGCGTACGGGGTCGACTTGCGCGAGCCCTTGAAGCCGACGCCACCCGAGGAGGCCCAGCTGATGACGGCGCCCGAGGGGTCGGTGATCGAGACGATCGTGTTGTTGAACGTCGACTTGATGTGGGCCTGGCCCAACGCGATGTTCTTCTTCTCCTTGCGGCGCGGCTTGCGCGCAGCGGTCTTGGCCTGTGCCATGTGCGTTCTCCTGAATCCTGACGCTCAGCCCGAGGCTTAGCGCGCCTTCTTCTTGCCGGCGACGGTGCGCTTGGGACCCTTGCGCGTGCGGGCGTTGGTCTTGGTGCGCTGTCCGCGCACGGGGAGGCCGCGGCGGTGGCGGATGCCCTCGTAGGAGCCGATCTCGACCTTGCGGCGGATGTCGGCGGCGACCTCGCGGCGGAGGTCGCCCTCCACCTTGTAGGTGCCCTCGATGTGGTCGCGGAGCGCGATCAGCTGGTCGTCGCTGAGGTCCTTGACGCGGATGTTCTCGTCGATTCCGGTCGCGGCCAGGATCTGGTCGGAGCGGGTACGGCCGATGCCGTAGATGTAGGTCAGGGCGATGACCACGCGCTTGTCGCGCGGGATGTCGACGCCGGCGAGACGTGCCATGCGGCTCTCCTAGGAGTGTCGTGGAGGTATGGAGCAGAATCGGTGCCCGGGCCTCCAGCCCGGGGTGTCCCCCCTCGCGGGGTTCTGATGCTGCCGATGATGTGTGTTCAGTTGTTCGGTCTCGATACGGCGCTGGCGCGCCTACTCGACCGTGACCCGAGTCGCATCAGATGCGGGCTTCGCTCGCATGTGATCCGACTCGCGTCAACCCTGGCGCTGCTTGTGGCGCGGGTTGGACTTGCAGATGACCATGACGCGGCCGTGACGGCGGATCACCTTGCAGTGATCGCAGATCGGCTTGACGCTCGGGTTGACCTTCATGTTGTTTCCTGTTCGCTGTCTTCGCCGGGCAGGCCGGAGCCTGGGGCGTTACTTTCCGACCGGTCTAGCGGTAGCGGTAGACGATGCGGCCGCGGGTCAGGTCGTAGGGGCTGAGCTCCACGACCACGCGGTCCTCCGGGATGATGCGGATGTAGTTCTGCCGCATCTTGCCCGAGATCGTGGCGAGGACCTTGTGTCCGTTGCTCAGCTCGACGCGGAACATCGCGTTCGGCAGGGCCTCGGAGATCACACCTTCGATCTCGATGACACCGTCTTTCTTCGCCATACACTCGCTAACGTCATGCAGACCGGCCGGTCTGCGGTGGTGGGGTTGTGGTGCCGGCTCCTGCGGATTCCTCCGTCGGACACGCCGAAACAGGCGCAAAGCACCAAAGATCGAGTGTACGTGCTATCCGCCGGACCGGCAACTCGGGCGTGTCGGGCCGCGATGGTCACCCGCGACGATGCCGCCTGCGCCACGTCGTCGCGGCCACGAGCACGCCGCCGACCAGGAGCGCCGCAGCGCCCGCGAGCAGCACGCGGGCGTCGAGCGCCGTGCCGGTCGCCGCCAGATCCTGCTTCGGGTCGCCGGCGAGGACGTTGGCGATGTCGACCCGCACCAGGGTCGAGGCATCCGTCAGCGTGAACACCCGCGGAGTGATCGACGCCGTGCGCCACGCCGCCCCGGAGGGTGGCGCGGGCGGGGCGTCCTCGACCACGGTGCACCGCGCGCCGATCGGCGCGCTGTACCGGGGGCTCGTGGTGCCGGCGGCCAGCGTCCAGGAGAACGTGCGGGTCGGACCGGCGCCGATGCAGGTCACGGTCCCCGTGAAGCGGTCGGTGTACCCGAGCCCGGCCGGATCCTCGACGGTCTTGGTCACCGTGAAGCTGCCGGAGAGCGTCGCATAGGTGTTCGTGACGGTGACCGCCACGATCGGAGCCGACGCCGCACCGATCACGAACGAGGAGGGGGTGACGGCGGCATCCGTCCACTCGGCTCCTCCCGCCGGCGCGAAGTCGCCCGGCTGGGCCGTCGGCGTCTGCTCGGTCGCCGTGCAGGCGGAGCCCACGGCGAACGAGGGCGAGACCACCGTCTCTCCCGCCGCGACGGCGAGCGACCCGCTCCCGGATCCCGGCCCGAGCGGGACGCCGGCGTCATCGAAGGCCCGACCGGCGCAGGCGTAGTCGACCGCGAACGCGCGGGTGCCGACGTATTGGCCGGGGCCGGCCACCTGCTTGGTCGCGGCGAACCGACCCAGCAGGGTGTTGGTGGCGGCGAGGGCGACCTGCGTGGGCGACGTCGGCGGCGGCACGACGAACGTGGGCGTCGTCACCGGCACCCCGTCCACGGTCCAGGTCGGCGCCGCCCAGCCGAATCCGGGGAGAACGGCGGGGTCCGTGTCGCCGACGTACATCGTGTCTTCGACGGCGGTGCACCGGGCACCCACCGGAAGTCCCCCGATGGTCGCGCTCTGCCCGGCGCGCACCGCCCACGTGATGCGCAGCACGCCCCGCACGGTCAGGTTGTCGCACGTGAGGTAGCCGCCGAACTCGCGATCCGCGGCCACGACCCCCGAGGAGGCCAGCGTCTTGGTGATCGTGACCGACCCGGTGATCTCGGGCACTTCGGGCACGCACTGGAACGGCGGCGCGATCCACGGGTAGTTGTGCAGCTCGTTGCCGACGCCGTGCATGTGGATGTCGCGGCCGTAGACGCGGCCGTTCGTGCTGGCCGTGATGTCGAGGGATGCCGCGGGGGCCACGATGCTGCCGAGGATCTGGCTCGATCCGCCGACCGACACAGCGGTCGCGTCGGGGTAGTTCCACAGCGTCCGGGAGGCGACCTCGCCGAAGAGGGGGGACGTGAGCACGTCGGCGCGCACGCCGTCGTCGGAGTAGTAGGTGTGCGTCATGGTGACCGGCGACGCTCCGGTCACGGTGATGATGACCGGCGAGGTGGCGGGTATCCCCACGAAGGCGATCTCGCTGACCGCCGACGCGTCGACGCCGGTCAGGGTGAACACCTGCACGTCGCCCGGCGCCCCCGAGCCGGTGAAGGTCGCGCGCGGGCCCGCGACGACGGTGGTGCCGGTCACCGGACGGGACGCGAAGTCGGCGGACGACGCGGCCACGAGCGCGCCGAACGACGCCCACGGAGCCGTGGCGTCGCTGCCCATGCCCTCGGTGAGCGCACCGTTGTTCAGCTCGTAGCGCGCGCTCGGGAATGCGGGGGCGGCCGCCCCACCCACGGTCACGTCGCCGCCGAGGAGCGGTCCGCCCGGCTCCCGCGCATTGGCGCCGACGTCGAGCGTGGTCGTCGCGGAGACGCTCAGCGCGCCGCCGACGGCGAGCATCGTCGAGCCCGGCGGCGGCGCGATCTGCGAGCCCACGCCGACCCATCCGACGTTCACCCGGCCGGGAGCGGCCTTGGAGAAGACCGCATCCCCCTCCACGACCACGAGGCCCTCCAGCTCGGCCGCACCCCCGTCGACCAGCAGGCTTCCGCTCGCGTGGACGGCGACGTTGGCGTCGGTCCACTGCTCGTTGTCGCCCGGCCCGCCCGGCCCGGGGACCGTCCCCGGCGGGCACACGCCCGTCGCGGCGGAGGCCGCCCCGCCGGGCATGATCCAGGGCGCGACGACCGCCCCCGCGGCGACGAGTGCCGCCGCGACGACGACGGCGCCCACGCGCCGACGGAACCGTGCGACCACGCGAGGATGCTACCGCGCGTGGTCGCCGCCCCGCCCCGCTCCTACTGGAACAGGGTCGCGAGCTGGGCGGGCTGCGGAAGGGTCGAGTTCGAGATGACCTGACCGTTGATCGCGATGGTCGGCGTGCCGATGCCGGATGATCCCGGCGCGACCGGGGTCTTGGGCGTCATCGAGGTCACGAACTTGGTATAGGTCTCTCCGGTGATGCAGGACGAGGAGTTCGATGCCCCCGCCTGCGATGCGATCGCCGCGATCTCGTCGTTGGTCAGCCCCGTCGATCCTTCCGTGGGCGCACCGGCGAACATCGCCTGCATGAACGGCATGGCGGCGGAGGGATCGTTCGCCGCGACGCAGTACATGGCGCTCGCGGCGCGCGTGGAGTACTTGGTGCCCTGCGACTGGCGATCGAGGATCGAGATCGGGTGGACGTTGAGCGTGATGGTGCCGTCGTCGACGAGGCCCTGGATCGAAGAGCCGTAGCTCGTCTCGAAGCCCTTGCACACCGGGCACATGAAGTCGATGTACGTGTCCATCGTCTTGGTCCCGGTGCCGAACGAGATCGCGCCGGTCTGCTGGTCGACGTTGGATGCCTGAGGAGCCGTGCCGGGTCCGCTGGCGGCGTTGTTGATCACCACGACGATCGCGCCGACGCCCACCAGCACCACCACGACGGCGACGCTGATCCAGATCGCGAACCAGTTCGTCTTGCGTGCAGCCGTTGCCATCTCTTCCCTATCTACTGAATCGGTGCGGGCACGACGCCGAACGGCGCCAGTCCCGCTGCCCCACCATCGGGCGCCGTGAGCACCCAGATGCCTCCATCGTGCACGGCGACGCTGTGCTCCCAATGTGAGCCGGCGGTGCCGTCGAGCGTGGAGACGGTCCAGTCATCGTCCTCGATGAAGGTCGCCTGATCGCCGATCACGACCATGGGCTCGATGGCGACGGCCAGTCCCGGCCGCACCTCCGGTCCCGGGTCGGACACGCGGTAGTTGAAGATCGATGGGGACTCGTGCATCTTGCGGCCGATGCCGTGTCCGACGTAGTCGCGCAGGATGCCGTAGTCGTGCCCGGAGTCCTCGATGTACCCCTCGATCGCCGCGCCCACCTCGCCGAGGCGCTTCGCCGACGCGAGCGCCGCGATCCCCGCCCACAGCGACCCCTCGGTCACGCGCGAGAGCTCCTCGCGCTCGGCCACCAGCTCGGGACGCGAGGCATCCGGAAGCACGACAGTGAACGCCGAGTCGCCGTTCCAGCCCTGGTACTCCGCACCGGCGTCGATCGAGACGATGTCGCCCGGCTCGAGCACGCGCGGCCCGGGGATGCCGTGCACCACCTGCTCGTTGACCGACGCGCACACCGTGTGACGGTAGCCGCGCACCATCTGGAAGTTCGACTTCGCTCCCCGTCCGACGATGACACGGGATGCTGCGGCATCCAGCTCCGCCGTCGTCACTCCGGGGGCGATCAGCGCGCGCGCCGCGTCGAGCGCGGCCGCGGTGATGAGACCCGGCTCCACCATCGCCCGCAGCTGAGCGGGCGACTTGTAGATCGAGCGGCGCAGGGAGGGCACGTCAGACGGCGGCCGCGCGGGCGAGACCCCGCGCCTCGAGCGCCGCGACGATTCGGTCGGTGATCTCGTCGAGGGTGCCGACGCCGTCGATCTCGTCGACGATGCCGCGCTCGGCGTACACCCCGAGGATGGGGGCGGTCTCGCGCTCGTAGATCGCGAGACGGTTGGCGATCGCCTCTTCGGTGTCGTCGGTGCGCCCCTGCTCCGCGGCGCGCAGCGACAGACGGGCGATGCTCTCCGCACGCGGAACGCTCAGCTCGATCACGGCGTCGAGCTGCTCGTCGCGGCCGGTGAGGAACGCGTCGAGGTCGGCGACCTGACCGAGGTTGCGGGGGTAGCCGTCGAGGAGGAAGCCGGCTGCGGCATCCGCCTGCGCCAGCCGGTCGCGCACGACCGCGCTGGTCAGTTCGTCGGGCACCAGATTGCCGGCCTCGATGAGCGCCTTCACCTGCGTGCCGAGCTCGGAGCCGCCGGCCACCGCCGCACGGAACATGTCGCCGGTCGAGACGGCCGGGATGCCGAACTGCTCCGCGATGCGGACGCCCTGCGTGCCCTTGCCCGAGCCCTGCGGGCCGACGATCAGAAGTCTCGCTGTCATCGGAGGAGCCCCTCGTAGTGGCGCTGCTGCAGCTGCGCATCGATCTGCTTCACCGTCTCGAGACCGACCCCGACGATGATGAGGATCGACGCGCCGCCGAACGGGAAGTTCTGGTTGGCGCCGACCGTGGCCAGGGCGATCAGCGGCAGCAGCGCGATCAGACCGAGGTAGATCGAGCCGGGGAGCGTGATGCGGGTGAGCACGTAGTCGAGGTACTCGGCCGTGGGCCGCCCCGCACGGATGCCGGGGATGAACCCGCCGTACTTCTTCATGTTGTCGGCGACCTCGACCGGGTTGAACGTGATCGCGACGTAGAAGTAGGTGAAGCCGACGATGAGCAGGAAGTACAGCGCCATGTAGAGCGGGTGATCGCCCTTGGTGAGGTAGTTGGTGATCCAGATCACCCATTCGGGCGCCGTCTGCCCGGCCTGCGGCTGATTGAACTGGGCGATCAGCGCCGGGATGTACAGCAGCGACGAGGCGAAGATGACGGGCACCACGCCGGCCATGTTGACCTTGATCGGGATGTAGGTGTTGGTGCCGCCGTAGGTGCGTCGACCGACCATGCGCTTCGCGTACTGCACGGGGATGCGCCGCTGCGACTGCTCGACGAACACGACGAGCGCGACCACGACGATGCCGACCGCGAGCACGAGGAGGAACGTCTCGAAGCCGCGCGTGGTGGCGATGGCCCACATCGAGGCCGGGAAGGCGGCCGCGATCGAGGTGAAGATGAGGATCGACATGCCGTTGCCGATGCCGCGCTCGGTGACCAGCTCGGCGAACCACATGATGAGGCCGGTGCCGGCGGTCATCGTGATGATCATGAGCAGCTGGGCCCACCACACGTCGTTCGTGAGGAGGTTCGTGCACTCGGGCACACCCGTGTTGCCGAACAGCTGGCCGCTGCGGGCCACCGTGACGAGAGTGGTCGACTGCAAGAGCGCGAGCGCGATCGTCAGGTAGCGGGTGTACTGGGTGAGCTTGGCCTGCCCTGCCTGCCCCTCCTTGTACAGCGTCTCGAAGTGCGGGATCACCACGCGCAGCAGCTGCACGATGATCGTCGCGGTGATGTACGGCATGACGCCCAGGGCGAAGATCGACAGCTGCAGCAGCGCGCCGCCGGAGAACAGGTTGACCAGCGACAGCAGCCCTTCGGTGCCGGAGCTCGCCGCGAGACAGCTCTGCACGTTCGGGAAGTTCACGAACGGGGACGGCACGTGCGCGCCGAGGCGGTAGATGGCGATGATCGCCAGGGTGAAGGCGATCTTCCGACGCAGGTCGGGAGTGCGGAAGACCCGCGCGATGGCGCTGAACAAGACGATTCCTCCAGAGGGGATGCGGAACGCTCGGAGCGCACCGCTTCCAGCGTAGACCAGCGGGGGCCGGAGCGTCGCTCCGGCCCCCGCGGCCACACTGCTACTTGACGGTGCCGCCCGCAGCGACGATCTTCTGCTCGGCGGAGCCGGAGACCTTGTCGACGGCGACGTGCAGCTTCACGGCGATGTCGCCGGTGCCGAGCACCTTGACCTTCTCGTTCTTGCGCACCGCGCCCTTGGCGACCAGGCCGTCGACGGTGACGTCGCCACCGGCGGGGTACAGCTCGGCGAGCTTCTCCAGGTTCACGACCTGGTACTCGACGCGGAACGGGTTCTTGAACCCGCGCAGCTTCGGGGTGCGCATGTGCAGCGGCATCTGCCCACCCTCGAACCCGGCCTTGACCTGGTATCGGGCCTTCTGGCCCTTGGTGCCACGGCCCGCGGTCTTGCCCTTGGAGCCCTCACCGCGACCGACACGGGTCTTGGCGGTGTTGGCGCCGGGGACCGGACGCAGGTGGTGGACCTTGAGGACACCCGGACGGGATGCCGGAGCATCCGTCTTCTTCGGGGCCTTCTCGGCCGCCGCCTTCGCGGGGGCCTTCTTCTCGGCGGCCGGCTTCGCAGCGGCCTTCTTGGCGGGCGCCTTCACGGCCTCCGCCTCGACAGCGTCGTTCTTCTCAGCCATCAGTCGATCTCCTCAACCTTGACGAGGTGTGCGACGGTCTTGACGTAGCCGCGCGTCTGCGCGTCGTCGGGACGCACGACGGAGTCGTTGATCCGCTTCAGACCGAGCGAACGCAGCGTGTCGCGCTGGTTCTGCTTCTCGCTCACCTTGGACTTGATCTGGGTAACCTTCAGGCGCGCGGCCATCAGACACCTGCCTTCGCAGCACGGGCGGCCTCGGCCGCTTCGGCCTCGGCACGGACGAGACGGGCGGGGGCGACCTGGTCGAACTCGAGGCCACGACGTGCGGCGACCGCACGGGGCTCCTCGAGCTGCTTCAGCGCCGCCACCGTCGCGTGGACGATGTTGATCGTGTTCGACGAACCGAGCGACTTCGACAGCACGTCGTGGATACCGGCGCACTCGAGCACGGCACGCACGGGACCACCGGCGATGACACCGGTACCGCCCGAGGCGGGACGCAGCAGCACGACACCGGCGGCCGCCTCACCCTGCACGGGGTGCGGGATCGTCGAGCCGACACGGGGCACGCGGAAGAAGTTGCGCTTGGCCTCTTCGACACCCTTCGAGATCGCCAGGGGCACCTCGCGGGCCTTGCCGTAGCCGACGCCCACGACGCCGTTGCCGTCACCCACGACGACCAGCGCCGTGAAGCTGAAGCGACGGCCGCCCTTGACGACCTTCGACACGCGGTTGATGGTCACGACACGCTCGAGGAACTGGCTCTCGTTGCGGTCGCGACCGCCACGGTCACCACGGGTCTGGCTGCGCTCGCGACCACCGCGGCGGGGCTCCCGCTCGGCGGTCGCAGCTGCGGTCTCGACCGGCGCCTCGGCGGCTGCCTGCTCGGTCACGTTGTTCTCCTTGTTGGTGGACACTGCGTCGCTCACAGGTTCAGACCTCCCTCACGGGCGCCGTCCGCGATGGCGGCGACGCGACCGGCGTAGCGGTTGCCGCCACGGTCGAACACGACGTCGGTGACGCCGGCGGCCTTCGCGCGCTCGGCGACGAGCTCGCCGACCTTGCGCGCCTTGGCGGTCTTGTCACCCTCGAACGTGCGCAGGCCGTCCTCGAGCGTCGAGGCCGACGCCACGGTGTGGCCCTTGCTGTCGTCGACGAGCTGGACGAAGACGTGGCGCGCAGAGCGGTTCACGACGAGACGCGGACGCTCGGGCGTGCCCACGACCTTCTTGCGAAGGCGCAGGTGGCGACGCGAGCGCGCGTCGGACTTGGACTTGACGGCCATGCTTACTTACCACTCTTTCCGGCCTTGCGACGAACGACCTCGCCGGCGTACCGCACACCCTTGCCCTTGTAGGGCTCGGGCTTGCGGATCTTGCGGATGTTCGCGGCCGCCTCGCCGACGGCCTGCTTGTCGATGCCGCTGACGGTCACCTTGTTGTTGCCCTCGACCGTGAGCGTGATGCCCGCGGGGGGATCGACCAGCACGGGGTGCGAGAAGCCGAGGGCGAACTCGATCGAGCCGCCCTTCTGGGCGACGCGGTATCCGGTGCCGACGACCTCGAGGCCCTTGGTGTAGCCCTGGGTGACGCCGATGATGTTGTTGTTGATCAGGGTGCGAGTGAGCCCGTGCAGCGAGCGCGACTCGCGCTCGTCGTCGGGACGGGAGACCAGGACCTGGTTCTCCTCGACCGTGACCTCGATGGGGCTGGCCACGGTGAGCGTGAGCTCGCCCTTGGGCCCCTTGACGGCGACGTCCTGACCGGCGACCGTGATGGTCACGCCGGAGGGGATGTCGATGGGAAGACGTCCGATACGAGACATGGCGGGGTCACCACACGTAGGCGAGAACTTCCCCGCCCACGCCCTTCTGCTCGGCCTGACGGTCGGTGAGGAGACCGGAGGAGGTGGACAGGATCGCGACGCCGAGGCCACCGAGGACGGTGGGGATCTCGGTCGAGCGTGCGTACACGCGCAGGCCGGGCTTCGAGACGCGCTTGATGCCGGCGATCGACCGCTCGCGGTTCGGGCCGTACTTCAGCGTCAGGGTGAGGGTCTGGCCGACGCGGGCGTCGCTGACCTCCCAACCGGAGATGTAGCCCTCCTGCTGGAGGATCTCGGCGATGTGCGTCTTGAGCTTCGAGCTCGGCAGCGACACGGAGTCGTGGTGCGCCGAATTCGCGTTGCGCAGACGGGTCAGCATGTCTGCGACCGGGTCTGTCATCGTCATGTGTTGCTTCTTTCTGTCATGAGGTTTCGGCTGCCGTTACACGACAGACGACCTTCCATGGATGCCTCGGAGCCCCCGAGGCGAGGGTGATCACGCCTGAGCGTCCTCCGTGCGGAAGGGGAAGCCCAGGTGACGCAGCAGAGCGCGGCCCTCGGCATCCGTCTTCGCGGTGGTGACGACGGTGATGTCGAAGCCGCGGACGCGATCGATCTTGTCCTGGTCGATCTCGTGGAAGACCGACTGCTCCTGCAGGCCGAACGTGTAGTTGCCGTTGCCGTCGAACTGGGCGCCCGACAGGCCGCGGAAGTCGCGGATGCGGGGAAGGGCCAGCGAGACCAGCCGGTCGATGAACTCCCACGCGCGGTCACCGCGGAGGGTGACGTGCGCGCCGATGGGCTGTCCCTCGCGCAGCTTGAACTGCGCGATCGACTTGCGGGCCTTGGTGACGATCGGCTTCTGGCCGGTGATCTTGGTGAGGTCGTCGACCGCGCCATCGATCACCTTGCTGTCGCGAGCAGCCTCGCCGACGCCGGTGTTCACGACGACCTTGACCAGTCCGGGCGTCTGCATGACGTTCGCGTAGCCGAACTCCTCCTGCAGCGCCTTCTTGATCTCGGCGTTGTACTTCTGCTTCAGGCGCGGCTGGATTTTGCGAGCGGGCGCGGCAGTATCGATGCTCATGTTCAGAGGTCCTTGCCTGACTTCTTCGCGTAGCGCACGCGGACGGTGCGCTTGACGCCGTCCTTCACCTGCTCCTCGACGCGGTGGCCGACGCGGGTCGGCTTCTTGGTCGAGGGGTCGACGACGGCGACGTTGGAGATGTGGATGGGTGCTTCGAACGTCTCGATGCCACCCGTCTTGGTGCCGCGCTGGGTCTGACCCACGCGGTTGTGCTTCGTGACGTAGTTCACGCCCTCGACGATGACGCGGTTCTGCTCGGCGAGGACCTCGAGGACCTTGCCCTGCTTGCCGCGGTCGCCGCCGCGCTCGGGCTTGGCGCCCGAGATGACCTGAACCAGGTCGCCCTTCTTGATGTTCGCCATGATCAGATGACCTCCGGGGCGAGCGAGACGATCTTCATGAACTTCTTGTCGCGAAGCTCACGGCCGACCGGTCCGAAGATGCGGGTGCCACGGGGCTCCCCGTCGCCCTTCAGGATCACGGCGGCGTTCTCGTCGAACTTGATGTAGGAACCGTCGGGACGACGGGTCTGCTTGACGGTGCGGACGATCACGGCCTTGACCACGTCGCCCTTCTTGACGTTGCCACCGGGGATCGCGTCCTTGACGGTGGCGACGATGATGTCGCCCAGGCCGGCGTACCGGCGCTGCGAGCCGCCGAGCACGCGGATCGTGAGCAGCTCCTTGGCGCCGGTGTTGTCGGCGACCTTGAGGCGGGATTCCTGCTGGATCACTTGGCCTTCTCCAGGATCTCGACCAGACGCCAGCGCTTCGTGGCGCTCAGCGGGCGGGTCTCGTTGATGACGACCAGGTCGCCGATGCCGGCGGAGTTCGACTCGTCGTGGGCCTTGACCTTCGACGTGCGGCGGATGACCTTGCCGTAGAGCGGGTGCTTCACGCGGTCCTCGACCTCGACGACGATCGTCTTGTCCATCTTGTCGCTGACGACGTAGCCGCGGCGGGTCTTGCGGTAGCCGCGCGCGTCCGCGTCGCGCACGTCGTGCGCGGCCGACTCGTGGCCCGCGACCTCGACCACAGGGGCCTCGGTCTTGGCGGCGGCGGCCTTCTTGGGGGCGGCCTTCTTCTCGGTGGTCTCAGCCATCACTCGGCCTCTTCCTTCACGGCCTCGTCGGCGGCATCCGCCTTCTTGGCCTTGCTCTTCTTCGCCTTCGTCGTGTCGACCGCGGCGGGCGTGGCACGGATGCCGAGCTCGCGCTCACGGATGACGGTGTAGAGCCGCGCGATGTCGCGCTTCACGGCGCGGATGCGGCCGTGGCTCTCGAGCTGGCCGGTGGCCGACTGGAAGCGCAGGTTGAACAGCTCCTCCTTGGCCTTGCGCAGCTCCTCGACGAGGCGCTGGTCTTCGAACGTGTCGAGCTCGCTCGGGGCGAGCGTCTTGGTGCCGATCGCCATTATGCGTCGCCCTCCTCGCGCTTGATGATGCGTGCCTTCAGGGGCAGCTTGTGGATGGCACGGGTCAGGGCCTCGCGAGCGAGGGTCTCGTCGACGCCGGCGACCTCGAACAGGACGCGGCCGGGCTTGACGTTGGCGACCCACCACTCGGGCGAGCCCTTACCGGAACCCATGCGGGTTTCGGCCGGCTTCTTGGTGAGCGGGCGGTCGGGGTAGATGTTGATCCACACCTTTCCACCGCGCTTGATGTGACGGGTCATCGCGATACGAGCGGACTCGATCTGACGGTTCGTCACATAGGCCGGCGTGAGCGCCTGGATGCCGAACTCACCGAACGACACCTTGGTGCCACCGGTGGCCTGGCCCGAGCGGCCGGGGTGGTGCTGCTTGCGGTACTTGACCTTGCGGGGGATAAGCATCAGGCAGACGCTCCTTCTGCCACGGGGGCCTCGTTGCGGCGGTCGCCACGGGGGCCGCCACGACGGTCGTCGCGACCGCGGGGCGCCTTCGGGGCGTTGGCCTGCTCGCGAGCGAGCTCCTTGTTGGTGAGGTCGCCCTTGTAGATCCAGACCTTCACACCGATGCGGCCGAAGGTGGTCTTGGCCTCGTAGAAGCCGTAGTCGATGTTCGCGCGCAGCGTGTGCAGCGGCACACGACCCTCGCGGTAGAACTCCGAACGGCTCATCTCGGCGCCGCCGAGGCGGCCGGAGACCTGGATGCGGACGCCCTTGGCGCCGGCGCGCTGAGCGCCCTGCAGACCCTTGCGCATCGCGCGGCGGAAGGCCACGCGGGCGGAGAGCTGCTCGGCGATGCCCTGCGCGACCAGCTGAGCGTCGGCCTCGGGGTTCTTGACCTCGAGGATGTTCAGCTGGATCTGCTTGCCGGTGAGCTTCTCGAGGTCGGCGCGGATGCGCTCGGCCTCGGCGCCGCGGCGGCCGATCACGATGCCCGGGCGGGCGGTGTGGATGTCGACGCGGACGCGGTCGCGGGTGCGCTCGATCTCGATGTTGCTCACACCGGCGCGGTCGAGCTGCGTCGCGAGGAGCTTGCGGATACGGATGTCCTCGGCCACGTAGTCGGCGTAGCGCTGGCCCGGCTTCGTCGAGTCGGAGAACCACCGCGACACGTGGTCGGTGGTGATGCCGAGGCGGAAGCCGTACGGGTTGACCTTCTGGCCCATTACTTGCTCGCCTTCTTCGTGGTGCCGGCAGACGCCGTCTCGGCGACCTCGGGCGTGGACAGCACGACCGTGATGTGGCTCGTGCGCTTCTTGATCTGGAACGCGCGTCCCTGGGCACGGGGCTGGAAACGCTTGAGCGTCGTGCCCTCGTCCACGTAGGCGTTCTTGACGTAGAGGTCCTGGTCGTCCAGGAACTCGTTCGTCTTGTCCGCCGTGACGCGGGCGTTCGCCATCGCCGAGGCGACGAGCTTGTAGATCGGCTCGCTCGCGCTCTGCGGCGCGAACTTCAGGATGGCGAGGGCCTCTTCGGCCTGCTTGCCCTTGATGAGCGCGACGACACGACGAGCCTTCTGAGGGGTCACGCGGATGTGTCGCACGCGTGCGATGGACTCCACCATTTCTCTCTCCTCTCGGTCGCCTTAGCGGCGACGGCCCTTCTTGTCGTCCTTCACGTGGCCGCGGAAGGTGCGGGTGGGCGCGAACTCGCCCAGTTTGTGGCCGACCATGGTCTCGGTCACGAACACGGGGATGTGCTTGCGACCGTCGTGCACGGCGATCGTGTGGCCGAGCATGGCCGGCACGATCATCGAACGACGGGACCAGGTCTTGATGACGTTCTTGGAACCGGCTTCGTTCTGGACGACGACCTTGCGAAGCAGGTGATCGTCGACGAAGGGGCCCTTCTTGAGACTGCGAGGCATCTTCCTCTACTCCTACTTCCGCTTCTTGCCGGCGTTGCGACGACGGACGATGTACTGGTCGCTTTCCTTGTTCGCGTGACGCGTGCGGCCTTCCTTCTGGCCCCACGGGGTCACGGGGTGACGTCCACCGGACGTCTTGCCCTCACCACCACCGTGCGGGTGGTCGACCGGGTTCATCGCGACACCGCGGACGGTCGGGCGGATGCCCTTCCAGCGGTTGCGGCCGGCCTTGCCCCAGTTGATGTTCGACTGCTCGGCGTTGCCGACCTCGCCGATGGTCGCCCGGCAGCGCGCATCGACGTTGCGGATCTCACCCGAGGGCAGACGCAACTGCGCGTACGGGCCGTCCTTGGCGACCAGACGCACCGAGGCGCCGGCCGAACGAGCCATCTTGGCCCCGCCGCCGGGACGCAGCTCGATGGCGTGGATCACGGTACCGGTGGGGATGTTGCGCAGCGGCAGGTTGTTGCCGGGCTTGATGTCGGCGCCGGGACCCGACTCGACGATGTCGCCCTGCGACAGCTTGTTCGGCGCGATGATGTAGCGCTTCTCGCCGTCGACGTAGTGCAGCAGCGCGATGCGCGCGGTGCGGTTGGGGTCGTACTCGATGTGCGCGACCTTGGCGTCGATGCCGTCCTTGTCGTTGCGACGGAAGTCGATGACGCGGTACTGGCGCTTGTGCCCACCGCCGATGTGGCGGGTGGTGATGCGGCCCTGGTTGTTGCGGCCACCGGTCTTGCTGAGCGGGCGGAGGAGCGACTTCTCGGGCGTCGATCGGGTGATCTCGGCGAAGTCGGCCACCGACGAGCCGCGGCGACCCGGGGTCGTGGGCTTGTACTTGCGAATAGCCATTGTTCTCTAGTCCTCTATCCCGACCGTCAGCCGACTGCCGTGAAGATGTCGATGGTGCCCGACTTCAGGGTCACGATGGCGCGCTTGGTGTCCTTGCGCTTGCCGGTGCCGAAGCGGGTGCGACGGGTCTTGCCCGTGCGGTTCAGCGTGTTGACCGCGGCCACCTTGACGCCGAAGATCTTCTCGATGGCGAGCTTGATCTCCGTCTTGGAGGCACGCGGGTCCACCAGGAACGTGTACTTGCCCTCGTCGATGAGCCCGTAGCTCTTCTCCGAGACGACCGGCTTCAGGATGATGTCGCGCGGGTCCTTCTGTACGGCGGTCATGCCGAGACCTCCTCGGTGACCGACTTCGAGGCGATGAACGCGTCGATGGCGGCCTTGGTGAAGACGATGTCGTCGGAGACGAGCACGTCGTAGGCGTTGAGCTGGTCGGAGTACAGCACGTGGACGTACGCGAGGTTGCGCACGCTCAGCACGCTGAGGTCGTCGTCACGGGTGAGGACGACCAGCACGTTCTTCGTGGGCGCCAGCGCGGCGAGCACCGCGGCGGCGGCCTTCGTCGACGGGTTGCCCTCGATGCCGAACGAGTCGACGACGTGCAGACGCGAACCCCGGGCGCGGTCGCTGAGCGCACCCAGGAGGGCGGCGGCGATCATCTTCTTGGGGGTGCGCTGGCCGTAGTCACGCGGCTTCGGGCCGTGCACGATGCCACCGCCGGTCATGTGCGGCGCGCGGATCGAGCCCTGACGGGCGTTACCCGTGCCCTTCTGCTTGAAGGGCTTGCGGCCGGCACCGGAGACCTCACCGCGACGCTTGGTCGAGTGGGTGCCCTGGCGGGCGGCGGCGCGCTGCGCGACGACGACCTGGTGGATGAGCGGGATGTTCGTCTTGACGTCGAAGATCGCGGCGGGCAGCTCTACGGAGCCGGCCTTCTTGCCGTCGGTCTTCACGACGTCGAGCGCGAGAGTCGAGTCAGCCATGATCAGGCACCCTTCACTGCGTTGCGGACGTAGACGATGCGGCCACGCGCACCGGGGACGGCGCCCTTGACGAGCAGCAGACCCTTCTCGGCGTCGACGGCGTGCACCGTGAGATTGAGGACGGTCACGCGCTCGCCACCCATACGGCCGGCCATGCGCATGCCCTTGAAGACGCGGCTCGGAGTCGACGAGGCGCCGATCGAGCCGGGCTTGCGGTGGTTGCGGTGCGCACCGTGCGATGCGGACACGCCCTTGAAGTTGTGACGCTTCATGACACCGGCGAAGCCCTTGCCCTTGCTGGTGCCGACGACGTCGACCAGCTGGCCGGCCTCGAAGGTGGCGTCCACCGTGAGCTCCTGACCGAGTGAGTAGTCAGCGGCGTCGGCGGTGCGCACCTCGGTGAGGTGGCGGCGGGGGGTCACGCCGGCGGCCTCGAAGTGGGCCGACTGCGGCTTGTTGACCTTGCGCGGGTCGATCTGGCCGTACGCGATCTGAACGGCGTTGTAGCCGTCCTTCTCGGGCGTGCGGATCTGGGTGACGACGTTCGGCGCGAGCTCGATCACCGTGACGGGGATGAGCTTGCCGTTCTCGTTCCACACCTGGGTCATACCGAGCTTGGTGCCCAGCAGGCCCTTCGAAATCTTGGAGTTGATGTCAGCCATGTCGAGCCTCAGAGCTTGATCTCGATGTTGACATCGGCCGGGAGGTCGAGACGCATCAGCGAGTCGACGGCCTTGGGCGTCGGGTCGATGATGTCGATGAGGCGCTTGTGGGTGCGCATCTCGAAGTGCTCGCGGCTGTCCTTGTACTTGTGGGGCGACCGGATGACGCACACGACGTTCTTCTCGGTCGGCAGGGGCACGGGGCCCACCACGGTCGCGCCCGCACGGGTCACGGTGTCGACGATCTTGCGCGCGGAGCTGTCGAGCCCTGCGTGATCGTACGACTTCAGGCGAATGCGGATCTTCTGTCCCGCCATTGTCTGCTCACTCTCTTTCCGCGTCATACCTCTCGGGCATTGGACGCACGGGGGCGTGGGAGGGTGCTCCCTCGCCCTGGGCACTTCGTTCACCGCTCGTCACGGTGGATGCTGCACCACTGTTCTGCTGTCACACCGGCTGCCGAGGCATCCGGCTCCCCACTCCCCGCACGCACGCGTGCGCTCCCGCGAACGGGATGGGAGTGTGGATGTGGTGTTCTGCTGCCCGCGGCCTAGGACCCTGCGCTCTCGCGCCGCCTATGCACTGCCCTGGCAGTGATCCTCTGCACGCCGAAGGCGCGCTGGAATGTGGAACTTCCCTAGTCTACGTGCAGCCCGGGCGTGTCGCAAACTCGGGCGTGTCGCGATTCCCGCGCACCCTCGGCGGGCGCGACGGCGGCCCGGGAGCGTGAGCTCCCGGGCCGCCGGTGGTGCGGATGCCGCTACTCGGTGCCGATCGACTTGTCGATGTTGTCGCGCACGCCGTCGATCTGCTCGTGGGCGCCCTCCGGGGCGACCTTCTTGACGAAGTCCGCCGCCGCGTCCAGCACGTTGTCGCTGATCTGCTCGGCCTGGTCGCTCTTGAGCGCCTCACCGATCTTGTCCTTGTTCTGCTCCAGGAAGTCCTTGCCCTGGTTCACGAGATCCTCGATACCCATGTCCACTCCTTCACGGCCCCCGGTGGGCGTCGGTGCCATCTTGGCCCACCGGCCCGGCGGGGGGAAGAGCGGTCACGGGGCGCCGCGGGCGGCTGGAGATCCACACGTAGGCGACGAGCACGACGACGGTGCCGCCGAGGATCACCGCCCACCAGGGGAACCGCGGCACGTCGGGCCGCTTTCCCGCGGCGTTGACGTCGTCGGTCGGCGTCGGGAGCACCCGCTCCCCCGTGACGAGGATGCGGTGACTGTTGATCCCCAGCGGCGTGCAGGTGATGAGGGTGACGAGGTCCTTGCCCGGCTGCGGGTACAGCGTCTCTGTGTCCTGCGGCTCGACGACCGTCGTGCTGATCACGCGGTAGGTGAGGATCTCGCCGAACACCTCGATCGTGAAGGTGTCGTCGACCTTGACCTGGTCGAGATGGTCGAAGAGCTCGGCGGTCGCCAGGCCGCGGTGGCCGGTCAGCACCGAGTGGGTCCCGACCCCGCCGACGGGCAGCGCTGTGCCCTCGAGGTGACCGACTCCGCGGGCGAGGGTGTCGTCCGAGGTGCCGTGGAAGATCGGCAGGTCGGCGTCGATCGAGGGGATGCGGATGCGGGCCATCAGCCCCTCCGCGTCGGCGTTCAGCAGCGTCCCGTACGAGTCGTGAGCCGCGGCATCCTGTCCCGCCAGAGGCTTGCGTTCGTTGGCCGCCACGACTGAGGATCCGTCGGTCAGCTGCGCGTTGTAGGCCGTGGCCGCCGCGATCGCGTCCGTGCGCGCGTTCGGGCCGAGGTCGCGGACGGCCCCGGAGTACTGGTCGATCTCCAGCGCCTGCTGATACTGCGTGAACCACGCCGCGATCGTCGGGTACATCAGCAGCAGCACCCCGGCGAGCGCCGTGACGGCGATGACGATCGACAGTCCCGAGACGCGGCGCTTGGCGCGCGCGGGTCGGGGTGGTGCCGTATCGACGTCGGTCATGAGGTGATGCTGCGCTTCCTGGGCTGAAAGAGTGCTGGCCGGCCGCTGCTCGCGCAGCGGCCGGCCAGGAGGGATGTCGCGCTTACGCCTCGACAGTAGCCGCGCGGCGACGGCGGTTGCCGATCACCACGGCGGCGCCGATCGCGACGGCCAGCAGCGCGCCGCCGCCGATGCCGAACCAGAGGCCGCCGTCACCACCGGTGAGGGGCAGCGCCCACGCAGGCACCTGCTGGAAGGCCACGGGCACGTAGTTGTTGCCCGCCGTCTTCGGGTCCGCCGGGATGACCGGCGTGCCCGCGACCACGGTGACCGGACGCGGAGTGGCGCCGACCAGCGTGTAGCCGGGCACGTTCGTGGTGACCGCGACCTGGTAGTTGTTCGTCCCGCCCGTCGCCGGGATGTTCGGGAACGTGACCTGACCGGTGGTCGGGTCGGCGGTGCCCGTCACCGCGACGCCGTTGACGATCACCGCGTTGCCCGCGGAGTCCAGCAGCGCGTAGACGGCACCGCCGAGCTGGTTGGTGTTCGTGCCCTGCGCGTACGTGAAGATCGTCAGGTTCGCGAACGGCGTGGTGGCGGAGACCACCGGGCCGGTCTGCGTGCCGTCGATGGCGCCGTTGGTGGTGCCGTTGATCGACGTACCGGCCGTGTTGGTGATCTGACCGTTGGTGGGAACGCTGATGACACGTGCGAGCACGTTGAACGTCACGAGGCCGCCCTGGTTGGCCTGCAGCTTTGTGAGACCCGATGCGTTGAAGGTCGCCTTCAGCTGCGTCGCCCCACCGGTGGTGCTGGGGGCGATCGTGACGTCGTTCGTGTTCGCCGCGCCGATCGTCAGCGCGACGTCGGCGGTGTTGGCCGCGTTGCGCAGCGTGACCGTCGGTGCCGCGACACCCGTCAGACCGGTGACGTTGGTCACGAACGCCAGGTTCGTCGGGTTGATCGTGTCGGAGACGACGAAGGAGTTGACCGTCGTCGCCGGCTGCGTGGTCGGCAGGATCGGCACGCTCGCGGTGATGTTCCAGCGCACCAGGTCACGACCGGCGGCCGTCTCCTGGGCCGTCGGCGCGATGACCGTCTTGTTGAGCGAGGTCACACCGTTCTTGGGGTACACCTGCACGTCGTAGATCCAGGTGTCGTTCGCGGTGTTGGCCTGCGGCAGGGTCACCAGGAACGGGTCGGACCGCGTCGTGACGGTGCTGGGGGCTGCCGTCTCGGTGACGAGGTACATCGACTTGGTGAGACCGTTGGCGGCCTGCGTGAACTGCAGGTAGCCGTCCTCGCCCGCGTTGGTGGCGGTGGTGCCGGTGACGGCGGTGCCGAGCGTGTAGCCCGAGACGGCCTGCGTGGGCGTCTGACCCCCGGCGATCGCCGCGCGGATGGCGGCGACCTGCTGCCAGCCGGCGTCGGTCGTGAGGTCGATCGTGCCGACGCGCTGCACCGAGAAGGTGACGCCGTTGATGCCGGCGCCGGGAACCGACGCGTTGGTCTCGTTGCCGACACCGGGCGTCACGCCATTGGTGGCGGTCTTGGCGTGCTTGTGGATGGTCAGCGCGACCGGGGTCGCGTTGTTGATGTTGACGGCGTTGGCCGGGACGGCCCCCGCGACGGCCACCATCGCGCCGAGCGCGATGGCGCCCACAGCGGCGGTGATCCGCTTCATGGTTGCGTTCATTTTCCCCCCCGAGATCGGAGTGTGGGTAAGGGTGTTCTGGGTGTTGTTCTGGGTGGGTTCGTTGGGGACGGATGTCGGTGGTGCTGCCGAGGGCAGTCGGTACCGGTAGAGGGGTCTTCTCATGCCGACGACCTCCGCGATCGGCGCCACGTGCGCAGCGCGGCCGCGCCGGCGGCGATCACGAGCACGACGGCGCCCGCGATCAAGAAGGCGTCGGTGGCGGGGCCACCGGTCAGCGGCAGGGCGATCTGCGGCGCCTGCGCGTTGATGAAGCGGTAGAACGCCGTGCCGCCGGCCGCCGGGGTCGTGATCGCGGAGCCGACCGTCACGCAGCTCGTGGCCGAGGCATCCGTGCACTGCTGGAGGACGGTCTGGTACCACAGCCGCGGGGAGTTCGCGGTGGTCGTGGCCTCCGTGAGCGTGTAGCTGAAGCCGGGGCGCACCTCGATCGCCGTGCCGCTCGCGCTGCCGACGACGCTCGTCGCGGTGAGCCCGGCGAAGGTCGCGGGCGTCGCGGTGAGCGTGAAGGCGCTCGGCAGGTACGCCGCGGGCGCACCGGCGGCGATGCTCTTGATGAGGGTGATGGTCGAGGTCGCGTTCGTGACGCGGCACGTGACGGTCGCGCCCTGCGGGAAGGTGACGTCACCGGCGGCGGTGACGGCGACGGCCTGTGAGTTGGCGTCGAGGCACTGCCAGTTGCCGACCTGCTGGTACGTCGCGGGACCGCCGCTCTCGGCGAGGTTGTACGAGACACCGGCGGAGACCGGGATGCTGGTGGTTCCGGCCGTTCCGGTGGTTCCCGTCGGGCCGGGGAGCGCGTTGGCGTTGCTGCGCGTCGCCGCGAGACTCCATGTCGACGGCGCGACAGAGCCGGACGAGACCGTCTTGACCAGCGTCACGGTCGCGATCGGACGGTTGGTGAAGGTGCAGTCCACGGTGTTGCCCGCGGCGATCGCCGCGCCGCCCAGGGCGAGACTGATCGTGCCGGCAGCACCCGTGTAGGTCGTGGGGGTCGCGCCGCGCGTCACCGTGCACGAGATGCTGTCGGAGCGGTAGCCCGTCTGCTGGATCTCGGACAGGGTGAGGTTGGCCGAGGAGGCGGCCGTGCCGAACAGCACGAAGAAGGTCGCCGAACCGTCGGCGGCCGTCGGCGCCTCGGCCCGGTTGGAGGTGTTCCCGCTGTTGACGGGGAGCGTCGCCGTACCGGTCGAGGCGGTGATCTGCGTCGCCACGCGCCAGTTCGCCGCCGGCTGCGGGTTCGCGCCGAGTCCGTCGACGACGGATTTGCGGAGGATGACGGTGGCGGCCGGCTGCGGAGTGTTGTAGAACGTGCATGCCACACCGACACCCTCTTGGAAGGGGATCGTCACACTCGCCTGGCGCGTCGTGCCGGTCAGCTGCGCGGAGGCGATGCGCTGCCCGTCGGCCCAGCATTCGTAGATGGTCGTGTAGTTGGTGATCGCACCCGAGGTCGCCGTCTCGGCGATGGTGAGCGTGGTGCCGACCTGCGCGACCATGGGCCCGATCCGCTGCGCCTGGGTGCCCGTCGCCGTGCCGGTCGTCGTAGCGGTGCCGATCGGAGCCGCCTGCCCCGCGACGGTCATCGTGATCTGGAACTGATCGGTCGCGGTGAAGCGGGAGACGATGTTCTTCTCGAGCGAGATGGTCGAGGGCGACGCGCACGTGGCGAGGTCGGTGCCGGTCGCGTTGACGCCGGCGATCTGTCCGAAGACGCCGCCGTACGCGTACGTGGTGGACGGGAGGATCGCGGCCCACGTCTGCGGGTCGTACTGCTGCACCCCGGCCCCGTCGGCGAGGTAGACGGTGCCCCGGGCGGTGAAGCCGATGCCGTTGACGTTCTGGAGGGAGGGGGAGCCGGCGGCCGCGGTGCTGGCGGCGATCGCTCCCGTGCCCGACGCGGCGTCGTAGGCCGCCTTCGTGATGTCGATCGTGCGGGTCTGGTTGGCCCGCGAGACGACGATGTGGAGGTTGCCGTTGCGGTCGAACGCGAGGTCGCCGTTCGCCGCCACCGCGTAGCCGGTGGCGACCACGCCCTTCTGGACGAATCTCGGCGTCCCCGTCTCGTTGTACTCCCACAGCGCCACCTGGCTGGCCGCGTTGGCGGTGGTTCCCGTCATCACCACGTACTTGTTGGCGCCTGTACTGGGATCGGTGCGGATCGCACCGCCGATGATGGCGGTCCCCGTGCCGAGCGACACGTTGGGCGTGCTGTCGACCACGGAGGTCAACGTGGTGGCGCCGCCGGAGGTGTACTTGATGACGCTCTGGGCGATATCGGCGGTGGCGCCGCGGATGATCGCGAACGCGGACGTGCCGCCCGGGACGACCGCGAGGGCGTTCGCGGCGTTCGTGGTGGTGGTGCCGGCGATCGCGTCGGCGACCTTCGTCACTGCGCCCGTGGAGGCGTTGACCTGGGCGATCGCGCCGTTCTGACCCACCGCGTACACGTAGTTGCTGTCGCAGTAGAGCGTCGCGGTCGCCGTCGCGGTGTTGGTGAAGGTGCAGACGATGTCGGCGCCGGCCTCGTCGGGGATCGTGACGTTGCCCGAGCCCGAGGTGCCGCTCGCGATCGTCGCTCCGGCTCGCACGCACGAGTAGATGGTGTCGTACGTGTCGAGCGTTGCGGTGGTCAGGATCGTCTCCGCGATGACGTAGGTCGCCCCGCGGGTGACGGCGACCGGGCCGACCTTCTGCGTCTGGAGCCCGGTGGCGGTCCCGGTGGTCGTCGCCGACGACAACTGGGTACCACTGGCCGCGCTCAGTGTCAGCTGGAACTGGTCGGCGGTGATCGCCCGGGAGACGACGTTCTTCTGGATCGTGATGGTCGCGGCGGCGGTCACGGTGACGGATGCCGCCGGCGGCGCGGAGAAGCCCGTCGTGCTCGTCGTGGCGGCCGGGGCGATCGTGTAGGTGCCCGCGTTCGCGGCGACGACCTGGACTGTCACCGTGCACGAGGTCATCCCCGCGGTGAGGTCTCCGCCGGTCGCCCCCACGGTCGATCCGCCGGCTGCAGCGGTGACGGAGTACGCGGTGCCGGTCGCATTGGTGCACGTTCCGCCGACGGCCGGTGTCGGCGCGACCACGACACCCGACGGCAGCGCGGTCGAGAAGGCCCAGTCGGTCTTGGCGGCGAGCTCGCTGGTGTTCGTGATCGTGAACGTCAGAGTCGAGGGCAGGCCGGCACTGACGGTTCCCGAGTCGAAGGCGATGTCGAGCGCCGGGGTCACGTCGAAGATGTCGATGTTGTCGAGGCCGAACCCGCTGCCGATGCCGGTGGTCGAGTTGGTGATCTGCACCTGCGCGCTCGAGAGCTGCGCCGGCGTCAGGAGAGCGGACGCGGTGCCGGTGTAGGTCGCGGCGCGCACCGAGGCGGAGATTGCCGGGTCGGTGCCGCCGCCGCTGGCAGTCTGGGTGGGCGACGTGTAGAAGACCGATCCGGACGCCGCGCACGGCACGACCGCGGTGGGGAACGCGTTGAGGAGCGATACCCCGGCTGCGGTCACGAGTCCGGCTGACAGCGAGGCGTTGTTCGTGCCGCAGCGCGCGCCCACGGCATCCATCTGCATCGTGTAGTAGCGGTTGTCGGTTGCCGTAACACCGATGCCCGCGGCCGAACGCAGCACTTGCGTGCCGCCGGCGACGACCGCGTAGGGGACGGCGGTCAGCGCATGGTTGGACTGTGTGCCCGTCGCGCCCGCAGTCGAGCCGTTCACGGGCGCGGCGGCGGTGGTTCCACCGACGGTGCCGTTCGCGAGCTGGCCCAGCACATCGGCCATGCGGCGCACATCGCGAGCGCTGAGCGTGGAGGTGTTCGCCGCCTGACTCGGGCAGAATGACGCGTTCGGGTAGGTCGCCGTGTAGTTGACGAGAACGCCGGTGCAGTTGGTCCCGGTGTTCCAGCCGGTGGATGCCGTGTACCGCCCGGTCGCGTACGTCGAGATCGCGCTGGGCGTGGTCGTCGTGAGCCCCTGCTCGAAGTTCTCGGTCCAGACAGGTGTCGGCGCCTCCGGAACACCCGCTGCCATGATGCCGATGCCGCTCGCGGCGAGCATGCGCGACTGGGCCGCGTTGCGCACGGCCGTCGGGCCGGTGGGGGGCGCCGCGCTCGCCGATGAGGTCGGGGTCGGCGTCGGAGTCGTCGCAGGAGTGGGCGTCGGCGTCGCGGAAGGTGTGGCGCTCGCCGTGGGCTCGGATGTGGTGGACGGCGACGGAGCCGACGTGGGTGCCGGAGTCGCCGACGGTGTGTCGGTCGGAGTCGGCGTCGCGGTGTCGGTCGCGGCAGGCGTCGGCGTGTCCGTGGGCGCGGGTGTCGCGGCCACGGCGGAGCCGCCGATGGCGAGCAGACCGACGACGAGGGCACCGGTGACCGCGAGGGCGGTCGCCTTCCGGGCGCGACGGAACAGCGAAAGCGAGGGGGTAGTCAAGAGCGAGTCATCCAGACAGGGATCGGTGGCTTCAAGGCGCACCGCGGTGTGCAGGATTTCCCCCCTTCGAAACTACGAATAGACGACGCCAGACACGGCAGAGACTCTCCTCGTAGTGTGGGGGGCGGGAGAGTCTCGTGTTGCTTGCGTGACTGCTGTATCCACCCTAGAGAGAAGTGCAATAAGCGTCAAGCGTGACGCGCGAGACGCAGGGGACTTTCACGGCAACGCCGAGAAGCCCCCCAGGCCGATGGCCTGGAGGGCTTCTGCGGAACAGCAGGTCTTACTTGAGGATCTTCGTGACCGTGCCGGCGCCGACGGTGCGGCCACCCTCACGGATCGCGTAGCCGAGGCCCTCTTCCATGGCGATGGGCTGGATCAGCTCGACCGTCATGTCGGTGGTGTCGCCGGGCATGACCATCTCGGTGCCCTCGGGCAGCGAGATGACGCCGGTGACGTCGGTGGTGCGGAAGTAGAACTGCGGGCGGTAGTTCGTGAAGAACGGGTTGTGGCGGCCGCCCTCCTCCTTGGACAGGATGTACGCCGTGCCCTCGAAGTTGGTGTGCGGGGTGACCGAACCGGGCTTCACGACGACCTGGCCGCGCTCGACGTCGTCACGCTTGGTGCCGCGCAGGAGCAGACCGCAGTTCTCGCCGGCCCAGGCCTCGTCGAGCTGCTTGTGGAACATCTCGATACCGGTGACGATCGTCTTCTGCGTCGGGCGCAGACCCACGATCTCGACCTCGGAGTTGATGGCCAGCGTGCCGCGCTCGGCGCGACCCGTGACGACCGTGCCACGGCCGGTGATGGTGAAGACGTCCTCGACGGGCATGAGGAACGGCTTGTCCTTGTCACGCACCGGGTCGGGGATCGAGGCGTCGACGGCCTCCATGAGCTCGACGATCTTCTCGGTCCACTCGGCGTCGCCCTCGAGAGCCTTGAGGCCCGAGACGCGCACGACCGGAGCGTTGTCGCCGTCGAAGTCCTGCGACGACAGCAGCTCGCGGACCTCGAGCTCGACGAGCTCCAGGATCTCCTCGTCGTCGACCATGTCGGACTTGTTCAGCGCGACGAGCAGGTAGGGCACGCCGACCTGCTTGGCGAGCAGCACGTGCTCGCGCGTCTGCGCCATCGGGCCGTCGGTGGCGGCGACCACGAGGATCGCGCCGTCCATCTGAGCGGCACCGGTGATCATGTTCTTGATGTAGTCGGCGTGGCCCGGGGCGTCGACGTGCGCGTAGTGACGCTTGGGGGTCTCGTACTCGACGTGCGAGATGTTGATCGTGATGCCGCGCTGACGCTCCTCGGGAGCGGAGTCGATCGACGCGAAGTCGCGCTGCACGTTGGTGGCCGACGGGTACTTGTCGGCGAGCACCTTCGAGATCGCTGCGGTGAGCGTGGTCTTGCCGTGGTCGACGTGACCGATCGTTCCGATGTTCACGTGCGGCTTGGTGCGCTCGAACTTGGCCTTGGCCACTGGGTCCTCCTCAGGACGTTCGTGTAGGGAACCGGTCGCTGGGTTGCGACCGGTTCGCTACGGGGATTTCTCTAGCTTAGTCGTGTGTGAAGTTGTGAGTTTGTGGATGCCGGGGCTCGGGCCGTCGGAGCGGACCGGGCCCCGGCATCCGAAGGGCTTATTCGCCCTTGGTCTTCTGGACGATCTCGTCCATGACGTTGCGCGGGACCTCGGCGTAGCTGTCGAACTCCATGGAGTAGACGGCACGGCCTGAGGTCTTGGAGCGCAGGTCGCCGATGTAGCCGAACATCTCGGACAGCGGCACGTTGGCGCGCACGACCTTGACGCCCGCGGCATCCTCCATCGACTGGATCTGACCGCGACGCGAGTTCAGGTCGCCGATGACGTCGCCCATGTACTCCTCGGGCGTACGCACCTCGACGGCCATGATCGGCTCGAGGATGACCGGGTTCGCCTTGCGGAGGGCCTCCTTGAAGCCCATCGAGCCGGCGATCTTGAACGCCATCTCGGACGAGTCGACATCGTGCGAGGCACCGTCGAGCAGGATCGCCTTGACGCCCACGATGGGGTAGCCGGCGAGCACGCCGACGTTCATCGCGTCCTGGAAGCCCTGGTCGGTCGGGGAGATGTACTCGCGCGGGATGCGGCCACCGGTGACCTTGTTCTCGAACTCGTACGTCTTGTCGGCCGTGACCTCGAGAGGCTCGATCGTGAACTGGATCTTGGCGAACTGGCCCGACCCACCCGTCTGCTTCTTGTGGGTGTAGTCGTGCTTCTCGACCGACTTGCGGATCGTCTCGCGGTAGGCCACCTGGGGCTTTCCGACGTTGGCCTCGACCTTGAACTCGCGCTTCATGCGGTCGACCAGGATGTCGAGGTGCAGCTCGCCCATGCCCTTGATGACCGTCTGGCCGGTCTCGGCGTTCTGCTCCACGCGGAACGTCGGGTCCTCCTCGGCGAGCTTCTGGATCGCCAGACCCAGCTTCTCCTGGTCGGCCTTGGTCTTGGGCTCGATCGCGACCTCGATGACCGGCTCCGGGAACGTCATCGACTCGAGGACGACCTGGTTCTGGCTGTCGGACAGCGTGTCGCCCGTGGTGGTGTCCTTGAGGCCGATGACGGCGTAGATGTGACCGGCGGTGACCGAGTCGACCGGCATCTCCTTGTTGGCGTGCATCTGGAAGATCTTCCCGATGCGCTCCTTCTTGCCCTTGGTCGCGTTGACGACCTGGGCACCGGAGTCGAGGTGACCGGAGTACACGCGGATGTAGGTGAGACGACCGAAGAACGGGTGCGTCACGATCTTGAACGCCAGGGCCGCGAACGGCTCGTCGCGGTCGGCGTGACGCTCGATGATGATCTCTTCGTTCTTCGGGTCCTTCGCCTCGATGGCGGGGACGTCCAGCGGCGAGGGCAGGTAGTCCACCACCGCGTCGAGCATGGGCTGCACGCCGCGGTTCTTGAACGCCGAACCGCACAGCACCGGGTAGAGCTCGGAGGCGATCGTCATCTTCCGGATCGCGCCCTTGATCTCGGCGACCGTCAGCGGCTCGCCGCCGAAGTGCTTCTCGAGGAGCTCCTCGTCGGACTCGGCGACCGTCTCGAGCAGGATCTCGCGGTACTCCGCGGCCTTGTCGGCGAGGTCGGCCGGGATCTCCTGGATCTCGTACTTGGCGCCCATGGTCACGTCGCCCTTGGCGTCGCCGGGCCACACCAGCGCGCGCATCTCGACGAGGTCGATGACGCCGACGAAGTCGTTCTCGGAGCCGATGGGCAGCTGGATGACGAGCGGCTTGGCCTTGAGGCGGTTGACGATCGTGTCGACGGTGAAGTAGAAGTCGGCGCCGAGCTTGTCCATCTTGTTGACGAAGCAGATGCGGGGCACGTCGTACTTGTCGGCCTGACGCCACACGGTCTCGGACTGGGGCTCCACGCCCTCCTTGCCGTCGAAGACCGCGACGGCGCCGTCGAGAACGCGGAGCGAGCGCTCCACCTCGACGGTGAAGTCCACGTGGCCGGGAGTGTCGATGATGTTGATCTGGTTCTTGTCCCAGAAGCACGTGACGGCGGCGGAGGTGATCGTGATGCCACGCTCCTGCTCCTGCTCCATCCAGTCGGTGGTGGCAGCGCCGTCGTGGGTCTCGCCGATCTTGTGGTTGACCCCCGTGTAGAACAGGATGCGCTCGGTCGTCGTCGTCTTTCCGGCATCGATGTGCGCCATGATGCCGATGTTGCGGACCTTGTTGAGGTCGGTGAGCACTTCTTGTGCCACGGGGTGTCTTCCTTACGTGTGGTGAGGGATGTCGCGGTGGTGCCGGCCGGGAAGGGTGTCCCCGGCCGGCACCGGATCGCTGATTACCAGCGGTAGTGGGCGAAGGCGCGGTTCGACTCGGCCATCTTGTGGGTGTCTTCGCGGCGCTTGACCGCGGCACCCAGGCCGTTCGAGGCATCCAGGATCTCGTTCTGGAGGCGCTCGGTCATCGTCTTCTCACGACGGCCCTTGGCGTAGCTGACGAGCCAGCGCAGGGCGAGCGTGTTGGCGCGGTGAGGCTTGACCTCGACCGGCACCTGGTAGGTCGAACCGCCGACGCGGCGCGACTTGACCTCGAGGGTCGGGCGCACGTTGTCGAGCGCCTTCTTGAGGGTGGCGACGGCGTCCTGGCCGCCGTTCTTCGCCTCTACACCGCGCAGGGCGGTGTAGACGATCGACTCGGCGATGGACTTCTTGCCGTCGACGAGGATCTTGTTGACGAGCTGGGTGACGATCGGCGCGCCGTAGACCGGGTCGTTGACGACGACGCGGCGAGGAGCGGGTCCCTTGCGAGGCATGGTACTTAACCCTTCTTCGCGCCGTAGCGGCTGCGAGCCTGCTTACGGTTCTTGACGGCCTGGGTGTCGAGCGCACCGCGGACGATCTTGTAGCGGACACCCGGAAGGTCCTTCACACGACCGCCGCGCACCAGCACGAGCGAGTGCTCCTGCAGGTTGTGGCCCTCGCCGGGGATGTAGGCGGTGACCTCGGTGCCGTTGCGGAGCTTGACACGGGCGACCTTGCGCATCGCCGAGTTGGGCTTCTTGGGCGTGGTCGTGTAGACGCGGGTGCAGACCCCGGCCTGCTGCGGGTTCGACTTGAGCGCCGGCGCCTTGGTCTTGGTGACCTTGGGCGAGCGTCCCTTGCGAACCAACTGCTGAATGGTTGGCACGTTCTCTCCTTGTTGTGCTGCACGGTGACAGCGTTCGTGTTCTCCCGGCCCGCGCGGTGATTCTTGCGATTCGTCGCGCGGCGCCTCACGTTGATCCGCCGGCACGGCAGAATGACTGCCGTACGTGTTGGTGGATATGCCGTGGGGGTTGGCCTGTTCGCAGGCCGGTTCCCTGAGATGGTGCGATCCATGGCCCGGCTCCGCGCCGAGGCGCGGTGCAGGGCGCGCGTGAGCGCACACCCGATCAATGATACGCGCCGCGCGGCAGGGTGGTCAAATGAGCGGATGCTGCGGCGCGCGGTCGTTCTCCGCGCCGGGGCCCGCTCCCCCGCAGGTCACCGCAGCGTCAGCAGCACGATGAGCAGTGCGCCCCCGATGACGACCATCGCGGCGCCGCCGCCGAGCACGACGAGCAGTCGCCGGGCGGCCAGTCGGCGCTCGGCCCGCCCGGGCGGCGGAGGCGCCACCGCACCGCCGGCGCCGGAGCGAGGACGGGAGGGGCGTCGCGGGACGATCACGGCCTCGGCCGCGCGCGCGCGGTACGCGGAGGCATCCGGAACCGGGCCGGCCGCCGTGCGCACCGGGTCGACGGGGGCGTCGGCCAGCGGATCGACGACCCCCGGCTCCGCCGCGCGCGCGGAGCGACGACGAGACTCGCGGCGGGCGATCATGGTCGAGCCCGCCCAGCTCTCGGACGAGGCGCCGGTCACCTCGCCGTCGCGGCGACGCAGCAGCGTGATGTCGTCGGGCTCCTCGCCGGGCGCACCGGGGTCGGTCACGCGCCGCTCCGCCGCAGCCGCACCTCCGCGTCGCCGAGGAAGAAGCGCTCCCCCGCGGCGACCTCGACGCCGGGCTGCGCTTCGAGCTCGGTGCCCATCAGCGTGGGCAGCAGGACGCCGTTGGTCGAGCCGAGGTCGGTGATCATCCACTGGTCGCCCCGCAGCTCGAGGCGCGCGTGGGTCTTCGACACGGTGCGGGTCTCGTCGGCGATCGGCACGAGCTGCGCCGTCGGGTGGGCGGGGTCGCCGGAGGGCCGACGGCCCACGATGATCACGTCGGAGGTGAGGTCGATCGTCTTGCCGATGGGCGGCACCAGCTCCCATTCGACGCGCCGGCGGCGGGCGATGATCGTCTCGTCGAAGCCTTCGTCGTCGGGGATCCCGGGTCGCGCGGACAGTGCCGAGACCGCGCCGAGAGCGGAGCGGGGGGATCCGGCCATCGGCGCGCCGACGACGGCCGAGACCTCGTCGGTGGTGTCGACGGGCATGTCGGGCTGCGGCGAGCGGCGCGGCGCCCACGGTTCGACCGGCGGCTCCTGGCGCACGATCGGCACCCGGGTGACGAGGGGCGCCGCATGCGCCGGTGCGGGGATGCCCGGGGCCGGAGGCGACGCGTCGACCGGCTCGGCGATCGGGGACGGCACCGCAGGAGGGGCGACGTCTTCGTCGGGCGCGGCACCCGGCAGGCTCGGGGCCGGCGGCGACGCGTCGGAGGCTTCGGCGGCCGGAGACGGCGCCGCGTGGTAGGCGACGTCCTCGTCGGGCTCCTCCCAGCCGGCGCGGCGGGCCCGGGCGGCGGTGGCGGCCGACTGCGGCGGGACGGCCCCGGGCGCGATCGCGGAGACTTCGAGGTCGTCGTCGAGCTCGTGCTGGTAGGAGCGGAGCGCGTGGGCGGACCCCCCGACGGGGGCGGGCGTCCACGCGGGAGCGGGTTCGGCGACCACGCTCGAGGCAGGGGCGGATGCGGCCGGCGCCGGAACGGCGGGGGCGGCGGGCGCGAGGAGGTCGTCCGAGGGATCCGCCGATGACCGGTGCGGCCAGCCCGCGGGTGCTCCGGCCGGCGACGCGGGCGCGGTCGGCTGCACCGCCCAGTCGCCGTACACGGCGGACCCGGCGGGGGCCGCCGCCGGAACAGGGACGCTGATGTTGCCGGTGCGGGAAGGGCCGCCGATGTCTTCGGGGTGGCCGAGCCACCGCGCCGAGCCGAAGCCCACGACGCTCGCCCACACCGGGAACAGCAGCGCCGCCAGCACCGTCATGCCCGGACCGAGTCCGAACGCGAGGTTGACGCGGTGGCAGGCGATCACCTGCACGGCGTAGAGCACGATCCACCCGACGATCGGGAAGAGCAGCAGGAGCAGGAACCACCCCGAGAAGCCGCCGAGGCGCAGGAGCACGACCTGGTTGTAGATCGGCACCCAGCCCTTCCACGACTCCTCCCCCGACTTGCGGAACACCGCGGAGAGGGCGAGCGCCGTCCAGAGGTAGAGCACCACCGAGAGGACGGTGGTGGTCAGCCCCAGGGTGACGCCGATCGGGTCTGTGGTGCCGGGTGGGTTCATGTCGACGGGCGCGCGCGGGCTGCGCGTCGCCTCCCCCTCTCGATGATGGGCTGGATGCCTCGCCGGCCGGCAGGCACCAGGAACCGTAGGAACGATCTCAACGATACGGCCGTGCGGGCCCGGCGCCAGAGTCCGCCTTCGCGGCGGAGCGCGCGGCGGTCGGCGTCGACAAGGCTCCAGTACTCCTCGGCGTCGTGCTCCGACACCTCCGCGTCGCCGAAGACGGCCCGGTCGGCCTGCGCCGCCAGTCGCTCCGCGGAGGCCGTCGCGAACCCTGTGGCGAGCTCCGACCGCGTGAGGTCGGTCGGCGCCGGACGCCCCGCATCCACCGCCGCGTCGGCGTACTCCTCCCAGCCCGCGGCGACTCGCCCGGCCGGATGGGGCACCGCGCGGCGGGTGCGGCGGCGGGCCGCCTTGGCCGCGATCACGAGCACCAGAGGTCCGCACAGTACGAGCGCGATCAGCAGGCCGATGGCGCTGAACCGCAGCACGGGCCACAGCCACGAGAGGTCGAGGCCCGCGGGTGCCGCGCTGTCGTTCTGAGCCGTGTCCTCCTGCAGAGGCGGCGGCGGCACGACGTCGGCGACCCCGTCAGGGCGCACCTCGGTCACGTTCTGGGGGTCGCGCAGCTGGGTGAGGTCGAGGCTCGGGGCGACCGTGTGCTGCGGGGTAGCGTCGACGGGCACCCAGTCCCCGCTCGCCGTGCGCACCTCGGCCCAGGCGGACAGGTCCTGCGCGCGACACGTGCCGGAGTCGCACACCGCCAGGTCGGGGTCGGTGCCGGTGAGCCGGGCACCGAGCACGACCCGCGCCGGGAAGCCGAGCTCCTGCGCCATGAGTGCCACCGCCACCGCGAACTGCTCGTCGTCGCCGATCGCGGCGACGTAGTCCCCCGTGGTCGCCGCCCTCGCATCGCCCTCGCGCTGCAGGAGACGCCCGAAGAGGGCGTCCACCCGCGCCAGCGAGTGACCCGACGCGCTCGGCTGGAAGCCGTAGTCGCCGAGTGCCCTCATCCACACGGGCGGATTGGCCGGGTCGATCGACAGCGCGTGGCTGAGGTACCCGCGCTCGCGCAGCAGCGTCACGAGCGAGGCGAGCGCCGCGCCGCCGGTGCCCGAGACGTGCTGCTTCACCCAGGCGCGCAGGTTGGGGGGCGCCTCGACGGCCGGCGTGGTACCGGGGGCCACGGCGTCCTGCAGGGCGACGGCCGTCGGCTGCACCGCCGAGACGGTGTAGGTGTCGCCCGCTGCGAAGCCGCCGTCGGCGGTCTGGACACCGGCGAGCGCCTCGCCGCTGTAGTAGAAGCGATCGGCGAGGGCTCCGGCCCGGGCACCGGAGAACCTCACCGAGGCGACGCTGCCCGCGGTCGGCATCCACACCCCGGTCAGCGCGCCGATCGTGACCGTGACCTCCGTCGGGGCGCCGGGTCCGGCATCCCTCGCCGCCGGCA
Source organism: Microbacterium fluminis (assembly GCF_051549805.1). GTDB lineage: Bacteria > Actinomycetota > Actinomycetes > Actinomycetales > Microbacteriaceae > Microbacterium. The sequence continues at coordinate 299,898 of NZ_CP196042.1, forward strand.
CGCGCACGAACTGCGCCCCGTCGACAGTGCCCGAGCCGCCGCTGCGGAACACCTGGCCGTCGTAGCGGTCGAGCGTGGCGACGCGCACCCGGTCGGGCAGGGGGCCGCCGGAGGAGACGGTGAACACCACGTCATCGGCGCGGGAGTCGGCGAACAGCGAGCGGTAGGTGGCGAGCGGGCTCACCTCCTGCGACAGGTCGATCTGCGGGCCGACGGCGGTGCGCAGCACGTCGCGCCCGCGACCCTGCGCGGCGGCGGGGACGATGGCCACGGCGACCAGCACGGCGACGGCGACCATGCCGCCGCCGAGCACCGCGCGACGGCGATCGGTGCGAGACGAGCTCCGCGTGAGATGGATGCCGGTGGATGCCGCCGCCCGGTCGAGGGCGCGCATGCGCTCCTCCCGCGTGCGCCACGCCATCCACGCGATGCTCGCCACGATGGCCGCCACCCCGGTGGCCGTCTCGACCGGCGCCCGCAGCACGAGCGGACCGAGCTCGAGGGGCGCCGAGACCGTGGTACGTCCGAAGAACAGCCCGAACGAGACCATCGCGAGGCCCACCGCCGCCGCGGCGTACGCCGCGCGTCCGGGGCGCCAGGCCAGGCGCAGCGCGGCGCACACCCCGACGAGGAACACCAGCAGCGCGGGCACGAGCAGGTTGCGGTAGGCGCCGACGGGGAGTTCGACGGTGAGCAGATCCTTCCAGCCCAGCACCGCTCCGACGGCGACCTCACCCAGCCCCGCGGCCAGCTCGCCGAGCCCGCCGAGCCGCGTGGGCACGGCGAGGGGGACGCCCAGGACGACGACGGACGCCGCGACGACCCCCGTGACGACCAGGCCCCGCCAGCCGCGCAGGCGCGCGACGACGGCGATCAGCGCGGCGACCGTCGCCGCGACCACCACTAGGACGGCGAACTGCCACGAGCGGTAGATCGGCCACGCCGCGACGGCGGCGATCGCCGTCATCACCGCGACGTAGACCGCGCCGCCCGCCACGGTCGAGCGCCCGGCGGCCACCGCGCCGACGGTCACGACGACGCTCCGCGCAGCAGCAGTCCCGAGAAGTCGTCGAGGGTGCCGACCGTGAGCACAGTCATCCCGGCCAGCGTCTGCAGCCGCGGGTGCGCGCGCTCGTCGCACACCACGCCGACCACGGTGGTGTCGGCGGCGAAGGAGAGCGCCGCCCGGCGCAGGCGCGCGAACGACACGGGTGATCCGACCACGAGGAACGCGACCGAGAGCCGATCGTTGGATTCGACCGCGAGACGGCAGACCTCCTCGGCCGCCATCGTGTTCTCGCTGAGCTGCACACCGCAGAAGCCGTCGAGGAGCGCCCGTGGCGAGGAGGTCGGCAGGTGGCGGAGGGAGCGGAGGCGGGTCTTGACCACTCGCGGGATCTGCTCGCCCACGACGATGTCGAGGTCGCGCGCGTCGCGCACCGCGCGCACCCCCAGCGACGCGGCGCACGAGACGGCCAGCTCGAACTCGTCGGCGTCGGCGTACTCCTGCTCGGCGGCGCCCAGGACGATCGCGAGTCGCGCCCGCCGCGACTCCTCGTACTGCCGCACCATGAGGCGCCCGGTCTTGGCGGTGGACTTCCAGTGGATCTGCCGGCGCGAGTCTCCCGGCGCGTACTCGCGGATCGCATGGAAGGACATGTCGGCGTCGACGAGCCGGCGGGTCGGATCTCCGTCGAGGTCGCGCAGGAGCCCGGTGCTCATGGCCGGCAGGCTCGCCGTGCGCGGGTGCACGTACAGCTCGTGCACGTCGGCGAACGCGTGCTCGCGGCGCAGCAGCCCGATCGGGTCGCTGCGCACCGTGGTCGCCGGCCCGACCGTCACGATCCCCCGGCGCTGCGGGGGGATGTCGAGCACCTCCTCGATGAGGTGCCCCGGGCGCAGCAGCGGCACGCCCACTTCGACCAATCCGGCGCCGACCGGGATGTCGATGCGGCCGGGGAGCGCGAGGCGCCTGCCCTCGTTGCGCACCACGATCCCGCCCCCGATCGCGTCGCCGGCCACGATCCGCTCGTGCGCGAGGCGCAGGTCGACCGCGTACGAGCGGGCACCGAACAGGAACGGCACGCTCATCGCCAGCAGCAGCAGGGCGATGACGCCTGCCACGATCCACTCCACCCAGCCGAACACGAGTCCCAGGACGAGTCCCGCCGAGGCGGCCACGGCCACCAGGGCCCCCGCGGGCCGCACGGTGTCGACCAGCCAGCCCCCCGCGGCATCCGCCCACCGTCCCGCCTCGCGGCGCGCCGAGGCGAGGCGCACGGCGGCGCGCACGAGGCGTCCGTCGCCGCGGGCCGCTGAGGTGAGTTCGCCGCGCGTCTGGGTGCCGGTGGAGCCCGCAGTGCGGGTGAGACGGGATTCGGTCAGGCTCATACGGCCTCGCGCGAACTGGGCGGGGTGACGTCGAGCAGCACCTTGCCGACCACGGCCTCCTGCGTGACGCCGTCGAACTCCGCCTCGGGGTGCAGGATCAGGCGGTGCGAGAGCACGGCCACCGCGAGCGCCTTGACGTCGTCGGGCGTCGCGAAGGTGCGGCCGAGCGATGCCGCGCGGGTGCGCACGGCGCGGGTGAGGGCGAGCGCGCCGCGGATGCTGACGCCCAGGCGCACCTCGTCGGCGGAGCGGGTGGCGTCCACCAGCCGCGCGATGTAGTCCAGGACGAGGGCGTCGACGTAGACCTCGGCGGCGAGGTCCGCCATGCCCACCAGCACCTGCGGGGCGATGATCCACTCCAGCTCGGAGGTGGCCACGGCCGCGCCGTCGAGGATGCGGACGGTGGCGGCGTGGTCGGGGTAGCCGAGCGAGGTGCGCAGCATGAAGCGGTCGAGCTGCGCCTCGGGGAGGCGGTAGGTGCCCGCCTGCTCGATGGGGTTCTGGGTGGCGAGCACGAGGAACGGCACGCCGACGGGACGCGTGATGCCGTCGATCGTGACGTTGCCCTCCTCCATGACCTCCAGGAGCGCGGACTGCGTCTTCGGGCTGGCGCGGTTGATCTCGTCGGCGAGCACGATGTTGGCGAACACCGGACCGGAGTGGAACTCGAACTCGCCGGTCTTCTGGTCGTACACGGTGATGCCGGTGATGTCGCCGGGGAGCAGGTCGGGCGTGAACTGGATGCGGGTGTTCGTGCCCTGCACCGACTGCGCCAGTGCGCGGGCGAGCGAGGTCTTGCCCGTCCCCGGGACGTCCTCCAGCAGCACGTGGCCGTCGCTGAGCATCGCGGTGAGCACCAGCTCGACGACGTGGCGCTTGCCGAGCACGGCGCGCTCGACGTTGTCGGCGATCTGGGCGAACGTCTGCGAGAACCAGGTGGCCTGCTCTGCGGTGATGGTCATGCGGTGTTCCTCGTCATGGGGTCGGATGCCGGGGCTCAGGGGGTGGGCGGGGCGGGCGGGGGGACGGGAGTGCACGTGCCGTCGAACGTGGCCGCGGCGGGGTCGAGGCCCCAGCCCTTCGCGCTCCAGTCGACCGTGACGCGGACGCCGCGGACACTGGATGCGTCGGGCGGCACGATGCTCGGGTCGGCTGTCGGGATCACGGTGCCGTTGACGTCGCGGTAGACGGCCTGCGTGTAGTCGAATGTGATGGCCGCATCGCCGTTGCTCGACGAGCCCGTGGCGGCGATCGGCGCACCGCCCTGACACGTGCTCACGAGCCAGGTGGCCTGCACCTGATACGGGGCGCTGCCGGGCGCGTGATCCACGGCAGCGCGAGCGGACTGGGTCCCCCACAGCCGATGCTGGAAGTAGACCTTGATCTGCGGGTCGCGGTCGAAGACCGTCGTCCCCGGCCCCCAGCCGTCGTACTTGGCGTCATTGAGGCGCGGAGGCGCGCTGCCCGCGTTGATCTGCGCGATGCGCCACTCCGCACGGAGGTTGGTCTGCTGATCCACCGTCGGGGCCCGACCGACCGTGAAGGTGTAGCCGGTCGGCGCCGCGGCGCTCTGCTCGGCCCGCACCGTGCCTTCGGCGGTGGCGCGTCCGAACGACTGCCCGTCGAACCACGATTCCACGCAGACGAAGTACGCGTACTCCTGCCCGTCGGCGACCGGCGGGAAGGTCGCGGTGTTGCCGCCTGCGACCGGGTTGCAGCGAGCCCGCTCGGCGCTCGGGACGATCGCGTACCGCAGTTCGGAGCCGGTGCCGTTGGGCTGCGCGGTGGCGGAGGCATCCACCGTCGACGTCCCGTCGCCGTTGGAGCGCGAGGTGAGGACGAGGTTGACGTTCTGCGGTGCGCCGATGCCGTTGGTCTGGATCGTCGCGATCTGCCCGGTCGCCTGGCCGCCGCCGAGACCCGGCGGGAGGTCGAAGCGCGAGTAGGGCGTGATCGAGACGACGGTCTGCGCGTTCGACCCCACCCGGAAGCTCGGCACGTCGACGCGGGCCTGGCCGGGAGCGACGTTCACGCGCACCGTGTCGCCGGCGGGGCTGGCGATCTGGAACGAGCCGGTGCCCGCGGGATCCGCGACCGGAATGGAGAGCGACACCACTCCTCCCACGCCGTCGCGGGTGACGACGGGCGCGGCGGTGATGCCCACCGGACGCGGGGGGGCGATGTACGCCCACGCGGTGGTGCGCACGGCCGTGGGCGACTCGCCGACGGCGTTGACGGCCGTCGCGACGTACTCGCGCTTCTCGCCGTTGGGGGCCGAGATCGCCGGGCAGGTGCCGTCGGCGGCGCACTGGGCGACCACCGCGCCCTGCGAGCGCACGGTGAAGCCCGTCAGCGCCGGGTAGGCCAGGCGCGCCTCCCCCGGATCGACGCGCACCGTCAGCGAACCGTCGGAGTAGGAGGTCTGGACGATGCTCGCGGGCGCCTTCGGGAAGCCCTGCAGGTCGAGCAGCAGCCGTCCGTCACGGGTCGCGCCGGTGGGCCGACCCTGCGCGTCGCGCAAGGTGAACGTCGCCGGACACGTCGCCCCCGGGGCATCCGCCGTCCACGATGCCCGCACCTGCGTGCGGGAGGCGACCTCGAACGAGACCCCGACGCACGCGCCGGCGGCCGCGACCGCCGTGAGCTCGAGGGGCGTGCGCGGCAGTGGGTTGACCTCGCCCGGTGCGCCGACCACTGTGATGACGCACGAGGAGCCGGTCGCCTGCGAGCACTGCTGCGCGGTCGAGCCGCCCTGCGGGAGTGTCGACGGCGCGGCCCCGACGCGAAGGATGAGGCGCGTGGGGGTGACGCCGGTGTGGCTCGGGACGCTGACGATCGCCGCTTCCTCGGTGCCGGGCACGGCCCGGTCGGCGCCGGTCACCGTCACCTGCGAGCCCGACAGGGCCACGGTGAACATCGAGCCGGTGTGCTCGAGGGCGTAGCGGATGTCGGCCCAGTCCTCGCGCAGCTGCCACGTGGTCATGCTGCGCAGGTCGAACGTGGACGTCTCGCCCGGTCCTACCGTAATCGAGGCGGGGCGCAGCACCGGCTGCGGATTGAGCGGCACGACCGTGATCGGCACCGACAGGTAGGTCCAGTCGGGCTGACCCTGCAGCCGCACCGGCACACGGCAGGCATCGGCCCACGGCGCCTCCGGGCCCGCGGTGTAGCGGATCGAGGTGCCGCTGTCGCGGGCGCACGAGGACGTCGGGCGGGCACCCGACGAGCGGACGTCGTCGCCCACCTCGAGCACCCGGCCGCGGGGCATGGCCACCAGTGCCGCCATGTCGAAGGTGGCCGATGACAGCTCGGTCGCCTTCACCGCGGGCAGTCCGCTGCGCAGCGTGAGGGCGAGGTCGTCGTCGCCGGGCACCCGCAGGAACGCGTAGGTCGTGACGGGGCCGTTGCGGCCGTCGCCGGTGATCGCGACGGGGATGATGCGGGTCGTGGCGGGCAGGGCGCCGCGCAGCTTCGTGCCCTCGACGGTCACCCCGTCGGGCTGGCCCCACAGAGCCACCCGCAGCGCGCCGACGTCGCCGCCCGACCATGTGGCGTGACCCGAGACCACGTCGACCCCGCGTACGAAGTCCTCCCGGTTCTGCGCGGTGAGCACCGTGTCGGTGACGACCGGGTAGTCGGGAACGCTCTCGCGCACCACCTTCACGACGATGAGTCCGCGGCCGGTGTTGCCCGAGGCCGACTCGACGTCGTACAGGAACGACATCGTCGTCGGCTCCGTGCCGGCCTCGATCGTGACGGTCGTGTCGCTCACGGCGCCGATCCGCGCCGCGAGCTGCGCGTAGGCCGTGCTCTGCGACCCGTCGGAGAGCACCTGGGGGACGTCGGGGCGCACACCGGTCAGCCGCAGCCGTCCTCGCGTGGGATCGACGTCGTTGGCGAGCGGGCTCACCCGGATGGTGTTGCCGGCCCCCGCCTGCACCTGCACGTAGTCGGTGTAGGTGACCGGGCTCGGATCGGACTCGCCGTCGAGCACGCCGATGCGCACGGTGGCCTCGCCGGTCTGCCCGAACGCGTCGACGACCCGGTAGCGGAACGAGACCTGCCCCTTGTAGCCCGCGACGCTCGAGTACACGATCGACGAACCGTCGGCCGAGAGCGTCGCGGCGCCGCTGTCGGGCTGCGTCACGATGCGGTCGAGACGCACGACGTCGCCGTCGGGATCGGCACCGAACGGCGTGAACGGGATGTCGGTGGTGAGCCCCGCCAGCACGCGCCCCTCCAGCCGGTTGGGAACCGGGGCGCGGTTGGAGTCGTCGGCGAGCACCTTGATGCGCACCGTGGCGGTGTCGGCGAGGGCGGGCGCCCCCGTCGTGGACACGGAGTAGTCGACCGCGTAGTCGCCGGGCTCGGCCGGTGCGAGGTAGCGCAGCAGCTCCCCCGACGCGAACGCCAGCGCGTTCGGAGTGGAGGAGGTGATGGAGGCGGGATCGAGGATGGGCCGACCGCCCGAGGGGGCGACGTCGTTGGCGAGCACGGGGATGTCGATCTGCGCACCCGCCCGCACGACCACGGCGTCGTCGACGGCGATCGGGGCCAGCTGCGGAGCCGGCGGGAGGAGATATACGCTCGCGACGCCCTGCACGCGCGCGCCGGCGTCGTCCGTGCCGTCGCTCACCGTGTAGGTGACCGTGCCCAGCCGCCCCGAGGAGCCCGACTCCGTCGACCCCGAGATGCGCAGGTCGTGCTGCCCGACGTCGTCGACCGTCATCGACGCTCCCGGATCGGGGTGGGCGATCACGTCGCTGAGCAGCAGCACGCGCCGCGTGGGGTTCGACACGGCGCCGAACACGTCGAGCGTGGCATCCTCCTGCGGGTGCACGAAGGCCACGACGGGCGAGGTGGCCAGGTCGGCGGGTGCGGTGGCGGCGACCAGCGTGACACGGGCCGTGCCGGTGGCATCCGTCGTCCCGTCGCTCACGGTGAACCCGACCCGGAAGGTGCCGGGGTCGCGGGCCGAGAAGTCGAACGTCGTGGTTCCGCCGACGACCGTGGCGGTGGCCGCCGCGTCGTCGAGCACGCGGACGCCCGTGAGCGACAGCATCCCGGTCGTTCCCGTCACGTGCGGCGCGACGTCGATCGTGAGGCCCGCCTCGACCGAATCGACGACCGCGAACGACTGCACCGCGAGCGCCGGCTGCCCCGACACCTTCACCGTGAGGGTCTTGGTCGACTGCTGCCCGGTGGTGTCGGCCACGACCACGGTGAGGTCGATGCTCTCGTCGGCGCCCGCACCGCTGTCGCTGTGCTGGTAGACGACGTCGCCGCCGGGCGTGGCCGCGACGCTGCCGACGCCCGACTCGTTGCGCACCGCCAGCAGCAGCAGGGGGTCGCCCTCGGGATCGACCCAGCCCTGCAGCACCGGCACCGTGACGGTGCCTCCCCGCGCGACCTCGGGGGCGGGCCATTTCTGCAGGCACTTGTCGACCCCGCACCACTGCGGGGCGCCCGCGGCATCCGGAGCGGCGACGGTGAGGGTCACCGTCGTCGGGTCGGAGCGCAGCCCGCCGGGGGCGGTGCCGTCGGTCACGGCGTAGCTGAAGGTGGTGCTCCCCGTCGCGCCGGGCGCCACCCGCACGGCGAGACGCTGCGCGGAATCGGTGAGCGACACCGTGCCGAAGCCGGGATCGAGTCCGGTGACCGACTGCGGGTCGATCGAGAGCACGTCCTGATTGGGGTCGTGGTCGTTCAGCAGCACCGGCAGCGACACGAGTGCGCCCGCGCGCACGCCGAAGGCGTCCGGCTCGGCGACCGGAGGCTTCGGGTCGATCACGACGCTCAGCTGCTGGTCGCTGGGCTGGGTCTGCGGGTTGGTGCGGTCATCGAGCGTCCAGTCCTGGCTCGAGGCGACCAGGCGGCCCTCGGGCGCCGTCCACACCCAACCGGTGCGGGTCTCGTTGAGGATCACCGCGTCGGCGGTCTCCACGAACACCGGGCGTCGCTGGTCGGCGAGGGCACGTCCGCCGAAATCGAGCGGATGCCTCCCCGACCGCGAGCTCCACAGGGTGCCGCCGCCGTTGCCCTGGGGCAGCCAGGCCGCGAGCACCTCGCCGCCGTGCACGACGGGGTGGGCCGGGGTGCCCAGAGCGGTGCCCTCGAGCTCGGCTCGCGGGGCCGAGCCGTCCACGGGCACGTGCACGAGGGTGGAGTCGTCGGCGAGGTAGACGGCGTCGCCCGAGGCATCCGGCTCCCCCACGACGATCGCGCCGCGCACCGCGGTCTGCACCGGCTGCGCGACCCGGCGCAGCCGCACGTCTCCGGTGGCGGTGTCGACCACGGCCCAGTCGTCGCCGGCGGCGGTGATCGCCGGGGCGGTGATGCCGGTCGCATCGAGCGGATCGCGGCCGCGCACGGTGGCGGCGGCGATGTCGTAGCGCAGCACGGAGCCGTCGTCGGACGAGTAGGCGAAGAGGATGCCGCGATCGTCGACCGCGATCGCGTCGGCCCGGTACTGCGGCGCGGTGTCGTCGCCGGGCGCGCGGAACGGATCGAGCTGCACTGTCGATCCGCTCGACAGCCGCCCGGCGAACACCGCGCCGGCGTCGGTGCGGTAGGCCACGAAATCGCCCGCCGACACGACGTCGGTGGTGCCCGGTGGCGTGGCCGGTGACGCGCGGACCGTCTGATCGTCGAGGTCGGACGGCAGCGCCGCATCGATGCGGGTGAGCCGGCTGTTGCTGTCGGTGAGCAGATACGCCGATCCGCCGCCCGCGACGATCTGCGACGGGTTGCTCACGCTGCGCACCGTGTCCAACTCGCCGATCGCGGTGTTCACCCGCGCATAGCGGCGGCCGTCGCCGGTCTGCAGCGCCCACACCGATGTGTCGACCACCGGCGTCTCGCGGGCGTCCAGACCCGGCCAGACGATGCTGACACCCACCACGAGCGCCGTGGCGGCCGCGGCGGCCACCAGTCCGGCGATCGTGGTGCGGCGCACGTCAGACCACCCCGGTCAGCAGCAGCGTGACGGCGGTGGCTGCGCCGGCCACGACCACGCACGACCCGGCGATCAGCCACGGCCACCACCGGCGGCGGGGCGAGGCGTCCTGCCGGGAGATGTCGGTGTCCTCGTCGCGCGCGAACCCGTCGAGGCCGGCCGCGGCGGCCGCCTTGCGGCGGGTGGACTCGGCGACCCTCGTGCGGGTGGGACCGCGCAGCGACGCGTCGGCGAAGTCGACCCGCTCGGACGCGGGCGCCCACTCCTGCGCCGGGACCTCCAGGGGGGTGGGCGCGAGGCCCAGTGCCCGCTGCACCCCCTGCAGCGCCTCGCCCAGCTCGCGCGCCGAGGCGTACCGCTCGCGCGCATCGCGGTGCATCGCCGTGGCCAGCACGTGCTGCAGCTCGTCGGGCACGTCGCCGCGCGGGATGTCGGTGTAGCTGGCCCGCGCGATGCGTCGGCGCAGCTGCTCACGGGTGTTCTGGCCGCGTTCGCGACGCTCGAACGGACTGTGGCCGGCCAGCAGCGAGTACACGGTCGCCGCAAGGCTCCACACCTCGCTGGCGACGGTGCCGGTGGTGTGCTCGGCGACGACCTCGGGGGCGCTCCACGGGATCGACATGGCCAGCACTTCGTGCTCGGTGCCGCGCGCGAGCGACGACGAGATGCCGAAGTCGGCGAGCACCGGGGCGCCGAAGGAGGTCATCAGGATGTTGCTCGGCTTCACGTCGCGGTGCACGAGGCCCGCGCGGTGGGCGGATTCGAGCGCCCCGGCCATCTTGACGCCGATGGGGAGCACCTCCTCGACCGGGATGCGCTCGATGCGATAGCGCTGCACGAGCGACCCGGGGCAGTACTCCATAACGATGTAGGGGCGGCCGTCGGCGGAGACCCCCGCCTGGTAGACGGTCACGATCGAGGGGTGCGCGGACAGGTGCGCGAGCACGTCGGCCTCGGCGTTGAACATGCGCAGCAGATCGGGATCGCGCACGTCGCTGGGGAGCACCTTGACCGCGACGCTGCGCCGCGGCATGTCCTGCTGGTAGAGGAACACGTCGGCGAAGCCGCCCGAGCCGAGCGGACGCACGTAGTCGAGTCCGGGGAGCACCGGAGGCGCGGAAGGAAGGCGCTTGGACACCTGCACCCCCTGACCTCATCGACGATCCGCTCGTCCGACCGATATCGCCTCCGTCGGACGCACGCGAGTTGCGTAGTGCGAGGCCCCGCGCAAATGCTAACAAAGGGGGCTGAGAATACGGCAGAACCCGCGCTTCCGCGGATGCGCGCTCCGTCAGAGCAGGTCGGGAGGACCGGGTTCGCGGGGGTCGAAGGGGGCGTCGAGCGAGCGGGTGAGCTCCTCGAGCATGGCCTCGATCTGCGGCTCCACGTACTGCGTCACGGCCGCCTGGATGCGCAGGCGGTGGTGCAGCAGGATCGTGCAGACCTCGCGCCCGACCATGTTGGCGTAGTCGTCGGCGAGGCCGACCTCCTGGCGCAGGGCGGCCTTGGCCTCGGGACTGAGGGGCGGCAGATCGGGCACGCCGGCATCGGCCTCGGCCGCCATCCCCGAGATCGTGAACAGGAACGGCGCCCCCGGCACCGGGTCGGGGTCCAGCGGCAGGCCCTCGAACTCCGGCTCGAGACCCTCGCCGGGGCGGTAGCTGCGGGCGCGGTTGCGGGCCGCCTGCTGGTCGAGCTCGGCCTGCAACCTCGGCAGGTTCAGCGCGGTGTACTCGGCGACGGCGTGATCGACGATCGTCTTGATCCGCGTCGACAGCCCGTGCTGCACGCCGTGCGGCACATCGGCCCCGAGACCGGCCGCCGACAGCACGGGCGAGCCGAAGCAGCGACGGCACGGGGCGATCCGTCCGCGGTGCGTCGACGGCTCCCACCGCGGCAACCACCGCAGCCAGGCGTCGACGGCCTGGCTGACCTGGGTTTCGAGCGACCGCTCCACGGAACCCAAGGGTATCCGGCGGCGACGCGAAACCGCGGAACCGGGCGGATGCCGCGGGCCGAGGCATCCGCGCGATTCCCGCCCGATCTCCGGTTCTCGACCCCGAAGGAGGTCGGCGGGCTACTCGTCTTCGTCGTCCTCCCAGGGCCAGCGCGGCCGCCCGGCGCGGGTGCGGGCGAGGGCGATCGCCCCCCACGCGGCGATGAAGCCGGCCGCGGCGAGCACGACGCCGAACCACGAGACCGCCACCCCGCCGACCGCGGCGAGGGCCGCGAGCGGGTCGACGCCGCTCGCCAGCGCTCCCCCCAGCACGCCGGCGAGGTAGCCGACGTACGCGGCGAGGGCGCCGACGACGGATGCCGCGTACGGCGGCCGCGGAAGGCGCAGCGCGCCCCACAGCACGAGCGCGAGGAGCCCCGCCGACAGCACCATGCCGATGATGCCCGCCACCTGACCGAGGCCCTGCACGTCGATGACGTCGCGGTCGATCAGCAGACTCGTCATCCCGAACCCGAAGATCGCCAGGGCGACGTAGGAGACGACGCCGATGGCCAGGGCGACGGCGGGTCGGACCGGGCCGCCCTCGGGAGCGGCGCCCCCGCTCATGTCACTGCCGGACGAGCTGCGGGCCCGCCTCGAGCGTGCGCTCGTACTCGCGCTGGGCCTCGATGTTGAGCTCGGTCATGCGTCGGCCGCGCGCCGACACCCACGCACCGAACCAGATGGTCAGCTCGCGACCGAACACGAACGCCGCGATCGCCAGCGGCGCGAGGAGCTGGCCTTCTGCGACCGTCGCACCCTCTCGGACCGTCAGCGCCCAGAACGGCGCGTCGAACAGCTGACCGAGGATGTGGCCGCCGTAGGAGGCGACGCCGACGAGCACGCCGAGGATCACCCATGCCCCCCAGCGGCCGCGGTTGATGATGGCGCCCAGCAGCCAGAACGCGATGAAGAAGACGGCGACCGGCACCCAGAGGCCGAACGTGGTCAGCGCGCCGAGCGCGGTCGAGCCGACGTTGTCGACGGTGACGTCGCCGTTGATCGCGCCGAAGCCGAGCCAGGCGCCGAGGTACAGCACGGCGAACGCGAGGGCGGCGAGCAGGCCGATCGCACCGGCGGCACCGCGGTTGCCGCGCGGGCGCGGCTGCTCGGGGGCCTGCACGAAGATCGGCTGTGCGGCGGCGGGCGCGACGTAGGCGGGCTCCTCGTAGGAGGGGTAGACCGGCTCGCTGGGCGCGACGACGGGCGCCGCGACCACGGTGGGGGCATCGTCGACGCGCTCGGAGATCACCGAGGTCTCGGCGGCGTCGTGCGCGTGCTGCGCGTAGATCGGGTCGAGATCGCCCGAGTCGGCGGGGCGCTCGGCGGCCACGGTCTCGACGACGACGGGCTCGTCGTGCCGCTCGACCACGACGGCCTCGTCGGCGGGCACGACGACGGCAGGCTCGACGACGACCGCGTCACGACGAGCGGCTTCGGCATCCGCGAGGCCCTCATGGGCCCGCCCGACGACGTCGTCGACGTTCGTGGACTCTTCGACCGGCTCGCCGTACGACGACTTCTGGTCACTCATCGGATGCACTCCTCACGCGGCACGGGACGGTCCGCATCGCGAGGGTATCGCGGTGCGCGCCCCGCGCCCCGGAGGCGTGCCGTCGTGTGTCGGAGCCGGATGCCGGCCCGCGCGCGGCCTACGGTGAGCGTATGACCAGCCGGACGAGACGCACGGGGGTCGTTGCGGCATCCGTCGTCGTCGGGATCGGGATGCTGGCGCTCGCACTGACCGGCTGCATCGCCGAAGCCGGCACCACCCCCACCCGCGAGCCCGCCGCACCGACGACCGGCGCCGGCAGCCCGACCCCAACGGCCTCGGCCACCCCGACCGCGTCGCCCACGCCGACCGCGGGTGCGGCGCGGATCCCGACCGACTGCCGCGCCATGGTGTCGGCCGCCGTGCTCGCCGAGTTCGGGCAGACGCCGCTCAACGACCCGGCGCTGGGCGCGTCGGGCGTGCAGCCCGACGGCAGCCTGGTGTGCATCTGGCGCGACCCGCGGGCCGACACCACGAACCTCGTCACCACGATCTCGAAGGTGTCGCGCGGACCGGCGCTCGACCTGCTCAACCAGCTCGCCGACGCCGAGGGCTTCACCTGCTACACCCCGAACAAGGGCACGCGTTGCGAGAAGACGTGGCAGAACACGACGTATCCGGTCACCGACGGCCGCACGCTGTTCTGGCGCGACGGGATCCTCATCGACACGAGGTTCTCGAACCTCGCCCCGTCGGGCTACACGGACAGCGTCATCACGCACATCTTCGGCTGAGCGCGGCCGCTCAGGGCCAGAGCCGGCTCATCATGCGGCCGCTGTAGTGGTCCGGATGCCACGACGTCTCGACGCTCGAGATCCACAGGCCGCCCCGCACCACGTGCTCCTCGACCACCTCGCCCTGCGTGCGGGTGCACTGGGTCCACCCCGATGCGGAGCAGGTGAAGCCGGAGGCGGTGAGCGCCGCCTGCGCGACGGCTCCCGCGTCCGGACCGACGCTCGCGACCGTCGTGGAGATCGAGGCATCCCGCTGCCCCCGCCAGGTGCACGTCACACGCACGGTCGGCGCCAGCGCCTGCGTGAGCGACGTCTCGGCCGTCGCGGGCGCGGCCAGAGTCTGCGACAGCAGCACCCGCGGCGTCCAGGTGAGCTCGGACCACAGGCTGTCGGCGTAGAGCGAACGGCAGTCCGAGCTCATCGTCGACGCGAAGCGATCGGCCGTGCCGACCGGGGTGGTCGGCGGGGGCATGTTCGTGGCGTTGTGGAACGAGACGCCGACCCAGGCCGCAGCGACCGGCACCATCGGGGTCGCCAGCACCGCGAGCACCCCCACGACACCCGCGCAGAACACCCCCGCGGGCACCGCGAGCCACAGGTTCCGTCCGCCGATCCGAGCCACCGCTCCCCCTTACCGGACCACGGTAAGCGGGACTCGCGGCCGTTCCGCTCCGGCACGCGGGCGGGTGCGGGAACGCCGAAGGGCCCCGGTGCGAACCGGGGCCCTTCGGGGGATGGGATGCCGCGACGCGTAGTCGCGGCATCCGTCGATCAGTTGTACGTGCCGGGCGTGAAGTCGTCCGTCGAGAAGCTGTCGAAGTCGACGTAGCTCAGGTCGGCGTCGGAGTAGGCGCCGTCGGACGCGAAGATCCGGTTCGGGTAGCGCTCGCTCTTGGCCTCCTCCGTCGCCTCGACGGTGACGTCGCGGTACTTCGCGAGACCCGTTCCGGCGGGGATGAGCTTTCCGATGATCACGTTCTCCTTGAGGCCGAGCAGCGGGTCGCTCTTGCCCTCCATGGCGGCCTGCGTGAGCACGCGGGTCGTCTCCTGGAACGATGCGGCCGACAGCCACGACTCCGTCGCGAGCGACGCCTTCGTGATACCCATCAGCTCGGGGCGACCCGACGCGGGGCGCTTGCCCTCGCCGACCGCCTCGCGGTTGATCTGCTGGTACCGCTTGAAGTCGACCAGCTCACCCGGGAGCAGGGTCGTGTCGGCGTGGTCGACGACGGTGACCTTGCGGAGCATCTGGCGGACGATGACCTCGATGTGCTTGTCGTGGATCGGCACACCCTGCGAGCGGTACACGCCCTGCACGCCGTTGACGAGGTAGCGCTGGACCTCGCGGGCGCCCATGACGCGCATGACCTCCTTGGGGTCGAGCGTGCCCACCAGGATCGGCTGACCGACCGTGACGTGCTGCCCGTCCTCGACCAGGAGCGTCGCGCGCTTCAGGACCGGGTAGACGTGCGGCTCGTCGCCGTTGTCGGGCGTGAGGATGACCTTCTTGGCCTTGTCGGTCTCGTCGATCGTGATGCGACCGTCGGACTCGGCGATCGGGGACGCGCCCTTGGGGGTGCGCGCCTCGAACAGCTCCTGCACGCGGGGCAGACCCTGCGTGATGTCGTCGGCCGACGCGGAACCACCGGTGTGGAAGGTGCGCATGGTCAGCTGCGTTCCGGGCTCGCCGATCGACTGGGCGGCGATGATGCCGACCGCCTCGCCGATGTCGACGATCTTGCCGGTGGCCAGCGAACGGCCGTAGCACTTCGCGCAGACGCCGACCGCCGAGTCGCAGGTGAGGACGGAGCGGACCTTGATGGTCTCGACCCCGGCCGCGACCAGCGCGTTGATGAGCACGTCGCCCACGTCGTCGCCGGCCGCCGCGAGCACCTCGCCCGAGGGGCTGACGACCTCGGCCGCCAGCGTGCGGGCGAACACCGAGTTCTCGACGTTCGCGTCCTTGACCAGCACGCCGTCGGCGCCCACGGTCGCGATCGCGAGCTCGAGGCCCTTGGTCGTCGCGCAGTCCTCCTCGCGGATGATGACATCCTGCGAGACGTCGACCAGGCGACGCGTGAGGTACCCCGAGTCGGCCGTACGGAGGGCCGTGTCGGCCAGACCCTTGCGGGCACCGTGCGTCGCGATGAAGTACTCCGCCACCGACAGACCCTCGCGGTACGAGGAGATGATCGGACGGGGGATGATCTCACCCTTGGGGTTGTTCACCAGGCCGCGCATACCCGCGATGTTGCGGATCTGCAGCCAGTTACCACGCGCACCCGACGACACCATGCGGTTGATGGTGTTGTCCTCGGGGAAGTTGTCGCGCATCGCCTTCTGCACGGCATCGGTCGCCTCGGTCCAGATCTTGATGAGCTCCTGACGACGCTCGGCGTCGGTGGTGAGACCCTTCTCGAACTGACCCTGGACCTTCGCGGCCTGCTTCTCGTAGCCCGCGACGATCTCGCCCTTGTTGGGGGGCGTGAGGATGTCGCTCAGCGCCACCGTGACACCCGAACGGGTGGCCCAGTAGAAGCCGGCGTCCTTGATGCGGTCGAGGCTCGCGGCCACTTCCACCTTCGGGTACTCCTCGGCGAGCTTGTTGACGATCTGCGACAGCTTGCCCTTGTCGGCCTGCTCGCGCACGAACGGGTACCCCTTGGGGAGCGTGTCGTTGAAGATCGCCTGGCCGAGCGAGGCATCCACCAGGTGGTGACGCTCGTAACCCTCGGGCGCGTCGCCCTCGAGGAACGTGAGTCCGGGCACGCGGATGCGCACCTTGGCCTGCAGGTCGAGGGTGCCCTCGTCCTTGGCGAGGATCGCCTCGCCCACCGAGCCGAACACGCGACCCTCACCGGCGGCGCCGGCGATGACCGTGGTCAGGTGGTGCAGACCGATGATCATGTCCTGCGAGGGCAGGGTCACCGGGCGACCGTCCGACGGCTTGAGGATGTTGTTCGAGGCGAGCATCAGGATGCGAGCCTCGGCCTGGGCCTCGACCGACAGCGGCAGGTGCACGGCCATCTGGTCGCCGTCGAAGTCGGCGTTGAACGCCGCGCAGACGAGCGGGTGCAGCTGGATGGCCTTGCCCTCCACGAGCTGCGGCTCGAACGCCTGGATGCCCAGACGGTGGAGCGTGGGCGCGCGGTTGAGCAGCACGGGGCGCTCGCGGATGATCTCCTCGAGCACGTCCCAGACCTCGGGACGCGTGCGCTCGACGGCGCGCTTGGCGGCCTTGATGTTCTGCGAGTGACCGAGGTCGATGAGGCGCTTGATCACGAACGGCTTGAACAGCTCGAGCGCCATCTGCTTGGGCAGACCGCACTGGTGCAGCTTCAGCTGGGGTCCGACGATGATGACCGAACGGCCCGAGTAGTCCACGCGCTTGCCGAGCAGGTTCTGACGGAACCGGCCCTGCTTGCCCTTGAGCATGTCGGACAGCGACTTGAGCGCACGGTTGCCGGTACCGGTGACCGGGCGGCCGCGGCGGCCGTTGTCGAACAGCGCGTCGACGGCCTCCTGCAGCATCCGCTTCTCGTTGTTGACGATGATCTCGGGAGCACCGAGGTCGATCAGACGACGGAGGCGGTTGTTGCGGTTGATCACGCGACGGTACAGGTCGTTGAGGTCGGAGGTCGCGAAGCGGCCACCGTCCAGCTGCACCATCGGGCGCAGCTCCGGCGGGATCACCGGGACGACGTCGAGGACCATGGATGCCGGGCTCATGCCCGTCTGCAGGAACGAGTTGACGACCTTGAGGCGCTTGATCGCGCGGATCTTGCGCTGGCCCTTGCCCTCGGAGATCTGCAGGTGCAGGTCCTCGGACTCCTGGGCCAGGTCGAACGCCTCGAGGCGACGCTTGATCGACTCCGCGCCCATGTGGGCCTCGAAGTACTGACCGAAGCGGTCCTGCAGCTCGTGGAAGATCTCGTCTTCGCCCTTGAGGTCGCCCACGGAGAGGGTGCGGAAGTCATCCCACACCTTCTCGAGGCGCGTGACCTGGTCGTCCGCGTTCTTGCGGATCGAGGCCATCTCCTTCTCGGCGGCGTCCTTGACCTTCTTCTTCTGGTCGGCCTTGGCGCCTTCCTCCTCGAGGGCGGCGAGCTCCTCCTCCAGCTTCTGGAGGCGGGTCGCGATCCGCGAGTCGCGGCGGTCCGCCAGCGTCTTCAGCTCGAGACGGATGTTGTTCTCCTGCGTGGGGAGGTCGCGGTGACGCGCCTCCTCATCGACCGAGATCACCATGTAGGCGGCGAAGTAGATGACCTTCTCGAGGTCCTTCGGCGCCATGTCCAGCAGGTAGCCCAGACGCGAGGGCACGCCCTTGAAGTACCAGATGTGGGTGACGGGGGCGGCGAGCTCGATGTGGCCCATGCGCTCGCGACGCACGGAGGACTTGGTGACCTCCACGCCGCAGCGCTCGCACACGATGCCCTTGAAGCGCACGCGCTTGTACTTGCCGCACGCGCACTCCCAGTCACGGGAAGGTCCGAAGATCTGCTCGCCGAACAGACCGTCCTTCTCGGGCTTGAGGGTGCGGTAGTTGATCGTCTCGGGCTTCTTGACCTCGCCGAAGGACCAACGACGGATGTCGTCGGCGGTGGCCAGACCGATGCGCAGCTGATCGAAAGTGGTTGATTCGAGCACTAGTTCTCAGTTCTCCTGTGTCGGAATTCTGTCGTCGGCCGGGTCAGATCTCGTCGATCGACGAGGACTCGAAGCGGCTGGAGATGTTGATGCCGAGCTCCTCCGCTGCGCGGAAGGCGTCGTCGTCGGTGTCGCGGAGGTTGACCGCCGTGCCGTCGGCCGAGAGCACCTCGACGTTCAGGCAGAGCGACTGCATCTCCTTCATGAGCACCTTGAAGGACTCGGGGATGCCGGGCTCCTGGATGTTCTCGCCCTTGACGATGGCCTCGTACACCTTGACGCGGCCGAGGATGTCGTCGGACTTGATCGTGAGGAGCTCCTGCAGCGCGTACGCGGCGCCGTAGGCCTCGAGGGCCCACACCTCCATCTCACCGAAGCGCTGGCCGCCGAACTGCGCCTTACCGCCGAGCGGCTGCTGGGTGATCATCGAGTACGGACCCGTCGAGCGCGCGTGGATCTTGTCGTCGACGAGGTGGTGCAGCTTCAGGATGTACATGTAGCCGACCGAGATCGGAGCCGGGAACGGCTCGCCGGAGCGGCCGTCGAACAGCTGCGTCTTGCCCGTCGAGTCGATCAGGCGGTCGCCGTCGCGGTTCGGGATCGTCGAGTCGAGCAGACCCGCGATCTCGGCCTCGAAGGCACCGTCGAACACCGGGGTCGCGACCTTCGTGCCCGCGGGGGCCTCGAACGCCTGCTGCGGCAGCTGGGCGGCCCACTCGGGGGTGCCCTCGACCTTCCAGCCCTGCTTGGCGATCCAGCCGAGGTGGAGCTCCAGCACCTGGCCGAAGTTCATGCGGCCGGGGATGCCCAGCGGGTTGAGGATCACGTCGACCGGGGTGCCGTCGGCGAGGAAGGGCATGTCCTCGATCGGGAGGATCTTCGCGATGACGCCCTTGTTGCCGTGGCGGCCGGCGAGCTTGTCGCCCTCGGTGATCTTGCGCTTCTGGGCGATGTAGACCACGACGCGACGGTTGACGCCCGAGCCGAGCTCGTCGTCGCCGTCCTCGGCGTTGAACTCCTTGACCGCGATGATCGTGCCCTGCTCACCGTGGGGCACCTTCAGCGACGTGTCGCGCACCTCGCGGCTCTTCTCGTTGAAGATCGCGCGGAGCAGGCGCTCCTCGGCCGACAGCTCGGTCTCGCCCTTCGGCGTGACCTTGCCGACGAGGATGTCGCCGGGGCGCACCTCGGCGCCGATGCGGATGATGCCGCGCTCGTCGAGGTCCTTGAGCAGGTCGGGGCTGACGTTGGGGAGATCACGGGTGATCTCCTCCTTGCCGAGCTTGGTGTCGCGCGCGTCGACCTCGTACTCCTCGATGTGGATCGAGGAGAGGGTGTCGTCCTTCACCAGGTTCTGGCTCAGGATGATCGCGTCCTCGAAGTTGTGGCCCTCCCACGTCATGAACGCCACGAGGAGGTTCTTGCCGAGCGCGAGCTCGCCGTTCTCCGTCGCGGGACCGTCGGCGAGGACCTCGCCCTTCTCGACGCGGTCGCCGGCCGAGACCACGACGCGCTGGTTGTACGACGTGCCCTGGTTGGAGCGGTCGAACTTGCGCAGGAAGTAGTCCTGGGTGCCGCCCTCGTCGAGCTGCACGGTGACGACGTCGGCCGAGACCTCGACGACCACACCGGCGCGCTCGGCGGTGACCACGTCACCGGCGTCGACGGCCGCGTAGCCCTCCATGCCGGTGCCGACGACCGGCGACTCGGAGCGGAGGAGCGGGACGGCCTGGCGCTGCATGTTCGCACCCATGAGGGCGCGGTTGGCGTCGTCGTGCTCGAGGAAGGGGATGAGGGAGGTCGCGACCGACACCATCTGGCGCGGCGAGACATCCATGTAGCCGATCTCCTCCGCGTGGAAGAGGTCGACCTCGCCGCCGTTGCCGCGGCGGGCCAGAACGCGCTCCTGCGCGAACGATCCGTCGGCCTTCAGCTCGGCGCCGGCCTGCGCGACGATGTAGTCGTTCTCCTCGGAGGCGGTGAGGTAGTCGATCTGGTCGGTCACGGTGCCGCCGGTGACGCGACGGTACGGCGTCTCGATGAAGCCGAACGCGTTGATGCGCGCGAACGAGGCGAGCGAGCCGATGAGGCCGATGTTCGGGCCTTCCGGGGTCTCGATCGGGCACATGCGGCCGTAGTGCGACGGGTGGACGTCGCGGACCTCGACGCCGGCGCGCTCACGCGACAGACCGCCGGGGCCCAGGGCCGACAGGCGGCGCTTGTGGGTCAGGCCCGCGAGCGGGTTGTTCTGGTCCATGAACTGCGACAGCTGCGACGTGCCGAAGAACTCCTTGATCGCGGCCACGACGGGGCGCACGTTGATCAGGGTCTGCGGCGTGATCGCCTCGATGTCCTGCGTGGTCATGCGCTCGCGGACGACGCGCTCCATGCGCGACAGACCGGTGCGGACCTGGTTCTGGATGAGCTCGCCGACGGCGCGGATGCGACGGTTGCCGAAGTTGTCGATGTCGTCGATGTCGAGACGGATCTCGGCCGGCTTGCCGCCGCGGATGCCGTCGAACGTCACGTCGCCGCGGTGCAGGCGCACCAGGTACTTGATCGTCGCGACGACGTCCTGCACCGTGAGCACCGACTCGCTCAGCGGGGCGTCCAGGCCCAGCTTCTGGTTGATCTTGTAGCGACCCACCTTGGCCAGGTCGTAACGCTTCGGGTTGAAGTAGAAGTTGTCCAGCAGCGCGCGGGCGGCCTCGGCGGCGACCTGCTCGCCCGGACGGAGCTTGCGGTAGATGTCGCGGAGCGCGTCCTCCTTGGTGAGGATCGTGTCCTTGGAGAGCGTCTCCTCGATGGAGTCGAAGCCGGCGAACTCGGTGAGGATGTCTTCGCTGGTGAGGCCGAGGGCCTTGAGGAAGACCGTGACCGACTGCTTGCGCTTGCGGTCGATGCGCACGCCGACCTGGTCGCGCTTGTCGATCTCGAACTCGAGCCAGGCGCCGCGGCTGGGGATGACGCGCGCCGAGACGATGTCCTTGTCGGACGTCTTGTCGGGGGTCTTGTCGAAGTAGACGCCGGGCGAGCGCACGAGCTGCGAGACGACGACGCGCTCGGTGCCGTTGATGATGAACGTGCCCTTGTCGGTCTGGAGCGGGAAGTCGCCCATGAAGACCGTCTGCGTCTTGATCTCACCGGTCTGGTGGTTCATGAACTCGGCCTCGACGTAGAGGGGCGCCGCGTAGGTCTTGCCGCGCTCCTTGCACTCCTCGATGGAGTACTTCTCGGGCTCGAGGTAGGGGTTCGTGAACGAGAGCTGCATCGTCTCGCTGAGGTCCTCGATCGGCGAGATCTCCTCGAAGATCTCCTCCAGACCGCTGATCTCGGGCACGTCGGTGCGACCTGCGGCCTTGGCCTCGGCGACCCGGGCCTTCCAGGCGTCGTTGGCGACGAGCCAGTCGAAAGACTCCGTCTGCAGCGCCAGAAGGTCGGGGACCGTCAGCGTGTCGGAGATCTTGGCGAACGAGAGGCGGGATGCGCCGCGTCCGTTCTTGGGGGTGGTGGGGTTGGATGCGTTGCGCGCAGCAGCCAAGGGGATAACCTCCAGAGGCCCGGATCAGGGGCTCGTGTTCCTTGTCGTCAGGTGGAGTGCTCGCTCATCCCCAAGCCTTCGCATCACGCGCCGCAATATGCACGGGGGCGCGAAGGCACAGCCGACCACCATATGAGGGCAGGGGAATGGGAGCGCAAAGAACAACTATACGGCGGGGGACGCGCCGTGTCCAGTCGGGTTCTTGACGAGTTTCGGATGCTGCGGTATAACCCGCGGCATCCGCGTGTTTCCGGGGATTCTCCCCCCGGGAGCGGACGCACGTCCCCGATCGCCGCCGTCTCACGCTGTTCTCACGCAGCAGTCCCTACCGTGGGCGAGACGGAGAGGGACCGCTATGTGGATGCATTACGTGCTGCGCGAGCTCGCACGCCGACGTCGCCAGGCCGCCGCGGTGAGCGCGGGGCTGGCGGTCGCAGTCGCGATCGTGATCGTCATGTCCGGGATCAGCGCGGGGCTCGCATCGGCGCAGTCGACGGCCCTCGCGTCGCTCTACGGCGTCGGCACCGACGTGACGATCACCCGCCCCGTCGCCGGGGGTGCGACACCCGCCCCGCAGTTCACGTTCGCGTCCGGGGCGGGCACCGCCGCCGGCGGCTCGACGGCGCTCACGCAGAGCCAGCTGAGCGTGGCGCGAGGGCTCACGACCATCCCTTCGAGCGAGCAGACGACGGTGGCCGGCCTGCCCCAGGTGGCCTCCGCCGAAGGGGTGCTCCTCCTCGACAACTACGACTTCAGCGGCATCATCCCGAGCATCACCGGCGGCCAGGCGGCGTCCGGCGAGGGACCCGCGGGGCCCACCGGAGCGGACGGCGCCGGCGGAAGCGCCTTCGGTGTCGACACGTTCTCCGTGGCGGGGGTGGATCCCGCGCGCGCGGACGGCACCCTGGCCGGCATGACGGTGACCGCGGGCCGCGGGTTCGCCGCGGCCGATGCCGGCCAGCGGGTGGCGCTCGTCGATCAGCTGTACGCCACGGAGAACCAGATCTCGGTCGGCGCTGCGGTGAACATCGGCGGGGTCGACATCCCCGTCGTCGGTCTCGTCGCCGCACCGTCCGGGCGGCCGTCGATCGCCCAGTCGTATCTCCCGCTCGACATCGCGCAGTCGCTGAGCGGGCAGGCGGGGCAGATCACGAGCGTGTACGTCACGACGACCTCCGCCGCCGACGTCGCGGCCGTCACGACGGCCGCGGAGTCGGCGCTGCCCGGTGCGCACGTCGCGACGCAGGCCGACCTCGCCTCCACGATGACCGGCACTCTCGCCTCCGCCTCCGATGTGAGCGCGTCGATCGGGCTGTGGCTGTCGATCATCGCGCTAGCGGCCGCGGTCCTCATCGCCGCCCTGCTCACCATCGTGGGAGTGACCCGCCGCAGCCGCGAGTTCGGCACCCTCAAGGCACTCGGCTGGACCAGCGGGGCGATCGTGTCCCAGGTCCTCGGCGAATCGCTCGTGCAAGGCCTGATCGGCGGCGTCGCGGGGGTCGTTCTCGCCGGCATCGCCGTCGTCATCGGCAACCTCGCCGCCCCCACCCTGACGGCGACGGCGGCCACCACCGGGGCGTCCACCCACGTCGCGCTGTCCCTCGCGTTCCCGTGGGACACGGTCGCGCTCGGCATCGGGCTCGCCCTCGTCGCCTCCCTCGCGGCGGCCGTCGCAGGATCCTTCCGGGTCGCATCCCTCCGCCCTTCCGAGTCCCTCCGCAGCGACCAGTAGGAGTCCCGTGTACCAGCTCGAGAACGTCACGAAGGTCTACCGCGGACCGCGCGGTCCGGTCACCGCGCTCGACGACGTCAGCCTCACCGTCGAGGACGGCGAGTGGGTCGCGGTGACGGGCCCGACCGGCGGCGGGAAGTCGACCCTCCTGCAGCTGCTGGGCGCGCTCGACCGGCCGGCGTCCGGCACCGTGCGGTTCGGCTCCGGCGACACGACGGCGCAGCTGGACCGCCTGCCCGAGCGCGCGCTCACCTCGCTGCGAGCGCGGCGCATCGGCTTCGTCTTCCAATCGTTCAATCTCATCCCGACCCTGTCGGCGCTGGACAACGTCGTCGCGGCGCTGCGCCCGCTCGGGGTCGGCGGCGGTGCGGCCCGCGAGCGCGCTGCCGCCGCGCTGGACGCCGTCGGCCTCGGAGACCGCGCCGACCACGTGCCGGGAATGCTCTCCGGCGGCCAGCAGCAGCGCGTCGCCGTGGCGCGCGCCCTCGTCAAGGACCCGGACGTCCTGCTCGCGGACGAGCCCACCGGCAACCTCGACGAGCGCATGCGCGACGAGATCGTGTCGTTGTTCGCCTCCGTGTGGGCGGACCGCGGCGTCACGGTCGTCATGGTGACCCATGACAGCCGTCTCGCCCGGAGGGCGGGGCGGACCGTGCACCTCGCCGACGGTCGCCTCCGGCCGGGGGCGTAGGCGCGACGACTACCGTGGCCCCATGAGGATCCTCGTCGTCGAAGACGACGCGCGCATGGCCGACGTCGTGCGGCGGGCGCTCGGCGAGTCGGGGTACGCGGTCGATGTGCGCGCGGACACCCGATCGGCGCTCGAATCGTTCGAGATCGAGACCTACGACCTCCTGATCCTCGACCTGCTGCTTCCCGGCACCCCCGGCGGAGGGATGGCGCTGTGCGCGCGCGTGCGGGCGGCGGGCAGCGAGGTGCCGATCCTCATGCTCACCGCGCTCGATGCGCCGGGGAGCCGTGTCGAGGGACTGGACGCCGGCGCCGACGACTACCTCACCAAGCCGTTCCATCTGCAGGAGCTCCTCGCCCGCGTGCGCGCCCTGCTCCGCCGTGCGCCGCACGCCGACCGTCCGCTCCTCCAGGTCGCCGACCTCACTCTCGACGCGGCGACGCGGACCGCACGGCGCGGCGGGCGAGTGATCGTCCTCACCGCACGGGAGTTCGCGGTGCTGCAGTACCTGATGCGCGCCCCCGGCACCGTCGTGAGCGCATCGGAGCTCATCGACCATGCCTGGGACGGCAACTACGAGGGCTACAGCAACGTCGTGCAGACCTACATCCGCTACCTGCGCCGCAAGCTGAACGTCGGCGGCGCCCCGGATCTCATCCGCACGCATCGCGGTATGGGGTACTCGGTGCAGGCACCCTGATGTTCCGCACCGCCGTCGTCCGGCTCACCGTGCTGTTCAGCGCTGTCCTGCTCCTGGTGTTCGCGGGGTTCGCCGTCGGTGTGTACGCCTACGTGGTCGCGTCGTTCGACTTCGACAGCGTGGGCGCCTCGGGCTCGGGCGCCATCGACGCCGCCGAGCAGAGCTTCGCCGACCTGCGGTCCGGCCTTCTGGTCGGATGCCTCGTGCTCGCCGTCGTCGTGCCCGTGCTGTGCTGGCTCATGGTGAAGCTGGTCCTCCGGCCCGTACGCCACGGCTACGAGGACCAGCAGCGGTTCGTCGACGACGCGTCGCACGAGTTCCGCACGCCGCTGGCCGTCGTCCAGACGGAGCTGGAGCTCGCCGTCAGTCGGCCGCGCGACGGAGCGGCGTACCGCGCGGCGATCACCCGGGCGCTCGAGCAGGTCGAGCATCTGACGGCGCTCACGAGCGATCTCCTGATGCTGGCACGCGGGAGCTCCATCGATGTGGAATCCGGATTCGGCCCTGTCGACATCGTGGCCGTGGCCGATCGCGCCGCCAGCGATCCGACGGGACGGATCCGCCTTCACGCCCCGCGGCACGCCGTGCTGGTGCGGGGATCGGAGGACCTCCTCCTGCGTGCCGTCGCCAACGTCGTCGACAACGCCCGGAAGTTCTCGGCCGACGACACCCCCGTCGAAGTGCGCGTGGAGGAGCAGGGCGACCGCGTGCGCGTGGAGGTGACCGATCGCGGCGTGGGCTTCGCTCCGGGCGAGCGTGGGCGGGCCTTCGACCGATTCTGGCGCGCACCCGCCGCGCGCTCCCTTCCGGGCAACGGCCTGGGTCTCGCGCTCGTGCTCCAGATCGTGACGGCCCACCGCGGCACGGTGCGCCTGACGGCGGGCTCCGCCGGAGGAACGACCGTCACGATCGAGCTCCCGGCGCTGCGCTAGACCGGCCGCCGGAGGGCTCCCCCTCCGGTGGCGCCGGAATGCGTCATCGTGCCGCTCGCAGGCGAGGATGGCCTCAGAGGGCGGTTCGCGCCACAATGTGCAGATGGGTGCAGGGACGCGCCCCGTGATCCGCACTCCCGATCAACGGATCCGGGTCTTCGTCAGCTCGACGCTGCGGGAGCTCGCGGACGAGCGCGGCGCCGTGCGGGCGGCCGTGGAGCGGCTGCACCTGGCGCCGGTGATGTTCGAGCTCGGGGCCCGGCCCCATCCGCCGCGCGCGCTCTACCGGTCGTATCTCGCCCAGAGCGACGTGTTCATCGGCGTCTACGGCGACAGCTACGGCTGGGTCGCCCCCGACGAGGAGATCTCCGGGCTCGAGGACGAGTACCGGCTCGCGCCGCCCGACATGCCCAAGCTCATCTACATCCGCGCCTCCGGCGGCACGCGCGAGCCCCGGCTGACCGCCCTCATCGACCGCATCCGCAGCGACGACACCGCGGCGTACCTCCCCTTCCACGACGCGACGGAGCTCGGCGACCATGTGGCCCGCGACCTCGCGACGCTGCTCGCCGAGCGCTTCGACCAGTCGCGCGGTGAGGAGCCGGCGCCGGCGGCGGGGCCTGCGGCATCCCTCGTCTCCCGTGTTCCGGTGCCCTACACCCGCACGATCGGGCGGCGGCGCGAGCTCGCCGACGTGCGCGAGCTCCTCGCGAGCGGCGACCAGCGGGTGCTCAGCCTCATCGGCCCGGGCGGAACGGGCAAGAGCCGTCTCGCGATCGAAGCGGCGCGGGAGACGGAGGACCTGTTCCCCGACGGGACGTACTTCGTGCCCCTCGAGGGCGTGCTGGAGCCGCAGCTGCTGCTGCCCACGATCGGGTTCGCCCTCGGCATCCGCGACAACGGCGAGGCCGCGCTCGAAGAGCGGATCTCGCGGGCGCTGGCCGACCGTCGGGTGCTACTCGTGCTCGACAACTTCGAGCAGATCGTGGATGCCGCGCCCGTGCTGGTGCGGCTGTACACCGTCGCGCCGATGGCGAGCTTCCTGGTGACCAGCCGCATCGTGCTGCGCATCCGCGGCGAGCAGGTCTACGAGGTGGGCGGGCTGGTCGCCCCCGGGGCGGACGCGCCGGCGACGCTGCAGCGGGCCCGTCGGTCGGCGGCGTGCCTGCTGTTCGCCGACCGCGCGCAGGCCGCGAAGCCCGGCTTCGAACTCACCGAGGACAACGCCGCCGCCGTCATCGCGATCTGCCGACGCCTCGAGGGGCTGCCCCTGGCGATCGAGCTCGCCGCGGCGAAGATGCGGCTCCTCGCTCCCCAGGGAGTGGCCGACCGGCTGGAGCGGAGCCTGCCGCTGCTCACCGCGGGCGTGCGCGACCTGCCCGACCGCCACCGCACGATGCGCGCGACGATCGACTGGGGCGTCAGTCTGCTGCCCGCGCACGACCGCGACCTGCTCGAAGACCTCGGCGTGTTCGCGACGCGCTTCACCCTCGAGGCGGTGGAGGCGATCAGCCCCGGCCGCTCGTGGGAGGGCGGGTCCCTCGACGGGCTCGCCGCGCTCGTCGACGCGTCGCTGGTGACGCAGACCGAGGTGGAGGGGCGCGCGGTGTTCTCGCTGCTCGCGATCGTGCGCGAGTACGCCCTCGACCACCTCAAGACCCGCGGCGACGCCGACCGCATGCGCGCCGCACACGCCGACCACTACCTCGCTCTCGTCGCGCGCCTCGCGCCCGCGCTGCGCGGCGCCGGGCAGGCCGACGCGGTGGCCGCGCTCGGACTCGAGCTGCCGAACCTCCGCGCCGCGGTGCGCCACCTCGTCTACACCGACCGCCTCGACGACGCGGGCGACTTCGCCTGGGACCTCCTCATCTACTGGTGGATCGCGGGGCTCTTCGGCGGCGTGCGGGTGTGGATGCTGGAGCTGCTCGGCAAGGAGCGACCGATCTCGTCGCACACCCGCGCCGTCGCCTGGTTCTTCGCGCTCTGGGGCGAGATGTGGCAGCGCCCGTCGGCCGAGGTGGTCGCCGGGCTCGCCGAATGCGTGCGACTGTTCGAGGGCAGCGGAGACGCCGATGCCGCGGCCATGTCGCTCGCGGCGCGCGCGACCGCACGCCTGCAGATGCCCGACCCCGACCTCGCCACCGCGACGCGCGAGCTGAACGACGCCGTCGCGCGGCTGCACGAGCTGGGCAACGGCTGGGGCGAGGCGATCACCGAGGTCTCGCTCGGACGCCTGGCGTGGCTGAGCGGCTCCCGCACCGACGCGCTCGAGCACTTCAACACGGCGACCGGGATCGCCGACGGCGCCGGAGACCTCTTCACCCTCTCGGTGGCCGGAAACCACCGCGCCCGCATCCTGCTCGCCCGCGGAGAGGTGGATGCCGCGGAGGAGGGGTGCGTGCGGACCCTCCTGGTGTCGATCCGGCTGCACCACGAAGAGGGGATCGCCTACGGGCTGGAGGGTCTGTGCGCCGTCGCGGCGGCGCGCGGGGACGGCCGGCGTGCGGGCCTGCTGTCGGCGGCGGCCGCCGGCATCCGTCATCGCATCGGCGTCTTCGACGTGGAGGCGTTCACGGTGCACACCCCGCAGCTCGACGCGATGCGCGCCGCCGACCCCGAGGCCGTCGCCGCCGGCGAGCGGGAGGGCGCCGATCTCACCGTCGCCGAGGCGATCGCCGCCGCGCTCCCTGGTCGGGAGGTCGACCTGACGGGCTGGTGAGCACCGGGGTCAGGAGGTCGGACGGGCGTGACGGAACCGGATGCGCGTGCCCGGCCGCACCTGTGCGAGAAGGTCGAGTGCGGCATCCGTCACGACCGCGATCACGGGGTAGCCGCCCGTGACCGGTCCGTCGGCCAACAGCACCGTCGGACGCCCCGAGGGCGGCACCTGCAGAGCGCCCGGCACCATGCCCTCGCTGGGCAGTTCGCCGGCGCGCACGCGGTCGAGCTCGGGGCCGTCGAGCCGCACGCCCACCCGGTCGGCGTCGGCGGTGACGGTCCAGACGGCGTCGTAGAGACGGGAGAGGGCGGATGCCGCGAACCAGTCGGCGCGCGGACCGGGGGCGAGCTCCACGACGACCTCGTCGTCGGCGGGCGCGGTCCACGGGAGGGACTCGCCCGTCGGGATCGGCGCCGTGGCGCCATCGCCGACCGGCAGCTCGTCGTCGGCGCGCAGGACCGCCGGCCCGAGCCCGGCGAGCCGGTCGGTCGCGCGCGAGCCCGCCGTCCGCGGCGCGTCGATGCCGCCGCGCACGGCGACGTACGCCCGCACGCCATGGGCGAAGGGCTCCAGGCGCAGCTCGGCGCCGGCCGGCCACGCGTGGGCCTCGTAGGGGTCGATCTCGCGGCCGTCGAGGCGGATCGCGCCCCACGCGCCGGTCACCGCGACCCACAGGTCGGACGTCGCCACGGCGGCGAACCCGCCGAGTGTCGCCTCGATCGCCGCGGCCCCCGCAGGGTTGCCCAGCAATCGGTTCGCGGTGCGCAGCGCGCCTCGGTCGAGCGCTCCGGAGCGGGCGACGCCGAGCGCCGCGAGCCCCGGCCGACCGAGATCCTGCACGGTCGCGAGCGGCCCGGGCGCGACGATCCGCAGCGCGATCACTCGGCCACCTCGCGGAAACGCACGGCGGTGCCCGGGGCGAGGAGGGCGGGCGATTCCGCATCCCCGTCGAAGAGCACGGTGCCCGCCTCGAGCGTGCCGATGAGCCGCCACCCGCCCGGTGTCTCGCGCGGATACGCGCCGCTGAAGGCCCCCGCGAGCCCGACCGCCCCCGCCGGCACGCGCGTGCGGGGAGCGTCGAGACGCGGGACGTCGAACGGCCACGCCTCGCTCACGAGGTAGCCGAAGCCGGGCGCGAAGCCCGTGAACGCGACCGACCACGCGGCGTCGCGGTGGCTCTCCGCGAGATCGCGCGGGGCGACGCCGAGCAGGTCGGCCGTCGCCGCGAGGTCGGGACCGTCGTAGCGGATGCCGAGGGTCACGGTGCGTGCGGGCAGGGGCGGAGTCGCGGCATCCCCTCCGCCGTCGGCGGCGTGCTCGATCCAGGTCCGCGCGGCCGCCGCGGGGAGCACCCGGGGATCGAACGCGACGAGCAACGTGCGGGCGGCCGGCACGAGGTCGGCGACCCCATCGGGCCGCGACGCGGCGAGCCGCGCGCGCAGGGCGAGCACCGCGGCGAGGTCGTCGACCTCGGCCAGAAGGGCGCGCTCCCCCATCGGCAGCACCCGCACGCCGCTCACGCGGTCACCGACCGCTCACCACGGTGCGGCCACCTCGATGCCGGCCCCGGCGAGCGCGGCGCGGACGGCGCGGGCCATCGCGACGGCGGCGGGCGTGTCGCCGTGCACGCAGAGGGATGCCGCGTCCACCGCCACCAGCGCCCCGTCGACCGCCTCGACCGTGCCGTCGGCGACGAGGCGCACGGCGCGCGCGGCGACGGTCGACGGATCCTCGAGCAGCGCGCCCGGCATCGCGC
This sequence comes from Microbacterium fluminis, assembly GCF_051549805.1. Taxonomy (GTDB): domain Bacteria; phylum Actinomycetota; class Actinomycetes; order Actinomycetales; family Microbacteriaceae; genus Microbacterium. The sequence goes on from NZ_CP196042.1 coordinate 330,244, forward strand.
GCGGCACGAGTCCACCGTCGGGGAGGTATCCCCGATCGAGAAACGCCTCGCGCACGAACGGCAGCCTCGCGCGCTCGGCGGCCGTGGCGATCTCGCCGCCGAGCCCCAGGATCGGGATGCCTCGACCCGCCGTCTCCGACAGCGCTGCCACCGCCGCCACCACGGCCTCGGCCTGGGCGCGGTCGACGGTGAGGGCGTGGTACAGCGCACCGTGCGGCTTCACGTAGCGGATGTCCGCGCCCGCGGCGGCGAGTGCGGCGAGCTGTCCCCCGATCTCGACGCGCAGGACGGCGGGATCGGGGTTCTGCGCCGTGCGGCCGAAGTTCGCGCGGTCGGCGTAGGAGGGGTGGGCGCCGACGGCGACGCCGGACCGAGCGGCCCGAGCGACCGAGGCGCGCATGGACGCGGCATCCCCCGCGTGTCCGCCGCAGGCGATGCTGGCGCTGGAGATGAGGGTGAACATCGCGTCGTCGTCGGCCGTCGGCTCGCCGTCGACCGTCTCGCCGAGGTCGGCGTTGAGGTCGATGCGCGCCATGCCGCCCACGCTACCGGCGCCGGATAGCGTGGGGGGATGGCCAGAGCGCGGGTGGAGCCCGACGAGCATCCGCACCGGCGGCTGTCGGACGGCACGATCGCGCGCGTCGTCCCCTCCGGGTTCACGTCGGGGTTCGAGCTCGTCGTCGACGGCACCCCCCAGTCGCACGTCGACCTCGACGATCCGCGTCACCTGCACTTCGAGTACGTCGCGCGCATGGCCGCGGTGATCGATCAGCTCCGGATGCCGGGTCAGCCGCTCACGGCGGTGCACCTGGGCGCCGGGGCGCTGACGATCCCGCGGTACGTCGAGGCGACCCGGCCGGGGTCGCGCCAGCAGGTCATCGAGCTCGAACCGGCGCTGCTGGAGCTGGTGAAGGAGGTGCTCCCGCTCCCCCGCGGCGCGGCGATCCGCACGCGCGTCGGCGACGCGCGCGACGGGATGTCCCGCCTGCCCTCCGCCCTCACCGGCGTGGTCGATCTCGTCGTGTCGGACGTGTACGCCGGCGCACGCACCCCCGCCCACCTCACGTCGGTGGAGTTCTACCGCGCCGCGGCCGCCCTCCTCGCGCCCGAGGGGGTGCTGCTGGTGAACGTCGCCGACGGCTCCGGACTGGCGTTCGCCCGCCGCCAGGTCGCCACGGTAGAGGCGGTGCTCCCCCACGTCGTCGTGCTCGCCGAGGTGCAGGTGCTCAAGGGCCGCCGCTTCGGCAACCTCGTGGTCGCCGCATCCGCCGCCCCGCTCCCCACCACGTGGCTGCCGCGGCTGATGGCCGCCGGTCCCCACCCGGCGAAGGTCGCGCAGGGCGACGAGCTGGCGGAGTTCGCGCGCGGCGCGCGGATCGTCACCGACGCGGACGCCACGCCGTCGCCGCGACCCGCGACATCCCTCTTCGAGCGCTGAGCCGCCGGGCCGGCGATCGGAAGCCCCTCGGCTCGAGCGGTCGCGACACGCCGTACCGGTCGACCGCGGCACGGCGTGTCGCGACCGTTCGGGGCGGGTTGCGGCGTGGGTGCGCGGGCTCCGCGGCGACCCGGGGCAGACTGTCAAGGCGATGCGAGCGGGAAGGAGTCGGCGGTGAGCTATATCCGCGGATACGACAGCGAGACGCTGCGGGAGATCGTCGACACCCGGGAGTGCGCCGAGCGGCTCGACGAGATCGGCGAGCAGCGCAGTCTGCCCGCCCTGCTCGAGCGCGTCTGGCTGCTGAAGGTGCTCGATCGTCTCGAAGACGCGCTCGTCGTCTCGGAGCAGTCGGTGCGCGTCGCGCGCATGGCCGGCACGCGCAAGGATCTGCTGCGGGCGCGCATCCTGCACGCGACGGTGATGCAGTTCCGCCGGGCGTACGCCGCCGCCGAGCAGGAGCTGACCATGTGCGCGGAGGAGGCCGAAGGCCAGGGCTGGTCGGGCATCGCCGCGTTCGCCTACCAGCACCGCGGCAAGGCGCACTACGAGGCGGAGGAGTTCGATCTCGCCCGCGCCGACTTCAAGCGGGCGCTGTTCCTGCGCCAGGATTCCGGCACACCCGACGAGAAGCTGGAGTCGACGCTGCTGGCGATCGACGCCGCCGACCGCCGACGCATCCGCGCCACCGTCGCCAGCTGAGTGTCGTAGGTCTGTTCTAGCCTTCCGCCATGTCGGATCTTTCTCGTGTGCGCCACTGGGGCGAGGCGCTCATCGCCCTGCACCTCGACGACTCGTGGTCGTTCGCGTTCGATCACGCCAAGCGCCGCGCCGGCCAGTGCGACTACACCCACAAGCGCATCACGGTCTCGCGCTACCTCGCGGCGCGCTACGACGACGACACCAACCACCAGACGCTGCTGCACGAGGTGGCCCATGCCCTCGCCGGCGCGGCGGCCGGGCACGGTCCGCGATGGAAGCGCGTCGCGCACGATCTCGGCTACGTCGGCGGGGTGACGCACTCCGGCGAGACCGCGACCGAGCTGGCACCCTGGGTCGGCACGTGCCCGGCCGGACATGTCGCCTACCGCCACCGCCGCCCGACCCGCGCCACCTCGTGCGTGAAATGCGCACCGCGGTTCGACGACCGCCACCTTTTCGAGTGGCGCCGTCGCGAGATCACCACGGCGACGCGGCTCGCGGCCCTCACCCCCCGCTGACCGCCGCGCGCGGTGCGGGCTCGTCGTCGGAGCCGTCCCCGGTTGCCGAGGTGGTGCGACGATGGACCATGCGCATCCTGCTGAAGTTCACGATCGACTGCGATGCGGATGCCGCGTGGCGGGCCGTGCACTCGCCCCGGGCGGTCGCCGAGCTGTACGGTCCGCTGCTCGACCTCGCCCCGCTCGCAGCCGAAGGGCTCCCGTCGTCGTGGCGGCCGGGCGACGACGCGCCGGTGCAGCTGTCCCTGGCCGGAGTGGTGCCGATGGGACGGCAGCTCATCTCGGTGAGCGAGCGGCACACGTCCGACTCCCGGGGAGCGGTACGGATCTTCCGCGACAGCGGCATCCCGCTCACCGGCCCTCTGGCGAGCCTCGACGTGTGGGATCACCAGATGGCGATCTCGCCCGCACCGGGCGACTCCGGCCGCACCCTGTGGCGGGATCGCCTCGTGATCGGCGGCCCCACCGCCCCGGCACTGTGGCCGGTGCTGTGGACCATGTGGCAGTGGCGCGCGGCGCGCGTGAAGGCCCTCGCCCCGACGTGGGCGCACGACCCCGAGCACGACCCCGAACCCGAGTACGGGTCCGAGGAGCGGTGATCGGTCGGGGAGCGGATGTCGCAGCCCGCCCCGGCCGGCGGCATCCGTCCTACTCGGCGAGCGCCTCCACGGGGGCGACGCGCGTCGCCAGTCGGGTGGGCACCACGGCCGCGACGAGCGTGAGGACGGCGGTCGCCAGGATCACCGCCACGACCGGCCACAGGGGCACCGCCGGCAGCACGAACGTCGACGCGGGACCGTCGGAGGCGCGCACCGGAACGGTGCCGAGCAGCGACTGCGCGCCGATCCAGCCGTAGGCCGTGCCGAGCACGAGCCCCGTGAGGAGGGACGCGACCGTGATGTGCGCGGCCTCCAGCAGCACCATGCGCCGCACCTGACCGTTCGACACCCCGAGGGCGCGGAGCAGTCCGAGCTCGCGGCGGCGCTGCACGACGCCGATCGTGAGGAGGTTCACCAGCCCCACCGCGGCGATCACGGCCGAGAACCCGACGAGGCCCATCATGATGCCCGAGAAGGTGTCCAGCAGCGTCGCCATCTCGGCGGGCAGCTCTCCGCCGGAGGTCGCGGTGAGCACGGACTTCACCGATTCGATCGCGACGGCGAACATCGTCACGAGCGTCACGCCCATGACCACGCCGATCGCCATGCGCGACGAGCGCTCGGGGTAGCGCAGTGCGTTCTCGGCGGCGAGGCGGGCGGGGGCGGAGCGCCCGAAGATCCGCCCGATCAGCCGCAGCACGGGCGGCATCACCAGGGTGGCGCCCACGGCGAGACCGGTGAACGACAGGATGCCTCCGACGAAGGCCACGATCACTCCGAGAGGGGTGATCAGCCCCACGAGGACACCCGCCGCGAGCAGCATCCCGCCGAGCACGAACAGCACGATCGCAGCGGCATTGCGCCGGGTCCGGCGGGTGAGCGTCTCGTGCGCCGCCTCGACCGACCCGCCGAGAGACTGCAGCGGCGTCACGGTGAGCACCCTGCGCGATCCCGCCCACGCCGCGGCCCACGTCGTGAGGGCCACCACCACCGCGGGCGCCAGCAGCGCCGGCTGCAGGAGCGTGAACGACGTCTGCCCGGTGCCCAGCAGCGTTCCGGCCAGCCAGACGCCGGCCGCGGCGACGACCGTGCCCGCGACGAGACCGATCGCCGCGCCGATCGCGCCGACGGCCATGCCCTGCCGTGCGACCTCCGCGCGCTGCGACCGGGCGGAGGCGCCGATCAGCCGCAGCAGCGCGATGCGCCGGGTGCGGCCCGCGATCACCGTGGCGAAGGTGTTGGCCGTGACGATCGCCGCCACGTAGACGGCGACGCCGATCAGCACGAACGAGAGGAATCCGAGCACGAACGCGAGGGTCTCGCTGTTCCCGACGTAGGGGTCGGCGCGCAGCAGAGCGCCGATGTAGTCGGTCGCGACGAGCAGCACGACGCCGAACGCGCTCGACAGCGCGGCCACGAGCACGCTCGCACCCATGCCGCGCTCGCGCAGCCACGCCAGGGGGACGGATGCCGCGGGCCGAGGCATCCGCTCCGCCACGGCCGCCGCGGTCATGCCGGCACCTGCGTCGCGGTCGGAGTCGATGCGGTCGCCGGCGCCGGGGCGGTCGGGTGCGCGGCGCTCCCGGACACCGCGAGCTCCGACGCGAGCATGTAGGCGCCGATCTCCTCGGCACTCTGCCGCGGCTTGTCGGCGACGAGGCGCCCGTCGCCGAGGAACAGCACGCGGTCGGCGTGCGACGCGGCGATCGGGTCATGCGTGACCATCGCGATCGACTGGCCGTGATCGCGGCTCGCGGCGGCGAGGAGCCCCAGCACCTCGCGGCCGCTGCGGGAGTCGAGGTTGCCGGTGGGCTCGTCGGCGAACACCAGGTCGGGTCCGGTCGCGAGGGCGCGGGCGATCGCGACGCGCTGCTGCTGGCCGCCGGAGAGCTGGTGCGGGCGATGCCGCAGCCGGCCGCCGAGGCCGAGGGTGTCGATCAGCCCGTCGATGCGCGCGCGCTCCAGCGCGCTCGGGCGACGGCCGTCGAGGTCGAAGGGCAGCAGGATGTTGCCGAGCGCGTCGAGTGTCGGCACGAGGTTGAAGGCCTGGAAGACGAACCCGACGCGGCGGCGACGGAGGATCGTGAGCTCGAGATCGGAGAGACCGGTCAGCTCGGTGTCGCCGATCCACGCGCGGCCGGAGGTGGGCGCGTCCAGCCCGGCCATCACGTGCATGAGGGTGGACTTGCCGGATCCCGACGGCCCCATGATCGCGGTGAACTCGCCGCGACGGATGCCGACCGAGACGCCGTCGAGGGCGCGCACGGTCGATTCGCCGGTGCCGTAGGACTTGGTCAGCTGCTGGACGTGGGCGGCAAGGCCCAGGTCGGTGGAGGTCATCTGCATGCCATCGACGCTAGGAAGCGGATGGTGTCGCGCACGTCCCCCGGGCGAGGCATCCGTCTACATCTCCCGGATGATTGCGATCACGCGGACACTCGTTATGATCTATAACGTTATAGATCATAACGATATCGAGAGGATCGAAGCCATGCCCGCAACAGCCCTGCCCGCGAGCGGCGAACCCACCCCGCTCGGGCCGAAGACCTGCGACGCCCGGGGGATGGCGGAGATCCATCGACTGTTCCGCGTCGGGTTCGGCGAGGCGCCCGCGCTGGTCGCCGGAGTGCGCCCCGGCGACATCGCGCACGCCGACGTCGTCGGCGGCGAACTCGACCTTCTGTCGGGAGGCCTGCACGCCCACCACGAGGGCGAGGATGAGCGCCTGTGGGACGCGCTCGAGAGCCGCGCGCCGTCGTGCGCGGCGCACGTCGGACGGATGAAGGACCAGCACGCCGAGATGCTCGTGCATCTGACCGCCCTCGATGCGGCACTGCCCGCCTGGCGTCGCACAGCCGCCGACCCGGATGCCGCGCCCGTCCTGGCCGCACTCGACGCGATCAACGGCTCCCTGGACGTGCACCTCGGCGACGAGGAGACGACCATCGTGCCCGTCATGGAGCGCACGCTGACGCCGAAGGAGGTCGACTGGTTCGGCGAGCACGGCCGCCGATCGACACCGCGCGGGCAGACGTGGAACCAGCTGGGCGCGATCCTCGCAGCGCAGCCCGACGGCGGCGACGAATGGCTCCGGGCCCACCTGCCCGCACCCGTGCGGGTGATCTGGCGGTGGGTGGGCGAGCCGAAGTACCGCGCACACCGTCGAGCGCTCCTCGGCTCGACGAAGATGGACGTATGACGACGCCCCCCGCGGCTCTGGCCCGACACACCGGCTTCCTGCTCGCCTGGGTCGCCGCAGAGTCGTCCGACACGTACGCCCGGGCGATCGGCGAGGCCGGGTTCACCCCGACCCAGCACGGTGTGCTGACCCTGCTCGACGCCGACGGACCTCAGGTGCAGGCGCGCCTGAGCGAACGCCTCGACGTGTTCAAGCCGGCCATGGTCGGGGTGGTCACCGCGCTGGAGCGCGCGGGATGGGCCCAGCGTCGACCGCACCCCACCGACGGCCGGGCGGTCGAGGTGCACATCACCGACCGGGGCCGGGAGGCCCTGCGCGACGCCTACGAGCGCGCCCAGGCGGCCACCGACGACGTGCTCGGCGTCCTCGCCGACGACGAGCGCGACACCCTGCACGCGCTGCTGGCCAAGGTCGCCGCCGCCCGCTGAGCCGGCCGGCGCGCGGCCCTACCGAGTCCGGGTGTCGCAACACGCCGACGGCGACGGAACGGCACGGCGCGTCGCGACCCGCGAACAGACGCGATCAGCTGCCGGCGAGGCCGTGCTCGAACGCGAAGACCACGAGCTGCACGCGGTCGCGCAGGGCGAGCTTGGTGAGGATGCGGCTGATGTGCGTCTTCACCGTCGCCTCGGAGAGGTACTCGCGCCCGGCGATCTCGGCGTTGGACAGCCCCCGCGCGGCGAGCGCGAAGATCTCCCGCTCGCGGTCGGTGAGCTCGCCGTAGGCGGCGGGAACCGGCTGAGCGGCGTCGTCCGCGAAGTGCGCGAACAGGGCGCGGGTGGCGGATGCCGCGATCACCGCCGATCCGGCGTGCACCGTGCGGATCGCGGCGAGCAGCAGCTCGGGATCGGCGTCCTTGAGCAGGAATCCGCTCGCACCCTGGCGGATCGCGCGGGCGGCGGCCTCGTCGAGGTCGAACGTCGTGAGCATCACCACGCGCGGCGGCGACGGATCGGCGAGCAGCTCAGCGGTCGCCGCGAGACCGTCGAGCACCGGCATCCGGATGTCCATCAGCACCACGTCCGGTCGCGCCGCGCGCACGACGTCGACGCCCTCCCGACCGTCGGAGGCCTCGCCCACGACGACCAGGTCGGGCTGGGAGTCGACCAGCATGCGCACGCCGGCGCGGAACAGCGCCTGGTCGTCGACCAGGACCACGCGGATCTTCTCGGTCATGCGACGGCTCCGATCGGGAGGGTGGCGTGCACCGTGAACCAGCCGTCGCGGGGCTCGGCGACGAGGCGTCCGCCGGCGAGCGCGGCCCGCTCCCCCATGCCGACGAGGCCGTGCCCCGACCCGACGGGGACCGTGACGATGCGACTGGGGTTGCTCACGGCCAGCTCGACCCGGTCGGGCCACCACCCCAGGCGCACGTGGACCGGCGCACCCTCGCCGTGGCGGAGGGCGTTGGTGAGCGCCTCCTGCAGGATGCGGTAGACCGCGATCTGCACGGCGGCGGGCGGCTCTCCGTGCGGTGCGGGGTCGACGTCGATGCTCAGGTCGACGCCCGCGGCGCGCACCTGCGCGTAGAGGCCCTCGAGATCGGCCACGGTCGGCTGCGGGCCGTCGCCCTGACTGTGCCGCAGCTGGGTCAGGAGGAGGCGCACGTCGGCCAGGGCGGCGCGCGCGGTGGTGGAGATGGTGCCCAGGGCCGTCGCGGCCGCGTCGGGGTCGGCGCGGGCGGCGTAGCGGGCTCCGTCGGCCTGTGCGATCACGACGGCGAGCGAGTGGGCGACCACGTCGTGCATGTCGCGGGCGATGCGCACCCGCTCCTGCTCGGCCTGCGCCTCGGCCTGTGCGCGCTGCTGGGCGAGGAGGGTGTCGCGGGTGCGGAGGGTGGAGCGCACGAGCGCCCCGCACGTCCATGCGAGGCCGAGCGCGAACCCCGCCGCCAGGAGGGTCACCAGCGCGAGCGGCAGCGTGTGCCACGACAGCCCGCCGCCGGCGAACGCGGGACCGAGGAAGAGGTACAGGGTGATGACCAGTGCTCCGACGAACGCCGACGCGAACCCGAGCCAGAGCACGAGCCGGGTGCCGTAGGCGGCCGTCGTGTAGAGGACGGCGAGGATCGCGATGTTGCTCGGCATCGGCGACAGTCCGAGCGCCATCTGCAGGAGCGCGCCGGCCCACGCCGCCGCCAGCGCGAGGCTCGGCGACAGGCGGCGCAGCGCGAGGGCGCCCGCCATCACGACCGACACCGGGATGGACCACGCGGCCGACAGGCCGCTCTGCGGCGTGATCAGCATCGGCCCCGTGACCGCGAGGAAGACGACCGCGACCACGAGGTCCACCACGAGCTGGGTGGTCGTCAGTCGGCGGAACACTCCTTCACGGTACGCGAGGGGTGACGGAGCGGCATCCGTCGTCGGATGTATCGGAGTCACCCGCGCGGACGATCACGCGGGCACGATGGGGCGGTGCTCGTAGAACGTCTGGAGCACGACCGTGGTGCGCGTGTTGACGGCGGCCGCCTGGCGGATGTCGCGGATGAGCTCCTCCAGCGCGCGCGGTGTGGCCACCCGGACGAACAGCATGTACGCGGCATCGCCGGCGATCGAGTGACACGCCTCGATGGCGTCGAGATGCTCCAGCTGCTCGGGGGCGATGTCGGGCTGGGCGGGGTCGAGCGGCGTGATCTCGACGAACGCCGACAGCGGGCGCCCGACCGCCTCGGCGTCGAGCACCGCGCGGTACCCCCGGATCGTGCCGTGCGTCTCGAGGCGGCGTACGCGCGCCTGGGTGGCCGAGATCGACAGCCCGGCGGTCTCGGCCAGCTGCGCCAGGGTGGCCCTCCCGTCGCGGGCGAGGTCGGCGACGATCGCGCGGTCGACAGCATCATCCATGCATGGAAGAATATCTGTGATTACACCTTCCTACAGGAAATGTTTCGGTTCATGTCTCGATCGGAGGCCCCTATGCTCGTCACCACCCCCCAGGATCTCGTCCCCGTCGACGACGCGGCGACCGCCGAGACCTCGCCGGCCTGGGCCGCGCTGAAGGACGCAGTCGTGGCGCTGCAGGCGCTGCAGGCGAAGGACGGCTCGGTGCCCGAGGCATCCGATCATCCCGCCGCCTGCACGCTCGTCGCGGCGGTCATCGCGGCCGTGCGCGCGCTGGCGCCGGCCTTCCCCCACGACGCGGACTACCTGGCCGCGGTCGTCGCCGACCTGCAGCGATGGAGTGCCTCGGACTTCGGCACGCCCGACTTCCTCGACGCGCTGGCGGCCTTCCAGCCGCAGCGGGAGCGGGTCGACGGCACACGGCACCTCGTGGTGTTCCCGATGTACACGCAGAACGGGTCGCCGAACCGGTACCTCGAGGCGGTGCTGGTCGAGGTGATCTGGCCGGAGTTCATCGCCCAGCTGGAGGCCGGCGACTACGGCAACAAGCTCTTCGTGTCGCTGCGGCTGATCGACTTCACGCCCGGCTACGACACCAACTCGGCCGTGCTCTTCCCCGAGACGGTGGCGATGCGCGAGATCCCCGCGTTCACCTGGGGGGCGATCTTCCAGGATCGCGAGGCCGCCCGCTACCGCCGCGTCGTCCGCGCCGCGGCAGGGATCACCAAGCTCGACCTGCCGGAAGACGCCGCCCGCATGCTCGACGATCAGGCGCTCACCGAGAAGACGTTCGTGATGTGGGACATCATCCACGACCGCACGCACATGCGCGGCGACCTGCCGTTCGACCCCTTCATGATCAAGCAGCGGATGCCGTACTTCCTGTATTCGCTCGAGGAGCTGCGCTGCGATCTCACGGCGTTCCGCGAGGCGGTCGCGATCCAGCGGCGCCTGGGCGGGCGAGTGGACGCGGGCGAGGAGCTGTCCGCCGTCGAGGGCGAGACGCTCGAGCATGCCGGACTGGTGCAGTACGCCGTGATCTTCGACCGCATCTTCCGCTTCGCGATCACCGGGACGCGCACGCGCAACTACGACGGGCTCGGCGGTCAACTGCTGTTCGCGTGGATGCACCAGCGCGGCGTGCTGCACTGGACCGACACGGCGCTCGCGTTCGACTGGGAACAGGTGCCCGCGGCGGTCGTGGCACTCGGCGAGGCGATCGACGAACTGTACTGGCGCTCCATCGACCGGCCGAAGTCGGCGCATTGGCTGGCCGCCTACGATCTCGTGCGCGGCGTGCTGACCCCGCACCCGGCGTCGGCGTGGGCGCGCGGCCTGCCCGACGACGTGCTCTCGGGCGCCCCCAAGGGCTACACCGACGCCGTGCTCGACGACGAGTTCCCGCTGTCGATGTTCTACGAGGCGCTCGACAAGAAGATGCGCGACGTGATCGCCTCGACCGCGGGCATCCGCGGTACCGATGACTGAGCTCACCGGCCGCGCGGTGCTGGTCGCGGGGGCGACCAGTGCCAGCGGACTGGCCGCCACCCGGGTGCTGACCGCGGCCGGCGCGACGGTGATCGCGGCCGGACGGGATCGCACGAGACTCGACGCGCTCGCGACGGCCGTGCCGGGGGTGCGGGTCGAGGAGTGCGATCTCACCGACGAGGACGGCGTGCGCGCGCTGGCCGAGCGGATCGGCGCCGTCGACGGGGTGCTGCACCTCGTCGGCGGCTGGCGTGGCGGCGGGGGCCTCGCGGGCCAGACCGATGCCGACTACCGGGTGCTCGAGGCATCCCTCACCGCATTGCGGCACGTGAGCCGCGCGTTCGATGCGGGACTGCGGGCATCGGATGCCTCACGCCAGGCGATCGTCTCGTCGACGGTGATCGATCGGCCGCTGGCCGGCGGGGCGAACTACGCCGCGGTGAAGGCGGCGAGCGAGGCGTGGATGCGGGCCGTCGCCCAGGGATTCGCGAAGGACGCCCGCGACCGCGGAGCCGCGCTCGCCGCGGCCGGAGTGATCTTCCGCGTGAAGGCGCTCGCCGGCCTCGAGGACGCCCTCGCGGAGCGGTTCGCGGGGCTGTGGTCAGCGGACGCGACCGCCGTCAACGGCACCGTCGTCGACCTCGCCGTGGCCTGAGGTCACTGCGACCGACGACACTGCCGAGGACTCCGCGGACGGATCGACCGCGGAGCTCTCGTCCGCGACGTCGGCGGCGTCTTCGCCGCCGACCTCGTCGTTGACGTGAGTGGTGGCGTACTGCGCGGACAGGGTGCGATAGGAGCGCGTCAGGAACGCCAGCAGCGCGATGACGACCATCGCGAGGCCGGCGAACACGAACACCATCGCGATCCCGCGTGCCTCGCCGTCGCCGAGCAGCCACCCCCACGCGTCTCTCCCCGGCTGCGAGTCCATGTACGGGATGATCACGAACTCGGCGAGCGGGGCGATGAGGAAGGCGGTGACCGGAGCCGCGGCCGACTCGAACGCCGCCGCGAAGCCGAACACGCGTCCCTGCGTGCGGAACGGGACGACCTTCTGGATGACGGTCTGCTCGGCGGCTTCGATGGCCGGGACGAGCATCATGTAGAGCCAGATGCCGACCGCGTACAGCCACCACCAGTCGCGGATGGTGAAGACCGCGCCGATCACGCCCATCACGACGACGAGGAGCAGCATCGTGCGGATGGGATTCCTGCCCAGCCCGAACCGGCCGATCACGAGTCCGCCGATGATGAATCCGGTGGAGGTGATCGCGAGCACGAAGCCCCAGATCTGCACGTCGAAGAGCGTCAGGCCGTAGGGATCCATGAGGGCCATGTAGACCCCGCCGACGAGGTTGTTGAACGTCGAGAAGATGATGAGCGCGAACAGCCCCGGTGCGGCGCGGACGGCGCGGATCGCACCGCGCAGGTCGATCGCCGGTGAGCGGTCGCCGCTCGCCTCGGGCTGCTCCTCGGGGATGCGCAGCGTGAGCAGGTGCACGAGTGCGATGACGGTGAGCCCGATCGCGATCGCCAACGTCCACCCCATGCCGAGGAAGCCGATCGCGAGCCCGGAGAACACGCTCGTGACCGCGAAGGCGATGCCCTGCACCGTGCCGACGTAGCCGTTCGCGTTCGCGTGCCGTTCGACCGGCACGAGCAGGGTCACCGTCGTCGACAGCGCGATGTTGCGCATGTTCTCGATCACCGCGCCGAACAGCAGCACCCCGGAGAAGAGCCAGAACCACAGGCCGCCGAGGTCGAGCAGGGCGGACTCGGGGAACGCGAGGTAGAGCGCACCGCCGGCCAGGAACGCGCCGAGGGTGACCAGAGCCGAGAACACCATCACGCGGTGCTTGCGATGGCGGTCGACGATCGAGCCGAACACCATCGCGAACACCGCGAGAAGCAGCATGTACGCACCGCCGATGATTCCGGTCGCCAGGACGTTCTGCGTCTCGATGTACACCCAGAAGGTCAGGGCGAACCACAGGAAGCTGGTCGTCACGTTCGCGGCGGCCGTGTTGACCAGCACGGCGGCGAACGTGCGCATGCCGTTCGCAGGCGGAGCGGGGGCGGGGACCACGTCGGGTGCCGACATGCCTCGTACGGTACCGATCGCCTCCGACATCCGCGACCGTTGCATGCGCGCGTATCGGCCGTCGAGAGCCGCGTGCGGACGGGGCCTACGCTGGATGCGGCGCGCGGATGCGCCGGATGGAGCACGTCATGTCCACGTTCGAGACCTCCGACTCCGTGCGACTGAACTACCACGAGTCGGGTGATCCGACCGGGCGTCCCGTGCTCCTGGTCGCCGGATTCAAGGCGCCCGCGACGAGCTGGAAGCCGCAGCGGGCGGCCCTCGAGAAGGCGGGCCACCGCGTGATCGCCCTCGACCGGCGCGGTCACGGCGCGTCCGAGGTCGGCCCCGACGGCAGCCACACGATGGACCGACACGGCGCCGACATCGGCGACGCGATCGAGGCGCTCGGCCTGCACGACACGACGGTCGTGGGCCAGTCGATGGGTGGGAATGCGATCTGGGCGCTCCAGGCCGCAGGCGGGAGCCGCGGCATCCGGAGCATCGTCATCGTCGACCAGACGCCGAAGATGCTGAACGCGCCCGACTGGCCGCTCGGGTTCTACGGATACGACGCGTCGAACGTCGACACGCTGTTCGCCGAGGGCGTCACCGACCCCGGCGTGCACTCCACGGCGTCGAAGGGGCCGGTGCGCATCGCGCGCCTCCTCGCCGCGCTCGACCTGGCGTCGATGCGGGCGGGGTACACCGCTGCCGAGCTGCAGCTCCTGAACGACCACGCACGCCGAGACTGGCGACCGGCGGTCGCCGCGACCGCCGTCCCGGTGCTGTTCGTCGCGGGGCGCGAGAGCGAGTTCTGGCCGGCGGAGCACGCGGCGGCCTCGGCCGCCCTCACCGCCACCGGCACCTCCCTGGTGATCGAGAAGGCCGGCCACCCGACGAACATCGAGCAGCCCAGATCCTTCAACGAGGCATTGCTGACCTTCCTCGCCGTCTGACCCGCGAAAGTAGGCTGGACGGGTGACCCACACCCCCCTGCACGACGCCGCCATCCGCGGCTTCGCCTCCGACAACTACTCCGGCATCCACCCCGAGGTGCTCGCCGCGATCGCCGCCGCGAACGACGGCCACCAGATCGCGTACGGCGAAGACGCCTACACCGCCCGCCTGCAGGAGGTGTTCACCGACCACTTCGGCGACGGGGTCGAGGCGTTCCCGGTCTTCAACGGCACCGGCGCCAACGTGGTCGGGCTGCAGTCGATGCTCCCCCGCTGGGGCGCCGTGGTCGCGGCATCCACCGCCCACATCAACGTCGACGAGGGCGGAGCACCCGAGCGGGTCGCGGGCATCAAGCTGCTCACGGTGCCCACCGACGACGGCAAGCTCACCCCCGAGCTCATCGACCGCGAGGCGTGGGGCTGGGGCGACGAGCACCGCGCGCAGCCGCTCGTGGCCTCGATCACGCAGTCGACCGAGCTGGGCACGCTCTACACGGTCGAGGAGATCCGGGCGATCTCCGACCACGTGCACGGGCTCGGGATGCGGCTGCACATGGACGGCGCGCGCATCTCCAATGCGGCGGCAGCCCTCGGCCTGTCCCTGCGCGCCTTCACCCGCGACGTCGGCGTCGACGTGCTGAGCTTCGGCGGCACCAAGAACGGGGCGATGCTGGGCGAGGCGGTCGTCGTGCTCGACCCCGGGGCATCCGCCGGTCTCACGTTCCTGCGCAAGCTCAACATGCAGCTCTCCAGCAAGATGCGGTTCGTCTCCGCCCAGCTCATCGCGCTGCTGGAGGGCGACCTCTGGCTGCGCAACGCCACGCACTCCAACGCGATGGCGCAACGGCTGCGCTCGGCGGTGGAGGCGGGCATCACCGACGGCTCGATCACCGGGGTCGCGTTCACGCAGCCGACCCAGTCCAACGGCGTCTTCGCGACGCTGCCCGACGGGGTCGCCGATCGCCTGCGCGAGGCGTTCCGCTTCTACGACTGGGATGCCGCGCGCAACGAGGTGCGCTGGATGTGTTCGTTCGACACGGCCGAGGCCGACGTGGACGCGTTCGTGGCCGAGCTCGCGCGCCTGACCCCCTGACGTCGCGCCGACCCGCCCCCGCTGCAACGAGCCACCCCCTTCCCGACCGCCACCACAGGGGTGGGTCGGTGCGAAGGGGGTGGCTCGGCGGGATGCGGCGGCGAGGTCAGTCGCGCTGGGCCTCGACCACGACGGGGACCTCCGAGGCGTCCTCGTCCTCGTCCTCGAGGGGCTCGTCGCCGACGAACCCGGGGTCGCCCGTGAAGTCCGGGGCCGCGGTCTCCTCGACCTCGACCTCGACCTCGTCCGCGGATTCGGCGGGTGCGGCATCCGTCGCCGCGGCGGCCAGGAGATCGTCACCCGAGGCGAGCACTCCGTCGGGGCGGATGAGCTCGCGCACCTCGGCCATGAAGCTCGTCAGCTGGTGCTGCTGCCAGCGCAGCTGGCGCGAACGGTCCTCGGCGTCGCGCAGGATCGACTGCGAGTGCCCGGTGACGGTGTCGATGATCTTCTGCGCCTTGGTGTGGGCGCGGTCGAGGTGCTCGCGCGAACGCACGTGGGCGTCGGCCTCGATCTGACGCGCCTGCGCCCGCATGAGGCGGTCGAAGTCGTCGGCCTTGGCCTGCACGCGCTGGGCGTGGTCGACCGAGGCCTGCACCTGCTCGTTGGCGTCCTGCGTGATGCGCTCGGCGTGCGCCACGGCCTGGTTGTGCAGCACGAGGAACTCCTGCTGCGCGTCGTCCTGACGGCGGGTCAGCGACTCCTCGAACTCGAGGGTGCGCAGGCGCAGCTCGCGCACGGCCTCCTCGGCCTCGGTGCGCTGGTGCGTGGTCTCGCGCTCGACGAGCGAGCGCAGCGCCGCGGCGCCCTTCTCAGCCTCAGTGCGGATGACCGCGGCCTCCTGCTCGGCCTGCGCCACCTTCTCGGCGGCGTGCGCGGCCTCGCGCTCGAGCTGCGACTGGTGCGCGGTCAGCTCGGTGTCGATGCGCAGCCGCACCTGCTGGGCGTCGTGCTCGGCCTGTGCGCGGATCGCCTCCGCGTCGGCCTGCGCCTCGGTGCGACGGCTCTGGATCTCCTCGCGCGCCGACTCCAGGAGCCGGTCGCCCTGCACGCTCGCGTTCTTGATGAGCTGGCTGGCCTGCTCCTCGGCCACGCGCAGCACCTCTTCGAAGTGCACGCGGTTGGACGACTCGCCGGTCGCGCCGATCAGCTCCTGAGTGAGCGCCTCGACCTTGCCCTCGGCGTCGTCGGCGCGGGCGTTCGCGGCGGTCAGCTCGGCCTCGAGACGCTCGACGTCGTCGGTCGCGCGGTTCGTGGCGGCATCCAGCTCCTCCTGCAGACGGCTGGCGTCGGCGCCCGCCGTCTCGTCGGCCTGGCGCACGCGCAGGTCGAGGGCGGTCAGCTGCTGGCCCTGCGCGTGCAGGCGACCGAGCAGGTCGGCGATCGCGGAGTCGACCTCGTCCTTGTCGTAGCCGCGGAACGCGGTGGTGAACGACGGAGTCGGCCCGCCGTTCCCGGCGATCAGCTCATCGAGCGGAGACGGGACGTCTCCGGCGTTGCGGGCAGGCCAGGACTGGTCGGACATGTGCGACTCCGGAAGAGATTGTGGCGAGAGGGGTGTGGCGTCGGCCTCGGATTGCCGACGTGTGGAAGGATACCCGGCCCACCCTCACCGCTCCTACCCCCGCCTCAGCCGGAGGTCAGCGGAGCGCGCCCACGCTGGCCAGGGCGAGGCGCACGAGCGTGCCGCGCCCGCCCTCCATCTCGGCCGAGAGGGAATCGGATGCCGCCTCCTGCGGGGGCATCCAGGTGACCTCGAGCGCGTCCTGACGCGGCTCGCACGTGCCGGTGACCGGCACGACGAAGGCGAGCGAGACGGCGTGCTGCCGGTCGTCGTGGAACGCGCTCAGACCGGGCATCGGGAAGTACTCGGCCACCGTGAACGGCAGCGGCTGCGGCGGCAGGAGGGGGAACGCCATGGGGCCGAGGTCGTTCTCGAGGTGACGGAAGAGCGCGTCGCGGATCGTCTCGCCGTAGCGCACCCGCCCGCTCACGATCGTGCGCGTGATCTCGCCCACGGGCGTCGCCCGCAGGAGGATGCCGACGTCGGTGACCGCGCCCATCCCGTCCACGCGCACGGGCACCGCCTCGACGTAGAGCATCGGCATGCGCCGGCGCGCCTCGGCGAGCTCGACCTCGCTGAGCCACCCGGGGTTGGACGCGCTCCCCGGTCCCGGCGACCCGAAGCCCCCGCCCAGCGGCCCGCCGGACAGCCCGCCGAGAGGATCGCGCGGCGCGTTCTCGTCGTCGCGCTCGTTCGGATCGGGGTCGGGGGTGCGAACCGGCATGTGTCCTGTATACCCCAGCGGATGCCGCGGCTCACCGCGCGTCGGAGGTCGCTGAGAGGATGGGGCCATGGTGGATGCCTTCGACACCCCCGCGCTCGACCCCGCCGTCGTCCTGTGGTCGGCGCAGTCCGACGCCGCGCGTCCGCTGATCGTGCTGCTGCACGGCTACGGCGCCGACGAGCGCGACCTGTTCTCGCTGGCGGCATACCTGCCCGACGCCTTCGTCGTCGCGGCCCCGCGTGCGCCGTTGACCCCGCCGTGGCCCGCCCCGGGCTTCTCGTGGTACCCGATCGAGGGGCTCGACGGCCGCGACCCGTCCCGGGTGACCGACGCCGCGCGGCGACTGATCGAGTGGCTGGATGCCGCGGCATCCGGTGTCCGCGTCGGACTGCTGGGTTTCTCGCAGGGCGCCGCGGTCGCTCTGCAGGCGCTGCGGCTCGAGCCGCAGCGCTTCGCGTTCGCGGTGAACCTGAGCGGCTACGCGGCGCCCGGCGACCTGCCGCGGGATGCCGAGCTCGCCGAGCGTGCGCCGGCCGTGTTCTGGGGACGCGGAACGAACGACGACGTGATCCCCGCGACTCTCGTCGACCACACGACCGCGTGGCTGCCCGCGCACAGCGACCTCAGCGGGCGCGTCTACGCCGGGCTCACGCATTCGGTCTCGGAGCAGGAGCTCGCCGATGTGCGGGTCTTCCTCGAGAAGCAGCTCGAGGCCCTCGACTCCGCCGCCGACCTCGGCTAACGTGGGGGATCCCTGTCCCCGACGTGAGGAATGACAGTGACTGAGATCGTCGCGACCGCGCTGTAATCGCGCTGATCCGTCGATCCTCGACGCGTCCGCGCTCCTCGATTCCGCGCTGACCGTCGATCCCGCCGCCTCCCGGCTGCTCCGGCCTTCCGCCGTTCCCGGGACCGCGCTCCCGGTGTGTCAGCGCATGTCCCGACACCGGAGGCCCTCTTGTCACAACCTGTTTCTTCGATCACCCTCGACGCCGTCACGCTCGCGTGGCCCGACGGCTCGGTCGCCCTCGACGGCGTCACCGGAGCGTTCGGTCGCGGCCGCACCGGCCTCGTCGGCCGCAACGGCGCCGGCAAGTCGACTCTGCTGCGCCTGGTGGCGGGTGAGCTGACCCCCACGGCCGGGCAGGTCGCCGTCGAGGGCGCTGTCGCCTATCTCCCGCAGCGCCTCACCCTCGACGTGGACCGACCGGTCGCAGACCTGCTCGGGATCGGTCCCGCCCTCACGGCGGTGCGCGCGATCGAGTCCGGCGACGTCTCACCGCACCACTTCGACGCGGTCGGCGCCGACTGGGACGTCGAGGCCCGCGCGCACGCCGCGCTGGCCGAGGCGGGGCTCCCGCCCGACGCCCTCGACCGTCGCGTCGGTTCACTGTCCGGCGGCGAGGCGGTGCTCACCGCGCTCGCCGGGATCCGGCTGGGCGCAGCATCCGCCACCCTCCTCGACGAGCCGACGAACAACCTCGACCGCGACGCGCGGGCGCGGCTGTACGACCTGGTGCGTGGGTGGCGCGGCACGCTCGTGGTCGTCAGCCACGACGTGGCGCTGCTCGAGCTCATGGACGACACCGCCGAGCTGCACGGCAGCACGCTCTCGGTGTTCGGGGGCCCATACTCCGAGTGGCGCGCCTGGCTGGACGCCGAGCAGTCGGCCGCGGTGCAGGCCGAGCGCGCCGCGAAGCAGGTCGTGCGCCGCGAGAAGCGGGAGCGGATCGCGGCGGAGTCCACGATCGCGCACCGTCAGCAGATGGGTGCGAAGGCCTACGCCGAGAAGCGCGTGCCGAAGATCGTGGCGAACAACCGGCGCGGGGCGGCGCAGGTGTCGGCGGCGAAGCTGCGCGGCGAGAAGGCCGACCGCGAGCAGACGGCGAGGGAGGCGCTGGATGCCGCGGGCCGGCGTGTGCGCGACGACGACCGCGTGCGGATCGACCTGCCCGACCCCGACGTGCCGGCCGGGCGGCGCATCGCGACCCTCGGCGACGCCGAGCGCGCGTGGACGGTGCAGGGGCCCGAGCGGGTGGCGCTGACCGGGCCGAACGGGGCGGGCAAGACGTCGCTGCTGGAGCGGCTGCTGTGGTCGACGGTTCACAACCCAGGCGGAACGGCCCGAAAGGCGGCAGGAGAATCCCCTTCTGCCCCGACCTGCCTGAGTTGCGCTCACGGGGCGCTGCACACCGACCGCGTCGGGTACCTGCCGCAGCGGGTCGACGGGCTCGACGAGACGGCGTCGGTGCTCGAGAACGTCGCCGCCGCGGCGCCGGTCGTGCCCACGGGTGCCCTGCGCAACCGACTCGCGCGGTTCCTGATCCGCGGGGATGCGGCGACCCGGCCGGTGTCGTCGCTGTCGGGCGGAGAGCGGTTCCGGGTGGCGCTGGCCCGCCTCATGCTCGCCGACCCGCCGCCGCAGCTGCTCGTGTTCGACGAGCCCACGAACAACCTCGACCTCGACACGGTCGACCGGTTCGTGGAGGCGCTCTCGGCGTATCGGGGCGCCGTGCTCGTGGTGAGTCATGACGACGCGTTCCTCGCGCGCCTCGGGCTGGACCTGCGCCTCGACCTCGGTCGCGACGGCACGTTGACGGAGGTTCCGGTGTAGCGCGGCCGTCCGCCCCGTGACTGCTCACCTGACGCGACACGCCCTTCCGCGGCCCTCCGGAGGGCGTGTCGCGTCGGGTGAGCGGTCAGCGCGGCCGTCAAGGGCTGGGCCGATGTCGGAGGAGACGGCGAAGATGGACGGATGAGCGATGTGCTCGAGCGCTTCTCGCCGGCCACCGCGGACTGGTTCCGCGGGGCGTTCCGCGCGCCCACGACCGCCCAGGCGGGGGCGTGGGACGCGATCTCGTCGGGCAAGCACGCCCTCGTGGTGGCGCCGACGGGTTCCGGCAAGACCCTGTCCGCGTTCCTCTGGGCGATCGACCGCGTGTTCCGTGAGAAGGAGCCGACGGATGCCGCGGCCTCCGCTCCTGCGAAGGGTCGCCGCCGCGCCTCCGCGGCCGAGAAGCCGCCGGCCACGCGCATCCTCTACATCTCCCCGCTGAAGGCCCTCGGCGTCGACGTCGAGCGCAACCTCCGCTCTCCGCTGGTGGGGATCGGGCAGTCCGCGCGCCGGCTCGGGATCCCGGTGCCGAACGTGACGGTGGGCGTGCGATCGGGTGACACGACCTCGTCCGACCGGCGCAAGCTCGTCGCCGACCCGCCCGACATCCTCATCACGACGCCCGAGTCGCTCTACCTCATGCTCACCAGCCAGGCCGGAGACACCCTCGCCGCCGTCCACACGGTGATCGTCGACGAGGTGCACGCGGTCGCGGCCACCAAGCGCGGCGCGCATCTGGCGGTGAGCCTCGAGCGCCTCGATGCTCTCCGCGAACAGCTCACCCCGGGGATCGGCCCGGCGCAGCGGATCGGCCTGTCGGCCACCGTGCGACCGATCGACGAGGTGGCCCGGTTCCTGGGCGGAGCGGCCCCGGTCGAGATCGTGGCGCCCCGGGCGACGAAGGCCTTCGATCTGAGCGTCGTCGTCCCCATCGACGACATGCTCAACCCGCCGCCGCCCCCGGGTGCCGAGGCCCCTGCGGCCGATGCCGATGCCGGCACCGCGGCGAACGGTGCCGCGGCAGGGCCGGACTGGCTCGAGAGCGACGCCCGCCTGCGTCCCGAGAGCACGGAGATGACCGGCTCGGTGTGGCCGCACGTCGAGGAGGCGATCGTCGACCGCATCCTGCAGCATCGGTCCACGATCGTGTTCTCCAACTCCCGGCGGCTCGCCGAGCGGCTCACCGGGCGGCTCAACGAGATCTACGCCGAGCGCGAGGGCATCGACGTCCCCGACCCCACCGTCCCGGCGGCGATGATGGCGCAGGCGGGCGCGACGGCCGGGGCGCCGGCGATCCTGGCCAAGGCCCACCACGGATCGGTGTCGAAGGAGCAGCGGGCCCTCGTCGAAGAGGAGTTGAAGTCGGGGGTTCTGCGCTGCGTCGTCGCGACCTCGAGCCTCGAGCTCGGCATCGACATGGGCGCGGTCGATCTGGTGATCCAGGTCGAGGCGCCGCCGAGCGCTGCATCCGGTCTGCAGCGGGTCGGGCGTGCCGGGCACCAGGTCGGCGAGGTCAGCCGCGCCGCCCTGTTCCCCAAGCACCGCGGCGACGTGCTGCACACCGCGATCGTCACCGAGCGCATGCTCGCGGGCCAGATCGAGGCGATCTCGGTGCCGCAGAATCCGCTCGACATCCTCGCGCAGCAGACCGTCGCGGCATCGGCCACCGGCTCGATCGACGTCGAGGAGTGGTTCGAGACGGTCAAGCGCAGCGCCCCGTTCCGTGCGCTGCCGCGGTCGGCCTACGAGGCCACGCTCGACCTGCTCGCCGGACGCTACCCGTCCGACGAGTTCGCCGAGCTGCGCCCCCGCCTGGTGTGGGACCGTGACGCCGGAACGTTGACCGGTCGGCCCGGCTCGCAGCGCATCGCCGTGACCAGCGGCGGCACGATCCCCGACCGCGGGCTGTTCGGCGTCTTCATCGCGGGCGAGTCGCAGAACGCCCGGGTCGGCGAGCTCGACGAGGAGATGGTCTACGAGTCGCGCGTCAACGACGTGTTCACCCTCGGCACGACGAGCTGGCGCATCGTCGAGATCACCCACGACCGGGTGAACGTGCTGCCCGCGTACGGGCAGCCGGGCAAGGTGCCGTTCTGGCACGGCGACGGCATCGGCCGCCCCGCCGAGCTGGGCGAGGCGCTCGGGAAGTTCAACCGCGAGGTCGCGGCCGCCCCGCGCGAGAAGGCAATCGCGCGCCTGCACGAGTCGGGCCTCGACGACAACGCCGTCGGCAACCTGCTCGCCTACCTCGACGAGCAGCGCGAGTCCACCGGCACCCTGCCCACCGACACGAGCCTCACCGTCGAAGTGGGGCGCGACGAGGTGGGCGACTGGCGCGTCATCCTGCATTCCCCCTACGGCATGCAGGTCCACTCGCCGTGGGCGCTGGCCGTCAACGCCCGCATCCGCGAGCGTCTCGGGGTCGAGGGATCGGCGGTCGCGAGCGACGACGGCATCATCGCGCGGATCCCGGATGCCACGGCCGACCCGCCGAACGCCGAGCTGTTCGTCTTCGACCCCGACGAGCTGGAGCAGATCGTCACCGACGAGGTGGGCGGCTCGGCGCTGTTCGCCTCGCGCTTCCGCGAATGCGCCGCCCGAGCGCTGCTCATGCCGCGCATGAACCCGAGCCGGCGCAGCCCGCTGTGGCAGCAGCGTCAGCGTTCGGCAGCGCTCCTGGAGGTCGCCAAGCGGCACCCCACGTTCCCGATCATCCTCGAGACCCTCCGCGAGGTGCTCCAGGACGTCTACGACCTGCCCGCGCTGCTGCGGATCGCACGCAGCATCGGCGAGCGCCGCATCCGCCTCGTCGAGACGACCCCGTCGTCGCCGTCACCCTTCGCCCGCGATCTGCTCTTCGGATATGTCGGCGCGTTCATGTACGAGGGCGACTCGCCGCTGGCCGAGCGCCGGGCGGCGGCGCTGTCGGTCGATCCGGCGCTGCTGAGCGAGTTGCTCGGCAAGGTCGAGATGCGCGAGCTCCTCGACCCCGACGTGATCGCGCAGTTCGAGCGCGAGGCGCAGCGACTCGATCACGAACGGCGTGCCCGCGGCGTCGAGGGCGTCGCCGACCTCCTCCGCGTGCTCGGGCCGCTCGACGCCGACGAGGTGGCGCTGCGTCTCGAGCCGGCCGACGGGGAAGACGCCGCCGGCGTGAACGAGGCGGCCGCGCACCTCGCCGCGCTCGTCGACGCCCGCCGCGCGATTCCCGTCACGATCGCCGGCGCCGCGCGCGTCGCCGCCATCGAAGACGCCGGACGCCTGCGCGACGCCCTCGGCGTTCCGCTGCCCGTCGGCATCCCGAATGCGTTCCTCGAGCCGCTGCCCGATCCGATCGCCGACCTCGTCGCCCGCCACGCACGCACCCACGGTCCGTTCACCGCCGACGCCGTCGCCACCCGCTTCGGCATGGGTGTGGCCGTCGCGCGCCAGACGCTGCAGCGCCTCGAGAGCCGCGGACGGGTCACGAGCGGGTACTTCCTCCCCGACGCCGCGTCCGGGTCGGGCGCGCGGCCGACCGACGATCAGGAGTGGTGCGACACCGAGGTGCTGCGTCGGCTGCGCATGCGCTCGCTCGCCGCGATCCGCGGCAGCGTCGAGCCGGTGCCGCCGGAGGCGTTCGCCCGCTTCCTGCCCGTGTGGCAGCACGTCACCCGGTCTCTGGAGGGCATCGACGGGGTGGCGGCGGTCATCGAGCAGCTCGCGGGGGTGCCGATCCCCGCCAGCGCCTGGGAGTCGCTCATCCTGCCCTCTCGCGTCTCCGACTACGCGCCCGCGATGCTCGACGAGCTCACCGCCACCGGCGAGGTGCTGTGGTCCGGGCACGGCTCGCTGCCGGGTCGCGACGGCTGGATCGCGCTGCACCCCGCCGACGTCGCGGCGTTCACCCTCGCCGCCCCCGAGACCGAGGTCACCGCGGAGTCTCTCGACGAGCGGGTGCTCGCGGCACTCGAGAACGGCGGCGCCTACTTCGCCGCGCAACTGAAGCAGATGACGGATGCCGACAACGAGCAGTCCGTGATCGACGCCCTGTGGCAGCTGACGTGGGCGGGCCGGGTCACGAACGACACGTTCGCCCCCATCCGCACGCTGCTCGGCGGCGGAGCCCAGACGCACCGCGTCGCCCGCAAGGCGCCGCGCGCACGGCTGTACCGCGGCACGAGCCTCTCCCGCCCCACGGGCACGACACCGCCGCGCCCGCCCGCGATCGGCGGTCGCTGGTCGCTGCTTCCGGCCGTCGAACCCGACGCCGCCCTGCGCGCGACCGCCTCGGCCAGCCTCCTGCTCGACCGCTACGGCGTCGTGACCCGGGGCTCGGTGCAGTCCGAGGGGCTTCCCGGGGGGTTCGCGCAGGCGTATCGCGTGCTGGCCGGCTTCGAGCAGGCCGGGCACTGCCGTCGCGGCTACGTGATCGAGAAGCTCGGCGCCGCGCAGTTCGCCGCATCGACCACCGTCGACCGGCTCCGCCAGGTCGCCGGGCTCCCCGACCCCGCACCGCTGCGTGCCGTCACACTCGCCGCCACCGACCCGGCGAACCCCTACGGCGCGGCGCTGCCGTGGCCGGGGCTGGAGGGTGTGACGCACCGGCCGGGGCGCAAGGCCGGCGGTCTCGTCGTGCTCGTCGACGGAGCCCTCACCCTCTACCTCGAGCGCGGCGGGCGATCGGCGCTCGCCTTCACCGACGACGAGGCGCTGCTCGCTGCCGCCGCGCGCGACCTCGCCGGCACCGCCCGGGCCCGCCGTCTCGACACCCTCACGATCGAGCAGGTCAACGGCGCGTTCGTGTACGGCACCGCGGCGGGTCGGGCGCTGCGCGACGCCGGATTCGTCGAGTCGCCGCGCGGACTCACCCTGCGCAAGCAGACGGCGGGCGACATCGCCCGGGCCGGGGCCGCGCGTGCCTGATTTCGACGGCGCCTCCCGGGGTTCGGGGCGGATTCCGCACCGCGCGGCGGGTGCGAATCCGCCCCGAAGCACGAAACGTGCCCCGAATGCCGACGGATCGGACGGACGTCGCCCCGATCGGGGGGCGCGGCATGCCTGAGGGCGACACCGTCTTCCGCGCCGCGCATCGCCTGCACGAGGCGCTCGCCGGCACCGAGGTGGTGCGGTTCGACATCCGCGTGCCCGGCAGCGCCACCGCCGACCTGCGCGGCGAGACGGTGCACGAGGTGGTCCCGCGCGGAAAGCACCTGCTCGAGCGGATCGGCGACCACACGCTCCACTCCCACCTCAAGATGGAGGGCGCCTGGCACGTCTACCGCCGGGGCGGCTCGTGGCGGGCGCCCGAGCACAAGGCGCGCGCGATCGTCGGCAACGATCGGTTCGACACGGTGGGCTTCGACCTCGCGATGGTCGAGGTGCTCCCCACCCGCGACGAGGAGCGCATCGTCGGCCATCTCGGACCCGATCCCCTGGCCGACGACTGGGACCCCGCGGAGGCCGCCCGGCGCCTCGGCGCCGACCCGCGCCCCGTGCACGTCGCCCTGCTCGATCAGCGCAATGTCGCCGGATTCGGCAACGAGTACGCCAACGAGATCCTGTTCGTGCGCGGCATCCTCCCCTCGCGTCCGGCGACCGAGACGGATGCCGCGGCCGTCCTCGATCTCGGCGCCCGCATGATCCGCGCGAACGTCGTCCGCACCGAGCGCTCGTTCACCGGCGACGCCCGCGCGGGCCGCAGCACGTGGGTGTACGGCCGGGAGAACCGCCCGTGCCGGCGCTGCGGCACCCGCGTCCGCTCCGGTCCCCTGGGCGCGACGGCCACGAGCGAGCGCAACGTGTTCTGGTGCCCGGTCTGCCAGACCTGACCGGATCGAGGCATCCGCTCGGCCTCCGGCGACGAACAACCGATGCACGGGAATGATCCGTGGCATCTCGCGGTTGTTCATTTACTCGGTGCTTCCCGGGCACCGGCCGGAGGGAAATGTGGGCAAGAACTACATCGACATCGAGAACGACCGGGGCGAGACGCTGCGTTACCGCAAGCACGTCAACGGTCGGGGACTGGTCGCGCACGGCGCCAAGGTGCATGCGAGCGCGATCGTGGAGACCGGGGCCTATGTCGAACCCGGTGTGCAGATCGCCGCGGGCGCACACGTCGGCCGCGGGGTGTGGGTCGAATCCGACGCCATCATCGGCCCGAACGCAGACATCTCCCCGCACGCGCACATCGGATCGGGCGCCGCGATCGGAGCCGGAGCCAAGATCGGCATCCGCACCCAGGTGGGAACCGGGGCGCGGGTCGCGGTGGGTTCGCTCATCGGCGACGACGAGATCATCGCCGACGGCGAGCGTGTCGCGACCGACCGCAAGGGGCTGCGCCTGGCGGCCTGAGGGTCAGGCGAACAGGAACAGCACGAAGCCGATCAGCGGCAACGTGCCCTGGACGAGGGCGGGACGCAGGTACTTCGCGCCCGACGTCGTCAGCACGAGCGCGGCGGCGACCATCGAGCCGAGCGAGAACAGCACCAGCGTGCGTCCGGCGACATCGGCGACGGTTCCGCCGCCCCCTCCCGCCCAGAAGAGGGCGATGCCGATGATCGCGCCGATCGCGAGGAACAGGTTGTAGAAGCCCTGGTTGTAGGCCATCGGCTTGACCGTGTCGGCCGCAGCCTGGTCGGCGACGCCGAACCGCCGCCACACCCGCGGCTGCGTCCACTGCACGCTCTCCATCACGAAGATGTACACGTGCAGGAGCCCGGCGAGGGCGGCGAACACGGTGGCGATGATGGCGATCATGATCCGAACGATAGCGCCCGGCTACGCTGGCGGGGTGGCGAGAGGCGGCGTGGCGGGCAGCGGCGGCAGGCGTCGCGCAGCTCCGGGCGCACGGCGCACGGGCGGCGCGGCGGGCAGGAGGGCCGCCCCGAAGCCGTCTGCGAAGGCCGCCCCGAAAGTGCCTCGCCCCACCGTCGACCCGCCGGCGCCCGAGGCATCCGTCCCGCGCGTCTTCCGCCTGGGTGTGATCCCCGGGGCGACGCCCGGCAAGTGGGTGCAGGCATGGCGGGAGCGGATGCCGGCGGTCGCCGTGGAGCTCGTGCCCCTCGAGGTGCGCGACCAGCGCACCGCCCTGCTGTCGGGCGAGCTCGACGCCGCACTGGTGCGGCTGCCGCTCGAGGACGACGGACTGCACGTGATCCGACTGTACGACGAGGTGCCGGTGGTCGTCGTCAGCGCCGAGTCGGCGCTGACCGTCGCCGAACAGCTCGGCGCGGACGACCTCGTCGGCGAGGTGCTCGTCGTGCCGCGCGACGACGTCTTCGGGGCAGAGGTGCTGAGCGCCGCGATCCCGGGCGCAGCCTCCCCGCGCTTCGACCCGCCCGCCGACACCGGCGACGCGATCGCGACCGTCGCGGCCGGGGTCGGGATCGTCGTCGTGCCGATGTCGCTCGCGCGCCTGCACCATCGCAAGGACGCCGAGCACCGCCCGCTCCGGGGCGGCCCGACCTCGACGGTCGCCCTCGCGTGGCCGGCCGAGCGCACCACCCCCGACGTCGAGGCGTTCGTCGGCATCGTGCGCGGGCGCACCGCCCACTCTTCGCGCTGAGGCCGCACGACACGCGTCTGCGCCACGTTCCGGCGTTCGCCCGCACGAATCACTGTGGCAACCGCCCCGTTCGTGGCACGAACAAGGCAACGGCCGGTCCGGGCGACCGGGGGCAGAGGCGAGGGGATGTCGCCGACCTGGGTCTCTGCGACATCCCCTCCGGATCGGCTGCGGTCCCCATGCCCGAACATGTCCCCAGCACCGCGCGGCTCCCAGAGAGCGGAACCCCCCACCCGCCCTTGCACCACCGATCCGTATGACAGGAGCGCGCCGCGCCGGACCTGATACATCCCTGTCGAAGAACTGTCAGAAACCTGCCCCGTGGGCCTGGAACGGGGCCACGATACCGGTGCGATCGGATGCCTCGGCCAGCGCATCCGCCGCCGGCATCCCCGCTGCCAGAGCGCCGTGCATCTCGGCGAGCAGCTCGCAGGCGTCGTCGTCCGCGACGACCACGGGAGCAGCCACGACGCACAGACTGCCGGCGTGCAGCCACACGCGGGTCATCCCGATCGACTCCTCGCCCCACCGCACCGACGAGCGCCCGGCCTCGCACGCCGACAGCACCACCGTGCGCGGCGGACGCGGAATGCGGTCGACGTCGTAGCCGAACAGCGCGCCGTCCGCGAGCTCCAGCCCGGAGAACAGCGGGTTGTCGACCGCGTGCCGGCCGTGCGCGGCGATGTGCAGCAGGTCGACGTCGCCGGCGAGCGCGGCCACCTCGTCGACGGTGGCGGCCGGGAGGACGCGCGCGTCCCGCCACGCCGCCGCCGCGATGCGCACCTCCTCGTCGCCACGGGGCACGCGCGGACCCACCGCGAATCCGGCGGAGCGTGGCGCGGCATCCGTCCCCCGGTGGCGATGCACCCAGCGGGAGGCCGAGCCCGCGAGCGTGAACGCATGACCGCGCATGCCCGGCAGCATGCTCCAGGGGATGCCGGCCAGCGCGCCGGGCGCCGTCACGAGCAGGCGGCGCGTGCCCGCCGCGCGGGCGGGAGCATCCAGCAGCACGCGCGACAGTCCGGCGAGCCGATCGTGCAGCGAGGCCCGCACGACGCGCGCGAGCGGTCCCGTGCGCACCGAGGCGGCCATGTCGAGGTCGGCGCGCAGCCCCGCCATCGCCCGGCTCCCCGCGCCCCATTCGGGCAGCGGCACCAGCTGCACGCGCGAGCGCGTGACCACGAGCGCCGTGAGTCCGCGCTCGGACAGCACGTAGCCGAGGTAGCCGGTGTCGGGGTCGAGTTCGGCCCGCAGCTCGTCGAGGGTCGCGCGCTCCTCGGTCTGGATCGACCCGGTCTGCGCCCACTGCCGCTGGCGCGCCGCCGCCTGCAGCTCGGCCGCCCGCACACCCATCAGCGCATCCTGGTCGTCGGCGCGCAGCATCCGCAGCTCGGCGAGGTCGTCGGCCAGCGCGGGGTCGGGGGGCGGACGCAGGGGGACGATCTGGATGCTGTGATGCCGCGCCCGCTCCGACCATTCGAACACCGCCTCGGGTCGACCTGCGTCCACGGCCGAGGTCAGCCCCGTCCACAGCAGCCCGATGCCGTGCATCGCGGTCGAGGTCTGCAGGTCGAGGCTGCCGAAGTCGCGGCGCCACTGCGCCAGCGCGTCGAGCCCGGCCGCCGCATGCCGGCGCGCCCGCGCCCCCTGCCCGCGCACGGCCGCGCGTGTGGCCTGCACCTCGGAGGCGAGCAGTCGCACCTCCATCGAGGCGGACGGCGCGATCCGCACCCTCACGTCGTCGGTGAGCCCTCGACGGAGGCGGGAGAGTGCGGCCGAGAGCCGCAGCCCGGCGGCGTCGTTGCCGAACCCGGCGGCCGCCAGACTCCCCGCCACCTGGGCGACGACGGCGGCGGTCGGCGCGCGCCGCGCCGCCGTCCCTCCGCGTCGTCCGGTCGGTCCGCTGACGGAGCCTCCGGCCGCGACGGCCCCGTCGGACGGGCCCGCTCCCGCGTCGGCCACGAGCCCGGGAGCCGCCTCACCGTCGCGCGCGGCACGCCAGCCGTCCAGGGCGCCGCGCAGCCGCACCGCCTCGGCCCGCAGCGCCCAGCGCTCGTTGCCCTGCCGGCGGAACCGGCGCTGCGCGGCGGCGGCGTGCCGCTGCGCCCGCACCGGATCGTGCAGCAGCAGCGAGCGGGCGAGGTTCAGCTCGGCCTGCGCGCGATCGTGCGGCATGCGGTGGGTGCCGAACAGCTCCGCCGACCGGGTGAGGATGCGCTCGGCCTCGGTCACCAGACCGGCATCGCGCAGCACCTCGGCACGGTCGACGTCGCTGATCCCCGCCGCGACCGGCGACATCGCCGCCAGCGCCGGCCGGGCGCGCGCCATCAGCTGCATGGCTTCGACGAGGTCGCCGCGCAGCAGCGCGATGTAGCCCTCGTTGTGCAGCGCCTGCGCGGTGTCGGCCGCGTCGCCCCGCGCCCTGAAGAGCTCGGTGGCCCGCTGGGCGTCGGCGGCCGCGTCGGCGAGCCGCCGGCGCTGCATGTGCACGACGCTGCGATTCATGACGAGGTTGGCGAGCGCGTCGCTGCGCGTCTCCAGCGCGTCGATGCCCCGCGTGAGCCAGGTCTCCGCCTCGGCGAGGTTTCCGGCGTGCTCGGCGAGCGAGCCCATCTGACCGGCGAGGATCGCGAAGGTCTCGGGGCTGATCCCGTCGACCGCGAGCGCCGCGAGGCAGATCTCCGCGCCCGCGGCGACGTCGCCGGACCGGGCGACGATGTAGGCGCGCGTGCCGAGGATGCGCGCGGTCGTGTCGGGGCCGTCGGAAGCGCGCTCGGCGCGCTCCAGCAGGCGCAGCGCCGCGCCGTAGTCACCGCTGTTGGCCAGCCCCACGGCGACCTGGTGCTGCTCGCGGGCGGTGGCCGTCATCCCCCCATGATGGCGCTGCACCCGCCCGCGCCGGAACAGGAGTCCTCGCCCGCGACGGGGAGGCGGGGCTCACACGGTGCGGGGTCCGCGCGCCGCGAGCACCGGCTCCGCCGCAGCCAGCGCCTTCCGGAGCAGCTCGCCGCGTGCGCCGTCGGTCACCGGGCCGGCGGCGAGCTCATCGACCAGGGCCTCGGCGAGCATCCCCGCCACGTACGGCGCGGCGAACGACGTGCCGCTCCACAGTGCGAAGCCGCCGGCGAAGTCCTCCGGGTCGATCGTCTCGCGCCGCACCCGGTGACGGTCGTCGCGGCTGCCGGGCTGGGTGCCGCCGTTGAAGGGCGGCATGGTGCTCATCACCGCCGCGCCGGGCGCGTACGTCGTCACCCACGGACCGAGGTTGCTGAACAGCGCCATCGTGCCGTTGGGGTTGAGCGCCCCGACGGCGACGTGGGGTGCGGCGTCGGCCGGATCGTCGACGAGATAGTCGGCTCCGGCCCACTGCCACAGCGCCGCCGGGAAGCTCGGACGGTCGGTCGCGTCGTTGCCCGCCGAGCAGACCACCGCGCAGCCGCGCAGCCGGGCGGCCACCAGCAGCTGGCTGAGCGTGCGATCGAACAGGTCGTCCTCGGGGGTCTCGTGGTAGTACCCCAGCGACAGGTTGATCACGTCGATCGCGCGACCCCCGGCATCCGTCCCCAGCGCCATCCCCTTCACCAGCGACCGCACGGCGTACATGAAGTCGCCCTCGAGCACCGTGCCCTGGCTGTCGGCGACGCGGATCGCCACGAGGTCGGCGTCCGGGCACAGCTGCCGCACCACGCCGGCGATGAAGGTGCCATGACCGGATGCCTCGTCGAGCTCTCCGTCGTAGGGCCCCGCCACGTCGCCGTGCACCTCCGGGTCGGTCGAGGCATCCGTCATCCCCACGGTCCGGCCGTCGATCTCGGGCGAGCGGGTGACGATGTCGGAGGTCAGCCAGGGGTGTTCGCCGCAGCCGGTGTCGAGGATCGCCACGACCGGCCGGCGCCCGCCGTCGGTCGGCTGCACGCGACGCCGGGGCGCGGGCCCGAGATAGGTGGCGACCTGGCGTCCGCCGCTGCCGACGTCGCCGTAGCTGTCCATTCCGGGCGCGTTGGTGCGCGTGAACGGATTCGTGCGGGTGAATGGATTCGTGCGGGTGAACGGATTCGTGCGGGTGAACGGATCGACGTCGAGCACGTGGTCGAGCCCGACGCCCTCGATCGCGGCGCCGCCGTTGCGGGCGCGCGCCCGCTGCAGCAGGCGCCACGCGTCGATCGGGGGCACCGGCTGCGCCGCGTCGGGCTGCGGGTCGGGCACGATGCGCACCCGGTGGATCGTGGGCAGCGCGAACTCGGCGCGGGCGCGGCGCGTGCGGTCCACCGCGACGGGGAGCTCCACGGGCGTGCCGTCGAGGTTCTCCAGGCGCACGCCCCAGCCGAAGTCGGCCGCCGCCGCGGACAGCAGGTCGAGGATCTTCGCCAACCGCCCGACGTCGTCGGCGGTGGTCACCAGCAGGTGGTCGGAGTCGTACGAGGTCGGGTACGGCCGGATGCCGTCGATCGGCTCGCTCTTGGGGTCGAGCGACGTGCCGCGGGCGCGCGCGGCGTCGTAGCGCGACCTCCAGTCGTACCGCTGTCCGCCCGTCGCGTTCTCACCGTCGCTCATCGCGCCTCCCGCTCGTCGTCACCCGCATCGCGCCGCGTCACCCGCATCACACCTCGAACTGCGGCGTCTGGAACTCGTGGATCGTGCCGTCGGCGCCGCGCACCACGAGCCGCAGCCGCGACACCCCCGGCTCCACCGCATCGAAGGCGAACCGGCCGTGCTCGCCCGCGTCGGCGCTCCACTCCCGCTCGCCCTGGGCCAGACGGATCGCGAGGGCCGAGGCATCCACCCACCCGTCGATGCGGCGCCGTCCGCTCTCGGTCGCCGTCACGTGCACGAGCACGCTCGTCTCGCCGTCGCTGAACTGCAGTGTCGCGGTGTCGGCCTCGCCGCGCACCGCCGCGAGGTCGGCGCTCTCGACGAGGGTCAGGAGGGCGTACTCGCGGCTGAGGTCCTCGACGGCCACCGCGGCGACCATCCGGTCGACGAGGTCTGCCGGCATCGGATCGACCTCGCGCCATACCGAGCGCAGCCGGGCGAACAGTGCGGCGTCGGCCGCCGTATCCTCAGCGTCCATCGTCGTCTCCCGCCCATCCGTCATCCGTCAGCAGGGCACGCAGCTTGCCGAGGCAGCGCTGCCGGGTCGGTCCGATCGACCCGATCGGCATGGCGAGGTCCTGGGCGATGCGCGCGTAGTCGGGACGCTCCTCGAACGCGACGATGCGCAGCAGCCGCTGGCACCGCTCGTTCAGCCGGCCGACCGCCCCCCAGAGGCGCCCGGTCTCGGCCGCCTGCTGCGCGGTGCGCTCGGCGGACTCGGCCACCGGCAGGTGGGGTTCGAGGAACTCCGTCTCGGTCGGGTCGGCACGTCGTTGCAGCTTGCCCACCCGCCACGCCTCGCGACGCGCGCACATCGTCAGCCAGCCCGAGATGGCGAGCGGCTCGGTGATCGATTCGTGCCGGCGCACGAGGGTCATCCACGTCGACTGCACGACGTCTTCGGCCAAGGCCCGGTCGAGGCCGTACGAGCGCACCACGTGCCACAGCACCGGCGTCATGAGACGGACCAGTTCGTCCATCGCGCGCGTCTCCCCACCCCGCCAGCGCAGGAACAGCGCCGCGGCGCGCTCCCACCGGGGAGGATCGGATGCTGCGGTCGCCGCCTCGGCATCGTGGATCGCGGGCGACTCGGGCGCGCGCGCGACAGCACCCTCGACGGCCCCGGCCCCCGCCTGCTCGTCGAAAGGATGCGCACGGTCGTTGACGGCCGTCATAGCGCCCATTGTGTCCACACCAGGCAGGAGCGCGATAGTGCCCGCGTGATACATGACGGCCGGGAGGACGTCCCGGGCGGTCCGGCTTAGAATCCACCCCATGACCTCTGCACCCCTGCTCTACGTGTGCGTGCGTCCGCAGCGCGGCGCCGCGGAGGCCGAGTACGCGTCGTTCCGCCGGGGACTCCGGCTGGAGGAGGCGGATGTCGCGCAGCACGACCTCGTCCGGGCGCCGCTCCCGGCCGACGTGTTCGAGCGCTACGGCGGTTTCCTCGTCGGCGGGAGCCCGTTCAACCTGACCGACCCGGAATCGAGCAAGACCGAGACCCAGCGGCGCGTCGAGGCCGAGCTCGAGCGCATCGCCGGCGAGGCCGCGGCATCCCGCACCGCCGCGCTGTTCACCTGCTACGGGATCGGGGTCGCCACGCGCCTGCTCGGCGGCGTGGTGTCCCGCGCGCACCCCGAGGACACCGGTCCGGTCACGGTGGAGCTCACCGCCGAGGGCGGGCGCGACGCGCTGTTCGGCGGACTCGCGACCCGGTTCTCGGCGCTCACTGCGCACAAGGAGGGGGCGGGCGAGGTGCCGCCCGGGGCGGTGCTGCTGGCCACGAACGAGGCGTGCCCGGTGCAGGCCTACCGCGTCGGCGAGCGGCTGTACGCCACCCAGTTCCACCCCGAGCCGACCACGAAGGCGTTCACCGAGCGCATGGCGGTCTACCGCGACGACGGCTACTTCGCCGCCGAGGACTACGACCTGATCGCCGAGCGGGTGCTCGCGGCATCCCTCACCGAGCCCGCACGCCTGCTGCGCGCCTTCGCCCGCGCGTTCGGCCCCGCCTGACGCCGGCCGTCGGGGCCGGTCTTCTCGGCCGTTTCGGTTGGCAATTCAGGCTGCGCGGATCGGGCGTCGCCCGTCGCGCCCGAAACGGCGGGGATCCGCGGTCGGCGCGGGGTGAAGCAGCCTGAATTGTGAACACCGGGCCGGGTCGACAGGCGGACCGGGCGACGCTTCGACGGGCTCCGCGACCTGGACGGGCTCAGCGATGTCGACGGGCTCAGTCGACGTCGGGGCGCACCAGGCGCAGTCCCGCGATGACCACGGTCGGCAGGAGGACCACGGCGGCCACCAGCAGCGCGGTCACCCCGATCTCGGGCGCCGACGGCGCACCGGCGAGACGGGCGGCCGCGAGCCAGCACAGTCCCCACGCCAGGGCCAGGGCGGGCGCGATGCGCCAGCGGCCGAAGAAGCCGATCGCCAGCCCGATCAGCGCGACGACGACGAGCACGACGATGCCCCAGAGGGTGGCGGATGCCTCCCACGCGGCCGGCCCCGTCGCGGTGAGCCACGCGGCGGTGTTGGCGACCGTCGCCAGCGTCACCCACCCGAGGTGCAGACCCGTGACGCCGTCGATCAGCAGCGCGTCCAGGAAGCCCTCCCCCGTGAGCCGGCTCGTCACCGCGCGACGGAACGTGAGACCGAGCGCGACCAGCAGCACGACGATCGCGAGGACGGTGAGCGGCAGCGTCGCGAACTGCGCGACCACGAGCCAGAGGCCGTTGAGCACCATCGTGAGGGCGATCCACCAGCCAACCGTGCGCTGACGCAGGCGCGCGCGCTGACCCGGCAGCGCCTGCCAGATCGTGTAGGCGGCGAGACCGAGATAGATAGCCGACCAGATCGAGAACGCCGGTCGGGCGGGCGCGAGGTACGAGGCATCCGCGTCGAGCGCCCCGCCCTGCAGGTCCTGCACAGCGGTGCCGCCGAGCAGGCCGGTGCCCACCATGGCGCCGATGATCATGAAGCAGAACGCGGCGATCACCGCGATCTGCCGCCCGAGGTCGGCGGGACGGGATGCCTCGGTGTCGCTCATCCCCTCACGCTACGCATCCGCGCCGGGACGGCCCAGGCCTTGACAGCCGTCGTCGCCGCCGGTCAGGCGGGGGCGATGATCGCGGCGGAGTCGGGCGGGAGGATCGCTTCGCCGTCCTCGAGACGGGCGGTGTCGTCGGTGGAGAGCAGGATCACCCGTCCCGGGGCGACGTCCCACCCCACCTCGGACGCGGTGAGGTTGACGAGGATCGACAAGTCGCCGCGGCCGAGGGCGAACGCGCGGCGGCCGGGGTCGTCGTCGGAGCCGCCCGACATGGCGCGCAGCGCCGACCACGAGGCATCCCGAAGCTCCGGGCGCTCGCGGCGCAGCGCCGCGAGCCGGCGGTACAGGTCGAGCAGTCGCGCGTGCTCGCCGTCGGCGACCTCGGCCCAGTCGAGCTTCGAGCGGCGGAAGGTCTCGGGGTCCTGCGGGTCGGGGACGACCGACTCGTCCCAGCCCATCCGCACGAACTCGGCGAGCCGCCCCTTCCGCGTCGCCTCTCCGAGGTCGGGCTCGGGGTGCGACGTGAAGAACTGCCACGGGGTCGAGGCGCCCCACTCCTCCCCCATGAACAGCATCGGGGTGCCGGGCGTGGTGAGGGTGAGCACGGCCGCGACGGCGAGCCTGCCGTACGGCAGGTCCTGCGACATCCGGTCGCCGGCGGCGCGGTTGCCGATCTGGTCGTGGTCCTGGGCGAACGTGACGAGCCGCCATGTCGGCACCTCGCCGGGGATCGGGAAGCCGTGATCACGGCCGCGGAACGACGAGTACGTGCCGTCGTGGAAGAAGCCCTTCGTCCACACCTTCGGCAGGGCGTCGAGGGCGGCGAAGTCCTCGTAGTAGCCCGCCGTCTCGCCGGTGAGCGCGACGTGCACCGCGTGGTGCCAGTCGTCCGACCACTGCGCGCCGAGCCCGTACCCTCCGGGGCGCGTCTGGATGAGCCGCGGATCGTTGAGGTCGGACTCCGCGATGAGCGTGAGCGGCCGACCGAGCTGGGCCGACAGGGCATCGGATGCCTCGGCGAGCTGCTGCAGGATGTGCGGGGTGCGCTCGTCGTGCAGCGCGTGCACCGCGTCGAGGCGCAGCCCGTCGACGTGCATGTCGCGCAGCCACATCAGGGCGTTCTCGACGATGTAGGCGCGGACCGCGTCCTCGTCGAGGTCGATCGAATCGCCCCACGTGTTGCGCTGTCCGTCGCGGAGGTACGGGCCGAACTCGGGGAGGTAGTTGCCGCTCGGGCCGAGGTGGTTGTAGACGACGTCCTGGATCACCGCGAGGCCGCGCCCGTGCGCGGCATCGACGAACCGCTGATATGCCGCGGGGCCGCCGTACGACTCCTGCACGGCGTACCAGAGCACGCCGTCGTATCCCCAGTTCCACTGCCCGTTGAAGGCGTTCACCGGAAGCAGCTCGACGTGCGTGACGCCGAGATCGACGAGGTGGTCGAGGCGCGCGACGGCGGCGTCGAGGGTGCCCTCGGGTGTGAACGTGCCGATGTGCAGCTCGTATATCAGCGCGCCTTCGAGGGGGCGGCCGGGCCACGAGGCATCCGTCCACGCGAACAGTGACGGGTCGAACCACGCGGATGCCTCGTGCACCCCGTGCGGCTGCCGCCTCGAGCGCGGGTCGGGGCGCAGGTCGTCGCCCTCGCCGAGCACGAAGCCGTACTCGTCGCCGTCGGCGAGTGCGACGTCCGAGCGCCACCACCCGGCTTCTCCCGCGGTCAGCTCGGCGTCGCCGTGCCCGGGTCGTCGCAGTCGCACGCGCTCCGCACGCGGTGCCCACACCTCGATCATCCGCTCCTCCTCGTCCTGGGGTGTCGTGCCGTCGGACTCCGCTCGTTCCTGCGGCGCAGACGACTCCGGTCGCTCGCCGGAGCCATGCTGCCCGCGCCGCGGAATCCCGCGGCGCCCGGCCGCACCCCTGCACAGGCGACCGGAATCGTGCGCACCGCGCGCTCGGCAGCCCGACTCACTCGGCCACCAGCAGCGCGACGGGATACACCGCGAGCAGCTCGGCGAGCGGCACGTCTCCCGCGGCGAACGTACGGCCGGTGAGCGCATCCGAGGCCGCTGCCCGCAACGGCAGCCTCGTGTCCCCCCATCCACCGAGGGCCGCGAGGCCCACGGGCAGCCGTGTCGCGACGGCGATCGCGCCGCCGCGGTCGAACGCGACGACGTGACCGGATGCCTCCCCCGCCCCCTCCACCGGGGTGTACCGGGTGAACAGCTCGGGCCGGTCGCGGCGCAGGCGCAGGGTGCGGGAAACCAGCAGCAGCTTCGCGGCCCCCGACGCGTCGATCGGCGGGAGCTCGGCGCCCGGGGCGTCGAGGGCGGCCAGCATGCGGTCGCGTTCGGCGAAGGCGACGGGGCGACGGTTGTCGGGGTCGACGAGGGACATCTCCCACAGCTCCGAGCCCTGGTACACGTCGGGCACGCCGGGACCGGCGAGCTGCAGTAGCTTCGCCGACAGCGAGTTCGACCAGCCGTACGGGGCGATCTCGGCCGCGAAGCCGTCGATCAGCGCTGCCATCGCGGGGTCGTCGAACACCGCGTCGACCACGGCGTGCATGCGCTCCTCGAACGCCGCGTCGGGATCCCACCAGCCGGTCGCCTCCGCGGCCTCGCGCGACGCCTTCTCGGCGTAGGCGTGCAGTCGCTCGCGCGACGCGGGCCACGCCCCCACGATCGCCTGCAGCAGCAGGTTGTCGAAGGGTCCGTGTCCACTCGAGCGGCGAGCGCGGCATCCGTCCACCACCTCCGCCCACCGGTCGGGGAGCTCGGCCAGCACGTCGAGCCGGGCCCGCACGTCCTCGCCGCGCTTGGTGTCGTGCGTCGAGAGGGTCGTCATCGCTCGCGGCCAGGCGGCGAGCCGGGCCTCCTGCGCGGCGTGGAAGCCCGCGACCGGCAAGGCGAACACCGACGGATCGCCGCCGACCTCGGTGAGCGACCCGAGCCGCGTGAACCGGTAGAACGCGGTGTCTTCGACGCCCTTGGCCATGACCGGCCCGGTGGTCTGCTGGAAGCGCCGGGCCGCGGCGTGCGCCGGATCGGCCAGCACGGGCACGAGCCCGGCGATCGCTCCGGCGAGGTCGGGACGACGAGCGGATGCCTCGGCCGCCGCCTGGTCGAGATGCTCACGCCCCTCGGGAAGGTACGAGCGGTAGACCGGGAAACAGGCCAGCAGCTCGGCGAGGGCGTCGTCGGTCTCCGCGCCGCCGCCGTCGGGCAGTTCGCGCACGAGTCGGCGGATCTCGGCGACCTGGATCGTGTCGGCGATCATGCGCTTGGTGTCGTGGATGAGGTCGTGCCACGGCAGCGGTGCGGGCAGCCCCGTCTCGGCCCGCAGGCGCGCGTCGAGGGCGTCGAGGCCCGCCTGACCGGCCGGGTCGATGAGCACGCGGTCGATCTCGCCGAGCGCGTCGTAGCCGGTGGTGCCCGCGGTGTCCCACCAGGACGGCAGCTCCTCGCCGTGCTCGAGGATCTTCTCCACCAGCACGTACGGCTCGTCGGCGCCCGCCGCGCGCATCGCGGCGTCGAGCCGTGCGAGGTACGCGCCGGGGTCGAGCAGGCCGTCGGGATGGTCGACGCGGAGCCCGTCGGCGATGCCGTCGCGCACCCATCGCAGGATCTCGGCGTGCGTCGCGTCGAACACGCCGGGCAGCTCCACCCGCACGCCGGCGAGCGTCGTCACCGCGAAGAACCGGCGGTAGTTCAGCTCGCTCGCCTCGTCGCGCCAGAACCGCAGCTCGTAGTGCTGCCGATCGAGCACCGCCCGGATGTCGCCCGCACCCGCCGACCCGGGGGCCAGCGGCAGCTCGTGGTCGAAGTAGCGCAGCACGCCGTCGGGCGCCCGCCGCGTGCCCGCCGCATCCACCACGAGGTCGTCGATCACCTCGTCCAGCGGCGCCCCGAGGATCGGCACGCGCACGCGCCCGTCGGCGACCGCCCAGTCCACGTCGAACCACTCGGCGTACGCCGACTCCCGTCCGAGCCGCAGCAGGTCCCACCACGCCGCGTTCACCCGCGGCACGGCGACCCCCATGTGGTTGGGCACGATGTCGATCAGGATGCCGAGCCCGGCCGCCCGCGCGGCATCCGCGAACCTCTCCAGTCCCTCGGGACCGCCGCGGGCGGGGTCGACCGCCGACACGTCGACGACGTCGTAGCCGTGATCCGACCCCGGTGTCGCGGTCAGCAGCGGGGACAGGTAGGCCCACCCCGCGCCGAGGCGCTGGAGATAGCCGGTGACGGCGGCCGCGGCATCCAGATCGAACTCCGCCCGGATCTGCAGTCGGTAGGTCGACGTCGGAACGGCCACGGCGCTACCTCCGCAGCTCCGCCGGCGAGGAGTGCGGCGGGTTCTCGTTGTCGGCGAGCGCCACGAGCGATGCCGCGACGGAGTGGTCGACCTCCGGCTCGGGCACGTCGTGCTCGCACAGCACCATGAGCGCCTTGGCTTCGATCGCGATGTCGTCGCCCGGTTCGATCGGGGCGGAGTCGGCGCGCTGCCCGGCGGTGTCCACCAGCACGTCCCATTTCGGGCTGTACTCGTCGGTCGGCAGGGTGAAGTCGACCGGCTCGTCACCGGCGTTGAACAGCACGATGAAGTGCTTGTCGCTGATCGGCTCGCCGCGGCTGTCGCGCTCGCGGATGCCGCCGCCGTTGAGGAACACCCCGACCGCGCGGCCGAAGCCGGAGTCCCAGTCCTCCGGCTGCATCGTCGTGCCGTCCGGGCGCAGCCACACGATGTCCGGCACGGGAGCGCCCTCTTCGCGGCGCACCGGGCGGCCGTTGAAGAACCGGCTGCGGCGGAACGTGGGGTGGTCGCGGCGCAGCCGCACGAGCGCCGCGGTGAACTCGATCAGCGGCTGGTCGATCGACTCCCAGTCGAGCCAGGTGATCTCGTTGTCCTGCGCGTAGCCGTTGTTGTTGCCGCCCTGCGTGCGACCGAGCTCGTCGCCGTGCAGCAGCATCGGCACACCCTGGCTGAGCAGGAGGGTCGCGATGAAGTTGCGCTGCTGGCGCGAGCGCATGGTGTTGACCTTCGGGTCGTCGCTCGGCCCCTCGACGCCGTTGTTGCTCGAGCGGTTGAACGACTCCCCGTCGTTGTTGTCCTCGCCGTTGGCCTCGTTGTGCTTCTCGTTGTACGACACCAGATCGCGCAGCGTGAAGCCGTCGTGGGCGGTGACGAAGTTGATGGATGCCACGGGCCGGCGTCCGGAGTGCTCGTACAGGTCGGCCGACCCGGTCAGGCGCGACGCGAACTCGCCGAGCGCCTGCGGCTCGCCGCGCCAGAAGTCGCGCACGGTGTCGCGGTACTTGCCGTTCCACTCGGTCCACTGCGGCGGGAAGTTGCCCACCTGGTAGCCGCCGGGGCCGACGTCCCACGGCTCGGCGATGAGCTTGACCTGCGAGACCACCGGATCCTGCTGGACGAGCTCGAAGAACGCCGCGAGCCGGTCGACGTCGTAGAACTCGCGCGCCAGGGTCGAGGCGAGGTCGAAGCGGAACCCGTCGACGTGCATCTCCAGCACCCAGTAGCGCAGCGAGTCCATGATCAGCTGCAGGGTGTGCGGGTTGCCGACGTTGAGGCTGTTCCCGGTGCCGGTGTAGTCCGTGTAGTACCGCTTGTCGTTGTCCTCGAGGCGGTAGTAGGCGGGGTTGTCGATCCCCCGCATCGAGAGGGTCGGTCCGAGGTGGTTGCCCTCGGCGGTGTGGTTGTAGACCACGTCGAGGATGACCTCGATGCCCGCCTCGTGCAGCGCGCGCACCATGCCCTTGAACTCCTGCACCTGCTGGCCGCGCTGGCCCGACGAGGCGTAGGTGTTCTGCGGGGCGAGGAACGCGACGGTGTTGTAGCCCCAGTAGTTCGACAGCCCCTTGTCCTGCAGCGTCGAGTCGTTGACGAACTGGTGCACCGGCATGAGCTCGAGCGCCGTCACGCCGAGCTTCTTGAGGTGATCGATCACGGCGGGGTGGGCGATGCCGCTGTAGGTGCCGCGGAGGTCTTCCGGGATGAGCGGGTGCAGCTGGGTGAGGCCCTTCACGTGCGCCTCGTAGATGAAGGTCTCGGCGTAGGGCGTCTTCGGCAGGCGGTCGCCCGACCAGTCGAAGAACGGGTTGATCACGACGCCCTTCATCATCGACGCGGCCGAGTCGTCGTCGTTGCGCGAGTCGGGGTCGCCGAAGTCGTACGAGAACACCGACTGCCCCCACTCGACCTGGCCCTCGACGGCCTTCGCGTAGGGGTCGAGCAGAAGCTTGTTCGGGTTGTACCGCTGACCGGATGCCGGGTCGTACGGTCCGTGCACGCGATAGCCGTACCGCTGCCCGGGCTGGACGTTGGGCAGGTAGGCGTGCCAGACGAAGGCGTCGACGTCGACGAGCGGGATGCGCGTCTCCTTGCCGCGGTCGCCGAACAGGCAGAGCTCGACCTTCTCGGCGCCCTCGCTGAACAGCGCGAAGTTGGTGCCGTTTCCGTCGAAGGTCGCCCCGAGTGGATAACTCGATCCCGGCCACGCGTGCATGCGATCCTCTTCCTGAAGGGACTTCACCCTATCCCGCTGATGTTGCGCGGCCGTGTCGGTCATGGCTTCGAGGATGCCGTACCGGCCGGATCGCCGCCGACCCTTGACAGCCGGCCGCCGGAGCATCCTTCCGGAGGCGGAGGGGCGTCCGATCGATGGATCCCCGGATCAGGTCGCGCCCGCCGGCGGGTGGGTGAGCAGCTCGATGCGCTCGGCGAGATACCGCTCCAGCGGGACGTGGCCGCCGGCCGCGCTCCAGCGGACGCTCGGCACTCCGTCGCGGAGCGAGAGGGGGCCGGATGCCTCCCCCGCCGCGACGGCGGACAGGTCGATCGCCTCCCACCCGAGGTGCACGGTCTCCCCCTCGGCGTAACCGCCGCGCCGCGCGGCGGCCGCGATCTCGGCCCGGTGGCGCTGCGCCTCGGACGGGAACCCGCGGCGCGCCTCCTCTCGGGCGCGCACGACGTCGCCGGTGGCGTACACCGCGTCGTCCCCGAGCAGCAGCACCCCGAGATGCCAGGCCTCACCGCGGCGGAGCACGCGCGGCGCGCGCGGGATGCCGAGCGTGCGGCGTCCGGTCTGCAGCTCGCCGAGCGCCTCGCGAGGCGCGCCCGCCAGATGCCGCCGGGCGTCGGCGAGGAGCGCGTCGAGCATGGCGGCGGGCCCGTCGGGACTGCTCACGCGGGCTCCTCGGAGATCGCCTCGCGGACGCTCCGCCGCTCGCCGCGGAGGGTCATGCCCACCAGCGGGAAGACGAGCACCGACAGCATCCCCGCCCCCACCAGCATGGCGGCGTGCGACGTCGACAGCACGTGCGCGTCGACCCCCGCGGCGGTCACGGCCACGATGATCGGCAGGCCCGTCGCCCCCATGAAGGCGATCGACAGCCGACCGCGGGTGCTCGCCCCCGGCGGCGCCGCGAGCATCGACGGGATGCCGCGCACCACCAGGAGTGCCAGGAGCGCGGCCACGACGCCCACCAGGAGCACCGGCGCCTGCAGGAGCGCGGCCAGGTCGAACGTGACGCCGGTGTAGACGAAGAAGATGGGCACGAGGAAGCCGAACGCGATCGCCTCGATCTTGCTCTCGACGGCCTCCCGGTCGCGCGGGTCGGCCTCACGCATCGCCAGCCGCCACACGATGCCCGCGGTGAACGCGCCCAGGAGCATGTCGATGCCCAGGAGCAGGCTCACCGCGACGAGCGCGGCGAGGATGAGGAGCACGACCCGCACCGCGAACTGCCCCGAGGTGTGCAGGGTCGCGTTCACGGCCCGGTGCAGCGCGCCCTGCGGAATGCGCAGCGCCCACCACACGGCCGCGGCCGCGATGACCGCGAAGACGGCCAGCACGACCGTCGCCGGCCCCGGGCTCCGGCTGCCGAGGAAGACCGAGACGGCCAGCAGCGGACCGAACTCGCCCACCGCGCCGAGGGCGCTCACGCTGTGCCCGAACGGCGTGCTCAGCTCGCCGGCGTCGCGGAGGATCGGGAGGAGCGTGCCGAGCGCGGTGGAGCACAGCGCGATGCCGAGCACGATCGCCGCCTCGCCGGGCGCCAGGATCCAGCCCAGCGCCACGCCGGCGGCGAGGCTGATCACCCAGCCGAGAGCCGCCCGGGCGCCGGTGCGTCCTCGCAGCGCGGCGACCTGGATCTCGGTGCCGGCGACGAAGAAAAGCATCGCGAGTCCGAAGTCCGAGAGCGTGTCGGCGAAGCCCGACGGCTGCGCCCAGTTCAGCACGTTCGGGCCCACCACGATGCCGAGCACCAGTTCGAACACGACGATCGGCACGGGCAGCCACGGCGCGATGCC
Organism: Microbacterium fluminis; assembly: GCF_051549805.1. Classification (GTDB taxonomy): domain Bacteria; phylum Actinomycetota; class Actinomycetes; order Actinomycetales; family Microbacteriaceae; genus Microbacterium. Next base: position 373,587 of record NZ_CP196042.1, read on the forward strand.
GCGGGCCAGCAGCGGGGCGACGACGGCGACGAGCGGGATCACGAGCAGGGTGCTCAGGTCGACGTTCACGCGCTCAGAGTAGCGAGCGGGATGCCGGGGGCGGGGTTCCGCGGACGGCGGCGCGCGGGACAGGCGGGCCGCAGCGCGCCGGACAGGCGGACCGGCGGGCGTCAGGGGCCGGCCGAGGGTCTCCTGGGCCGACGGGCGTCAGCGGGCGGCCACGTGGCGGTCGAGGAACTCCATCAGCCCCGGGATGGCGAGGTAGGCGACCGTGCCGTGGGTGGCGAAGGAGATCTGCTCGAACGTGACGTCGATGCCGAGGGCCTGCTCGTGCGCGACGAACGCCGCCGTGTCGGCCGGGATCACGAGCTGGTCGTCGCCGCCCTGCGCCACGAACAGCGGCGCGTCGAACGCCACCTGGCCGGCGGAGTTCTCGGCCAGCAGCGTCTTCCACGGCTCGGTCGTGGTCGGGTCGGCCCGGAAGAAGTTCCCCACGAGCGGCTGCCCGATCGCGTGCAGCTGCGGGATGCTCGTCAGCAGGCACAGGGCGTTCATGGACGGCATGGCCGCGACCGCGTCGGGGGTGAGGATGTCGTCCAGCTGCGCGCCGGGAGTGCTCGGCCCGTAGATCCCGGCGTACGCGGTGAAGGCGTACGAGCCGATCGTGACGCCCGAGATGTCGTCGAGGTGCGCCTTCATGAGGTCGGTCAGGTTCGCGGCCGGCGCGGCCACGGCCACCGCCTGGAGGTCGAGCTCGGGGGCGTACGCCGCCGCGAGCTCGGCGGCGCGCAGCACCGCCTGCCCTCCCTGCGAGTGGCCCCACAGGATCACGCGATCGCTCGCCTCGGCCGCCGGGATCGCCTGTGCCGCGCGCACCGCGTCGAGCATGTTGTGCGCCTCGGTGGCGCCCACGAGGTAGGAGTCGGGGCCGGGCGTGCCCATGCCGGCGTAGTCGGTCCCGACGACGGCGTAGCCGCGGTCGAGGAGCGCGCGCAGGCCCTCGATCCCGATGAAGGGGTCGAAGCCGTACGACGGCGCGCACGCGGCGGCCGAGCCGGTGGTGGGATGCCCCCACGACAGCACGGTGCGCCCGCCGGGCGGGGCGGGGGCGAGGGGCACGACGAGGATGCCGGTGACCACGACATCCTTCCCGTTCAGGTCGGTGGAGTGGTACATCAGGCGCCATGCCCGCGAGGCGAGCGGGGTGCCGGTGAGCTCCTGGCTTTTGATGAGAGCGCCCGGCGTCCCCGTCGGGACGGGCGAGGGCGCGGCGTAGAACGCGGCCCGGGAGTCTCCGGCGCCGACGTCGCCGAGCAGGCGCAGCTCCTGGGCACCGATGAGCCCGCCGATCAGCGCGAGCACGACGGCGAAGACACCGGCCGAGATGGCGTGCCGGCGTCCGCTGCGTGCGTGGGTGCGCTCCCCCATGGCTCGATCTTGGCCTACTCGCTCCGCAGACGCCGCCCTGGTTTCGCCGCGCACCCTCCGGCGAGACCGCACCGCGGCATCGAAACCCGTGCGGTCCGCCGCGGTCTCGATGCCGCAGTGCAGTCTCGCCGGAGGAGGAGGGGCGAGGGGCGGGGCGGGGCGGGGGCGGGTCAGTCGAGCGCGGAGCGCGCGGCCCGGGCGGCGGACGAGGCGGATGCCGCGGCCTTCGCGGCCTCGGCGCGGTCGGTCTCGATCTCGGCCAGCGCGGTGGCGGCGGCATCCGCGTCGGTCTCGAACTTCCGCAGCTCGCCGCGCAGGTCGTCGATGCGCTCCCGGAGGTGGTCGAGGCGCTCCTGCGCCTTCTCTTTGCGCGCGTCGATGCGGGCCAGCTCTCGGGCGGACTCGTTCTCGAGCCGCTCGGCCTCGCGCGCGGCCTTCTCCGCCGCCTTGCGCGCGCGTCGCTCGGCGAGGTCGTCGCGCGGCGCGGGCGCCGCGGCACCGGGGAGCGATCCGCCGACCGCGTCGGGAAGGTCGGCCGGGTCGAATGCGCCGGCCTCGAGCGCGGTGACCAGCCGTCCGGTGAGCACCGCCGCTGCAGCGTCGGCGTCGACGATCGCCGCGTTGAGGGTCTTCTCGACGTCGTCCCGCGCCGCCGCGCTCACCGGGACGCCCGCGTCGGCGGCGAGACCCGCGGCCTGACCGGCGAGCGCGGCCACGAGCGCGCGGCGCTGGCGCGAGAGCTGGGCGAGCTCGGCGGCATCCAGGTCGTCCTGCGCCTCCCGCAGCGCTGCGGACAGCTCGACCGCCTCGGCGACCTGCCCCTCGCGCACGAGGAGATTCACCGCCCACGCGGCGACCGTGGGCTTGCGCAGAGCCTTCACCCGCGCGGTGATCGCACGGTCCGCTGCCGTGGCGCGGGCGTTGCGGGCCGCCGTGAACCCGGCAGGCGGCAGCACGTAGAGCTCCTCGGCGATCGCGTCGACCGCGGCGATCTCGTCGCCCGCGGCATCCTCGTCCCCGTCCGGCATGGCCCCATTCTGCTCCGCGGGAGGGGCGGTGTGCACGACTCCGGCTCGTCGGCCCGGGTGCGACCGCCGGGCCGCGGAACTCCGGACCGGTATCCCGGCGGCCGGAGCGGATAGCCGGAGTTGTGCACCCGCAGCCACGGAGGGGATGCCCCGGGGGGTACCGGGTGCCGGCGGATGCCGGGGGTACCGGGTGCCGGCGAGTGCGGGGGGGATCCCGGGGGTACCGGGTGCGGGCGGATCCCGGGGGGAGCGGGCGGGGTGCCTGGCCTCGTGCGGGCCTTCCGCCTGGGCCGGGGCAGTGGTCCGGCGTTCACAACTCAGGCTGGTCTGCCCGGGCGCGGCCGATCAGCCACGGAAGTCCGAACCCCTGCGGCGCCGCCGTACGCGCGCAGCCTGAGTTGTGCGCGCGGCGCCGGCGGCGCGGGTCAGGCGACGATGCGGGCCGCCTGGCGCGCGGCGCCGAGCGCGACGTACTCGCCGGGCTCGGGCACCTCGACGGGCAGGCCGAGCACGAGCGGCGCGATCGCCCGCACGGCCTCGGACTGCGCCCCGCCGCCGACGAGGAGCGCCCGTTCGAGCGGCACACCGAGCGCGCGGAGGGCGTCGAGCCCCGCCGACAGTCCGCCGAGCATCCCCTCGACCGCGGCGCGGGCGAGGTTCTCTCGGGTCGTCGAGGCGAGCGTCATGCCGGTGAGGGACGCCGTCGCGTCGGGCAGATTCGGCGTGCGCTCGCCCTCGAAGTAGGGCACGAGGGTGAGGCCCCTGGCGCCGGGGCCAGCAGCGAGGGCGAGGCGGCTGAGCTCGGCGTGGTCGGCGCCGAGGAGGCGCGCGATCGCGTCGAGCACGCGCGCGGCGTTGAGAGTGGCCACGAGCGGCAGGAACCGTCCGCCCGCGTCGGCGAACCCCGCGACCGTACCCGTGGGATCGATCGTGCGCTCCTCGCTCACCGCGAAGACGGTGCCGCTCGTGCCGATCGAGACCACGACGTCGCCCGGCCGGGCGTCCAGGCCCAGCGCGGCGCCCGCGTTGTCGCCGGCGCCCGGTCCCACGCGGCGCCCGTCCGCGTCGAGCACCCAATCGTGAGGACCCAGCACGCGCGGCAGCACCGCATCGTGGCCGAGCGCGGAGACGAGCAGCTCGCGGTCGTACGCACCGGTGCGGGGGTCCCAGTAGCCGGTACCCGAGGCATCCGACCGGTCCGTCGTGAGCTCGTCGAGCACCGGACCGCGCGGCGAGTCCGGACCGAATCCGCGCAGGCGCCACGTGAGCCAGTCGTGCGGGAGGGCGACGGCCGCGACGCGCGCCGCGTTCTCGGGTTCCGAATCGCGCAGCCACCGGAGCTTGGTGAGGGTGAAGGATGCCACGGGCACGAGGCCGGTGCGCTCGGCCAGCGCCTCCGCACCGAACTCGGCGATGAGGTCGGCCGCGGCGCCCGCCGAGCGGGTGTCGTTCCAGAGGAGCGCGGGCCGGATGACCCGGCCGTCGGCATCGAGCGCGACCATGCCGTGCTGCTGTCCGCCGATCGCCCAGGCGGCGACGTCGTCGAGGCCGCCGGCGTCGGCGATCGCGGACCGCAGAGCGCTCCACCACGCCTCGGGGTCGACCTCTGTGCCGTCGGGGTGCGATGCCCGTCCCTCGCGCACGACGCGCAGCACGGCATCCGTGCGCCCATCGCCGTCGTCGCCGACACCGACTTCGGCGATCACGACCTTGCACGACTGCGTCGACGAATCGACACCCATCACCCGCGCCATGGCGCCTCCTCAGCTCTGCGTTCTCGCCCTCGGCTCACCGTTCAGTGTCCACGACATGCCGTCACCGTGCGGAACGGACGGCATGTCGTGGACACTCGCCCGGCCTCGTGGCCGGGCGGCGCGTCGCGTCAGCCGCGCGCGCCGAGCAGGTGCTCGGTGGCGAGCTGCTGCAGACGCACGAAGCCGAAGCCCTTGCCGCCGAAGTACGCGTCGGCATCGAAGTCCTCGTACGCGGAGCGGTCCGCGAGGAAGTCGTCGTAGCTCTCGCCCTCGTCGAGGGTCGGCACCGACAGCTCGTCGACACGGGCGGCGGCGAGCGCCTCCTGCACCTCGGGGTCGGCGCGGAACGCCGCCGCCCGCTCCTTGAGCAGCAGGTAGGTGCGCATGTTGGCGGCGGCGGAGTCCCACACGCCTCGCTCGTCCTCGGTGCGCGAGGGCTTGTAGTCGAAGTGCCGCGGACCGTCGTAGGCGGGCACCCCGCCGGGTCCGCCGTTCTCGAGGAGGTCGACGAGCGCGAACGCATTGTGCAGGTCCCCGTGGCCGAACACGAGGTCCTGGTCGTACTTGATGCCGCGCTGACCGTTGAGGTCGATGTGGAAGAGCTTGCCGTGGTAGAGCGCCTGGGCGATGCCGGCGGCGAAGTTCAGCCCCGCCATCTGCTCGTGCCCGACCTCGGGGTTGAGGCCGACGAGCTCGGGCCGCTCGAGCGAGTCGATGAACGCGATCGCGTGACCGAGGGTCGGCAGCAGGATGTCGCCGCGCGGCTCGTTGGGCTTGGGCTCGATGGCGAAGCGCATGTCGTAGCCCTTGTCGACGACGTAGTCGCCGAGCAGGTTCACGGCCTCGCGGTAGCGCTCGAGCGCTTGGCGGATGTCCTTGGCCGAGTCGTACTCGGCACCCTCGCGGCCGCCCCACATCACGAACGTCTGCGCACCGAGCTCGGCACCGAGGTCGAGCTGGCGGAACACCTTGCGCAGCGCGTAGCGGCGCACGTCGCGGTCGTTCGAGGTGAATCCGCCGTCCTTGAACACCGGCGCCGAGAAGAGGTTCGTCGTCACCATCGGCACGACGATGCCGGTGTCGGCCATCGCGCCCTTCAGGCGGTCGATCTGCGTCTGGCGCTCGGCCTCGGTCGACCCGAATGCGAACAGGTCGTCGTCGTGGAAGGTGAGCCCGTAGGCGCCCAGCTCGGCGAGCTTCTCCACGGCGTGCACGACGTCGAGCGCCGGGCGCGTGGGGCCGCCGAACGGATCGGCGCCGTTGTAGCCGATGGTCCACAGGCCGAACGAGAACCTGTCGGCGCGGGTGGGGGTGGGGCCGCTGGTGGGCATGGGTGAGCTCCTTCGCGCATAAATGTTGCCAGCGACAACCTATAGCAGAACGGATGCCGCGTCCATCTCCTACAGTGGGCGGATGAGCGATTCCGCGGGCACCGTCGAGGGCGTCCGGCGACGCAATCTCGCGCTCGTGCTGCGACTCGTCCACCAGGGCGGTCCGCTCTCCCGCGCCGCGCTCACCGAGACCACGGGACTCAACCGCTCCACCGTCGCCGACCTCGTCGCCGGACTCGTGCGGTTGGGGCTCGTGCAGGAGCACGCACCCGACGCCTCTCGCCGCGTCGGTCGACCGTCTCCGCTCGTCGTCGCCGACCCCGCCGTCGTGGCGATCGCCGCCAACCCCGAGGTCGACGCGCTCACCCTCGGCGCCGTCGGACTCGACCGCGGCATCGTCGTGCGCGAGCGCATCGACGTCGACCACCTGCTCACGCCCGAGGAGACCGCCTCGATCCTCGCCGAGCGCATCGCGGCGTGGCGGCGCGGCGCGCTCGCCGACGCGCGCATCGCGGGCATCGGGCTCGCCGTCCCCGGCCTCGTGCGCAGCGCCGACGGCATCGTGCGCGACGCGCCGCACCTCAGGTGGACCGACGCGCCTGTGCGCACCCTCGTGGCCGATGCCACCGGCATCCCGACCGTCGTCGGCAACGACGCCAACCTCGGGGCCGTCGCCGAGCACATCTTCGGCGCCGGCCGCGGGATCGACGACCTCGTCTACCTCAACGGCGGCGCGAGCGGCATCGGCGGCGGACTCATCGTGGGAGGGATGCCGGTGGGCGGCGCGGGCGGCTACGCGGGCGAGTTCGGCCAGAACCGGCCGCGGATCGCCGCCGACGTCGACCGCCGCGCCGACGAGGGCGTGCTCGAGGACGAAGTGAGCCGCGCGCGCCTCCTCGCCGCCGTGGGAATGGCCGCCGCCGACGAGCCGACGCTCGCCGCGGCGCTGGCCTCCTCCATCGATCCCGCCGTCACGGCGGAACTCGCCCGGCAGCGGCGCATCCTCGCCACCGCGCTGGCGAACGCCGTCAACGTGCTCGACCCCGAGATCGTGATCCTCGGCGGCTTCCTCGCGACGATCGCCGACCTCGACGCGGAGCTGCTCGACGCCGAGGTGCGGGCGCAGTCGATGGCCGCGAACGCCGAGGGTCTCGAGATCCGCACCGCCGTGCTCGCCGAGGACCGTCTGCTGATCGGGGCCGCGGAGGCGGCGTTCGCGGGACTGCTGGCCGACCCGCTCGTCGCGGAGCCGATGGGCGCGGCGGGGAATGCCTGACGCGGCGGCGCGTTGCCTCCCGGTATGACAACTGTCGGAATCATCGGAGCAGGCAACATCGGATCGACCCTCGCGCGCGGCCTCGCCGAGCGCGGCTACGACGTCGTGATCAGCAACTCGCGCGGGCCGGAGACGCTCGCCGACCTCGTCGCCGACATCGGCGGCACGGCCCGGGCGGCGACGGCGACGGATGCCGCGACCGCCGGCGACTACGTGATCGTCACCGTGCCGCTCAAGGCCTACCAGGAGGTGCCGGTCGCGCCTCTCGCGGGCAAGATCGTGCTCGACACCAACAACTACTACTTCGAGCGGGACGGCCACATCGCCGAGCTCGACGAGAAGAAGACCACGACGTCGCAGATGCTCCAGGAGCACCTGCCGGAGTCGAAGGTCGCCAAGGCGTTCAATCACATCATGTCGACGCAGATCCTCACCGACGGCTCTCCCGCCGGCACCGCGGGGCGTCGCGCCCTCGCCACCGCGAGCGACTCCGACGACGCCGCGGCCCTCGTCACCGCCCTGTACGACGAGTTCGGCTTCGACACCGTGAACATCGGCCCGCTGGCCGACAGCTGGCGCGTCGAGCGCGACCAGCCGGCTTACGTCGTACCCCAGAACGCCGACGAGCTCACCGCGAACCTCGCACGCGCCGAGCGCTGACCCGCAGGCTCCCGCGCAACTCAACCGCCGGGCTCCGTCCACCGTGACGGGGTCCGGCGGTCGTCATTTGCGGCGCCGGTTCTCGCCGGTCGCGCTCAGGGTCCGGCGACGGGCGGAGCCGCGGAGGGAGTGGCCGGCCCGCGTGGCATGAGCTCGCCCTCCACCACATCGATCCCGGGGACCTCCGGCATCGCGTCGGCTCGCGGCGCGCTCGCACCGGGGTCCTGCGCGTCGTGCGGGGCGTCCACGGGGCAGCCCTCCTTCGCATCCGTCTCCTCCACCCTGCCTCTCGTGCCGCACGCCGGGCATCCCCTTGACAGCCCCGGATTCGCCGCGGTTCGCTTCTCCCCCTCCGGGGTTAGGGTGATCGCGTGGGCACCATCTACTACGGAGGATCGGCCACCCCGATCCATATCGAGGACCGCGCGCTGGCGCACCTCAAGGTCGTCATCGCGACCAAGCTCCGGCGCGGCGAGAGCTTCACGGTGTCGTGGCGGCATCCCGACGATCAGCCGCGCGGGCGCAGCACGATCTGGCTGCACGAGTCGATCCCGCTGAGGTTCGTGTTCGACGATCCCGAGCCGGCGATGCTCAGTCGCGAGTGGATCGAGGAGCTGTCGAACTCGGCCAATTCGTCGGGCGGGATCATGCTCGTCGCCGAGCACTTCGACACGGGCGAGGTTCCGGTGGTCACCGGTGAGGGCGCCGATGTCACGGTCGGCACGGTCGAGGTCGAGAACCTCACGATCGACCGGCTCACCGTCGGCGAGTCCGACGTGCAGCCCGCGAGCTGAGCGGCCGGGATCACTCCTCGCCGTCGGGCGACTCCGGCTCGGGCACGATGGCCAGCCCGTTCGGTCCGCTCGCGACCTGCATCAGCTCTTCGACCCACAGCCGGTTGATCCGGGGCTGCCTGCTGCCGAAGAAGTGGAACTGCAACGGCACCGACGGGTGGATCCAGAAGCTGCGCCGACCGCTCCCGTCGCCGACCTCGACGTCGAACATGAACGACTCCGAGCGCCGCAGCTTGTTCATCACCACGATGCGCAGGTGCGCGAGGGTGCGGTCGTCGATGTCGACCGCGTTGGCCACGGTGTCGTAGATGAAGCGGCCCATGCGGTGAGGCTAGCAAACGAGGTGACGGGCATCGCGCCCCGTGCGCGCACCGGTCAGGGCTGCGGGTGCCTCGGCTGCACGATGATGCGCGCCCGACGGGCGACGGCGTCGCGCCGAGGAGGGTCCGCGCGCGCGATGGCGGTGGCGAGCATGTCGGTGGCGATGAGCACATCGTCGGCGTCGACGTCGGCGGCCACTCGCCCGGCGCGGCGGTCCCGTTCCACGAGCGCCTCCACCACGTCGCGGTAGCGCGCACCCAGCGGAATCACGCGCTGATCGGTCGCGTGGGCGGCGAGCAGATCGATGAACGCCGTCGAGACGACCGCCTGAGCGACGATGAGGTCGAGCAGATCGTCGAGCGTCCCGGTCGGATCGACCACGAGCGACTCGAGCACGGCGACGTTCTCCTCGAAGAGCGCCACGCCCAGCGCGATGCGATCCGGGAAGTGACGGTAGAGGCTGCCCTGGCCCACACCGGCTCGCCGGGCGACCGCGCTGAACGGCGCATTGAAGCCCACGTCGCGGTACACCTCGCGCGCGGCCGCCAGCAGCGCCCGTCGGTTCGAGGGCCCCGCGATGGGGCCGCGATTGGCCTTCCCAGGCCTTCCTTCTTCCGCCGGCACGCGTGTAGCCTAGTACCGGACAGAGTTGTCCGGTACATAACCGGACACCCCGGCAAGAGGAGAAGATCATGACCGACACGTGGTCGGAGCGCATCGACGAGGGACGATTCCGCGGTAAGACCGTGATCGTCACGGGCGCCGGGTCCGGCATCGGGCGCGCCACGGCATCGCGCATCGCGCGCGAAGGCGGCCGCGTCGTCGCGGTGGACGTGAGCCAGGACCGTCTCGACGACTTCTCCGCGGCGCATCCGGACGCCGAGATCGTGGCGCTGGTGGCCGACATCACCGACGACGCCGCGGTGACGCGCATCGTGGAGGCGGCGGGCCCCGTGGTCGACGGCCTGGCCAACATCGCCGGGATCATGGACGACATGACCCCCGTCGGCGAGGTCACCGACGCCGTCTGGCAGCGCGTCTTCCGCGTGAACGTCGACGGCACCATGAAGCTCATGCGCGCCGTCGTTCCCGGGATGGTCGCCCGCGGCGCGGGCTCGATCGTCAACACCGCCTCCGAGGCGGCCCTCCGCGGCTCGGCGGCCGGAGCCGCCTACACCGCGTCGAAGCACGCCGTCGTGGGCCTCACCAAGAGCACCGCGTTCATGTACGGCCCGAGCGGTCTGCGCGTCAACGCCGTGGCGCCCGGCGCGACGGCGACCAACATCGAGGCCTCCTTCGCGTCGCCGCTCGGCGCCGAGCGCGTGCAGCGCGCGATGGCGCTGGTGCCCGGCCTCGCGCAGCCGGAGGAGCTCGCGGCATCCATCACCTTCCTCCTGAGCGACGACGGCGTGAACGTCAACGGCGTCGTGCTCGCGAGCGACGGGGGCTGGTCGGCCGCCTGATCCGCGCCGCCGGGTGGCCCCGGACAGGCGACGTGCGGCGGTGCCGCGGCCCCGGCCGGGATGCACGAAGATGTCCTGGTGCGCATCGCCATCGTGGGGGCAGGGCTCCTCGTCCTCGCGGTGGCCGCGATCGTCGTCGGAGTGCTGCCCGTCTCCGATGCGACGGCGATCCTCGAGCGCGTCGCGCCGGTGCTGGGCTTCGTGGTCGCCATGACCGTCGTGGCCGAGCTCGCGGCCAAGGCGGGACTGTTCGACGTCGTCGCGCACGCCGTCGGACGCGTCGCGCGTGGACGCACCTGGGCGCTGTGGCTGCTGGTGGTGGCGCTGGCCGCGGTGACGACCGCGTTCCTGTCGCTGGACACCACGGCGGTGCTGCTCACGCCGGTCGTGGTCGTGCTGGCCCGGTCATGCGGGCTGCCTCCGCTGCCGTTCGCGCTGACCACGGTGTGGCTGGCGAACACCGCCTCGCTCGTGCTGCCGGTGTCGAACCTCACGAACCTGCTGGCGATGCATCCGCTCGGATTCGACGGCCCGGGGCCGTTCGTCGCGCTGCTGGGGTGGTCGGCGCTGATCGCGATGCTGGTGCCGCCGGTCGTGGTGTTCGTGCTCCATCGGCGGATGCTGGTGGGCACCCACCGACCGCCGCGGTCGCCCGTGCTGGGCGACCGGGTGCTGCTGCGGGCCGCGGCGATCGTCGTGGCACTGCTGCTGCCGGCACTGGTGAGCGGGCTCGACCCGTGGATCCCGGCGACGGTGGCCGCGATCGCGCTGACGGTCGTGTACGCCGTGCGCGCGCCGCGCGTGCTGCGGTTCGGGCTGGTGCCGTGGGCGCTGCTGCTGTTCGCGGGCGGGCTGTTCCTGGTGATCGGTGCCCTCGAGGCGCTCGGCTCGGGGCGGGTGATCGCCTCCCTCGTGGGACAGGGCGACGGCCTCGGCGACCTGTGGCGCATGGCCGGAGCGGGGCTCGTCGGAGCGAACGTCGCCAACAACCTGCCCGCGTACCTGGCGCTGGAGTCGTCGGCGCACTCGCCGGCGGCGATCGCGGCGCTGCTGATCGGCGTGAACGCCGGCCCGCTCATCACGCCGTGGGCGTCGCTGGCCACCCTGCTGTGGCACGACCGGCTCGTGGGGATGGGCGTCGAGGTGCGGTGGGGCCGCTTCGTGCTCCTCGGACTCGCGGTCGCGCCGGTGACCGTCGCGCTCGCGGTGCTCCCGCTGATCCACGCCTGACGCATCCGCAGGCCCTTCACCCCCGGGCTGCGAGCGCCTCGCTGCGCCAGCGCGCGAGCAGGTCCCACGGATCGCGCACGCCCGCACCGAGCGCCGCCACGTGCGCGCGGATCGGATCGGACAGCGCGAACCACTCGGTGCGCGCGTGGCGCCAGGCGGCGAACTCGGCGTGCCGGCGCTGCTCGAGCGCACGGTCGCCGCGCTCGAGCGCCAGGACATCGTCGTGCCGGATCGCCGCGAACCGCTGTCGGGGGTCCGCGGTCGTCCCGATCTTCACGCGATCGGCGAATCGCAGGTAGTACACGACGTCGACGCGCGGGGGCGCCAGATCGGCGTCGGGGATCTCGCCGTGCCGCCACTCGCAGACGGCGCACAGCCACCCGGTCGGCCAGCGCACGCCCAGCCGCGAGCCGCACAGTCGGCAGGGCGCGGGCAGCAGATCGGTGACCCCGTCCGCGTGACCCGCCCACTCGGCGGCGACCGCCGAATGACGCGCGCACAGCGCGATCGGCGCGGATGCCTCGACCCCGCCCGCGCACTCGTCGTCGTCGACGAGGCATCCGCTCACCGCCATGCCCGGCACCCGCGTCACCTCGACCATGTGCTCACCCGCACCTCCGCCCTCCGAACTCCTCCGATCCGGGTCGGTGGGTCCCCGGAGCCCCCGCACCGGGAGGGATCCCGCCGGATCGGAGGAGTTGCGCAGATCATCCCGCGGACCCCCGACACGACACCCCGCTCGGATTTTGTCAAGGGCATCCGGCTCGGTGCGGGGAGGGCGCACCCTGGAAGAGGACCGCCCCCCAGGCATCCGCGGTCCAGGAGACGAATGATGAACGACCAACCTCCCCGGCGACCCCCCACCGCCCCGGTCGCCCCCGAGAATCCGCCCGCCCCGCGCACCCAGGAGCGCTCCCGCTCGACCCGTCCGGTGCCGATCCCCTCGCATCGGCCGCCCCCGCGGTAGATCGCCCTGAGAGAACTCCGCCCGCGGGGGGCCGCGCGTCAGTAGCCTTCGAGGGTGAAGGATGCCGCGCACCTCGATCCCCTCCAGAACCCCGCACTCACCGACGCCCAGTGGGCGCGACTCGTCTCGTTCGGCGTGCCCGAGGACGTCGCCGAGGGCGCGTACGTCTTCCGCTCCGGCGACGCGGACTACGACCTGATCCTCGTCGACACCGGTGCGGTGGAGGTGGTGCGCGACTCGCTGTGGTGGCTCGAGGAGGCGACCATCGCGACGATGGGACCGCGCTCCTTCGTCGGCGAGCTGGGTCTGCTCAACGGGCAGGGGGCGTTCCTGTCCGCCCGCACCACGGAGCCCAGCCGCATCCTGCGCGTCAGCCGCCCGCAGCTGCGCAAGCTCATGGCGGAGGACGACGAGCTGTGCGACATCGTGCTGCACGCCCTGTGGGCGCGGCGCGAGATGCTGCGCAAGGGCCCGGCCGCCCTCACGCTCAAGTTCATCGGCGGCAGCAACTCGAACGACTTCATGGCGCTGCGCCGCTTCGCCGAGCGCCTCGACCTGGTGCACTCGGCCGTCGAGATCGATCCCACCGATCCGGCCTACCTCGTACACCACGACTATCGGGCCGAGGATCTGCCCATCGCGTTCGTGCAGGGCGAGCCGATCCGGCAGGCCACTCCCGGCATGGTCGCCGAGCGGCTCGGGCTCAGCTACCAGGCGCACGCCGACGAGATCGTCGACCTCGTGGTGATCGGCGGCGGGCCGGCGGGCCTCGCCGCGGCGATCTACGGCGCCTCCGAAGGTCTCAGCACCGTGCTGCTGGACGCCGTCGCCCCGGGCGGGCAGGCGGCCGCGACGTCCCGCATCGAGAACTTCCTCGGCTTCCCGTTCGGCGTGAGCGGCGGCGACCTCATCGGCCAGGCGTCGCTGCAGGCCCTGAAGTTCGGCGTGCGCGTCTACGCCCCGTGCGAGGCCGTGCGACTGCAACCGGTCGACGGCGGCGTCGACGTGACGCTCACCGACGGGCGCGTGCTGCGCTCGCGCACGGCGGTGGTCACCTCCGGGGCGGCCTACCGCACGCTCCCCCTCGACCGCTGGAGCGACTTCGAGGGCGCCGGCATCTTCTACGCCGCCACGCAGCTCGAGCTGCGCCACGTCGTGGACGCCCCCGTGGTGGTCGTCGGCGGGGCGAACTCCGCCGGCCAGGCGGCGCTGTACCTCGCCGCCAACGGCAGCCCCGTGCGCCTCGTCGCGCGCGGCGACGATCTCGCCACCCGGATGTCGTCGTACCTCGTCGACCGGCTCGTGGAGGATCCTCGCATCGAGGTGCACACCGGGGCGCAGGTCACGGCGCTCGACGGCGGCGACTCCCTCGAGCGCGTGCGCATCGACCGCGTCGGCGAGGTCGATGCCCGCGGTCTGTTCTGCTTCATCGGCGCGGTGCCGGCGACGGGCTGGCTGGCGGGCCTGGATCGCGACGTCGACGGGTTCCTGCGCACCGGCACCGACATCGCCGCGCAGTCGCTGGAGCAGTGGCAGCGCCTCGGTCGCGAGCCGCTGCCGTTCGAGACGTCGATCCCCCGCGTGTTCGCAGCCGGAGACGTGCGCCGCGGCTCGATGAAGCGTGTCGCCGCCGCCGTCGGCGAGGGCTCCAGCGCCGTCGCCTCGGTGCACCGCGCACTGGCCGGCTGAGCCGGGGGAACGGATGCCGCGGCATCTGTTCCCCCGCTCAGGGGCGGGATGCTGCGGCGTACCGCTGCGCGAGCACGCGGAACGCCGCGACCAGCTCGGGCGGCGACACCTCGTCGAGGTCGGCGTCGAAGCGCGCGAACGACCCCGCGAGACCGATCCACGACCACGAGCCCAGCGACACGCGGCAGCGGTCGGGCCCCCGTGCCTCGACCGCGCCGTCGGGCAGGTAGGGGGCGATGCGCTCGGCGGCCGTGTTCAGCACGGCGGTGCCGCGGCACGGCCACTCGTTCGCCTCCGCCGACCCCTTGAACCGGGCCTCGACGAACACGGCCACGTCACCCCCGGGCACGGGGCGCGGGGAGAACCGCGCCCCGGTGTGGCTGTGCAGCAGCATCCGATCGACACGGAGCACCCGCCATTCGTCGTGGTCGACGTGCCACCCCACGACGTACCAGCGCCCGCCCCGGCTCACGACGGCGTGCGGCTCGATGCGTCGCGGCGGGCGCGACGTGTCGTCCGCCGCGTAGCCGAACCGCACCGTCTCGTGCGCCGCGATCGCCGCGCTGAGCCGCCGCAGCGCCTCGGGGGCGGCGGCGACGGCCTCGGTCGGCGGGATGGGCGTCACGCTCACGCCGTCGACCACGTGTCGCAGGCGCTGGGGCATCACCTGCCGCACGGTCGCGAGGGCGCGCGCCGCGGCGTCCCCCATCCCCGGCGCCGACACGGAGACCGTCTGCAGCGCCACGCTGACGGCGACCGCCTGCTCGTCATCGAACAGGAGCGGCGGCAGCTCGCTGCCCGCCTCGAGGCGGTAGCCGCCGTCGGGTCCTTTCACCGCCTGCACGCGGTAGCCGAGCTCGCGCAGCCGATCGACGTCGCGCCGTACGGTGCGCGCGCTCACCTCGAGCCGCTCGGCGAGCACGTCGCCCGGCCAGTCGCGCCGCGCCTGCAGCAGCGAGAGCAGCGCGAGCATGCGTGCGGTGGGTCCGGCCATGTCTCCCATTCTCGTCGAGAAGCGGACAAGAAAAGGCCGCTTCTAGGACGAGCATGAGTCGTAGCCGAACGGATCGGCGCACGACGAAGGAGACCACCATGACCGCCAACATCACCCCCCACCTCAACTTCCGCGGCGACGCCCGGGCGGCGCTGGAGTTCTACCACGGCGTGCTCGGCGGCGAGATCGCCCTGATCACCTACCGCGACGCGCACGCCGTCACCGACGAGGCCGAGGCCGACTGGATCATGTGGGGCCAGGTGGCCGCCGACGGCCTGCGCGTCATGGCGTTCGACGTGCCGGGGGTGCGCGCCTACGACCAGGGCGTCGAGTCGTACTTCATGTCGCTCCGCGGCGACGACGCCGACGAGGTCCGCGGACTGTGGGAGCGGCTCCGCGACGGCTCGACGATCCTGCAGGACCTCGGTCCGGCCGCATGGTCGCCCCTCTACGGCATGCTCCGCGACCGGTTCGGCGTGATCTGGGTGGTGGACGCGACCTTCACGGCGGCGTAAGTCGAGCTCCGAGGGATCGCGGCGCGCAGGCGCCGCGATCCCCTGCGGTGCACGGATGTCGCGCGGCCCCGCGGGTCAGTGCTCGACCGACAGGGCGAGGTTCGCCGAGGCCCAGCGGCCGAGGTCCTGCAGGACCGGCACGAGGTCCTGGCCGGCCGGCGTGAGGGCGTACGTCACCGCGACCGGCGGGCCGGCCTCGACGCTGCGCGAGATCAGTCCGGCGTCGGCGAGCTCGGTGAGCCGGTCGGACAGCATGGCGTCGCTGATGCCGTCGACCGCGCGGCGGAGCGCGACGAACGACCGCGGACCGCCCCCGAGAACGTCGACGATGAGCCCGTTCCAGCGCTTGCCGAGGATCGAGAACGCCAGCACGACGGCGGCGTCGCACGCGGGGCCCCCGTGTTCGCGCTCGTCCATGCCCTGATTCTACCGTGCTACGCTCTCCCTAGTCGCTCTATTTTTCTTAGCGACTACCAGAATCAGATCGGAGTTCCCGTGTCCCTGTTCCGCCTGGATGCCAGCATCCTCCCCGCCACGTCCGCCAGCCGGGCCCTCGCCGACCTGGTCGAGGAGCAGTGGACGGCCGCCCACCCCGATGCGGGTGTCGTGCGTCGCGACCTCGCGGCCGATCCGATCTCGGCCACGACGTGGCAGAACACGGTCACGGGCGGCTTCACTCCCCAG
Organism: Microbacterium fluminis; assembly: GCF_051549805.1. Taxonomy (GTDB): domain Bacteria; phylum Actinomycetota; class Actinomycetes; order Actinomycetales; family Microbacteriaceae; genus Microbacterium. Next base: position 389,721 of record NZ_CP196042.1, read on the forward strand.
GGCGACCGCACCCCGGCCCAGAACGAGGCGATCGCCCTGCGCACGGCGCTGGCCGACGAGCTCGTGAACGCCGAGGCGCTCCTGTTCGCCGTCCCGCTGTACAACTACGGCGTCTCGCAGCACTTCAAGACGTGGTTCGACGTGGCCCACACCGACCCGCGCATCGATCCGCAGGGCACCGCGCTGCGCGGCAAGCCCGCGACGCTCGTCACGGTGCTCGGCGGAAACTACAGCCCGGGCAGCCCGAAGGACGGCTGGGACCACTCCACGCCGTGGCTGCGGCGTGTGCTCGAGGACGTCTGGGGCCTCGACCTGCGCGTCGTGCAGCGCCCGTTCACGCTCGTGGGGGTCAACCCGGCGCTCGACGCGTTCTCCGACGTCGCCGCCGAGCTGAAGGCCGAGGCCGAGACCGGCGCCCGCCGCTCCGGGCGCGAGCTCGCCGAGGCGCGCGGCGGCCGGCCCGCCGCCTGATCCCGAGCGACACGAAGGGGATGCCTCGGGCCGAGGCATCCCCTTCGTCGTCCGCGTCAGCCGAGGTCGAGGTCGACCCACAGCGCCGCGTGGTCCGAGGCCGCCTGCTGCTCCTTCTCGATCGTGTCGAAGTGCGGGAACAGAGTGCCGTGCACCCCGCCCCACACCCCCTTGCGGAAGATGCCGCCGCCCGTGGCCCGCGCGAACAGCGACGGCGACAGCAGGAGGTAGTCGATCTTGCCCGACGCGGTCCCGTTGCCGAACGTGCCGGGACGCTCGCCGGTCGGGTCGCCGTCGTCGAACGGCCGCACCGCCGCGACGTCGACGAGGTCCGTGCCGCCCAGCAGCGGCTGCAGCGCCGCGCTGTCGGGGGTGTCGTTGAAGTCGCCGAGCACCACCACGTGGTCGACCCCGCCGGCGCGCATCCCGCGGTAGATCTCGGCCACCCGCTCGGCCTGCCGCCGCCGGCGCGCGATGCTCGACGGATCGTTGCCGCCGAACTTGCTCTTGAGGTGGTTCACCAGCACGACGAGCATCTCGCCCTCCAGCGCCGTGCCGGACGGGAAGGCGAACCAGTACTCCGGGCAGTCCCGGCTGAAGACCCGGTCGCCGAACGGGCCGTCGTCGAGGTGCGAGCGCATGCGCTGCAGCGGATAGACGCCGGTGGAGAGGATGCCGACGTCGATGCCGCGCGGATCGTTGCCGTCGATCACCATCACGTGCGGATACCGCGGAAGGGCTCCGTCGGCGTCCAGCAGGAGCGAATCGGTGAACCGGGCGAGGGTGATGCGATCCTCGGCTTCGACGATGCCGACGATGTCGGCGCCCACCTCCTCGATCACCCGGGCGGTGTTCGAGATCGCGCGCTCGTCGATGCGGTCGGTGATGAGCTCCACCCACCCGGTCCAGTCCTCCCGCCCGTTCGCGACCACCGTGACTCCCGCACCGGTCGGGTCGCCCTGAGGCCGCTTCAGCAGGCGACCGCGGATGCGGCGCAGCAGCGCGAACGTGCCGGTGCGGGTGGCATCCCCGTCGTCCTTCAGGAGCTTCAGCTCCGCGAGCAGCTGCAGGATCTCGGCCTTCACCTCCGGGGTGTAGACGTCCTTCTCGAACAGCTCGTTGACGCGGGCGTGCGCGGCCAGCACGGCTGCAGCCACGGGCTCGGGGCGGTTCATGGCGCGCGGCCTCGAGAACAGGTTCTCGACGTTGTACGCGGCGATGCGGATCGTCTGACCGGTCATGGCTGCTCCTTCGGACCGTCCTGCCGACAGTGTGCCCCTCGACGGCGTCATCGGTGATGAACATCGGATGACGCCGCTGATACGTGCGACGGTTGTGGAAGTCGCAGGCCCGTGGTTGCCTGACCGCATGGACTTCGCCACCTCAGCCGACGGCACCCCGATCGCCTACCACCGCACGGGCGAGGGCCCGGTGGTCGTGATCGTGAACGGTGCCCTGTCGCGGGCGGCGGATGCCTCGCCCCTGGCCGACGCGCTCGCCGCGGAAGGGTTCACCGGGGTCGCGTGGGACCGCCGCTCGCGCGGCGACAGCGGCGACGTGCCCGGCTCGACACCGGAGCGCGAGGTCGAGGATCTCGCTGCGGTGATCGCCGCTGCCGGCGGCGACGCCGCCGTGCTCGGACATTCGTCGGGCGCGGTGCTGGCGCTCTATGCCGCGTCGCTCGGGGTGCCGGTGCGGGCGCTGTTCCTCTCCGAGCCGCCGTTCCGCTTCGGCGACGACGAACCGCCCGCCGATCTGGCCGACCGCCTGCAGCGCCTCGTCGACGACGGCGACCCCGGCGAGGCGGTCGTGACGTTCCAGCGCGAGGCGGTCGGGCTTCCGGACGAGATGATCGACGCGTTCCGCGCGAGCGATCAGTTCGCCGCCGTCGCGCCGCTCGGCCCGTCGACGGTGTACGACACGCGGCTCACCCGGCAGGTGTCCACCCCGACGCGGGCGATGCGCGAGGTCGGGGCGCCCGTGACGGTGCTGCGCGGGGCGAAGACGTTCCCGTTCCTCGTCACCGCCGCCGACCGGCTCGCCGGGGAGCTCGCGCGCGCCGAGCTGGTGGTCGTGCCCGAGTCGATCATGCACCGTCCCGACCCGGCAGCGACCGCGCGGGTGGTACGCGACAGGTTCCCCGATCGCGATTCCCGCTGACCGGCCGCGCTGCCGGCATCGGGGGGGGTCAGCTGGCGACCGCGGCCAGCGGTGCGGGAGCGGGCAGCACCGCGCCGAGCCAGTCGTCGACCGCGTCGAAGGCCTCCTCGGTGAGGCGGTGCGCCCATCGCGTACCGATGCGGTGCTTCTCGACGATGCCGGCCTCACGCAGCTGCTCGAGGTGGAACGATGCCGCGAATCGCGAGATCTCGACCCGCTCGGCGAGCTCGATGACTCCGGGCCCCTGACCGCCGCCCGCTCCGGCGCGCCCCGCGACGAGCTCGGCGATGATGCCGATCCTCACCGGGTGCGCGAGCGCCTTGAAGATGAGCGCGAGTCGTTCGTGGTCGGGCATCAGCGGCCTCCCTCGGGCGTGCGGCGATCGCCGCTGACCCCGACCCTAGAAGGAAGACGCGCCACTCTTGCAGGCATCCGTGGTGGAAGGATCAGCGTTTCTTTGCACAGCAGAAGGTTGCGTTCCGTCGCATCAGGGAGCACGCCCAACGCAGATGGCTAACCCACGCCCCGTGGATGATTAAGTGAAGTGCTGTTGTACGCTCGAAACGTGGGGCGATTGATTTACGGCAGCGGCACCCAATCGTTAGACATCGACGATCGCACGCTCGCCCATCTGCGCGTCGTCTTCATGAACAAGCTGCGGCGCCGCGAATCGTTCATGTTCACCTCGCCGCCGGTCGACGGTCTCGGCTCGCGCACCCTGTGGATCGCGCCCCCGGTCCCTCTGGTGTTCCACTTCTACGGCAGTCGGCAGCCGGCGCTCAACCCGAAATGGATCGACGCCCTCATGCGGGAGGCCGCCTCCCCGTCGGGGCTGCGGATCGTCGCCGAGCCCGGTCCCGGTGATGCGCGTGCGACGTGATCGGCGGTCAGCGGCACTCGTCGTCGACGGCGGCGACGACCTTCTCCAGGAACGCCGCGACCTCCTCGACGATGGACGGCGGGATGTCCTCGGCGAAGTCGCGGATCGCGGCGGTCAGCGGATCGATGTCGTCGGCGTCGACCGAGCGGTCGAACGGCACGACGAGCTTGCTGCGCCGGTCTCTCGGATTGGCCGTGAACGAGAGCAGGCCGCCGGAGTGAAGGCGATCCAGGATGCCGGTGACCGCCGCCGTGGAGATCTCGAGGTGCTCCGCGATCGCGGTCGGGGTGACCTCCTCGCCCGCATCCGCGCGCTCCAGGATGTACCGCATCGCCATGCGGGCGTTCTCGCTCGGTCCGCAGTCGGTCTGGCGCCGTCGGGCCAGTCCGGCCTCGGCCAGGCGCAGGCGCTCGACGGCCCGCGCGACACGGTGATCGGAGGAAACCTGCGGTGAGGACACGATGTTCACCCTCCGGGTCGGAAAGCCGGCTGCATCGGCCCAGTCTAATTAAGCGGGTTGATCAGTCGGGCGGGTGGCTGTGGGAGACTCGAGCGTCGGGCGAAGAAGGAGCCAGGTGAGTGACGTACCGGTCCGCGCGGCCCTGACCGCGTCCGAACTCCGCCGCCTCGAAGAGTGCGCACGGGAGCCCATCCGCACTCCGGGATCCGTCCAGCCGCACGGTGCGCTGCTCGGCCTGGATCCCGCGACCTTCCACGTGCGAGTGGCCAGCGAGAACGCCCCCGCCCTGTTGAGATCCGACGGACCCGTTCTCGGACGAGGTCTCGGCGAGGTCACCTCTCCGCGCTTCCAGGCGGACCTGGGAGGGATGCTGGCAGACCCGCATGCGCCCAACCCGCTCACCCTCGAGCATCCGTCCGGAGTGTTCGATGCGATCGTGCACACGGCCGCCGGACTGGTGATCGTCGAGTTCGAACCGCGTGAGCGCGTCGCGACGCCGCAGTCGGCGGCCGCGCAGTACGCCATCAGCCACCGACTGGCCGGGATCACCGACGTGGGGCGCCTCTGCGACGAGGCCGCCCGGGAGCTGCGCGCGTTGACCGGGTTCGACCGGGTCATGGTCTACCGCTTCCACGAGGACGGGCACGGCGAGGTCTTCGCCGAGGACCGCGCGGACGACATGGAGTCGTACGCCGGACTGCACTTCCCCGCCTCCGACATCCCCGCGCAGGCGCGACAGCTCTACGTGACGAAGCTCTCCCGCGCGATCGTCGGCACTTCGGGCGAGGCATCCGCCGTGCTCACCATCGGCGGAGAGCTCGCCCCGTCGTCTCTCGATCTCAGCGCCGCAGAGCTCCGCAGCGTCTCGCCGCACCACCTGCAGTTCATGCGCAACATGGGCCAGGAGGCGACGGTGTCGTTCTCGATGATCACCGACGGCGTGCTCACCGGCATGATCACGTGCGCGCACCGCACCGTGCGGCGGCTGCCGTTCATCCAGCGCCGCGGCATCGAGGTGATCGCCAATCAGCTCGCGCTGCAGCTGAACGCCCTCGAGCAGGTCGCGCGGCTGGGACGGCAGGTGCAGCTGCGCAAGACCCGTGCCGAGCTGGTCGAGCACATCGCACGCATCGACGACATCGCCGGCACACTGGTGCGCGGCCCGGTGACCGTGCGCGACCTCATCCCGTGCGACGGCGCGGCCGTGCGCGTGAACGGCCGCACGCGCGTCGTCGGCGACACCCCGCCGACCGCGGAGCTCGAGGCCCTCCACGCGCACCTCGACGTCAGTCCCGTGCGCGAGACCCTGGCCACCGACGCGCTCGGCATCGAGTACCCCGCACTGTCTGCACGCGCCCCGTCGGTCACCGGTGTGCTCATGGTGCCGCTGGGCGGCACGGGCGACTACCTCGCGTTCTTCCGCCACGAGGTGACCCGCAGCGTCGACTGGCTGGGCGACCAGACCAGCGCCAACCGGCGCACCCCCCTGTCTCCGCGCACGTCGTTCTCCTCCTGGACCGACAGCGTCTCGGGCACGGCTCCGGCCTGGGGGGATCTGGTGGACGAGGCATCCGATCTGGCCCGCGATCTCGAGAGCGCGCTGCTGCGGCGCGTCGAGTCCGAGCTCGCCCACCTCGCCCTGCACGACCCGCTCACCGGCCTCGCCAATCGCCGTGGAATGCTCGACCGCCTCGAGGCGGCGGTGCGCGACGACGCCGGTGGAGCCGGACTCACCCTGCTGTTCATCGACCTCGATGGCTTCAAGTCCGTCAACGACACGTTCGGGCACGACGTGGGCGACGTCCTCATCGCCACGGTCGGCGAGCGCATCCTGTCGGTCACCCGCGCGGGCGACACCGTCGCGCGGCTCGGCGGCGACGAGTTCGTGGTGGTGTGCGGTGAGACGGCCGCCGACGACGCCCGCCACGTCGCCACCCGCATCCTCGAGGCGATCGGCGAACCGGCGCTGATCGAAGGGTCGATGGTGCGCGTGACCGCGTCGGTCGGGATCGCCGTCACAGACCGGCCGGTCGAGGCATCCGAGCTCCTCCGCCTCGCCGACGAGGCGATGTACCGGGCGAAGGACGCCGGCAAGAACCGCCTGTCGGCGTAGCCGGCCTCAGCCGATCACCACGACGGAGTAGCCGCCGGCGTCGGTGCGCTCCGGATCGGTGTGCGCGAAGCGCAGCAGGTGCGCGTACGGTCCGCCCTCGGCGAGCGCGGCGGCGAGATCGGATGCCGCGAGCCCCCGGAGATCCCAGAGCCGCAGCATCCCCTCCAGAAGTGCATCGCCGGGCTCGGTGTCGATCACGATGCCGAGCCGGTCGAACCTGTCGGGACCGAGCTTCTCGATGACGCGACGAGTAGCCAGCGGCGTGGCGAACGGATGCGGCGGCGCGGCCGGCTTCTCGACGGATCTGCCGCCGACGGGCGTGCCGTCGGCGACCCGTCCCGCGGCGGGCGTGCGCACCCGGGGCGGCTTGTCGACGATGCCGAGCTCGAGCGCGAGAGTCCATACGCGGGCGCTGTCGGCCACGAGCCATCCGCGTCCCGTGCGGAACATCGTGAAGAGGTGCGCCCCGGCATCCCCCATCGCGACGCCGCGACGCAGGGCCTTCGGCGCGCGCAGCTTCGCGACGCCGCCGAACTCGGTGCGGGTGGTGCCGAGCGCACCGCGCAGCAGCGGCACGACGGCCGGTCCTCCGTGGATCAGCTCGAGCGTGCCGGTGAGGGCCACCATGCCGCCGAGCCCGTAGAGCAGCGACTTCGCCTCGGCCGGCCCCGCCAGCACCTCGAGGTTGCGCTGGCCGACGTGCCGGTCGTGGTTCGCATCGAGCGCTCCGCCCCACGGATCGAGAGGGCACGACACCGACGCCATCAGGCACTCGTGGCCGGTGAGGTCGGCGGGGATGTCCCACGTGCGGTCGAGCTCGACCACCTGCATCGCGCCGGGGCGGGTGCGATCCTCGAGGTTCACCATGGCGCCGCCGATCGGATGCGGCTGGTAGGCCGGGTTGCCCGGGTCGCCGCCGAAGAAGCCGGGGTTCACGAACCACGCGCGCACGTGAACGCCGACCGCGGGCAGCAGACCGAGGTTCCAGACCCGCACGAACACCCGGTAGCGACGCCCCGCGGTGGGGCTCACCACCAGATGCGCCGGTGAGAAGGGGCCGGTGTAGGCGGCGTCGATGAGCAGGATGTCGGGCGACTCCCAGCACGGGATGCTCGGCCACGTGGGGCGCGCACCCCGGTCGCCGGGGCTGTGCGCCCGCACCAGCAGGTAGGGGTAGACGTCCTCGCGATGCGGGCGGCGCTCCCTGCCGAGCTCGCCGATCAGCTCCTTCGCGGCGGCGGCGGTGTCGCCCGTCGGCGTCCATCCCGGCGCGAGATCCCCGTCGCCGGGCCTGGTCTCCCCGAACGCACCGGGCGGATCGTCGCCGCGCTGCGCGGCATCCTCCTCCTTCGACAGGATCGGCGGAAACTCGTCGGGGGCGTCGTGATCGCGAGGCATGGCTCAGCCCTTCTCCCGGCGCACGCGTTCACGCCATCTCGGATCGGTGTTCGGCTCGTGCGGCTTCTGGTCGACGCACGTCGCGGGACCGGGGCCGGGCACGTAGTGCACGGCGAGGTCGAGCGTCTCGTCGTACCAGCGGTTCGGACGCGGCGGGCAGTCGGTGTCGGCGTGGAACAGTTGCGGCGACGTGCACGGCAGCGGATAGGAGAAGTCCTCCGAACCGACCGCGGTGATCTTGGGCACGCACCGGGTGGTGCCGCGATCCCAATCCCACGTGTGCCACGCGTAGCCGCGATCCGAGTCGAGGTTGAAATCGGGCACCGTGAAGTCGGCACGGGATGCCGCAGCATCCGCCAGCATGCGACCGACCAGGTAGCGGCCGTAGTCGACGGGCCCGCCGAGATGCTGATCGAGCACGAGGTGCGCGTCGAGCACGGCCTCGGTGTCGGCCGGGGTCGCGGCCTTCTCGAGCTCGGCGCGGGCCCCGTCGTGGCCCGCCACCCCCGACAGCAGGATCGTGGAGCGGTCGCCGACGACGTACGGTCCGACGTGGGTGCCGGCGCCCTCCTGCGCGACCCCCGCGCCCGCCTGGTTCGTGAGCGGGTAGCGCCACGGCGCGATCCATTCCGATGCCTTGAACTCGTCACCGGGCGCATCGGCGAGGTAGCGCAGCGGCTGCGTGAGCCCGAGGGCGCCGGTGAGGTCGGGGCGGCTGATGGCCGAGGGCAGATCGCGCACGATGCCCCGCGGGTAGGCGCGGTCGATGCCGTGCGGGTCGATGGCGTGCAGCCGGCCGGACGGCTCGGTGATCGGCGGCGGCGCGCTCGGCATCCCGAACGGGTCGTCCAGCGCCGAGCCGATGTCGTACGTGCCCTCCCGGCCCAGCGTCGTGAGCCCCGGGTTGATCTCCGCCGGCTTGGGCATCGCGAACCCCGACATGACCAGCGCCCGGCGGGCCAGCAGGTAGAGGTTCCACGCTGGGACGATGACGGCCCAGTAGATGACCTCGCGGGCCGGGAACGTGGTGATGTCGACGATGAGGCTGGGCAGGATCGTGGCCAGCCAGACGATCACCTGCGCGATGTAGACGATCCACGCGAACAGCGCCAGCAGCAGGTCGAGCAGCGTGAACGAGTCGTCGTCGTCCACGTCGGCGCCGCGCGACGGGTCGTCGTCGATCCCCGATCCGCCGCCGCCCGGAGGCGTGGGGAACGAGTGGTCGGTGAACACGTCGGGCGGCGGCGGCAGGCGCAGGCTGATCGCGTCGGAGCTCGACATCTTCATGTAGCGGTAGACGATCTCCCACATCTCGGCCATCGCCGCCTCGTTGGGCCGCCCGTCCGGCTGCCCGGTGAGCGGATCGGTCGCCGAGAACGCCGGATCCTGCAGCAGGATGTGCGGACCGTCGGCGCCGTACACGTCGCGCATCGCATCGAGGAGCCCCTCGACGAGGTGACTCGGCAGCGGCCCCGTGTCGAGGTCGAAGAAGGCGCGGCGGTGCGAAGTGGGTGTCGGGCCGTCGCCGTCGTCGTAGGCGGGGAAGCCCGACCAGTAGTCGTAGGCCGGTGCGTCGTCGCGGCCGTTGTAGGGCGCGTCGGTGCGGTGGCGGAACGCCACGCGGAAGTGCAGCGCCGACGTGCCGTACTCCCCGTAGAGCGGGCCGGGGTGGCGGGCGCCGTAGTTCTCGGAGTCCATGTGGTTCTCGACGAGGTGGTGCCGCTGCCAGTGGTCGCGGTAGGGCCCGCCCGACTTCGCGTTCGTGAACGGGTGACCCGTGACATCCGTCGCGCAGTGCGACAGCCAGCCGACGGCGAAGGCGATGCGCGCCTGCGCATCCATCCGCTCCTCCTCGGTGGATGCCGCGGCCAGCGCGTCCTGCGCCTGGCGGAACAGCACGTACGGGAACTGGTAGGTGCGGCGGTAGTGGAACATGTCCGACCAGTAGAAGGCGTCGTCACCGAAGGCCTGCGGCACCCCGGACGTGAGCACGCCGAACCAGTCGCCCATCTCGGCGAGCAGACCCTTGAAGGCCGACATGATCGCCGAGGTGAGCTCGTCGAGCACCTGGGCCAGCTGCGTGGACAGTCCGCCGGTCAGCTGCGAGGCGAGCTGCGAGTTGTTCGTGGAGATCGGATCGATCCACTTCTCCCACTTCGCCACGAACTCGGAGTCCACGACCTCCCACACGTCGAGCGCCCACTGCACCACCTGCCGGATCACCTGGCCGGTGGTGTTCTTGAAGTCGGGGAGCATGTAGAACACGTCGGGGCCGAGCGACCCGAGCGCGAGGTAGTTGCGCCACGTGTGGCAGTGCTCGCCTATCTCCTGCGCCCGGGCGGCCGAGACCGGGAACCCGGCCGGGACATCGCCGTCGCGCAGTTTCCGGGCGGTGTCGTGCGCCGCCTCGAGATGGACATACCAGCCGGGCATCGCGGCCTCCTCGCTCCGGACGAGTTCCTCGTCACCGGTGCAGAGGGGAGCGCGGGGCCGCTGATACATCCGGCCCGGGCGCGTCACTCCAGGGTGTCGAGGATCTCCACGAGCAGCCCCATCGTCGTCATCGGGCTGATGATCGCGAACCGCAAAACGGGCTCCCCCGCGTGCGAGGAGGGCACGACGAACCCCTTCTGCGATTCGAGCAGGCGATCCGACCAGTCCTGGTAGTCGGCCAGCGTCCACCCCTCGCGCCGGAACACCACGACCGACAGCTGCGGCTCGCGCACGAGGCCGAGCGCGGGGCGGCGGGCGATCTCGTCGGCGATGTCGCGGGCCAGCACGATGCCGTGCTCGACCGCGTCGCGGTACTGCTGGGTGCCGTGGGTGGCCAGCGAGAACCACAGCGGCAGTCCGCGCGCACGGCGGGTGAGCTGCACGGCGAGATCCGACGGGTTCCAGTCGGGCTTGTCGGTGAGGTGGTCGAGGTACTCGGCCCGCTGCGTGTGCGCCGCCCGCGCCCCGGCCGGGTCGCGGTACAGCAGCGCGCACGCGTCGAACGGCGCGAACAGCCACTTGTGCGGGTCGACGATGACGGAGTCCGCGTGCTGCACGCCGTCGAACAGCCCGCGGGTGCGCGGCACGAGCATCGCGGCGAGACCGTACGCCCCGTCGATGTGCAGCCACACGTCGCGCGCGCGGGTCAGCTCGGCGATCGAGGCGATGTCGTCGACGATGCCGAAGTTGGTCGTGCCTCCCGTGGCGACCACCGCGAAGACGGCGTCGCCGCACTCGTCGAGCACCGCGGCGACCGCGTCGCCGCTCAGGCGACCGTCGGCGCCGGCCGCGGCCGTGCGCACGTCGACGTCCATGATGTCGGCCGCCGAGGCGATCGACGAGTGCGCCTCGGAGCTGCACACCACGACCCACCGCTCCGGAGCGCGCGTCCCGGCCTCGCGGTGCCGACGCCGCGCCCGGTCGCGGGCGGCCACGAGGGCGGAGAGGTTGCCGATCGTGCCGCCCTGCACGAAGACGCCGCCGGCCGCCGCGGGGAGACCGAACTCGTGGGCGAGCCAGTGCAGCACCTCGTTCTCGGCGAAGACCGCCCCGGCGCCCTCCATCCACGACCCGCCGTACACCGACGACGCCGAGACCACGGTGTCGAACGACAGTGCGGCCTTGGTCGGCGCGGAGGGGATGAACGACAGGTATCCGGGATGGTCGGTCGTGATGCACGCCGGCGCCAGCACGTGCTCGAACAGATCGATGGCCCGCTGCGCCCCGATCCCCCCGTCGGTGATCGACCCGGAGGCCACGCGCTCGAGCTCCTCCCGCGCCCGCGGCTCGTCGAGCGGCACGTCCTCGAACAGCGCGCGCCGCCGGGCGTAGTCGAGGACGACATCGACGGTGGCCGTGGACTCGGCGGACGTCTCGTGCATGCGGGCGGCCGCGGCCTGATCAGACATGTCGGCCAGGATATAGCGGTGCTCGGCGAGGCGAGCCACCCGGCGGCCCTCAGCCGGAGGTCGAGGCGGCTCGCGCCGTGGCCGCCACACGCGAGCGGCGCGGCATCGCGAGGTACGCGGCGAGGCTGACCGCGATCAGCACCGTGACGTACGTCGGGAACACCCACGGCGAGCCTGCCGACGCGTGGTAGATCATCGGCGCGGTGCCGCCGAACAGCGAGTTGGCCACGGCGTAGCCGAAACCCACGCCCAACGCGCGCAGGTCGGCGGGGAAGGCCTCGGTCTTGGCCACCGTGTTGACCGACAGGTAGCCCGTGAGCACCGTGAACACGGCGGCCAGGAGCGCGAACAGCGCGGCCGGCGCGGCGAGCACCGGCGTCAGCAGGATCGCGGCCCCGGTGGTGAGCAGCCCGCCCACCCCGAAGAACACCAGCAGAGGCTTGGGGCCGATCCGATCGCTGAGCGCACCACCGATCGGCTGGAGCACCATCAGGAGCACGAGGGCACCGAGCACGACCGCCGTCGCCGCCTGCTCGGCCGCCGGCCCTCCCGATGCGCCCGCCGCGGCCCGCGAGATCGTCGGCAGGGTGACGGTGTCGGTGTAGAACGCCGCCGTACCGCCCGCGGTCATGAGGATGACCCACAGCAGCTGCCGCGGCCTGCGGCGGAGCAGGTCGCGGAGGGTCGCGGATGCCGCCGCGCGCCGTGGTGCGGCATCCCCCCGCCGATGCGCCCACCACAGGGTCGCGAGTCCGCCGACGGCGCCGAGCGCGAACGCCGCCCGCCAGCCCCATGCCGACACGTCAGCGCGATCGCCGAGAGTGAGGAGCACGAGCAGGACCGCCTGCGCCAGCACCTGCCCTCCGACGATCGTGGCGGCCTGGAACGAGGAGAAGAACCCGCGGCGTCCCGCGGTGGCGGTCTCGGACAGGTACACCGCCGAGACGCCGTACTCGCCCCCGGTCGCGACGCCCTGCACGAGCCCGACCACGAGGAGGATCACGGCCGCCCACGCGCCCACCGTCCCTGCGGTGGGGCTGAGGGCGAGAGCGAGAGAGCCGGCCGACATCAGCAGCACGGCCGCGACCAGCGCGAACCGACGCCCGCGACGGTCGGCGAGGCGTCCGAACAGCCACGACCCGAACGGCCGCATCACGAAGGTGAGGGCGAAGATCGCGTACACGTAGACGAGCGACCCGCTGTCGGACGCGTCGAAGAACTCGGTGCGGAAGTACGGGGCGAACGTCGCGTAGACGTAGAGGTTGTACCACTGCACGAGGTTCGGGAACGATCCGAACACCGCCGCACGCACCGCGCCGCGACGACCCTCGCTCGACGGAGCGGGGGGCGAGGTGTCGGGCACGAGATCAGCGTAGGGCCGCAGAAGCGGGATGCCGCAGGAAACCGGGTCTTGCCACCCATCGGCGATCCCACCAGACTTGGGCAACCCTCGTGGCTGTGGATCGAGGATGACCGGTGGGAGTCCGATATGACCGCTCTCGGCAAGCAGCTGCTCCGACGCAAGCCGATCATCTTCCAGCAGAAGCATCATCAGGGCGAAGAGCTCACGCGCAACCTGGGCACGTTCCAGCTGATGATGTTCGGGGTGGGCGCCACGATCGGCACCGGCATCTTCTTCGTGCTGAGCGAATCGATCCCGATTGCCGGACCCGCCGTCATCCTCTCGTTCATCCTCGCCGCCGTCGCGGCCGGTCTGGCGGCGCTCTGCTACGCAGAGCTCTCGTCATCGATCCCGGTGAGCGGCTCCAGCTACTCGTTCACCTACCACTCGCTCGGCGAGGGCGCCGCGGTGCTCGTGGGAGGCTGCGTGCTCCTCGAGTACGGCGTGGCGGTCTCGGCCGTCGCCGTCGGATGGAGCGGCTACTTCAACGAGCTGCTGCACCAGCTCTTCGGGTTCCAGCTTCCGCCCGAGCTCTCGGCATCCTTCGTCCCGGGCAGCGACGGCGCCGCCACCGGCGGGATCGTGAACCTCCCCGCCATCATCCTCGTCGTGCTGTGCATGCTGCTGCTCATCCGCGGCGCCTCCGAGTCCGCGACGATCAACGCCGTCATGGTCTGCATCAAGCTGGCCGTCCTCGCGATGTTCATCGTCATCGGGTTCTCGGCCTTCACGGCCGACCACTTCTCGAACTTCTTCGCCCAGGCATCCGGGATCAGCGGCGCCGCCGGAGTCATCTTCTTCTCCTATATCGGCCTCGACGCCATCGCGACCGCCAGCGAGGAGGTCAAGAACCCGCAGAAGGCGATCCCCCGCGCGATCATCGGCGCCCTGCTCATCGTCACCGTCTTCTACGTGCTGGTAGCCATCGCCGGCCTGGCGGCGCAGCCGGTCGAATGGTTCTCCACCCCCGAGGCGGGCGAGGCCGGACTCGCGAAGATCATGGAGCTCGTGACGGGCACGCCGATCTGGGCGACGATCCTCGCCGCGGGCGCCGTCATCTCGGTCTTCTCCGTCACCCTCGTCACGCTCTACGGCCAGACGCGCATCCTGTTCTCGATCGCGCGCGACGGAATGGTCTCGAAGCGGTTCCTCAAGGTCAGCGCGAAGCACGGCACGCCGGTGTTCAACACGGTCGTCGTGTCCGTCCTCGTGGCGATCGTCGCGGGCTTCGTCCCGTCGGAGTACCTGTGGGACAGCGTCTCGTTCGGAACACTGGTCGCGTTCAGCGTCGTGGCGATCTCGCTGATCGTGCTGCGGCGCCGTCGCCCGGATCTGGAGCGCCCGTTCAAGGTTCCCCTGTATCCCGTGGTGCCGATCCTGACGGTGATCGTGTGCGTGTACGTGCTCACCAGCCTGCGCCCGATCACGTGGGTCATCTGCGTCAGCTGGCTCGCCCTCGTCTTCCTCTTCTACCTTTTCTACGGGCGGAAGCACGCGACGCTCAGCCACTACTCGACCGATGAGGAGATCGCCGAGCCCATCCACCCCGAGGACGAGCGATGACCTACGTCGTGGGCTACGGCCCGCACGAGAGCGACGGCGGCGCGATCGAACTCGCCTGCCAGCTGGCACGCGCGATCCCCGAGCGGGTAGTGGCCGTCTCGGTCGTGCCGCAGAGCTGGGGCACTCCCGCCGCGGCCGGAACCGATCGGGAGTTCCGGCAGTGGGCGGGCGGTGTCGGCGCCGAGAGCGCGGAGCGGGCCGCCGGCGACCTCGCGGCGCATCCGGAGGTGGACGGCACGGCCGTCTGGGTGCACGGCAGGTCGGTGCCGCAGACGCTCATCGAGGAGGCGGCCGCACGCGACGCGCGGATGCTCGTGGTCGGCTCGGGCAGCGATGCACGGGCCGGCGGCATCCGACTCACCTCCAAGACGGATCGGCTGATGCACTCCTCGACGGTGCCCGTCGCCATCGCACCACGCGACTACCGCTCGACGTCGGCGGTGTCGCGCGTGACGGTCGCGTTCCGCGACGACGATGCGAGCTGGTCGCTGCTGTCGCGCGTGGCCGAGATCGCCCAGCGCGCGTCGGCGCGGCTGCGCGTCGTCACCTTCCTCATGAGCCCGACACGACGTCCGGTCACCAGCGACGTCACCCATGCCGAGACGCAGGTCATCGATCTGTGGGCGGGTCAGGCCGCGCAGGCGCAGTCCGAGGCGAAGGCGACCCTCCGATCCCTGGGGTTCGACGACGATGACCTGGAGCTGCAGATCGCGGGCGGCGCCGACTGGGCCGCCGCGGTGGGATCGATCGAGTGGGATGCCGGTGACGTGCTGGTGCTCGGTTCGTCATCGTCGCACCGCCTGGCGCAGGTGTTCCTCGGCTCGAGCGCCTCGAAGATCATCCGGCACGCTCCGGTGCCGGTCATCATCGTGCCCGGGTCATCGGTCGGGTAGTCGAGGACGCCCGGGCGACCTCACTCGGTCGTCGTGTCAGGCGTGATCATCGCCAGGCTGATCAGCGACAGCAGCTCCCATGCGGTGTGGGCCGCTGCGAGCCCGGTCACACCGGCGTGGTCGTAGGCGGGCGCCATCTCGACGACATCCGCGCCGACGATGTCCAGGCCGCGCAGTCGCCGCAGCACCGCGAACAGCTCCCGAGTGCTGAGCCCGGCGACCTCGGGCGTGCCCGTCCCCGGTGCGTGGGCGGGGTCGAGCACGTCGATGTCGACCGAGATGTAGACCGGCGCGTCGCCGACCCGGCGGACGATCTGCTCCGCGATGCTGTCCGCGGTGCGCTCGGCGAACTCCTCGCTGCGGATGATCTCGAATCCCGCCCGGCGGTCGTCGTCGAGCTCGCTCGGGTCGTACACGCCCCCGCGCGTCCCGACGTGCTGGCAGTGGTCGAGGTCGAGGAGCCCCTCCTCCGCGGCACGGCGGAACGGCGACCCGTGCCAGAGCGTCGCACCGTGCAGCACGTCCCACGTGTCGAGGTGCGCATCGAAGTGGATGACCGCGAGTGGGCCGTGCTGCGCGGCGGCGGCGCGCAGCAGCGGCAGCGCGATCGTGTGATCGCCCCCGAGCGCGACGATCCTCGTGCCCGCGTCTGCGAGCGCGCGCGCCTGCTGATCGATGGCCGCGACCGCCGCTTCGATGTCGTACGGGCCCACCCCGAAGTCGCCCGCGTCGACGACCTGCGCATCGCGGAACGGGAACGATCGGTGGAACTGGTGATACGGATGCAGCTGCCGCGAGTTCTCCCGGATGTGCGCCGGTCCGAACCGCGCGCCCGGTCGGAAGCTCGTTCCGGAGTCGAACGCGATCCCGACGACCGCGATGTCGGCGTGCGCGACATCCTCCGCGCGCGGCAGGAGCGCGAAGGTCGCGATGCCCGCGTAGCGCGGCAGGTCGGAGGTCTCCCTCTGCCCGATGACGGGGTGCTCGGCATCCATGTCTCGACTCCTTCGCGTCACGGTCCCTCGGGGTCGGGACCCGCCCGTCCCGCGCGGTCGCGTCCTGGCCCTGCCAGTCCTACGACAATCGCACCAATGGCTGATCTCGCGCGGTAGGCGGAGGCTCGGAGCATGACAGCTTCCACGAAGGCCTGGGTCATCACCGGCCCCACATCCGGCATCGGTTACCGCACTGCACTCGAACTCGCCGCGCATGGCACGGTCGTGCTCGTGGGCCGCAACGCGTCCAAGCTCGACGCGGTGCGCGCCGAGATCGTATCGAAGGGCGGGCGCGCCGTCACGGTCGTAGCCGACCTCTCCGATGTCACCCGTGCGCGCGGCGCCGCCGAGCAGATCGTTTCCTCGGGCCTCACGATCGGGGGCCTGCTCAACAACGCCGGCATCTTCCCCTCCACTCCTTCCACGTCGGCGCAGGGATGGGACACCGCGTTCGCCACCAACCACCTCGGTCCGTTCGCGCTGACGACGGCGCTTCTGCCGGTCCTGCCTGATGCGGCGAACGTGCTGTTCGTCGTGTCCGCCGTGGAGGACCCGGCGCGCAGGATCGCCGTACGGGCGGGATTCCGCGGCGGCCGCTACATCTCTGCCGAGGCGAGCGCGCGCGGCGAGTGGCTCTCGCCCGGCGGCTCGAAGATGCCAGGTGCGGATGCCTACGCCACGACGAAGCAGGCACCCCTCGCGACAGCGCTGGCCTTCGCGCGCGAGTACCCGCGGCTCCGCTTCAACGCGATCGAACCGGGGGTGAACCCGGGATCCGATCTCGCGCGGGACATGGGGCCGGCATTCGTCGCGATCAGCAAGGTGGTCGCACCGCTGCTGCAGGTGATGCCGCACTACACGACGCCGAGAAGGGCCGCCAAGGTGATCTCGAAGGTGCTCACCAGCGAGACGACGGGCACAGGCGTCTACTTCGACGAGAACGGACATCCCATGGTCGGCTCGAAGCAGGTGCAGGATCCGGCGTTCCAGGATCGCGTCGTCGCAGAGACGCGTGCGCTGCTCGCCGGGTTGTGACGCACGGCGGTAGAGAGACGCGACGAACCAGCCCTCGCCAATCGATCGGGCGGTCGTTGTGCGCGGCGCCGGGCCGCGCGAGGTCGGTCTCTGAAGGCGGCCTCCCACGCTTTCGCGTGCATCCTGCCTCGGGCATGAAAGAAGCCCCGCGATTCCAGTGTTTCCAAGGGGTTCGCGGGGCTTCGACGTGGCGGTGACGGTGGGATTTGAACTCTTGCCCGACTAGGTCTCCGGGGTACCGACAGGTCTCAAACTTGCAAGAAATCAACATTCAAGAGTCACGGTAGGTCACCAGCGCGCAACTCAACCTCGCCAAACCTTTCCCGCGCTCTTCCCGCTTGGCGAGACCGCGGAGACTCAGTCTGTGGTTCCGCATGCGCAACCAGGACGCTCGCTGATCGGAAACCTAGGCTTGGTCAGGACGCCAGTTCGCGATGGGTCGGAAACCTGTCCGGCTTGCGGCCCGCGATCAGTTCAGTAGCGCAAGGCACTACAGGACCCAGCGCACATACTTCCGATGCTGGCATGTGGATGCTGGCATCGTTGTGGAAGACGCCACGTTCTCGGGCTTAGTGGCCGCATTCGCGAGTCGATCAGGCTTCGGGTGCTTCAGTCACCCGGCAACACGTCAGGCGGGCTAAGCCGCGGTGAGGCGTGGAGCGACCCGAGCGATGCGAGTGCGGAGATCGGTTGCCGCCGTATCGAACGCGGCAGGGGTCCCCGCGATCGCGGGATCGGGGACCGACCAGTGCGCGTCATCTCGACCGTGAAGTCCCTCGTGTGCGTGGTCGCACACGCTGATGAGGTAATCCCCCGGCTGGTACACCGCGGCGAGAGCTTCCGGGCGAGCGTCCGTGGGGATGGTCAATCCGATTCGTTGGGCCGCGGCGAGAGCTCCCGGGTTCACCTCTGCCCCGGGCTTCGTCCCTGCCGATGCGGTCGGGATGTCGCTATGTGATGCCCAGATCGCGGCAGCGAGCTGAGACCGGGCCGAGTTGGCAGTGCAGACGAACACGACGCGACCTGTCACAGCCACTGGTTCTGACGCGAGTGTGAGGAGCGCTTCGGGTCGAAGCCGCACGTAGTTGCGCCGCCCATCTGCCTCGGAACGGGAGCGACGCACGATCTCTCGTTGCTCAAGCACGCCCAGGTGAAAGGCGACGAGGTTGGAGGGCATTTTCAATCGGGTGGCGATTTCGCTCGGCGCGAGGTCACCGACGGCAAGCAGGTCGACGATCTCCAGGCGACGAGGGTCAGCGAGTGCGGCGAAGGCAGACGCCCGGCGTTCCAAGTCCGACATTATGCACCCCCGCGGCCCGTCGTTCCAGCCCCACCGCCCATCCCGCTCACTCAATAGAGTTTGACTGACCTTGAACAAGCGGCGGGCCCCTGTTAGGTGAGCCTAACAGGGGTTTTGGCCCCCCTAATTGGAGGACTCTCTCGTGGGAATTGGAAGTGGCATTGCTCTGTTCGTCATCGGCGCGATTCTGGCGTTCGCCGTCAACGTCGATCTCGGCGGTTTCGTGAACCTCAGCCTCATCGGGTACATCCTGATGATCGCCGGAGTCGTAGTTTTCCTGCTCAGCCTGGTGTTCGTGATGCGCCGCCGGTCGACCGTGTCCACGTCGCGTACTGCGGTCGACCCCGTGAACGGCGAACAGGTCACCACGCGCCGCACCACGGACAACGGCGAACCGCTGGTCTAACTTCCGATGACTGACCTATTGGGGGCATCGCTCCCGCACACCGGCGAATTGCTCGGCGGGCGATACCGCCTCGTTGAGCGCATCGGAGCGGGTGGCATGGGACGCGGGTACCGAGCCCGTGACGAGGTACTCGCGCGCGACGTCGCGGTGAAGCTGTTTTTCACCGACGCTTCCCACGAAGCTGACGCTGCCCGCCGAGTGTCAGAAGCCACCGTCCTCGCCTCGCTGAACCACCCCTCAATAGTCACCCTCTACGACGCCCACGTCGCGCACGGCGACCACGCTTTCCTCGTCATGGAGTTGATTCAGGGACCTACCCTGCGTCACCAGATCGACGATGCAGAGATGGCGGCGACCCAGGTCGCCGCCATCCTGCAACAACTGGCGGCAGCACTCGCCGTCGTCCACGCTGCCGGCGTAGTTCACCGCGACATCAAACCGTCCAACGTGCTGCTTCGGCCCGCTCGAGGCGGTGCCCACCCTTTCGAAGCGGTGCTCGCGGACTTCGGCGTCGCGCACCTCATCGACGCGACCCGGTTAACTTCCCCTGGCACCGTGATCGGGACTGCCGCGTATCTGGCGCCAGAGCAGGTCCGTGGCGAAGCTCCGATCCCCGCGTCGGACATCTACGCCCTCGGGCTCCTCGCGCTCGAAGCACTGACTCGACTGCACCCCTTCGGCGAAGGGTCGCTGCAGGAAACAATCCTCGCCAGGCTCGCACGACAGCCACCCATCCCCGCGGACCTCGGTGATCGGTGGGAGTCGCTGCTATCTGCCATGACGTCCATCGACCCAGTTGCACGTCCCACAGCTGACGAAGTCGCAGTGCGTGCGACGAGCCTGAACTCAGGGCTGGGACTACGTCGGGCTGCCCGCCTCAGCGCGCGAGAGAAGGCGGCCATCCCGGAAACGGCGCCGCTCACCGTCGCGACCCTCCCTCTGGTGGCCGAACCCTTCGCAGCCATCGCCACCGTAGAGGAGCCGTCCGCTAGTGACCGGCGCAACCGCGGTCGCGTGGGAGTCATTGTTGCCCTGTCCGCGGTCGCCGCTGCGGTGGCCGTGATCTTCGTTATCGGCATCGGGTCGGTATTGCCCACCGTCGCGCCGTCATCCCCCACGCCCGTTGCCGTCGAACCGTCGCCAGCGGCGAGCTCGGTCCCTCCGGAACAGCCGTCTGCTATCACCCAGCCGTCAACCACGACTGTCTCGGACCCCGCCCCTGTACCGCCCGGCAACCCGAACAAGGGCCCCGGGAACAACAACGGAAACGGGAAGGGCCGCTGAGCTCATCGACGACGAGGATCGTGCACGTACCGAACGCTGACAGCTGCGAACCTGTCTCAAATCGCGTCTGCGACGGGTCTCAGAATGACCGATTCTCAGCGATTCGTTCAGGCTGACGATCGCTCAGCGGGCGGCGTCGACAAGCAGTGAGCGCTTCGGTCGACACTCGCGAAAGCTCTCCGCGAGCCGTCAACCGCCCACAGCACGTTCGTCACGTAGCTATCGGAATGCAGCCACGAACGACACCCGCCCAGGATCTGGTGACGGCCGTGAGCCGGCGCAGCTTTGTGATCCGACTCACGGTGGTTCCAGAACGCGAGAGAGTAGTCGATCCTTACGGTCGCGCCAGGGAATACCTGATAAAATAGCAAAAGCCTCGCGCTACATCCATCGCGAGGCTTTTCCCGTTTTGGCCCCAGTTCTTTCCCGCTAACTAAATAAACGGAATCTGATCTGACTCGCCCCGGCATGTCCGGAGAGCTGGTTGCTGGTGTCAGCCGGCTCTCGTGACCGGTTCGATGCGAGCGTAGTCGAGCTGCTCGATCTCGAGCGGGGTGAGGTCGTCGATGGAGCCGTGCGTGCGGTGCGTGTAGAACCACAGCACCCAGGACGCGGTTGCCGCTTCGACCTGGTCGATGTCCCGCCAAGGGCCGTCGTGGTGGATGAGTTCGGACTTGTAGAGCCCAATCTGCGACTCCGCGAGCGAGTTGTCATACGCGTCGCCCACGGACCCGACCGAGGGGTCGATGCCTTCGCCTGCGAGCCGGTCGGTGAATGAGATCGACGTGTAGACGGCGGATTCAACTGGTCGTCGCAACACCGCCTGTTTGCAGCAAGTGTAGGTGCTCGTCGAGTGCCTCAGCCGGGGTGCGCCAGCCGAGGCGCTTGCGGGGTCGCGTGTTGAGGGCGTGGGCGACGGCGGCGAGGTCGTCGGGGGCCCAGCGTGAGAGGTCGGTGCCCTTCGGGAAGTACTGCCGGAGCAGCCCGTTGGTGTTCTCGTTCGTGCCGCGCTGCCAGGGGCTATGCGGGTCGGCGAAGTAGACCTTCAAGCCGGTATCGATCGCGAACTGCGCGTGCGCGGACATCTCCTTCCCGCGGTCCCAGGTCAGGGATCGTTTGAGCTCGGTCGGCAAGGTGCTCATCGCCTTCGCCAGCGCCCGGTTCATCGAGAGCGCCCCGTAGCCGGACAGGGCCGGCCCGTTCTTGACGATGGGTTGTTCCCGCCACCCGGCCTCGCGGGGCAGATGAACGAGCGTGGTGAAGCCGGTGGTGCGTTCGACGACGGTGCCGATCGCGGATCTGTTGATGCCGATGATGAGGTCACCCTCGTGGTGCCCGGGGATGGCCCGGTCTTCCGCCTCCGCGGGCCGTTCGCTGATCAGCACGTCGGGGGTGACGTGAGCCCACGACACTCGCTTGGACCGCGCCCGCGGCATGCGCAGTGCTCGCCCGGTGCGCAGACAGAGGATGAGCTCGCGCCTCAAGGCGCCGCGGCTCTCGATGAACAGCGCCTGGTAGATGGCCTCGTGGCTGATGCGCATGCTGTCATC
Organism: Microbacterium fluminis; assembly: GCF_051549805.1. Taxonomy (GTDB): domain Bacteria; phylum Actinomycetota; class Actinomycetes; order Actinomycetales; family Microbacteriaceae; genus Microbacterium. Next base: position 411,533 of record NZ_CP196042.1, read on the forward strand.
ATCGGGGAAGTCGAGCTTGATCCGGTTCGCGATCTGCTCCGGACTCCACCCCATAACCCAGCCGCGGTCCTTGCGGTGAGGCTTGTTCTGCCCCGTCCAGCGCGGCGGTTGCGGCCCAGGGACGATACCCCCGTCCGGGCGGCGGATCTGTCCGGAGAGCCGCTCCTGCACGTACTCGCGCAACCGAGGGTTCGTGGCCAGCTTCGCGACCTTCGGTCTTCGGGCGAACAGCTCCGCCTTCCACTGCGCGACCGAGGCGCGATAGTCCAGCTTCCCGCCCCGCGTCGCGGCGTTGCGGCGCAACTCCCTGGAGATCGTCGACGGGCTGCGACCCAGTGCCCTCGCGATCGCCCGGACCCCGGTTTCCTTCGCCTTGAGGATCGCGATCTCCTCGCGTTCAACCAACGACAGATACCGGCCCGACGGCGCCGGCCACGAATACGGTGACATACCGCCTGATTGTCGGAACCACCGCGAGCCGACAACGGGTGCCACGCCGATCGCGACGCCAGCTTCGGCCGGAAGCAGACCGGTACTGATCTTCGTCCAGAACTCGCGCTCGCGCGCACGCGGATGCCCTGGGTGCCCGGGAGAGCGCATCGGCGCTCGCCCGGTCACTTCCCTCATCCAATCTGATGGTCGTCCCACAACACCCTCCGATCAGGTGTTGCTTCCACCGGTTGAGCCCAGTGACGCTGCCCGCGTCGGTGTGGTGTGTGAGCCCGGCGAACCCGGCGACGCCTTCGCGGCGGCGGGTCCACAGCGCCATGTCGAGGCAGTCGAGCACGAGCGGGGAGAACGAACGACGCGCTGCCCTGCCCGAATGGCTGCACTTCTACAATCATCACCGAACCCACTCCGCCATCGGCGGCCCACCCATCAGCAGACTCAACAACCTGCCTGGACATCACACCTAGGCGGTTATCTCATGTCGGGGTTTGTCGTGGTCGTTGTGTTCCCGATACTGTTCGCGTTCGCCTGATCGTCGGTCGGCGCGGCGGAGCTCGGGCCTGGTGCGACTGGATCGGGTCGTTCCGTCACGTATGGCGACGATTCGGGAGCGGGGTGGCGAATCGTCTGGATGACGAGCAGCAGCACCCCGAGGAGGACGACGACGACGGATGCCCAGATGTTGGCCGGGATGCCGAAGGGCGCGTCACTCGTGGGGTCGATGCGGATCGCTTCGAATCCGCTGCGGCCGATGCCGTACCAGATGAAGTAGATCGCGAGGCTTCGTCCCCAGCCGAGGGTGAGGCGCCGTTCGAGGAGGACGATCACCGCCGCGCCGATCAGATTCCAGATCATTTCGTAGAGGAAGAGCGGGTGAAAGAGGGTGCCGGCCGGGAGGTCCTTTGGGAACATCGGTGCGGTGGAGAGGATCTGCAGGCCCCACGGCAGTGTCGTGGGGATGCCGAACAGCTCCTGGTTGAAGTAGTTTCCGAGACGGCCGATGGCCTGCGCCACCAGCATCGCGGGGGCCAGCGCGTCGGCGAACGCCCAGAATCGGAGTCCCGCGCGGCGACAACCAATGTAGGCGCCGATCGCGCCGCCGATGAGGGAACCGTAGATCGCGTTGCCGCCGTCCCAGATCGCGAACACGTTCCACAGATTCGCGCCAGGGTAGAAGTAATCGCCTATGTGGGTGAACACGTGGTAGAGCCGTGCGGCGACGATGCCGAGCGGGACGACCCACAAAACGATATCAATGACGGTCCACGGCTCGACTCCGCGGCGCCGCAACCGGCGATCGGTGATGAGGACGGCTGCGATGATTCCCGCGACGATGCACAGCGCGTACACGTGAATGGTGAGGGGTCCGATCTGGAAGCTCGCCCACGCCGGATCGGGACTGGGAATGCTGGCAGGACGAATGCTCATGGTGCGCTCCTTATACGGGAATGGGAGAACGGTACGCCGTCAGGCTGTGCATGCCGCCGCCGCTCCTCACGCGATCTGTCGGGAACCGGCATCGTCAGCGTGAAGATCGCCCCATCGCCCTGTGGGCATTCTCACCTGGCTGGAACCGCGCCATTCGACCAGTAACCCGGGCTACGCAGAGCGAGATAACTAAGACGAGTACAACGGAGGCCATGACGTCCGTTGGATAGTGCGCGCCGAGATACACCCGCGACCACGCTGTGACCACAGTGATCGCTACGGCACCGATGATGACGGCTCCGCGGAAACGCCATCCCGCCAGAATGATGACCAAGGAGAGCGCCCAGGCGGCAGCGAACGCGGTGTGTCCGCTCGGATAGCTGAACGTGGTCGGCGCGATCCCCGTGGGATTGCTCAACAGATGCGTATCCGGACGCGCGCGCCCGACGACAATCTTCGTGATAGCAGCGGCGACCCACGGGATCGTCATCAGAAGTGTCACCCTTAGCCCCGCCATCCATGACCGCGCGAAAATGGCCACCGCGACAGCGGTTGTGGCGCCGACAATGACAGCAAAGGAGGTGCCGAAGACGAGATTGATTGCGTGCGCGGCGCCGTCGAACAGCTCGTTGTGGACGCCGTTGACAGCAACCACAACCCGCATCTCTCCCGCCGTCCAGGACGGAGAGTTGGCTGCGAGGAGGCCGAAAACAACGACGGCGATGAACGTGAACAGCATGACCACGCACGCAATCGGAGTTGTTGACCATCGAAGTTTGCTCATGGGGTCATTTTGCAGCCGGGAACTATGCATCAGCGCAGAAGGAATGCCGCAGCGCCCGTCCCGAACCATTCGCCTCCTGACAGGCTGACAGACAACTGCCCTCCCCGGTCAACTCCGCGGAGCCGACGAGCGATTCGCGCTGCGGGCACCGGGTGCTCGCCCATTCAGCCCTGTGTGCCAGACGGGCGCCGAACGCATGACTCCCGAGGGCGGTACCCGAAGCGACTGCAGGCGCTACGCCGTTGGAGGATTGATCGCCTGTCAGGATGGACGGCATGCGAAATCTTCGGCGCGTCGTTCTGGTCGTCGCGTTGGTGAACCTCGCGTACTTCTTCGTGGAGTTTGCTGTCGCGCTGGGCATCGGATCGGTGTCACTTTTCGCGGACAGTGTCGACTTTCTCGAGGATGCGCTCATCAACCTGCTGATCTTCGCTGCACTCCCGTGGACGGCCAGCCGGCGCCGCACGGTCGGATCCGCCCTGGCTTTCGTGATCCTCATCCCCGCGCTCGCGACGATCTGGGCGGCAGTCGCGAAAGCCTTCGATCCCTACCCGCCCGATCCGGTGCCTTTAACGCTCACAGCGCTGGGAGCACTCGCCGTCAACTTGACAGCGGCCCTTCTGCTTGTCCCACACCGTCAGCACAGCGGCAGCCTCACGAAGGCGGCATGGCTGTCTGCCCGCAACGACGCGCTCGCCAACATTGCGATCATCGCCGTCGGACTGCTCACCTTCTGGCTCGCCACGGGGTGGCTGGACATCATCGTCGGCGTGGGGATCGGACTCCTGAACGCCGACGCGGCTCGGGCAGTCTGGCGGGCTGCGCGTCGGGAAACGGACCCCTCCGCCTGAGTGCGCCCCGCTCAGACCGACGGCGCCTTGGACTTGTCGGCCGTCGGTGTGGCCCCCAGGCTGTGGGTGCTGACCACGAATTCGTCGACGTTCGGAAGGTGGGCTCGGACGTTGCGATTCGCTTCGACGGCGATCATGTCGACTCGTTCACGTGACGCCGTAGCATCGACGGTGAGTATCGCGTCTCCCTCGAGCCGATGCCCATTCCATCGCAGCCGAATCCGATCGATCCGATCGATGCCCTCGACATGACCCAGCGCGTGCGTGACCCGGTCGACCAGTTCGGGCTCGACGCCGTCCAGCAACCGCCGACCCACACTGCGGACCGTTCCGATGAGCAGGACGAAGATCGCGAGGGAGATGATCAGTCCCACGATGGGGTCGGCGAGGGGGAATCCCAGCAGCACGCCAATCCCTCCGGCGACAACGGCGAGCGACGTGAAGCCGTCGGTGCGAGCGTGCACGCCGTCGGCGACCAGCGCCGCCGAGCCGATGCGCTGTCCCACCCGGATGCGGTAGACAGCGACGATCTCGTTGCCGAGGAACCCGATGACTCCGGCCGCGATGACCCACCCGATGTTGCCGATCGGCTGCGGGTGGATGATGCGGTCGATGGACTGCCACGCGGCGACGATCGCGGAGAGCGCGACAACGAACACGATGAACAGGCCGGCGAGGTCTTCCGCCCGGCCCAGACCGTACGTGTACCTCCGGGACGCCGCACGACGGCCCAGGATGAAGGCCACCCACAGGGGGACGGCGGTCAGCGCATCGGAGAAGTTGTGGATGGTGTCGGCCAGCAGGGCGACAGAGCCGCTGAACACGACGACCACTGCCTGCAGCACAGTCGTCGCCAGCAGGATGAGCAAGCTGATCTTGAGCGCGCGGATGCCGGAACTGTTGGCCTCCATCGCATCATCGATGGAGTCGGCGGCATCATGGGAGTGCGGCACGAACACCCCGTAGAGGAACCCCTTGAATCCGGTCGGGTGCTCGTGATCTCCGTGCGCGTGGCCGTGATCGTGGTCGCCGTGATCGTGCTCCCTGTGCGCGTGGCCCGTCGTCATTCGCTGATCCGTTCTGCGTGGTGGTGCTGGGGAGTGTCGCCGACCGAGTGCTCGGCTTGGAAGATGGCGTCGGCGACCAGTCGGGAGGCATGCTCGTTCTCCAGCCGGTAGATCACCTTCTGACCCTCCTGGCGGGTCGCGACGATCCGGGCGAGGCGGAGCTTCGCGAGATGTTGCGACACTGCGGCCGGCGACTTGTCCACCGCTTCGGCGATGCTGTTCACCGACATCTCCTCGGCGTCTTTCAGTGCCAGGATGATCCGCACCCGGGTGGCGTCTGCCAGCATCCCGAATACTTCGACGGCGAGTTCCACGTACGAGCTGTCGGGGCGGTATCCGCATAGCTGCTTATCTATGCTCATACGCAGATATTAGCGCATTCCGTCGCCGGTGACACGACCATCCGGGGTCATCCGTGGTGGTCGTCGTCAGCGTCGAGGCCGTGTTCCTCCTCGAGCAGCATTCCGACGGAGGTGGCGCAGGCGTCGCCGCGCCAGGCTTCGATGCCCTCGCGGATTGCGAAGGCGGCGATGACGAGGCCGGCGATCGCGTCGGCCCACCACCAGCCGAACAGGCTGTTGACGACCAGGCCCACCAGCACGGCCGCGGAGAGGTAGGTGCAGATGAGCGTCTGCTTGGAGTCCGCGACGGCCGTGGCCGATCCCAGCTCGCGGCCGGCGCGGCGCTCCGCGAGGGAGAGGAACGGCATGATGACGACGCTGAGCGCTGTGATGACTATGCCAGGAGTGGAGTGCTCGACGTCGACCTGGCCGACGAGTGCGAGAATGGATGTGACTGTGACGTACGCGGCGAGGCCGAAGAACGTGACCGCGATCACGCGGAGCGTGCCCTTCTCCCATCGCTCAGGATCGCGGCGGGCAAACTGCCAGGCGACTGCGGCCGCCGACAGAACCTCGATCGTTGAGTCCAGGCCGAACCCGATCAGTGCGGCAGAGGACGCCGCCGTCCCGGCGGTGAGCGCGACGGCGGCCTCGACCAGGTTGTAGGCGATGGTCGCGGTCACAATCCAGCGGATGCGGTGTTGCAGAACGTGACGGCGGTCGTTGGCCAGGCGGGCTGCAGCGGTGCTCACGCGCAGGTGCAGCTCTCTCCCGCGCAGCAGCCGGGCTCGACGTAGAGGACGACGCGCATCAGTTCATTGAGCGCCGGGGTGAGGTGAGGATCCGCGAGGCGGTACCAAACGCGGCGACCGTCGGGCACGGCCTGCACCAGCCCACAGCCGCGCAGGCACGCGAGCTGATTCGACATCACCTGACGAGACACCCCCAGCGCGTCCGCCAAATCCGACGGGTAGGCGGGAGCCTCGCGCAGGGCTAGCAGCACACTCGCGCGGGTGGGGTCGGACAGTGCGTGTCCCAGCCGAGCAAGTGCGGCCGTATGGGGCGACGTGGTAGCGGTGGGCATGACGCAACGATACACGGTACGCTGAACCGATTGACCTGTGTTGCGGATCGCGACGCGGGATCGCAGCCGGGGGAATATTGCCGCACAAGCGATCGCCCTATATACCCCGGGGGGGTATGGTATCTCGTGTCAGAACTGCCCGATCATCCGTGGAGGAGAGACCATGACCGACCGCATCGACCTCGGCCTGACCGACATCAACAGCGGTTGCGGGTGCTGTGCGTCACCCGTCGCCGTGACCGCGACTGTCGCAGCGACCGGAGCAGTGACCGAGGAGATCCTGGTGGCGGGCATGACCTGCGCGCACTGCGTGTCCCGCGTCACCGAGAAGCTGACCGGCATCGAAGGAGTGCAGAACGTCGCCGTCGATCTGCACGCCGGCGGCGCCTCCCGCGTCACCGTTTACAGCGCAACCCCTCTCAGCGCGGACGCAATGTCGGCGGCGGTGAAAGACGCCGGGTACGGCATGGCGGACACGCCCGCCTGAGCGCGCCGAACCCAATAGAGGAGGCCCGATGAGCCAGCACGATCACTCCCCGCTGTCTGACGATCATTTCGGTCACGCTGCCGCCGCCACCGTAGGGGACGTTCACGGGGCGGCCGGACATGCCGGTGATGACCGCGCCGCCGCGCGGCACGCCGATCACGGCGGGCCCGCGGGTCACGATGACCATGTGGCCCGGTTCCGGCGGCTGTTCTGGATCATGCTGGTCGTCGCCGTGCCGGTCATCGGGTTCTCGACGATGTTCTCCATGCTGATCGGCTATCCGCTTCCGGATGCTGCGTGGGTTGGGTGGGTGTCGCCGGTCCTGGGCACAGTGATGTACGTGTGGGGGGGCGCGCCGTTCCTGACGGGCGCGGTCAGCGAGCTGCGCGCCCGCACGCCGGGGATGATGTTGCTGATCGCCCTGGCGATCACCGTGGCGTTCTTCGCGTCCTGGGGTGCGAGCCTCGGGCTGCTGCACCACGACCTGGACTTCTGGTGGGAGCTGGCGCTGCTGATCGTCATCATGCTCCTGGGTCACTGGATCGAGATGCGCTCGCTCGCGCAGACGACCTCCGCCCTGGACTCCCTGGCCGCCCTCCTTCCGGACGAGGCCGAAAAGGTCGAAGGTGACACCACCGTGACGGTCGCCCCCGCCGATCTGCAGGTCGGCGACGTCGTGATGGTCCGCCCGGGCGGTCGGGTGCCGGCGGACGGTCGGATCGTGCAGGGGTCGGCGAGCATGGACGAGTCCATGATCACGGGTGAGTCCCGCGCGGTGCGCCGCGGCGATGGCGATCCGGTGATCGCCGGAACCGTCGCCACCGACTCCGGATTGCGGGTGGTGATCACGGCGGTCGGTGAGGACACCGCCCTTGCTGGCATCCAGAAGCTCGTCGCCGACGCGCAGAACTCCTCGTCTCGCGCGCAGCGGCTGGCAGACCGCGCGGCGGGCTGGTTGTTCTGGTTCGCGCTCGGCGCGGGCGTCATCACCGCCCTGGTGTGGACCCTCGTGGGCTTACCCGACATGGCTGTCGTCCGCACCATCACCGTGCTGGTGATCGCGTGCCCGCACGCCCTCGGTTTGGCGATCCCGCTGGTGGTGTCCATCGCCACGGAGCGCGCCGCCCGCGCCGGGGTTCTGGTGAAAGATCGCCTGGCGCTGGAGAGCATGCGCGCCGTGGACGCTGTCTTGTTCGACAAGACCGGCACTCTCACGAAGGGCAGTCCGGCCGTCACGGCCATCGATCCGGTCGACGGCACAAGCTCCGAGGAGCTTCTTCGCTGGGCCGCCGCTGCGGAAACCGATTCGGAGCACCCCCTGGCTCGGGGGATCGTCACCGCTGCGAAGCAGCGTCAGCTCAGCATCCCGTGCTCCAGCGACTTCCAGTCCTCGCCCGCGGTCGGCGTGCGCGCCCTGGTCGACGGGCGGACCGTGCAGGTGGGCGGTCCGTACCTGCTCAAACAGGAAGGCGCGAGCGAGCTGCCGGTCGCCGACGAATGGCGCGAAGAAGGCGCCATCATCCTGCATGTCCTGGTCGATGGGAAGGTGGCCGGTGCGCTGCGCCTGGCCGACGAGATCCGCCCCGATTCTCGCGAAGCGGTCGAGGCCCTGCAGGAGCGCGGCCTGCAGGTCGTCATGATCACCGGCGACGCGGAGGCCGTCGCTGCGTCTGTCGCCGCCGATCTGGGCATCGATCGCTACTTCGCGGGAGTTCGGCCGGAAGACAAGGCCTCGAAGGTGAAGCAGCTGCAGAGCGAAAGACGCAAGGTCGCGATGGTCGGCGACGGCGTCAACGATGCTCCCGCCCTGGCGCAGGCAGATGTCGGGATCGCTATCGGGGCCGGTACCGATGTGGCGATCGCCTCCGCCGGGGTGATTCTTGCCAGCGACGATCCCCGCTCGGTGGTGTCGGTGATCGAGCTGTCCCGCGCCAGCTACCGGAAGATGACGCAGAACCTGTGGTGGGCGGCTGGCTACAACCTCATCTCCGTACCGCTGGCCGCCGGCGTGCTCGCCCCGATCGGCTTCGTGCTTCCCATGTCGGTGGGCGCGATCCTGATGTCGCTGTCCACGATCGTGGTCGCCCTCAACGCCCAGCTGCTGCGGCGACTAGATCTCGGCCCCGCCGCGGTGATCCGTCGCTGACCGGGATGACGTAGCGTAAGAGGACGGGGAGGTTGACATGTCGTTGATCGCATCGACGGCCCAGCTGCGCGCGGGGCGCCCTTTGGCGCGCACGCTGCTGTTCCTGATCGCCCTAACCGGCGCGGTCATCGTCGGCCTGCTGGCCATGCACTCCCTGAACACCTCCACCGCCGTACAGACCAGCCACCACGCGGTCGTGACGACGGTCGAAGCGTCTGCGACTGGCGATCATCCCCTCGCCGACTCCGCGTTGACGATGGCGGAGTCGAGCGTCCACGGCGGCACGGGCCATGACGACATGATCGCCATGGCGTGTGTCCTCGCTCTTCTGGCAGCTGTCCTGCTCTTCGTGCTGCCGCGTGGTGTACGGCACCCACTCTCGCTCTTTTCGCGCTTTACGCCGCGGATGGCCATACCTCGCGGCGGTGGCCTGCGGCCTCCCTCTCTGACCGCGCTCTGCATTAGTCGTACGTGATTGCGGCGAGCCGCGGCATTCTTGCCCGGCCTTCTGCAACCAGCGTCCGGTCGACCTGACCGACGCGCCTTCACGTATCCCTTTGGAGAGAAAAATGAGAACTCGTACCGCGGCGACCGCCGCACTGATCCTGGCCACCGCTCTTGCCCTCGCCGGTTGCGCGGGCAGCAACGGTTCCGGCTCAGGAGCCATGCCGGGAATGGATCACGGCAGCTCCTCCTCTTCGGCGCCGGCGGCGGACTTCACCGACGCGGACGTGATGTTCGCGCAGATGATGATCCCGCACCACCAGCAGGCCGTCGAGATGGCTGACATGATCCTCGCCAAACCCGGCATCAACGCGGGAGTCCTCGCCTTGGCGAGCGACATCAAAGCCGCCCAGCAGCCCGAGATCGACCAGCTGCAGGGCTGGCTGACGACCTGGAACGCCGGCACGTCCATGGGTGGCATGAGCCACGGCGGCGGCATGATGAGCGATGCCGACATGAAGTCACTGCAGGCTGCGACGGGAACAGAGGCGGCACGCCTCTTTCTCACGCAGATGACCGCCCACCACGAGGGGGCGATCATCATGGCTCAGGATGAAGTCAAAAACGGCAAGAATCCGGATGCCGTCACGATGGCGCAGTCCATCGTCACGACGCAGACCGCTGAGATTGCCAAGATGAAGAGTCTGCTCACCCAGCTCTGACGCATGGCGGTGAGGGACCCCCAGCCGGGTGTTCCTCACCGCCGGGCGCCGCGTCGGGCGTGTCACACGATCCCGGATGCGCCCAGCATCGCACCGATACCGTACGTGGCGGCGAGGGCGAGAGCGCCGCCGATGACCACGCGAACCGTCGCGCGCAGTCGCGAACTTCCGCCGATGTGCGCCGAAACGGCGCCCGTGATCGCCAGGGCGACGATCACCGCGACGAAGGTCACCGGAATCCGCCATGCTGCGGGCGGGAGGAGGATCGCCAGCATCGGCAGAATCGCGCCGATCGTGAAGGCTGCAGCCGAGGCGGCAGCCGCATGCCACGGGCTGACCACGTCATTCTGATCGATGTTGAGCTCTGCGGACAGATGCGCCGCCAGAGCGTCGCGCTCGGTGAGTTCAACCGCGACTTGACGTGCCGTCGCTTCGCTCAGGCCCCGGGAGCGGTAGATGCCCGCAAGCTCTTCGAGCTCCTGTTCTGGCATCTCATGCAGCTCTTGGCGCTCCTTCGCGATGAGCGCGCGTTCGCTGTCGCTCTGGCTGCTGACCGATACGTACTCACCCAGCGCCATCGACACGGCTCCACCGACCAGCGCAGCCAGCCCTGCCGTCAGGATCGGTCCGGTGCTGCTAGTTGCGCTCGCGACACCGACGACGACCGCCGCCACCGAGACGATGCCGTCGTTGGCCCCGAGCACCCCGGCGCGCAGCCAGTTGAGGCGCTGTGCGATGCCGCCGCTGTGCGGCTCATCGGAGTGGGCTGGGGGGCCGGAGGCAGTGATCGACATGGGGACACTCAAGCACCCGTGAATTCACCCGGCAACGTTGGTGAGGCTAAGCGTGCATCACCACGCTAAGCAAGCTGGAAGAATACGGACCCATCGTTGGAGCATGACAACCTCCGGCCTCCGAATCGAGCAGGCGATGACGGCACGACGAGAAACCGCATCGCGGGCAAGGCTGCGACGTACGGGCGGCCTGGTCGAGCGTCGGCGCGTGGTGCGGGCGCGACGCCGGATGCGTGCGAGCGATCTCATGGTCGCGGCGGTCTGGGTTTCGGGTGCCCTCGCGGTGGCCCTCTGGCTCGCGTACGGAGGTCTCCTCCGGATTACCAGCATCGCAGACGCGATCACAGCAACGGGAATCGTGACAGGGCTGGTCGGAACCGACCTGATCCTCGTGATGCTCGTGCTCGCCGCGCGCATCCCTGCGATCGACCGTGTGTTCGGACAGGATCGCGCGACGATGCTGCATCGCCAGCTGGGCAAGCCCGCCCTCTACCTGATACTCGCGCACGGAGCGCTTCTCACTGTGGGCTATGCCATGACCGACGGCTCGACCCTCGTCGCTGAAACAATCGCCCTCCTCAGCGGCACCGACTTGTTGCTCGGCTATGTCGGGCTGGGCCTGCTCGTCGTGGTGGTCGGCACCTCGATCTACGCGGTACGGCGCAGGTTGTCCTATGAGGTATGGCACCTGATCCATCTCTTGAGCTACATCGCCGTGCTCGTCGCGCTGCCGCATCAGCTCAGCACCGGCGGCGTGCTCGCGGACGGCACGCTGCAGCGCATCTTCTGGATCGGCCTGTATGTGCTCGCGTTCGGTTCGATCCTCGTCTACCGCTTCCTTCTGCCCGTCGTTCGATCCGTGCGGCACGGCCTGCGGGTGGCCGCGATAGACCAGATCGCCCCGGGCGTGGTCTCGGTGCGGCTCACCGGCCGCGATCTCGACCGCCTCGAGACGGCGGGCGGGCAGTACGCGATCTGGCGGTTCTGGACGAGCGCGACGTGGTGGCATGCCCACCCGATCTCGTTCTCCGCCGTTCCGAGCGCATCCTCGGCACGGATCACCGTCCGCGATCTTGGCGCCGGCAGCGCCCGCATCGGCCGGGTACCCCTCGGCACGCGGGTGTCGATCGAAGGACCCTACGGGGTGTTCACCGACGAACATCGGGTCGCACCCAAGCTCGCCGTAGTGGCGGCCGGCATCGGCGTCACACCGATCCGATCGCTGCTGGAGCATGCACGGCTGCGTCCCGGAGAGGCGACCGTCGTTCTGCGCGGGACTGATGAACACCAGGATTACCTCTGGGGAGAGATCAGCCGGTTGCCGGGCATGCGGGGCAACGCCCTCTACACGATGGTGGGCCGCCGCCCCCTCGGCGTCGACACCTGGATGTCGGCGGAAGCGCTCTACCGCGGTGTGACGATCGACTCCGTGTTCCCGGAGCTTCGGCAGTCGGACCTCTACGTGTGCGGGCCGCAGGCCTGGGCGGAGTCGGTGGTCCGGGACGCTCGGGCCGCCGGCCTCCCCGAGACGCGGATCCATGTCGAGAGGTTCGAGTGGTGAGGGCGCGCACGCTCGCCGTGAGCCTGCTCTCCTCGGCCACGGTCCTCGTGATCGGCTGGCAGATCGGCGCGCAGACCCAGCTGTCGCACGCCGCCCCGGCGTCCGTTTCCGCGATCGGGCCGGTGCCCCCGGCACCCACCCCTCAGAGCGGTGCGACGAGCCCGCCGACACCGCCCCCTTCCAGCGGCGCAAGCAGCGGGCCGACGTCGCCATCGGCGACGGCACCGTCGACGGCGGCACCAGCCGCAGGAGTGTCGGGCACGTTCACTGGCACGCCGGCCAGCACGCAGTTCGGCAACGTGCAGGTGCAGATCGTCGTCAACGGCGGCAAGATCACCGATGTGGTCGCGCTGCAGCTCACGGATGCGGACTCCCGGTCGGTGTCGATCAGCAACCGGGCCGCGCCGATCCTCCGTCAGCAGGTGCTGGCGGCTCAGTCCGCGCGGGTGCAGGGCGTCTCGGGCGCGACCTACACCAGCGAGGGGTACCTCACCTCCCTCCAGTCGGCGCTGGACCAGGCGAAGCTCTGACCGTGGCTACGACCGTGCACGTGTTCGACACGATGGGAACCGCCGTGAGCGTGCGGTCGGGCGATCGTCTCGATCCCGAGGCGATGCGATCGGTCGAGAGCGTCTTCGACGCGTTCGACCGGCGCTTCAGCCTCTACCGTCCCGACTCCGAGCTCAGCCGCATCGCCCGGGGCGATCTGGCCCTGTCCCGGGCGAGCGGTGCGGTGCGCGACTGTTATGCGGAGGCGCTGGAATGGGGTCGCCGCTCCGACGGAGCGTTCACCCCCCACCGGCCTGACGGCATCGTCGACCTCTCGGGAATCGTGAAGGCCGACGCCATCGCGGCGGCGGGCGGGGTCCTGGATGGTGCGGGGATCGCCGACTGGCTGCTCAACGCGGGTGGCGACATCCTCGCCCGCGGCGATCACGCGGGGGAGGCATGGCGGCTCGGGATCGTCGACCCGTCCGTGCGGGACGCGCTGCTGTGCACCGTGACGCTCGGCGGTTTGGGGCGCGCCCTGGCCACGTCCGGAACCGCCGAGCGGGGTGAGCACATCTGGCGACACGGACCCGCCGACTACCGGCAGGTCTCGGTCGTCGCCGGCGACATAGTCACCGCCGACGTCCTGGCCACGGCGATCCTCGCGGGTGGCCGGCGGGTCTGCGACAGCGTGGCCGGCCGGTTCGACGTGGACATCCTCACGGTGGACGGCGACGGCGAGATGACCGCTACGACGGGAATACGGGCCGCCCTCGGCATGACAGCGCCCTCGACGTGACAGCGCCCTCGCCGTGAGGCGGGCATGACGACCACGCCGCTCGACGCTCTCTATACTGCGATCATGGCGGAGCCAGCGCGTATCCTGCTCGTCGAAGACGACGCGCGGCTCGCCGAGATGCTCACGCAGATTCTCGCCGGAGAGGGATACGAGATCGTTGTCGCGCGCGACGGTCAGCGCGCGCTGCATGAGGGTCTGACCCAGCAGTTCGACGCGATCATCCTCGACCGAGGCCTGCCGGCGATCGAAGGCCTGGACGTGCTCAGGCGGCTCCGCGATCACGGAATCCTCACGCCGGCGCTCGTGCTGTCGGCCCTTGGCAACCCGGCTGACCGTGTCGAGGGGCTGGATCGTGGCGCAGAGGATTACGTGAGCAAGCCGTTCGACATCGACGAGCTCCTGGCCCGGGTTCGTGCGTTGTTGCGCCGCCAACGTGACAGCGCCCCGGTGCTGGAGGTCCCGAACGGAACGCTGGAGGTCGCAACCCGAACCGTTACCACCCGGTCAGGGCTCAGCATCGCGCTGTCCGAGCGCGAGTCCGACCTCTTGGAGACCCTCGCACGCCGGCCGCACCAGGTGTTCGAGCGGGCCAGCCTGCTGCGCTCGGTCTTTCCGGACGCGGACGATCCAGGAGTCGTCGACACGTATGTCCATTACCTCCGCAAGAAGCTTGGGCGCGACGCCCTCACCACGATCCGCGGTGTCGGCTATCGACTGGGGAGGCGCGAATGAGCCGATCTGTTCGCCGTCGGACGCCCCGCACGCGAGACGATCTTCGCAGCGCGTCCATCCGCCTCACGGTGCAGTTCACGGCGCTCGTGCTCGTCCTGATCGCGGTGGTCGGCGCGGTCGTGTACGCCATCGCGAGCAACAGTATCGCGGAGTCGAACCAGCGCGAGCTGGTCGCCGCCACTCAGATCGATTCGGGACGGGACGCCGGGCCCGACGTCTACGTGACGATTGTCGATGGGCGCACAGGGGGGCAGATCGTCACGCCGCCGAACCTGCCGGCGGGCGTGCTCGACACCGCAGCGATCCAGGCGGTCGCGACCGGGGGAGGGGACCAGCGGTCGCAGAAGGTCGTCGACGGCCGCAGCTTCCTGATGCTGACGACGTCCGCAACCGGAGATCCGCGCAACGACCGCATCGTGCAGGTCGCCCTCGACCAGCGCGAAGGCAGCGAGGAGATCGGTCGTCTGGTGACGGCGCTGCTGGTCGGCAGTGGGATAGCGGTCGTGCTGGCGTGCTTCGTTTCGTTCCTGATGGCGCGTCGAGCGATGCGGCCCATGGCGGATGCTCTCACGCTGCAGCGCCGGTTCGTGGCCGATGCCAGTCATGAGCTGCGCACCCCCCTGACTCTGCTGAGCACCCGTGCGCAGATGCTCAAGCGGCGGGGTCACGCCGACCTCCCGGCGGATGTGACCGCATCCATCGACGACGTGGTGACCGATTCCAGGGCGCTCACCGAGATCCTCGAGGATCTCCTCATCGCCGCAGACCCGCGCGGCGATCCCCCACACTCCGCCGTTGATGTCGCGGCCGTCGCGCGACGCGCCGTTCACTTGTTGGCGGAGGATGCCGAGGGCCGTGGGGTCGCCCTCGTCTGCATCGCGGGCACGGGCCCGACAACCGTGATCGGATCGGAGGCCGCGCTCCTTCGTTTGGTGATCGCTCTTGCGGCGAACGCTCTCGATCACGCCCGCGCTTCGGTCCTGGTGGAGGTCGCGTCGAAACCGAGCTCGGTCAGCATCCGCGTCACCGACGACGGCGACGGCTTCTCGCCCGCGGCGCGCGCAACGGCGTTCGATCGGTTCGCCAGCACCAGGGGAGAGCAGACCGGGTCGGCTCAGCGCCACTACGGCCTCGGGCTCGCGATCGTTTCGGAGATCGCCCGACGTCATCGCGGGGACGTCCGCATCGACCACACCAGCCTCGGCGGTAGCGTGCTCTGTTCTCTTCCGAGCCCCGACGCACGCCACTGACGACGAGACGCCTGATTCGCCTCGTGTGTTGAGCGTGGAATGCCTCCGGCCGCGGCGGGAACAGGAACCACCCACGACTAGGTGACGTTTCGCGCCGCCACACCGATTCGCCCCAAGTTCCCGATGCGGTCGGCTGTGCATTCGCCCTGGCCGACACTGCGAATGAAACTGCGAAGAGAACGACCCTGTCGGCCCGGCCAGTCTGGCCCCGACTCCATCGACGAACACCATCATCACGATCACAGGCCAGCTCGTGTCGGAGGCGACGGCGGTCGGCGACCATCGCGAGACCGCGATGGTCGCCGGCAGCGAAGTGAATCGGCCTGACTTTCGTTCCGTTCTTCAAGCAAGGATGGAACTCGATGAACAGGAAGTATTCGCCGGAGATGTGTGAGCGCGCGCTGCGGATGCTCGCGGAGACGCGGCCGTCGCACCCGAACATGATGAGCGCGGTCCGTCACGTCGCGGGGTTGCTGGGCATGAGCCCGGAGACGCTGCGGCTCTGGCAGCGCCGCTACGAGGTCGACGCCGGCGGCAAGCCTGGGGCGACCGAGGCCGCGCAGCGGATCAAGCAGCTCGAGAAGGAGAACGCCGAGCTGCGGAAGGCGAATGAGATCCTCAAGGCTGCGAGCGTGTTTTTCGCGAAGGAGCTCGACCGCCCCTGACCGAGATGATCCGGTTCATCAATGAGCACCGGGATCGTTTCGGGGTCGAGCTCATCTGCCGTGTCCTGCGACCGGCAGTGCAGGGCTTCCTCACCTCCCGCGGCTACCGCGCCGCCATCGGCCGTGCGCCGTCCGCGCGGCAGTTGAAGGATGAGCTGCTGGTCCCGGAGGTCGCGAGGCTGCACGCCGAGAACTACGGCGTCTACGGCCGCCGGAAGATGCATGCGCTGATGCGCCGGCAAGGCTGGGACATCGGCCGCGACCAGACCGAACGCCTCATGCGGCTCGCTGGGGTCCGCGGCGTCCGGAAGTCGAAGCGGGTATTCACCACGCGCTCCGACAAGACCGTGGCGCTGCCGAGCGACCTGGTCAACCGTCGCTTCACCGCGCCGGCGCCGCGACGGCTCTGGGTGTGTGACGTGACGTATGTCGCCACCTGGTCCGGTTTCGCGTACGTCGCGTTCGTCACCGACGTCTACTCGAGGCGGATCGTCGGCTGGAACGTCGCATCCACGCTGCGCGCCGAGATCCTGCCGATGCAGGCGCTCGACATGGCCGCCTGGGGCGTCGGCGGACGGCTCGACGGGCTCATCCATCACGCTGACCATGGGTCGAACTACACCGCGATGGTCTACACGGAGCGGATCGTCGAGCTCGGCGCGGTCCCCTCCACGGGGACCGTCGGCGACTCGTTTGATAACGCGATGGCAGAGGCGGTCAACAACCTCTACAAGACCGAGCTGATCCGTCAGCGCGGACCGTGGCGGACCGTCGAGCAGGTCGAACTCGCGACGCTCGAGTGGGTGTGGTGGTGGAACAACCAGCGCCTCCACGGCGAGCTCGACATGCGCACCCCGATCGAGGTCGAGAACGCATACTACGCTGACCTGGAATCAGCCCAACCGGCACCTGCCGGACAAGGCTCCCGATAGGAACGAAAGTCAGGCCGATTCACTTCCTGGTTGTGTTTGCGCCGGGCACGGACGCAATCGCGAAAGACACGCGAACGATCGACGTGATAGAGACGCGAACGCTGCGTACAGCGTTCTTGAATGAATGTCCGCTAATCTAATTCACGGCAGGGGAGAAAATCATGACACTGATCGGCGGACGTATCCAGCGTCTCCGCGACGACATCGGTCTTTCGCAGGCCGATGCTTCTGCGCGATCCCCCATCTCTCAGGCGACTTGGAGCCGAATCGAGTCGGGCGCCAAGGAGCCGCATCTGGGCGAAGTTGCGGGCATCGCCGCTGCGCTGGGTTGCTTCGTGTCAACCGTGCTTGGGCAAGGCGAGACCCTTGACCAACTGCAGACTGCAGCACGCACTACCGGCAGTCCAGCAGCGGACGCAGACAGCGTCGTGGAAGAGCTCGGCTTCTTCCTTGAAGCGAAGGCTCAACTGCGCGTGGCCGGTTACATCGGGTGAACGCTGAGCAGTCAGGGCGGGCACTCGCGGCGAAGGTTCGACGCGAATGGAAGCTCGGGCTCGCACCCATCGCCGACGTCGCCGCACTACTTGAGGACGCCGTTGGCGCGGATGTACTCATCATCCAAATGCCAGCAAATCACGACGGATTCACCCGGCGGAACCCTCAAACTGGCGACATCATCGTGGCAGCCGCGGCAACAGAGAAGTACGAACGGCAGCGATTCACTCTCGCACACGAGCTCGGCCACATCCTGGCGAACGACCTTCACACCACCCTCGAAACTGTGCACGTGGCCGGTCCATCGGAGACGCGAGCGCACGTCTTCGCACGCCACTTCCTCGCCCCGCTCGGCGGTGTAGAGCGATTGAAGGAGAGGTACACAGGTCAGGAGCTCGTGTCCGAGGTTATCCGCCACTTCGGCGTCTCCCCTCAGGTCGCCGCTATTCAACTCGGTCACCTCGGGTTGACCGAGGCGGGCAAAGAGGCCGCGGCGTCAAAGAGTTCCGCTTGGTACGCAACCCGCTTCGGGTGGGATGCCGAACGGGCGGGAGAGGTCGCTGCGGCCGCTCGGGAACGACCTCCTCGCTCCATCGTCGCGGCTGCTACCGCCGCCTTCGAGGACGGCGTCGTAGACGACGTGATGCTCGCCCGTCTTCGAATGGGCGAGGTCGCTGCGACCGACGAGCTCTTGAAGGGCGCAGGTATCGAGGTCGCCGAGAGCTCCGCGCAAGAGCGTTCGTTCGACGCAGGCGACGATGACTGGTAGCCCTCTCGTCATCGACGCCGGTCCCGCACTCAACTTCCTAGCAGCCGGAAAGCACGATCTTCTTTGCGAGGTCATCGAACGCCGGGAACGTACTCTCCTGATGCCACAGACCGTGCATGACGAGATTCATCAGATCGTCGAACGACCACGCGGAGCCAAGTTCCACGCTTGCCCGGGCAGGCTTACGCAACTGATCGAGATGGAGCGCATTGAACTACTCGACGACAGCGTCCAGAACGCCCCACTAGTTGCCCAGGTTGAACGTGTGGCTGGCCTTCCTATGATCAGACGGCTGCGAGAACCAAAGGATCTCGGAGAGACACTCGTTCTGGCGCACGCACTCTGCCTGAGGAATGAAGGCAAGAGTGTGGTCGTCCTCCTCGACGAGGTCGAAGGCACGAAGAAAGCTCGGATGTACGGGCTGACTGTCATCACCACGATCGGCATCCTGATCGCCGCCGCCAACTACGGCCTCGTACCCGACCGCGGAGAGATGAGGGAGACCTACGAGGCCATCGCCCAGTTCGATGACGGCCTCCCGAAGTGGGACAGCGACCCCAGCAGAAACAAGCTTGCGGACAGGACCATCTACCTCGCTCATCGCGTGAAGCACGCCACGAAGCCGAACGCCACGGGAACGTAGGTCGCCCGTAGTTTCACGCAAAGTCGCTGCCCGCTAGCGCGATCCTTCCCGTTTTCTTCCCGTTTGCGGTTTGCGGGCAGAAGTGAAGCCCCGCGATCCCAGTGTTTCCAAGGGGTTCGCGGGGCTTCGACGTGGCGGTGACGGTGGGATTTGAACCCACGGTAGGGGGTTACCCTACACAACTTTTCGAGAGTTGCACCTTCGGCCGCTCGGACACGTCACCGCCGAAGAGCTTACGTCACGCCGCGCCCGCCCGCCAATCGGGCGAGCCGCGACGCGTCAGCCGAGTTCGACCGTGCGAGCGGTCGACGTGCGGCCACCGACCTCGACCTGCTGCCCGAGATAACGCGGGTGCGTGTCGATGCGTGAGCCCGCGCCCTGCACGATCCGCAGATCGCGGGCGAGCTCAGCCGTGAGCCGCACCGCGGCGGCACCGGTTGCCTCGTCCTCGCGGATGCCCATGTCGGGCGAGAACATCCGGGCGCGCAGCAGCCCCTCGGGCTCGTCGATCCACGCCCAGACGTAGTGCGAACCGGAGGCGAAGGCATCCGGATCCACCACGTCCACGGCGGCGGGCGAGTCCAGCTGCGTGATCTCGAACGCGGGACACCACTCGGGCAGTGCGGTCACGAAGATCCGGTCTCCGTCGGCTCGCACGCGCACATCGCCGGCGGGGACCCGGAGCAGGCGGATGTCGTCTCCGGTGCGCTGCAGCCACGCCGCGAGGCCGACGGTCGGATGCCCGGCGAAAGGCAGCTCGACCGACGGTGTGAAGATGCGGGCCGTCGCGACGCCGTCGGTCATGCCGTCGATGAACACGGTCTCGCTGAACCCGAGATCCGCCGCGATCTGCTGCTCCCGACGATGGGTGGATACCGATGCCCAGACGATCCCGAGAGGGTTACCGAACGCGCCGGCGTCGTCGACGAACACATTCACCACATCGACGAGCACGCTCACGTCGTCGATCCTCCCACCTTGCCGACCCGCCTCAGTCGACGAGGGCGGCGGCGCCGGCGATCACGTCCACGACGGCGGCAGGCTCCGGCATCCCGACCGCGAAGACGTACGTGGCGCTGAACCCGGTCGCCGCGATGTCGCGCACCGTGGCGGCGAGGGTCTCGGCCGTCGAGTCCGGGTTGATGGGCACCATCGCTGTCTTCTCGATCTCGTCGTAGTCGCGACCGACGGCGTCGCAGTGCCCGCGCAGCACGTCGAGCTTGCGCGCCGACTGGTCGCTGAATGAGATGTTGCACGCGTCGGCGTACTGCGCCACCATCCGCAGTGTCTTCTTCTCGCCGCTGCCGCCGATCATGAGATACGGATGCGGCTGCGTGAGCGCCTGCGGGGAGTTGATCGTGCGACCGAGCCGGTACACCGATCCGTCGTAGGGCCCCTCGTCTCCCGACCACATCTGCAGGCAGATCTGGATCGTCTCCTCCAGCTGCCGGAACCGCTCCGCCACCGGCGGGAACGCGAATCCGAGTCCCTGCGACTCCTCCTCGTTCCAGGCCGCTCCGATGCCGAGCCCGACGCGACCGCCGGAGAGCACGTTGAGCGTCGTCACGGCCTTGGCCAGCAGCGCCGGCTCGCGGTAGATCACTCCGGTCACGAGTGTGTGCAGCAGCGCCTTCTCGGTGTGGGCGGCGATGAATCCGAGCGCGGCGTACGCCTCGAGCATGTCGTGCTCGACGGGTCCGATCCCCGGCAGCTGCCAGAAGTGGTCCATGACGGTGATGCGCTGGATGCCTGCAGCCTCGGCGTTGCGCACGTGCGCCGCGAGGGCGGAGCCGAGGCGCTCCGGTCCGCTGTTCCAGGTGAAGTCTGCGATGTGGATGCCGAATTCCATGGTGTCAGGCTAGGCCCGCGGAGACCCCCGGACGGCCGTCCTCGGCGAACTCATCAGGCGGCACATCATCGCCAGGCGGCGGCGACCTCGGCGTGGGTGCGCAGGATGCCTTCGGTCGTACCGTCGGGCGCGCGGCCGATGCCGCACTCCGTCGCCACGCCGAACGCGGGCACGACTCCCGAGGCGGCGGCGATGCGGCGCGCGGCGCCCTCGGCGCCGTCCTCGCGGTGCACGAGCCCGAGGTACAGCTCGGTGTCGCCGGTGAGCGCGAGCTCCGCCAGCGGGGCGAAGTAGGCGGCGTCGTCGCGTTCGATCGGCACGGGCAGGTGCACCCACGTCAGCGGCCGGTCGAGCGAGGAGAGCAGGGCGTTGGCGAACCGCGTGAGGTTCGCGGCATCCGTCGGCTCGATGAAGTGCTTCTCGCCGGCGTCGCCGTAGCAGAGGTGCACGCCCACCTCGACGTCCGTCGGCACGGCGTTCACGAGGGCGGCGACGCGCGACGGGAGCTCGGTCCACTGGTCGTCGAACCAGCCCGAGTAGTCACCGCCGAAGGTCTCCTCGTAGCCGCCCGACTCCAGCACGGCGAACTCGGTCGCGACGTCCCACTGGATCGCGAGGTCACCGTGCGGGATGGCCGCGGTGATCCGCTGCAGCTCGCCGAGCAGTGCGACCGCGTACACCGGCTCGATCGCGGGCCGATCCTCGCCGCGGAAGAACGCGGCCACCACGCCGACCGGCGTCGGGAGCGAGACCTGGAACCGCACGCCCGCCGGGATCGCGCCCTCGTCGCGCAGACGGGTGAACACCGCGTAGGACTCGAGCGCGGCATCCGCGTACCCGAGGGGAGGAAGGACGATGGATGCCGCGTCCACCCCGTCGGCGATGCGCACCGGCCGGGCGTCGAGGCCGCGCACGAGCACGGGCTCGTCGCCGATGCGTTCGAGTCCCTCGGCCTGACCGATCACGTCGGGCTGGAAGAGGATCCAGTGGAACCGCGGCCCGACCTCGCCGTCGGGGATCCGCTTGAGGTGCCGGCCGAGCAGTCCGGCGGCCGTGCGCATGGTCTTCTCGGCGTCGTCGAAGTTGATGCTGCCGACGAGGTGGGCTCCCTGGGGCTGAGTCATGACGTTCGCCTTCGAATGTGCGGATGCGGCCATCGCCATCGTACGACCCCGGGTGTCGCCGGACGGGACTAGGTTTGCGACGTGAGCATGACCCTCGACCCCCAGCAGCGACTGGTGGTGTCGATCGCCGCGCTGGCATCGTTCGTCGCCTTCCTCGACGGCACGGTCGTCAACGTCGCCCTCCCCGCGATCAGCCGCGAGCTGGGCGGCGGCCTCGTGACGCAGCAGTGGGTGGTGGATGCCTACCTCATCACCCTCGGTGCGCTCATCCTGCTGGCGGGATCGGTGAGCGACGCGTTCGGTCGCATCCTGGTGATGCGCATCGGTCTGATCGGCTTCGGCATCGCCTCGATCGCGATCGCCGCGGCCCCCGACCCGCTGTTCCTCATCGTGGCGCGCGCCGTGCAGGGCGCCGCCGGCGCCTTCCTCGTGCCGAGCTCGCTCGCCCTCATCACCTCCACCATCCGCGGCCCGCGCCAGAGCAAGGCGATCGGCACGTGGACGGCGCTCACGACGGGCGCGATGGTGGTCGGCCCTCTCATCGGCGGCGTCTTCGTCGACTACCTGTCGTGGCGGTTCGTGTTCCTCATCAACGTGCTGCCGATCGCGGTGACCCTGTGGCTGCTCACGCGCCTGACGGCCCACGACCAGCGCAAGCCCGGGGTGCGCATCGACTGGCTCGGCGGGGCGATGTGCACGCTGGGCCTCGGCGCCGCGGTGTACGCCCTCATCGAGCAGCCCAACCTCGGGTGGGGCGCGCCCGGCATCTGGATCCCCCTGACCGCCGGCATCCTGTTGTTCGCCGGCTTCCTGGTACGGCAGCGCACGACGTCGTCGCCGATCCTGCCGCTCGGGCTGTTCCGCGTACGCAACTTCTGGACGGGCAACATCGCGACGTTCTTCATCTACGCCGCCCTGTCGCTGAACGGCTTCGTGGTGTCGGTGTACCTGCAGCAGGGCGCCGGGCTCCCCGCGACGATCGCGGGCCTCGCGAGCCTGCCCACCACGATCATGATGGTGCTGCTCAGCTCGCGCATGGGCGCCCTCGCGGGGCGCTGGGGGCCGCGGCTGTTCATGACGCTGGGCCCGATCGTCATGGCGATCGGCGCTCTGCTGCTGCTGTCGGTCGGCGAGCACTTCGACTACTGGTGGCAGGTGCTGCCGAGCATGATCGTGTTCGGTCTCGGACTCGCCGCGACCGTGTCGCCGCTGACCTCGGCGATCCTCGGGGCGGTCGACACCGAGCGCTCCGGAATCGCCTCGGCCGTCAACAACGCCGTCTCGCGCGTGGCCGGACTCCTCGTGATCGCGACGCTCGCCACGATCGTCGGCGGATCGCTCGACCTCGCCGGGTTCCATCGCGCCGCCGTGGTGGCCGCCACCATGCTGGCGCTGGGCGGCCTGGTGTCGTGGCTCGGGATCCGCAACGGGATGCCGCAGCCCGGCGCCTCCGCCGATGCCGGAGCCGAGCGGGCCTGAACCGGCGCGCACTGCCTGGCCCGCGGCATCCGTCCGCTGTCAGACTGGGGCGCATGAGCGTCATCGAGAACTCGAAGCTGACCGTCGTCGGTGCCGGGAGCGTGGGCGCGAGCACCGCGTACGCCGCCCTGATCCGCGGATCGGCGCGGCACGTCGCGCTGTACGACATCGCGACCGAGAAGGTCGAGGCCGAGGTGCTCGACCTCGCGCACGGCACCCAGTTCACCGGGACCAGCGACATCATCGGCGGCAGCGACCTGTCGGTGGTCGAGGGCTCGCACGTCGTCGTGATCACGGCGGGCGCGAAGCAGAACCCCGGGCAGACCCGCATCGAGCTGGCGGGGGTGAACGCCTCGATCGTCAGTCGCATGATGCCGCAGCTGCTGGAGGCCGCGCCGAACGCGATCTACGTCATCGTGACGAACCCGTGCGACGTGCTCACGGTGCTCGCGCAGGAGGCGACCGGGCTGCCGCCCGAGCGGATCTTCGCCTCGGGCACGGTGCTCGACACGTCGCGGCTGCGGTGGAAGCTCGCGCAGCGCGCCGGGGTGTCGACCTCGAGCGTGCACGCCTACATCGTCGGCGAGCACGGCGACACCGAGTTCCCGCTGTGGTCGACTGCGACCATCGGCACCGTCCCGATCCTGGAGTGGGAGGCGGGCGGGCGGCCGCGGATGACCTCCGACGAGCTCGACGGGATCGCCGTGGACGTGCGGGATGCCGCCTACAAGGTGATCCAGGGCAAGGGCGCCACGAACTACGCGATCGGGCTGTCGTCGGCGCGCATCGTCGAGGCGATCCTCGGCGACGAGCACGCCGTCATGCCCGTCTCGACGGTGCTGTCGGACTATCACGGGATCGACGGGGTCGCCCTGTCGGTGCCGTCGGTCGTGAGCGCCGCCGGCGCGGTGCCGATCCACGAGACGCCGTACTCCGACGACGAGCTGATGCTGCTGCGCCGCTCGGCCGACGCGCTGCGCACGGTCGCGGACTCGCTGCGCGGCTGAGCGGGAGGGCATGTCGGGCGTCGCGGCTACCCTGACACCATGGCCACCCGACGCACCACCGCACCCGCGCCCTACCGGTGCACCGAATGCGGGTGGACGACGCTGAAATGGGTCGGGCGCTGCGGCGAGTGCCAGCAGTGGGGAACGGTCGTCGAGGCCGCCGAGCAGACCGGCATCGTGCGCACGATCGCGGCCACCGCGCCGTCGGCCGACCGCGCGGCGCGGCCCATCACCGCCGTCGACAGCCGCGACACCCCGCGCCGTAGCACCGGCGTCGGCGAGTTCGACCGCGTGCTCGGCGGCGGCATCGTGCCGGGAGCGGCGATCCTCCTGTCGGGCGAGCCCGGGGTCGGCAAGTCGACCCTGCTCCTCGAGGTGGCGGCGGCGAGCGCGCGCGTCGGCAAACGCGTGCTCTACGCCAGCGCCGAGGAGTCGATCGGGCAGGTGCGGCTGCGTGCCGAGCGCACCGGAGCCCTCCACGACGAGCTCTACCTCGCCGCCGAGACCGACCTCGCCACGATCCTCGGCAACATCGACCAGGTGCGGCCCGAGCTGCTCATCGTCGACTCCGTGCAGACCGTGTCATCGTCGCTGTCCGAAGGCATGGCGGGGCATCCGAGCCAGGTGCGGGAGGTGGCATCCACTCTCATCCGCGTCGCGAAGGAGCGCGACCTGCCCGTCATCATCGTCGGGCACGTCACGAAAGACGGATTGATCGCCGGTCCGCGCATCCTCGAGCACCTCGTCGATGTGGTGTGCCACTTCGAGGGCGACCGGCAGACGTCACTGCGCTTCGTGCGAGCGCTGAAGAACCGCTTCGGCGCCACCGACGAGGTCGGCTGCTTCGACATGACCGGCGCCGGCATCGCCGAGGTCCCCGACCCCAGCCGGCTCTTCCTCGGCTCGGGAAGCGCCGAGCCGGGCACGTGCGTCGCGATCGCCCTCGAAGGGCGCCGCGCGCTGCCGGTCGAGGTCCAGGCCCTCACGATCTCGTCGACCTCCCCCAATCCGCGACGGATCGTCAACGGCGTCGACGCGGCGCGGGTGGCGATGGTGCTCGCCGTGCTGGAGAAGAAGGCCGGGATCAAGACGAGCGACCAGGACGTGTACGTCTCCACGGTCGGCGGGGTGCGGTTCGTCGAGCCCGCAGCCGACCTCGCGATCGCGATCGCCGTGGCGGGGGCGGTGCGCAACGAGTCGACGCCGACGCATCTGGCGGCGATCGGCGAGCTGAGCCTCGCCGGCGAGATCCGTCCCGTCACCCAGACCGCCCAGCGGCGCAGCGAGGCGGCGCGCCTCGGCTACACCGAGGTGATCGACGACCGGTCGAAGAAGCTGTCGAGCGCGCTCAACGACGTGAAGGCCCGCGCGCGGGCTCGTCCCGGCGACGACGTCCCCCGGTTCTGACGCCGAGCTCCGGCGCCAGCGTCAGTCGCTCGCGTCCGTCGCTCGTGTCCGGCGCCCGGGTCAGGCGTCGAGCGCAGCCAGCAGGTCGGCAGGCGAGGCCTGCAGCGGATGGGGTCCGGCGAGGTCGAAGAACACGGTCGTGATCGTCTCTCCGTGCGCCGACAGGAACGCCCGCAGCCACGCCGGGCTCTGCAGTCCCACGGCGGGCGGCAGCGTCTCGGGCTTGTGGGCGGCGTCGCTGAACAGGAGCAGCGCGACATCCCCCGTCTGCGGGTCGCGGAAGGTCCACACCTCGCCGGCGTCGAGAGGGTTGTCGCGTGGACCCGGCTTCATCAGGGGCACCACCGTCGGACCGTGCCGCAGCGCGAACGCGACGGCGGCCATGTCCTGCGTCTGCAGGGCGTCGCTCAGCGCCGTGTTGCGGAACTCGAGCTTCTTGCCGCTCTTCTTGCCGGGAGCCATCCGTCCAGCGTAATCGCGGCTCAGACGAGGAATCCGCGCATCAGGGCCTCGGAGCCCGCGAGGTGCGCGAGCACCCCCGCCTCCGCGGCGTCCGTCCGTCCGGCCAGGATCGCCGAGACGATCTGCTCGTGCTGCGCGTTGGAGTGCTCGATGTTGCGGGGCAGCAGCGGGAAGGTGTCGAGCCACGAGTTGACCTTCGCCCGGTTCTCGGCGATGAGCGGCACGAGCGACGGGATGCCCGCCGCCTCGGCGATCGCGAGGTGCAGCAGCGTGTCGGCGCGGCGGTAGTCGGTCTCGGTCGCGGTGCGCGTCGCCTCGTGCCGCGCCCACAGCGCCTCCCGCTCGTCGGCGGTGAAGGTGCGCGCGGCGGCAGCTCTGGCCGCGCCGGCCTCGAGCACGCGGCGGATGCCCAGCACATCGTCGATCTCGGCGGGCGCGACGAACCCGGGAGCGGGCGGCGGGGGCAGCGGATCGGCGACGAACGTGCCGCCGTACCGTCCGCGGCGGCGCACGAGGTAGCCGGCGTCGGCGAGCTCGCGGATGGCCTCGCGCACGGTGTCACGGCTCACGGCGAACCGCGTCGCGAGCTCCCGCTCCGGCGGCAGCGACTCCCCCGGAGCCACGACCCCGAGGCGCACGGTCTGCACCAGCCGGGCCACGGTGTCCTCGAGCGCGTTCCCCTCCCGCACGGGGCGGTAGACGGCCCGCTGCACCTCGACGAGCGGCGGCTCGGCGGTCATGGACCGGCCTCCGGCATCCGCCCGCCCGACTTCCGCGGTTCGCAGTTCAGGCAGAACCCCCGTCGATAGTCCGCACGGGAGGCTCCGGCACCCGACCTGCCTGAATTGTGGATCATGTCGAGCTCAGAGCGGGGTGACGTAGGCGTTGGTGATGCCGCCGTCGACGACGAACTGCGAGGCGGTGATGAACGACGAGTCGTCGGAGGCGAGGAAGGCGACCGCTGCGGCGAGCTCCTCGGGCTCGGCGAAGCGGCCCATCGGCACGTGCACGAGCCGGCGCTGCGCGCGCTCCGGGTCCTTCGCGAACAGCTCCTGCAGCAGCGGGGTGTTCACCGGGCCCGGGCACAGCGCATTGACGCGCACGCCCTGCCGGGCGAACTGCACGCCGAGCTCGCGGGTCATCGCCAGCACGCCGCCCTTCGACGCGGTGTAGCTGA
Source organism: Microbacterium fluminis (assembly GCF_051549805.1). GTDB lineage: Bacteria > Actinomycetota > Actinomycetes > Actinomycetales > Microbacteriaceae > Microbacterium. Next base: position 438,971 of record NZ_CP196042.1, read on the forward strand.
TCTGCGAGGTCGCCGACCCCAGCAGCGCCACGAACGAGGCGGTGTTGATGATCGAGCCTCTGCCGGCCGGCACCATGTGACGCAGCGCGGCGCGCGAGCACAGGTACACGCTCTTGAGGTTCACATCCTGCACGCGGTCCCACGCGGGCAGCTCCGTCGTCTCGATCGAATCGTCGTCGGCCGGCGAGATCCCGGCGTTGTTGAACGCGATGTCGAGTCGGCCGAACTCCCCGGCGACACCGTCGAAGAGGGCGTTGACGGATGCCTCGTCGGCGACGTTCACGTGCCGGTACACGCCGCCCACCTCGGCCGCCGCGGCCTCTCCGGTGGCGGGGTCGAGGTCCGCGATCACGACCTTCGCGCCCTCCGCCGCAAAGCGCCGGGCCGTGGCGAGTCCGATGCCGGAGGCGCCGCCGGTGATGATCGCGACCCGATCCTTGAGGCGCGCGGTGAGGTCGATGGTCATCGGTGGAGCTCCCTGGAGATCGAGGTGGTGGGGGTCGAGGTGGCGGCGCTCACGACGGGTCCGTCGCGAAGAAGACGTTCTTGGTCTCGGTGAAGTGCTCCGCCGCGTCGGGGCCGAGCTCGCGGCCGAGCCCGGACGCCTTCATGCCGCCGAACGGCGTCCAATAGCGCACCGAGGAGTGCGAGTTCACCGACAGCACGCCGCTGCGCACCGCCCGCGAGACCCGCATCGCGCGGCCGAGGTTCTCGGTCCAGAGCGACCCGGCGAGACCGTAGATCGTGTCGTTGGCGAGGCGGATCGCATCGGCCTCGTCGTCGAACGGCAGCACCGCGACGATGGGGCCGAAGACCTCCTCCTGCGCGATGCGGTCGCCGGGCTGCGCGAGCACGACGGTCGGGGCGAACCAGAACCCGTCGCCCTCGGGGGCGGACCCCCGGAAGGCCACCGACGCCCCGTCGAGGAACCCCTCGACGGTCGAGCGGTGGGATGCCGAGATAAGAGGCCCCATGTCGGTGTCGTCGTTGCGCGGGTCGCCGACGCGCCACCCGGTCACGGCGGGCTCGAGCAGTTCGAGGAACCGGTCGTACACGGAGCGCTCCACGAGGATGCGGCTGCGCGCGCAGCAGTCCTGTCCGGCGTTGTCGAACACCGCACCGGGCGCGGCGGCCGCCGCCTTCCCGAGGTCGGCATCGGCGAAGACGATGTTCGCGCTCTTGCCGCCGAGTTCGAGCGTGACGGGCTTGAGTCCGCGCGCGCAGCCGGCCGCGACATCCACGCCCACCGAGGTGGAGCCGGTGAAGACGACCTTGCGCACGTCGGGGTGCGTGACGAACCGCTCGCCGACCACCGAGCCCTGCCCGGTGACGACGGTGAAAAGCCCCGCCGGAAGGCCCGCCTCGAGCGCGAGCTCGCCCAGGCGCACCGCGGTGAGCGGCGTGAGCTCGGCGGGCTTGAGCACGACCGCGTTGCCGGCGGCGAGCGCCGGGGCGAAGCCCCACGAGGCGATCGTCATCGGGAAGTTCCAGGGCACGATGATCCCCACGACGCCGTACGGCTCGTGGAACGTCACGTCGAGCCCCCCGGCCACGGGGATCTGCTGCCCCGAGAGCCGCTCGGGCGCACCGGCGTAGAAGTTCAGCACCTGGGCGACGTGCGCCGCCTCCCACCGGGCGGACCCGATGGGATGCCCCGAGTTGCGCACCTCGAGCTGCGCGAGCTCCTCGACCGCCCCCTCGACGGCGCGGGCGAAGGCGCGGAGCGCGTCGGCACGGGCGAGCGGGGGCAGGGCAGCCCACGACCGCTGTGCGACCAGCGCCGTGGCGACCGCGGCATCCACCTCCTCCACCGTCGCGCGCGGCACGTCGCGGAACGCCGCACCCGTGGACGGATCGATCAGCGTGAAGGTCGGCGCCGGAGCCTGTCGAAGGGTCACGCGTGCACCGCCGTGCGCGCGACGGGACGGGCGGCGCCGTAGCGCGCCGCCTCGCCCACGAGCCCCGCGAAGAGCCGCTTGTCCTCGGCGTTCTCCTCGGGATGCCACTGCACTCCGACGAGGTAGGCCTCGCCCTCGGCCGACTCGAACGCCTGCACGAGTCCATCGCCCGCGTCCGCCACGGCCACGAGCCCGTCGCCGAGCCGATCGATGCCCTGATGGTGGTAGCTGTGCACGTCGAACGGCCCGTCGCCGAGCATCCCGGCCAGGCGGGAGTCGGATGCCACCTCGACGGTGTTGGTCGCGAAGACGCCGCCGCCGACGCGGTAGCGCTCGGTGCCCAGCGCCTCGGGAAGGTGCTGGTGCAGCGTGCCGCCGCGCGCGACGTTGACGAGCTGCAGTCCGCGGCAGATCGCGAGCACCGGCATCCGGCGCTCCTCCGCCCCGCGGTAGAGGTCGAGCTCCCACGCGTCGCGGTCGGGGCGCGCCGGGTCGGTGCGCGGGTCGCGCTCGGCGCCGTACAGCTCGGGCTGCACGTCGAGCCCGCCGGTCAGGATGAGCCCGTCGAGCCCGTCGAGGACGGCGGATGCGGCATCCACCCCTCCCGGCTGCGGGGGCAGCAGCACCGCCACGCCGCCGGAGGCGGTGACCGAGTCGAAGTACTGCTGCGGCAGGAACGCCGCCCGCACGTCCCACACTCCCTGCTTCGCCTGCTCGAGGTAGGTGGTCAGTCCGATCACCGGCCGTCGGGTCGGCTGAGGATCAGAGTCGTTCGAAGCCACGCACGCGCTCCCAGTCGGTCACGGCCGCATCGTAGGCCTCGACCTCGATGCGCGCCTGGTTGAGGTAGTGGTCGACCATGTCGTCGCCGAAGGCCGCCCGAGCGATCGTCGACTCGCTGAACAGGCGCGCCGCTTCGCGCAGCGTCGTGGGCAGCACGTCGACGCCCGCCTCGTACGCGTTGCCGGTGAGCGGCTCGGGGAGCGGAAGCTCGTTCTCGACGCCGTGCAGCCCGCCGGCGATGATGGCGGCGATCGCGAGGTAGGGGTTCACGTCGCCGCCGGGCACGCGGTTCTCCACGCGCAGCGAGCCCCCGTGTCCGACGACCCGCAGCGCGCACGTGCGGTTGTCGATGCCCCACGCGATCCCCGTGGGCGCGAACGAGCCCTTGGCGTAGCGCTTGTAGGAGTTGATGTTCGGCGCGTAGAGCAGCGTGAACTCGCGCAGCGTGGCGAGGATCCCGGCGATCCAGTGCTCCATGAGCGGGCTGAACCCGTGGGCGCCCTCGCCGGCCATGACCGCGGCGCCGTCGTCGCCGCGCACCGACAGGTGGATGTGGCAGCTGTTGCCTTCGCGCTCGTTGAACTTGGCCATGAAGGTGAGCGCCTTGCCGTGCTGGTCGGCGATCTCCTTCGCGCCGTTCTTGTAGATCGCGTGCTGGTCGGCGGTCTCCAGCGCCTCGGCGAAGCGGAACGCGATCTCCTGCTGACCGAAGTTGCACTCGCCTTTCACGCCCTCGCAGTACAGGCCGGCGCCCTCCATGCCGTTGCGGATGTCGCGCAGCAGCGGCTCCATGCGCGTGGAGGCGAGGAGGTTGTAGTCGACGTTGTAGTCCGTCGACGGGGTGAGGCCCGTGTAGCCCTTGGCCCAGGCATCCCGATACGTGTCGTCGAAGACGATGAACTCGAGCTCGGTGCCGGCGTACCCCACGAGACCGCGCTCGGCGAGGCGCTCGCGCTGACGGTTCAGGATGTCGCGCGGCGCCTGCACGACGCGGTCGCCGTTCACCCAGCCGAGGTCGGCCATCACCAGCGCGGTGGCGGGCAGCCACGGCAGGCGACGGAGCGTGGCGATGTCGGGCGTGAGCACCATGTCGCCGTACCCGGTCTCCCAGCTGGACATCGCATAGCCGTCGACGGTGTTCATGTCGACGTCGACAGACAGCAGGTAGTTGCAGGCCTCCGCGCCGTGGCCGAGCACCTCCTCGCGGAAGAAGCGGCCCGCGACGCGCTTGCCCACGAGCCGGCCCTGCGCGTCGGCGAACGCCACGATGACGGTGTCGATCGCGCCCGATGCGATATCGGCCTCGAGTTCGGCCACGCTGAGATTCCCCGGCATCCGTCTTCCTCTCGTCGGCCCGTCGCGAGCGTCGGCGCGCGCGTCCGGTGCGATCACATGTAACCAGGAACTTACATCCAAAGGTAGACACCAAGTACCAATAGGCGACACAATCGGGGCCAACGCGCGGCCGTGCGCATCACCCGAACCCTCCGGAGGACGGATGTCTCAATCGAGCAGTGACGCGAGGAAGGTCGCCGGCGCGACCTATACCCGCGCTGGACAGGGCTACTTCGAGAAGCGGACGCTGAAGCGGTCCGCCGGCGTGTGGGGCCTGTGGGGCCTCGCCGTCGCCGCCGTCATCTCCGGCGACTTCTCCGGGTGGAACTTCGGCATCGGCTTCGCAGGCTTCGGCGGCATGCTGATCGCCTTCGCGATCCTCGTCGTCATGTACTACGGCATGATCTTCTCGATCGGCGAGATGGCCGCCGCCATGCCGCACACCGGCGGCGCGTACTCCTTCGCCCGCTCGGCGATGGGTCCGTGGGGCGGTCTGGTCACCGGCGCCGCCGAGACCATCGAGTACGTGGCGACGACGGCGGTGATCGTCTACTTCTCGGCCAGCTACGTCAACGGCATCCTCGAGCCCCTGCTCGGGTTCACCCTGCCCGGCTGGCTGCTGTACATCATCCTCTACGTCGTGTTCATCGCGCTGAACTCGGCGGGAGCGAGCATCTCGTTCCGCTTCGCGATCGTGGTCTCGGTGATCTCGATCGGCATCCTGCTCGTCTTCACGGTGATGGCGATCTTCTCCCCGGCGACCGACTGGGGCTCGCTGTGGAACATCGCGCCCGACCCGGGCTGGAACTCGTTCCTGCCGCACGGCGTGCTTCCCATTCTGTTCGCCCTGCCGTTCGCGATGTGGTTCTTCCTCGGCATCGAGGAGCTGCCGCTGGCGGCGGAGGAGTCCCACGACCCGGTGCGCGACATCCCGAAGGCGGGCTTCTGGGCTCGCGGGACGCTCATCGTCACGGGCCTTCTGGTGCTCTTCTTCAACACCGCGCTCCTGGGCGCCGACGCGACGGGCGCGGCCGACCAGGGCGAGCCCCTGCTGAACGGCTTCCGCGCGATGGTCGGCGACCAGGCGGCCGCCGTGCTCGCGCTGTTCGCCCTCATCGGGCTGCTGGCGTCGCTGCAGGGCATCATGTTCGCCTACGGACGCAACATGTACTCGCTGTCCCGAGCCGGGTACTACCCGCAGTTCCTCTCGCTCACCGGCAAGCGCCAGACGCCGTGGGTCGCGCTCGTGGTCGGCGCCGTCATCGGCTTCGTCGCGCTCGTCGTGCTCGACGTCCTGGCGGCGGTCAACGAGGGTGCCGGCTCCCTCGCGGGAGCGATCGTGCTCAACATCGCGGTGTGGGGTGCGGTGCTCGCCTACCTGCTGCAGATGGTCTCGTTCATCATCCTGCGCCGGAAGTTCCCGAACGCGAACCGCCCGTACCGGAGCCGCTGGGGCATCCCCGGCGCGGTGATCGCCGCCGCGATCTCGGCGCTCATCTTCGTCGGCTTCCTCCTGAACCCGACGTTCGGGCCGGCGATCATCGCGATCGTGATCGTGTACGTCGTGATCCTGCTCGGCTTCGCGCTGTTCTTCCGGCACCGCCTCGTGCTCTCGCCCGAGGAGGAGTACGCCCTGTCGGGCGGCGAGCACGGCGACCCGCAGACCGAAGGCTACGACGCGATGGAGAAAGAGGTCTTCGGCGAGAAGCCCTGAGCCGCGCATCCATCGTCCTCGCAAGACCTCACGGCCGTCGGCCGTGGGGTCTCGCGGCGTGTGCGGGATGCCTGCCCGCGCCGCCGCTCGTCGGATGCCGTCGCGGCCGGTGTCGGGGAAAAGCGCAGGGCCCTCTCGAATACGCCGCTGCGCGGCGGCCGACTCGAGAGGGCCCAGGGCACCGAGGGCGAGAGGTCGGAAACGCACGCGCTCAGTATGGCGGATGCGCGCGACCGGTTCCCGCCGCCGGATCGCGGCTCAGCCCGCGGCATCCGATCGCCTCAGCTGCGCACCGGCATGCGCGATCTCGGCGAGTGCCGCGGCACTGGAATCGGGGTGCACTCCCGTGACGAGGTCGGTGAGCACCCGCACATGGCGGCCGGCCGCGATCGCATCCAGCGCCGAGGCGCGCACGCAGTAGTCGGTGGCGATCCCGACCACGTCGATGTCGAGGATGCCGTGCTCCTCGAGCAGCTGCGTCGCCGTGCGCCCGTCGTCGGAGACGCCCTCGAAGAGCGAGTAGGCGGGCTTGCCCTGCCCCTTCTTCAGGTGGTGCGTGACGCGCGAAGTGTCGAACACCTCGTCGTAGTCGGCGCCGGGCGTGCCGCCCACGCAGTGCACGGGCCACGTGTCAACGAAGTCGGGATCGTCGGAGAAGTGCCCGCCGTTGTCGTCGTCCCCGTGGTGCCAGTCGCGCGAGGCGACCACGATCTCGTAGTCCGAGGCGTGCGCGGCGAGATACTGCGAGATGCGGGCGGCGACGGCATCCCCGCCCTCCACCCCCAGCGCACCGTGCTCGGTGAAGTCGTTCTGCACGTCGACGATGAACAGCGCCCGGGTCATGTCACCGAGCGTACGCCGGGTGCGCCGGACACGGCTCAGCCGGGTTCGTCACGCCATCGGGTCACTCCCGCGTCCGGTCGCGAAGCTCGCGGCGCGTGCGCGGCGAGCCGGCTGAGTCGTGTTCCGGCGCCCGGACCGCCGTCTCGGGCCCGTGCCGCCACAGCTTCGACGGCCACCAGATCGCCCGCCCGATGTCGTAGGCGGCCGCGGGCACGAGCAACGACCGCACCAGGAAGGTGTCCAGCAGCACGCCGAACGCGACGATGAACGCGATCTGGGCGAGGAACAGGATCGGGATCACCCCGAGCGCCGCGAACGTGGCCGCCAGCACGAGACCCGCCGACGTGATCACCCCGCCCGTCGCGACGAGGCCGCGCAGCAGCCCCGGCCGCGTGCCGTGCACGAGGGATTCCTCGCGCACGCGCGACATCAGGAAGATGTTGTAGTCCACCCCGAGCGCGACGAGGAAGACGAACCCGTACAGCGGCACCGCGGGGTCGGCCCCGGGGAAGCCCAGCAGGTGGTCGAAGACGAGGCCGCTCACCCCCAAGGCGGCGCCGAAGGACAGGATGACGCTCGCGACGAGCAGCACCGGCGCCAGGATCGAGCGCAGCAGGAGCATGAGGATCAGCAGGATCACGCCCAGCACCACGGGGATGATCACCGAGCGGTCGCGGATCGAGGTGTCGTTCGAGTCGATGTCGATCGCCGTCACCCCGCCCACGAGGGCCGTGCCGCTGCCGAGCGCATCGTCGAGAGACACCCGCAGCTGACGCACGGTGTCTTCGGCGGCGACGGAGTCGGCGGCATCCGTCAGCGTCGCGATCAGCAGCACGTCGCCCTGCGACACGGTCGGCGCGGGCGCCGGCGTGCCGGGCGGTCCGACGGCGGCGTAGACAGGGACTCCGCCCGAGACGGTGACGGTGGCCTGCCCGGTGGGCGAGTCGGCGGATGCCGCCGCCACCGCCTGGATGCCGGACGCCCCGTCGAGCACCCCCACCGCATCGGCGACCCGGTCCTGCGGCACGATGACGTACGCCGGGCTGCCGGAGCCGGCGGGGAAGTGCTCGGCGAGCACCTGCTGCCCGTCGCGCGCCTCCGACGCCCCCAGCACGAGGTCGGACGAGGGCACGCCGTCGGCCTTCAGCTGAAGAAGACCCGCGGATGCCGCGAGCAGCACCACGGTGCAGACGATCCACACCACGCGCGCGTGACGGGCGACGAACCGCGCCTGCCGCGGCCACAGCCCCTTCACCGGCTGGGTGAGGTCATCGGGGATGCCGTCGACGCCGTGCTTCGGCACGAACGGCCAGAACGCCGCCCTGCCGACGAGCGCGAGCAGCGCGGGCAGGAACGTGAGAGCCGACAGGACCGCGAACGCGATGCCGATCGATGCGATCGGACCGAGCGCGCGGTTCGTGGCGAGGTCGGACAGCAGCAGGCACAGCAGACCCGCGATCACCGTTCCCCCGGAGGCGACGATCGGCTCGAATGCTCCGCGCCAGGCCCGGGTCGTGGCATCCCATCGCCGCCGTCCCTCGCCGACCGCCTCGCGGAAGCGGGCGACGTACAGCAGCGCGTAGTCGGTGGCCGCGCCGATCACGAGGATGAAGAGGATCCCCTGCACCTGGCCGTTGAGCACGAACACGCCGGCTTTGGCCAGCCACCAGACCGTCAGCAGCGCCACGCACAGCGCGAACGTGGAGGTCATCAGCACGAGGATGGGCAGCAACGAGGACCGGTAGACGATCACCAGGATGACGAACACCGCGCCGAGGGCGACCGCCAGCAGCAGTCCGTCGATGCCGAGGAACCCTTTGGACAGGTCGGCGGTGAACCCGGCCGGACCGGTCACCCACGCATGCAGCCCGTCGGGCAGGGACGACTGCACGGCCGAGCGCACGTCTCCGACGGTGGTGCGCACGGAGCCCTTCGCGTCGATCGGCACGAAGATCTGCGCGGCGGCGCCGTCGTCGGAGGCGATCGGCGGCGACACGCCGGCGGTCACTCCCCCGATGGCGGCGACGTCGTCGGCGAGCTTCTGGGTGTCGGCCAGCTGCGTGGCTGTGAGCGCTCCGTCGCCGGTCACCACGATCACCGCGGGGATGGTGTCGTCGCCGAGGAAGCCCGGCACGCGCTCACTCACCTGCGTGGCGTCGGCGCTCTGCGGCAGGAAACTCGACTGGTTGTTTGTGGAGACCTGGTCGACCTTGCCGAAGTACGGTCCGCCGATGGAACCGCCGATCAGCCAGATGAGCACGAGCAGGACCGGGATGCCGACCCGCAGCCACCTCGTGGGCTGGGCGGCGGCGTGGGAGGGCAGCGTCGAGCGTGTCCGGCGGTCCGTCATATCGCTAGCTTATCTAGCGATATGAGTTCTTCGCCATCTCAGCCGCGCGCGAACAGCAGCACCCATGACAGGGCCAGCGAGACGGCGCCGAGCGAGAGCAAGCCGATCGCGAGCAGGCGGGCGCCGCGCACGGCCGGCGACCCGGGCGTGGTGCGCATCCGATCGCGCCAGCCGCGTCGGGCGTAGACGTCGACCATCTCCCCCTCGTGCAGCCCGGGGTGCTGGTCGGCGTGCAGCGGTGCCTCGTTGGCCTCGCCCTGCTCGTCGAACCAGCGCACGAGTCGGCGCCCGTCGTCGTGCTCGTCCTGCTCGACGACCGCGCGCACCGGAACCCACGTTCCGTCGAGCAGGAAGAGCACGAGAGCGATCCCGCCGACGACGGCGCCGAGACCGAAGCCCGCCCACGCGAAGATCTCGACGATGGCGTCGACCGTCGCGTCCATGGAGCCACCTGAGAGAATCGAACTCTCGACCTATTCATTACGAGTGAATCGCTCTGCCGACTGAGCTAAGGCGGCGTACAGCGCTTGCGCGTTGCACGATCCACGATATTACCCTGTCGAGAGGGCCGACGCGAACCACGCGCCCGCCGCCTTGCCGACCTCCGGGTCACCCGCAGCGCAGACGGTTCTGCGGCACCGTGCCGTCGATGAAGTAGCTCTCGACGGCGGCATCGACGCACGCGTTGCCCTTGTTGTAGCCGGTGTGCCCCTCGCCCACGCGAGTGATGAGCACGCCCGAGGAGAGCTGCGCCGCCAGCGACACCGACCACTCGTAGGGTGTCGCCGGATCGTTGGTGGTGCCGATCACGACGATCGGGGCAGCGCCGTCGGCGGAGATCGGCTCGCGGATCCCGGTCGGCGGGAACGGCCACGCGGCGCACGTGTCGGAACCCTGCCAGTAGGGGGCGACGGTGGGCGCCTTCTCTGCCAGGAGGGCGTTCGCGGCATCCTGCTGCGCCTGCGTCGGCGGGCCGGGATAGTCCATGCAGTTGTACGCGGTGAAGGCCTCGGTGGAGTTGTCGCTGTACGAACTGCCCGACCGGCTGTAGTAGAAGTCGGCCAGCTGGAAGGCGACATCGGGGTTTCCGCGCAGCGCGTCGGAGAGCGCCGTGGTCAGATACGACCAGCTGTCCTTCGAGTACAGCGCCGAGACGATCGAGGTGAGCAGGGCGTTGGCGCCCAGACGCCGACCGTCGGTGGCCGGCAGCGGCGAGCGATCGACGCTGGCCAGCAGCGTGCCGAGGTCGGCCATCCCCTCGTCGACGGTGCCGCGGAACGGGCACGAGCCGCCCTGCTGACAGTCCGCCATGTAGGCGCGCAGGGCCGACTCGAACCCCACCCCCTGGATCGTCCCCACATCGAGTCCCGAGATCGACGGGTCGATCGCACCGTCGAGCACCAGACGCCCGACGCGCTCGGGGAACAGCTTCGCGTACGTCGCGCCCAGGAACGTGCCGTACGAGTAGCCCAGGTAGTTGAGCTTCGCGTCGCCCAGCACCCCGCGCAGGAGGTCCATGTCACGGGCGGAGTTATCGGTCGTGATGTACCCGAGGATGCCGCCGCTATTGGCCTGGCACGCCTCAGCGAACGTCTTGTCGCGCGCCTGCAGGTCGGCGTTCCAGGCATCCGACCCGCGTGCGCCCGGGGGGATGGCGAACAGGTACGCGTCCATCGCGGTGGGATCGAGGCACGTCACCGCGGTGGAGGCCCCCACGCCGCGCGGATCGAAGCCGATCACGTCGTAGTCCTGCTGCAGCGCCGCGCCCACGGCGAACGACAGCGAGTCGCGGATGAGGGAGACCCCGCTCGCACCCGGCCCACCCGGGTTGGTCAGCAGGGACCCCTTCGCGGTGCCGCTGGAGGCGCGGTGGCGGATGACCGACAGGCTCAGGTCGCCGGCGGACGGATCCGCCCAGTCCAACGGCGCACGCACAGTCGTGCAGTCGAAGCCGCCCGAGCACGGCGACCAGGACAGGGTCTGCGCGTAGTAGGGCACCAGCGCGGGGTCGATGCCGGTGACGTCGGGGGCGAGGCTCGCGGTCGATGACGGAGCCGACTCGGGGATCATCGAGTAGAGGCAGCCGGAGAGGGCGACGGATGCCGCGACCAGCACCGCGATCGCGCCGACCAGGCGTCCCCGACGGCGGGTGGGAGCTCCAGCGATGCGGTGCGGGGTGCGGTGGGTCACGGGGTCCTTCCGGAGGCGACGGTGATGAGCATGCTCTCGAGCGCGAGGGCGGGAGCGACGTTCTGCTCCAGGTTGCGGCGCGTGAGGGCGATCTGGTCGAGCACGACGATGGTGCGCTGCGGACTCCACGCGGCCGCGACGGCGCGCAGGTCGCCGTCGAGCTCACGGTTGATGAGGTCGCCGTCGCGTCCGTGCTGCAGCAGAGCGACATCGCGGAACAGGGACTGGAAGTCGGTGAGCACCCGATCGATGCCGTCGCGGAGGCTGCGGGTGGCGCGGCGCTTCTGCTCGTCCTCGAGGGCCGACAGCTGCGAGCGCACGGCAGGCGGCACGGCGGCGCCCTCGGCGACGCCGATGGTGCGCAGCAGGCTGGCCCGCTCCGCCTCGTCGCGCTCGGCGGTGAGCGCCTTCGCGTCGTCGGTCGCGGCCTGCACGACCTGCGCGGCGACCTCGACCGCGTCGCCGACACCACGGACCCTGAGCACCCCGCGCAGCGTGGTGTCGCGACGCGCCCGAGCCGAGGCATCCGTCGCCAGTCGCTGCGCCATGCCGATGTGCCGCTGGGCGTGACGCGCGGACTGCTCGGCCGTGACCGCGTCGACCCCGGTGCGCTGCGCGATGAGTCGCGCCACGTCGTCGACGTCGGGTTCGCGCAGGCGCAGCACGCGCACGCGCGAACGGATCGTGGGGAGCAGATCGGCCTCGCTGGGTGCGCACAGCACCCACACGGTGCGCTCGGGCGGCTCTTCGAGCGCCTTCAGCAGCACGTTGGAGGTGCGCTCGACCATTCGGTCGGCGTCCTCCATCACGATCACGCGGTAGCGGCCGAGCGATGGCGAGAAGTACGAGCGCTCGACGAGGGAGCGCGCATCCTTGATGGAGATGATCACTCCCTCGGTGCGCAGCGCGGTGAGGTCGGGATGCGTGCCGGCGAGCACCTGGCGCATGGCGGGCTCGTCCCCGGGCTCGGCGATGAGCGCCGCGGCGAACGCGTGCGCGAGGGTCGACCGACCCGATCCGGGGGGCCCGGTGATCAGCCACGCGTGGGTGAGCGATGCAGGATCGGATGCCGCGGCCCGCAGCGTCGCGACCGCGTCGGGCTGACCCCACACGGCGCCCCACGGGAACGCCGCCTCCGACTCCGTCGAAGGAGCGGCGAGGTCGGTCATGGGCACCAGCCTAACCGCGGCCGCCGACGGCGCTTCGAGTCACCGGGCGAGGGATGCCGCGACCCGCTCGCGCACGATCGTGGCGAGCTCGTCGACCGGACGCGAGGCGTCGAGCACGAGGAAGCGCTCGGGCTCGGCGCCCGCGAGCGCGAGGAACTCTGCGCGCACGCGCTCGTGGAAGGCCGACTTCTCGGACTCGAGCCGATCGAACGGCTTGTCGTCGGCGTCGAGGCGCGACCGTGCGGTGGCGGGGTCGAGGTCGAGCAGCACCGTGACATCGGGGAGCAGGCCGCCGGTCGCCCACAGCGACAGGTCGCGCACCTCCCGCGGTCCGAGCACCCGCCCGGCTCCCTGGTACGCCACGGAGGAGTCGAGGTAGCGGTCCTGGATCACCACGTCGCCGCGCGCGAGCGCAGGCCGCACCACCGTCTCGACGTGGTGGGCGCGGTCGGCCGCGTACAGCAGCGCCTCTGCGCGCGGGGCGACCTCCCCGCGGTGGTGCAGCACGATGTCGCGCACGAGCACCCCCACCTCGGTGCCGCCGGGCTCGCGCGTGCGCACGACGGAGCGTCCGGATGCCTCGAGCCACTCCTGCAGCAGTGCCGCCTGGGTGGTCTTGCCCGCTCCGTCACCGCCCTCGAACGTCACGAAGAGCCCGCGGGCGGCCTCCGCTGAGGTCACGAGCTCTTCTTCGCCGGGGCCTTGCGCGTGGTCGTCTTGCGTGTCGTGGCGCGCTTGGGGGCGGGGCCCTTCGCTCGCTTGTCCGCGAGCATCTGCACGGCGATCTCGTACGTGATGTCTGCGGGCATCTGGCCCCGCGGAATCGTCACGTTGGTCTCGCCGTCGGTGACGTAGGCGCCGAAGCGCCCATCGCGGATGCGGATCGGCTTGCCGCTGACCGGGTCGGCCTCGAATTCGGCGAGCGCGCTGGAGGCGCGGCGGGCACCGTACTTCGGCTGCGCGTACACCTCGAGCGCGGCGGGCAGGTCGATCGTGAGCAGCAGCTGCTCGCTGTCGAGCGTGCGCGAGTCGGTGCCCTTCTTCAGGTAGGGCCCGTAGCGGCCGTTCTGCGCGGTGATGACCTCGCCCGATTCGGGGTCGGCGCCCACCTCGCGCGGGAGCGACAGCAGCTGTACGGCGGTGTCGAGGTCGACGGTGTCGACCGACTGCGACTTGAACAGGGACGCGGTGCGCGGCTTGGGCGCGGCATCCTTCTTCGCCGCGGTCTTCTTCGCGCCCTTCTTCGGCGCCGGCTCGGTCTCGAGCACCTCGCCGGTGGACTCGTCGACCGCCGCGGGCTCCTCGGGTTCGAGCTCCTGGACGTACGGGCCGTAGCGTCCGTCCTTCACGACGATGAGCTTGCCGGTCTCGGGATGCGTACCCAGGACGCGGTCGCCGGCGATCGGCGCGTCGACGAGCTCCTGCGCCTTCGCGGGCGTCAGCTCGTCGGGTGCGAGGTCTTCGGGGATGTTGACGATGCGCGCCTTGGCCTCGGGCTGCGCCGGATCCGTGATCTCGAGGTACGGGCCGTAGCGGCCGATCCGCAGGGTGGCGGTGTCGGTGATGCGGCGGGAGTTGAGCTCGCGCGCGTCGATCTCGCCCAGGTTCTCCACGACGTTGCGCAGGCCCACGCGACCCTCGGAGCCGAAGTAGAACTCCTTGAGCCACTCGACCCGGCGCTGCTCGCCGCGGGCGATGGCATCGAGGTCGTCCTCCATCGCGGCGGTGAAGTCGTAGTCAATGAGGTCGGGGAAGTGCTCCTCGAGCAGCCGCACGACGCTGAACGCGAGCCAGCTGGGCACGAGCGCCTGGCCGCGCTTGGTCACATACGTGCGCGCGATGATCGTGTCGATGATGCTCGCGAACGTCGAGGGGCGGCCGATGCCCTTCTCCTCGAGCGCCTTGACGAGGGATGCCTCGGTGTAGCGCGGCTTCGGATTGGTGGCGTGGCCCTTCGGCTCGACCTCGTCGATGCGCAGCACGTCGCCCACGGCCAGCTGAGGGAGCGACTGGTCGTCGGCCTTGTCGGCATCGCCGCGCTTCTCGTCCGCCCCCTCTTCGTAGGCTTCGAGGAAGCCTTTGAACGTGTAGACGGTGCCCGACGCGGTGAACTCCGCGACCCGATCGCCGGCGGTCACGGCCAGCGTGACGGTGGTCGTCTCGTATTTCGCGTCGGACATCTGGCTCGCGACGGTGCGCTTCCAGATGAGGTCGTAGAGGCGCAGCTCGTCGCGGTCGAGCTGCGAGCCGACCGACGACGGGGTGCGGAACTCCTCGCCCGACGGGCGGATCGCCTCGTGCGCCTCCTGCGCGTTCTTCGACTTGCTCGTGTAGACGCGCGGCTGCAGCGGCACGGCCTTCTCGCCGTAGAGCTGCACGGCCTGCGCCCGGGCGGCGCTGATCGCCTGCGCCGACAGCGACTGCGAGTCGGTGCGCATATAGGTGATGAAGCCCTTCTCGTAGAGGCGCTGGGCGACGCTCATCGCGTGCTTGGCGCTCATCGAGAGCTTGCGACCGGCCTCCTGCTGCATCGTCGAGGTCGTGAACGGGGCGTACGGGCGCCGGGTTCCGGGCTTGGCCTCGACGGACGAGACGGATGCCTCACCCGCCGTGGCGACCTGCGTGGCGAGCTTCGTGGCCTGCGCCTCGTCGAGTGCGACCACAGCCTTCTTGAGCACGCCGAGATCGTCGAAGTCGGAGCCGCGGGCGATGGCCGCACCGGCGAGGCGCGCGAGCTTGACGCCGAAGGCCGCGCCGGACTTGGCCGCACGGGCCTCGACATCCCAGTACGAGGCCGAGACGAACGCCATGCGCTCGCGCTCGCGGTCGACGACCAGACGGGTCGCGGCGGATTGCACGCGGCCGGCGGAGGTGCCCTGCTGCACCTTCATCCACAGGACGGGCGAGACATCCCACCCGTACAGCCGGTCGAGGATGCGGCGGGTCTCCTGCGCGTCGACGAGGTCGAGGTCGAGCTCGCGCGTGTTGCCGACGGCGGCCTGGATGGCGTCTTTCGTGATCTCGTGGAACACCATGCGCTTCACGGGCACCTTGGGCTTGAGCGCCTCGAGCAGGTGCCACGCGATGGCCTCGCCCTCGCGGTCCTCATCAGTCGCGAGCAGGAGCTCGTCGGCGCCGCGGAGAGCGCGCTTGAGCTCGGCGACGGTCTTCTTGCCGCGCTCGGACTCCACATAGTAAGGAGCGAACTCGTTCTCGATGTCGATGGAGTACTTGCCCACCGACGTCTTCTTGAGCTCCGCGGGAATGTCGCGACGATCGGCGAGATCACGGATGTGACCGACCGAGCTGAGGACCTCGTAGCCGTCGCCGAGGTACCCCTGGATCGACTTCATCTTGGTCGGGGACTCGACGATCACGAGCTTCTTGCCCGTCGACGCTTTCTGTGCCACTGCTGCACGCCTTTCTTCGATGCACACCATACACACCGCTCACTGTGAGGGCGTCGCAGGTTCCGGAGGCGGACCCGCCCGCGCGGTGGCGGTCGCGGGCAGCCGGGCGAACGTCGCGGACACGCGGACGGTGGCGACGAGGTCGTCGAGCTCGCACGCGACGACGGCCGCTCCCGACGCGCCGGCGACCTCCGCGGCACGCGCGCACGGGATGCCGGTCACGGCTCCGGAGGCCGCGTCGGCCGCGGCGAGGGCGGCGGCATCCGCCACACCGGCGAGTCGTTGCGAGAACGCGGATGCCGCCCCCACCGTCGCCAGTCCGATCGCCGCCGCGGCCGCGCAGGCGACGACGCCGGCCGTGACCACGGTCCCCGGCATCAGCGGCCTCCGTCGAGGGCGCAGGAGGTGGCGGTGAGCACACCGAACCCGAACCCGGCGTCGGCGCTCATCGCCGCGCACACGAGGTCGCCGCGCGTCGACATCGCCACCGCTGCGCCGACGGCATCCGCCGCGCGTGCCGGGCTGTCCCCGCGGGCGGCGAGCCGCGCCGCGTCGGCGGCCGCGTCCTGCAGCCGCACCTGGGTGGCGCACGCGCCGAGGGCGACGGCGCCCAGGAGCACCACGATCACGACAGCCGGGAGCGCGACGGCGAACTCGGCGGCCGCGGAACCGCGCTCGCCCAGTCGATACCGGGCGCCCGTCCGGCAGTGGTGGCGGCCGACCTCGGGTCGGGCGGGCTCCCGGTCACGCCATCGCACCGCCGGCCAGGGCATCAGGCGACCGAGAGCGCACGACGGACGAGGTCGGTGAGGATCCCGCGCACCTCGTCGCTGCGCATGATGATCACGAGCAGGCCGGCGAACGCGACCGCCGCCATCGTGGCGATGGCGTACTCGGCCGTCGCTGCGCCGGTGTCGTCGGTGAGCAGGGCGGCGGCTCGACGCCGGGTGAGCGGGGGCAGCGGGACGATCTCGGTGACCGACCCGCCGGAGCGGGCGAGGGTGCCGGAGACGGCGGGGCTTTCGGACATCGGATTCTCCTTCATGTGGTGGGGGTGGGTGGCGGGCACTGCTCGAGGAGTTCAGAGGGTGAGGGTGGTGGAGGCGAGCACGCTCAGGAGCATCGGCGCCACGCCCAGCAGCAGGAACGCGGGGAGGGTGCAGACGCCGAGCGGAAGCAGCAGCCGCGTCGACAGCGCGGCCGCGCGCAGTCGTCCGGCCGTGCGGGCGCGATGCCTGCTGAGCGCCGCCGAGGCGCGCAGGAGCTCGACGGCGGGCACCCCGGCGGTGCGCGACAGCTCCAACGTGGCGTCGATGTCGGCGCGGGGATCGACGACCGGGTCCGAGGCTCCTCGCGGACGCCGTGCGGGGGCGGTCTCCTGTGCTGCGAGCGGGCCGTCTGCCGAATCCGGGTTCTCGCCCGGCTGCGGCTTCGCTCCTCGATCCGCGTCCGGCAGCACGGCGGCCTCGGCGACGATGCGGCGAGCGCGGTCGATGGATGCCCCGCCGCTCAGTCCGATCGCGATGAGCTCGGCATCGAGCCCCGGCATCCGCTCGGGCGGTCGCGCCGCCCGCACGAGGCGCCCCGTCCAGCGGCGCGCGCCGACGATGAGCCCGAGTCCGCCGATCAAGCACGCGATGCCGAGGGGGTTCGTTCCGAGCACCCCGAGGGTGTCGAAGCCGAGCGCGACGCCCAGCACCACCGCCACGAGCGGGAGCCACCCCATCAGGCGAGCGGTGCCGGCGGGTTCGGCGAGCGCGACGCGCACCTCGTCGGCCGCCTCCTGGCCGTCGCGGAGGGCGGCGGCGATCGCGCGCAGGCTGTCTGCCAGGGGCGCCCCGACCGTCGCCGCCACCGTCCAGGCGACCGCGACGTCGGGCCACGGCTCGCCACCGGCCGCGATCGCCCGGGGCAGAGGCATCCCGTCGCGCACACGCGCCTGCACCGCGGCGGCGGTCGTGTCGCCCGTCGCGGCCAGGTGCTCCCACGCGCGGGCGGGCGCGATGCCGGCCTGCAGCAGCACGGCGACGCGCAGCACGGTCTCGGCGGCGCCGGCGGCGTCGGGCTCGGTCGTCGTGCGACGCCGGATGACGTGGGCCAGCAGCCTCATGCGTCGCCCTCGTCTCCCCCGACGACCACCCTCAGCCGGCCGCGGTCGTCGAGCACGGGACGCCCGATGCCCTGCAGCACCCGCCGCCCGTCGTGCGTGCGCCCGATGTGCAGCACGTGGTGGATGGCGCTGGTGACCTGGCGGGCCAGCGCGCGGTCGTCGAGCCCGGCGAGCGCACCGAGCGCCTCGAGGCGGGCCGGCACGTCGTCGAGCCCGTTCGCATGCACGGTGCCCGCACCCCCGTCGTGGCCGGTGTTGAGGGCCGACAGCAGCTCGCGCACCTCCTCGCCGCGGCACTCACCGACGACGAGGCGGTCGGGCCGCATGCGCAGCGCCTCGCGCACGAGCCGTGCGAGGCCGATCGCACCGACGCCCTCGAGATTCGGCTGCCGCGCCTCGAGCCGCACGTGGTGCGGGTGCTCGATGCGCAGCTCGGCGACGTCCTCGATCGTGACGATGCGCTCGGTCGCCGGTGCGCCGCCGAGCAGAGCCGCCAGCAGTGTCGTCTTCCCGGCTCCGGCCGCACCCGTGACGAGGATGTTCTCCCGCCGACGGACGATGCCCTCGAGCCGCTCGCGCATGGGGGTGTCGAACATGCCGAGGCGCTCGAGATCGTCCAGACCGGGAGTGCCCAGCCGCGGCACGCGCACCGAGATCACCGTTCCCTCGGCCGAGACCGGCGGCAGCACGGCGTGCACCCGCAGGCCGCCGTCGAGCCGCACGTCGACGCAGGGGGTCGCATCGTCGATGTGGCGACCGCCGAGCCCGATGAGGGCGACCGCGAGCTCGCGGACCTCTTCTTCGTCGGCGCGCCAGGAGAGCTGGGGTTCGGGTCCGTGACCGCGATCGACGAACAGCCCGGTCGCGCCGTTGACGAACAGATCGGTGGTGCGCTCGTCGCGCAGGAACGGTTCCAGCGGCGCGAGGACCGCAGGCAGCGGATGCCTCAGCCCGACCGCCGCCCGTGCCGACGCCGTCGCCGAGTCGCGTGCCGGCGCACGCCCGGGGATCCAGCCCCTCGATGGGTCCGATCCCGAGGGTGCGGGCGCTCCCGTTGCCGCGTGCACGCGCGGCGCGTGGCCGCGGCGACGGGCCGAGGCATCCGTCGAGTCGGCACCCGTCGAGCGGACGTCCGTCGAGCGGGTGTCCGCCGCGCGGGTGTCCGGCGACCCGCCATCCGTCGCCGTTGGACGCGTCGCGGGAGGACGCGGCTGGACGACGAACGGTTCGGGCATGGCTCGACGCTAGGAGCGCCGCGTGGACCGGAAGGGACCGAGTCGCTGGTGCTCGCGAAGTCGGTACTCGAACGTCGACCGCGATCCGATGGGGAGGAGTCGACGATCCGGAAAGAAAAGGGGCGGCATCCCATGGGGGGAATGGGATGCCGCCACGCGCAGCACCCCGTTCGGGGGGGTCGGGTGCCGCGATGCCAGAATCAGAGTTCGGCCGGAGTTGAGCTTACGCAACTACCCGCAACGTTCCAAACGAATCCGCAGGCGTTCGCGGTGATATATCAGTAGCGGGCCGCGCGACACCTACTAACGGGGGTGGTGCGCCCCCGCCCGGCCGTGTCTGATGGACCCTGCCGACCAATGATCGCGGCCGTGCCGCGGCATCCGACTCGTCTCATGTCCCGAAGGAGTGCACCATGAGCAGCCAGATCGATCACCTTCTCACCGAGACGCGCCGGTTCGCGCCGTCCGCGACATTCGCGGCGGATGCCGTCGGTACCGCCGACCTCTACGCCCGGGCCGCCGCCGACCGCGAGGGCTTCTGGGCCGAGCAGGCGCGCGAGCTGCACTGGCACACGCCGTTCACCGAGGTTCTCGACTGGTCGAACCCGCCGTTCGCGACCTGGTTCGGCGACGGTGAGCTCAACGTGGCGTACAACTGCCTCGACCGGCACGTCGAGGCGGGCAACGGCGACCGTGCCGCGCTGCTGTGGGAGGGCGAGAACGGCGATGAGCGCCGCGTCACGTACGCCGAGCTCACCGACGAGGTCAAGCGGGTCGCGAATGTGCTGACGAAGCTCGGCATCGGCCTGGGCGACCGGGTCGCGATCTACCTGCCGATGATCCCGGAGGCCGTCGCAGCGATGCTCGCCGTCGCACGCGTCGGTGCGATCCACTCCGTCGTGTTCGGCGGATTCTCGGCCGACAGCCTGCGCTCGCGCATCGACGACGCCGGCGCGAAGCTCGTGATCACCGCCGACGGCGGCTACCGCAAGGGCAAGGTGTCGGCGCTCAAGCCCGCCGTCGACCAGGCCCTGGCCGACCGCAACGGATCCGGAGTGCAGGAGAGCGTCGAGCACGTGCTGGTCGTCCGCCGCGGCGGGAACGACGTCGACTGGGTGGAGGGACGCGACCTCTGGTGGCACGACGAGGTGCCCGCGGCGTCGGCCGAGCACGAGGCATCCGCGTTCCCGGCGGAGAACCCGCTGTTCATCCTCTATACGTCGGGCACCACCGGGAAGCCCAAGGGCATCCTGCACACCTCGGGCGGCTACCTCACCCAGGCGGCGTTCACGAA
This sequence comes from Microbacterium fluminis, assembly GCF_051549805.1. Taxonomy (GTDB): domain Bacteria; phylum Actinomycetota; class Actinomycetes; order Actinomycetales; family Microbacteriaceae; genus Microbacterium. Next base: position 459,302 of record NZ_CP196042.1, read on the forward strand.
CCGTGTCGTGCACGACATCCACCCCGAGACCGACGTCTACTGGTGCACGGCGGACATCGGCTGGATCACGGGCCACACCTATGTCACGTACGGACCGCTCGCCAACGGCGCCACCCAGGTGCTCTACGAGGGCACGCCCGACACCCCGCATCCCGGTCGCTGGTGGGAGGTCATCGAGAAGTACGGCGTCACCGTCTTCTACACCGCACCGACGGCGATCCGCTCGTTCATGAAGATCGGGCGGGCGGTGCCGCAGAAGTTCGACCTGTCGTCGCTGCGCCTGCTCGGGTCGGTGGGCGAGCCCATCAACCCGGAGGCGTGGGTCTGGTACCGCAGCGTCATCGGAGCGGATGCTGCGCCCATCGTCGACACGTGGTGGCAGACCGAGACGGGCGCCATCATGATCTCGGCGCTCCCGGGGGTCACGGAGACCAAGCCGGGGTCGGCGCAGGTGCCGCTGCCGGGCATCTCGGTCGATGTCGTCGACGAGTCGGGCGAACCGGTCGGCGAGGGCAACGGCGGACTGCTCGTCATCACCGAGCCGTGGCCGTCGATGCTCCGCGGCATCTGGGGCGACCCGGAGCGGTTCGTCGAGACCTACTGGGCGAAGTTCGCCGATCAGGGCTACTACTTCGCCGGGGACGGCGCCCGTCTCGACGAGGACGGCGACGTCTGGCTGCTGGGCCGCGTCGACGACGTGATGAACGTCTCGGGGCATCGACTCTCGACCGCCGAGATCGAGTCGGCGCTCGTGGCGCACGAGGCCACGGCGGAGGCCGCCGTCGTCGGGGCGTCGGATGAGACCACCGGCCAGGCCGTGGCGGCGTTCGTGATCATCAAGCAGAGCTACCTCAAGGAGCACTCCCCCGAGGGCCTGGCGCAGGCTCTGCGCCAGTGGGTCGGCGAGCAGATCGGCCCCATCGCCCGCCCCCGCGACGTCTACATCGTCGACGAGCTGCCCAAGACGCGCTCCGGCAAGATCATGCGCCGGCTGCTGCGGGATGTCGCGGAGGGCCGCGAGGTGGGCGACACGACGACCCTCGCCGACACGGCCGTCATGAGCGTGATCTCCGCCCAGGTCCGCTAGCGCCGGACGAGAGACGGCCCGGTCGCGAAACCGGGCCGTCCGTCGTATCGGGCTCAGGCGAAGCTGAAGACGACCTCGACCTCGACGGGGCTGTCCAGCGGCAGCACGGGCACACCCACCGCGGACCGCGCGTGACGTCCGGCGTCGCCGAAGACCTCGCCGAGCAGCTCGCTCGCCCCGTTGATGACGCCCGGCTGGCCGGTGAACTCCGGGACGGATGCCACGAAACCCGTGACCTTGACGACCCCGGTGATGCGGTCGACACCGCCGACGGCCGCCGCGGCGGCGGCGATGGCGTTCAGCGCCGAGAGGCGGGCGTACTCCTTGGCATCGGCCGCGGGCACGAGCTTGTGACCGTCGCCCACTTTGCCGGTGGCCGGCAGCACGCCCGAGACCAGCGGCAGCTGGCCCGCGGTGAAGACGAGGTCGCCGTGCACCTTCGCGGGCACGTAGGCGCCGGCGGGCGACGGAACGGGCGGGAGGTCGATGCCGAGGGCGGCGAGGGTGTCGGACGCGGCCATCTCAGTCCCCCTCGAACTGCCGGGCGGCGGTGGCGGCGGCATCCAGCCCGGTGTTCGCCGCCTGGTCGGCACCGCCACCGGACGGGCGCTTGAAGTACGCGACCAGTCCGCCCTCGGGGCCGGGCACGACCTGCACGAGCTCCCAGCCCTGCTTGCCCCAGTTGTTGAGGATCGCGGCGGTGTTGTGGATCAGGAGGGGCGTGGTGAGGTACTCCCACGTCGTCATGGCGACTCCTCGGTCGAGGTGCGGATCGGGGTGCGGGTCGTGCTCGGGGCGCGCGTGCTAGAAGGCTTCCCTCAGCTAACTCCCTTACGATCACCCTATGCCTGATACCAAACGGACGACCACGGGCGTGCTCGGCGGGATCGCCGGCCTCGTCGGCCTCAGTGCCGTCGCCGGTGTCCTCATCACCGCCACCGTGACCCCCGCGATCGCCGTCTCAGGCGCCGCCGCCTCCAGCGCCATCACGATGTTCGACAACCTCCCGAGCGTGCTCGACATCGAGAAGCTCATGCTGCCGACGACGCTGTACTACACGAACCCGGCCGACGGCACATCGACCGAGCTGGCGCAGTTCTACGACCAGAACCGCTCGCCCGTCACGTTCGACCAGATCACGCCGATCATGTACGACGCGATGCTCTCCAGCGAGGACCCGCGCTTCTATCAGCACGGCGGGATCGATCTGATCGGCACCACACGCGCGCTTCTGAGCAACGCGGGCGGCGGCCAGACGCAGGGTGGCTCGTCGATCAGCCAGCAGTACGTCAAGAACATCCTCATCCAGCGGTGCGAGGCGAACGCCCCGGACGCAGCGACCCTCGCGCAGTGCTTCACCGACGCGACGCAGTCCAGCGGCCCCAGCGGCATCCAGCGCAAACTGCAGGAGATGCGGTACTCGATCGCCCTCGAGCAGAAGTACTCGAAGAACGAGATCCTGCTGGGATACCTCAACATCGCCAACTTCGGCGGCATCACGTACGGCATCGACGCGGCGGCGAAGTACTACTTCAATACTCCGGCGTCAGGGCTCAACGTCGGGCAGGCAGCCACCCTCGCGGGCATCCTGCAGAATCCGAACACCTATCGCCTCGACGATCCGACGAACCCTTCGAACGGTGCGGCCGACGGCGCCATCACCGCCGACCCCGGTCAGCTCGCCGTACTGGACGCCCTGCTGACGGCGGGCACGATCACGCAGGAGCAGTACACCGCGGCGGCAGACCCCTACACCGCCACCAAGGTGCGGCAGCTGTACGTTCTCAGCCGCATGTTCGCCGACGGGAAGATCACCAAGGCGCAGTACGACGAAGCCGCGATCACGCCGATCACGCCGACGATCACGCCCGCGACGACCGGCTGTGCCGTCGCGCTCGGCAGCGCCTACTTCTGCCAGTACGTGAAGAACGTGATCAAGGAGGATCCCGCGTTCGGCGCGACCCTCGACGACCGCATCAAAGCCCTCCAGCGCGGCGGACTCAGCATCTACACGACCATGGACCCCCGCGTGCAGTACCAGGCCAACAAGACCATGAGCGAACTCACCCCGACATCGGTCGACGGGATGGTCGACGGCTCGACAGGCATGTTCGGCTCGACCAGCGTCAGCATCGAGGCGAGCACCGGACGCATCCTCGCGATCGCGCAGAACACCAAATTCAACGAGAGCGTGACGGGCGACCCCAACTACTCCTCCCTCGTCTATGCGGGCAACTCAACCTACGGCCAGTCGACGGGCTTCGAGGCCGGGTCGACGTTCAAGCTGTTCACACTCGTCGACTGGCTCGAAAAGGGCCACTCGGTCAACGAAACCGTCAACGGCGTGAACCGGGCGTTCAAGAAGTTCACGACATGCGACGGCACCTGGACCAACGGCGCCAACACCGTGGTGAAGAACTTCTCCGGCAACGGATATGTCGGTACACCGATGAGCTTCACCCGTGACTCGCTCAACTCGGGCTTCTTCGCGATGGCCGAGCAGCTCGACCTCTGCGATATCCAGAAGGTCGCGACGAAGATGGGTGTGACCCGCGGCGACGGCTCGCCGATCCAGATGAACGACCAGTTCTCCATCATCGGCTCGAACAATGTGACGCCGATCGCCATGGCGGGCGCGTACGCGACGATCGCCAACAACGGCATCTACTGCCAGCCCAAGATCATCGACCGCGTGGTCACCTCCGACGGCGTCGAGATGACGCCGCCCGCGACCAGCTGCTCGCAGGTGGTCGACCCTAAGGTCGCAGCCACCACCGCGTACGCCCTGCAGGGCGTCATGAACCGCGGCGGCACCGGTGCGACGGCGAACCCCGGTGACGGCACGGCCCTCATCGGCAAGACCGGCACGCACGAGGACACGCAGACGTGGATGATCGAGTCGAGCTCCAAGGTGGCGACCGCGGCGTGGGTGGGCAACTCCAACGGCAAGGGCAACATCTTCACCCGATACATCAACGGCCAGCAGGGGCAGTACATCCGATACGGCATCGCCCGACAGATCCAGGGCGTCGCGGACAGCCTCTACGGCGGCACCCCCTTCCCCCAGCCGGACACCTCTCTCACGAAGCCGACGCTGAAGGATCTCCCGAATGTCGTGGGCCAGCCTCTCGACCAGGCGATCCAGACGTTGAAGGACGCCGGCTTCGATGCGACCGCCGGGCCCGTGGTGGACTCCGACGTCGCCGCCGGGCTCGTCGCCGCGCAGACCCCGCCCGCAGGCCGGATCGCCGCCGGCACGCAGATCACACTGAGCCCGAGCAATGGCCAGGGCGCAGCGATACCGCCGGTGAGCGGCGATGTCGCAGCCGCAGTGGCCACGGTCCGCGGCGCCGGTTTCGGGAACGTCCAGCCCGGAACCTGCACCGTCGATCCGAATGCGAACGGCAAACCCGCCACGGGAACCAACCCCGCCGCGGGGACGATGGTGAACCGCAACACCGCGATCACCATCGACTACACGTCGAAGACCTGCCCGTAGTGCCGGCGGGATCGTCTACGCGCACCGCCCTCACCGCCCTCGCGGCGGTGGGGGCGGTCGGCGTCGGCGCCGCGGTGTGGGGTGTCGGCATCGAGCGCTACCTGTTCACCACGCGCTTCCACACCCTGCGGGTGCTGCCCCCCGGCGCCGACCCGGTGCGCGTGCTGCACCTCTCCGACGCCCATATGGCCCCCTGGCAGCATCGCAAGCAGCAGTGGATCGCGGGGCTGGCCGCACTCAAGCCCGATCTGGTGGTCAACACCGGAGACAACCTCGGCCACGCCGACGGGCTGCGCGGCATCCGTTCGGCCTTCGATCCGCTCCGGGGCGTGCCGGGCGTGTTCGTGCACGGGTCGAACGACCGCGTCTCGCCCACACCGCGCAATCCGCTGCGATACTTCACGGGCCCGTCGAAGGCGAACAGGGATGCCGCGCCCCTCGACACCGGCGCGCTCGACCGCTACCTCGGGGGCGACCTCGGGTGGCTCGACCTCAACAACGCCGCGGGCTCGCTACAGGTCGGCGGACTCACGATCGACGCGTTCGGCGTGAGCGACGCGCACCGGAACTGGGACGACCTCGCCGCGCTCCCGCCGCAGATCGAGGCGCTTCCCGAGGCCGACCTGCGCATCGGCGTCACCCACGCTCCGTATCGACGTGTGCTCGACGCGTTCCTCGGATTCGGCGCCGACGTGCTGTTCGCCGGTCACACGCACGGCGGGCAGGTGCGCCTCCCCGGCGTCGGGGCGCTCGTGGCGAACTGCGACATCCCGCTGCGCCAGGCTCGCGGTCTGAGCGAGTGGACGCATCTCGGACGCACAGCGCCCCTCAACGTCAGTGCGGGCATCGGCCACTCGATCTACGCGCCGGTGCGCTTCGCGTGCCGCCCCGAGGCGTCCTTCCTCACGCTCCTCCCCCGCGACTGACCGTCGACCGACCGGGGGGCGCTCCTCCCCAACCGACTCTGCGCGCGGCGACCACGGCCATCGCGCACATTCGGGATCGCGCCGCCCTCGGCGACGGGTCGTGCAGGCGAGCATCGAGGCATCCGCAGCTTCCCCCGTCGAAGGATGCCTCATGCCCGCCGCTCGTTCCCGCACCCGCCCCGCGCCCCGTCGCCGCCTGATGCTCGGCCTGATCGCCGCCCTGGCCGGTCTGCTCCTGAGCGGCGTCGGGCTGGTCGCCACCGCACCTTCGGCGTCAGCTGCGACGCAGGGCGCCGGGTTCGGCACCTGGGCGCCGCTGTCGGCGCTCGGCTGGCACGGCTCGATGATCGTGAACGGCGTGCACACCTACTGCATCCTGCCCGGGCTCCCGGCGCCCACCGGCGAAAGCGTCGACCAAGGGATCCACGGCGAGGCGACCGGGATGAGCGCGCAGCAGCTCGCGGGCATCAACCACCTCGTGTCAACCCACGGCCAGACCGGTGATCCCGTTCGGTCGGCCGCCGTCGGGTGGGCGGTGAAGGCGATCGCGAACCGCGACGTCACGCTGCACGCCTGAGGCTACCCGGGCGACTCGCTGGCCGGCGCCGTGCACTGGACCTTCGATCGGCTCGCGCCCGAGCACGCCGCCTCCGTTGCCGCACTCGCCGAGCAGTACGCCGCCGAAGCCGCCGCGGTGGTCGTGCCCGGCAGCGACGGCGCCATCGCCCTGACGACGGACGCGGCAGATGCCCGTCGCGGCACTGTGCGCCTCAGCGGTGGAGCGGGCACGATCGCGACCGTGTCGCTCACCCACGCCGTCTTCGCCGACACCGGCCTGCCCGATCGCACGCAGGTCGACAGCGGTGTCGACCTGCCCATCATCGCGGCGCCGCCTCCGGGCGACGGTCGTCCCTACACGGTCCGGGCGACGGGCCGCTTCGCGGCCGCGATCGCTCCGGCCATCCGGTACGTCACCACCGCGGGGCAGCAGAGCACCGCGGGCCCCGGCGGCTCGGTGGACTACGTCGTCGAGGCCGCCGACGCCGCGCCCCGCCCGGTCGTGTTCGCCCCCGGGATCACGACGCAGGTCGTCTCGTCCGAGACGACGAGCGGACCGTACGTCGACGAGGTCGCCGTCGCTGCGGTCGAGGGGGTATGGCCGCGCGCGACCGACGGCAGCGCCGTCTCCCTGCGCGCCGTCGCCGTCGTCTACCGCACCGAGCAGCCGCCGATCTCCTCGACGGAGGTTCCCGCCGACGCCGTCGCCGTGGGCGAGCTCACGCTGGTGACCGACCCCGCACTCGGCGCAGGAACCTACCGGGTCGCATCGACGTGGGATCTCCCCGGACCGGGGTACTACACCGCCGTGTGGCGCATCGCCGCCGCCGACCAGGAGCCGTCCGTCGCCGCACACCTCGAGCGCGACTACGTCTGGGCCGAGCAGTTCGCGACACCCACCCAGGTCACGCACGTCCCCGAGCCCCCGACGCCGAACGCCGCGCCGCCCGAACTCGCCCTCACCGGCCCGAGCGACGACCTGCACCGCGTGGCCGGCTTCGGACTGATCGCACTGCTTCTGGGCGGAGGCTTCCTCGGCCACCACGCACAGCAGCGCCGGCGCACCACCGTCTGACGTGGCCTCCCTGCCCCCGTCAGACCCGGCCGGGTGCGAAGCATCCACTCCGATCGGGTAGGCTAGGGGGGTTGCTCCGGGGTGTGGCGCAGCTTGGTAGCGCGCGTCGTTCGGGACGACGAGGCCGCAGGTTCAAATCCTGTCACCCCGACAGCAGAGAGGCTCCGCCGTAGATCGTCAGATCGGGCGGAGCCTCTCGCATGACACATCGCGAACGGAGCCCCATGCCGGAGACCACCGTCCCCCTCCTGGTCGCCTTCGACCTCGACGACACCCTCGCCCCCTCTAAGACGGCGATCGATCCGCGCATCGGCGCGCAGCTGATCGCCCTCGCGGAGCGGGTCGAGGTCGCGATCATCTCGGGTGGGCAGATCATGCAGTTCCGCACTCAGCTGGTCGAGAAGCTTCCGGATGCCGCAGCATCCGTCCTCTCCCACGTGCACCTCATGCCCACGTGCGGAACGCAGTACTACCATCACGACGGCGACGGGTTCGCGGCCGTGTACGCGCACACGCTCACGGATGACGAGAAGGCCCGCGCGCTCGCAGCGGTCGAGGAGGAGGCGCGGCGGCTCGGGCTCTGGGAGACCGAGACGTGGGGCGACATCCTCGAGGACCGCGGTTCGCAGATCACGTTCTCGGCGCTCGGCCAGCGTGCGCCGCTGGACGCGAAGACGGCATGGGACCCGACGGGCGAGAAGAAGTCGGCGCTGCGCGAGGCCGTTGCCGCCCGCGTGCCCGACCTGGAGGTGCGCTCCGGCGGCTCGACATCGGTCGACATCACCCACCGCGGCATCGACAAGGCCTACGGCATGACCAAGCTCTCCGAGGTGACCGGCGTCGCGCTCGACGACATGCTGTTCTTCGGCGACCGGCTCGACCCCGACGGCAACGACTACCCGGTGCTCGCCATGGGCGTCGCATGCCGCGCCGTCGAGGGCTGGACCGAGACGGCCGATCTGCTCGACGCGCTCATCCCGACGCTGCCGGTCCGAGCTCAGGACTGAACACGCCCGCGACCGTGTCGTCGTCGCCCCCAGTGCGACGACGACACGGTCGCAGGCCACGCAGCCGGACAGGATGACCCCCCACTGACCGGTCGACAACCCGTGGCCCCCCGACAGGGTTGCGTCACGAGGCTACCGAGCACCGGCCCGCAGGCCGCCCGCCGAGGCGTCCGGAAGGCCGGCATCGCCCGGAATCACGCGGTGTTCCGGGTTTTCCGGAAACTCCGAACGGGCTGATGACGCGCCACGTGCTCAGGTGCAGATCGGTTCGCCGAGATCGACTTTCGCGCCCGATACGGAGTAGGCGCCGACCGCGCACAGCAGCGTGTCTGCTGAGGGCCGCACCACCAGCGTCGTGTACGCGGCGGCCACGTCGTGCTCGACCGCCTGCTGACGCGCCGGTCCATGCGGTGCGGTCTGCGGATAGAAAGCGATGGTCACAGTGTTTCCCGTGGCCTTCCCGTCGTAGCGGGTGATCCGCCCCCACCCTGCGTAGCAGTCGTTCGACCACAGGATCTCGATCAGGGTCTCGGCCTGCCGCCTGACAGAGGCGACCACCTTGGCATCCGAGGTGCACGGGGTGAACGCCGGATCCTGGCCGTCGGCGACCGAGATCTTCGGTGTCGGTCCGTACGCGACGGGAGAGGCTGGCATCGATGAGGATGCACTGGAGCCGACGACGAGGGCCGTCACGAGCGCGGTCACGGCGACGCCAGCGACGAATCCACCCGCACCCACCAGGGCCACCGTGCGGCGACCGGTCGGGTGCAGCTGCGGTCGAGTCGTCGCGCCGGCGGACGATCCCTCCGAGATATCGTGCCCCCCGCGCGCGAGGGGGGTCGTCGCCGACCCATGCGAAGCGACGGCCTCATCCGGTGTGATGGCTGACTCCTCCGAGGCGGTCGCGACGCCGACCGCGTCGGTCTCCCACGGCCGCACGACGACGGGCGGAGCATCCCTCCCCGTCGCGAGGGCGTCGCGTCGCGCGACCCACTCCGCCGCGTCACCGCCCAGCACGGGGACCAGAGCGGCGAGGGTGCGCGCCGACGGCAGGTACTTGCCCGCGAAGGCGTCGGAGATGACGCTGCGCGAGATGCCCGTCTCGGATTGCAGCCGGGCGAGCGTCGGGCTCCCGGACGCCAGCCTCAGCGAACGCAGTTCGGCGGCGAAACCGGTGACGCGTGCCGCACGGTCGCCGGACGTCGAGCTCTCCATGCGCTTCCCCCCAGAAGTCGAATCAAGATGCCCTTGAATGTAACCCGGGGTGGCGACGTTCGTGAAACCGGGGTCAGCGGGCGATCGGCGCACCGTCCCGTCCGAGGGGCACCAGACGCGCGAGCTGGGTCACGTGACGCGGCTCGAGCTCGGCGAGCGTCGAGACGCCCAGCAGCTGCATGGTGCGCTCGATCTCGCTGCGCAGGATCGCGATCGTGCGATCGACCCCCTGACGCCCGCCGGCCATCAGACCGTAGAGGTACGCCCGGCCGATGAGGGCGAACTTCGCGCCGAGGGCGACGGATGCCACGATGTCGGCGCCGTTCATGATGCCGGTGTCGATCATCACGGTGGCGTCCGCGCCGACCTCGCGCACGACCGACGGAAGCAGGTGGAAGGGAATGGGTGCGCGGTCGAGCTGACGGCCGCCGTGGTTGGACAGCACGATGCCGTCGACGCCGAGGTCGATCAGACGCACCGCGTCGTCGACGTTCTGCACACCCTTGATCACGATCTTGCCCGGCCAGATGCCTCGGATCGTCGCGAGGTCGTCGTAGCTGATGGTGGGATCCATCGCCGCGCCGATGAGGTCGGCCACTGTCCCACCGGTCGTAGTGAGCGAGGCGAACTCGAGCTTGGGGGTCGTGAGGAAGTCGTACCACCACCACGGCCGCGGGATGGCGTTCACGATCGTGCCGACGGTCAGCTGCGGTGGAATCGAGAACCCGTTGCGCTTGTCGCGCAGACGCGCTCCCGCGACCGGCGTGTCGACGGTGAAGTGCAGCGTGTCGAACCCGGCCGCTGCGGCCCGCTCCACCAGACCGAACGAGACGTCGCGGTCGCGCATCACGTACAGCTGGAACCAGTTCCGTCCGTGGGGATTGGCCGCCTTCACGTCCTCGATCGAGGTGGTTCCCAGCGTCGAGAGGGTGAACGGGATGCCGGCGGCACCAGCCGCGGCGGCACCCGCGGACTCCCCCTCCGTCTGCATGAGGCGGGTGAATCCCGTGGGCGCGATGCCGAAGGGCATCGCGCTCGGTCCGCCCAGGATCTCCGTGGAGGTGTCCACGCTCTCCGCAGGGCGCAGGATGTCGGGGTGGAACTCGACATCCTCGAACGCCTGCCGCGCACGGGCGAGCGAGAGCTCGCCCTCGGCGGCGCCGTCGGTGTAGTCGAACGCCGCCTTGGGGGTGCGGCGCCTGGCGATCGTGCGCAGGTCGTAGATCGTCAGCGCGGCGTCGAGGCGGCGTTTGCGGCCGTCGAGCTCGGGCTTCTTGAACTGCATGAGCTCCAGCAGCTCGGCGGGCTTGGGCAGCTGACGCTTCACCATGGTGCGGCCTCCTCGGCGGGTGCGGATTCAGATTCGTGTGCGGGTGCGGGTGCGGGTTCGGGTTCGGGAGAGCCGGAGCCGGCTCGGCGGGCGCCCGCGTAGTAGCGGGCGATGTGCTCGGACACGAGGCGGTGCGCCGTCGGGCCTTCGCCCGCGTCGACGGCGGCGATGATCGCGCGGTGCTCGGCGCGCAGGCCGGCGGCCGCGGCATCCCAGTCCGGGAAGGTGTCGGCCAGGCCGGACACGTACGACTCGATCGCGTCGCGCAGGCCCTCCATCATGGCCGACACGACGATGTTGCCGGCAGCCTCCACGAGCGAGAGGTGCAGTCGCGCGTCGAGGGCGAGGAACTCCTCCGTGGTGAGGTCGGGCGCGTCCATCGCGTCGAGCAGCTCGTGCGCCGTCGACGTGTCGCGGTCGGGCGCCGCTGCCAGCGTGTCGACGCTCGCGGTCTCGATCAGCGTGCGGGTGCGCACGACATCGTCGACCGGGAATCCGCTGGCCGCCACCTGCAGGCGCAGCAAGGTCGACAGCCCCCCGCGAGGCGTCGCGATGATGATCGCGCCGGACGTCGGGCCGGAGCCGGTCGACGTGCGGATGACACCCAGCACCTCGAGCACCCGGAGCGCTTCGCGCACGCTGGATCGCCCCACGCCGAGCTGCGTCGCGAGCTCGCGCTCCGGCGCGAGGCGATCGCCCGCCGAGATCCGGCCGTCTCGCAGGTCCGCCTCGATCCGCGCGAGCACGAGCTGCCAGGCTCGCGGTGATGCGGCGGCTTCCATGGCACCTCCTGTGCACGGCTCTGTGGTCCGACCACAGTAGCGCCTCGTGGTCTGACCACACAAGCGGCGTATCCGACGCACGCCCGTTCTAGGCTGTGCGCATGAACCCGCTCATGCCCGACCCGCTCAGTGTCGTGCTGGCCCTCTTCGCCGTCACCTGCGCGTTCTGCTGGATCGCGTCGCTCGTGACGAAGGACACCTCGTGGGTCGACCGGATCTGGTCGATCGTGCCGGTCGCCTACGTGTGGATCTTCGCCGGCTTCTCGCTCTTCGCGGGAGAGGATGCCGCACGGCTCGTCGTCATGGCCGTGCTCGTCACCCTGTGGGGGGCGCGCCTCACGTTCAACTTCGCCCGCAAGGGCGGGTACACCGGCATGGAGGACTATCGCTGGGCGATCCTCCGCGGTCGCATGAAGCCGTGGCAGTTCCAGGTGTTCAACCTGCTCTTCATCGTGCTGTACCAGAACGCGCTGCTCGTGCTCATCACCCTCCCCGCGTTCGTCGCGTGGCAGCATCCGTCGTCGCTCAACGGCTGGGATGCGGCGTTCGCGGTGCTGTTCCTCGCGTTCCTCGTGGGCGAGTTCGTCGCCGACCAGCAGCAGTGGGCGTTCCACCAGGCCAAGAAGCACGCCGGCGGCCACCTCGCGCCCGGGTTCGCCACGACCGGGCTCTTCCGGTACAGCCGCCACCCCAACTTCTTCTTCGAGCAGGCGCAGTGGTGGGCGTTCTACGCCCTCGGGGCCACGGCGGCCGCGGCATCCGGTATCGGATTCTGGGGAGGTGCGCTCAACTGGTCGATCGCGGGCGCGGTGCTGCTGACGGTGCTGTTCATCGGGTCGACGATCTTCACCGAGTCGATCTCCGCGTCACGTCACCCCGCCTACGCCGACTACCAGCGCACCACCTCGATGCTCGTGCCCTGGCCGCCCAAGGGAGCAGGGAAGGATGCCGCGCGCACCGCATGATCGGCCCGACTCTGCGGCGGGAACTCAGGATGCCCCGGCGAGCCGCCCGCCGGATTCCCGCAGGTAGCACTCGCCGCACAGCGATTCGTACGTGACCTCGGCGCCGTCGATCGCGACCTGATCGCCGTCGAAGACGAACACGCCGTCGGCGAGGCGCCCGTTGAACAGCGCCTTGCGGCCGCACCGGCAGATGGTCTTGAGCTCCTCGAGCGCGTGGGCGACCTCGAGCAGACGCCGCGAGCCTGGAAAAGCCTCGGTGCGGAAGTCCGTGCGGATGCCGTATGCCAGAACCGGAATGTCATCGAGCACGGCGATACGGAAGAGGTCGTCGACCTGCCCGGCGCTGAGGAACTGCGCCTCGTCGACGAGCAGGCACGCCACGTCGGCCGGACCGCTGCTCAGACCGGCGAGCTCGTCGTGGGTGTAGCGCACGCGCGCCTGGTGCTCGGCGAACAGCCCGCGCGCGTCCTCTCCCGCACCGATGAGGAAGTCGACCGGCCGCGTCATCCCGAGCCGGCTGGAGATCTGCGCCGCGCCCTTGGTGTCGATGCGGGGCTTGGCCAGCAGGACGCGCTGACCGCGCTCCTCGTAGTTGTAGGCGGCCTGCAGCAGTGCGGTGGACTTGCCCGAGTTCATCGCCCCGAAGCGGAAGTACAGTTTGGCCACCCCGGAAGTCTACGGAGTGTCGGGTGCCACGGGGCGACGTCGCTCAGGCGGTGAGCGCGAGCGCCTCCGCGGTCTCGGCGAGGGTCTCGCGGGCCACCTCCGGACGGGGGTTGAGCGTCTCGCCGTAGCTGGGGATCAGCTCGCGCAGGCGCGGCTCCCATTCCCCGATGCGGTCGGCGAAGCACGTCCTCAGCAGGCCGAGCATGATCGACACGGCAGTCGACGCTCCGGGCGACGCGCCGAGCAGGCCTGCGATCGATCCGTCGGCGGCGGTGACCACCTCGGTGCCGAACTGCAGCACGCCGCCCTTCTTCGGGTCCTTCTTCATCACCTGCGCGCGCTGACCGGCCTGGATGAGCTCCCAGTCCTCGTCCTTCGCGGTGGGGACGAACGTGCGGAGGCTGTCGACCTTCTTGGCGTGGTTCTTCAGCAGCTCGCCGACGAGGTAGGTGATGAGCGACGGGTTGTCGATCGCGACCTTGAGCATGGGTCCGATGTTGCCCGCACGCACCTGCGTCACGATGTCGAACATCGAGCCGGTCTTGAGGAACTTCGGGCTGAACGTGGCGAACGGGCCGAACAGGAGGGATGCCTCGCCGTCGACGACGCGGGTGTCGAGGTGCGGCACCGACATGGGCGGCGCACCGACCGAGGCTTGCGAGTAGACCTTCGCCTTGTGCTGGGCGACGAGCGCCGGGTCGGAGGTCTTGAGGAACTGCCCCCCGATGGGGAACACGCCGTAGCCCGAGATCTCGGGGATGCCGGAGCGCTGCAGCAGCTTGAGCGCCCAGCCCCCCGCGCCGACGAAGACGAACCGTGCACGCATCGAGCCCGGGGTGCGGCCGATCGTGTCCCGCCACGTGATCTTCCAGCCGCCGTCTTTGAGGCGGGTGAGGTTGCGCACCTCGCGGTTGGTGATCACGTCGACTCCGCGCGCGCGGAGGTTGTCGAACAGCTGGTGGGTGAGTGCGCCGAAGTCGACATCGGTGCCGGCGGGCACGCGGGTGGCGGCGAAGGGCTCGCCCGCGCGGCGCTTCTTCATGAGCAGCGGCGCCCACTGGTGGATGACGCGGGAGTCCTCGCTGTACTCGATGCCGGCGAACAGCGGCTGCTGCTTCAGCACTTCGTAGCGGGCCTTGAGGAACGCGACGTCCTTCTCGCCGCGCACGAACGTCATGTGCGGTGTGGAGTTGATGAACGTCGAGGGCGCGTCGAGGACGCCCGCCTCGACCAGCGATGACCAGAACTGCCGGCTCTGCTGGAACTGCTCGTTGATCGAGATCGCCTTCGCCGGGTCGACCGACCCGTCGGGAGCCTCGGGCGTGTAGTTCAGCTCGCACAGCGCGGCGTGGCCGGTCCCGGCGTTGTTCCACGCATTCGAGCTCTCCAGCGCCACATCGGAGAGCCGTTCGATGACGGTGATCTTCCAGTCGGGCTGGAGTTCGGACAGCAGAGTGCCCAGGGTGGCGCTCATGATGCCACCACCGATGAGCACGACGTCGACGGGTTCGGTCACCCTACGATTCTAGGCGGGCGAGGGGGCCGCCCAGACCGGGAGGCCCCTCGCGGCGAGGAAAGAACCCGGGTTCTTGACGAGCGGATGCCGGGGCTCAGGCATCCGTGGTGCTCATGCCGTGGGCAGCAGCGAGGCCGCGACGACCTCGGCGATCTGCACCGCGTTGAGCGCCGCGCCCTTGCGCAGGTTGTCGTTGCTGATGAACAGCACGAGGCCCTTGCCCTCGGGCGCGGACTGGTCGGCGCGGATGCGTCCGACGAAGCTCGGGTCCTTTCCGGCCGCCTGCAGCGGCGTGGGGACCTCTTCGAGGCTCACGCCGGGCGCGGTGGCGAGGATCTCGCGGGCGCGGTCGGGTGTGAGGTCGCGCGCGAACTCGGCGTTGATCGAGAGCGAGTGGCCGGTGAAGACGGGAACGCGCACGCACGTGCCGGCGACGCGGAGGTCGGGGAGCTCGAGGATCTTGCGGCTCTCGTTGCGGAGCTTCTTCTCCTCGTCGGTCTCGTTCAGCCCGTCGTCGACGAGGTTCCCGGCGAACGGGATCACGTCGAACGCGATCGGGGCGATGTACTTCTCCGGCTCGGGGAAGTCGACCGCCGAGCCGTCGTGCACGAGGTCGAGCGTGCGGCCCTGGGCGAGCACGCCCTCCACCTGACCGAGCAGCTCCTGCGCGCCGGCGAGGCCCGAGCCCGACACGGCCTGGTAGGTGCTCACGATGAGGCGCTCGAGGCCCGCCTCGGCGTGCAGCGCCTTGAGGACGGGCATGGCGGCCATCGTGGTGCAGTTGGGGTTGGCGACGATGCCCTTTTTGGCCTCGGCGATCGCGTGCGGGTTGACCTCGCTGACGACGAGCGGCACCTCGGGGTCCATGCGCCAGGCGCTGGAGTTGTCGATGACGAGTGCGCCCGCCTCGGCGAAGCGCGGCGCATGCGCGCGGCTGCCGGTCGCACCGGCGGAGAACAGCGCGATGTCGATGCCCGAGGGGTCGGCGGTGGCGATGTCCTCGATGATCACCGTCTGCCCTAGGTACTCGACGGCGGTGCCCGCGGAGCGCGCGGTGGCGAACAGGCGCAGCTCGCGGATCGGGAACGCCCGCTCGGCGAGGATCTCGCGCATCACGGTGCCCACCTGTCCGGTGGCGCCGACGACGGCGACGGAGAGTCCAGAGTCGGAGATGCGGGTCATAGCGGTACCTCGGGAGACGTGTACGGGGGTGGGTTCAGATTAGCGGGCTGAAGCGCAGCTCCGGCGGGCCGGGGAACGGCGATCGGCCGAGCAGCGGAGCAATCCCGCCAAACTCGACCGCTCTTCGTCCGTGCCCGATTCTCGGACCGGCGGCGTGGAACGGCGCGGCGAGTGGAGACGGATGCCGCGCGCCCGGCTCAGCGGCCGGTGCCGGCGTGGATCACGGCGTCGGTGTCGGCGTCGAGGTCGAAGGCCGTGTGCACGACGCGGGCGGCGGCGGCGAGGTCGTCGCCGCGCAGCACCACCGAGATGCGGATCTCGGAGGTGGAGATCATCTCGATGTTGACGCCCGCGCCCGACAGCGCCTCGAACAGCGTCGCCGAGACGCCGGAGTGGGTGCGCATTCCGGCGCCGACCACCGAGAGCTTGCCGATCTGGTCGTCGTGCACGAGGCTCTCGAATCCGACCGCCGACTGCTCGGCCGCGAGGGCACGGAGGGCGGTCGAGGCATCCGACTTCGGAAGCGTGAACGAGATGTCGGTGCGTCCCGTGGCGGCGGCGGACGAGTTCTGCACGATCATGTCGACGTTCGCGCCCGACTTCGCGACGATCGTGAAGATGTCGGCGGCCTTGCCGGGGACGTCGGGGACGCCGACGATCGTGATCTTGGCCTGGCTGAGGTCGGTGGCGACACCGGCGACGATGGGCTCTTCCATGTGGACTCCCTCGGGGACGAGCGGCGATGTGCGGCCGGCGTCGAGCACCCAGGTGCCCTCGCCGGAGCTGAACGTGGAGCGTGCGTGGATCAGCACGCCGTGACGACGGGCGTACTCGACGGCGCGGATGTAGAGCACCTTGGCGCCGTTGGCGGCGAGCTCGAGCATCTCCTCGCTCGAGACGCGGTCGAGCTTGCGGGCTTTGGGCACGACGCGGGGGTCGGCGGTGAACACGCCGTCGACGTCGCTGTAGATCTCGCACACGTCGGCGTTCAGCGCCGCGGCCAGGGCGACGGCGGTCGTGTCGGACCCGCCGCGGCCGAGCGTCGTGATGTCGCGGGTGTCGCGGTTGAAACCCTGGAACCCGGCCACGATGACGATCGCACCCTCGTCGAGCGCCTCCCGCAGGCGGACCGGCGTGACATCGACGATGCGGGCGGCGCCGTGCGTGGCATCCGTGATCATGCCCGCCTGCGACCCGGTGAACGACCGCGCCTCGAACCCCATCGAGTGGATCGCCAGCGACAGCAGCGCCATGGAGATGCGCTCCCCCGACGACAGCAGCATGTCGAGCTCACGGGGAGCCGGGATCGGCGCGACCTGCGCCGCGAGATCGAGCAGTTCGTCGGTGGTGTCGCCCATCGCGCTCACGGCGACGACGACCTCGTGGCCGGCACGGCGCGTGTCGACGATGCGCTTGGCGACGCGCTTGATGCTCTCGGCGTCGGCGACCGACGAGCCGCCGTACTTCTGGACGATCAGCGCCACTGTGACTACTCCCGGGGGTGCGCCGCGTGCGGATCGAGCGGCGAGGGCGACGGATGCCGCGCCCGAGCTCTCATTCTACGGAGCCGCGCATGCGCGCCCGGTCATGTGACACAGCGCCGGAGCAGGAGCGCCCGTCAGCGCGAGACGAGCGTGAGCGTCAGGGTCGAGCGGTAGTCGCCGAGTGCCGCATCGGCGGGCGGGCGGAAGGTGAGCGCAGCGCCGAGCGCGACACCGGCCGGACCGGTGGAGGCGCCGGGCTCGCTCCGCGCGGCGGTGGCCGAGTACGAGGCGGAGCCCGCCGTCTGAGGGGCACCCAGCGACAGTCCGGGAGGGAGCGCGGATGACGTCGGCGCGAAGCCGAGCGCGCTCGACGGGACGGGCACGGAGGTCGAACTGGTGAAGTCGGACACGTCGACGTGGAGATCCCATCCGCGGAGGTCGACACGGTCGTCGACGACGGTGATACCGCCGAACATCACCGGCGCGGTGACACCGCCTCGTCGAGTCGCGCCCAGATCGATCGTCGAGGTGGTGGACGCGCGAAGCTCGAAGAGATCGCTGGCGGTGATGGCCGCCGAGAGCCCTAGTGATGCGTGCGGGTCGGCAGGCGCGTCGGCGCGATCGGAGGCGGGCGGCATCGGGACGGTGCGCAGGAGGACGTTCGACATCGGAGTGTCGCCCGCGACGAAAGTGGGGTTGGCGCAGGACGAGAGGTCGAGCGCGGTCCCCCCGGGGATGCGGCCGAGGCGCGGCGCGGCATCCTGGACCAGGTTTACCGGGAGAGGTGCGTAGCCGAGCGATCCCGCACGCTGCTGACCCGCGCACAGAGCGTGCGCCGCGAACGCCGCGAGAGAGCGCCCCTGATCGGTTCCGACGACCTGGGTCGCCTGCGTGGGCACGACCAGATACGCCGCGCTGCTGAGCGGGTAGGCGCGGGGATCGGCGTTGCGCCAGACGCCCTGATGGTCGATCTCGCCGGTGGCGGCGACGGATGCTGCGCCCAGAAGCGCGATCGCGACGGAGTCCGCCGTCGGCGCGACGTAGAAGTCCGCGGCGTTGCGGAGCTTCACCGCAGGGAATCCTGCCCGCAGCGCGTACGAGTCCTCGACGTAGGTGATGGCACCCTCGCCGTAGGACTGGCTCACATAGCCCGCGACGCCGAGTGAGCCCGACTGCGCCGTGAAGGAGGGGGCGAGCAGCGGGAACGCCTCGCTCGCACCCGCGGTCCAGATCGACGGGTGCTCGCTGGACATCCACTGCGTGAACCGCAGGCTCGTCGCGGAGTAGTCGGAGCGCACGACCGGCGTGATGGCCTTGTTCGGCAGGGCCTTGCCGGGGTTGTCGGCGGCGATGGCAGGGTCCGCCCAGTTCGTGATGACGCCCGTGAAGATCCTGGCGACCACATCGCCGGACAGACGCAGGTCGGTGATCTGCGAACCCCCGGAGTGGAGGTTGTACATGAGCGACAGACCGCCCCCGACCGCGGGCACGTACTCGTAGGTCGTGCGCGGCGTCTCGGCGGGCTGACCGTTCTCGGGCTGCGCACGGAAGGGGCGGTCGCTCACGGCGAACGCGACCGTCTGGTCGACGAAGTCCTGCAACCCGACCGTCGAACCGACGCCCGAGTAGTTCACCGTCATGCCCGAGTCGGCCGCGACGTCTCGACGCCACTGGTCCAACGCGCTCTGCGTCCACGTCGACCCCGTACCCGAGATCGGGACGTAACTGTCGGCAGCGGATGCCGCGACCGGAAGCGCGGTGAGCATGAGCGCCGCGGCGAGCGCGAGCGCTCCCCCGCGCACCAGAGATCGGCGCAGCATCCGAGGTACCCTCATCCGAAGCGGCCGTTGACGTAGTCGAAGGTGCGGGGGTCGAGCGGGTCGGAGAACATCGCGTCGGTGTCGCCGTGTTCGACGATGTGTCCGGGCTGCCCCTGCGAGGCGAGGAAGAACGCACACTGCTGCGAGACGCGCTGCGCCTGCTGCATGTTGTGCGTCACGATGACGATCGTGACCTCGTGGGCGAGCTCCATCATGGTCTGCTCGATGACACGCGTAGACGTCGGGTCGAGGGCCGAGCAGGGCTCGTCCATCAGGAGGATGCGGGGCTTCACCGCGAGCGAGCGGGCGATGCACAGGCGCTGCTGCTGACCGCCCGAGAGGCCGCCGCCGGGCGCGCGGAGGCGGTCTTTGAGCTCCTTCCAGAGGCCGGCCTTGGTGAGACAGGTCTCGACGAGGTAGTCCTTCTCGGAACGCGTGGCGCGGATGCCGGCGAGCTTGAGTCCGGCGACGACGTTGTCGTAGATCGACATCGCCGGGAACGGGTTCGGCTTCTGGAACACCATGCCGATCTTCTTGCGCGCGTCGACGAGCCGGTGCCCGGCGTCGTAGATGTCGTCGTCGTCGAGGCGCACCTCGCCGGCGAGGGATGCCGAGGGCACGAGCTCGTGCATGCGGTTCAGGATTCGCAGGAAGGTCGACTTGCCGCAGCCGGACGGTCCGATGAGGGCGGAGATCTGGCCGGCCGGCATGTCGAGCGACACGTCGTGCAGGACCTGATGATCTCCGAACCACGCCGAGATCGACTTCGCCTCGAGGCGCGACGGCGCGACGAGACCCGCGAACTGCGCCTCGGCGACGGCGAGCCGTTCGGCGGTGTCCGGACCGCTCTTCAGAAGCGAGACCGACGACGCCTGCACCGACGCCGCCGGAACCGCGTAGCCCGCGCTCGAGGTCGCGGCTGCGGGGGCATGCCCGTTCGCGGGCGCCTCCGCAGCGGCGGCGGGGCGACCGAGCGCGCGCCCGAGGAAGCGGGAGCCCTTGCCGCGCTGGTCGCGGCGACTCGGTACGGCCTCGACGAAACCGTCGTCGGAGGCATCCGCCGGCACCAGCGCTGTGTCGCCCGCGGGCGGCATGGATGCCGGGCTCTCGATGCCCGCTGTGGGCATCGACTCGAAGACGACCTCGCTGAGGAGGGCGCGCTCGTCGACCGAGACGACCTCGGTGATGTAGGGATCGGCCTCGGCCGCGGCGAGGTCGGGGCGGGTTGCGTCGTGCGCGACGACGGTGGTCGCCTCGTCGGGCGACGCGGCGTGGGGCACCTCGGTGCCGGGTTCTACGGGCATGGTGAAGCTCCGGGTCACAGAAGGTTCGGGAGGAGTCTGACGATCTGGTCGGCCGTGAAGAGGCTGGCCAGCAGAAGGACGGGTGCGAAGACGATCCAGGTCTTCTGCGCACCGACGCGGCGGAACGCCCAGACGGCGGCTATCTCGGCGGCGATGAGGAACTGCAGCGCGAACACCAGCGCCCAGACGGTGGTGGTGTCGGTGGCCATCGGCTTGTCGGACGGCGGCAGCGTGACCGGGGTGGTCTGACGCGCTCCGGAGGGCAGGGCCTTGTCGACGGCCTTCGCGTCGATGTAGGCCACCCCGGTCGGCACGTACGGGGCGCCACGGGCGGTCATGAGGATGAGTCGGCTCTCGCCGCGCACCGGCGCGGGAGGAGTCGGGTCGCCGGCGTAGCGCACGCCGAGCACCTCGAACATGCTCGCGCCCTGACCGGTGCGCACCTCGAACTGGTCTCCGGGCTGCAGCGACTGCAGGCGGCCGAACGGTCCGCCGAACGCGGCGGCGCGACCCATGATCACGCTCACGCCCGCCTGACCGGGAAGGACCGTGTCGCGTCGATGACCGGGGCCGCTCTTGAGCACCCCGGAGGACGTGCCCTCCGAGATGACCTCCTTGATCCCGAGCTGCGGGATCGTGATCACGCCGACGGGAACGCCGTCCTCGAGCAGCACGTCGTTGAAGTCGCCCTCGCTCACCGGTGCGGTGCCGGCCTGCAGCTGGGCCCGGTACGCGTCGGAGAGCTGCTGCTGCGCGGCGAAGTGCTCGACGTGGCCGATCACGAGCAGGTTCACCACGAACGCGAGGATGAGCGCGGCAACGAGGGCCAGGATGCTGCGCGCCAGCGCCTGCGCGGGGGTCAGCGGCGCGTACTGCACCGGAGGACGCGGGGGGCGGCGGGGCGGCCGAGGCGTCTTCGGGAGCTTCGGCGGCTTCGGGGGCCTGGGCGGTCCGTCGACGGGAGCGGGTGGGACGGCCGGGGCGAGGATCTCGGTGCGGTCGTCGGCGAGGGTCATGTCGACCCCACGACGGCGGGCATGAAGAACGCCAGGCGCAGGGCGTTGAAGACGAAGAAGGCGATGACGATCGCGGCGACACCGCCCGTCGCCAGCCACGGGAAGACGAGTACCGTCGCGTCGCGGGTGACAGGCGTGAGCTTGGTGCCGTCGACGGTCTCCGGCGGGGTGAACGTCGCGTGCGCATCGAGCACCGTCCACTGCCCGGCGTGGTGGAGTTCGGTCTTGACGACACGCGACTCACCGGGCTGCAGGCCCGTGATGGGGATGCCGTTGGCCGTGTCGATGCGGTTTCCGAACAGCTGGCTGTTCATCCAGAAGTCGGCTTTCGCGTCGACGACGCTCTTCGACGCGTTGCGGACGGTGAACCACAGGGTCACGACACCCTCGCCCGGGTGGAGGGAGATCGACGTCGAGGAGTTGAGCCCGCCGACGTAGAGCATTCCGGCGACGCTGACCTCACCCGTGGGCTTCGTGCCCCCGCCGTTGCCACCGGGGTTCGTCGTGCCGCCACCCGTGCCGGAGCCGCCCGATCCGGAGCCACCGCCGGATCCCGATCCGGATCCGCCGGACGACCCGGACCCGCCGGTCGACCCCGAACCGCCGGTGGAACCAGGCGTCGACGTCGTCGGCGAGGGAGTCGGTTTCGGAGTGGCGGTCGGATCGACGATCACCACGGAGAGGTTGCTGTTGTCGTCGCTCGGTGCGTCGGCCGCGTTGGCCGCGGCGGCGACGGGCGCGACGGTGAGCCCGAGCACGAGCGCGGCGAGCGCCGTGGCCCGCCAGGAGCGGGTCATTCGTCCGGCCCCTTCCCCGCTCCGGCGGCGACGGGGGCCGCGGCAGCCTCGGCGGCAGCCTTCGCGGCAGCCTGCTTCTCGGTGTACTCGATCCACTCCTGCGTGCGCACCTCATCGCGACGGCGGCGCCAGCGGATGTAGAGGTACACGCCGGCGGCCAGCACCAACAGGATGAGCAGCATCCACGGCACGGCGATGACCACGGAATCGCGCGACACCGTCGAGACGTTCAGCTGCTGCGAGGCATCCGGGGAATCCACGAAGGGCTGCAGTCGCACAGCGGGATTGAGGTACCCCCACTGGCCCACTCCGTCAAGGGTGAATTCGTACGTCCCGGAGTTGCCCGGCAGGAGGTTGGGGATGCTGCCCCCGCGCGTTCCCGTCGCGGGGATGCCGAACCAGGTGACGGTCGTGGCGTCGAGGTTGGCGGAGAGGGCGACGTTGCCCGGGTTGTCGACCGTGTAGAGGATCTTGACGGTGCCGCCGAACGGGTTCCACCAGTCGCCCTGGTAGACCGCGTCGAAACTGGAGATCGTGAGGCGCGGCTGCAGCTCGCCCGAGACGCGCGTGTAGATGGGTGTGGCGACGCGGCGGTCGACGCTCACCTGCGCGCCCGCCTCGAGCACCGAGGCGACGAGTCCGCCCGCGTGGTCGCCGGGCGTGACGTCGGCAGGGAGCACCATCGTGAACGGCACGAGGCGAGCCTCGTTGGGCTCGAGCGAGAACTGCAGGCGGTTGGATCCGTCGGCGAAGGTCACCCACGCCCCCACCTGAGTCGGAGTCTCGGCCGTCGGGAGGAGGGCGAACGAGCCGTCGCCGGAGTTGAAGGCGTCGGTGGCGTAGACGGTGAAGTCCTGGCGCTGCGTGCCGGTGTTGCCCACGAGCACCTGATCGGCGATGGTCTGGCCGGGGTCGGCCGAGTAGTTCAGGCGCGTGCGACCGTCGGGTCGTCCATCGGCGCCGGCGGGGCGGGTGGCGACGCCCACGGTGGTGGGGTCGTCGGCAGCGACGGCCGGGCTCGCGGGCGTCAGCACGGCGAGCGCGGCGACGAGCGCGAGCAGCAACGCACCCAGCGGAGGCAGGATGCGCTTGCCCGAAGGGATGGTCGAGGTGAGCACGGTATATCTCCGCAGATCAGAGCGACGTAGGTACATCGCGGAGGTGAACAAGGGATGAGCAGGAGCGCTCCGACGGGTAGCGGTGTGCGACCGGCGCCGAATGGGCCGCAACGCACCATGTGGGGAGGCCGCGAGCGGCCTCCCCACACAGTTCAGGCGGGTTCTGCGAGCAGAACCTCAGCTCACTTGGTGGTGAGCGTGAGGGTCAGCGTCGAGGTGTACGCACCCGCGTCGGCGTTGGCCGGCGCCTTGAAGGTCAGGTCCGCATCGAACAGCGCACCCGTCGCCGTGGTGGTGACACCCGCGATGCTCGAGGCGAGCGACTTCGCACCCGAAGCGCCGGCGACCGAGCTGACCGTGATGCCCGCGTCGGTGGGCGTGTAGCCCGCCGCGAACTTCGGAGCCAGCGCGAGGACGTCCTTGCCGATGTTCTTCGCACCGGTGAAGTCGGTCCACGTCGCCTTGAGGTCCCAGCCCTTGAGCACGTTGCGGTCGTCGACGACGGTCACCTTGCCGAGGGGCTTGGTGACCTGAGCGCCACGCGCCACGTTGCCGAAGTCGACAGCGGTCTTCTCGGCGTTCAGCGACCACAGGTCGGCAGCCGTGACGGCAGCCGTCAGGGCCACGTTCTTCGAGAGCGGGTCGCCCGGGTTGACCGTGCGCGGCGCGACCGTGAAGGTGCCCCACGCGACGACTGTGAAGTTCGCGTCACCGGGAGCGGTGAACGCGACCGTGTGCTGGCCGGCCGGCAGCGAGGCGATGTTGACCGTCGCGTCACCCGTCGCGGTGGTGGTCACCGTTCCGAGATCGGTCGGGGTCGACCACGCCCAGGCGCGCAGCGTCTTGTTGGCGTTGGCGGCACCGAGGTTCACCGTCATCGTGTTCGCGTCGACGGCGGGGTCGGTGATCGTGACCTTGCCGGCGTCGGAGCCCGTGGGCTGCGTCGGCTCGGTCTTGACCGCGTTGACCGTGAGGGTCGCGACGTTCGACGTGGCGTCGGGCGCCGTGCCGTTCGTGGCGATCGCACGGAACTTCTTGCCCGAGTCGGCGACAGCCGTGGCCGGCGTCGTGTACGAGGCCGAGGTGGCACCGGCGATGTCGGCCCACGTGGTGCCGTCGGTCGACGACTGCCACTTGAGCGTCGGCGCGGGGGTGCCCGAGGCGGCGACCGTGAAGGTCGCCGTGGCGCCCGCGGTCACCGTCGCGCTGGCCGGCTGCGTGGTGAACGCCGGAGCGACACCGGTCTGCACCGGAGCCTGGGTGTCGAACGTCCAGTTTCCGGGGCCGCCGGGCTGAACGTGGATCGTGCGGTAGAGCACGCCCTTCGTCGCGAGGCCGACACCGTTGTTGATCGTCCAGGCGAAGCCGATGCTGTAGTCGCCACCGGCCTTGACGCCTGCCCAGTTGCCGTTCGAGAAGCCCGTGAGCGACATGTTCGGCTGGAGGATGTCCTTCGTGCCCGGCATGAACGACTGCGGACCCGTGGCGATCCACGCGCTGATCTGGGTCTCCTTGCCGATCGGCGCGATGAAGTTCATCGCGCCGGTGGCGTCGGCGCTGCCCTTGAAGGCGGTGTCGAGGTCGGCGGCCGAGGTGCCGGGCAGCGCCAGCACCTGGTCGGTCCAGTTCATCACCTGGTTGTCGGGCAGGATGTGGCCGTCCCCACCGTCGGCGAAGTAGAAGTGAAGCGGGGTGGGGTCGGCGGCGTTGGCCGCGGTCACCGAGAGGCCGGTGAGCACGAGCGACACGGCGGACGCCGCAGCGACCATCGTGCCGATCTTCTTGATGTTCATGATGCGTGTATCCCTTTCAGATTCGAGGCGTATCAGAGGGTCGCGAAGGCGCGCTGGATGGTGGTGGCGGACGGAGCGAGGAAGCCGAACTTGCGCTTCACCGCACCGACCGAGCTCGACAGGCTGCCGAAGCTCGTGAGGCTGTTGGTCACCGTCGGGTTGACCAGGGTGGCGAGGGCTGCGTCGTACTTGGCGTCACCGGGGGTGATGCGGGCGTACTCCACGACCAGGAAGGTGTCGCGGCCGAAGGCGCCGTCCGAGTAGTAGGCCTGGTTCGGAACCAGGTTCGGAGCGGTGCCCGTGAAGGCGGCCTGGCCGGCGACGGCGGAGCCGAAGGCGAGGCCGGCGCCGGTCGTGGTGTTCACGCCCGTCGCACCGTTGGCCTGCGCGACCCAGCTCGCTGCGCTGAACGGGATGATCTCGTCGGCGCCGAGCACGGAGCCGTCGTTCTCGGGGGTGGTGCCGTTCGCGTCGGTGACGCACGCGCCGAGGCTCGACACGCCGATCGCGGAGAGGAAGAACGAGCGCGTGCCCGATCCGCTCTGCGGGATGCGCGGCTTGACCGTCACGCCGCCCACCGACGTCAGGGTGCACTCGTAGATGCCCTTGAGCTGAGCCGCGGTGAGGTTCGCCCACGCGGCGGCGCCGCCCTTGTACGCGAATCCGACGGCGTCACGCGCGTAGGGCACGTAGGCCAGGAGTCCGTTGGCGTTGGCGTTGGCGCCCGGGCCGCTCGAGGAGCGGGCGATGTCGACCGAGCCGGTGATGGCGCGAGCCGGCACCGCGGGGTTTCCGGTGTAGTTCGCCCCCGTGATCGACGCGCGAAGGGCGTTGACCCCGGCGCCGGAGCCCGACGGACGACCGAAGAAGACACCCGCGGTCTTCGTCTGGATCGCCGCGGAGCCGAAGGCGTCGAAGTTGCCGAGCGTTGCGTTGTTGGCAGTGAGCACCTTCACCTGCGGGCCCGACACGGTGGTGCCGTTGGTGATGGCGTTCAGCGAGTCCTGCAGGGTGTCCGATCCCACGAGCGCGTAGCTGTTGGAGACGGGCTCCGCCGAGGCGGAGGTTGCCACACCGATGCCGGCGATGGCGATTCCACAAGCCGCCCCGAGGGCGACCAGCTTCTTGAGCTTCAACTCAATACCTTTCGTTGTCTTTCCTGGATGGATGTTCAGTTGCGAGGGAGGTGGAGATGGGTCGGGGGGACGGCGACGGACACGTCATACGCGTCGACGTCGGGTGACGAGCGGAACGGCGACTGCGGCGGCGGCGCCACCGAGCAGACTCAGCGGCAGCACGGCAGCCATCGGTCCGACGAAGGGATCGTCCGGCGTCGTGCCGCCGGCGAGGGCGGCCGCCGGGGCACCGCTGGCCACGGGTGCCGCAGCGGATTGCGCCGCCGAGGCCGGGGCGGCGGCCGCGCTGCTCTGGTTGCGGGTCGTGGTCGAGACGACGCCCCCGGGGAAGGACTGGCCGTCGGACTGCGGAGAAGTGACCGGTCGACCGGTGTTCCCGGACTCGATGTCGTTCGCCGCCGCGACCGCGAGATCGCGCCAACCGCTGGGCAGGGGGGCATAGCCTTCCGGCAGCTGGCCGAGCGCGGTGCCGGGTTCCTGGCCCTTGACCGCCGCGAACCGGATGAATGCCGCGTAACTCGCCCGGAGCGTCGCATCGGTCATCTTCGGATTCGCGGCCGCATAGACGGGCATCGTGAGCGGGTACGCGCCGGCGGCGGACTTCGCGCCGGCCGACGTCGGGTCGAAGCCGTAGATCTGGCCCTGCGTCGGGTCGGCGGTCATGACGGCCGCCGCGGCGGTCATGGAATCGCGCGTCGCGGTGACGAACTCTCCGGCGGGGTTCTGGAGCGCGGCTGTCACGACCTGATAGCGGGCCGACGAGGCCGCATCCGTGATGGCGATCACGCGCTGCATGCCGGGGAGGGCTCTCGGAGCCTTGCCGTACTTCGGAGGTGTCCCCTGCGGGTCCCAGCTCCCGAGGATGAGACCGTCCCCACGGAGGGTGTCGTAGGCGCCGGTGTCGAGATCGGTGACGTACGGCCTGCGCGTCACCAGGTTGATCGGACCGGCGTTGTTCGAGACGTACTCGACCGGATCCGCCTTCGGGAAGTCCTCACGCGGAAGTGAGAGTGCGGTGCCCGTCTTGTTGACCTTGTCGTCGGTCGCGCTCCACGGGTTCACCGTCATACCCCACGGATCCGGCTTGCCATTGAGGAAGTCGCGCGCGCTCGGGTCGCTGAGGACGTACTGCCACACGGCCCAGGCCGCGTCCGATCGTCCGAGAGGCGACAGCGCGTCCGCCACGGATTCACCGGCGATCGCCTGGTGCTGCCACTCGGGGTCGTTGATCTGGAGGAAGTCCGGATCGAAGGTCAGTGTCCGTGGATTCTTACCGAGGTGACTGCGATCGGCTAGTTGCGGGAGCGAGTCCAAATACGAGTAGGTGAGGAGCTTCGCGACCAGCCTCGGCGTGAGCTTCATCGCGGTGAAGGGCAATCCGGAGCGCCCGCTGACGTCGGCGGGAACCGATCCATCGAGCTTCGGGCTGCGATCGATGGCGAACGAGAAGGTCGCCCCGGTGATCGCGATCGGCGCGTAGCGCAGGGAGTCGGCACCGAGGTCGGTCGACGCCGCCCGAGACGTCAACGCGAGAGGAGCCGGAGCGGTCGAGTTGGCGGCCCGTACTGCGTCGGACTCCGCACTGGTGATCGCCGAGTAGACGGACCCGCCGGGCTCGTTGCAGACCACCGGCTGCCACGACGCGATCGCCCGACCCACGAGCTCGCTGCCGGCGAGCTGACGTTCCGCGGTGCCCAGCGCGCAGCGGACACCCAGGGGCTTGAACTCGAGCTTGACCGCCAGGCGATGCTTCCAGACATCCCAGAACAGGCCCGACTGCGTGATATGCGTGGAACCGTTGTCGGCGCTTCCTCGCGGGAGGATGACGAGCCAGCACGACTGCCCGCTGACGGTGCCGTCGGTCGCCGTGATCGGCGCACCGCAGCCCAGTCCCTTCGACTGCATGGCGGTCTGCAGTTCCATCTTCACCGAACCGGTTCCGTCCGCTCCCGATCCGGCCCACGGCACCATGTTGGTGGTGTCCTTCGTGAAGTACTGATGCGTGTTGACGTCCGAGCCTTCGATCTTCTTCCCGTCGACGACGTTCGCGATGGGATCGCCCTGCACGGGCTTGAAGGGAATCGAGGTGTAGGTGCTCAGCGCGAACCCGTCCCCCCATCGGGTGAACGGCCGATCCTGGGTCGCGACGTCCTTGTCGGCGCTGCGATCGCTGTCGCGACTGCTTCCGGGATTGGCGAGCCCGCCGTACTGGCAGGTCGTGCGATCCGGCATCCCGGGGTTGGCGGGGTCATCCCCCCAGCACTGGAAGATCTGGAGGAAGTTCGTTCCGCCGATCTGATCGTTGGGAACAGTCGACTGCTTGGCGCCCTCCCAGTTGAGGACGATGCCCTGGGCCTCGAGTCCCCGAGTCTGCGACACCGTCACCTTCAGGTCGGGGAAAGGTGCGTTCACGGCATCCGAGTCCTGCACTCGCGCCGAGACGGTCTGCGCCGACGAATCGTCGGCATGAGCCGCCGAAAGCGAGAAGGACACGGCACCCGCCGACACCATGCCGGCGACGACGACGCCGATCGCGATCGACGACATCGACGCGCGCAGCGCGCCTCGTCGCGTTCGAGAAACCAAGGTGCTCCCCCAGAGATTCATGTGGTTCTCCCACTGACGATGTCAAGGTACGGTCGCGCGATGAACGGCCGCACGCGTTCTGGTGTCGGCGATGAGATGAATCGCGACACAAGGGATGTACGACGGGTGAACGCGGAAAATGCCAGATGAGAGGGAGTAAAACTCCCCGCCCGGCAGGTTCGATGTCAGCCTCGCTTGTCGCGCCTCAGCGCGCGAACGAGGAAGGGAGGCGCAAGCGTCGCGGCGATCAGGAGCACTCCGGCCACGAGCATCAAGGTCTGAGCGGTGCCCCATCCGTCCTGCGCGAGGGAGAAGGGAGAGGAGACCGCCGCCGCACCGCTCGAACCCGAACCCGAGACGAGGTTGCCGTTCGCGTCGTACACCGCGTCGGAGGCGCCGGTCGCGGCACCGGCCGCTGCGCCGGTCGCTGCAGCGTCCGTCGTCCCGGCGCCGCCGCCGGTAGCTCCCGAACCGCCTCCGGCGACACCGCCGTTTCCTGTGGCCGGCGTCTCGGCGGGGGCTCCGCCCGTGCCCGCAAGGCACTGTGTGGGCCCCTGCCGGTCGCAGTCGGGCGGGTTCGGCGCAGTCGCTGCGAGCTGATTGCTGGACTCGGAGTCGCCCGGTTTGAAGGTGGGGTTGTTGCACTTGTTCAGGTCGACTTCCCCCGCGCTGCCCGGTATCTGTGCGATGACCGCGGATGCCGCGCGCACGAGATTCATCGGAAGCGGGGAATAGCCGAGAGTGGCGGCCTTCTGCTGCCCTTCGCAGATCATGTAGCTCGCGAACACGCTCAGAGCCGTTCCCTTCGACGTCGAGAGCGTCGTCGTGGTCTGGAGCGGCACGATCAGGTACGAGTAGCTCGACATCGGGTACGAGCGGGGATCTCCGCTGTTGTAAACGTCGTCGAGGTTCTGCGTGAGGTCGCCGTTGATCTTCGCGTTCATGAGCGCCACGGCGACGGACTGGTAGGTCGGCTCGACGTAGTAGCCGCTCTTGTTGAGCACTTTCGCCACCGGGAACCCCGCCTTCACCGCGTAGGAATACTCCGCGTACGTGATCGCGCCCTCGCCGTAGTCCTGGGAGACGTACGCGGAGACGCCGTCGGATCCCTTCTGCCCCTTGAACGCCGGAGTCACCGCGGGGAACTGCGACCGCATGCCGTAGGTCCAGATCGACGGGAACTGCTTCGACATCCACAGGGTGAACTGCGCACTGGTCCCCGAGCCGTCGGAGCGGTACACCGGTGTGATCGCCCGGTCCGGCATGGCAAGGGCAGGGTTGTCCGTGGCGATCGCCGGGTCGTTCCACTTCGTGATGGCACCGGTGAAGATCTTGGCGATCGTCTCCCCGGACAGGCGCAGGTTCGTCACCCGCTTGCCGCCGATCTTGAGGTTGTACATCAGCGACGTCCCGCCCGCGACGATCGGCATGTAGGCGAACTTGACGGGCGAGACCTCGGGAGGCGAGTTGTCCTCGGGCTGGAGCTGGAACGGGATCTCGCTGATGGCGAAGTCGACCTGCTGCTTGATGAAGTCCGACCGACCGACGGTCGATCCTTCGGCGCGGTAGTTGACCGTCATTCCGTAGTTCTGACCCACGTCCTTGCGCCATTGCGACAAGGCGTTCTCCGACCAGGTCGACCCGGATCCGCTGATCGGATCGTAGGTGGCAGCCTGTGCAGGCGTCGATCCCAGACCCACGAGGGTCAGGACGAGCGCCACGGCGGCGTAGCGATATGTGCGAGTTCGGGCGTTCACGACCGGGTCTCCTCGGTTGGGGCGATGTCGCCGGCGAATGTGGTGCGAGCAGTCCGCGCGCGGGATCCCGCGTCGCCACGGCCGCTTCGTGGGGCTCCCGGTGAGCTCATCGCCTCGATGCGACGCAGGTCCCGCTCGGAGGCCGTCTTCACCCCGCGACGTTGACGGTCGCTCAGTTGTCCCGCACCCGTTCCGCCGATCACCCGGGCGATGATGAACAGCACCAGAACGAGGATCACGAGTGTCGCCGCGGCGCCGAAGCCTCGGGCGATCATGGTCGGCTCCGGCGACCGGACGAACTCGAAGACCTGCAGCGGCAACGAGATCATCGGCCCGGAGAACGGGTTGAGGTTCATCTCGGCCGTGACGCCGGAGGTGAGCAGGACGGGAGACGTCTCGCCGATTCCACGCGCGGTTCCCAGGATGACCGCAGTGACGAGCCCCGAGCGCGAGGTCGGAAGAACGACGTTCCACACGGTGCGCCACCGGGTCGTGCCGAGAGCATAGGACGCTTCGCGAAGGTTGTTCGGAACGAGCCGGAGAACGACATCCGATGCGCGGATGATGATCGGGAGCATCATCACACTGATCGCGAGCGACGCGGCGAATCCCGACCGCTCATGCGTGACGAGGGTCACGAATGCCGCATAGATGAACAGACCCGCGACGATCGACGGGAGGGCGGTCATCGCATCGGAGATGGTGCGGACGAAGCGCGCGAAGGGCCCGCCGATCTCGTTGAGGAAGACCGCGGTGGTGACTCCGAGCGGGATGGTGATCGCCAACGCGATCCCGATCTGGATGAGTGTGCCCACGATGGCGTGGGAGATGCCACCGACGGTGAGCGGGTCGAGCGGGCCGGCGAGCTTCATCGTCTCCACGAAGAAGTTCGGGTTCACAAGAGCGGGGATGCCGCGGAAGAGGGTGAATCCCAGCACGAAAGCGAGTGCGCTCAGCAGCAATGCGCCGGCCGAATAGAACAGGGCGGTCATGATCCGCTCGCTCACCGTCAAGCGGTCGGCGCGCAGCGAAGACAGCACCGCGTAGATTCCGAGGAAGGCGATGAAGGAGATCACGAACCAGCCGATCAGGCCGGTCATCGGGGTCAACCATCCGAACAGCAGTGTGGCGATGGCGAGCCCCGCGGCAAGAGCGCCGAGCACGTTGAACTTGTCGTCGAGCGGGACGCTGCGGACGTCTCGTCGCACCCCGGTTTCCGCTGTCCGGCTCGGGATCTCCGTGCGTCGGCGTCCGTCAGGCGCTTCGGATCGGGTCTCGGCCGGAGCTTCGAGGATCGTCATCAGTTGCTCTCCGCTCCCGATCGACTCCGCGCGACGATCGTCGACGCCGTGAAGTTCACGATCAGCGTGATGATGAAGAGCACCAGTCCCGCGGCCATGAGGGCTGAGAGGCCGAACTGGCTGGCCTCGCCGTACCGCAGAGCGATGAGGGCGGACACCGAGTTGGTGCCGGTCTTGAGGACCTGCCAGTTGATCGTGAAGATCGGCGAGATGATCATCACCACGGCGATGGTCTCGCCGAGCGCACGGCCGAGCGCGAGCATCGTGCCGCCGATGATGCCACCTCGCCCGAAGGGGAGGACGACCGTGCGGATCATGCCCCACCGCGTCGACCCGAGCGCAAGCGCCCCCTCCCGCTCGCCGAGCGGGGCCTGGGAGAACGCCTCCCGCATGATCGAGGTCTGCGTCGGGACCACCATGAGAGCGACGACGATTCCCGCGATGAACGCGGACGAGGTGAACGCGCCGGCGTCGGTGATCGGCTGCCCGTTCTGATCGGTGACGGCGAAGATCGGAATGGCGTTGAAGTACGTCGAGATCCAGGTGGCGATGGGAATCACACCCGCCTGGAGGAAGAAGACTCCCCACAGCCCGAACACGACGCTGGGCACGGCGGCCATCAGGTCGACGAGGGAGATCAGGAACGAACGGATGCGGGCCGGGACCACCTCGCTGATGAGCAGCGCCGTGCCGAGCGAGAGGGGAAGGGCGATCGAGAGGGCGATCAGCGCGATCGTGACCGTGCCGAAGAGCACCGCGGCGATCCCGAAGGTCCCGGTCTCGGGAGACCATTCCTGTGTCCAGAGGAACGCGGGCCCGGCGCTGATGAGGGCTTCGCCCGCCCGGCCGGAGAGGAACACGCCGACGGCCAGCATCGTCGTGACGGTGACCGCGCCACCGGCGTAGCAGATCGTGCGGAACACCCGGTCGGACAGGACCGGCCGGGACTTCAGGAGCCGCGGCTTCGGTGCCGTCGCTCCGGGAGACGAGGTGAGCACCTCCGTCACGGAGTCGTTCATGTCACCTCCGTGACGGATCGGTTCAGGTCACCAGGTGACGGGGCGCGGCGCGGTGTGCGGCGATCGGGTGCCGCCACATGCAGCGGAGGCGCCGTGCGCCACCCGCGGAGAAAGGATGACCCGCGAAGGTGAACGAGGATCACTCGATGAATGTCCTAGGAATGACGGACTGACGTTCAAGATGTGACGGGTACGAGAACGCCTCGCCACCCTCACGGAACGGGGGTCGACGAGCCCGTCGGCAGCGGCGTCGGACCGCCCGTCGGCGTCGCCGTCGGCTGCATCGGCGGATGCGTCGGTGTGCGGGGAACCGACAGGATCACCGTGCTCCCGACGCGCGAGACCACCCCCGGAGCGGGCGACGAGGTGGCCACGAAGCCGGGGGTGCCGTCCATCACCTCGGTGATGTGCGACGGGAACCCGGCCGCTGTGAGAATGGCGGCCGCCTCGGCAGCGGAGAGCCCGACGACCGGCGGCACCGCATTGTCTCCGCTCGCGGCGCGCACGGCGACCGTCCGCCCGAGCAGCGCCCACTGGCCGGCCACCGGGCTCGTGCCGAGCACGGTGTCGCCCACCGACGGGGAGTTCTCCTTGGTCACCTCGCCGAGGAGGAGCCCCACCCGCTCCAGGGCGGCCCGCGCCTCGACCACCGTCATCCCGGTCACCTCCGGCACCTGCGCGGACGGGGCGGTGGTCTCGGTCGGCGCCGGAGGGGTCGCGGTGGGCGCCGGCGACACCGAGATCGATGCAGACGCGGATGCCTCGGGGGCCGAGGTCGTGTTCGCCGCCATCGCCGACACACCGACCACTGTCGCGATCACGGCCACCACGACGGCGCCGATCGCCCACGCCTGCCATCCGCCGCCGGATCCGCCGCTCTCCGCGGGCGGTCGCGCGAAGGGCACGTCCGGCGTGGGGGCATCGGCTCCCACCGTCGTGCGGTAGACGCGCGTCACTCTCGTCGCCTCCGCAGCGACACCCGAGAGCCCCGCGACTGCCTGGTCGGCCGCGGGAGCGCGCAGCGGAAGGGCGGCATCGACGAGAGCGGCGCGCATGGCCGCAGCATCCGCGTACCGGTCCTCGGGGCGTTTCAGCATCGCCGTCGTGACGACTCGGTCGATGCCGCGCGGCAGCCCCTTGCGGCTGGCCGACGGAACCGGCGGCGGGGCCGACAGGTGGGCGCGCACCACGGCGGCCGTGTCGCCGAGGAACGGCGGTCGCCCCGTGAGGGCGAAATGCAGCGTCGCCCCCACCTGGTAGAGGTCGCTGGCCTCGCGCACCGCCGCGGCCGACAGCTGCTCGGGCGACGCGTACGGCACGCTCGCCACGACACCCGCCGGTGCGGTCGCCGCGGTGCTGAGCAGCGCGTCGGCGCCGACCGTCGAACGCCCCGGGATGTCGGCGAGACCGAAATCGAGCAGACGGATGCTGCACCCGAACGCCTCGGGATCGAAAGGCGCGTCGACCGACGACGCCAGAAGGTCGGGGTCGAGCATGACGTTCGCCGGAGTCACGTCCCGGTGCACGACCCCACCGGCATGTGCGGCGGCGAGCGCATCCAGCACCGCAGAGGTGAGGGCGACGGCCGCGGCGACCGCAAGAGGCCCACTCGCGCGCACGTGCTCGGCGAGACTCACCCCGCGCACCGGCTCCATCGAGATCCAGACGATCGGCGGATCGACGTCCTCGACCCCGGCGTCGTAGACCTCCGCGAGGCCCGGGTGGGCGATCGACTGCGCCGCGTGGACCTCCTCGAAGAAGGCATCCCACACCGATCGCTCCCCCGCGAGGTGGGGATGCAGCAGCTTGAGCGCGACCGGTCGGCCGTCGACGGTGTCCTCGGCGTCGAAGACCGACGCCGTGCCGCCACTGCCGAGCAGCCCACGGATGCGGAATCTCCCGGCCACCAGTCCTTCGGTCATACGGCGTACTCGGGCGTCGCCGGCTCCACCGGGTCCTCTCCCGCCGCCGCCGCGTCCGCCAGCTGCGCCAGCAGACGCAGCGCGAGCGCCCCGGCGTTGAGCGCCGTCGAGCGATTCTCGTACCGGCGCGCGCCCATCATCGCCAGCTCGCCGTCTCGGGTCACGAACCATCCGGTGCTTCGGATGCGCGGACCCGGTGCGGCATGCACCACCAAGCTCCGCACTTCACGGAGCAGCGGCGTGATGTCCGCGTGGGCGTCTCGCTCGGAGGCGAAGAGGCGGCACCCGCGCGCGATCTCGCGACGGTTGTCGCTCACCAGGCGCCAGGCCACGACGGGACCCGACGGAAGAGGCTGGACGGCCGGCATCCGCACCGTCGCCGATCCGGCGTAGCCGGACGCGACCTCCGCCACCGTGTGCAGCCAATCGACGGCGGCTCGCTGCTCGGCGGTGGGAAAGCGGGCATACAGAAACCGCGCGGTCACAGCATCCCCTTTCGCGGCGCCGGGAATCGGGAACAGGGGCGCGAGGGGAAGCGTCCCGCTTGCAGGTTCCCGCAGGGGGACGGCGGGGTGAACGGCGGGCATCGCGCCGCCCTCCTACGCATGAATCGGTGTGGGGCGCGGACGCGGCGGCCCGCTAGCATCCATCCATGGATGCCGCGATGGACGGATGGTCGGAGTTCAACGTCGCGATGATGGGCGCCACCGCGGCTCTCGCAGGCCTGCTCATCGTCGCGGCGAGCGTGAACATCGGCGAGATCATCAAGTCGCCGGCGATCTCCTCGCGCCTCGCGGCCGGACTCGCGGGCCTGGTGCTCGCCATCGTCGCGTCAGGGATCGGGTTGGTGCCCGGTCTGCCCCTCGCGGCGTACGCCACGGCGACCGTACTGCTCGCCCTCGTGGCCGCCCTGATCTCGGTGATGGCCACGCGCCGTATCTACCAGAATCGCGACCCTGCGAATCGCGCCAAGGTGGTCAAGTCGGTGGTGGGCTTCATCACGCCGGGCTGCTATCTCGTCGGCGGAATCCTCGTGGTCGCCGGCCTCCCGATCGGCCTGATGTGGTTCGCGGCCGGAGCGCTGGCCGCGATCGTCGCGGGCATCCTGATCTCCTGGGTGGCGCTGGTAGAGGTGCTGCGCTAGCTCGCGGGTCAGCCGGGGGCGATCGGCGGCAGGTCGCCGGCGGGCGGTCGGCGCAGGCGGATCGTGCCGCCGGTGGCCGCCAGCCAGCATCCGAGGATCACCAGCGGGAAGCCGACGAGGAGGCCGACCGTCACCTCCTCGCCGAGGATGATCGCGCCCAGGGCGATCGCCACCACGGGATTGACGTACGTGAACAGCGGGGCGCGGGCGGGACCGACGTGGTCGATGAGGGCGAAGAACGTGATGAACGCGACGGCGGTGCAGATCACGCCGAGGAGCACGAGAGCGGTCGTACTGCCGAGCGTCGGTACCTGATGCTGGGTCAGCAGTCCGATCGGCAGGTAGAACAGGCCCACCGCCGCCAGCGCCAGGGTGATCGAGCCGAGGGAGGGCACATCCTTGAGCTTGGTGGCGATGATGAACGGCGCGATCGCATAGCAGATCGCCACGAGCATGAGCTCGCCGATCGCGAGGAGCGCGCCCGGCCCGCCCACCGCGAGCCCAGGGCCGGCGACGATGATCGCGACGCCGCCGAAGCCGACGACGAGCCCGATCGCCCGGGACGGCCGCAACACCGAGCGATCGCCGCGGGTGAAGGCGATGATCGCCGCGAACAGCGGAACGGTCGCGACGAGGAGCCCCGTGAGCCCGGAGGGGAGCGTCTGCTCGGCGTGTCCGAGCAGCAGGAACGGGCCGGCGATCTCGATCGCCGCGAAGGCGAGCACCCAGCCGATCTTGCGCCAGGCGGGGCGCAGCGCCTTCTGCCGCAGCGCGAAGGGCAGCAGGAGCAGTGCGCCGATGAGCGTGCGGCCGGCCACGATCGAGGCCGGCGAGTAGGAGTCGACCGCCTGCTTGATGAACAGGTAGGGCAGTCCCCAGATGAGCGACATCGCCGCGAACAGCAGCCACCCGCGCGTGCCGAAGCGCTGCACGGCCGCGACCATCAGATCGACCGCCGGCCCTCGAAGGCGCGGCCGAGGGTGACCTCGTCGGCGTACTCCAGGTCTCCGCCGACCGGCAGCCCGGAGGCGAGTCGGGTCACCGCCACCTCGAGGGTGTGCAGCAGTCGGCTGAGGTAGGTGGCCGTCGCCTCCCCCTCGAGGTTGGGGTTGGTGGCGAGGATGACCTCCTGCACCGTGCCGTCGGCCAGCCGCTGCATCAGCTCGCGGATGCGCAGATCGTCGGGGCCGATGCCCGCGATCGGGCTGATCGAGCCGCCCAGCACGTGGTAGAGCCCGCGGAACTCGCGCGTGCGCTCGATGGCCGCGACATCCTTCGCGTCCTCCACCACGCAGATCAGCGTCTCGTTGCGACGCGGGTCGCGGCAGATCGCGCAGCGATCCTGTTCGGAGACGTTGCCGCACACCTCGCAGAACCTGACCTTCTCGCGCACCTCGCCGAGCAGCTCGGCCAGTCGCGACACGTCGAAGGATGGGGTCTGGAGGATGTGGAAGGTGATGCGCTGCGCGGACTTCGGGCCGATGCCCGGCAGCCGCCCGAACTCGTCGATCAGGTCTTGGACGATGCCGTCGTACATGGCCTAGCTGAACCTCGTCGGCGCCTGGTACGGCTCTTCGCGCACGAACGTCGCGCCGAGCACCTGTCGCACGACCGCCTCGCCGTAGCGCTGGATGCCGCCTGCCGGAGCGCTGCGTTCGGCCAGCCGCGGCGCCACGACGGGCGGCACGGGCGCGTCGACGGGCAGATCCAGGTCGGCATCGTCGTCGGCGTCGTCGTCGGCGTCGCGCGCGGGCGCGATCTGGGTCGCCGGGAGCACCTCCCCCTCAGCAGGCTGCGGAACGGGGCGGACGGCGGATGCCGCGTCTTCGGGTTCGTCGTCGACCGCGAGCTGACCGACGGCGGTCGGGGCGGGCGATGTCGCTCCCCCGCCGGCGGCCGGGGCGTCGGTCGGGATCGCCGCGACGGCCCACTCGGTGACGGAGGCCGGTGCCGAGGCGCGGCTGACCGTGCGCGCGGGCGCGGGACCCGCGCCGGGGCCCGGATCGTAGGGATCGTCGGGGTCGTCGGGCGGCGGCGCGTCGGGCCCCGGCGGGGGCCCCGGATCGGCGTCGTGCCGGGCGATGTACTTGACACGGATGCCGAGCACGCCCTGGATCGCCTGCCGCAGGTCTTCGCTGGGCCCCTTGCCCGCCGCGAGCTGCTTGAACTTCGCCACGTCGGACTGCGCCTGGAACGCGAGAGTGAGCACGTCGTCGGCGAAGGCGAGGATGCGGGCGTTGCTCGCGATCAGCCACGAGGAGCGGCTGAGGGTCTCGAGACGGCCGAGCACCTCGGGCCACGCGTCGCGCAGTCGCTGCACGGTGACCGGGGCGGCAGGCGCGGCTTCGACGGGCGCAGCGACCGGAGGCGAAGGCTCCTCGACCGCGGGTGCGACGGGTGCGGCGACCGAGGCTGCGATCGGCGCGGCGGCCTCGGAAGGTCGGGGCGTTTCGTCTCGCTTCGCTCGCTCGACGACCGGGGAGGCAACGGCCGCCGGCGCTGAGGTGTGGGCGAGCACGCGGGCGACCATGAGCTCGAGCTGCAGACGCGGCGAGGTGGCGCCGGTCATCTCGTCGAGGGTGCCGATCACGAGGTCGGCGGTGCGCGACAGCCGCTCCGATCCGAAGACGGCGGCCTGGCGCGACATCCGCTCCAGCTCGTCGCTCGGCACACCGCGCAGCACTGCGGAGGCGCCCTGTCCGGTGGCGGCGATCACGATGAGGTCGCGGAGGCGCTCGAGCAGGTCGTCGACGAAGCGCCGCGGATCTTGACCGGTCTGCACCACGCGGTCGACGGCCGCGAACGCGCCCGCGGCCTCGCCCGCGCCGAACGCGTCGACCACCTCGTCGAGCAGCTCGGCGTGCGTGTAGCCCAGCAGGGACACGGCGCGCGCGTACTGCACGTGGTCGCCCTCGGAGCCGGCGATCAGCTGGTCGAGCAGCGACAACGTGTCGCGCGGCGATCCACCGCCGGCGCGCACCACGAGCGGCAGCACGCCGGGCTCGACAGCCACGCCCTCGGACTCGCACAGGCTCTGGACGTACTCGAGCATGGCCGCCGGCGGGACCAGCCGGAACGGATAGTGGTGCGTGCGCGAGCGGATCGTGCCGATGACCTTCTCGGGCTCGGTCGTGGCGAAGATGAACTTGACGTGGTCGGGGGGCTCTTCGACGAGCTTGAGCAGCGCGTTGAAGCCCTGCGGGGTGACCATGTGCGCCTCGTCGAGGATGAAGATCTTGAACCGGTCGCGTGCGGGGGCGAAGATGGCCCGCTCGCGCAGGTCGCGCGCGTCGTCGACGCCATTGTGGGATGCCGCATCGATCTCGACCACATCGAGCGACCCGCCGCCGCCGCGGCCGAGCTCGATGCAGCTGTCGCACGTTCCGCACGGGGTGTCGGTGGGCCCCGCGGCGCAGTTGAGGCAGCGGGCGAGGATGCGCGCGGACGTGGTCTTGCCGCACCCGCGCGGACCGGAGAACAGGTAGGCGTGCCCGACGCGGTCACCGCGCAGCGCGGTCATCAGCGGGTCGGTCACCTGTGCCTGCCCGATCATCTCGCCGAACGCCTCGGGGCGGTAGCGGCGGTAGAGGGCGGTGGTCACCGGACCACTCTAGGCGGTGGCACAGACATCGGCTCGGGCCTCAGGCATCCACCGGCGCCGGCTGGTCGTCGAGGTCCGCCTCCGAGCCGAGGACCGGGATGGTCGTGGTCAGGGTAGGCACCGATGCCGACAGGAGCGTGCCGTCGTCGCGCCGCGACTGCGACACCTGCCGCAGCGACGGACGACCCGGGATCACCGGACCCTGGCCCTCCAGCGGCACCGTGACCGTCTCGCCGCCGGCCACGCGATGCGCCGTGCCGCGCACTGTGAACTCGACCGCCTCCTCACCCGTGGCGCGCACCGTGAGGGCGTCGCGGGTGACCGAGACGTCGAGCCGCGTGCCGTGCCAGTGCAGCACGAACGTCAGCTCGGGCCAGTCGACCGGCAGGCGCGGGTCGAACGACAGGTCGCCGAAGTGGTCGCGCATCCCGCCGAAGCCCGAGACCAGCGCGGTCCAGACGCCGCCGGCAGAGGCGACGTGCACGCCGTCGGAGGCGTTGTGGTGCAGATCGGCGAGGTCGACGAACAGCGACTCCTCGAAGTAGTCACGGGCGAGGTCCTGGTAGCCCACCTCGGCGGCGAGGATCGACTGCACGACGGCCGACAGGGTGGAGTCGCCCGTGGTCAGCGGGTCGTAGTACTCGAAGTCGGCGAGCTTCTCCTCGGCCGAGAAATGGTTGCCCTGCAGGAACAGGGCGAGCACGACATCCGCCTGCTTCAGCACCTGGTAGCGGTAGATCACGAGCGGGTGGAAGTGCAGCAGCAGCGGGCGCTGCTCGGCCGGCGTGTTCTCGAGGTCCCAGACCTCCTTCTCGAGGAAGACCGCGTCCTGCGGATGGATGCCGAGCGCTTCGCTGTACGGGATGCTGAGCGCCTCCACGGCGCGCTCCCAGCCGTCCGCCTCGGACGGGTCGAGCCCGAGCCGGTCGACCATCAGGCGGTAGGCCTCGGGAGCGTCCTGCTCCATGTCGCGCACCGTGCGCGCCGCGAACCGGAGGTTGAAGCGCGCCATCACGTTCGTGAACAGGTTGTCGTTGACGACCGTGGTGTACTCGTCGGGACCGGTGACGCCGTGGATGTGGAACTCGTCGCCCTCGCCGTCGATCACCCCGTCGACCGAGCGCCAGAATCCCAGCGTGGTCCACAGCCGCGCGGTCTCCACCGCGATGTCGACCCCCTCGCGATAGAGGAAGTCGACGTCGTCGGTGGCGCGCACGTACTTCGCCAGCGCGAAGCTCACGTCGGCGTTGATGTGGTACTGCGCCGTGCCGGCGGCGTAGTAGGCGGATGCCTCCTCCCCGTTGATCGTCCGCCACGGGAACAGCACCCCCGCCTCGTTCAGCTGATGCGCGCGCCGACGGGCGGCGGGCAGCATGTTGTAGCGCATCCGCATCGCGTTGCGCGCCCAGAGCGGCGTCGTGTACGCCAGGAACGGGAGCACGTAGATCTCGGTGTCCCAGAAGTAGTGGCCGCTGTAGCCCGACCCGGTGACGCCCTTGGCGGGCACCCCCTGGCCGTCGGCGCGCGCCGCGGCCTGCGCGAGCTGGAAAAGGCACCAGCGGGTGGCCTGCTGCAGGTCGTCGTGTCCGGCGATGCGCACGTCCGAGCGCGCCCAGAAGTCGTCCAGCCACGCCCGCTGTCGGGCGAACTGGCGCTCGACGCCCTCGATACGGGCGCGATCGAGCGTGCGCCGGCATCGGTCGACCAGCTCTCGCGCGGGGACGCCGCGGGAGGTGTGGTAGCTGACCAGCTTGGTGACCTTGATCGGCACACCGGCCTTGGCCTGCACGCGGAAGACGTTCTTGGCGATGTCCGGCTCGATCAGCCGACGGGGGTCGAAGTCGTTCTCGGTCTCGACGATGTGGTCGGCGACGACGGCCAGCGTCATTCCCGAATCGGACGCGCGGTAGCTGAGGGCCGAGCGCACGCCGTCCTGCCAGAACTCCTCCGGCTGCAGCACGCGGTCGGCGATCCGCTCCGCCTTGCGCGGGTCGAAGGCGGCGCCCTTGTGCGCCTTCGGCGTGCCGCCGTAGACGTCTTCGCCGTCCTGCCTGTTCACGATCTGGCAGCTGATGGTCACGGGCGCGTCGGAGTTGAGCACCGTCACCTCGACGCTCATGATCGCGAGGTGCTTCTCCTCGAACGACACCATCCGCTCGAAGTCGATCCGCACGAGCTTGCCCGACGGGGTCTGCCACAGCACGTGCCGGCGGAGCACCCCCTCCCGCATGTCGAGCTCGCGGCGGTACTCGCGCACGTCGTGCACGTCGAGGGCGAGCGGCTCGTCATCGACGAACACGCGCATGACCTTCGCGTCGGGCGCGTTGATGATCGTCTGACCGACCTCGGCGAAGCCGTAGGCCTGCTCGGCATGACGGATCGGGAACGTCTCGTGGAAGCCGTTGAGGAAGGTGCCGTCCTCGTGCGAGTGACGACCCTCGGGGTGGTTTCCCCGCAGTCCCAGGTAGCCGTTGCCGACGGCGAACAGCGTCTCGGTGACGCCGGAATCCTCCATCGAGAAGGCCGACTCGACCAGCTTCCACGGGTCGATCGGAAAACGATCGCGATCCATCATCGGACGAACTCCTCCAGGTCGGACACCACGACGTCGGCTCCGGCGGCGCGCAGCAGGTCGGCGCCCACCCCGCGGTCGACGCCCACCACGAGGGCGAACTCCCCCGCCGCGGCGGACTGCACGCCGCTGAGCGCGTCCTCGACGGCGGCGCTGCGCGCGGGGGCCACCCCCAGCATCCGTGCCGCCTCGACGAACACGTCGGGAGCGGGTTTCGATGCGAGACCGTCGCGCTCGGCGATCACGCCGTCCATCACCACGCCGAAGCGATCGCGGATGCCGGCGACCCGCAGCACCTCTTCGGCGTTCTTCGAGCTCGACACCACCGCGACCGGCACGTCGGCGGCGATCAGCCGGTCGACGAGCGCGAGCGAGCCCGGGTAGGGCGCGATGCCCTCCTCGCGGAGCACCCGCTCGAACACGACGTTCTTGCGGTTGCCGATGCCGCACACCGTGTCGGCGCTCACATCGTCGGACGGATCGCCCCACGGCACCTCGACACCACGGCTGCCCAGCAGGCTCGCGACCCCGTCATAACGCTTCTTGCCGTCGAGATGGTCGAAGTAGTCGCGGTCGCCGTACGCCGGGGTGATCTCCCACGCGGCGAACAGCTCGTCGAACATCGTCTTCCACGCGTGCATGTGCACTTCGGCGGTGGGCGTGAGCACCCCGTCGAGGTCGAACAGCACCGCGTCGTACGAGGCGAGATCGGGCAGGGCGCGCGCGCCGTCCATGGACATTCCCCCAGGGTAGGGGGTGCGGGTCAGCGCGCCGCCACGGCGAGCGTCTGCCGCGCGATCTCGAGCTCCTCGTCGGTGGGCACGACAAGGACGGTGACGCGCGAGGCATCGGTCGAGATGATCCGGATGCCTCGACCCCGCGTCTCGTTGCGCGCCGGGTCGATCTCGACCCCGGCGAAGCCCAGCGTCGCCATCGCCTCGGCGCGCACGCGGATCGAGTTCTCGCCCACGCCGGCGGTGAACGAGATCACATCGACACCGCCCAGCTGGGCGATGTAGGCGCCCGCGTAGGCGCGCAGGCGGTGCACGTACACGTCGAAGGCGAGCTGCGCGGCCGGGTCGCCGGCATCACGGCGGTCGCCGATGTCGCGCATGTCCGACACGCCGGCGAGCCC
The DNA here is from genome assembly GCF_051549805.1 of Microbacterium fluminis. Taxonomy (GTDB): domain Bacteria; phylum Actinomycetota; class Actinomycetes; order Actinomycetales; family Microbacteriaceae; genus Microbacterium. The sequence goes on from NZ_CP196042.1 coordinate 502,615, forward strand.
GAGCAGCCCGCTGCGCTTGTTGAGGAGGGTGTCGAGGTCGTCGATCGACAGCCCGCCGCGGCGGGCCAACTGCAGCAGTGCCGCCGGATCGAGGTCGCCCGAGCGCGTCCCCATCACGAGGCCCTCGAGCGGCGTGAGACCCATCGACGTCTCGACCGAGCGCCCGCCGTCGATCGCGGTGACCGAGGCGCCGTTGCCGAGGTGGAACACGAGCTGGCGCAGCTCCTCGAGCGGACGGCCGACGAAGGCGGCGGCGGCCCCGCTGACGAACTTGTGGCTGGCGCCGTGGAACCCGTAGCGGCGGATGCGATGGGATGCCGCCAGCTCCGCGTCGATCGCGTAGGTGTAGGCCGCCGGGGGAAGGGTCTGGTGGAAGGCGGTGTCGAAGACGGCCACGTGCGGCACGTCGGGGAACGCCTGCTTCGCCGCGACGATGCCGGCGAGGTTCGCGGGGTTGTGCAGCGGGGCCAGGACCGACAGCTCGTCGATGTTGATCTCGACGAGCGGGGTGATGAGCGTCGGCTCGAAGAAGCGCGCTCCGCCGTGGACGACCCGATGCCCGACGGCGACCGGGGCGTTCTCGGCGAGCGACGGGCCGTGCGCCGCGAACGCGTCGAGCATGACCTGGAACCCCGCGGTGTGGTCGGGGATCGGCTGCTCCTCGGTGTAGGTGGCGTCGAGGAACGTCGGCGACCCTTCGACGAGCTCGGGGACCGCGGCGGGCTCGGGCGCCACGGGGGCGAACACCGTGTGATTCGCGACCCCGAGTCCCTCGCCGATGCGCTCCACGAGGCCCGAGGCGAGCACGCGCTCACCGTCCATCTCGAGCAGCTGGTACTTGAACGACGACGAGCCCGAGTTGACCACGAGCACCGCGCTCATGCGCCCGCCCCCTCACCCTGGGCCTGGATCGCGGTGATCGCGATCGTGTTGACGATGTCGTCGACCAGCGCGCCGCGCGAGAGGTCGTTGATCGGCTTGTTCAGGCCCTGCAGGATAGGGCCGATCGCCACGGCCCCGGCGGAGCGCTGCACCGCCTTGTAGGTGTTGTTGCCCGTGTTGAGGTCGGGGAAGATGAACACCGTCGCCCGGCCCGCGACATCCGACCCCGGCATCTTCGCCGCCGCCACCGCGGTATCGGCGGCCGCGTCGTACTGGATCGGTCCCTCCACGAGCAGCTCCGGCGCACGCTCGCGCACCAGTGCCGTCGCCGCGCGCACCTTCTCGACGTCGGCGCCCGAGCCCGACTCGCCCGTCGAGTACGACAGCATCGCCACCCGCGGCTCGATGCCGAACTGCGCCGCGGTCGCCGCCGAGGACACCGCGATGTCGGCCAGCTGCTCGCTGGTGGGATCGGGGATCACGGCGCAGTCGCCGTAGACGAGCACGCGGTCGGCGAGAGCCATCAGGAACACCGACGACACCACCGAGACGTCCGGGCGCGTCTTGATGATCTCGAACGCCGGGCGGATCGTGTGGGCGGTGGTGTGCGCCGCGCCCGAGACCATGCCGTCGGCCAGGCCCAGGTGCACCATCATCGTGCCGAAGTACGAGGCATCCGTCACCGTGTCGGCGGCCTGCGCGTAGGTGACCCCCTTGTGGGCACGCAGCCGCGCGTACTCCTCGGCGAATCTGGCCACGTGCACCGCGTCGAACGGCGACAGGACCTGCGCGTCGCGCAGGTCGATGCCCAGTTCGATCGCGCGATTGCGCACCTCGATCTCCTCGCCGAGGATCGTCACGTCGGCGATCCCGCGGGCCAGCACCGTCGCGGCGGCGCGGAGGATGCGATCGTCGTCGCCCTCGGGCAGCACGATGCGTCGGCGGTCGGCGCGGGAGCGCTCGATGAGGCCGTATTCGAACATGAGCGGTGTGACGACCGTGGCGCGGGCCAGGCCCAGCGCCTCGCGCAGCTCGTCGGTGTCGACGTGCTGCTCGAACAGCGACAGGGCCGTGTCGTACCGGCGCTGCGAATCGGCCGCCAGCCGTCCGCGCGTGCCCATGATCCGTACGGCCGTCTCGTACGTGCCGAGATCGGTCTGGATGATCGGGATCGTCGAGCCGAGCCCGTCGATCAGCCGGTCGATGTCGCCCGGCAGGGGGAACGGGCCGTTCAGCACGATGCCGCTGATCGAGGGGAACGTGCCCGAGGCGTTGGCCAGCAGCGTCGCCAGCAGCACGTCGGTGCGGTCGGCGGGAATGATCACGACCGCGCCCTCCGTCAGCCGGGGCAGCACGTTGACCATCGACATCGCCGCGACGACCACCCCCAGCGCCTCACGGGTGAGCAGGTCCGGATCGCCCTTGAGCAGCCGTCCGCCGACCGAGCGCAGGATGCCGCGGATCGACGGAGCGACCAGGAACAGGTCCTCCGGCAGTGCGCGCACCGGCACGGTGCGGTGCAGGGACGCCTCGACCGCTCCCGCGATCGCGGCGACCACCTCGTCCAGCCGGTCGGGGTCGGCGCGGTTGGCGACCACGGCGAACAGCTCGGCGCGTCCGTGGGCGAGCTCGGTGAGCGCGATCGCGGCGACCTGCCCCATCTCGGCGGGCGTGCGTGCGGGCGAGGACCCCAGCTGCTCGGGTTGGCCCTGCAGCGCCCGGCCGCCGAGCACCAGGAGCACCGGGGCCCCGAGGTTCGCGGCGATGCGGGCGTTGTAGGCCAGCTCGGCGGGGCTGCCGACGTCGGTGAAGTCGCTGCCGAGGATCACGACCGCCTCGCACTGCGCCTCGACGGCCTTGTAGCGGGCGACCATGACCGCGAGCGCGGCATCCGGATCGGCCCGCACGTCGTCGTAGCTGACGCCGATGCACTCGTCGTACGGCAGGTGCACGCCGTCGTGGGCGAGGAGCATCTCGAGCACGTAGTCCGTCTCGGAGGTCGTCCGGGCGATCGGGCGGAAGACGCCCACCCGCGCCGTGGCGAGGCTCAGGGCGTCGAGCACCCCGAGGGCGATCGTCGACTTGCCGGAGTGCCCTTCGGCGGACGTGATGTAGATGCTCTGCGCCACGCGGCCAGCCTACGGGCGCGGACCTCCGCGCGGGCAGGGAGGACGGGATGCGACGGCCGCTAGGCTCCTGCGCCATGAGCGCATCCTCCCCCGGCATCGACGTGCCCGATCATCGGGGCCGCACCGGCCTCCACCTCACGGGCCGCGACCTCGACCGCAATCCCGACGTCCGGGTGACGGATGTCGAGCTGCTCGCCGCCGGCTGGCACGTGCTGCGCCGCACCACGCTCGAGTACCGGACCCCGGATGGTGGGTGGGAGACCCAGCAGCGCGAGACGTACGACCGCGGCAACGGCGCGACGGTGCTGCTCTACGACCCCGACCGGCGCACCGTGTTGCTCACCCGCCAGTTCCGCTATCCCGTCTACGTCAACGACCACCCCGACGGGATGCTGCTGGAGACGGCCGCGGGCCTGCTCGACGACGACGACCCGGCCACCGCGATCCGCCGCGAGGCACGCGAGGAGACCGGCGTCGACGTGGACGAGCTGGAGCACGTGTGGGACGTCTACATGAGTCCCGGCTCGGTGACCGAGCGCATCCACTTCTTCGCCGCCCCGTACGACGGGTCGGGGCGCACGGCCGACACGGGCGGGCTCGCCGACGAGGGCGAGCACATCGACCTGGTCGAGCTCGACATCGACCAGGCCCTTGTGATGATCCGCGACGGACGCATCCAGGACGCGAAGACGATCATGCTCCTGCAGTGGGCCGTGCTCGACGGCCCGTTCGCCCAGCTCTAGCCTCGTGCGCCGGGCGAAAGAAAGACTCTCCGCGAACCCGGCAGAGCCTGGTTACCCTTGCTACGTTTCCGTCCTGGGGGAATTGGCCTGGATGCCGCCTCGCGGAGAGCTGACCCCAGTCTAACGGGCTCCGCCCGCTGTGCGAATCCTGGTCGCCGGTCCATGCGCCCGCATGCCGGGTTACGATCGAAGCGAACCGGCGACGATGCCCGACGCCTGCGGATCCGGGGAGCCCATGGACGACATCTCGACCACCGACAGCAGCGCAGCCCGCAGCGCCTCGCGCGCCGCCCGTCATCCCTCCGAACCGCTCGAGACGATCACCGCCGAGTCGTTCGAGCGGTACACGACCGACATCCTCCACAGCGTCGGCCGCGTCATCGACGGAAAGCCCGAGGCGGTGCGCTCGGCGCTGATCGCCCTGCTGGCCGAGGGACACCTCCTCATCGAGGACGTCCCCGGAGTCGGCAAGACGATGCTGGCGAGGGCGCTCGCGGCGACGGTGGATGCCTCGGTCCGCCGCATCCAGTTCACGCCCGACCTGCTGCCCGGCGACGTCACCGGCGTCTCGGTCTTCAACCCGGTCGATCGCGAGTTCGAGTTCAAGCGCGGGGCGATCTTCGCCAACATCGTCATCGCCGACGAGATCAACCGCTCCTCCCCCAAGACCCAGTCGGCGCTGCTGGAGGCGATGGAGGAGACCCAGGTCACCGTCGACGGCCTCACCCACCACCTTCCCGACCCGTTCCTCGTGGTCGCGACACAGAACCCTCTCGAGATGGAGGGCACCTACGCGCTGCCCGAAGCGCAGCGCGACCGGTTCATGATGCGCATCTCGATGGGCTACCCCGATGCCCGCTCGGAGGCGCTCATGCTGCGCCAGCGCGACACCGTCAACCCCCTCGAGGCGCTGGCGCCCGTCGTGACGGCGGCGCAGGTCTCGGCGCTGATCGCCTGGGCGCGCGCCGTCCACGTTGCTCCGGCGATCGAGGACTACGCGGTGAGCCTCGCCCAGGCCACCCGCTCGCACCCCGACCTGCGCCTCGGAGCCTCCCCCCGCGCGACGCTGCAGCTCGTGCGCGCGGCGAAGGTGTGGGCGGCCCTGGACGGCCGTGGCTACGTGATCCCCGACGACGTGACCGCCCTGCTCGTGCCGGTCTTCACCCACCGCCTCATCCCGACGCGCGCCACCGGCGGCGTGCGGTCGCGCTCGGTGGCCGAGACGGTCACCGGCATCCTCGAACGCATCGCCGCCACCGTGCGGGTGCCCCTCGCCGCGCGGCAGTGACGCGGCCGTGACCGATCGGTGATCCGCCCATGAGACGCGTGTGGCCGCTGACGGTGCGTGGCACCGGTGCGCTGCTGCTCGCCCTGGCCTGCTTCGTGCTGGCGAGCGAGCTCGGCGTGATCGAGCTGGTCTACTTCGGCGTGCTGCTGCTGGCGGTGCTGGTGGCCGCCCTCGTGTCGCTGTACCTCGCGCACCGCACCGAGAACGTGCACCGCGCCCTGTCGCCCGACACCGTCACCGTCGATCGCGATGCCGAGGTGCGTGTGCGGGTCGGGGTGCGCACCGCCATGCCGAGCGCGCCCGGCGGCTGGCGCGACACCCTGCCGAAGGGGCTCACCGGACGGGCGCAGGGCGTCTTCCCCTCGCTCGGGTCGGGGCTGCGGTCGGGAGATCGCTCGGTCGACCTGCACTACACCGTGACCGGGGTGCGCCGCGGTGTGCACGCGATCGGACCGCTCTCGGTGACGTCGTCCGACCCGTTCGGGCTCACCCGGCGGCAGAACCTCCTCGGCGACCGCACGAAGGTGATCGTGGTGCCCGCCGTCGTCGAGCTCGCCTCGCTCGCCGCCTACGCCGGCGACATGGGCGGCACGCAGCACACCACCACGAACCAGATCGGACAGGGCGCCGACAACCTCATCGCGCGTCCGTACACGCCGGGCGATTCGATGCGGCGCATCCACTGGCGCGCCACCGCTCACGCCGACACCCTGATGGTGCGCCAGGAGGAGCAGGAGTCGACCCCGCAGGCGACCGTGGTGCTCGACCGGGGCGCGCTGCGCTGGGCGTCCGACGCGATGCACGCCCCCGGCGCCGATCCCGGCTTCGAGCGGGCCGTGTCGGCGTGCGTCTCGGTGACCGCGCGACTCGTGCAGGACGGCTACGCCGTCGACGTCATCGACTCCGACGGCACGGCGCTGGCCGAGCCGATCGACGGCGGCGAGTCGGCCGAGGTCGACGACCTCACCCGTCATCTGGCCACGGTCACGACGCGGCGCGACGACCACCTCCCCCGGCTGCCGCACCTGTTCACGGGCGGTCTGACCGGACCGGTCGTGGTGATCACGGGACGCTTCGACGAAGAGGATGCCGTGGCTCTCGCGCCCCTCGTGCACCACAGCGTGCTGCCGGTCCTGCTGGCGGTGTCGCCGATCGAGGATGGACTGACGCGCGCCACGCAGGCCGGATGGCGCGCCGCCGCGATCAGGCTCGACGACGACCTCGGTGCGTCGTGGGCGACGGTCGCCGATCGGGGGGCGAACCGTGTCCTCGGGTGAGGCTCAGACACGGCGTCCGGCCGAGCTCGCGCTGACGCTCGGCGTGTTCGTCGCGGTGGTCGCCGCCCTCCTCCCCCTGCTGCGCGTGGTGTCCTCGGGCGGGTGGGTGCCCGGTGCGATCGCCCTGGCCGCGCTCGTGCTCACCGCGGGCTACCTCGCGCGGTGGTTCCGGCTGCCGGCGCTCGCCGCGAGCATCCTCGAGGCCGCCGTCTGGATCGTGGTGGTGACGCTGGTGTTCCTGCGCGACACCGCTCTGCTGGGCGTCATCCCGACACCCGAGACGCTGCACGCGGCCCCGCAGCTGCTGCGGGGGGCCTTCGATCAGATCCAGCAGGGTGCCGCGCCGCTGGCCGCCACCCCCGAACTGTCGTTCCTCATCGTCGGCGCCCTCGGACTGCTGGCGATCATGATCGACCACGTCGTGATCACCGCGCGCATGCCGCTGTTGGCGGCGGTCGGGCTCATCGCGATCTCGCTGGTGCCGTCGATCGCCGTTCCCGGCGCCCTCAACGTGGTCGCCTTCGTCCTGCTGGCCGGGGCGATCCTGTTCCTGCTGCGGGTCGAGGTCCGCGCACGGGAGGCCCCCAAGGACGCGCGGGTGCGCACGCGTGCCGCGGCGCACGGGGTGACGGCGACGGCCGTCGGCATCGGCGCGATCGCCGTCGTGGTGGCCCTCGTCGCCGCGCCGCTACTGCCCGCGCCCCAGCGGGCCGGCGGCGGCCTCGGGACGGGCGCATCCATCGATCCGTCGCTGCAGCTGGGCGATGACCTGCGCCGCCCGTCCGACACCGAGGTGCTGCGGGTGCGGACGAACTCGGGGACGGCGCCCTATCTGAGGGTGGCGACCCTCTCGAGCTTCGACGGGGTGGTGTGGCAGCCCGACCGTGCACCGACCCTGCCGCTGAGCACCGCTCAGAGCCTGGGCCCCATCGCGGTCGACCCGGGTGTGACCGTGAATCCGTACACCACCGACATCCAGGTCGAGAACCTCGTGACCTCGTGGCTGCCGGTGTCGTTCCCCGCCGTCGAGGTGACCGGTCTCGACGGCGACTGGGCGGCGATGCCCGCCAATCGCACCGTCGTCGGCCGCAGCGGCACCTCGCAGGGGCAGTCCTACCAGGTGCAGACGCAGGTGCCGCGGCCGACCCTCGAGCAGATCCGCGCCCGCAGCGCCGACGGCCGCGGCCCGAACGTGAGCCCGGAGTCGCTCGCCCTGCCCGCCGAGCTGCCGGCGATCATCGCGCAGACCGCGCGGGACGTCACGGCGGGGGCGACGACGGACTACGACCGGCTGCACGAGCTGCAGACGTGGTTCCGCAGCTCGGCGTTCCGCTACTCCCTGAGCGCGCCCGTGCAGGACGGCTTCGACGGATCGGGTGCCGATGCGGTGGCGAGCTTCCTCCAGGTGCGGTCCGGCTACTGCGTGCACTTCGCGTCGGCGTTCGCGCTCATGGCGCGCACGCTCGGCATGCCCGCGCGCATCGTGGTCGGCTACCTCCCCGGATCGAGCACGGGGCAGAACGTCGACGGACAGGCCGTGTACGTGGTGCAGAGCGGTCAGCTGCACGCCTGGCCCGAGGTGTACTTCGACGGCATCGGCTGGGTGCCGTTCGAGCCGACCAACAGCCTCGGCGTGCCGACGAACTTCGTCTCCGACTCCATCACCGGCGGCACGCCCGGCGAGGCCGCGCGGCAGACCACCGCCCCGACCAGCTCGCCCGCACCCACCTCCAGCCTCGATCCGACCGCCAACGACCCGACCGCGAACGACCCGGCCGTCGCGGGCGGCGCGGGCGGCGGCGGTCTCGTGCCCGTGGGGACGGTCCTGCTCGGCATCCTGCTCGCCCTCGCCGTCCCAGCGGTGGTGCGCGCAGTGCTGCGCCGACGGCTCCTCCTCGCCGCGCGGCACGGCGACGCGGCCGCAGCATGGCGGGCCGTGCAGGACGAGGCGATCGACCTCGGCATCCCCGTGCCGGCGAGCGAATCGCCGCGCATGTTCGCGGCTCGGCTCGCCGCCGAGCGCGGCGTCGACGCCGCGGCGATGGGGGCGCTCGTGCGGGCCATCGAACGCGCCAGTTACGCGCCCGGGCACCGCCGGGACCCGGCGCACGGCGACGAGACGGCGGATGCTGCAGCATCCGTCTGCGCGCACCTGCGGGCGTCGACCGGTGCCGCTGCGCGCCTCCTGGCGACCCTCGCCCCGCGCTCTCTCGTGGTGCGGCCGGGCAGCGTCTACGCGGGATCGGTGCCACCGCCGCACGCCCGTTGAGCGTGCACGGACCGCCGCGGACGTCAGGGTAGGATGGTCGACGGCCCTCCGGGGCCTCCGGAGGATTCGCCTAGTGGCCTATGGCGCACGCTTGGAAAGCGTGTTGAGTGAAAGCTCTCGGGGGTTCGAATCCCCCATCCTCCGCACCTGCGATCCCAGTGTTTTCAAGGGATCGCGACTCGATTCAGATCCACTGGCACGCGTACTGGCACAGTTAACGGCGAGATCGGCCCTTCTGAGGCCCGATTTTCCGCGGTTGCGGTCGGCGCGAGACTGAGCCTGTTGCGACATGACGCTTTCATGTCACGCCAGGCGCTAGCGGTTTTCGGACGCGACTTCATATCCGAGATCAGCCCTCGCGCACGCAAGATAGCACGCACGCGCCCCCGTTGCACGCCCGAGCCTCAGGCGCTTCTGGTTTGGGTCGGATTGCTTCGACTCAGCTGCCGTGGTGTCCGTGTTCAACATCAGGGTCGTCGTCGTCGAGGAGCATGCCGACGGAGGTTGCACACGAATCGCCTCGCCATGCTTCGAGACCTTCGCGGACGGCGAACGCGGCGATGACGAGGCCCGCGACGGCATCGGCCCACCACCAGCCGAGGAGCGTGTTGAGGACGAGCCCGATGAGGACGGCCGCGGAGAGGTAGGTGCAGACCAGGGTCTGCTTCGAGTCGGCGACGGCAGTGGCCGATCCGAGCTCGCGCCCTGCGCGGCGTTCGGCGAAGGAGAGAAACGGCATGATCACGACGCTGAGCGCGGTGATCACGATGCCGAGGGTGCTGTGTTCGACCTCGAGCCGCGTCACGAGTGCGAAGAGCGATGTGGCGGTGACGTAGGCGGCGAGGGCGAAGAAGGCGACGGCGATGACCCGGAGGGTGCCCTTTTCCCAGCGTTCCGGTTCACGGCGAGTGAACTGCCAGGCGACGGCAGCGGCCGAGAGGACCTCGATCGTCGAGTCCAGACCGAACGCGATCAGGGCGGTGGAGGAGGCGACGCTGCCTGCGGTGATTGCGACGACAGCCTCGATGAGGTTGTAGCCGATCGTGATGGCGACGATCCAACGGATTCGCCGCTGGAGAACCTCTCTGCGCTTGGATTGCGCGTCGACGTTGACGGTCATGCGCAGGTGCAGTCCTGGCCGGCGCAGCAGTCGGGCTCGACCGAGAGGACTACTTGAAGGAGCTCGTTCAGAGCGGGAGCGAGGTGTGCGTCCGCGAGCCGGTACGAGCTGCGCCTCCCGTCGGGTACCGCTTCAACCAGTCCGCACCCGCGAAGACAGGCGAGTTGATTGGACATCACCTGGCGAGAGACTCCGAGTGCGTCCGCGAGGTCGGACGGATAGGCCGAGGCTTTGCGTAGGGCGAGCATCACGCCCACGCGGGTTGGGTCCGCCAGTGCGTAACCGAATCGTGCGAGCGCCGCCGTGTGGGTGACTGTAGCAATTGAGGCGACCATGGCACAGATGGTACAGGAAACCCTGAATAAAGGAAACGCTGAATAATACTCTTCCACTCGGCGGGCGCGAAGGGCGCGCGCCTCAGGTAAGTCATGGGGTGGCGTCCGTCTCCTGCCGCGCGGCCGTCCACACAGCCCGTGCAGCATCGATGTTGAGAATGGCGATTCCGATCCCGACGACGATGTCCAGCCAGCCGGTTGCAAACCAGATGGTGAGAATGCCAACCGTGATGATCGCGATGTTGGCGAGCGCATCGTTGCGGGCCGACAGCCACGCGGCCTTCGTGAGGCTGCCGCTGTGATGGCGGTGGCGAACGAGCAGCGCGGCCGCCGCGAGGTTGACGAGCAATGCTCCGAACGCGGTCACCGCCAGCGGAATCGGAGCGGGCGGGTAGGGATCGAGGATCTTGCTGATCGCGGTCCAGATGGTGGCGATCGCGGGGATCAGGATGACGAACGCAAGGACTGATCCGACCGCGCGTCGACGCCGCGCGGTCCACGGCAGCGCCGCGAAGATGAGCAGGTTGATGAGGGCGTCTTCGAGGAAGTCCACGCTGTCGGCGAAGAGCGACACCGATCCGATCGTGATCGCGACGGAGAATTCCACGAAGAAGTACGCGAGGTTGAAGAGTGCGACCAGCAGCACTACGCGTCGAAGACTCAGCATCGTCACAGCGTGCCAGCAACTCGACCCCGGCGTGCGTTGTGCACCACGCCATCGCTCGCTTGGCACGAGATCGACGCGAAACTACTTGTGGTTCCAGACCTTAAGCGAGGAGAGCAGCAAAAGCAGGACGAGAAGCGGGATAAGGACCGCGTTGGGAACGACGCCGAGGAGCGAGCCGCCGACGAGCGTGCCGACGATAGAGCCGGCGGTCATCGCGATGAGGAAGCTCTTGGTCTCACCGAGCACCTTGAAGCTGTTGTCGCGGCTGTAGCGAGTGAACGCGACGAGCATCGTTGGAAGCGACACCAGCAACGAGAGGCTGCCCGCGACCTTGATATCAGCGCCGTAGAGAAGCACCATCGTCGGGATCAGGAGTTCCCCGCCTGCAACACCCATGAGGGCGGCGACGATCCCGATCAGCACTCCGGCGATCACTCCGAGAATGATGCGCGGCGGGTCGGGCAGGTTGAGCGGCTGGACGGCGAAGAAGTGTGTCGCGATCAGGAGGATGGCGATGAACACGAGCAAGATCGCGATGACGCGGTAGAGCGTCTTGGAGGCGAGTTTGGTCGCCCAGTGCGCACCAATCCACGCCCCGATGAGGCTCCCGGCGAGCAGGTTGACCACGATGTACAGGTACGGCGAGAGCTCGGCGAGTGGCACGCTGATGAGGCGCGCGGGGAGCGCAGTGATCACCACGATAAGGCTCATCGCCTTGTTCATGATGATCGCTGGCAGCGCGGCGAACCCGAAGATCCCGATCAACAGCGGAAGCCGGAACTCGGCGCCGCCGAGCCCAATCATGCCGCCCAGCACGCCGATGCCCGCGCCGGCAAGGAAGACGACGATCAGGGACCGACGCCACCCCGGCTGAACAACGGGTCCGCCTAAGTCGGCTCCCCGCGAGGGCGCGCTCATCTGGCAAGTATCCTCGAGATCTGGTCGTGCCCGCGACGGCGTCCCGGATCGACGCCTCCGATATCGAGAGAGTAGCGGTCACTCTCGGCTCCGTTCCCTCCGTGCGCTCTTTGCAGACTCCAGTCTTCGCTGCGCTCAGACCTGCGCTTAGCAACCGCTCTCGTAGGGCACTGCGCCGCTCTCGACCGCTTGCTAGCTGAATATCGGAAGGCGCCTACGTGTGATGCAGCAGGTTTACAAATGACGCCTTGCGCGGCGACGAACCATTGATCGCTGGGCACTCGCCGAGGGAGATCACCGAGAAATGGCCTCGGATGCGCTGGCGAGCACGTCCGAGTCGACATCGAGCTGGTTCGGGGCGAGTAGCTCACCGACGAGATCAGCGGCGCCGCGTTGCAGCGTCCGTACAGCGTGTGAGTACGTGTTCAGAGTCGTCTGGATGTCAGCATGCCCGAGACGCTCCGACACGATCTTCGGGTGCACCCCTGCGCGAAGCAGCAGCGTCGCATGCGTGTGACGCAGCTCGTGAAGATGAAGGCGATCGAGATCCGGATGCGCCTCGGAAGCCTTGTTGACGCGATCCCGCCATTGCCGCGAGAACTGGGTCGGGTTATGCGGGCGTCCGAACCTGTTGCAGAAGATGAGCTGCTCGCCGCGCGCGAGTTCGGGAGCGACGGCACGCAGGAGATCTCGCTTCGTCATGAGGGCGTGCGCGAGTCGTGCGTCGATGTCGACGTTCCGCACGCGGCCGCTCTTGGTCGCTCGAAAGTCGATGACCGGCTTCTTGCCCATCTCCTTCACGTAGGACATCGCCCGCGCGATCGTGATGACGTTGTTCTGCAGGTCCACGTCCTTCCACCGGAGCCCGAGGATCTCGCCGCGCCGCATGCCGGTGCCGAGCAGCGTGAGCCATGCGAGCCAGAGGTAGTCGCCGCTCGACTGCGACCACTCCAGGAAGAGACGGGCATCCTCGGCCGACCAGGTGATCATTTCGGGCGGGGCCGCCTCGATCTTCGTGGGAGGCGACGCCCGCTTGGCGGCGTTGAATCGGATGAGGCCGTCCTCGAGAGCATGCTGCAGGATCTGCGAGACCAGCACATGCACATGACGGATCGTCGCTGGACCGAGCGGCTCGCCGACGTGCCCACGGTCCTTGCGCCCGTCGCGCTCGAGCTGACGATAGAAGCGGTTCAGCTGGTCCTTCGAAATCTCACTCAATCGGGTACGCCCCAGCGACGACGATTCGACATGCACACGGAAGTGCTTCCGGTAGCCAGCCAACGTGCTCGGCCGGACACGCAGCCCGTCAAAGTACAGCGTCGAGTAGGCGTTCAGGGTGTCGCGGGTTTCATCAACATGCGAGCCTCGGCGGATGTCGACCTGCACGTTCGCGAGCGCCTCGCGGGCCTGCCGCTCGTCCGAAAACCCGCGCCGGAAGCGTCTGACGTACTCGCCGTCCGGACGCACAACCCAGTAGGCGATCCGATAGCGAATCTCGCCTGAAGGCGTGGCATAGGGCGAGACGGTTCCATCATGGTTCACGCGACGTGCCATCGTGACCTCCCTTAGATCGAGGGACCGCGAGAAGTGGTCGGGCCCACAACAGGCGCTGCGTAGTCCGGCTCGGGCGCTCGAGGAAAAGACGCGAGCCCGTCCATGCGCGCCCGATTCATGAGGCGGGTCGCCGTGCTTTGACTTACGCCGAGGTTGTCGGAGACCGCCTTTAACGGCGGGAGGCTGATCGCGGCCGCAAGCCTGTAGGTGGTGGCCGCATGAAGGACCGCCTCGCCAGTTGTCCGGTCGGGCCATTCACGCATCCGCAGCAGATATTGGACGCCCGACTCGGGATCGCCCGCCTCGTCAGAGACAACGGTGGCAAGTTTCAGTCCCGTCGCCTGCACCACCGCCTGCACACGGACCTCCCGAAGGGTGAGGCTGGTCACCTCGTCCTCTCCGCCCGCACTCTCCACGAGGACCGCCGAGGCCGCGCATCGTCCCAGCTGCGCGTTGAAGCCCACGGCGATGCGCACCGTTCCCGGGACCCCCGGCTCGTCGTGGACGACGGCCGTCCAGGAGCGCGGGATGCTCACACCGTTGCCGACGGTGACACGCTCATCGCTGACCTCGGCGGTTTCGAGCTGCACCATACGAGCTAGTATCTCAGGCTGCAAAACGATGAACAAGGCACGACATGACGCATTCACGACACAACTGGCTCAGTTCAGTGCTACCGTGTGGTCAATCGCTGACATAGGTGGCTCAAGGAGGGGTCGTCATGATGAACAGGTCGCAGAACTCACTCGCTCTGACCTACAAGGACGCAGCAATTCTCGTCGGTGTCGAATACCGCACGATCAAGGCCGGGGTCGACCGTGGGACGATTCCCACCGTCCAGCTCGGACCTCGGCGAATGATTCCAAGGGCCGCATTGCTCAAGTTGTTCGGCGTCGACTCCTGAACGAGCGTTCGGTCCGCGACGATGGTCGACGCTCGGTTACCCGCCGAATGGTTGGGCAGCCTGAAGTATGACGCACTGAGCGACCGGGCGTTCAGAGTTCTGGCTGGCGCGCTCATGTGGTGCAATGCGCAGGGAACCGACGGTGTGATCCCTGCGCGATACATCCGATACCTGCATCCTGATGGCGATGACCTCGGGGCGTTCAAAGAACTGGAAGCCGCCAAGATCTGGACACACAACGAGGACGGGTACGTTCTGGAGGGATGGACGGGTGAACTCCACCAGTCCTCCGCTTCCGACGTCGAACGCTACAGAGAGGGCGCCAGGCGCCGGCAGAAGGCATACCGGGACCGTCTCAGGGACGAGAGCGGGAATCCCGCCGGCTCCGCCGCGAGAATGCCGCGGGCCATCCGTGACGTGACGCATAACGTTCCGCGTGAGGTGACGCCGAACGTAGGCTCAGGCTCCTTAGGCGGTTCCGCAGAAGAGAGTGCCTACGTGACGCGTCACGTCGACAGCCCGTTCTGCTCCCGGCATCCCCACGGCACGGCGCAGCCCTGCGGAGGATGTGCGCGGGCTCGAGTCGCTTTCGAGAATCGTTCGACTCCGCGACCGCGGGGGTGGAACTGTGACATCGACGGGCACAAGTTCGTCACCGACGGGTCCTGCGCCGTGTGCCTGCTCCGGCCGCGCAGCAACTCTGTCGCGTGAAACGCGACTCGGCGAGCGATCGAGAAGCTCTAGCTACGTGCTGACGAGCAAGCTGGCGATGCCATCGAGCGCTCCTGGCACCAGCCCGTAGTAGACCCAAGTCCCGCGCTTGCTTCTTGACAGGAAGCCGGCCTCGGTCAGCACCTTGAGATGGTGGGAGACCGTCGGCTGGGACAACCCGACAGGATCGATCAGATCGCAGACGCACGCCTCCCGATCCGCCGACGACGCGACGATCGAAAGAAGGCGCAGGCGAGCGGGATCCGCCAATGCCTTGAGAGTGGTAGCGAGCTGCTCGGCATCAGGCTGCGTCAGCGGCTCTCTCACGAGCGGCGCGCAGCAGACCGCACCTGAGCTGACGTCGGTGAGATCCAGCATCGTGACCATACATCCACAATAGTCGATATTGACAGCTATCGATAGATCCGGGGATAATAGACATCGACACTCATCGATATCCTGTGGAGGCTGCTGTGACCCTGCTCGACCTGACTCCCCGCGTCGCCGAGTCCACTCGCCTGTCGACGCTGCCCGTGGCGATCATCGGGGCCGGCCCGATCGGCTTGGCCGCGGCCGCGAATCTCCTCGAGCGCGGGATCGACTTCGTCGTCTACGAGGCGGGCAACTCGCCCGCTTCGAGTGTGCGTGCGTGGGGACACACTCGCTTCTTCTCCCCTTGGAAGCACCTGGTCGACCCCGCATCGCGTCGGCTCCTCGAAGCACGCGGGTGGGAGCTTCGAGAGCCCGAGCGGGCGCCGACGGGCACCGAACTCGTCGAAGAATATCTGAAGCCGCTATCCGAGGTCGAGGAGATCGCCTCCCGCATTCGCACCGGCGTCGAGGTCATCGGCGTAACGCGGGAGGGGATGGACCGCACCCGCACGAACAACCGCGCGGCCACGCCGTTCGCACTGCGCATCCGGACCGCCGAGGGTCAGGTCGAGGATGTGTCCGCGCGTGCGGTGATCGACGCTTCAGGGACCTACCTCTCGCCCAATTCGCTCTCCTCGAGCGGCCTCGAGCTGCTCGGGATGGGTGACATCGGCGACCGTGTGACCGCGGCGCTGCCGGATGTGCTCGGTCGCGATCGCGCCCTTTTCGCTGGGCGCCGGGTCACCGTGGTCGGAGCGGGACACTCCGCCGCGAACACACTGTTGTCGCTCGTGAAGCTCGCCCGTGACGAGCCGGGAACGAGTGTGACATGGCTGATCCGCAACAGCCAAGCGGTGCGTGTATCGTCGTCGCCTGATGACGAGCTGATCGGGCGCGCCAACCTCGGCAGTCGCGTCGACCGTGCGGTCGCGCGCGACGAGATCACGCTGCTGGACCGGTTCGAGATCATCCGCGCCAACCGCGCCACCGACGGCGTCGAGCTCGTCGGCCATCGCAACGGCGAGCTGGTCACCCATGCGACCGACGTCGTGGTGAACGCGACCGGGTTCCGCCCGAACCTCGACATGCTGCGCGAGATCCGCCTCGACCTGGACGAGGTCGTGGAGGCGCCCCGACGGCTCGCTCCGCTGATCGATCCGAACGTGCACTCGTGCGGCACCGTCGAGCCCCACGGCTTCCGCGAACTCACGCACCCGGAGTCCGGGTTCTTCATCGTCGGCATGAAGTCCTACGGCCGTGCACCGACCTTCCTGCTCGCGACCGGGTACGAGCAGGTGCGCTCGGTGACCGCATGGCTCGCCGGCGACATGGCGTCCGCGTCGAACGTCGAGCTCGTGCTCCCGACAACCGGGGTGTGCGCGACGGACTCGTCCGGCGGGGGTGGATGCTGCTCGTGATTCGGGTGCGCGCGATGAGGGTCGAGGATTGGCCGTCGGTGGAGCGGATCTACGCGCAGGGTATCGAGGAGGGTGAGGCGACGTTCGAGGTCGCCACCCCCACCTGGGACGTCTTCGACGCGGGCAAGATCCCCGCGCTGAGATTCGTCGCCGTCCGTGACGGGGGCGAGATCATCGGATGGGTCGCCGCGTCCGCCGTGTCGTCGCGGCCGGTGTACCGAGGGGTCGTCGAGCACTCCGTCTACGTCGACCGCGACGCTCGCGGCGAGGGGGTCGGTCGGCTGCTTCTGGAGGAGTTCATCGCTGCGGCGGAGGCGGCGGGGGTCTGGACGATCCAGTCGAGCATCTTCCCCGAGAACGCCGCGAGCGGACGGCTGCACGAGTCGCTCGGCTTCCGCGTCGTGGGCCGTCGTGAACGGATCGCCCGATCCGGGGTCGGCCCGCATACCGGTCAATGGCGCGACACGGTCCTGATCGAGCGCCGCAGCTCATCGGTCGGATCGGACGCAGATGGATGACGCGATCATCCGTCGCCATTTGAGCGTCGGACGACTGACGATCCTCGAAGTCCTTCACGACGAGCCCGGCATCGACGAGGATCAGCTTCTCGCGGAGTGGATCCGGCGGCGGCCGCCCGCGTCGCAGGCGCATGCCCGACGGCTGCCACGAACGATCGCTCAACTGTTGTGGCAGCTGCGAAACCTCGAATGGGTCGACGACACCGAGGGAGAGCTGACCATCACCGCGCTCGGCGAGTACGTGCGTGAATTCGCGCGCCTTCACTCCCCCTCGCCTTTCGCATCTAGGACGTCGACCGTTGGCGGGCACTCGGCGTAGCAACTCCGCGACCTTGCGACGTCTCGGCTGTCGCCGCCGGCGTCAGGCGAGAGTATCCACTCATAGATGTTCATCTATGGGTATCTGGATGTCGCCACCCGTTCACCGTTTCGTCATATAGATGTCCTTCTATCGTTCTGCCCGAGATTGCAGAAGCGTCCCCCTCGTCCCTGGGGGAACGTCCCTCATGGAAGGACCAACAGTGTCAATACGATCGCGCGCCGTCACCCTACCCGCCGCGCTGGTGGTGGGGTTGCTGTCTGTTGCAGCGCTCACCGCTTGCGGTAGCGACAACAACACAGGAGGGTCGCCCACGGACACCGCATCAAGCGGCTCCGCCTCGCAAGTCGAGTGCGGAGGCAAGACCTCGCTCAAGGCCAGCGGCTCGACAGCTCAGGCGAACGCTATGACGCGATTCATCGCCGCGTACGAGGCCGCGTGTCCTGATGCCAGCCTCGACTACACGTCGAACGGCTCCGGTGCGGGCGTGTCGGAGTTCATCGGCGGCCAGACCGACTTCGGCGGGTCGGACTCGCCGCTGAACGCCGACAAGGGTGAGCCGGCGGCAGCCGAGAAGACCTGCGGCAGCCCCGCCTGGAACCTTCCGGTCGTCTTCGGTCCGCTCGCCGTCACCTTCAACGTCAAGGGCGTCGATCAGCTAGTTCTCGACGGTCCCACGCTGGGCAAGATCTTCAGCGGCGGGATCAAGAAGTGGGATGACGCTGCGCTCGTCGCACTGAACAAGGACGTCAAGCTCCCGAGCGAGCCGATCAACGTGATCTACCGCAGCGACGAGTCCGGAACCACCGACAACTTCCAGAAGTACCTCGCATCCGCTTCTGACGGGTCGTGGACGAAGGGCGCCGGAAAGGCATTCGCCGGCGGCATCGGCGAGGGAGCGAAGGGGAACGAAGGAACGTCAGCGGCGATCAAGACCACCGAGGGATCCATCACGTACAACGAGTGGTCCTTCGCGACATCGCAGAACCTGAACCAGGCCGAGATCGTCACCTCGGCCGGTCCGGATCCGGTGAAGATATCGACCGAGACCGTGGGCAAGACGATCGCCGGGGCCAAGATCTCGGGCACCGGCAACGATCTCGTGCTCGATACCAGCTCGTTCTACAAGCCCACCGAAACGGGCGCGTACCCGATCGTGTTGGCGACGTACGAGATCGTGTGCTCGAAGTACAAGGACGCGGACACGGGTAAGGCAGTCCGCGCGTTCCTCCAGTCGACCATCACCGGCGGACAGCAGGGGCTCGCGGACAACGGCTACATTCCGATTCCGGCCGAGTTCCTGCCGAAGCTCAGCGACGCCGTCAACGCGATTCAGTAACTGAACCATGGATGACATGCGACCTCAGGTCGCAGCACCCGGGGACTTGCAGCACGCTGCAGGTCCCCGGGCCGCCTCCTCGACCACGCGTCCGGGGAGCTTGACAGATAAGCAGCCCGGCCGGGCGGGAGATGCGATCTTCCGTGCGCTGGCAACCGCGGCCAGTGGAACGATCGTCGCCGCCATCATCTTGATCACACTCTTCCTGGTGATCAAAGCGACCCCGTCGCTCGCGGCGAACAAGGCCAACTTCTTCACCAGCACGGAGTTCTCGACGAGCGACCCGGCAAACCTGCGTTTCGGCGTCCGCGACTTGTTCACCGTGACTGTGCTGAGTTCGGCGGTCGCGCTGTTGATTGCCGTGCCCATCTCGATCGGTATCGCACTCTTCCTCACCCAATACGCGCCGCGCCGGATTTCCCGATTCTTCGGGACTCTCGTCGATCTGCTCGCCGCAGTTCCCTCGATCGTCTTCGGACTCTGGGGGATCTTCATTCTCGCGCCGGCGATCGAGCCCGTGGCGCTCTTCCTCAATCAAGCCCTGGGCTGGTTTCCGCTTTTTGCGACGGGGAACGTGGCCATCAACGGTGGCGGCACTATCTTCACCGCGGCGATCGTGTTGGCGGTCATGATCCTCCCGATCGTCACGGCCATCTGCCGGGAGGTGTACCGCCAGACTCCGGTGCCGCAGATCGAGGCGGCGTACGCGCTCGGGGCCACGAAATGGGAGGTCACCCGCACGACCGTCCTGCCGTTCGGGCGGAGTGGCACTATCGCGGCGGCGATGCTCGGACTCGGACGCGCGCTCGGGGAGACGATTGCGGTGCTCATCATTCTCCGCACGTCGCCCATCCCCTCGACGTGGAGCATCTTCGACGGCGGATATACCTTCGCCAGCAAGATCGCGTCCGCCGCAGCGGAGTTCAGCTCGCCCCTCCCCACGGGCGCGTACATCGCGGCCGGATTCGTCCTATTCGTCCTGACCTTCATCGTCAACGCCATCGCGAGGTTGGTCGCGAGTCGAAGGAGCGCACAATGAGCACGCAGAGGGCGTTCGGTCGTACCGACGTTTTCCAGCCGATATCCGCCTCGCGACGAGCACGAGACGTCATCGCGCGCGTGCTGATGTTCGCAGCGTTCGGCCTCGCTCTGATCCCTCTCGTGTGGGTGCTCGTCGTCGTTGTCGCCAAGGGATTCTCGGCGATCGTGAGTCCGACGTGGTGGACGCACTCGCTTCGCGGTGTCTTGCCAGAGCAGTTCACCGGAGGGGTGTACCACGCGATCTACGGCACGCTCGTCCAGGCGTTCATCGCCGCAGTCATCGCGGTGCCACTGGGAATCTTCGTCGCCATCTACCTCGTCGAATACGGGCGCGGGGCGTTCGCCCGTGCCACCACCTTCATGGTGGACGTGCTGTCCGGCATCCCCTCGATCGTCGCAGCGCTCTTCGTATTCGCCCTGTGGATCACCACATTCGGACTTCCCCAGAGCGCGTTCGCGGTGTCTATCGCCCTTGGCCTCCTGATGCTGCCGGTCGTGATTCGCTCGACCGAGGAAATGCTTCGCCTCGTGCCAAACGAGATTCGAGAAGCGTCCTATGCACTCGGGATCTCGAAGTGGATCACCATCGTCCGCGTCGTCCTGCCTGCTGCTGTCTCCGGAATCATCAGTGGCGTGCTTCTCGCGGTCGCGCGAGTGATGGGCGAAACGGCACCCGTTCTGGTGCTGGTCGGCTACAGCCGGGCCCTGAACTACAACATCTTCGACGGCAACATGGCATCCCTGCCGCTGCTCATCTACAGCGAGCTAGGAAATCCGCTGCCGGCCGGACAGTTCCGCGCGTGGGGCGCGGCGCTGACGCTCATCATCATCATCGCCCTGCTGAATCTGCTCGCAACGCTCGTCGCTCGAGCCCTTACCCGAAATCAGAATCGGTCATGAAGCAACTGGACATCAACGAACTCAATGTCTTCTATGGGGACTTCCACGCGGTGCAGGACGTGTCATTGACGATCCCGGCTCGTACGGTCACCGCCCTCATCGGCCCCAGCGGGTGCGGAAAGTCGACCGTGCTGCGCACGATCAACCGGATGCACGAACTCATCCCGGGCGCGCGCGTCACGGGAGAGATCTGCCTCGAGAAGGAGAACATCTACGCAGCGGGCGTGAGCGCAGTGTCTGTGCGCCGAACCATCGGGATGGTCTTCCAGCGCCCCAACCCGTTTCCGACCATGTCGATCCGCGACAACGTCGTGGCGGGACTCCGATTGCAGGGCGCGAATAACAAGGGTCACTTGGACGACGTCGTCGAACGGTCCCTGCGGGGCGCGAATCTCTGGAACGAGGTCAAGGATCGGTTGAAGCGTCCCGGCAACAGCCTGTCAGGCGGGCAGCAGCAGCGACTCTGCATCGCACGGTCCATCGCTGTCGAACCAGACGTACTGCTCATGGATGAGCCTTGTTCTGCGTTGGATCCGATCTCGACACTCGCGATCGAGGACCTTATCGCCGAGTTGAAGGCGAAGTTCACGATCGTCATCGTGACGCACAACATGCAGCAGGCTGGCCGGGTCAGTGATCAGACGGCCTTCTTCAACCTGGCCGGGGTCGGACAGCCTGGTCGGCTGGTCGAGGTGGGCAATACCGAAACCATCTTCTCCAACCCCACCCAGAAAGCCACCGAGGACTACATTTCCGGCCGATTCGGATGAGCGAGCCCACGCCCCGCAGCGGGCTGGTCCAAGGCGAGTACGCGTATGCGCACGACGTGGCGCGGCTCACACCACCGACCCCCCGGTGGCCGGCCCGAATCCTCGCTGTAGGTTCCACCCGCCAACTCTCACTCGACGACAAATCGGGCCTACTCCATAACGGCATCGAGCTCTGCGTATACGCCGATGGGTTGAGCGCGCTCCTCGGTTTCGGGGAGGAGCAGCCGAGCGCCGTACTTGCACCGACATACATCGAGGGAGTCGACCTCGTCGACTTCGTCAACGCCATCGCAACCTGGTCTGAGGTTCCGGTGATCATCGGAGTGGGCGCCGAGGAGAATGCGAACGAGCAGGCGTACCACGCCCTCGAGCATGGAGCACGGTCACTGATCGCGCTTCCCTTCACGGGAGCCGGAATCGCTGCAACGCTGCGATCCCTCGGCTCCGCGTCCGCGCGCACCGACGAGTCTGCGGTGACACTCTCCATCGGACCACTCTCACTGGACCCCTTGGGATTCCGGGTGACCGTCGGAGATCAGCCTGTCGCCTTGACTCCTCGAGAATTCCACACTCTCCAATACCTGATGAGTCAAGCCCACCGAGTCGTCAGCGTGGAGGAGCTCGCGGTCAAACACAGCGTGTACGGCGACGCAAGCGTCGAGGGAACGAGGGTCATCGTCCTCCGCATCCGCCGCAAGCTGGACGCCGCGCAGAAGGGCGCTGCCGCGATGCTGGAAACCCTACGCGGGATCGGTTACCGCATCACTCCGATGTAGCGTCTCCAAACGAATCCAGCCCGATGCTCTGCAGCAGACCCTCCACCCGTGAGTGGATGTCGTCTCGGATGAGCCGCGCTTCAGCCGTTGGCTTGCCGATCGGGTCATCTACTGCCCAATCGAAGTAGCGCTTACCCGGGTATACCGGGCACGCATCCCCGCATCCCATGGTGACGATGACGTCTGATCCCTGGACGACCTCTTCGGTGAGAGGCTTGGGGAATTCCTCGCCCAAGGGCACCCCGACCTCATCGAGAAGTTCGATCACGCTAGCGTCCACAGCTTGGACGGGCTGGGAGCCGGCCGTCCGGACGTGGACGCGGTCACCCGCGAGCTGACGCAGGATCGCGGCGGCGATCTGGGAGCGACCCGCGTTCTGCACGCAGACGAACAACACCTCGGGCGTTCCGCTGAGCGTGAACCCATGGGCCGTCGCCAGCGCAGACAGACGATCGGTCGCGAACCTGCTTGTGAGCGAAGGAAGGTGGCGGGTTACCTTGGCCCGTTCTCGAAGAAGTTCATAGCTGTCGGTGACGTATTTCTGCACGGTTTCGCGTGAGAAATTCGTCGAGAATCGGTACGAGAGTCGATCGACGATCTTCTGGATCACCGGTGGTAGGGCTGCCGGGCCGAGTCCACCCGACGCCAAGACGACGTTTGCATGCAGTGTCGGCGCCAATACCCGACCGAATCGCATCCAGGTGTCCGCAGTAGGTCGGTAGATCGGGTCTGTGGCCGAAGGCTCGCAGGTGAGGAGCCCGGCGTCCATGAGTACCGGAAGGTGCGCCCACAGTTCATCGAGCGGCTGGCCCGCGGCGCTCGCCAGCAACTCCGCCGTGTAGGACCCCGCGGGATCGGTGACCAGAATGCTCATCAGCCGCAGTCGCCGCGGGTCAGCGAGCGCAGCGACCTGTGCAGCGCGCTCCTTTGCGCTTGCGAGGTCCAGCGGCTTCGGCGCGGAGTCCGAAGCCATCAGTTCTTACCCCAAGAGGTCGATGATCGAGGCACGCCTGTCCGCCGCGATCTGGTACCAGACTTTTCGGCCGTCCTGGCGGCGATCGAGGAGCCCATCGTCATGCATGATCCGGAGATGGTGCGACACCGTCGGCTGGCGTAACCCGAGCCCGTCCGTGAGGGTTTGCACAGTCGCGCCCTGCGGGCTTGCGGCCAACATGCTGAGGACTTGGATGCGAGTTGGATCCGCGACTGCGCGAAGGGTACGAGCAAGATCTTCGGCCGAGGCGCGGTCAAGGGGCACGCTCGAGAGCTCGATGCCGTCATCGGAGACCTCGAAGCCCATACGCCGGATTGTATTTCACGAATCTGGACGACTTTCGGTGGGCAGGCGGCCTGCTACGCCCGTGCGGGCACGCCGAGTTCGTCGAGCAGGTGAAGGACACGCTCTTCGATGTCGTCTCGAATGGGACGCACCCCGTCGATCGTCCACCCTGCGGGGTCGGCGAGCGTCCACTCTTCGTAGCGCTTGCCGGGGAAGACGGGACACGCGTCGCCGCATCCCATCGTGATGACCGCGTCTGCCGCGCGCACCACTTCATCCGTCCAGGGCTTGGGGAACTCGGTCGAGATGTCGATCCCCTTCTCGGCCATCGCCGCGACCGCCACCGGGCTCACCTCGTCCCCGGGCTCGGACCCACCGGACCAACCGATTGCGAGGTCACCCGCGTAGTGCTGGAAGAACCCGAGCGCCATCTGCGACCGGCCCGCGTTGTGCACGCAGAGGAAGAGGACTGTCGGCTTTCCGTCGATGTGAAGTTTGTCGACTCGCGCGAGTGCGCCGAGGCGCTCTCGCGCGAATCTCTCCGTGAGCACGGGCAGGAAATTGGGCACTTTCGCGCGCGCAGCGAGTTCGGTATAGGACGAGTGGAGGAATCGATCGATCGTTTCTCGACCGAAGGTGCCATCGAATTCGCGAGTGAGTCGGTCGGCGGCGGAAGCCAACGGCCCTTCTTGATCGATTGTGACCTGGGCGGGTTCTTGGGCAGACATCATCGTTGCTCCTTCGTCGAGGTGGATTCGATATGGGGTGCGAGTGCGGCGACGCGGTCCGCGATGTCGTCGAATGCGGCATCGAATGCGGCGTCCGTCCCGTCTCGGACGGGATCTGGGATCGACCAGTGCAGCTGCGCGAGACCGCCGACTTCTTCGTGGGCGGTATCGCAAACCGTGATGATGAGGTCATCGACGTCCACGACATCTTGGAGGTTTCGCGGCTTGGATGCCGCCAGCGCCAGATCATGGCGACGCGCCGTGGCTATCGCTCCTGGCTCGATTCGCGCCGCCGGGTGGGTTCCCGCTGACGTTGCCGGAACGGTGCTGGCGGCCTGCCACATGGCGGCTGCGAGCTGGGACCGGGCCGAGTTGCCCGTGCAGACGAACACCACGCGCCGAGCAGCAAGTCGGGGCGCCGGGACGAGGTCCTCGAGTGCGTTCTCCGTCAACCGGAGGTAGGTGCGCCGCCGATCAGCATCGGAGCGTGAGCGAATCAAGAAGCCGCTGCGCTCCAGCACACCGATGTGGTGCGCGAGGAGGCTGGAGGAGATATCGAGTTGGCTCTGCAGCTCGCTCGGCGACACATCGCCGATCGTCAGCAGATCCACGATCCGGAGACGCATTGGATCGGCCAGAGCGGCGAAACGGCCGACCCGAGCCTCGAGTGTCATTAGCTCAATGTTCATTGGGTTAATCTTGACTGAGCTAACACCGATAGTCAAGGATGAAGCAAATGAACACCACGCTCCCACGGCGCGCCGCTGCCGAATTCCTCGGCACCGGTCTCCTCGTTGCGACGGTCGTCGGTTCGGGAATCGCCGCGCAGCACCTGTCGCCTCACGACGTGGGGCTTCAGCTTCTGGAGAACTCGCTGGCGACGGCGCTGGGATTGGCCGTGCTGATCATGGTGTTCCAGGCGGTGTCGGGCTCGCACTTTAATCCGCTGGTCACGCTCGCCGATCGCACTCTAGGCGCAGAACTCAGCGCAGGTGTCATGGTTACCTACGCGGCCGCGCAAATCGTCGGGGCCATCGGCGGGTCCGTTCTCGCCAACACGATGTTCGCCACTGCGACGTCGATCTCGTCGACCGAGCGAGTTTCTCCCGGCCACCTCCTGGGCGAAGTGGTCGCGACTGCAGGGCTTCTGCTGGTCATCTTCGCCCTGGCTCGCACCGACCGGGTTGCGGTCATCGGCCCCGCAGTCGGCGCATACATCGGTGCCGCCTATTGGTTCACCTCTTCAACCTCGTTCGCAAACCCCGCCGTCACGATCGGGCGGATCTTCACTGACACCTTCGCCGGAATCGCCCCAGCCTCCGCACTTTGGTTCCTTCTGGCCCAACTCATCGGGGCCGTGATTGGCGTCGTTCTCGTCTTCCTCTTCTTTCCGTCGACTCGAAAGGTCTCAGCATGACTCATCTCGCCATCATCGGCGGTTCCGACGCCGGCATCTCGGCCGCGTTGCGGGCCCGCGAACTCGACTCAAGCGTCGACGTCACGGTTGTCGTCGCCGACGCGTACCCGAACTTCTCGATCTGCGGGATCCCGTACTACTTCACCGGCGAGGTCGCCCCGTGGCAGTCACTCGCCCACCGCACCCACGCAGACCTCGAAGCCACCGGCATGACACTGCGGCTTGACACCTTTGCCACCGATATCGACGTGACGGGGCAGCGACTCGAGGTTCGCACCCCGTCTGGTGCCACCGAGAGCATTCCCTACGACGAGCTCATCGTCGGCACCGGCGCGCTGCCCTCCCACGCCGGGATCAACGGTCTCGACCGACTCGGCCCGCAGGACGGCGTGCATGTCATTCATTCGATGGGCGACACGTTCGCGCTCGACCAAGACCTGAACGCACGACAGCCTCGATCGGCGATCATCATCGGCGCGGGCTACGTCGGTCTGGAGATGGCCGAAGCCTTCATCACTCGCGGGATGGCCGTCACGCAGCTCCAGCGAGGATCCGAGGTTCTCTCCACCCTCGACGCGGAACTCGGCAGCCTCGTCCACGACGAGCTGAGCGCTCACGGCGTCGACGTCATCACGGGAACGACCGTGCATGCCGTCGACAAGACCAGCGCGGGTCTCATCGTCAGCGGCAACCACGAGGGAGCACCCTTCAGCCGCACCGCCGACCTCGTCCTCGCTGTCGTCGGAGTGCGACCGAACACCGACCTGCTCGAGCGCGCAGGAGCGGGACTCGGTGCGGGGCGTGCAGTCGTCGTGGACGACCGGATGCGCACCGGACTCCCCCACGTGTGGGCGGCCGGCGACGGCATCATCACGCACCACCGCCTCCTCGACATCACCTACCTCCCCCTCGGTACCACCTCCCACAAGCAGGGGCGCATCGCGGGCGAGAACGCCCTGGGCGGAGACCGCGCCTTCCAAGGCTCCGTCGGCACTCAGGTCGTGAAGGTGTTCGATGTCGTGGCCGCCAGGACGGGGCTGCGCGATCGGGATGCGGTCTTCGGGGGCTTCAATCCATTGACGACGTCATCGTCGGCGGATGACCACAAGCGCTACTACCCTGGTGCGCATCCGATCCATTTCCGCATCACCGGTGACATGAGCGATGGACGCCTTCTCGGGGCCCAACTCGTCGGCCGTCGCGGCACGGAGGTCGCCAAGCGCGTCGACACGTTCGCCACGGCTCTGCACGCAGGGCTGACGGTCGACCAGGTGAGTGACCTAGATCTCTCCTACACGCCTCCGCTCGGCTCACCATGGGACGCCGTGCAGGTCGCCACACAAGCGTGGTCGCGCGCCGCCCTCTTGGTAGGGACGAGCGCATGAGCCCCTCGTCCACAGTGCTCTTCATCTGCCAGCACAACGCCGGCCGCTCTCAGCTCGGCGCGCACCTGCTGAACGACCTCGCCGTGGACGGTGTGCACGCGACGAGCGGCGGTGTGGCACCCGCAGATCGAATTAATCCGGTCATCGTCGCCGCACTTGCCGAGCTTGCGATCGACACGGGTTCGACGATGCCTCGCGCTGTCACCGCTGCCGACCTCACAGACGCCGACATCGTCGTCACTATGAAGCCCGGGCTGCACCTCCCCGGTCCGGTGGCGGGGCAGCTGGTTGAGTGGGAGTTCCCCGACCCTGACAACTGGGAGATCGAGGGCGTGCGGGACCTGCGAGACCGCATCCTCGCCCAAGTGCGCGAGTTGGCAGCGGAGTTGTAGCGCCGGTCGGATCCGTGAAGGGGCGACGCAACACGGCAATCGCCTTCTCCGGATCGCGCTCAACTACCGCATGCCTCCGAAAGGCCCAAGCGGCTGAGCGACGTATGCACCGCGAGTAGAGCAATGAGAATAGATGATGCACGCAGGCACTCTTAGTGACTGGCTCGCGATCCCTTGCGATGTCTGGGGTCTCGTGTAAACCAGGTTGCATGGCACGAAGCCGGTATACGAAGCCAAATGCACGTCGCGAGGAAGCCTACCGCCGCCAGCGCGAGGCGAATGATGCCGCGGCCGCCGTCGCTCGGGATCGCGCCAACACCTTGCGGGAGACCGACAGAGCCGCGCAGTCGGCTCGGGAACTCGAGGAGCTATGGGGCGGTCGGGAGGACGGCCTCACCCGCTTGCGCGACATCTCCAAACAGCTCGAGAAGCTGCACCGCGCCGAGGTTGTGCTGCTCCGAGAACGCGATGATCTCGTCGGCGCTTTGAGGCGCGTGGACGTATCTTGGTCGCTGCTCTCCCTGTGGTCCGGGCTTAGCCGTCAGGCGCTCAGCAAGAGGCGCTCTCGAACTCCGGGCTTGTGAGTTCAACCGGATCTCGGAGCGGGAATAGCGACCAGTCGACGATCGCGCACCTGAATCGCGACTGCCGAACCAGACGCGCGCCCCAAAGCTAAGCACTAGGACCCGACGCCGGCAGCTCGGGGTGCCTTGCACGCGAGCTCAGACACCTTCGATCATGTGCGACGTGAACGGAGTTGAGTAATGTTCGCGGGCTCAGCGACGCCGTCGTGGGTCGATCCCGCCCAGCGGTGAAGTCGCTCAGGATTCGTCCCAAGATCATGAGCTGCGCGCGCGAACGTGGACGTCGGATACACCTGAGCAAGAGCTTGCTTCAACAGGAGTGGCTTTTCGGCGGCAACGCTGACGGGCTCATCGAATCGCCAACCCCGCGAGGAGTGCTGAATCTGCAGAATCCGCGCGCGCTCGTCACTGATCACATCTAGGACCTGCGCCCGCTTGATGATTGCCGCGATCGAGATCCCGTACTCAGACTTCAGAGTGAGGTAATCGCGAAAGGTCGAGTGTTCAAAGACACGATCGACGATGACTTTGCGGGGCAAGAGTAGAGCCCCACCGAAGTCGTACGCAGCCCGCTCCTGCGGGCTTCGAGTCGAGCAACTGATTGACGGTGCGTCTTGGTCGAGCACCAAGTGGCCAACCTCATGCGCAATCGTGAGCCGCTGAACATCACCTCGAGCCACGGAAGCAAGAGCCACCACAGGACGCATGTTGCGTGCAGTCGGCATCGTAATGCCAGACACATCGGCGCGATCATGCGCGAATTGTGCGTCGTCGAGCTCTGTAACGACGCCGATTCCCATCCGCTCGAGCAGTCGCGTCAGATTTCGAACAGGTTCGGTCGCGTTCAGTCCAGCAGCGATGCGAAACCGCTCGCCTGCGGTCTCGGGTTCAAGGCCGGCGAGATCTCTCAGCACAGACGCATCGCGGTATCCCGATGCCTCACTCACCGCGGCAAAGACTCGAGATGCCTCCTGATAGAGAGCAGTAATGCGATCGCGTTCTGGGGCTCGCGTCGCCGACTTCCGGCGAAACGCAGCGGGTCCAAGCGGAACTGTCGTCGACGGGACCTGAAAGAACGCGATTGGCTCGCCAAACTTCTCACTTGCAAGATGCGCGAGTTCAGCACTCATCAGTTGGTCGCCTCGCTCAAGCCGCGACAATTGCGACTGGGTGACCTCGAGGCGCGCCCCGAACTCTTTTTGCGTAAGCCCGTGGATGTGTCGGAGAGTTTCGAGTCGGGCGCCGTTGTAGGCGTCAGACACTGTCAGTCTCCTCAGCGTCGATATCGACCTCGAAGAAGTTCTCGTGCTCGTCGGCGCCCTCGAACGTTGCTGCCATGGCAGCCTCGTCCCGCAGCACGGGCACGTCGAAGTCGCAAGTCACGGTGCCCTTGTACTCTCCAGGATCGACCGTGTGAACAATCCGCATCGCAGAGGGCTCGGAACGTGAGTTGGTAAGCAGGAGGAAGTTGCGATGTGCGTCCGATTCCCCATGGAGTCGGAACATAGGGATGGCACTCCAGGCCGCCCGACGCGCGCGACTTGTTCCAGCGTGCGGCACACCGTCCTTGGTCACTTTGCTCTCCGAGAGCACGCGCAGGCTAGCGCCGAGGTCTGGGTGGCGCAGGATGAGCTGACCGCCGAGCCGCGAGTTACCGTCGATGATCCACTCATTGGGAAGCGGCGCCATGCTCAGGTTTGCGCGGAACGCCGCTCGACGGTAGAACGCATGCGCATGCGGCTCCTGATTCTCAGGGAATCTCACCTTGGCACGCGTTTCCGCCACGGCAGAGTCGAAGTGCTCGTACAGCGTCGAGCTGAGAAGTGCACCTTCACGAATGATGATCCGCCGTGTTACATCGTCGAGCATGTTATGCATGCTACCGGTTGCAGCGCATATCTCGCAACTGAATGTAACACCGGCGTGTCGGGCGAACTGGGCGAACTTGCGTCGAACGGCTGAAGCACCGGGACGCGTGCGGGTGCCGCCGCGAGTCCACGCCCGCACAAGTGCTGGGTTCGCGGCGCGGGGCGCCTCTTCGCGGCGTGACCCAGCTAGGCTCCCGGTGACCTGTCACGCGCAGCGCCCTGCGGGCCGGGAGCCTAGCCGGGTCATGCAAAGACGAAACCCCGGCGATGTGACCGTAGTCAGGGATCGTTCCGGGGTCTTCGTGAGCAATAGTACATCGAAGATGCTGTGCGTCCACCGAATTGACGTGAGATGTGACCAACTATCCAGCTCTGCTCACCTTCCTAACAGCTGAGCGTCTCAACTCGTATCTGGCCGCCACAGACGGGGATCTTGCGCGTGCGTTCGAGCTGTACGAGTGGAACATGCGGGCATCCGCGAGCGTCATGGAACTCACCTCAATGGTGGAGGTGCTCGTGCGGAACGCACTGGATAGCCGTCTTGTCAGCTGGGCTGAGACGAAGGGTGTCGAATCCTGGTTCGACATCGCGCCACTCGACAGCCAGGGCACGGCTGACATCCGCAAGGCTCGAGAACGGGCTACACAGTACGGGCGGCGACAGGAAGTCCACGGCCGCGTGATCGCGGAGCTGTCTTTGGGGTTCTGGCGCTATTTGGTCGAGGGGCGCTATCTAACCTCGCTCTGGGTACCTTCAACCCATGCCGCGTTTCCGCACGGATCGACCGACATCCGAAGGCGTCAGCGCGACGTCAAGTTTCGACTCCAGCAACTTCACTTCGTTCGCAACAGAGCGGCCCATCACGAACCGATTCATCAGCGCCAACTTGACAAGGACATCGCCGCTGCTTTCGACCTCGCTGATTGGGTGGGGCACGAACCGGGCGAGTGGATCAGGGCTACTGGCTCGCTGCCGAGCGTCTTGGCAGATCGCCCGATTTAGGACGAACGGTTTCGCCGAACAGATCAGCCATGACTTGATCGTCTGGAATTCGACGCCGCCGCCAAATTTGAGTTTCCGGATCACGATGTGGAACAGAGCCATCGACGCGTCGCTGGCTCACCGAGCACGTTTAGTGGCACATCTACTGGCACAGTTAAGCACGACACGCCGTGCATCTAAAGGCACGGGGATGCAGGCTGTGCCATTTTTCGGAGCACCGAAAAGCCCGGAATTACGCGGCAAAAGGGCCCATTCGCACCCCCAAAAATGAGAGTTCGAATCCCCCATCCTCCGCCATCACCTCTTCTGATCAGAGGTTTCCTCTGCGGACGAGACCCGCTCCGGCGGCATCCGCCAGGCCGACAGCAGGCTGTCGCGGTCGTTGCTCTCGAGGTCCGACCGGCGCTTCTGCGCCCACACCTGGCACGCCAGCCGGTAGGCGGGCTCGTAGCCGTCCGGATTGCCGACCTCGAGCGCGAGGCGGATCAGCTGCACCCGCTGCGCGCGGGTGGGCAGCGTCAGATCCTCCCCGATCTCGGCCCTCGCCCACCGGCGCAGCCGGGCGTCCAGGACGAGCAGTCCGGTCAGTCGCACGAGCAGTCCCGCGACGACAGCGCTCACACCGACGACGATGAACGGGATGCTGCCGATGACGATGCCGGCGAGGGTCACTCCGACCCCTCCGACGTACAGCGGAATGCGCACGCTCCACAGCAGGAGCGTGCCGAAATGGCGTCCTTGAGTGCCCACGTGGTGATCCCCCCAGATCACGGCGCCGTGCCGGCGCCCGCCTTCACGATACATGCAGGTGAGTACATCGACCAGGCCGGTCTCCCCCGCCCCTCCTGCCCGGCGAGCGGTGGGAGGCGACACCCGCGCCACACCCGGGATCAGCCGGTGCCGTGCGATCGATCCGCACGGCACCGGCCGCCGGATCAGGCCAGGATCGTCTCGGTGAGGCGCGACAGCGGCTCGGCGAGCGCGTTGATCAGGTCGATCAGCTCGCGCTTGTCCGCCTCGGGAAGCTGGGCGTACGGGATGAACCCGCCGGTCAGCGAGCCGTGCACGGCGAGCGAGGCATCCAGGTCGGTGAACCCGCGGTCGATCGAGGTCACCAGCGCCTTGCCGGAATCGCCCTTCGAATCGGCGAAGTCGCGTACGAGCGAGAACGCCATCTTCGCGCCCTCGACGTTGGCGGCGAAGTCGTAGAGGTCGGTGCCCGACCACCAGTCCTCCTCGCCGGTGATCTTGCCGGTGGCGACCTCGTCGAGCAGGCTGATCGCGCCGTTGGACAGCGTGCCGACGCCCTGCGACTCGAGTGTCGTGACGAACTCGGGCGAATGCACGTAGTCGTACAGCGACTGGATGTCGGTGACGAGCTGTGCGCCGTAGGCGGCCCGCTCTGCGGGGGTCGAGGGCGCCCAGTCCTTCCAGGCGGGGGCGCCGTCGACGTTGAGGGCGTCGGCGGCCGGCACCCACAGGTCCTTCTCGATGCGGTGGAAGCCCGTCCAGGCCATGCCCTCGGCGACGGCGTCGACCTCGCGGTAGTCGATCTTCGGGTCGAGGTCGCCGAGCGTGCCGGCGACCGGCTCGATCCGCTCGTAGTACGAGCGGACGATCGGGAACTGCGCGCGGGCGGCCGCGTCGTCGCCGGACTCGTAGGCGGCGGCGAACGTCTTCGCGGCGGGGAGCAGCTGCTCGACCTGGTCCTTCACGAACGCGGTGTAGAGGGTGACGGCCTGCTGCTTCTGCTGCGCGTCGTCGCCGGTGACGGCCACCGCATTCCCCGTGACGGTGAACGCCGCGCGTCCCACGCCCTCGCCGACCATGCCCGGCTTGCAGAGGGTGAAGTAGTCGCCCGGCTGCGCCGTGACGGTGAGAGTCCGACTCGCGCCGGGGGCGATGTTCTCGATCTCGCCCACGATGCGCAGGCCGTCGGAGGCGAGCAGATAGAACTCGGTGATCTGCTCGCCGCCGTTGATGACGGCGAAGGCGAGGTTTCCGCTCGTGGCGGTGGCGGTCGAGACGGCGCAGTCGCTCGTGGTGGAGTTCACCGTGAGCGCGGCGGCGCCCGCCGCATCGGCCTTGGCGACGCAGCCGGCGAGCGAGACCGCGAGGGCGGCGACGGCCAGCGGTGCGAGGAGGGCGAGAGGGCGACGGTTCATGAGCGTCCTTCAGGGAGGGGGGCGGGGGCCGGTGCAGGAGCGGAGGCCGACGACGAGACGGAGGAAGAGGAGGAGGTGGATGCCTGGGGCCGCGGTCGCCGCGCGCGCAGCTGCCCGCGCACGAAGAACGCGCCGACCACGGCGAGGTAGCCGACCCAGGCGATCACCTGGATCCACGACATGCGCGGCATGAAGCCCACGGTCGCCTGGAGCAGGGTGGCCAGCGTGCCGCCCGGCGCGATCACGGCGGTGAGATCGAAGGCCCAGCCGAGCGGAAGCGCCGACAGCCCGACGGCGACGGCACCGGTTGCCGGGTCGACCGGAGCGCCGGCGGTGAACGGGCCGGGGACGACGCCGGCCTCCTGCAGGTCTTTCAGCGCATAGGCGAGCACACCCGCGGCGGCGATCACGAGCACGACGCCGGTCCAGGCGAAGAACACCTGGAGGTTGATGCGCAGCAGGCCCTTGGCGAGCAGCCATCCCGCGGCGACCGCGATCGCGAGGCCGACCAGGGCGCCCAGGAGCGCGTCGGGGGTGTTGCCGAAGGACTGCACCATCGACCACAGCAGCAGGGTGGTCTCGATGCCCTCTCGCGCGACGGACACGAAGCCGATCACGACGATGCCCCACAGGCTCGCCCCGGCCAGCGCGCGGTCGACGCCGCCCTGCATGGCCGAGCGCATGTTCTTCGCGGTCTTCTGCATCCAGAAGACCATCCACGTCACGAGGGCGACCGTGACCAGCGAGAGCGAGCCTCCGATGATCTCCTGCGCCTGGAACGTGAGCGAGTAGGCGCCGAAGGTGAGGACGGCGCCGACGACGACGGCGAGCGCCACGGCGAGCCCCACGCCCAGCCACAGCCGGGGCAGGACGTCGCGACGGCCGATCTTCGTGAGGTAGGCGATCAGCATCGCCACGACGAGGGCGGTCTCGAGCCCCTCGCGCAGGCCGATGAGAAGCGTGGCGAACACGGGGCTCCTGCGACGGGAAGGACGAGATGAAGAGAGGTTAGGCAAACCTCACCTTGCTACTTTATTGAGCAGAGGCTCGTGGGGCAAACGTCAGCGCCGGATCACGCACGTCTTAGAGTCGTCTGAGGACGCGAGGGCCAGGGTGACCGGCGGAGGTGGACGATGGCGCAGAGCCGACCACGGCTGCTGCTGGTGGAGGACGATCCCCAGCTCGGACCGATCATGGCGCAGGTGCTCGACGAGGTGTACGAGGTGACGCTGATCGCCGACGGCGAGGCCGCCCTCGCCGAGGCGGACGGCGGACTGTACGACGTGATGGTCGTCGATCGGCGGCTGCCGTCGATGGACGGCATCTCGATCGTCGAGACGCTGCGCAGAGCCGGCGTCACCGTGCCGATGCTCATGCTCACGGCGCTCGGAACCGTGCAGGACAAGGTGCGCGGATTGGATGCCGGGGCCAACGACTACCTCGTGAAGCCGTTCGAGTTCGAGGAGCTCTTCGCACGCCTGCGCGCCATCCGCCGCGTCGGCTCGGGCGAGGGTCCGTTCGTGCGCATCGGGGAATGGGAGTTCTACCCCGATTCGCGCGCGATCTACTCGCCGTACGACGGGCGCACGATCCTCACCGACCGCGAGAGCGAGCTGCTGAAGCTGCTCGCCGTCAACCCGCAGCGCACCTTCGGGCGCGACGAGATCCTGCGGGCGGTGTTCTCCGCCGACGACACCCCCGGCACCGTCGACACCTACGTGCACTACCTGCGCCGCAAGACCGACCCCGACATCGTCACGACCGTGCGCGGTCGGGGATACCGGCTGGGCATGTTGTGAACCGGCGATCGGCCCCGCTCGACCCCGACGCGCGTCTCGTGCGTCAGGCGTCGTGGCGGGTGGCGACCACCATCACCGTGGCCGTATCGGCCCTCGTCGTCGCCGTGCTGATCGCCGCACTGTTCGTCGTGTTCACCCAGGTGTCCCCCGTCGACCTGTTCGGTCCGAATCGTCAGGAGACGATCGTCGACGTGGGCGGGCGCGACATCCTCGGATGGGGGCTGGTGATCGGCGCGATCGCGATCGCGCTGGCGGCGACCCTCAGCATCCTGGTCACCCGTCGCGCGGTCGCCCCGCTGGTCGACGCCCTCCGTCGGCAGCGCCGGTTCGTCGCGGATGCCTCGCACGAGCTGCGCACGCCGCTGGCGATCGTCGACGCGCGCATCCAGATGCTCGATCGCGCGCTCGCCCCCGACGACCAGCATCGCGAACTGGTCGCCGAGCTGCGCGCCGACTCGCGTGCGCTCACCGGCGTGGTCTCGGACCTGCTCGACGCGATCGACGTGCCGCCGGCCGGGCCGGTGGCTCCCGTACCCGTCGAGCGCGTCGTGGGCTCGGCCGTGTCGGCGATGCGCGCGCTCGGCGAGGAGCGCGGGGTCCCCGTGGCGCTCGCCCCCATCCCGCCGGGGCTCACCGTCGCCGTCCCCGAGGCGAGTCTGCACCGCAGCCTCGTCGCACTGCTCGACAACGCCGTGAAGCACTCCCCCGCCGGACGGCCCGTGCAGGTGGCGGTGACCTCGACCCGGTCGGAGGTGCGCATCGACGTCGCCGACCAGGGCGGCGGCATCCGCGGGATCAGCCCTGAACGCGTGTTCGATCGCTTCGCCCGGTCCGCTGACGCGGTCGACGGCGGCGGCAGCGGCCGCACCGGATTCGGGATCGGCCTCGCGCTCGTGCAGGACACCGTGAGCCGCTACGGAGGATCTGCCGCGGTGACGGCCACCTCGACCGCAGGCACCACCATGACCCTGCGGTTCCCGCTCGGTGCAGGATCGCGCAGCCGCTGAGCGGTCAGGCCTGCACAACTCCCGCGCCGAGGAGCACCAGCAGCACGCCGCCCAGCAGGACGCGGTAGATCACGAACGGCAGGAAGCTGTGCCGCGAGATGTACCGCATGAACAGGGCGATCACGCCGAGGGCGACGACGAACGAGATCACGGTCGCCCACGCGGTCTCGGGCAGAGTGAACAGGCCCGGCTCGTTCCAGCTCTTCGCGAGCTGGTAGAAGCCGCTTCCGAACACCGCCGGCACCGCGAGGAGGAACGCGTAGCGCGCGGTCGCCGCCCGCTCGAAGCCCATGAAGAGCCCGGCGGTGATCGTGCCGCCCGAGCGCGAGACGCCGGGGATGAGGGCGAGGGCCTGCGCGAAGCCGAAGACGGTGCCTTGTCCGATCGTCATCTCCTCGAGCCGGCGGCGCTTCGCGCCCACGGCGTCGGCGATCCCCAGCAGCACGCCGAACACGATCAGCATGATCGCCACGATCCACAGCGACCGCAGCACCGACTCGATCTGCTTCTGGAACAGCAGCCCCAGCACCACGATCGGAAGGCTGCCGACGATGATCAGCCACCCCAGACGCGCATCCGGGTCGTTGCGCGGCACCCGGCGGACGAGGGAGGCCGCCCACCGGGTGACGATGCGCACGATGTCACGCCAGAAGAACACCAGCACCGCGGCCTCGGTGCCGATCTGGGTGATCGCGGTGAAGGCCGCGCCCGGGTCGGCCGTGCCGAAGAACAGCCCGGCGATGCGGATGTGCGCGCTGGAGGAGATGGGGAGGAACTCGGTGAGCCCCTGGACCAGCCCGAGCACGATGGCCTCGAAAAGATGCATGGGATGGATCGAACGGCGTGCGCTCTAAGAAACCGCCCAGACGCCACGCAGACAGCGCTAGGCGGGCGGCACCGGCTTGCGCGTGTCGGATCCGTGGCCGACCACGACCAACACCGAGGCGACCGCGGAGGCCGCCAGGATCGCCGCCAGCACGACGATCTGGAACTGGGCGGCCTCGAACGGCGACAGACCTCCGAAGATCGCGCCCACGAACGCACCGGGCAGCACCACCAGGCCCGTCGTGCGGGTCTGGTCGATCCCCGGGATCATCGCATCGCGCGCCGTGCGGCGCGCCAGGTCGAGACTGGCCCGGCGCGGGCTCGCACCGAGGGCGAGCCATCCCTCCACCTCGTCCCAGTGATCTGCGCGGGATGCCGCGAACAGGCGTCCGGTCAGCGCAGCGACGCCCATCGCGCTGCCGATCACGATCGCCCCGACCGCGAGGGCGTACCGCGGAGTCAGTGCGAGCGCACCCGTGCCGAACACGCCCGCGAACGCGACCCCGACGCCGGCGCCCATCGCCACCAGCACCACGACGGCCGAGCGCATCGACCAGCCACCGCGCCCGGTTGCCACCGACACCGCGACGAGGAACATCACCGCGAGGGCGAGCGCGATCCACCGCGCGTCGGAGATGATGCCGCTGAGGATGAGGCTGAGCAGCGCCAGCTGCACCACGCCCCGCACGACGGCCAGCGCCGCCGTCCACCACCGCGGCACCCGGAACCCCGCCAGCACGACGGTCGCCACGGCGGTCAGCACCAGGACACCGACCAGAGAGGGGAGGAGGCCGGCGGGGGTGTTCACCCTCCGACCGTACCCATGAGCACGGCGCCTGGCGCCCGCCCGTGATTCTTAGAGCGGTCTGAGCGCAGCATCCGTAGCGTCCTGCCCTGTCATGGACATCATCCACATCCTCGCCGGCTTCGGCCCGCTCGCGCTCGTCCTCGTCGGCCTCATCGTCTTCGTCGAGAACGGCCTGCTGTTCCCCTTCCTCCCCGGCGACAGCCTCGTCTTCGCCGGCGCCGTGCTGGCCGCGGCGATCGGCGTGCACTGGGGTCTCGTCGCCGCCATCGCCGCCGTCACCGCGATCGTCGGCGGCGAGGTCGGCTTCCTGATCGGCCGACGCTTCGGACCGCGCCTGTTCCACCCCGGTGCGCGCGTGCTCAAGGAGCGCTACCTCGTCGAGACCGAGGTGTTCTTCGCCCGATGGGGGCGCCTGGCGATCGTGCTGGCCCGCTTCGTGCCGATCGTGCGCACCTACGTCGCCCCCGCGGCGGGGATGTCGACCATGCCGCACCGCGACTTCTCCCTGTGGAACGCGCTGAGCGGGCTGGTCTGGGCGGGCCTGCTCGGCGGCGCGGGCGCGCTGCTGGGGTCGATCCCGTGGGTCGCGGCGAACATCGAGTGGATCATGCTCGGCATCGTCGTGATCACGATCGCGCCGATCGTGATCGGCCTCCTCGCCCGCCGGCGTCGCGAGAAGGCCGCCGCCGCGGTCGACTGAGCACGCCCTCCCCGGCTGAGGTACCGTGGACGCGACCGGGAAGGGAGCGGCGCATGGGTGAGCATCTCCCGTCCTGGCTGAGCCTGCTCCTGACCCTGCTCGGCGCCGCGGCACCGGCCGACCCGGGCGCGTGGGGCCTCGCCGTGGCGCTGGTCGCCGCCGTCGTGGTGATGGCGGCGCTGGTCGCCGTCCCGCTCCCGCATCCCTCCTCCGCCGCCGGTCCGCACCCCCGGCGCGCCATGGACCTCTCCTCTCCGCTCACGCAGAGCGATCCGGATGCCTCGGGCCACCCGCGCCCGAGAGCACCGGGAGTCGCGGCCTCGGCCGCGTCCTGACCCGCGCGCCACCGGCCTTCCCGCGAGGAAGGCGGTGCTGCGGCATCCGTTCACGGCCGATCGACCCGACCCTCGATCGCTCCCACCGAACGGATGACCATGAACCTCTTCGACCTGCCGCCCCTGTCCGCCCTGCTCGACTTCGCCTCCACGGGCCTGTCCGCCCTCACCGCCCTGCTCGACCCGGTCGCCGGCACCGCCGCCGCGGCGGCCGCGATCGTCGCGGTGACCCTCCTCGTCCGTGCGCTGCTGATCCCCGTCGGCGTCGCGCAGGCGCGCGCCGAGCAGACCCGCGCCCGCCTCGCCCCACGACTGGCCGAGCTGCGACGCCGGCACCGCGCCGACCCGGAGCGCCTGCAGCGCGAGACGATGGAGCTGTACCGCCGCGAGGGTGCGTCGCCGGTCGCCGGCTGCCTCCCGCTGCTCGCGCAGGCGCCGATCATCGGCCTGCTGTACGCGGTGTTCCTGCATCCGACCATCGCCGGACACCCGAACACCCTCCTCGAGGAGACGCTCCTCGGTGTGCCGCTCGGCTCCGGGCTCGTGCCGTCGCTGACGAGCGGCGCGCTCGATCCGGCGGCGTTCCTCGTGATCGGCACGCTCGTCGTGCTGATCGCGGCCGTCGGCGAGCTGACGCGGCGACTCTTCCGGCCGGCGACGCCGCTCGTGCCGGAGGGCGCCCCCGCGGGCATGCCGATGGCGGGGATGCTCGGGATGCTGCAGTTCGCCACCGCGGCGGTGGCCCTGTTCGTCCCGCTCGCCGCCGGGCTGTACCTGCTCGTGACGGTGAGCTGGACGCTCGGTCAGCGGCTCGTGCTGCGTCGGCTCTTTCCGACACCCGTGTGATCCGCGCAAACCGCTGGGGGGTCAGTGACGAAGAACACTCGACACCTTTGGGGGACACGCCACCATGACTCTGGCCATCATCGGGTTCCTCGGGGGACTCATCACGGGCATATCGCCCTGCATCCTGCCGGTCCTGCCGGTCATCTTCCTCACCGGCGGTGCGCAGTCCGCGCGCTTCGACAAGAGCACCGACGGGCCGCCGCCGGCATCACGTTGGCGGCCGTATCTGGTGGTGCTGGGACTGATCACCAGCTTCACGATCGTGACCCTCGTCGGGTCGCTCATCCTCGGCGCCCTCGGGCTCCCGCAGGACATCATCCGCTGGGTCGGCATCGGCGTGCTGGTGCTCATCGGCGTCGGCCTGCTGATCCCGGCCGTGGAGCGACTCCTCGAGAAGCCCTTCTCCTGGATCCCGCAGAAAGAGGTCTCGAACCGCCGCAACGGCTTCGCCGTCGGCCTCGCCCTGGGCGCCGTGTTCGTCCCCTGCGCCGGACCCGTGCTCGCGGCGATCATCGTCGCCGGCTCGACCGGTCGGATCGGCATCGAGACCATCGTGCTCACCGCGTCGTTCGCGATCGGCGTCGCCATCCCGCTCCTCTTCTTCGCGCTCGCCGGGCGCGGCCTGTTCGAGCGCATCAAGGCGTTCCGCTCCCGTGAGCGCGGCCTGCGCATCGCGGCCGGCGTCGCCATGATCGCCCTCGCGGTCGGACTGGCCTTCAACGTGCCGCAGGCACTGCAGCGTCTGCTGCCCGACTACACGGCCGGCCTGCAGGACCAGCTCGCCGGCAGCGACGCGGTGCAGAAGGCGCTCGATCTCGGCGGAGTGGTCAACGACGAGAACAAGGACCTCTCCAAGTGCACCGACGGCGCCGCCCAGCTGGAGTCGTGCGGGACCGCCCCGAGCATCAAGGGCATCGACTCCTGGTTCAACACGCCCGGGAACGCGCCGATCGACCTGGCGAGCCTCAAGGGCAAGGTCGTGCTGATCGACTTCTGGGCGTACTCGTGCATCAACTGCCAGCGCAGCATCCCGCACGTCGTCGCGTGGAACAAGTCGTACGCGGATGCCGGGCTCCAGGTCATCGGGATCCACTCCCCCGAGTACGCGTTCGAGAAGAACGCCGACAACGTCAAGTCGGGCGCACAGGGCTTCGGGATCACCTACCCCGTCGCGCTGGACAACAACCTCGACACGTGGACGAACTACCGCAACCGCTACTGGCCGGCGCACTACCTGATCGACGCACAGGGCGTCGTGCGTCACATCGCCTTCGGCGAGGGCAACTACGCCACGACCGAGAAGCTCATCCGCGAGCTGCTGCAGCAGGCGAACCCGAACGCGCAGCTGCCGGCGGCCACCGACGTCACCGACACGACCCCTGACGTGAGCAACATCACGCCCGAGACGTTCCTCGGATGGACGAAGAAGGTCAACTACGCCGGGGACACGAAGTACACCAGCGGACCCGGGACCTTCACGGTTCCGCAGAACCAGCCTGCCGACACGTTCGCACTCAAGGGGGACTTCACCCTCGAGTCGCAGTACGTGACACCGACGACGACGGATGCCTCGATCGTGCTCAACTACAACGCGTCGAACGTACGCATGGTGCTCGCCGGCTCCG
Source organism: Microbacterium fluminis (assembly GCF_051549805.1). Lineage (GTDB taxonomy): Bacteria > Actinomycetota > Actinomycetes > Actinomycetales > Microbacteriaceae > Microbacterium. The sequence continues at coordinate 543,630 of NZ_CP196042.1, forward strand.
GCACGATCACGGTGCGCGTCGACGGGGGCGATCCGAAGACCATCCCGGTCAGCGGCACGCCGAACTCGTACGAGCTGCGCTCGGGGAGCGCCGGATCGGGGACCATCGAGGTGACGGTGTCGCCGGGCGTACAGGCCTACTCGTTCACCTTCGGGTAGACCCGCACCGGATCGACCGATCGACGGAACGAGGCAGGGGCCGCACGCATCGCGTGCGGCCCCTGCCTCGTGTGCTGCCATGACCAGGATATCGCGGGGGTGGGGGCTTGCGGCAAGGGCCCGGTGGTGAGGCAGAATCGCTCGGCCGCCCTCTCGGGCGCGCTTGGAATCACCCACGAGGAGTCGCCCTGAGCGCTTTCGCCCTGCCCGCTCGCCTGTCCGCCAAGACCGATCCCGCCCTCATCGCCGCGGACGAGCGGCATTTCGCGCGCATCGCCCGCGCTCTCGCGCGGACGATAGCCGACCTCACCGCCCGGCTGGAATCCGAGCGCCTGCGCGCGGGCGGCTCCGGCCAGGCGGCGATGGACCGGGACATCGAGATCCACCGCCTCAGCGCCCGCCTGCGCGCGCTGCGCCGCTTCCGCCTCGACGCGTGCCTCGGACGGATGGTCGGCATCCCGACCGAGGACGATCCCGACCCGGCGCCGCGGTACATCGGCCGCTTCGGGCTCACCGACGACACCGACGGCGCCCGGCTGCTGATCGACTGGCGCGCACCGGCGGCCGAGCCGTTCTTCGGCGCGACCCTCGCCGACCCGATGGGCATCGCCAGCCGCCGGCGCTACCGCTGGAGCGGAGACCGCGTCACCGACTACTGGGACGAGGCGTTCACCGAGGCGGGTCTCGCGCACGGCGCGGGTGCCGGTGCAGCCCTCGACGATCAGTCGGCGTTCATCGCGAGTCTGGGCTCGTCGCGGTCGCCGCGCATGCGCGACGTGCTGAGCACCATCCAGTCCGATCAGGACGCCATCATCCGCGCCGACTCGCGCGGCGTGCTGGTGGTCGACGGCGGACCGGGTACGGGCAAGACCGTCGTCGCGCTCCACCGCGCGGCCTACCTGCTCTACGCGGACTCGCGACTGCAGCAGGGCGCCGGCCGGGTGCTGTTCGTGGGCCCGCACCGCCCCTACCTCGCCTACGTCGGCGACGTGCTCCCCAGCCTCGGCGAGGAGGGTGTGCTCACGTGCACCGTCGCCAACCTCGTCGCGGAGGGTGCGGATGCCGCGCCCGAACCCTCGCCCGAGGTCGCGCGGCTGAAGGCATCCGCCGCCCTCGTCGACGCGATCGAGCCGGCCGTGGCCCTCTACGAGGAGCCGCCGACCGGCACGACCGTGGTCTCGACGCCGTGGTCGCAGGTCGAGGTCACCCCGCAGGAGTGGGCGGACGTCTTCGCGATGCGCGATCCGGGAGCCACCCACAACGAGGCGCGCGAGCAGATCTGGGACGAGCTCGTCGAACTGCTGCTCGCGAAGCAGGACGAGGACGTGGATGCCTCCGAGACGCAGCTGCGGCGCGCGTTCGCCCGCGACGAGGAGCTCACCGGCACGTTCCAGCGGGCCTGGCCGCTTCTGGAGGCCGCAGTCGTCGTCGCCGATCTGTGGTCGGTGCCGGCGTACCTGCGACGGTGCGCACCGTCGCTCACGCCCGGCGAGGTCGTCGCACTGCAGCGCGACGACCCGCGGGCGTGGACGACGTCGGACCTGCCGCTGCTCGACGCAGCCCGGCAGCGGATCGGCGACCCGCAGGCCTCCCGCCGTCGGGCGGCACGGCAGGCGGCGCTCGCGACCGATCGCGAGCGCAAGGCCGATCTGATCGCCGACCTCATCGCGTCGGACGACTCCGAGATGGGGGTGATGTCGATCCTGCGCGGCGCGGACGCGCAGAACAGTCTCGACGACGAGGAGGCCGTGGGCGACGGCATCCCGCTCCCCGATCCCGACCTGCTCGCCGGGCCGTTCGCGCACGTGATCGTCGACGAGGCGCAGGAGCTCACCGATGCGCAATGGCGGATGCTGCTGCGACGCTGCCCGTCGCGGAGCTTCACGATCGTCGGCGACCGGGCGCAGGCCCGGCACGGGTTCACGGAGTCGTGGGACGACCGCCTCGCCCGCGCCGGCCTCGGGAGCGTGCGGACGGCGACGCTCACCGTCAACTACCGCACCCCGAGCGAGGTGATGGCGGCCGCCGAGCCGGTGATCCGCGCGGCGCTGCCCGATGCGAACGTGCCCACGTCGGTGCGCGACAGCGGCGTGCCGGTGCGCTCGGGGGCGATGGCCGAGCTCGACACGATCGTCGAGGAGTGGCTGGCCGCGCACGGCGAGGGCGTCGCGTGCGTGATCGGCGACATCGACCGGGCGGATGCGCCGCGGGTGCGCTCGCTCACGCCCGAACTGGCGAAGGGACTCGAGTTCGATCTCGTCGTGCTGGTGCGACCGGATGCGTGGGGCACGGGCATCGAGGGTGCGGTGGATCGCTACGTCGCCATGACCCGGGCGACGCAGCAGCTCGTCGTGCTGCGCTGAGACCCGGTCGCGCTCAGGCGTCTCGGAAGTCCTCGGGATCCACGTCGTCGAGGAACCGCTTGAACTCGTCGACGCGCTCCTCCTGGTCCGCCTCGTCCTCGACGGTCTCCTCGGCGTCGCTCTCGTCCCCGGTGACCGTGTCGGGGATCCCCGCCTCGTCGAGCACGGCATCGGCCACGTGGATCGTCGCGCCGACACGGCAGGCGAGGGCCACGGCATCCGAGGGTCGTGCGTCGATCCGCGTCGTGCCGGCGGTCGTGCCGAGCGTGATCTCGGCGAAGAACGTGCCACCGTCGATGCGTGTCACCTCGACCGTCTCGACGGCGGCCCCGAGCGTCTCGAGCATCGTGCGCATCAGGTCGTGCGCGAGCGGACGGGGCGTGTCGGCGCCCTCGACGGCGACGAGGATCGATGTGGCCTCCTGCGCGCCGATCCAGATCGGCAGGATCCGCCCCTCGCCCGGCGCCTCGTCGGCCGGCTTGAGCAGGATGACGTGCTGACCCGACGCGTCCAGCGCCACCCCGGCGACCCGCACCTCGACCATCGCTCCATGGTAGGCCGGGATTCTCCGCCATATCCATTCACCGGAATGGATGCTGCGGGCGTACGGTTGCAACCGTCATGCAACGCTTCGGCACTCTCTCCTTCGGCCATTACGGCCCCCTCGGCGGTGGACACTCGCTCTCGGCCGGCGACTCGATGCGGCAGGCGATCGACCTCGCCCAGGGCATGGACGAGCTCGGCGTGAACGGCGCCTACTTCCGCGTTCACCACTTCGCGCGACAGCAGGCCTCTCCGATGCCGCTTCTGGCGGCCATCGCCGCGAAGACGCAGCGCATCGAGGTGGGGACGGGCGTCATCGACATGCGCTACGAGAACCCGCTCTACCTCGCCGAGGAGGCGGCCGCGGTCGACCTCATCTCCGACGGCCGACTGGCCCTCGGCGTGAGCCGTGGGTCACCCGAGTCGGTCGTGCGCGGCTACGAGGCGTTCGGCTACACCGGCTCGCAGGATCCGCGCGGCGCCGACCTCGCCCGCGACCACTTCGACCTGTTCCTGCGCGCGATCGACGGCGAGGGCCTCGCCGAGCGCGACGCGACCTCGCCGTTCGGCGGCGGCTCGGGGCTGCAGCGCATCGAGCCGCACTCCCCCGGACTGCGCTCCCGTGTGTGGTGGGGTGCGGGGAACCGCGACTCGGCCGAATGGGCGGGCCGCATCGGCGTCAACCTCATGTCGTCGACACTGCTCACCTCGGCCGACGGACGCCCGTTCGACCTGCTGCAGGCGGAGCAGATCGACGCGTTCCGCACGGCATGGCGGGAGGCGGGGCATCCGGGTGAACCGCGCGTGTCGGTGAGTCGCTCGATCTTCCCCCTCACCACCGCGGAGGACCACCTCTACTTCGGCGGTCGTCAGGACGGCGATCAGATCGGGATCATCGACGGCATGCGCTCCACGTTCGGCAAGACGTACGCCGCCGAACCCGACGAGCTCATCGAGCAGCTGAAGCAGGACGCGGCGATCCAGGCCGCCGACACCCTCATGCTGACGATCCCGTCGCAGCTCGGCGTCGCGTTCAACCTGCGCGTCATCGAGTCGTTCGCGACGCTCGTCGCCCCCTCCCTCGGATGGGAGCCGACCACGGCATGACGGAGCTGTCGTTCACGAGAGACCCTCGCACGGCCGACGGGGTGATCGAGCGCGACTTCGCTCTCCACGGCGTGCCGGGCATCCTCTGGCTGCCGGAGCTTCCGGCGGCGACCGCCCCCCTCCTGCTGCTCGGCCATCCGGGCGGGCTCGAGGGCATGCGTGCCCGGCTGCGCGGGCGCGCGCAGGCGGCCGCGGTCAGCGGATTCGCCTCCGCCGCGATCGAGCTGCCCGGCAGCGGCGAGCGCACCCCGATCCCGGGCGTGCAGGAGGCGCGCGGCGAGGTGCGGGCGGCACTGCAGGCCGGCGAGCCGGTGAGCGCCGACACCATCGACCGGCTGATCCTGCCGCTGGTCGAGGCATCCGTCCCGGAATGGCGGACCCTGATCGACGCGCTCCAGGCCCTTCCCGAGATCGGCGGTCCGGTCGGCTACGCCGGTGGCGTGATCTCCATCGGGGTGCGGCTGGCGCGGATCGAGCCGCGCGTCGTGGCCGCCGGGCTGTTCGCGGGGAGCTTCGTGCCCCGGGCGATCCTCGCCGAAGCGCGCGAGGTCACCATCCCGCTGCACGTGCTGCTGCAGTGGGACGACGTCGGCAACGACCGACAGGCGGCTCTCGACCTCTTCGACGCGTTCGGGTCGACCGAGAAGTCCCTGCTGGCGAACATGGGCGGCCACACCGGTGTGCCCGCGTCGGCGGGAGAGCACGCCGGGCGATTCTTCGAGCGTCACCTCGGCGCGGTCTGAGGAACCCCTCGTCAGAGCCGCTTCTCGTAGAAGACGCGCTCGAAGCCGCCGTCGCCCCGACGGTGCGTCTCGACGTAGCCCGTCCGTTCGTACAGCGCCTGGTTCTCGACCATGACGACGTGCGTGTAGAGCCGGACGATCGGCAGCCCGAGGTGATGGGCGCGCTCCTCGGCGTGCGCGAGGAGCTGCCGTCCGATCCCCCGCCCCTGCAGGTCGGGGCGGACGGCGATGTTCTCCAGGAGGAGGTGGTCGCGGCGCGCGACGAGCACGAGGTACCCGCCGACGCGCGACCCGACCTCCGCCACCCAGACCTCGGCGTCGCGGATCGCCGCGGCGTAGTCGACGTCCATCGGACCCGGCCGCAGGCCGGGAGGCATCCGCTCGAGATACACCTCGTAGGCCGCCTGGGCGGTCTCCGTCAGCGCCGCGGCGTCGCCGACGACGGCGCGTCGCAGAACCGCAGTCATGGCCGCAGTGCGGCGAGGATGCCGCGCACGTCCTCCGTGTCGAACTCGTCGGTCGAGGCGGCGAGCTCCTCCGGCGAGAACCAGCGCACGTCGACGATGTCGCCGCGCTCGCTCTCGGTCCAGTCATCGGTCGCGACGGCGAACCGCGGCGTGCGCAGCACGAAGTAGGTCGCCTCGCGCACCTGGTACTCCTCGGCGGGCGGGAGGTCGATGCGCCGGAACGCGACCGGCTCGCCGAGCGCCGTCACGCGGTGTCCGGTCTCCTCGAACAGCTCGCGGACCGCCGCGGCGGGCGCGTCCTCCCCCGGATCGATGCCTCCGCCCGGGGTGAGCCATCGGGCCGGAAGGGTCCGGCGACCCCAGTGCGTCTTCATCAGCAGGATCGCTCCCGCCTCGTCGAGCACGAGGATGCGGGCGGTCGCGCGCGTGCGCGGGCCACCGGCATCCGCCGCATCGGAATCGGTCGCGCTCACGCTCAGACCTTAGCGGGGCTCCACTCCGACACGGCGTCCAGGCGCGCGATCTCATCGGCGGTCAGGTCGATGCGGGTGCTGGCGAGCAGGTCGGCGACCTGCTCGACCCGCGATGCGCTCGCGATCGGAGCGGCGACGGTCGGCTTCGCGCGCAGCCAGGCGAGGGCGGTGGCGGCGATGGATGCCTCGTGCCCGCGGCCGATCTGCTCGAGCGTGTCGACGATGGCGAGACCCTGCGCGGTGGCGTACTTCGCGGCGCCGCCGGCACGCGGCGAGGATTGGCCCGCGGCATCCGTCGTCCGGTACTTGCCGGTGAGGAATCCGCTCGCCAGTGCGTAGTAGGGCACGAGGCTCAGGCCGAACTCCTCCGCGACGGGCACGATCGTCTCTTCGACGTCGCCCCGGTGCACGAGGTTGTAGTGCGGCTGGATCGCGACCGGCAGCGCCGAGCCCGCGGCCTGCGCGTAGCCGACCCACTCGCGGATGCGCGCCGCGGAGTAGTTGGACACCGCCGTGTAGCGCACCAGCCCGTCGGCGACGAGGTCGCCGAACGCGGCGACGGTCTCCTCGAGCGGGACGGACACGTCGTCGAAGTGGGCGTAGTAGAGGTCGATCGTGTCGACGCCGAGGCGCTTCAGGGATGCCTCGGCGGCCGCCCGCACGTTCGCGGCCGAGAGCCCCTTGAAGTCGGGGTGCTGGCTGACCTTCGTCGCGACGACGACGTTCGACGGCTTCCGCGTGGCCAGCCACTCGCCGATGATCGTCTCGCTCTCGCCCCCGCTGTGGCCGGGGACCCACGCGCTGTACCCGTCGGCGGTGTCGATGAAGTCGCCGCCGCCGGCGTGGAACGCGTCGAGGATCTCGAACGAGGTGTCGCGGTCGGCGGTCCAGCCGAACACGTTTCCGCCGAGGGCGAGGGGGAGGACGTCAAGGGAGCTGCTGCCGATTCGGGTCATACGGGTGGAAACGCGATCGGGCGCGGATTGTTCCGACCGAGGCGGAACCATGACGAACGGCTACGCCGCACGGCCGGCGAGCGCGACGAGCGCGTCGCCGGTGAGCCGCTGGCTCGTCCACTCGCTCTGAGGCTGCGCGCCGAGTGAACGGTAGAACGCGACCGACGGCTCGTTCCAGTCGAGCACCGTCCATTCGAGCCGGCTGTAGCCGCGCGTGACGCACACGTCGGCGAGCGCGGCGATGAGGGCCAGGCCGTAGCCGCTCCCGCGCTGCTCCTCCTCGACGTACAGGTCTTCGAGCCAGATCCCGTGCCGGCCCGTCCACGTGGAGTAGGTGAGGAACCAGATCGCGATACCGACGATGCGCCCGTCGTGCTCCACGACGTGGCAGAACGCGCGCGGGTCGTCGCCGAACAGCGTCGCCGCGAGCGCCTCGATCGTGTTGTCCACCGCGTCGGGTTCGCGCTCGTAGTCGGCGAGCCCCTGGATGCAGTCCAGGATGCCGCGCTCGTCGCCGGCGCGGGCCCCGCGCAGGGTCGCACCACCGGGAAGCTCTCGCGACGTCATGATCCGAGCGTACGGGTCGCTCATCGGACCCCGGTCACCGCGACCCCGAGCCATTCCGCCAGGTCGTCGATCTCGGCGCGCACCATGTCCATCTCCTCCGGCTCGAACGGGAGGAACTCGTGGATGGCGTTGACGCGCAGGACCTCGTTCGTGCGATCGACCTCGGCGTCGAGCATCCCGACGAATCGATCGCCCAGCAGGATCGGATGCGCGAAGTAGCCGTATACGCGCTGCGGTGCGGGCTTGAACTGCTCGAGCACGTAGGTGAACTCGAACAGCTCCTGCAGGCGGCGCCGATCGAACAGGAGGCCGTCGTACGGGTTGAGGAAGGCGACGCGCCCCTCGGGCTCGTCGTCGAGCGCGGTCAGGGCTTCGGGATCGACGCGGAATCTCACCGTGCTGCCCTCGACGACCGCGGGCTCTCCCGTCTCTTTGCCGACACCGCTCCACCAGTGGTGGGGGCGGGCGATGCCGGACGCCTGCAGACTGCGCTCCTCGCGCAGCCGGGCGGCCTCGTCGTCGCTGTACTCCGGCAGGCCCGCCGGGTAGACGCGCTCGGCGAGGTCCCAGATGCGGGTGCGTCCCTCGCGGCGCACGATCGCGACCTCGCCCTGGCGCAGGAGGAAGTCGAGCATGTGCGGAACCTGGTTCTTGCCCGACCAGCCGTCGGGCGCGCGCTCCACCTGCGCGGTGTCGGGGATGGCGGACGCCGCCAGCGGACCCTCGGCGCGCAGCCTGGCGAGGACGTCGGTGCGGAAGCGATCGTTCGCGTCCAGCCACTCCCGGCTCGAGGCAGGCTGCGGCCAGCGTCGCATCGAGGGGAGCATGAGCGGCAGCAGGCTCGTCGGGCGGAACGTGCCGTCGAACTCGAACAGCAGCCGATCGAGCTCGACCGCCCTCTGCAGCTGGCCGTGCTCGTACGACCAGCCGATGCGCGACCACAGCACGGTGTCTTCGCAGGGCGCGATCGTGGCGGTCGGGTCGATCTTGACGTACCCGAGCTGCTCGGCGACCTCGACCACGTCGCCGGGCCGGTCGGCGTCGAGCAGCTGCGCGCGCACCACCAGCCGGCGGGCCTGGTCGCGGGTGAGCCGGTGCGGCGTCATCGCGTGCGGTCGTCGGGCCGGGGATCGAGGGAGCCCGTCTCGACCGGTGCCGTGTGGAGCGCATCGTGCGCGGCGGCGACCTCGTCGGCGCCGCCGGGTTCGGCGGTGCCGCTCCCCCCGCCGGACGGATGCCGGGGCCCGGTCACACCGGCTTCCTCACCCGGTAGCGCACGTGCGTCACCAGGGACGCCGCACGCCCCGAGATCTGCTCGAGCTCGATCTCGCCGACGCCGTCGAACAGGCGGAGCCCACGACCGAGCACCGACGGCGATATCTGGAGCATGAGTTCGTCGACCAATCCGGCGGCGAGGTATGCGTTCGTGGTGGACGGGCCGCCCGCGACGTGGATCGGACGGTCGGGCGAGGCATCCCGTGCCCGCTCCAGCGCGGCGTGGATGCCGTCGGTGACGAAATGGAAGGTGGTGCCGCCGGCCATCTCGAGGGGCTCGCGCGGGTGGTGGGTGAGCACGAAGACCGGCGCGTGGTAGGGCGGCTCGTCGCCCCACCAGCCGCGCCAGTCGCCCGCCCACTCGCCGCGGATGGGGCCGAACATATTGCGGCCCATGATGTAGGCGCCCGCGGAGACGATCTCGGCCATCTCGGCGGCGTTCTCATCGGGCGTCTCGAACATCCAGCGATGCAGCGAGCCGGGCGGGATGTCGCCCATCGGCTGCTCTTCGGTCTGATCGGCGCGCGCGCCGACTCCGTCGAGGGAGACCGACATGGTCGCGATGACAGGCTGCATGCCGCCCACGCTAGTCGCGCCCGTCGACACGCGGAATGCCGCGGCGGAACCCCGAACTCACACGGGCAGAGCGATCTCGCGATCCTGATTCCACGGCTCGGTCCAGCCCAGCTGGTCGAACAGCCCGTTCAGCAGAAGCGCGGTGAAGCCCCAGACGAGGTGCCGACCGGTCGCATGCCGCACGAGGAAGGCCGGTCCGCGGAACTCCTGACCGCCACGGCGGATCACGGTCACCCCTCGGTTGGCGGGAGCGAGCAGGTCGGCGACCGGGGCTCGGAAGACATCCGCCGACTCCGCCTCGTCGACGACGGAGACGGGCGACGGATGCCGCCACCACCCCAGCACCGGCGTGACCAGGTGCCGTGAGAACGCGAGGGGCACCTCGGGGAGCGCGCCGAGCACCTCCACGCCTGCGGGGTCGAGGCCGGTCTCCTCGACCGCTTCGCGCAGTGCCGCGGCGATCGGCCCGTCGTCGCCGGGGTCGATGCGACCGCCCGGGAACGCCACCTGGCCGGGGTGCGCACGCAGAGTGGTGGCGCGGGCGAGCAGGAGCACGTCGAGGTCGCGCGAGACGGCGTCGTCCTCGGCGACGTGCCTGCTGGGCGTGTCGTCGAGCACTCCGAAGAGGATGAGCACGGCGGCGGGTCGCGGATCGGGCACCGACGGGAGCGCAGCCAGCGCCACTCGGGTGCGCTCGTCGCGACGCCCGGCGGCGAGCGCGATCAGCTCGGCTCGCGCACCTCGGAGCGGGGAGTCGGCGGGCACGCCACCCAGGCTACGCGCCCCGGCGGACGTCGGGACGGGGTGCGGACGGAGAGGCCGTCACGCGTAGAAACCCTCGCGGAGGTTGATCCCGTGCTCCAGCCAGGCCTTGAGTGCGGCGAGCATGCCGCTCCAGCCCGAGCAATTGCCGAACGCGGCCTTCGCGCCGGCGGAGGTGGCGGTCCACGACGACTCGGTGATCGTGACGAGCGTGCGCGCACCGTCGTCGATGGGGTCGAACGAGAACGTGACGGTCGTCATCGCCTCGGCGGCCGAGGCATCCCCTTCCCATCGGATGACCAGCCGTCGCGGCGGTTCCGCCTCGACGACCTCGACGGGGAACGCGCCGGGGAAGTCCGCGAAGTCCCACGTGACCTCTGTGCCGGGTTCGAGGCGGCCGCGGGCGCCGCCGGTGGTGAAGTAGTGCGACAGCTGCGACGGATCTGCCACCGCCTCGTACACCTCCGTCACCGGGCGGGCGACCCGTCCCGACACGGTGAAGGACAGCTCGGTCAATTCGATCTCTGGTTCAGACATGTTGTATTTTTACAACATGTCTGATGTCGCGCACAACCCCTCCGTCGAGGGGGACTCCATCGACGACGACCGCGTCTTCAAAGCGCTCGCATCCGCACACCGACGCCGCATGCTCGACGCGCTGAAGGGGGTGTCGCTGACGACGGGCGCGCTGTGCGAGCTCTTCCCCGAGCTCGATCGCACATCGGTGCTCCAGCACCTGCGCATCCTGGAGGCGGCGGAGTTGGTCACTGGGCGCCGGGTGGGGCGCGAGCGCCACCTCTCTCTCGCCCCGTTGCCGATCAAGCGCATCCATGACCGCTGGATCAGCGTCTACGCGCGTGCTGCGGTCGATCTCCTCGACCGTCTCGACGGGGGGTGACCCCTACGGCGTGCGGAGGATCTTCTCCATCGGCTTGCCCTTGGCGAGCTCGTCGACGAGCTTGTCGAGGTAGCGGATGCGGCGCATCAGCGGATCCTCGACCTCCTGCACCTTCACGCCGCACACGACGCCCGTGATGAGCGTCGCGTTCGGGTTCAGGTCGGCGTCGTCGAAGAAGTCCTCGAACGTGGTCTGCTCGTCCAGGTGGCGACGCAGCTCGACGTCGTCGAAGCCGGTGAGCCACGAGACGATCTCGTCGACTTCGGCCTTCGTGCGGCCCTTGCGCTCGGCCTTCGCCACATACATCGGATAGACCGACGCGAAGCTGGAGGTGAAGATCCTGTGCACGGGGGAAGCGTAGCCGCCACAATCGGGTCATGCGCAAGGTCATCGTCAACAACATCGTCTCCATCGACGGCTATTTCTCCGACCCGGTCGGCAACCCGATGGTGCTCAACATGGACGAAGCGTTCAACCGCGCCAATCTCGAGAGCATCGAAGGGGCCGCCGTCGTCCTCCTCGGCCGCGACTCCTTCGACTTCTTCAGCGCCTACTGGCCGTTCATCGCCGACGCCCCCGCGGACCCGGGCAATCCGCAGTTCGACGACGTCAACCGTGCGATCAGCCGCCGCTACAACGTCGTGCCGAAGACGGTGGCGAGCGACCGCGGACCGGTGCCCGCCGACAACGCCTGGCACGACGCCACGACGGTCGTGCCCCGCGCCGACATCGCGGATTGGGTGGCGACAGCCCGCCGGCAGGACGGCGACGGCGACGTCGTGGTGTTCGCCAGCCACGTGCTGTGGAACGCGCTCCTCGCCGACGGACTCGTCGATGAGCTGCACCTGATGGTGAGTCCGGATGCCGTCGGCACCGGGGTGCCGCTGTTCACCGCGCCCGCGCGTCTCGAGCTGATGGAGACCCGACGCTTCGACGGCTCCTCGAACGTGCAGCTGCGGTACCGGATGGCATCCCGCACGTGAGAGTCCTCTCACCGCGACTTCGGGACGTCGTCGCGGCACTGCCGCTGCGACCCCGGATGCGCGTGCTCGAGATCGGGGGTGCTCCGGGCGCCGCGGCGCACGCCGTGGCGGAGCGCGTGGGGCCGCACGGCCATGTGCTCGTCGTGGATCGCTCGGCCGCAGGCATCCGACTCGTGGAAGCGAACTGCGCCGCCGAGATCGCTGCCGGAACCGTGTCGGTGCAGACGGCGGAGGTGCAGGATTTCGCGCTTCCCGAGGGTTTCGCCCGCTTCGACCTGGCGTTCGCGTGCCGGGTCGGGGCGCTCGACGGTCGGCACCCGGAGCTGCGCGATGCCGCCCTCGGATATCTGCGGGAGGCGGTCGTGCCCGGCGGCGCGCTGTACGTCGATACGGGGGCTCCGCTCACCCGGATCCCGCTGTCCTGACGAGGGCGCGCGAGACGGATTCCGCTCCCGATCAGCGCGTTCGCTCTCACGGGGCGTCCAGGAAACTCCCCGGAACCGTCCAGAAACCCCGGGCAGACTCGCGGACTTGTGCCCGCCGCGGTGGGCGCGACGCGCCGACCCGACGGCGCCGAACCCGATACGGAACCGGTCTTTCTCATGCGCTCCCTCACGTCATCCACCCCTGTCCGTGCCGCCAACAGGCGCATCCGTCGCGATACCGAGCGTCGCGCTCGGCGCCGTCCCGCCGTCGTCGCCGCCGGGCTCGCGCTCGGCGTGATGGCCACCGTCGGCTTCGTCGGCACGGTTCCCGTGTCGGGCGCCACGGCCTCCGGCTCGGCCGGCCCGGCCTTCGCGCTGGCGTCGTTCTCGACCCTCTCTCAGCCGGCCGCCGCGACCATGCCGGCGACGGTGACCGGCACCGATGCAGCAGCGGCTCTCGTCTCCGCACAGGCCGTGATCACCGCGGCCGGGACGATCACCTCCGATATCGCCGCGTCGGGCCTGGACATCGGCACGACCGACACCACCGTCGACACGTCCGCGCTGCAGACCGCGGCGGCCCGGCTCGCCGACGGCGCGCAGCACCTGCCCGCCCCGCTCGTGCCGGATCTGACGACGCAGGTGTCGGCCGCGGCCGACACCGTCGCACAGCGCGTGGCGAGCCTTCGCGGCAGCCTCGACGCCGCCGTCGCGGTGAAGGCGCAGCAGGAGGCCGAGGCGAAGGCGCAGCAGGCGGCAGCCGCTGCGGCGGCCGCCGCGAAGAGCTCGTCTTCGTCGTCTTCGAGCGGCTCGTCGTCGAGCACGCCGTTCGCGGCGGTGCCGACCGGCGGCGGATCGGGAGACAACAGCCCGGCGGGTGCGCAGGCGTCGGCGTACGCGATGTTCCCCTCCTACGGGTGGGGTGAGGACCAGTTCGGATGCCTCGTCGCCCTGTGGAACAAGGAATCGGGCTGGAACTACCAGTCCTACAACAGCAGCAGCGGTGCCGGCGGCATCCCGCAGGCTCTTCCCGCGAGCAAGATGGCCTCGGCCGGCGCCGATTGGCAGACCAACGCCGCGACGCAGGTGGCCTGGGGCCTCGGCTACGTGGCGGGCCGCTACGGCACCCCGTGCAACGCGTGGAGCCACTCGCAGTCCACCGGCTGGTACTGACCTCTCTCCGTCACCGGTAGGTCTTCGAGAACAGCGGATGCTTCGGCGTCCGCTGTTCTCGTCTGCGCGAGCGGCCGGCGCCGGACGGTGTCAGGCTGGCCCGATGAGGTATCGCCTGACCCTGCAGTACTGGGATACGGCCTATCACGGTCAGCAGCCCGCATAGATCGATCACGGACCCGAGCGTGGCCGGGGCAGAGTACGGCCTCAGAACGGCGGAGCGTCTCCCGGCGTCGCGGCGAAGACCGGCATCATCCGAAGGTCCGACATCGACACAGAAGGCCCGATCCTCACCCGTAGAGTGATGTCGGCCCTCGCGCCGCCCCGCACCTCATCCCTTCCACGCGACGACGCGTGCTCCCCTCCGTTCCCGACAGGAGCCCCGTGTCCGCCGTCGCCTCCGCGCCCGACGCCCCGTTCCGATACCGCATCGAGCCGACCGTGCTGCAGGCGCTGCGCAGTCCCCGCCTGCTCACCCGCGAGGTGCTCGCCGGGCTGGTCACTGCCCTCGCGCTGATCCCCGAGGCGATCGCGTTCACCGTGGTGGCGGGCGTCGATCCGCGCGTCGGACTGTTCTCGTCGTTCGTGCTCGCCGTCGTGATCGCCTTCACCGGCGGCCGCCCGGCGATGATCACGGCCGCCGCCGGCTCCGTCGCGCTCGTGGTCGCCCCGGTGTCTCGGGAGCACGGCGCCGACTACCTCATCGTCACGATCGCCCTCGCCGGCCTCATCCAGGTGGCCATGGCGCTCGGCGGCGTCGCACGGCTCATGCGGTTCATCCCCCGCAGTGTCATGGTCGGCTTCGTCAACGCGCTCGCCGTGCTCATCTTCGTCTCGCAGCTGCCCCAGCTCATCGACGTGCCGTGGCCGGTGTACGTGCTCACCGCCGCGGGCCTGGGCATCCTGTTCGTCTGGCCGAAGATCACCCGCGCCGTTCCCGCTCCGCTGATCGCGATCGTGCTGCTCACGGCGGCCGTGATGCTCTTCGGCATCCACGTGCCCGATGTGGCTGCGCAGGGCCAGCTCCCCCGCAGCCTGCCCGAGCTGCTCATCCCGCACGTGCCCTTCACGTGGGAGACGCTGCAGATCATCGCGCCCGCCGCGTTCGCCGCCGCCCTCGTCGGTCTGCTGGAGTCGCTCATGACGGCCAAGCTCGTCGACGACATCACCGACACGCACTCGCGCAAGACCCGCGAATCGTGGGGACTGGGCGTCGCCAACATCGCGTCGGCCTTCTTCGGCGGCACCGGCGGCTGCGCCATGATCGGCCAGACCATGATCAACGTGAAGACGGCGGGTGGCCGCACCCGCATCTCCACGTTCCTCGCCGGCGTCTGGGTACTGGTGCTCGTGGTCGCCCTCGGCGATATCGTCGGCCGCATCCCGATGGCGGCCCTGGTGGCGGTGATGGTGCTCGTCTCGATCGCCACCTTCGACTGGCACAGCATCCGTCCCTCGACGCTGCGGCGCATGCCGATCAGCGAGACGCTCGTGATGCTCGTCACCGTCGGCGTCACGGTCTGGACCCACAACCTCGCCAGCGGCGTGATCGTCGGAGTGGTCGTGGCGATGGTGCTGTTCGCGCGTCGCGTCGCGCATTTCACGTCGGTGACCCGGACGGTGCAGGGGGATGCTGCGCGATACGTCGTCGACGGCGAGCTCTTCTTCGCCTCCAGCAACGACCTCACGACGCAGTTCGACTACGCGGCCGACCCGCCGCGGGTCGAGATCGACCTCTCCCGCTCGCATGTGTGGGATGCCTCGACCGTGGCCGCGCTGGACGCGATCGTCACGAAGTACGCCGCACGCGGCACCGCGGTCGAGATCGTCGGGCTCAACGACACGGCCGCGGCCTTCCATGCGCGGCTCAGCGGCGGTCTCGGCTAGGCCCGACGCTCCGGCGGGCGGTCACCCCGCGGCATCCGCCCGCAGAGCGGGGCACGTGCCGCCCGGCGTCGTGGCCCGCTCGAAATGCCAGGTCTCGTTCGCATAGATCTGGCACAGCCCCCACTGGGCACCGTAGGAGATCAGCCAGTACTGCGCGTCGACCGGACCGATGTCGACCGCGTCGCCGGTGACGTGCGAGGAGGTGTCGGGCGAGGCCACCCATCGTCGCGCCTCCTCGAGGCTGCCGTACCGCGCCACAGCCTCGTCGAAGAGCCGCTGCTGGTACGCGCGACTGCGCCATCCACTGGTGACCTCGAGGACGATGCCGTCGGATGCCGCGACGATCCCCGCCTGCACGAGGGCGTCGTACAGGTCGGGGTCGAGGCGGGCGATCGCGGGCAGACCGGTGGAGGTCAGCGGTACGGCCTCGTCGAGCACGCCCTCCGCCGTCGACACCGACAGGCGCGGCCCCGGTGCACCCGCTCCGCCACCGGTGAGGGCCGGGATGATCCCGGACCGCGTGGGCGTCGCGCCGACGGTCGAGACCAGGGCCCCGACCCAGACGACCGCCCCGCCGGCGAGCGCCGCGGCCAGCACGATCGCCATCGCGAACACCGGGAGGCGACGGCGCGACGAACGCGACGGGCTCGGCGACGAGGAAGGCGGGGGCGGCGGAGACGGCGCGAGCGGCAGCGAGGCCGCGGAGGGAGCATTCATGCACCCACTCCACCGAGACGGCCGTTGCCGGTCCGTACGCGGATTCCGATACGCCCGCGATACAGCCCGCGACCTAGGCTGGGGCGCATGCGGGTGCTGATCGTCGAGGATGAGCCGTTCCTCGCCGAGGCGATCCGCGACGGGCTCCGTCTGGAGGCGATCGCGGCCGATCTCGCCGGCGACGGCGACACCGCCCTGGAGCAGCTGTCGGTCAACCGCTACGACGTCGTCGTGCTCGACCGCGACATCCCGGGCCCGAACGGCGACGAGATCGCGCGTTCGCTCGTCGGAACGCCCGAGAGCCCCCGCATCCTGATGCTCACCGCCGCCGACCGCCTCGACGACAAGGAGTCGGGGTTCGAGTCGGGCGCCGACGACTATCTCACCAAGCCCTTCGCGCTCCGCGAGCTGGTGCTGAGGCTGCGCGCGCTGGAGCGGCGTCCGGCCGCCGGCGCTCCCCCGGTGATCGAGCTCGCCGGCATCCGGCTCGATCCGTTCCGTCGCGAGGTGTACCGCGACGGCCGTTACGTCGCGCTCACCCGCAAGCAGTTTGCGGTGCTCGCCGTGCTGATGACCGCGCGAGGCGGCGTGGTCAGCGCCGAGGATCTTCTCGAGCGCGCGTGGGACGAGAACGCCGACCCGTTCACCAACGCCGTCCGCATCACGATCTCGACCCTGCGCAAGCGGCTCGGCGAGCCGTGGGCGATCGAGACCGTGCCCGGCGTGGGCTACCGGGTGGCGGGATGACCCCGGATCGCGCACGTCCTCCCGGGCTCTCGGTGCGGGTGAAGCTCACCCTCAGCTACGCCGGCTTCCTCGTCGTGGCCGGCATCGCACTGTTCGCCGTCGGCTTCTTCCTGCTGCGCTACATCCCCGACGGCAACCTGTGGCTGAGCGACGGCGGGTTCGTGCCGTCGCGCACCGACCTGCTCGAGGTGTTCCTGAAGTACGCGTGGTGGGCGATGGGCGGCCTCGTCGTCTTCGGCCTCGTCGGCGGGTGGCTGCTCGCCGGCGTCGTGCTGCGGCCTCTGGAGCGCATCACGGCCGTCGCCCGCTCCGCCGGCGACGGCGATCTCGACCGGCGCATCGACCTTGCCGGACCGCGCGACGAGCTGACCGACCTCGCTGATGCATTCGACGCGATGCTCGGCCGCGTGCAGCGCACCCTCGACGAGGAGCGTCGGTTCGCGGCGAACGCGTCGCACGAGCTGCGGACTCCGCACGCGATCATCCGCACCCTCGTCGAGGTGGGTGAGGCGGACCCGGCCGGCCGCGACGTCGACACCCTGCTCCGGCGCATCGGCACGACGAACGACCGCGCCATCGCGCTCACCGAGGCACTGCTGCTGCTCGCCCGCGGCGGCGGCTTCGACGCCCGACCGGTCGACCTCGCGGCCCTCGTCGACGAGGCGGTCGACGAGAACCGGACGGATGCCGCGGCCCGCGGCATCCGGACCCATCTCGCCGTCGAGCCCGCCGTCGTCTCCGGCGAGCGGACGCTGGTCGCCCGGCTCGTGTCGAACCTCGTCCGCAACGCCGTGCTCCACAACGTCCCGGACGGAGACGTGTGGGTCAGTGTCACGACGGATGCGACGACGGATGCCTCGGCCGTGGTGCTGACCGTCCGCAACACCGGCGCTGTCATCGCCCCGATGACGGCGGCGACCCTCACGGAGCCGTTCGTGCGCGGCGCGGGTCGCACCCGCACGGCGGACGGACCGCAGGGATCGGGGCTCGGGCTGGCGATCGTCGCCGCGGTCGTGCGCGCCCACCGCGGCGCCCTCGAGGTGCGACCCCGCGAGGGCGGCGGCCTCACGGTCGCGGCGCGTCTGCCCCGAGCGTAGACACGCGCATCCGCCGCTCAGGCCGCGGCGCGCTTCGCGCCCCTCGCCCGCCGTGCCGCGCGTACCGCCGCCCGCACGGCCACGGCCGCGGCGACGCCGATGATGGCTCCGACCGTGTTCCACAGCACGTCGAGAGGGTCGGGCACGCGCCCGGGGATGCGCGACTGGGCGAACTCCACGGCGAGCGACAGGGCCAGCCCCGCGGGCACCGCCAGCGGCCACAGACGGCCCAGCATCAGTGAGAGCGCGATCCCCAGAGGGACGAACAGCAGCGCGTTGAGGCCGTTCTCGATCTCGGTGTAGGTCCAGTCGACCAGCATCGGCGCGACCGCCTCCATGAACGCACCGCGCGCCGGGCCCACGTAGCGCTGCGGGGCCAGCGTGAGCGCGAGCACGGCGCCGCTCGCCACGGCGGCGGCGAGCAGGCGCGGGCCGATCGACGAGGCGCGGAGGCCGGAACGAACGGCACCGCGATGGTCGGGGCGGGGGCGGGTGAGGGAGGTCATGATCCCATCCCACGACGGGCGATGTTGCGAGAGCGTATGCGTCGGTCCGTCATGTGCGCGAGGCGCGCTTGGTCCGCGGCATCCGGCCTGTCATGATGTGCTTCGACAGCGGCATTCCCGACCGGAAGGCATCGATGGGCGGACTCTCGCGGCGCGCGTTCCTGGGGCGGACGGCGCTGATCGCCGCGAGCCTGGGCATTCCCGCCGACCTCCTGCGCACCACGATCGCGAACGCCGCCGCACCGAGCGCGACGAGGACCGCCGACATCCCCACGACCCTGCTGCAGACGATCCTGCGCGGCGCGGTCCAGCAGGGGAGGTACCGCGGGCTCGCCACCGGCCCCGGCGAGGCGTACGTCCCGAGACTCGACGTGCTGAGAAAGCGAGCGGATGCCTCGCGCACCGCGCGACGCCGGTCGCTGCTGTACCTCGGCCACCTGTCCGACCTGCACGTCATCGACGCCCAGTCGCCGGCGCGCATCGAGCCCATGATCGTGCAGGACCACGCCGCCTGGGGGTCGGCCTTCCACCCGCACGACCCGCTCAGCCCGCATACGACGGCCGCGATGGTGCGGGCGTTCTCCGACGCCCGGTACAGCCCGCTCACCGGCGCGCCGATGGGCGCCGCGGTGGTGACCGGCGACAGTGCCGACATGCACTCGCACCTCGAGCTGCGCTGGTACATCGACATGATGGACGGGATGCCGGTCGATCCGGCCTCGTCGGGACCGACGTACCAGGGTGTGCAGGCGTGGTCGCAGGCCACCTGGGCGTACCGTCCCGGCGACCCGACCGGCGGCGACTTCGGCGACTACGGCTTCCCGCGGCTGCCGACCCTGCTGGCCGATGCGATCGCGAACCCCGTCGTCTCCCCCGGCCTGCCCGCGCCCTGGTACGCCGTGTACGGCAACCACGACACGCTGCTCCTGGGCACCTTCGACCTCAGCCCGCAGCTGCACGCCCTCGCGACGGGCGACCGCAAGTCGTATGCGTTCGAGGCGACGGCCTCCTCGATCCTCAACGGCTACGCCTCCAGCGGCAGCGCGATCCAGCAGGCGCTCGACGCCATCGGCATCTCGCTGGGCATCGGACGGCCGGGGTTCGAGAAGGTGACCGCGAACCCCGAGCGCCGGCTGTTCGAGAATCGCGAGTTCATGGCCGAGCACTTCCGCACCGAGTCCGAGCCCGGACCGGTCGGCCACGGCTTCACACAGCACAACCTCGACAGCGGCGAGACGTGGTGGACGGCCGACCTCAGCCCCTCCGTGCGCGCCCTGGGTCTCGACACGTGCAACGCCGTCGCCGGCCCAGACGGTGCGGTGCCCGACGTGCAGTTCCAGTGGCTGCGCGCCGAGCTGGAGCGGGCGCAGACCGAGCAGAAGCTCGTGCTCCTGCTGAGCCACCACAACAGCGTCACGCTCGAGAACACCGCGCAGCGCCCCGGTCAGGACGAGGTGCTGCATCACGCCGACGAGCTCGTCGACCTTCTGCTGCAGTATCCGGTGGCGATCGCGTGGCTCAACGGCCACACGCACATGAACCAGATCCTCGCGCACACGTCGGCCACCGGCGGGTTCTGGGAGATCACGACGGCCTCGTGCATCGACTTCCCCCAGCAGCAGCAGGTGGTCGAGATCGTCGACAACCGCGACGGCACCCTGTCGCTGTTCACCACCGTGCTCGACCACGCCTCCCCCGTCGTCCCCGGCTCGTCCGGCGGTTCGCTCGACCTCGCCGCGCGCGCCCGCGAGTTCGCCGCCAACGACTGGGCCGAAACCCCGGCGATGCGCCGCGGCTCCCCCCTCGACCGCAACACCGAGCTCCTGCTCCCAGCGCCGTTCGATCTGGAGACGATCACGGATGCCGCGCTCGAGGCGCAGCGGATCGCCGAGCGCGCCCGACTCCTCGCCCACGAGCAGCGATCGGGCGCGGGATCATGAGGCGGCTCCGGGCCGGTGCGGTCGGCATCGCGGGCGTCGCCCTCCTCGTCGCCCTCTCCGGATGCTCGCAGGTCGCCGCGATCGCCCCGGTCGGCGGCAGCCGGCTCGCCGAGACCCGGTTCGCCGCGAACGACCTGCTCGTCGGGGCGGGGATCGACATCCGCACCGCACCGGCGTGCACCCAGGCATCCGATGCCACCATCACCTGCGAGGGCGACACGTTCGACGGCACCGCGATCCTGGTGACCGCCCCCGGGTCCTCCCCCGACGACCTCGAGGTGACCGTCGGATCCGACACCCTCTACCGCGGGTCGCTCAGCGCCGTCTACGACAAGGCCGCGGACGGGACGGCGACGAAGTGAGGGGCGGGACGTCGCAGGGTATGTCTCGGAGCGCCGGATGGCTCGTGCTCGCCGTCGCGTTCGTCGTCGGCGCCGCGCTGCAGGGGCTCACCGCGACACCCGGCTACGCGGGATTCGACGGCGCGTTCTGGGCGGTCGCGGTCGCCTCGCTCGTGCTGCTGTGGCTCGAACTGGCCGTGGTGACCGCCGCGGCGGGCGCGACCGCGGGGCTGCGACCCGCTCCTGTCCGCACCCTCGCCGCGACCGGGCTCGTGGCGCTCGGAGGCGGGATCCTCGCGGTGGTCGTTCCCCTCGCGCTGCCCCTGTACGTCGTCCTCGCCCTGTGCGTGCTCCCCGGCGCGGCCACCGAACGGCAGCCGCACCTCGGATTCGCGACCTTCCGCTACGCGCCGCTGCGTGCGGTGCTCGCGGTCATCGTGTCGCTCGCGGTGTCGATCCTGACGTGGGTGGTCGCGTTCGCGAGCGGACTGTTCCTCACCGGAACGATCGGCGGGATCGCGATGTGGCTGTGGTTCGGGATCGCCGGGGGTCTGCAGCTCGTGTGGTGGTCGCACCTGCTCGTGCGCGCGCGGACGAGGGCGACGGCATCCGTCAGCCGTTGATGATCGTGCTGAACGCGAACACGATGATCAGCGCGTTCAGGAAGAAGCTGATCGTGGTGTGCCAGATCACCGTCCAGCGCATGCGGCTCGTCATCACCTGAACGTCCGACACCGAGAAGGCGGTGGCGTTCGTGAATGCGAAGTAGACGAAGTCGACCAGGCGGGCAGCCGGTGTGCCGTCGGCGGCCTGTCCGGGGAACAGGAGCGGTGAGGTGCCGCCCGCCGCGACCGCCCGCCGGTGGGCGCGGTCGTAGATGCGCGCGTAACCCCAGTGGAACAGCGCCCACGACAGGAGCATCGCGTACACCGCGACGAACTCGATGAATCCCCGCCAGGCGGGGTCGTTGCGCAGCACGAGGATGAGCGCGACCGCGATCAGCCCGACGAGGCTCGAGAAGAACGTCGCGAACTGCGAGATCCAACCCACGATTCGGTTCCCGTCGAGATGCTGCACCCATCGCGGCACGCGATCCCCGCCGCGGCGCACGCTCACCGCCACCGCGATCACGGAGGCCAGCCAGTAGACCGAGCCGAGGGCGCACCAGGCGAGCAGATAGTCCACCATCGACTCGCTGTCGCCGACGGCGATGATCAGCAGCACGCCGAGCCAGATCAGTGCGAGCTGCACGAGCAGATCGACCGCCCGCACCACGACCGCTGTGACCACGATCCCTCCTCGGCTCAACGCTAGCGGGCGACGGCGGGCGATCCCCGCAGCCCGAATGCGGCGCACGCCATCGCGAGCACCACCAGCACCACCACGGCGACACCGACGCCCACCCACCCCGCTCCGGCGAACACCAGGCCCAGCATCCAGCCGAACAGGCTCGACCCTGCGTAGTAGCCCAGGTAGTACAGGGCCGACGCCTGGGCTCGGGTGTCCGGGCTCGACACCGCCGGCGCCCATCCCGACGCGACGGCGTGGGCGGCGAAGAATCCCGCCGTGAACAGCACCAGCCCGACGAGCACCACGACGATCGTCGGCACGAGGGTGAGCGCCGCTCCGGCCGCCATCGCCGCGCTCGCCACCAGAAGCACGCGCAGGCGTCCGTGCCGGGCCGCGAGCGTGCCCGCGAGGGGCGAGGCCACCGTGCCCGCGAGGTAGGCCAGGAACAGCAGGCTGACCACGGCGAGCGGGATCGAGAACGGCGGCTGCACGAGCGCGAAGCCGAGGTAGTTGTACAGCGCGACGAACGCCCCCATGAGCAGGAAACCCTGCGCGTAGAGGGCGAGCTGCCGACGGGAGCGGAGGTTCACCGCCAACCGGTGCAGCAGCGACCCCACCGGCTCGGCGCGGCGGTGCAGCGGCACGAATCCCCGCGCCCGCGGCACCAGCATGAGGAACAGGACGGCGGATGCCACGCACACCGCTGCGACGGCGACGCCGCCGGGGCGCCACCCGGCCAGGTCAGCGACGATTCCCGAGACGAGCCGACCGACGAGTCCTCCGACCGTGGTGCCGGCGATGTAGCTGCCTGCCGCCGCGGCGGCGTGGCCGGCGTCGATCTCCTCGTTGAGGTAGGCCAGCGCGACCGCCGGCACGGCTCCGAGGCCCACCCCCTCCAGCAGCCGCAGCACGAGGAGCGTGGTGAGGTCGGGGCTGAACGGGGCGAGCAGACTGCAGACCGTTGCGGCGACCATGCCGATCGCCATCGCCGGCACGCGGCCGATCCGGTCGGCGACCGCCGACCACGGGATCACCGTCACCGCCAGCGCGAGGGTCGACGCCGACACCGCGAGCGCCGCCGTCGCGGGAGCCACGGAGAACTCGATGGAGAGGAAGGGGAGCACCGCCTGAGGCGCGTACAGCTGCGCGAAGGTGGCGACACCCGCGAAGAACAGACCGACGAGCAGCCGACGATACGCCCGATCGCCGGGCAGGTGCCCTGTGAACGCGCCGGTCGTCATCACCCCCACGCTATCGCGCGGCGGTCAGGTCGCTGGGGCGTCGCGCCGATCAGCGACGCGCGAGCTTGCGCAGGGCGCCCCGCTTGTGCGCGGCCTCGGCATCCGTCTTCTCCGACCGCACCAGGTAGGCCGGGTCCTCCTCCGACGCCGTGAAGCGCTGTCCCGCGAACTCGAAGTCCGATGTGCGGATGCGGACGACCTCACCACGTGTACGCCCCTGCGACGTGTCCCAGCTCACGCGATCCCCGACCGTCAGCTCCGCTCGTGCCACGATGACCTCCTGTCGGCCACGGTATCGACACGGGCGGACGTCCGCGGAGGGGTTGCGTGCACGCGACATGTCGCTAGCACCGGCCGATGAGGCGGGCAATCCCCCTCACGGACGGCCGTGGCGCGCCTACCGTCGAAGAGCACTCCGATCCGCGAAGGAGGCCACCGTGGCCACGACCAGCACGACGTCGAACAGCACTCCCACCGCTCCGCGCAACAAGCGCCGCGCCGCGCGCGGCGGCACCGGTGCCGAGCTCACGAAGGAGCAGAACGCAGAGCGGGGCTTCCAAGCCTCGGAGACGCTCAGCGACAACCTCCAGCGTGTGCTCGTCGACCTCATCGAGCTGTCTCTGCAGGGCAAGCAGGCGCACTGGAACGTCGTCGGCACGAACTTCCGCGACACCCATCTGCAGCTCGACGAGATCATCGATGCCGCCCGCGAGTTCGCGGACACGGTCGCCGAGCGCATGCGCGCCTTGCACGCCCTTCCCGACGGGCGCAGCGACATCGTCGCCGAGACCACCACCCTGCCGGAGTTCCCCCAGGGCGAGATCGCCACCAGCGAGGTGGTCGACCTGATGACCGAGCGACTCGACGACGTCGCCACCACGTGCCGCGACGTGCACGATGCCGTCGACGAGGAAGACCCCACGAGCGCTGACATCCTGCACGGGATCCTGGAGCGCGTGGAGCAGCTGTCGTGGATGGTGAGCGCGGAGAACCGCACCCCGCGGCGACGCTAGCGTTCAGAGTATGGCGAACGACTGGAACGACCGCATCATCGACGAGTTCCGCAGCAACGGCGGGCAGGTGCAGAATTTCGGCGACTCCCTCGTGCTGCTGCACCACACCGGTGCGAAGAGCGGCACCTCGCGAGTCTCGCCCGTCATGGGTCTGCGCGATGAGCAGAGCGGCGGATGGCTCATCGCCGCGTCGAAGGGCGGCGCGCCCGAGAACCCCGCGTGGTTCCACAACCTCGTGGCGCACCCGGATGCCGTCATCGAGACGCCGCACGACGGCACCGTCGATGTGCGGGCGGAGGTGCTGCACGGTTCCGACCGCGACGCCGGCTGGGCGCGCTTCACCTCCGCCAGCGACGGCTTCCGTCAGTACGAGCAGCGCACCACCCGCGTGATCCCGGTCGTGCGACTCACGCGACGCTGACGCCGATCCCGGTTCGGCGGCGACGGATGCCTCGGCCCGAGGCATCCGTCCCGTTCGGCTACTGCGACTCGGCCTTGCGCCCGCCCGCTTCGAGCACGTCGCCGGAGGGCAGCTCCTGGTGGCCGCCGAACTGCAGGCGCATCGCGGACAGCAGCTGGTTGGCGTAGTGGTCCTCGCCGCGCGAGGCGAAGCGCTCGAACAGCGATGCCGCGAGCACGGGCGCCGGAACGCCCACGTCGACGGCGGCCTTGACGGTCCAGCGGCCCTCGCCCGAGTCGGACACGCGCCCCGCGAGGCCGTCGAGCGTCGGGTTCTGCGCGAGCGCCGCCGCGGTGAGGTCGAGCAGCCACGAGGAGATCACCGACCCGCGACGCCACAGCTCGGCGACAGCGGGGGTGTCGATCGTGAACTGGTAGAACTCCGGCTCCTCGAGCGGTGCGACCTCGGCCGAGTGCTCGGCCTCGCGCACCCCGGCGTCCGCGTTCTCGAGGATGTTGAGGCCCTCGGCGAGCGAGGCCATGATGCCGTACTCGATGCCGTTGTGGACCATCTTCACGAAGTGCCCGGCGCCCGACGGACCGCAGTGCAGGTAGCCCCGCTCCTCCGGCGTGAGATCGCCGGTGCGACCGGGCGTGCGCGGGATGTCGCCGGTGCCGGGCGCGATCGTCCGCAGGATCGGCTCGATGCGCGTGAACGCCTCATCGGGACCGCCGACCATGAGGCAGTACCCGCGCTCCAACCCGAAGACGCCGCCCGACGTGCCGATGTCCACGTAATGGATGCCGGCGGGCTTGAGCGTGGCGGCGCGTCGCACATCGTCGCGGTAGTTGGAGTTGCCGCCGTCGATGATGATGTCGCCGGGCTCGAGCACGGCCGCCACCTGCTCGACGACCTTTCCGGTCAGGCCCGCCGGGATCATCAGCCACACCGCGCGAGGCGCTTCGAGCGCCTCGACGAAGTCGGCGATGTCATGGATGCCGGTGGCCCCC
This sequence comes from Microbacterium fluminis, assembly GCF_051549805.1. Classification (GTDB taxonomy): domain Bacteria; phylum Actinomycetota; class Actinomycetes; order Actinomycetales; family Microbacteriaceae; genus Microbacterium. Next base: position 569,288 of record NZ_CP196042.1, read on the forward strand.
TCTTTCGCGAGGGTGTCGACGGCCTCGGCGTTGACGTCGTAGACGACGCACTCGTGGCCGTCGGCCATGAGCCGACGCACGATGTTCGCGCCCATCCGGCCGAGTCCGATCATTCCCAGCTGCATGGCGCTCCTCCTGTCGCGGGCCCGCCGTGGGGGCGCCGATCCACGGGAAGTCTAGAGGGGGTCACAGACCGAGCACGGTGAGCGCGGCATCCATCTTCCGTGTCATGAGGTCGTAGCCGGAGTCGTTCGGGTGCAGCCCGTCGGACGCCATCTCGCCGTCGCGGCCCTGGATCCAGGACGAGGCGCCGGGGATGTAGTCGGCGCCGATCGATGCGGCACCCTCTCTCACCCAGGCGATGATCTGCTCCAGCGCCGGCGGGCGGACGGCGGTGTACCAGAACGGCTCGACGACGATGAAGCGGGCATCCGGCAGCGCATCGTGCAGGCGCGTCAGATCGGCGCCGATCTGCTGGTGGATCTCGTCGGCGGCGCGGTCGTAGCTGAACGCATCGTTGAGCCCCATCGTGACGAACACGATGTCGGGATGCGCCGCGATGACCTCGCCGGGCAGGTCGTGGCGTGCATCGCGGTGGTTCACGAACCCGAGCCCGTTGACGCTGGGGTTCACCTCGCGCCACCCGCGCTCCGCGCTGATGCGGGTCGACCAGCGCTTCGACGGGTCGGATGCCCCGGTGCCGAGCGTGTAGGAGTCGCCGTAGAACGCGACGATGGGTCCGTCTCCGGGCGGCACCGTCGACGACGGTGCCGGCGCCCCGCACGCGGCGAGCGCCGTCGCTCCGAGTCCCACGGCGAGCGCGGCCGCCCAGCGTCGTATCCTCCGCATGCGTCGCATCAGCCGCCTCCCCTTCCATCTTCGGGGCCGGGCGCCGATCGGTTGGCGCTCCGCGCGAAACTCTTCACGTCGAGACATCACTCTCGACGTGAAGACAGCGCCCGTGCTCGGCGCCGAGCACCGCCGCATACTGGGCCCATGAGCACCGGGACGGTGGGGTACAGCGCGATATCGAACTACAGCCGCGTCGAGCTGCTCGCGGTGCTGGCCGACCGTGCGACGTGCACGATCGCGGAGCTCACCGCCGCCACGCGCCTGCACGCCAACACCGTGCGCGAGCACCTGCAGCGTCTCGAGGCCGACGGGCACGTCGTGCGATCCACCGAGCGGCGCACCACCCGGGGGCGCCCGCGCGTGCTGTACCGCGCGGTGCTCGGCGACCCGGAGGTCTCGAGTCCGATCGCGCGACGCAAGGCGCGGGATGCCGCGGCCCGGGGCGACCTGATGCGCCGGGTGCTCCCCGGCACGGCGCCGGCGGCATCGCTCGGCACCGCCGCCGTTCACCAGCTGGACGCGATCATCGATCACCTCGAGGATTCCGGGTTCGATCCGGTGCTCGACGTCGAGGCGCTGCGCCTGGACGTGACCCCGTGCCCGCACCAGGCTGCGCAGGCCGAGCACCGCGAGACTCTGTGCGCCGTGCATCTGGCCCTCATGCAGGGGGTGCTCGTCGAGGCGGGCGGACCCTTGCGGGCGGTCGCGGTGCGCACGGACGGCCTGCCGAACGGCTGCATCGTGCAGCTCGCGCGCGCCGTCTCGACCACCCAGCGCGACGCCTGATCCCGAGCCGTGTCAAGCCCCCGAGAGGCTCTCGGCCGGCGGGCGTAGCGTGCGAAGCCCCGACGAAAGGCTCGACATGGTCACCGCGATCGCCCTGAACTGCTCCCTCAAGCCGTCGCCCGCGGCATCCAGCACCGAACTCATGGCCACGCAGGTGCTCGATGCCCTCGCCGCGCACGGCGTCAGCGGTTCGCACGTGCGCATCGTCGACCACGACGTCAAGCCGGGCGTCGAGGCGGACATGGGCGACGGCGACGAGTGGCCGCGGATCCTCGAACAGGTGAAGGCCGCCGACATCCTCGTGTTCGCCACCCCCACCTGGATGGGCCACATGTCCAGCGTCGCCCAGCGCGTGCTGGAGCGCCTGGACGCTCAGATCGCGGAGACCGATGACGAGGGCCGCCCGGTGCTCGCAGGCAAGGTCGCGGTCGTCGCCGTGGTGGGCAACGAGGACGGAGCGCACGCGATCATCGCCGACGCCTTCCAGGGCCTGGCCGACGTCGGCTACACGATCCCCGCACAGGGCAGCGTCTACTGGAACGGCGAGGCGATGCACAAGACCGACTACAACGACCTCGAGTCCACGCCCGAGATCGTCGCCACGACCCTGCAGACCGTCGCGCGCCACGCGGCGCACCTGGCGGTCCTGCTGGAGGATGCCCCGTACCCGGCCCCCTGACCTCCTCGGCCGATTATTCACGGCCGGATCCCCTGGCGCACTCGACCGCGCGCGGCGACACTATGACCGCGGGGACACCCGCAGGACACTGTGGTCAGACCACATGGTAGTGTGGTCAGACCACACATGCTGTGCGATCGGAGACCGCCGTGGAGCTGCTCGACCCCCTCCTGCTCGCCCGATGGCAGTTCGGGCTCACCACGCTGTACCACTTCCTCTTCGTGCCGCTCACCCTCGGCATGGCGCTCACCGTCGCGATCTTCCAGACGACGTGGTTCCGCACCGGAGACGTGAAGTGGCTGCACCTCACCCGCTTCTTCGGCAAGATCTTCCTGATCAACTTCGCCATGGGCGTCGTGACCGGCATCGTGCAGGAGTTCCAGTTCGGCATGAACTGGTCGTCGTACTCGCGGTTCGTCGGCGATGTGTTCGGCGCCCCCCTCGCCTTCGAGGGTCTGATGGCGTTCTTCTTCGAGGCCACTTTCATCGGTCTGTGGATCTTCGGCTGGGACAAGCTGCCCAAGGCCCTCCACCTCGCGAGCATCTGGATCGCCACGGTCGGCGCCTGGTTCTCCGCGTACTTCATCCTCGCCGCGAACGCGTTCATGCAGAACCCGGTCGGCTACAAGATGTCCCAGGACGGCCACCGCGCGGAGATGACCGACTTCTTCGCGGTGCTCACCAACCCGGTCGCCCTCGCCGCCCTCCCCCACACCCTGTTCGCCGCGTTCATGATGACGATGGGCGTGATCATCTCGATCTCCGCCTGGCACCTCGTGCGCAGGCAGAACACCGAGATGATGCGCTCGTCGCTGCGCTATGGACTGTGGGGCATGATCATCGCGTTCGCGGGGGTCGCCCTGTCCGGCGACCAGCTCAGCCTCGTGATGGTGCAGACCCAGCCCATGAAGATGGCCGCCGCGGAGGCGATGTTCAACTCCGCGTGCGGAGCGGATGCCTCGTTCTCGATCTTCACGCTCGGCACCCCCGACGGCACGAGCGAGCTGTTCTCGATCCGGGTCCCCTACCTGCTCGCGTTCCTGTCGACGCACTCGCTCTCGGGCTGCGTCGAGGGCATCAACGACCTCAACATGCAGTACACCACCGAGCTCTTCCCGCAGTTCGCCGACCAGGTGGGCGGCAGCTTCGCCCCCGTCCTGTGGGTCACCTACTGGGCGTTCCGCTGGATGATCGGCCTGGGCGGGATCGCCGCGCTGACGGCGGTCGTGGGCCTGTGGCTCACCCGCAAGAAGGCGAAGCGTCCGGTGCCGACGTGGGCCTGGCGCCTCGCGATCTGGGCGTGGCCGGCATCCCTCTTCGCGATCCTGGTCGGCTGGGTCTTCACCGAGATGGGCCGCCAGCCCTGGATCGTGTTCGGTCTGATGCTCACGCAGGACGGCGTCTCGCCGAGCGTGCCCGGCTGGACGGTGCTGATCTCCCTCATCGCGTTCACCCTCATCTACGCGATCCTGGCGGTCGTCGAGGTCGGGCTGATCATGAAGACCGCGCACAAGGGGCCCGACCCGCTGCCCGGGCCCGACGACCCCGATCCGCGCCACCGCGCGGTCGCCGACACCCCCACGACGGTCTACTAGGAGACCACCATGGATCTCGCATACGTCTGGTTCTTCATCGTCGGCGTGCTGTTCGTCGGCTACTTCGTTCTCGACGGGTTCGACTTCGGCGTCGGCATGTCGCTCCCCTTCCTCGGCAAGGACGACATCTCGCGCCGGCAGGTGATCAACACCATCGGCCCGGTCTGGGATCTCAACGAGACCTGGGTCATCGTGGCGGGGGCGTGCCTGTTCGCGGCGTTCCCGGAGTGGTACGCCACCCTCTTCAGCGGCTTCTACCTCGCCCTGCTGCTGATCCTGCTCGCACTGATCGCGCGCGGCGTCTCGTTCGAATACCGCCACCAGCGCGACAGCCTGCGCTGGAAGAAGGCGTTCGACACGATGATCGTGGTCGGCTCCGCCGTGCCGGCGTTCCTGTGGGGCGTCGCGGTCGCGAACATCGTGCAGGGCGTGCCGCTGGATGCCGCCCACGAGTTCACCGGCTCGTTCCTCACCCTGCTGAACCCCTACGGTCTGCTCGGCGGACTGACCACACTGCTGCTGTTCTTCACGCACGGCGTCTACTTCGTCGCACTGAAGACCGACGGGCAGGTGCACGCGGACGCCCGTCGACTGGCGACGCGCTCCGGCATCCTGACCGTCGTCGTCGCGGGCACCTTCCTCGCGTGGACCGTGCTGTCGGCGGCGTCGGCACCGCTGTTCGGTCTCGTCGTGGTGTGCGCGACCGTCGCGGCGCTGCTGCTGGTCGCCTCCGTGGTCGCGAACCTCCGCGACCGGGAGGGATGGGCGTTCGCGTACGGCGCCGGCACCGTCATGCTCGCGGTGCTGACCCTGTGGCTGGCGCTGTTCCCGAACGTGATGCCGTCCACGACCGATCCGGCGCACAGCCTCACGATCGAGAACGCGTCGAGCACCGACTACACGCTCACGATCATGACGTGGGCGGCGGTGATCTTCCTCCCGCTCGTGCTCGCCTACCAGGCGTGGACCTACTGGATCTTCCGCAAGCGCATCACCCGCTCGCACATCGAGAAGGCCGCCGCTGCCGCGCACTGACCCGGCGCGCGCCGCCGGCGTCGATAGGCTCGGAGGAGTATGACCGAGACGGATGCCGCACCCGCCCCGGTGCGGATGAAGCCCGTCGACCCGCGACTGCTGCGGTACGCCGCGGCATCCCGGAGCTTCTTCGTAGCCGCCGGCGCGCTGGGGCTCCTGCAGACGGTCGTGATCGTGGCATTCGCGGGGCTGCTGACGACGCTCGTGGTCGCGGTGGTCGACGGACGCCCGCTCGACCCCGCCGCGATCGCGGGCTTCGCGGGCGTCATCGTGCTGCGCGCCGCGCTGGTGTGGGCGCGCGACGCGGTCGCCGCCCGCGCCGCCGCCCGCGTGCAGGCGCAGCTGCGAGACCGGCTCCTCGCCGCCGTCGGCTCCCTCGGCCCCGAGTGGCTCGCCACCGCCAACTCCGCATCGCTGGCGGTGACCGCCGGGCGCGGCCTCGAAGCGCTCGAGGCCTATTTCTCGCGCTACCTCCCCCAGCTCGTGCAGACGGCGATCGCGACGCCGATCCTGCTGCTCGTGATGTGGTGGCAGGACTGGATCTCGGGGCTCACGGTGCTGATCACCCTCCCCCTCATCCCGATCTTTATGGTGCTGATCGGGCTGGCGACCCGCGCCGTGCAGCAGCGGCAGTGGGCCACGCTCCGACACCTCTCCGCTCGGTTCGCCGACACCGTTCAAGGTCTGGCGACCCTGAAGGTGTTCGGGCGCCAGCACCGGGCCGCAGCATCCGTCGACCGGGTCACCGACACGTACCGGCGCGAGACCATGCGGGTGCTGCGGGTGTCGTTCCTGTCGGGGTTCGCGCTCGAGTTCCTCGCGAGCGTCTCGGTCGCCGTGGTCGCCGTCTCGATCGGGTTCCGCCTCCTCGACGGCACGCTGGTGCTGGCCGTCGGACTGTTCGTGCTGCTGCTCGCCCCCGAGGCGTACCTGCCGCTGCGGCAGGTCGGCGTGCAGTTCCACGCGGCGGCCGAGGGCGTGGCCGCGACCGACGACGTGTTCGCGGTGCTGGACGCCGCGGCGGGCATCCCCCCGCGACCGGTCGCGGAGCGTGTCGACGCGTCGGCCCCCGGCCTCCTCGCCGTGACGCTGCGCGACCTGCGGGTGCGCGGGCTCGCCCCCGTGTCGCTCGTGGCGGAGCCGGGGACGGTGACCCTGATCGAGGGGCCGAGCGGGTCGGGGAAGTCGAGCCTGCTCGCGGCACTGCGCGGGGCGATCCGGTTCGAGGGGACGGCGACCGTCGCAGATGAGGACGTGCGGATGCTGCGCCCCGACGCCTGGCTCGCCTGGGCGGGGCAGCGGGCGGGGCTGACCGCCGGCACGATCGCGGCGAACGTGTCGATCGGCGACGACGCGCCCGATCCCGACGCGGTGGCGAGAGCGCTTGCTCTGGCGTGCGCGAGCGAACTCGACCCCGATCGCGAGCTCGGCGTGCAGGGCGCGGGCCTGTCGGGCGGGCAGGCGCAGCGGGTCGCCGTGGCGCGGGCGTTTTACGGCCACCTGCGCGGGCGCGCCGCGGTGATCGCCCTCGACGAGCCGAGCGCGGCGCTGGACGCCGACACCGAGGCGCGACTCTGGGAAGGCGTGCGGGCGGTGGCCGATGCCGGGGCGACGGTGCTGCTCGTCTCGCACCGGGTGTCGGCCCGCGCGATCGCCGACGGCGTCGTCCGCCTCGGCGACGCCCGCTCGCCGAGCGACGACCGCGGCGACGAGACGGAACGCCCTGCACCTGCGCCGGTCCCCGACATCCCCCGGCCGCCCCGCGCAGAAGCGCCGGCGACCGATCCCGCGGCCACGTCAGCCTCCGTCCTGCGCGGCGCCATGCCGCCCCTGCGCCGCTTCTGGCCGGCCATCGCCTCGGGCTTCGTGTCCGAGGCATCCGCCGTCGCCCTCCTCGCGGTCAGCGCGTGGCTCATCGTGCGCGCGAGCGAGCAGCCCCTGCTGCTGTATCTGTCGGCGGCGGTCGTGGGCGTGCGACTGTTCGCGCTCACGCGCGCGGTGTTCCGTTACCTCGAGCGACTCACCGGGCACGACGCCGCGCTGCGGCGGCTGGCGGCATCCCGTTCCGCCCTCGTGCGACGGCTCATCCCGGTGGCGCCCGACGGCCTCTCGCGGACCGGCCGCGGATCCGTGCTCGCGGCACTCGTCGACGACGTGGACGAGCTGCAGAACCTCCCGCTGCGAGTCGTGCAGCCGCTGCTCTCGTCGATGCTCGTGGCCCTCGGCGGCGTGGTGCTGGTCGCGTTCGTGTCCGGGCCGGCGGCGCTGACGATGCTCGGATGCCTCGTGGCCGCCGCCGTCGTCGCGGTCACCCTGGGCTGGGCCGCCGGAGCACGCGCCGACCGCTCGGTGGCGCCGCTGCGCGCCACGCTGTCGGACGCCCTCCTGGATCATCTCGGCAGCCTCGACGTGCTCATCGCGTACGGCGTGGAGGCGTCCAGCCGCGCCCGCGTCGCGGCGGCCGATGCGCGCCTTCGAGCGGCCGTGGTGCGCCGCGCCGGGGCACAGGCCGCGTCGTCGGCGCTCGTCGGTCTCCTCGCCGGACTCGCCTCGCTCGCGGCGGTGCTGGTCGCCGCGCCGGCGGTCGCGGCCGGCTCCCTCGCCGCTCCGGGCTTCGCGGTCGCAGTGCTCGTGCCGATGGCGGTGTTCGAGGTCTTCGCCGCCGTGCCGATGGCGGCCTCCGCCTGGCGTCAGGTGCGGGCCGCGGCGGGCCGCATCGCCGGCGCCGTTCCCGCGCTCCCGGTCGACGGCCTCGTGGACGAGACCGTGCCCCCCACGGGCGTCGGCCCCGCTCTCGGCCAGGGCGTCCGCCTCCGCGGTGTGGGCGCGCGGTGGCCGTATGCCGCGGACTCGCCGGCCCTGTCGGGCATCGACCTCGACGTGGGCCCCGGCGAGCGCGTGCTGGTCGTCGGCTCCAGCGGCGCCGGAAAGACCACCCTCGCGCACGTGCTGGTGCGCTTCCTCGACGCTCGGGGCGAGTACTCGATCGGCGGCCGTCCGGTGTCCGGCCTCGCGGGCGACGACGTGCGCCTGACGGTCGGACTGTGCGAGCAGCATCCGATGCTCTTCGACGAGGACATCCGCCAGAATCTGCTGTTCGCCCGCGACACGGCGACCGACGCCGACCTCGAGGCCGCGCTGGAGCGCGTCGGTCTGGGTCCGTGGCTGCGCGAGCGCGGCGGCCTCGACGCCCGCGTCGGCGAGCGCGGCGCACTGGTCTCCGGCGGACAGGCGCAGCGCATCGCCCTCGCCCGGGCGCTGCTGCGCGGCTTCCCGGTGCTCGTTCTCGACGAGCCGACCGCCGGCGTCGACCCCGCGGCATCCGACCTGCTGCTCGCCGATCTGCTCGGCGCGGTCGGCCCTGATCAGGCCGTCGTGCTGATCTCGCATGTCGCGCCGCCCGCGGGCTTCGTCGACCGGGTGGTACGGCTCGGGGCGTGACCCGACTCCGGATGCTGCGCTACAGCGCGCGCCCGAACGCCTGCACGCCCTCGTGCGAGGGCAGCGGCGTGAAACCCAGGCGCGTGTAGAAGGCGAGCGCGCCGGTGTTCTCGACGGCGGCGACCAGGTGCAGACCGGACACGTCGGCGGCGCGGAGCGCCTCGACGAGGGCGTCGACGAGGCGTCTGCCCCAGCCCTGCCCCTGGAGTTCGGGCAGGAGGTCGATGTGCAGATGCGCGGGATACCCGGCGCCGTACGGCTCCGCACCCGGCCCGCGGCCGTAGGCGTAGAGAAGCGTGCCGTCCTGTCGCGACCGCTCCACCTCGGGTCGCGGCCACGCGGCACCGCGCTCCGGCCACCACTCGTCGCGGAACCACGTCTCGAACGCGGCCGTGTCGGGCGCGCCCACGATGTACCCGGCGACGCGTCCGTCGTCGGTCTCGATCACGAACGCGAACTCGGGATGCCGGGCGACGTAGGGCAGCACGAAGATCTCGGCCCAGATGCGATCGTCGTCGAAGATCCCCGTCGCGTCACCGCCGGCATCCGCCGTCCTGAGGCAGATCTGCGCGAGCGCCGCTTCGTCGCCGCGGCGGAAGGGACGGATGCGCGGCACGCGCCCAGCCTACGCACCCGATCATCAGGGTGCGGCGGGCACGACACCCTGCTCGGCGGCCGCGGTGATGCGGCGGGCCATTCCCGGGAAGATGAGGCCGTGGAAGGGCAGCACGCCCAGCCAGTAGAGCCTGCCCGCGAGCCCTTTCGGGAAGAACACCGCGCGCTGTTCGTAGCGCGCGCCGTCCCCGTCGGGTTCGACCTTCAGCTCGAGCCACGCCGACCCGGGCGTCTTCATCTCGGCACGCAGGCGCAGCAGGTGGCCGGGCTCGATGGCCTCCACCCGCCAGAAGTCCAGCGCATCGCCGACGCCCACGACCGACCGGCTGCGGCGGCCGCGCGCCAGCCCGACACCGCCGACGACGCGGTCCATCCAGCCGCGCACCGCCCACAGCAGCGGCGACGAGTACCAGCCGTTCTGGCCGCCGATGCCCTCGATCACCGTCCACACCGCCTGGGGGGACGCCGTCGTGTGCGTGGAGCGCTCATCGGTGAAGACCAGGCGACCCGCCCAGTCGGGATCGTTGGGCAGCGGATCCGACGGCACCCCCGACACATCGGCGTCCTGCCAGCTCGTCTCGATGTCGTCTCCGCGTACCCGTCCGAGTGCCAGATCGACCGCGCGCCGGTAGGGAGTGAGCCCGGCCTCGGGCGGCGGGATCAGCGCATCGACGTCGTGGTTCTTCATGACGCAGTCGTTCTGCAGCGACTCCACGAGCGGCCGGGCGATGGCCGACGGGATGGGCGTGACCAGCCCCACCCAGTGCGACGCGAGACGCGGAGTGAAGACCGGGAGAGCGGCGATCGGCCGCTGCGGCAGCCCCGCCTCGACCGCGTAGCCGTTCATCATCTGGCCGTAGCGCAGCACGTCGGGTCCACCGACGTCGACGGCGCGATTCACGTCGGGCGCCACGCGCGCGGCGCCCAGCAGGTAGTGCAGCACGTCGCGCACGGCGATCGGCTGGATGCGATTGCGCACCCACTTCGGTGCCGGCATGTACGGCAGCACCTCCGTCAGATGCCGCACCATCTCGAACGACGCCGATCCCGACCCGATCACGACGCCCGCCTGCAGCACGAGCGTCGGCACGCCGCTGTCGAGCAGGATCCGCCCCACCTCCACCCGCGAGCGCAGGTGGGGCGAGAGCGTCGCGTCCTCCGGGTGCAGTCCGCCGAGGTACACGATGCGACCGACGGATGCCGCGGCCGCCGCCGCGGCGACGGTGCGGGCGGCCGCTCGGTCGGCCTCCTCGAATCCCTTGCCGGCCGACATCGAATGCACGAGGTAGTAGAGCACGTCCACGTCCTTCGTCGCCTCGCCCACGACCTCGGCGTCCGCGGCATCCCCCTGCACCACGTCGACGCGGTCGCCCCACGAGAACGTCGCCACGCGAGTGGGGTTTCGCGCGAGCACCCGCACCCGGTAGCCCGCCTCCAGCAGCCGCGGCACGAGCCGTCCGCCGATGTAGCCGGTGCCGCCGAAGACCAGGGCGCGCGGCGCCCCGCCGTCCGCGCGCGGTTGCGCGCGCAGCGCCTCCTCCCGACCGGTGGGTGCGCTCAGCTGGACCGTGCCGCGTTCGACCATGCCGCGAGCCTAGGTGGCGGCATCCGTCGCCCGGCAGGGCTTGACGCGTCCGGCTTCCGGATGCCCGTCAGCGGCGGCCGTTGCCGAACAGCCCGCGGATCACGCCGTTGAGGATCGTCTGCGTCGACTTCGAGCCGAGCACCTGCTCGAGTGCCGACTTCTGGGGCCGCGACGCGGTGCGGCTCGTGCCCGCGGTCTTCTTCAGGAGCCGGTCGTACTCCGCCTGCGCCTTCTTGTCGGCCGCGGCCTGCGCCTTGTCGGCCGCCGCCTGCTGCTTGGCGAGCTCGGCGTCGGCCTTGGCCTGCTCGATCGCCGCCTGCTCTGCGGCGTGCGCCTGTTCGGCGGCGTTCATGCGGGCGGTGAGGATCTCGCGCGCCGATTCGCGGTCGATCGCGGTGCCGTACTTCGCCAGGAGCGGCGACGCGTTCACGGCGGCGACGATCTGCGGATCGGGCGTGGGCGACATGAGCCCCTGCGGAGCGCGCAGACGCGTCCACGCGACGGGCGTCGGGGCGCCCTTCTCGCTCATCACGGTGACGATCGCCTCGCCGGTGCCGAGCTCCTGCAGCACGCGCTCCAGGTCGTACCCCGACCGGGGGTACGTGCCGACGGTCGCGCGGAGGGCCTTCGCGTCGTCGGGGGTGAAGGCGCGCAGCGCGTGCTGGATGCGGGAGCCGAGCTGCGCGAGCACGTCGGAGGGCACGTCCTTCGGCGTCTGCGTGACGAAGAAGACGCCCACGCCCTTCGAGCGGATGAGGCGCACGGTCTGGGTGATCGCGGCGAGGAAGTCCTTCGACGCGTCGCGGAACAGCAGGTGCGCCTCGTCGAAGAAGAACACGAGCTTCGGCTTGTCGAGATCGCCCACCTCGGGGAGGATCTCGAACAGCTCGGCCAGCAGGTACATCAGGAACGTCGAGAACAGCGCGGGCTTGTCGATGACGCCGGGCACCTCGAGCAGGCTGATGATGCCGCGGCCGTCGGGCGCGGTGCGCAGGAACTCCTGCACGTCGAACTCGGGCTCGCCGAAGAAGACGTCGGCTCCGGCATCCGCAAAGGTGATGAGCTCGCGCAGGATCACGCCCGCCGTCGCCGCCGACAGCCCGCCGAGGGTCTTCAGCTCATCCTTTCCGTCGCCGGTGAGGTAGGTGAGCACGGCGCGGAGGTCGGAGAGGTCGACCAGGGCCAGCCCGTTCGCGTCGGCGTAGTGGAAGACGAGGCCCAGGCTCGACTCCTGCGTCTCGTTGAGGCCCATCACCTTGCTCAGCAGCAGCGGTCCGAAACCCGACACCGTGGCACGCACGGGGATGCCCTTGCCCACGCCGCCGAGGGCGAAGTACTCGGTGACCGACGCCTCGGGCTTCCAGTCCTGCCCGATCGCCTCGGTGCGCGCGAGCAGCTTGGGGTTGGACTCCCCCGGTGTCGCGACACCCGACAGGTCGCCCTTGATGTCTGCCGCGAACACCGGCACGCCCTTGGCCGCGAGCTGCTCGGCGAGGCCCTGGAGCGTGCGGGTCTTTCCGGTTCCCGTGGCGCCGGCGACGAGGCCGTGACGGTTGATCATGCCGAGGGGGATGCGGATCTGGGCGGATGCCACGGGGTCGCCGTTCATGAGCGCGCCGAGGTCGAGCGTCGTGGCCTCGAAGGTGTATCCGGCGACGACGGCCTGGATCTGCGCGTCGTCGAGCGGGCCGGCTGGGGCGGCAGGGGCTGCCGGAGGCGCGGCCGCGGGCGCGGGCGACGCTTCGACAGGCTCTGCGACCGGGGGTGGGGGCTCAGCGACCGGGGGTGCGGGCTCAGCGACCGGTGGTGCAGGCTCGGCGACCGGGGGTGCAGGCTCGGCGATGGGGGGTGCGGCAGCTGAGGCGGCGGCTTCGGCAGCGGCGAGCGCCGCCTTCGCCTGTGCGAGTTTGAGCGCGGCCTCGGCCGCCTCCGCCTCTGCGCGCAGCCGCGCGAGTTCGGCCTGGGATGAATCGGGCGACGCCGGCTCGGTCATGGGCTCAGCCTAGCCACGCGGCGGCTCAGCGGAACCGCGAATGCTGCGGCGATCGAGAGCGCCGCGCCGACCCCGATGAGCGCCCCGCCGAGCGTGTCGGTGAGCCAGTGGGCGTGGAGGTAGGTGCGGCTGAACGCCATGAGCACCACCCAGGCGGCGCCCACGACGATCACCCACAGCCGCGGCATCAGCACCGCGAGCGCCGCCGCGATCGTCGCCGCGTTGGCGACGTGCCCGGAGGGGAACGACCCGAAGTCGCTGACGACGGCGATGTCGCCGGGCCGGGCGCGCGCGAAACTCTGCTTGAAGACCTGCACGAGGGCGGCGCTGAGCGCCTCGGCCGTCAGGAAGTACGCCGCCCACCAGGGTCTGCGGGCGACGATCAGCGCGAGCGTCGCGGCGATCGGGATCACGAGCGTGCCGAGCCATCCGCCTCCGACCGCGTTCATGAACTCCGAGAACACCGTCAGCAAGGGGCTCGCCCACGCGGTCATGAGTGCGTTCCACGCGGCGTCCACGGGCAGCGGATCGTTGCCGCGCGCCAGGATCACGACCCCCATCGCCGTCGCCGCGAGCACGAGCACGGCGCCGGGGACGAGGGTGCGCACGACGAAGCGACGCGGGGAGGCGGCATCCGAGATCATGCGCCCCATTCTGTCGGGGCGGACAGGTGTTGGAGCGGTGCCACAGCGATGCCGCAAGGACAGAATGGAGGCATGTCCGCTGTCGTCGGCGTCGTCCGCCGCCTGGTCGCACCCCTGTCGCGCACGCGCCTGTTCCGCCGCGTCGGACCCACCATCATGCCGCCGCTCGAGCGGTTCGTGACGTGGGTGTCGCGCGGACGCGTCCAGATCAGCGGGCTGCTCGTCCCCTCGCTCGTGCTGCACACGGTGGGAGCGCGCTCGGGCGAACCCCGTGACGCCCCGCTCATGTACACGCCCGATGGCTCCGGTCGCGCGATCGTCGCCGGCAGCAACTTCGCCGGGGAGCGGCATCCCGCGTGGACGACGAATCTGCTCGCCCACCCCGACGCCGCGATCACCGTCCGCGGCACCACGATGAAGGTTCGCGCGACCCTCATCGGCGACGACGAACGCGACGCGACGTGGGCGATCATCGAGCGGCAATGGCCCGGCTACCGCGGCTACGAGCGCACGTCGGGCCGGGTCGTGCGTCTCTTCCGCCTGCAGCCCGTGCGCTGACACGCCGCGACCCGATCGTTATCCCTGACGCACACCTCTCGCGTTAGCCTGCACAGCGTGACCCGCCGCTCCCGCGCCGCCGCCCTCGTGCCCGTGGCTCTGCTCGCAACAGCACTCCTCACCGCCGGGTGCTCCGCGACGACACCTCCGACGACCGAGACGCCGATTCCGATCGTCTCGACGACTCCCCCCACGTCGCCCGGTCCGACCATGAGCGCCGGTCCCACGGCCGCCCCCTCCGCCACGGACACGGCGACATGGGTCGTCTCGAGCAGCGGGGTCGGGCCCGTGCGTCTCCAGTCGACGATGACCGAGGGGCTCTCGGCGGTGTCGGCCGCGTTCACCACCTCGTTCATCTGCGGCCGGATGACCTTCCTCGCGGCACGCACGGGCGCCGTCCAACTGACGGTCGGTGCGATCGGCGCATCCGACACCGGGACGGTCGGCTCGATCGGCGTCACCACCGCCACGCCTCCGACAGCGCCGATCGCAGACTCGCCGCGCACGGCCGGCGGCATCGCTCTGGGTTCGCCGCGGGATGCGGTGCTGGCCGCCTACCCGGGCGCCAAGACCGTGACGCTTCCCTTCGACGGCGCACCGCGCACGCAGTTCCAGATCGATTCCGCATCGTCCGCACTGTGGATCACCATGACGGCAGACGATGCGCACGTCGCATCGATCGCCGTCCAGACGATCGGCTACGACCCCGGATCGTGCATGTGACGCACTCGAGTCGCAACCTGCAGCCCGTGCGCTGAGCTAGGGCGTCAGCAGGCCGATCGTGCGCGGACGCACGATCGTCCACAGCGACACCAGACCGACGATCGCGCATCCCGTCATCACGGCGGCCATCGTCGTGGCGGTGATGCCCGCGTCACGCGCGACCCAGCCCACGATCGGCGAGATGAGGCCCGCCACGCCGAAGTTGACGGCGCCGATGAGCGACGCGGCGGTGCCGGCGGCCTTGCCGTGACGGTCGAGCGCGAGCACCTGCACGCACGGGAAGGTGAACCCGCACGCGGTCATGAAGACGAACAGCGGGATCATGACGCCCCACAGTCCGGCGCCGAGCTGATCGAGGACGATGATGGCGGATGCCGCGACCGCCATCACACCGGTCGAGTACGCCATCACCCACTGGGGTCCGAAGCGTGCCGCGAGTCGCGAGGCGAACTGCACCCCGGTGACCACGCCGAGCGAGTTGACCGCGAACAGCAGGCCGTACTCCTGCGCGTTGAAGCCGAACGTGCTCTGGAACAGGAACGACGAGCTCGACAGATACGAGAACAGGCCGCTGAAGGTCATGCCGCCGATGACCAGGACGCCCAGGAAGACGCGGTCCGACAGCACGCTCTTGTAGCGCTGCAGCACCGTGGTGCTGCCCTTCTCGCTGCGCCGCGCGGGCGGGAGGGTCTCGGGGACGAGGAAGAGCGCCGCCACGAGCATGACGAGGCCGTAGGCGGCCAGCACCACGAAGATGCCGCGCCACGGCATCACCACGAGCAGCGCCGAGCCCACCAGCGGCGCCGCCACGGGCGCGACCCCCGACACGAGGGCGAGCCGCGAGAGCATCACGACGAGGCGGCGACCACCGAACAGATCGCGGACGATCGCCATCGCCACCACGCCGCCGGCGGCCGCGCCCATGCCCATGAGCACACGGGCGCCCCCGAGCAGCAGCAGGCTGGGCGCGAGCGCCGCGGCCACGCTGGCGACGACGTGGAGCGCCGTGACGGCCAGGAGCGGCACGCGCCTGCCGACCTTGTCGCTGAGCGGTCCGACGATGAGCTGACCGATGCCGAACCCGAGCATCGTGCCGGTCAGGGTCAGCTGGATCGCCGTCGCCGTGGTCTGGAAGTCCTGCTCGAGCACGGGGAACGCCGGAAGGTACAGGTCGATCGTGAACGGCCCGAGCGCCGTCAGGGCGCCCAGCAGGATGATGTAGACGATCCGCCGTGCCGCCGGGATCGAATCGCCCGGGTGCAGCATGACGGGCGCGGTCGCCGGGTTGGGCCCGAGCGTGCGGATCGCCCCGGTGACGGGCGTTCCCGCGACCGTGACGATGGCGCCGGTGGCGAGCTTCTCGGCCCGGGAGTCGTCTCCCCGAGTGGGCGGTGAAGGCGGGGCAGCAGCGTCCGGAGTGGGGACGAGCGGGGTGGAGGCGGTATCGAGCACAAGCGTCTTCTTCGGTGACGGAGCGAACGCCGCTGCTCCGGGGCGAAGCCCGGGCACGACGGAGGAGGGAGCGGAGAGAGTCCGGATCGTCCGTGATCGAATCGATTCGGAAGCTCTATGCTATCGGACGCCCGCGGCCCGACGCGACCCCGGAGAGCAGTTCGTCCGGCGGGGATGCCGCGGCGCCGCGATCGCTTCGACGCGAGCCGCGGCATCCCGAGCCGTCTCCCAGCCGCGTTCCTATGCGGGCGCATAGGCTGGAGGAGGCGCGCGAAGATCCGCGCGCCTCCCGCCCCAGCCCTCGCGGGCTGCTCAGCCGAGATCGCACCATGACCCCGACACAGCCCCCGAAGCGCTCGAGCGGCAACCCCGCCGTTCAGGCCGAGATCGAACTCACCGTCAAGCAGCAGCGCGAGCAGAAGCGCCAGGAGAAGCTCGCCGAGTATCAGAAGCAGGTCGCCAAGCGCCGGCGCAGCCGCTTCACGTGGTGGATCGTGGGCGGTGTCGCAGCGCTCGTCGTCGTCGGCGTCGTCGTGGCCTCGTTCGTCTTCGCGCCGAAGCCGCCCGCGAGCTACGGCGCGCTGGACAGCACCGGCGTGCAGATCGACGGCGTGCAGACGTACCAGAACACCTCCAACCACGTGCAGGGCTCGGTGACCTACCCGCAGACGCCGCCCACCGGCGGCGACCACAACGCGGTGTGGCTCAACTGCGGCATCTACACCCAGCCGCAGCAGAACGAGAACGCCGTGCACTCGCTCGAGCACGGTGCGGTGTGGGTGACGTACGACGCCGCCGCGCTGAGCGCCGACCAGCTCGCGACGCTGAAGTCGAAGCTCCCCTCCACCTACGTGGTGCTCTCGCCCTACGTCGGACTGGACTCCCCGCTCGTGCTGAGCGCGTGGAACCACCAGCTCAAGCTGACCTCGGTCGACGACCCCCGCATCCAGACCTTCTTCGAGGAGTACTGGCGCAGCCAGAACGCGCCCGAGCCGAACGCCCCGTGCACGGGCGCCCTCGACGGCCCCGGAAAGCAGTAGCCGACGTGACCGACGACGCTCGGGATGCCGCGCCCGGCGTGCGCGTCTGGGTGGTCGTCGTCGCGATCGTGGCCATCGCCGCGGTCGCCTTCGCGATCGGCCGCTTCACCGCGTTCGGGACCGCGGCCGAGCCCGCCCCCAACGCCGCCGACGCCGGGTTCGCGCGCGACATGCAGGTGCATCACGCGCAGGCGGTCGAGATGGCGATGCAGATCCAGCGCACCACCTCCGACGAGGAGCTGCGCGTGCTGTCGTACGACATCGCCACCGGCCAGTCCGCGCAGCGCGGGCAGATGTACGAGTGGCTCGCCGCGTGGGGACTGCCCCAGACGACCGGCGCGCCGCTCATGTCGTGGATGTCGAGCACGTCGGGGCACGACCACGGCGGAACCTCGGCGACCCCGGCGACCGACGCCGAGCTGCGCGCGGCGATGGGGATGGCCACCCAGGCCGAGCTCGACCAGCTCTCCGCCGCGACCGGCACCGCCGCGGACTGCCGATTCCTCGGCCTCATGATCCGCCACCACCAGGGCGCGATCCAGATGGTCGACGCCGTGCTCACCCTCGGCTCGCGCCCCAACGTGCTGCAGACCGCCGCGGCGATGAAGCAGACGCAGTCGTCGGAGATCGACGCGATGACCGCCATGCAGTCGCGGCTCGGCTGCGGCTGACACGGCGATACAGTGGTCGCGTGACCGCCGACACGACCGCCGCCCCGCCACGCGTGCGCCGGCCGGTGACCGTCACGATCGCGATCGTGCTCGTCTACATCTCGGGCATCTCCAGCGTCGTCCTCGGCACGTTCGTGCTGCTCAGCCGGTACCAGGCCGCCGCCGACGCGGTGCTGCCGGTGTCGCTCCTGGGGTCGGCGATCATCCTCGTGGGTCTGCTGTCGCTCGCGATCGCCTCCGGCCTGTCGCGCGGCAGCCGCTTCGCGCGCGTGCTCATCACGATCTACATCGCCGCGCAGATCGCCCTGCAGGTGACGACGATCGTCGTCTCCGACGAATGGGACCCCGAGAGCATCGCGCAGGCGGTCGCCGCCGTGCTCGTGTTCGCCGCGGTGTGGACGCCGCCGGGCTCCCGCTACTTCGTCGCGCAGACCCCCGCCGCCCCCTGATCCCCGGGGTCAGCGGACGGCGCGGTCGGCGAGCAGCCGGTCGACGACGCGGCGGTGCACGAACCGCACGATCTCGATGACGCCGATCGTGACCGCGGTGACGAACGCCACCAGGTACGCCGCCTCCTGGCCCGGGTCGATCAGCTGGAAGAAGCCGCTCGCGAGCGGCACCGTGAACACCAGCACGAGGCCGATGAACATCGCGCCGATGACCAGCGCCTTGAAGCGCGTGACGGGCCGCGACAGCACCGTGAGCACCCAGATCCCGACGATGGCGAGGATGATCGTGGAGCCCGTCCGCAGCTGCGGCTCGGGCACGCCCAACGCCATCGCCGCGCGCGTGTAGAGCGTCAGGGCGATCGCGATCACGAGACCGGCGGGGATCGCGAAGGTCAGCGATCGCCGCAGGAATCCGGGGATGTAACGCTGCGTGTTGGGCATGAGCGCGAGGAAGAACGCGGGGATGCCGATGGTCAGGCCGTCGGTGATCGAGAGCTGCCGGGGCAGGAACGGGAACTCCATCACCAGCACGCCGAACAGGATCGCCAGGGTCGTCGCGTATGCGGTCTTGGTGAGGAACAGCATCGAGACGCGTTCGATGTTCGCGATCACCTGGCGCCCCTCGGCCACGACGTCGGGCAGGTGCGAGAACTGTCCGTCCAGCAGCACGAGCCGCGCGACGGCCTTCGTCGCCGCAGCGCCCGAGTTCATCGCGATCCCGATGTCGGCGGTCTTGATCGCGAGCGCGTCGTTGACGCCGTCGCCCGTCATCGCCACGGTGTGCCCGCGCCCCTGCAGCGCCACGACCATGCGCTTCTTCTGGTCGGGCGTCACGCGACCGAACACGTGCTCCCTCTCGAGCACGTCGGCCAGCGCCGCGTCGTCCTCGGGCAGCTTCCGGGCGTCGTAGCCCTCCGCGACGTCCAGCCCCACTTCGCGTGCGATCGCCGCGACGGTGCGCGGGTTGTCGCCCGAGATGATCCGGATGCCGACACCCTGCCGGTCGAAGTACGCCAGGGTCTGAGCGGCGTCGGGGCGCACCTTCTCGCGGAACGTGACGACCACGACGGGCACGAGACCGTCCGGAAGCCGTTCGAGGTCCGCGTCCTCCCCAGACAGCACGGTCGGCGCGTGGCCGAGCACGAGGGTGCGGCGCCCGGCGGAGGCGAGCTCGGTGACGACGCCGCCCAGCGGTGCGCGGGCGTCGGTCGCGGCATCCCCGAACACCATCTCGGGAGCCCCGAAGATCCACGTGCCCGCTTCGTCGCCGTGCGCGAACGAGACCGCGCTCCATTTGCGTGCCGACGAGAAGGGGATGGTCGCGGCCGGCTCGACCGCCGACACGAGCGGGTACGGCTCCCGCAGGCAGCGGGCGGTGGCGTTGGCGTCGCGCGCCGCGCCGTACCACGCGAGCACGCGCTCCCAGCCGGGCGCGGGGGCGTCGAGCGGATGCGCGCCGTCGAAGCCGATCTCGCCGAGCGTGAGCGTGCCGGTCTTGTCGAGGCAGATGACGTCGACGCGCGCGAGGCCCTCGACGGCGGGCAGCTCGTTGACGAGCACCTGGCGGGCGGCGAGCTTGGCCGCCCCCACCGCGAACGCGATGGAGCACATCAGCACGAGGCCGAGCGGGATCATCGCCTGCAGCGACGCGATCGTGTTGACGACCGCCTGCACCCACGTGCCGC
Organism: Microbacterium fluminis; assembly: GCF_051549805.1. GTDB lineage: Bacteria > Actinomycetota > Actinomycetes > Actinomycetales > Microbacteriaceae > Microbacterium. Next base: position 589,091 of record NZ_CP196042.1, read on the forward strand.
TCTGCCACGCCGTGACGTAGCCGCCGGCGACCATCACCTGCGCGTTGAAGACAAGCAGGCCGATCGGGCCGATGCCCCAGCCCACCCACTTCAGCACGCGGTTGACCGACGAGCGCAGCTCGCTGGAGACGAGGGAGAAGCGCTTGGCCTCGGTGGCGAACGTGTTCGCATACGACGCCGCGCCCACCCGCACGACCTGGGCGTCGCCCTCGCCCGCCACCACGACCGACCCCGACAGCACCTCGTCGCCGGGGCGCTTGTCGACCGCGTCCGACTCGCCGGTGAGCATCGACTCGTCCACCTGCAGCCCGCGCGCGTCGGCGACGCGGGCGTCGGCGGCGATCTGGTCGCCGGCGCGCAGCACGAGGATGTCGTCCTGCACGACGTCGGGCGGATGGATCTCCGCCTCCGCGCCGTCCCGGCGCACGCGCGCCAGCGGGGCGTTCAGCAGGGCGAGCCGGTCGAGGGCGGCCTTGGCGCGGAATTCCTGCACGCAGCCGATGACCGCGTTCGCGATGGCGGCGAGACCGAACAGCGCGTCCTGCCAGCGCCCGAGCAGGAACAGCACGAAGAAGCACGCGAAAACGATCCCGTTGAACAGCGTGAACACGTTCGCCCGCACGATGTTCCACGCACTGCGGCTGGAGTCGGCCGAGTAGGCGTTGGTGCGGCCCGACGCCACGCGTTCTGCCACCTCGGCGGCACTGAGACCGGCGGTCGCGTCGACGAGCACGGACGGTGCGGGCGTGGCCGAGGCATCCATTCGTTCACCATATCCGCGCGACCCTCGTCTCGGCGGCGAAATGCCCCGGGCCGACGCGGACCCCCCGATCCGCGCCGGCCCGGTTCCTCCCGGCGCAGCGCTACCCCTTCGTGGCGCCGGCGAGGAGTCCTCGGACGAAGAAACGCTGCAGCGCGAAGAACACGATGAGCGGGACGAGGATCGAGATGAAGGTTCCGGCCGCCTGCAGGAACCACTGGTCGCCCCACGTGCCGGAGAGGGAGTTGAGCGATTGGGTCAGCGGCAGCGACGACGATGGAGCGAAGATCGTCGCGACCAGCAGGTCGTTCCACACCCAGATGAACTCCAGCACCGCGAACGAGGCCAGCGCGGGCGCCGCGAGCGGGAGGATCAGCCGGAAGAAGATCTGCCCGTGCCCGGCGCCGTCGACGCGCGCCGCCTCGATCACCTCGTGCGGGATCTCCGCGATGAAGTTGTGCAGCAGGAAGATCGCCAGCGGCATCGCGAAGATCGTGTGGGCGATCCACACGGTCGCGAACGAATGCTCGATGCCGCGCAGGTCGAACCCGGGGAAGATCGTGACGTCGTTGATCGTGAGCCCTCGCGAGAAGAGGCTCAGCAACGGCACGAGGGCCATCTGCAGCGGCACGATCTGCAGCGCGAAGATGAAGATGAAGAAGAAGTTGCGGCCCTTGAAGTCGATCCACGCGAAGGCGTACGCGATGAGCGACGCGACCGCGAGGGCGAACAGCACCACCGGGATCGTGATCGCGAGCGAGTTGAGGAACGACGCGCCCAGCGTGAGCGCGGTGCCACCCGAGGTCAGGGCGAGCGCGTAGTTCTGCAGCGTGAAGCTCGGATCGACGAAGACCGTCCACCAGCCCGTCGACTGCGTGTCCGAGCCGGGGCGGAACGACGTGACGAACATGCCGAAGGTCGGAATGGTCCAGAAGAAGGCGATGACGATCGCGGCGATCGTCGCGCCCTTGGAGGTCAATCGACGACGCGCCATCGCCTCGTGCTTGCGCGTGTCGCGCGCGACCTGCCGAGCGGATCGGTTGTCGACGACCGGCTCGATCACTTCGATGGTCATCGGATCTCCCTCTGCTTCCGGATCTGCCGCACGTTGAAGATGATCAAGGGCAGGACGAACAGGAACAGCACCACGGCGAGGGCGCCGGAGTGCCCGTAACTCTGGAACCGCTGCTGCTGGTTGACCATCTCGAAGGCGAGGACGGTCGAGTTGGCCCGGCCGCCGGTCATCACCGCGACGATGTCGTACACCTTGAGCGCCCCGATGGCGATCGTGGTGACCACGACGATGAGCGACGGTCGGATGCCCGGGACCGTGACGTTCACGAAGCGCTGCCACGCGTTCGTGCCGTCCAGCTGCGCCGCCTCGATCTGCTCGGCGGGCACGGCTTTGATGGCGGCCGAGAGGATCACCATCGCCAGTCCCGTCTGGCTCCAGATGAACACCGCCAGCAGCAGGAACGTGTTGATGAGCGGCTGCGCGTCGAGCCATGACACGGGTTGAGCGCCGAACGCCGTGAGGATGGCGTTCAGGATGCCGACCTGCTGGTCCTGCCGGTAGTCGTACACGAACTTCCAGATGATGCCCGCCGCGACGAACGAGATCGCGAACGGCATGAAGATGAACACCTTCAGGACCTTCTCGCCGCGCGCCTTGTCGATGAACACCGCGTAGGCGAGCCCGATCGCCGTGGCGAAGGTGGGGGCCAGCAGCACCCAGATGAGGGTGTTGATGACCGACCAGAACCCCTCCGGGTTGGTGAAGGTCCAGATGTAGTTGTCGAACCAGACGAACTGCGCGCCCGTCTTGTCGAAGAACGACTGGATGAAGGTCGCGACGGCCGGATAGATCAGGCCCACCAGCAGGAGGATCGCGGCGGGAGCGGCGAACAGCACGAGCTGGAACAGGTACCCGGCGCCCTCGCGGGAACGGTAGTCGGCGTAGAAGAGCACAGCGCCGAGGATCACCGCGATCCCCAGGACGTACAGCACCGCGTTCTGGTAGGGCCGCAGCAGCATGAACGCGAGCACCGGGATCACGAAGCACGCGGCCAGGCGGATCCAGAAGTAGACCCGACCGCGGCGCGGCGCGTACTCGATGAGCAGCAGGATCAGTCCGATGACGGCGCCGAAGACCAGCAGGATGATCGGGATCTGCACGATCGGTCCGAGGTCGCCGAGCCAGCGGAAGAAGCTGTTGAGCGAGAATCCCAGGGTCGTGGGCTTCGTCTCGGCCGCCGGCCTCGTGATCATGAAGAGGAACAGCGCCACGGCCAGGATCAGCGCGGCGGCCACCACCAGCGCCGTCGTGCGGCTCTTGCGCGCCGCCACCTCGAGCCGGCCGGGCCCGTCGGCATCCTGCGGCGGCGCGGTCTTCGCGGACCGGGCCGCTTGTCTTGTGTCGGTCATGACTACCCTTCCGAGTGCGTCTTCGAACTCATGGATGGATCACGCCGACGGACGCCGACCGGGAGGTCGTCGCGGCCGTCGGCAAGTGGGTCCGGTGGGCCGCTCGCATCGAGCGAGCGGCCCACCGGGCGAGTTCCGGCTCAGTTCTGGTAACCGGCCTGGATATCGCTGAGCACCTGATCGGTGGGCTTGCCGTCGATCCAGCTGACCATGCCCTTCCAGAACGATCCCGAGCCCACCGTCGCGGGCATCAGGTCGGAGGCGTCGAAGCGGAGCGTCGTCTTCGGGTCCTGGAGCACCTTCATCGCCTCGGTGAGGAACGCGCTGGAGGCCAGCGACGGGTCGGCGCCCTTGTTGGCCGAGACGACACCGCCGAGCTTGACGCGCGCGTTGGCGAACTCCGGCGTCGACATGAACTCGACGACCTGCTGCACCGCGGCCGAATCCGAGAACGCGGCGACGAACTCGCCGCCACCCTCGACCGCCAGCTCGCCCGACTTCACACCCGGGAGGATGAACGCGTACACGTCGCCGTCCGGAGCGATCTTCGGCGTCTGGCCGGCGGCGTTGGTCACCGTCAGGAAGTTCGCCGAGAGGAACGACGCCTGGTGCGTCATCGGGCACGTGCCGTCGGCGACCTTGGCCGCGACATCCGCGAACGCCACCGAGTTGATGCTCTTGACGTCACCGAAGGCGGCGTTGACGTAGGCCGGGTTCAGCAGGATCTGGCCCACCGCGTCGAAGGCCTGCTTGATCTGCGGATCGGTGAACTTGACCTTGTTCGCGACCCACTGGTCGTAGACGTCGGGGCCGGACTGGCGCAGCACGAGGTCCTCGATCCAGTCGGTGCCGGGCCATCCCGACGCCGCCTGCGACGCGAAGCCCGCGCACCACGGTGCCGCCCCGGTCTTCTGCTGGATGGTCTGCGTGAGCGCGAGCATCTCGTCCCACGTCTTGGGCACCTGCACGCCCCACTCCTTGAACTTCGCCGGCGAGTACCAGACGTAGCCCTTGAGGTTGGCGAGCATCGGCGCGGCGTAGAAGGTGCCGTCGAAGGTGCCGTAGCCCTTCCAGTCGGCGCCCCAGTACTGGTCGACGTTCTTGCTGACCGCATCGGCGGCGGCCTTGACCGAACCGGTGCCCACGAGCGTCTTGAGCAGACCCGGCTGCGGGACGATCGCGACGTCGGGCGCGTCACCGCCGCTGACCTTCGTGACGATGTTGCCCTCGAACCCCTTGTCGCCGGTGTAGACGACCTTGATGCCCGTGTCGGCCGTGAACTTCTCGAACGACTTGTTCAGCGCGTCGGCCTCCGTGCCGGTGATACCACCGGAGATGTTGACCGTCTGGCCGGATACCGACCCGGAGGAATTGCTCGAGCTGCCTCCCTCGGCGCAGCCCGCGAGTGCGAGACCCGCGATCGCCACCAGCCCCAGTCCCACCGTCATACGGCGATGCAGGGGTGACCGCATTGCATTCATCTATTGCCTCCTCGTTGAGTCGTGCGCGCGCCTGTGCGCGCAGGGAACCGGGTTCGGGGGTGCTTAGGGAACCGATTCCATGCACACGCTAGGGGATCGGTAGCGGGCGCGCAACAGAACTTCATCACAACTCGATAACCCGCCAAGATCGCGGTGTGATAAAGGGATCACGTCCTCGACCGGCGCCTGGAACCGGTTCCATTCTCGGGGCGATCCCGCTATCCTCTCTAGCGGTCACGCACCCGCGTCGCCGCCCGATGAAGGGAGGGATGTTGAGCGGGATCGCCGATGTCGCGCGACGCGCCGGCGTGTCGAAAGCCACCGCGAGCCGAGCCCTCACCGGACACGGCTACGTATCGGCCGAGACGCGCACCCGCGTGCAGGATGCCGCGCGCGCGCTCGGCTACGTCGCGTCCAGCAACGCCGCCAGTCTCGTGACGGGCCGCACCCGGAACATCGGCGTGATCATGCCCTACCTCAACCGCTGGTTCTTCGCCGAGGTGCTCGAAGGCATCCAGGACGCCCTTCTCGAGCACGGCCTCGATCTGACCCTGTACGACGCCCGGCCCGGGACGGTCGGCCGCACCCGCATCTTCGAGGACTTCCTGGCCCGCAAGCGGTTCGACGGGCTCATCGCCGTCGGACTCGAGCCGGAGAACCGCGAACTCGAGCGCCTGCTGTCGATCGGGCGCCCGCTCGTGAGCGTCGTCGGCGACGCGCGCGACTCCAGCGCCGTCTCGATCGACGACGACCATGCCGCGCGCCGCGCCACCGAGCACCTCATCGGACTCGGCCACCGCCGCATCGCCTTCGTCGGCGGCAATGTGGGTGCGCACTGGGCCGAGGTCGACCGACGCCGGCTCCGCGGGTACGAGGCGGCCATGACCACCGGCGGCCTCGGCGACGAGGTGCGCCACATGAGCTCGGAGGTCACGCTTCCCGGCGGGTACGCGGTATCCGTCGATCTGCTCGGCGACGCGGCGCGTCGCCCCACCGGCATCGTCGGGGTGTGCGACGAGGTCGCGATCGGCGCCATCATCGCTGCCCGGCGCCTCGGCATCCAGGTTCCCGGCGATCTCAGCGTCGTCGGCATCGACGACCACGAGTTCGCCGAGATGTTCGCGCTGACCACGCTCGCGCAGGACCCGCGCGAGCAGGGTGCCGCCGCCGTCGCCCTGCTGCTGCAGCACGTGTCGGATCCCGACTCGAAGCCGGTCGAGCTCACGCTGCGGGCCCGGCTCATCGTGCGCAGTTCGACAGGTCCCGTAGACCGCGCCTCCTCGGCGATCGAGGCGGGCACCGGATCCCGCTGACGGGGATGCAGAAGGCCCCGGGTGCTCGCGCACCCGGGGCCTTCGAAACCGGAGGGATCCGGATTACTTCAGGGTGACCGTCGCGCCGGCCTCCTGGAGAGCGGCCTGAGCCTTCTCGGCGGTCTCCTTGTTCGCGCCCTCGAGCACGGCCTTGGGAGCACCGTCGACGACGGCCTTGGCCTCGCCGAGGCCCAGCGAGGTGAGCTCACGGACGACCTTGATGACCTGGATCTTCTTGTCACCGGCGGCCTCGAGGACGACGTCGAATGAGTCCTTCTCCTCGGCCTCTTCCGGAGCGGCACCGGCGGGGGCGCCGGCGGCGGCCACGGCCACGGGGGCGGCGGCGGTGACGTCGAAGGTCTCCTCGAACGCCTTGACGAACTCGCTGAGCTCGATGAGCGTGAGCTCCTTGAACGCGTCGAGCAGCTGCTCAGTGCTGAGCTTTGCCATGATGATTCTCCTTGTTTCGGGGTTCTCTACGCCGGGACCTGAGATCAGGCCGCGGACTCCTGCTTCTCACGCAGCGCGTCGACCGTGCGGACGGCCTTCGACGGGAGCGCGTTGAAGACGTAAGCCGCCTTGGTCATCGTCGCCTTCATCGCGCCGGCGAGCTTCGCCAGCAGGACTTCACGGCTCTCGAGATCAGCGAGCTTGTTGACCTCATCGGCGGTCAGCGGGTTGCCATCGAAATAGCCGCCCTTGATCACCAGAAGAGGGTGTGCCTTGGCGAAGGCACGCAGACCCTTCGCGACGGAGACGGGGTCTCCGTGCACGAACGCGATGGCCGACGGACCCTTGAGGTCGTCGTCCAGCGACGTGATCCCCGCGTTGTTCGCGGCGATCTTGGTCAGCGTGTTCTTCACCACGGCGTATTCCGCGTCCTGACGGATGTCGTTGCGCAGCTGCTTGAGCTGGGCAACCGTCAGACCGCGGTACTCGGTCAGCAGAACGGCGGTCGAGTTCTCGAAGTTCTTCGTGAGCTCGGCGACCGATGCATCCTTCTGCGCCATGGCCACTCCTTGTATGAATGAGACGCACCGCGGTGGCGGGCGTCGCCGCGTCCGTTCGGTCGCTCTCGGCAGGCATGCAAAAAGCTCCGGCGCAAGCGCACGGAGCTTTCCTTCGAAGTTCGTGTCACCTGCGCGGGCCCCTGCGATGCAGTGCTTCGATCGGGTTCCGCTTGCGCGCACCCCGATGACCGGCGGTCTTTGGCTCCGACAAGCGTACGGGATGCCGCGCCCCCCGCCAAATCCCACGTTCACGCCGGGCACCCTCCCGCCCGCTGCTGCGCGGCCCGGGGGTCGCGCGGCAGCTGCCACGCGGCCGGGAGCCGCACGCCCGGGAGCCGCACGCCCGGGAGCCGCACGCCCGGGAGCCGCACGGCCGGGGGTCGCGGCCCGGCGCCACCCGCTCGCTGTCACGCGGCGCGGAAGTCGCGCCGCGCTCTGCCACCGAGTCTTGGTGTGCGAGCAGAGTCGACGTGCGAGGGCGGCGTGAACCACACCTCTGCGCGCACACCTCTCCCCCGCACCCCGATCGTCCAGCCGTCATCGTGGATGCGGTGATGACAGCGCCCGCAGAGCAGCACCCCGTTGTCGAGGTCGGTGGGCCCGGCATCCCTCGACCACCACCTGATGTGATGCACCTGCGTCATACCGGGCGGAACTCCACACATCGCGCACCCGCCGTCTCGTTCGACGAGCGCGAGCTTCTGCGCGGAGCTGAACAGTCGCCGCGAGCGCCCGAAATCGAGGATCTCGCCGTCACCATCGAGCACACACGGAATGACGGCGGCGTTCGCGGCCATCCTTCGCACAGTGGCGATGGAGACCGGCTTGGCCACCCCGTCGATCACACCGTGACCGACTCCGCGTTCGAGGTCGTCGAGCGCAACCCGCACGACAATGGTCGCGCCGCCGGTGGGCTGATCGGCCGCATCGCAGTCGAGCATGTGCCGACAGATCGTCGTGAGCGCGTCGGCGCGCAGCTGAGAGACCGTGCGCGTGTCGTCGGCGGGCGGCGCAGCATCCGTCGCCTCGCAGACGACTCCACGCGGACCGTCGCCCCGCAGTCGCAGCTGCACGCCGACCATCGCCTCGAGCACCGTCACGATCGGCGCGCCGCTCTCGGGATCGAAGACGCCCGTCAGATGGAGCAGACCTGAGCGGTCTTCGCGAATGCTCACCCCGCGCTGCGCGCGGAGATCGTCTTCGCGCGGTTCAACACCGTCGGGGTCGAGCCACGCCTCTGCGCGCTGCAGCACCTTGTGAAGTTCGCTGAGCGAGAGCCCGGCGGCCTTGTCGACAAGGGTGTGCTGTGCGTCGTCGATCGCGTCGGATGCCGCTCGAAAGGCGACCCGGTCGATCAACGCGATGACGGCCGCAGCCGCGTCGATGCTGATCGCACCGGCAGCGACCGCGCTCGCGACAGCGGGATGCTTCGCGGGGGCGGGCTCACCCGTGAGCGTGAGACGGGGAGCAGTGGCCTCGCCGACGCTCACCTTGCGTGCGGCGTCGGCCATCGTCGCGCCGGTGGTCGCCGCAATGAGCGCGGTGGGCGTGCGGAAGCCCTGCTGCCGCGCCAACCCGGCATTGCCCAGTTCGGCACGGGATGCTCGCGCGATGCGTGCGGCGACCTGCACCTGAACGGCATCGATCCGCCGCGTGATCGCCGTCAGGGTCTGGACGAGTTCGACGAGCGCGGCGCTTGATCTGCCGTCGTCACCGACACCTGGCGCGTCAGCGCGCCACCAGGCGACGCGGGCCGCAGCCAGCGCATCGTCGATGCCTTCGAACGGATCTTCCATACGATGACACTATCATGACGCGATGATCTATGTCGAATATTTGTTCGACTGCTCCTCCCCATACGCCCCATTTCTCCGCACGACACAGGGTACTTCTCATATTCGGCACGGTGCGGCACAATCGCATCAAATCGTACTTATCTTCGATACATGTACGTTCTCGACGCCGATGAGCCGTCTGACCTCGCTTACCGCGTGCCTTGGACTGTCGACCGGACCTCACCGCACTGGTGCACGCTCATCAACTCCAGCGATGACCGACTTCGCTGCGTCTCGACGCAGTTCTTCGGTGACGGGTGGATGGAACCTGCGATCCCTCGGGCCGCGTTCGGACCGGGCGACACGCTTCGACTGGCGTTCTTCGGTCAGCATGCACGTGACACTGCGCGCGTCTCCGTGCACTGGTTCCACAACGATGACGAGTACGTGTGGACCTTCGTCTGCTGATCGTCAGGCGATGCGATCGCCGCGCCGGAAGTAGGAATCGGGCAGACCACTCACCGGCGTGGGCCGCACACCCTCCGGGAGCGCGTAGGGATCGAGCCCCGCGAACAACTCAGCGAGGTCGATCTCGAGCACTCCGGCAATCCGAAGCACCGTCAAGAGCTGCGGGTTGCCCCCACCCGCCTCGATCTTGCGGATGTTGGTGACGTCGAGCTCGCTGATCGCCGACAGGCCGGCGGGAGACAGCTTGCGCGCCTCGCGATGAGCCGCCAGGCGACGCCCGAGGACGACGCGCGGATCGGCGGACTCGTGAGGCATCCCTCCTTGGTATCCGCCCACCCGTTCGCGAACGAAAGGTTTCGAACGAATGGTTATAGTCATGTGGTTGTAACCATTCGCAACGACGAGCCATCGGGGGAGGGCAAAGGTCGTGGCCGACATCGCAGACGCGCTCGCGAACCCGATCCTCAACGGGCCGTACGATCCACCGGAGCGGCACTTCGTGCTCGGCAGCGACGGCCCGACCGGTGAGACCAATCCCGGCCGACGCCCGAGCGAATCGTTCATCCCGATCCCGCAGGAGCGAAAGGGAAAGCGCGCCTCTGCTGAGTTCGAGCAGCAGGCGTTCGATCTCGATATGACGGGCGAACGGCGCGAGGCCAACGAGACCATCAACGGACTCCGCCGCGATATCGACCTCTGGCGCGCTCGCAACTACCACGGGGTCACCCCGATCTCCCGCAAGCTCCTCGACCACTGGGCGGATCCGACGCGCGAGAACCGCGTGCTCTTCTGCCAGCGTGAGGCTGCGGAGACGGCGATCTTCCTCGTGGAGGTGGCCGGACGGCAGGGGTACACCGACTGGCGTCGCGGCATCGACGCCGCCAACGACGAGCACAACGCCGGCCTCCCCCGCATCGCGCTGAAGATGGCGACCGGCTCGGGCAAGACCGTGGTGATGGCGATGCTGATCGCCTGGCAGACGCTGAACAAGGTGCAGTCGCCACGCGATGTCAGGTTCACGAACAAGTTCCTGATCATCGCGCCCGGCATCACGATCCGCGATCGGCTGCGCGTGCTCCTCCCGAACGAGCCGGGCAACTACTTCGACGAGCGCGACCTCATCCCGGCGGACCTCCGCGGCCGTCTCGGCGATGCGCGCGTCGTCGTCGTGAATTATCACGCCTTCCTTCCGCGCGTGCGCAAGGAGTTCCAAGGAGTCGCCAGACTTTCGAAGGAGATCCTGGCGCCGGGCGCTACGGGGAGGTTCGACGAGAGCCCCGCTCAGATCGTGTCGCGCGTGCTCCGCGACTTCGGAAGCGATCCCGGCCAGATCGCGGTCCTCAACGACGAGGCGCACCACTGCTACCAGGACAAGCCGTCCAGCGGCGCGCTCTCCAAGGAGGAGCGTGACGCGAATGCCGACGCGCGCGTCTGGTTCAAAGGCCTGCAGGCGATCGCCGGCACGAAGGGCTACGGCATCAAGCAGATCTTCGACGTCTCCGCCACGCCGTTCTACCTCGGCGGGTCGGGCTGGAACGAGGGCTACATCTTCCCGTGGACGGTGAGCGACTTCTCCCTCATGGACGCGATCGAGTCGGGAATCGTCAAGATCCCCCGGCTGCCCGTCGACGACGACGCTGAGGGCGAGACGACGACGTATCGCAACCTCTGGGAGCACATCGGCACGCAGCTCCCGAAGCGCGCCGCCTCGGCGACGATCGACACATCCGGATGGGTGATGCCTGCAGAGCTCGAGAGCGCCTTGCGGAGTCTCTATCGCAGCTACCGCAGGTCATTCGACACGTGGGAGCGCACGCTTCGAGAGCATGGCGAACCGCCACCGGTCATGATCGTCGTCTGCCCGAACACTCTCGTGTCGAGGCTCGTTCACGAATGGGTGGCGGGCGCGGAACTCGACACGGGCGTACTCCGTCCAGGGCGCCTCGAGCTGCTCGACAACACCTCCGACGGCGCCTGGCTGGCGCGCCCCCGCACGATCCTCATCGACTCCGCGCAGCTCGAATCCGGTGACGCGCTGTCGAAGGACTTCAAGGATGCTGCGAGCACCGAGATCGCCGCGTTCCAGGATGACTGGCGTCGCGCGAATCCGGGCATGGACGTCGATCAGCTCACCGACGAGGACCTGCTCCGCGAGGTGATGAACACCGTCGGCAAGCGCGGAAAGCTCGGCGAGCAGGTGCGCTGCGTCGTGAGCGTCGCGATGCTCACCGAGGGGTGGGATGCGAACACCGTCACGCACATCCTCGGGGTGCGCGCGTTCGGGTCGCAGCTGCTCTGCGAGCAGGTGATCGGCCGCGGACTTCGTCGTAGGTCCTACGCGCTGAACGACGAGGGTCGGTTCGATCCCGAGTACGCGAACGTGTACGGCATCCCCTTCGCGTTCATCCCGGGCGAGCGGCCCGCCGACGACCCGAAGCCGCAGCTTCCCGCGATCGAGGTGGCGTCGGTGCCCGACAGGGAGTCGCTGCGCATCTCGTTCCCACGCGTCGAGGGGTACCGCATCGAGATGCCCGAGGAGGAGCTGTACTTCGAGGCATCCGACATGGCGCCGTTCATCGTCGGACCAGACACCGTGCCGAACTGGACCGAGATCGGCGGCATCGTCGGGGCGAACGAGCGCGACGAGTTCGACGTCGACGACCGCCGACCGCCGGCCGTCGTGTTCGAACTCACCGACCGACTGCTCAAGAATCACTTCTCGAATCAAGGCCTCGACCCTCGCCCATGGCTCTTCCCGAAGCTCTTGCCCTTCGTGCGCGAGTGGATGTCGACGAAGGTCCAGTACCGCGACGGCTTCCATCCCTGGCATCTGCTCAAGTCGACGGAAGCCCAGCACGAGGCGATCGAGCACATCCATCGTGCTATCCACTGGCAGGGACAGGATCGTCCCGAGTTCCTCCGACCGATCCTCGACCGGTTCGCGCCGACGGGCGACACGAGCGGGGTCGCGTTCGTCACCCGCAAGCGCACGTTCGAGACAGTCAAGAGCGAGATCAGCCATGTCGTCCTCGACGGAGCCGACGGCAACACCTGGGAGCAGATCCTCGCTCTGGAGTGCGAGCGCAACGCCGATGTCGCCGCGTACGTCAAGAACGATCACCTCGGATTCGCGATCCCGTACGTGCACAAAGGCCGCTCGCACCGGTACGTTCCCGACTTCCTGCTTCGGCTGAAGCGGATCGATGCCGACGTGGAGCGCACGCTCATCGTCGAGGTCTCGGGGGGCCAGAAGAAGGCGCACTCCCCCGGCGCGGTGGCGGTCAAGGCCGAGACCGCCCAGAAGTCGTGGTGCACGGCCGTCAACAATCACGGCGGCTTCGGCGCCTGGGGGTACATCGAGATCGACTCGATGGTCGACGTGACGGAGCGACTGTGCGAGGCGATCGCATCCCTGTACGCCGGCGATCCGATCGTCGGCGACTACCAACGACTCGAGCGCGGCCCGCGCGCCGTGCTCTTCCAGGAGGTGCCCGATGGCGCGTAACCCTCGCCCGAACGGTTCGACGCCCGTCGAGTCGTATGCGCACGCGAAGGAATCTCGTACCAACATCCCGACGGCGGATGCGGCCGCCGACTGGGTGGATCCCGACGATCTCGTCCGCGAGCCCGTGGAGTACGAACGTGCCGCCGGCTTCGCGGCCGAGCGGATGCTGCGCAACGAAGCACTCGACCCGCAGCTCGTGTGGCGGGGCAAGGATGCGCAAGACGACACTGACCTGGTGGTCGACGCGCCGCCGATCTACATCCAGGAGAAGATCGACCCGCGCGTGCTGATCGAGAACCTCCGCAAGACCGCGGTCGACGGTGACGTCGAGCCCGAGGCGACGCTGTTCGACGATTTCGAGGGCCTCGACGAGCTCGACGCCCTGGAGTTCTACCAGCACCGCATGAACTGGCGGAACCGCATGATTCTGGGCGACTCGCTGCAGGTCATGGGCTCTCTGGCCGAGCGCGAGGGCCTGCGCGGACAGGTGCAGATGGTCTACATCGACCCGCCCTACGGCATCAGGTTCGGCTCGAACTGGCAGGTCTCGGCGCGCAAGCGCGACGTGAAAGACGGCAAGATCGAGGATGCCGCGCGCGAGGCCGAGCAGATCAAGGCCTTCCGTGACACGTGGGAAGACGGCATCCACACCTACCTCGCGTATCTGCGCGACCGACTGGTGGCGGCGCGCGACCTCCTGACCGAATCGGGATCGGTCTTCGTGCAGATCGGCGACGAGAACGTCCACCTCGTCCGGTCGCTGCTGGACGAGGTCTTCGGCGCCGAGAACTTCGTGAGCCAGATCGCTTTCAAGACCACGAGCGGCAAGGCGTCTGCCACCCTCGATGCTGTGCACGACTACGTGCTGTGGTACGCGCGCAATCGCCAGATGGTGAAGTACCGCGAGCTGCGGACGGCCCGGAGTGAACGCACGATGAGCTCGGTCTACAACTGGATCGATACAGGCGATGAAGCACGTCGGTGGAAGCCCGGCGAGAATACTCTCGGACGGCGTTTCATGACGTCGATGATCCATTCCCAGAGCGGTGGCGAAACAACCTCCTTCACCTTCGACTTCGACGGTCGGCCCTTCGGAAGAGCGGGAATCTTCTGGAAGACCACGCATGCAGGAATGACCCGCCTCGCGCACGCCGGGAGACTGATGCGCATTGGCAACACACTCATGTATCGGCGCTACGAAGACGACCACCCCGTTATTGCGCTGACGGGTATGTGGGACGACACGGTCCAGTCGACCTTCGCAGCTGACAAGTACTACGTCGTCCAAACCGCGACCAAGGTCATCGAGCGCTGCATGCTCATGACGACCGACCCCGGCGATCTCGTGATCGACCCCACGTGCGGCTCGGGCACCACCGCATACGTCGCCGAGCAGTGGGGCCGCCGCTGGATCACGATGGACACCTCACGGGTCGCCCTCGCGCTCGCCCGGCAGCGACTGATGGGCGGCAAGTACCCGTACTACCTGCTCGCGGACACCGAGGAGGGGCGGAAGCAGGAGGGCATCGCCGCGGGGAAGCTGCTGCCCCCGGCATCCACCGAAGGCGACATCCGCCAGGGCTTCGTCTACGAGCGCGTGCAGCACATCACGCTCAAGTCGATCGCGAACAACCCCGACATCCGCGAGGGGATGACGCGCGACGAGATCGACGCCGCCATCAAGCGACACGCCGAGTTCGAACTGCTCTACGACCGCCCCTACGAGGACAAGCGCAAGGTGCGCGTCACGGGACCGTTCACCGTCGAGAGCCTCTCGCCGCATCGCTCCCTGCGCTTCGGCGACGAGGGCAGCGAAGCCGAGCAGGCCGCCGACCTCGACGCGACCGGAGCGGACTTCGCCCAGACGATCCTCGACAGCCTGCGCGCCTCCGGTATCCAGAACGGACGCCGCCAGGAGCGCATCGAGTTCGCCGCGCTCGAACCCTACGCAGGCACCCACGTGCAGGCGATGGGCGAGCGCCGCTCTGAAGCAGAAGACACGGCCCCCTCGCACGTCGCGATCGCTCTGGGGCCTCAGTACGGCACCGTGTCCGCCTCCTTCATCAAGGAAGCCGCGAAGGAGGCGCTCCGCAACAGCGAGGTCGACCTCCTGTGCGTGCTCGGCTTCTCCTTCGATCCCCAGGCGACAGGTGTCACCGAAGCCGACGGTGTGACCCTCGACACGTCCGATGAGGGATTCGCGAAGGTCGAGGGCGTGCGCAAGCTCGGGCGCATCAAAGTGCTGCTCGTGCGGATGAATGCCGAGCTGCTCATGGGCGACGCGCTCAAGAAGACCGGCGCGGGCAACCTCTTCACCGTCTTCGGCGAGCCCGACATCGCCCTTCGACCGGTTCAGGGACCGGGCGAGGAAGACCGGTTCGAGATCGAGCTGCACGGTGTCGACGTCTACGACCCGACGACCGGCGAGGTGCGCAGCCGCCAGACCGACCGCGTTGCGCTCTGGATGGTCGACACCGACTACGACGGCGAGTCGTTCTACGTGCGGCAGTGCTACTTCACCGGCGGCAACGAACCGATGAAGAAGCTCGAACGTGCCCTGAAGTCTGAGATCGACCCGGATGCCTGGGCGGCGCTCTATCGCACGGTCTCGCTGCCGTTCGACCGCCCGTCGACAGGCAAGGTCGCGGTGAAGGTCATCAACGACTACGGCGACGAGGTCATGCAGGTCTACAACGTCGGCGACTCCTCTCCGGCGAACGTCTGACCCACCCCCGGGTGTCGCGCACCGCGCGTCCGCGGGCGGGGTTAGCCTCGAACGGTGACCCCCGAACTCGCCGCCCGCATCGTCGCGGACTCCCGCGATCGGGTGGCCTGGGTGCGGGCGCGGTCGCGCGGGATCACGGCCACCGACGTCGCCACCCTCACCAGCGAGCGCGCGATCGCCCGTGCCGCCGATGCGAAGCTCCTGGGCTCCGGGTTCTCCGGCAACGCCTACACCGCGCACGGACGCCTGCGCGAGCCCGAGATCGCCGCGTGGGTCGCCGCCACCCACGGCATCCAGCCTTCCTCGGCCCTCTTCCACGCCGAGGTCGAGAAGCGCCACCTCGCCACCCCCGACGGGGTCGCGGTCGCCGGCGACGGGCGCATCACCCTGTGCGAGATCAAGACGACGAACAAGGCGTGGCGCAGCATCCCGCGCACGTATCTGCGGCAGATCTGGTGGCAGCAGCACGTGCTCGGCGCCGAGCGCACGCTCGTCGCCTGGGAGCAGCACGACGAGTTCGTGCCGGTGCGCGACGAGCCCCGCTGCGCGTGGATCGACCGCGACGAGGCCGAGATCGGCCGGCTCGTGCATCTCGCCACCGCGCTGATCGACGAGCTCTACCGGCGCACGACGGGCCAGCAGGTGCCGCTGCAGGAACGGATCGAGCGGATGCCGCAGCCCGCCCGACTCCGACAGCCGTACCGCGCCCTCGCCCTCGCGGACTGACGGCGCGACCGCGCCGGCGATGACGACGTTCACCCTCGACGGCACCGCCGTGCGAGACATCCCGTCGCTGTATGCCGAGCTGGACCGCGTGCTCATGCCCGACGAGGAATGGACGCTCGGTGCGAGCCTCGACGCGCTCGACGACCTGCTCTACGGCGGTTTCGGCGAGCTGGCGACGGCCACCGAACCGGTCCAGGTCGTGTGGACGGATGCTGCGGCCTCCCGTCGTGCGCTCGGCCGCGCGGCCACGATCGCGTACTACCGCGAGAAGGTGGCGCGCCCCGACGTGTTCGATGCCAGACGGTTCACTCCTCTGCTCGCCGAGGCGGAGGCGGGCCGCGGACCGATCTACTTCGATCTCGTGCTCGACGTTTTCGCCGCCCACCCCGAGATAGATCTGCGGCTCGCCTAACACCTGCCGATGGTTGACACCGATCAACCATCTGGGTATAGTTGATCCAGATCAACTATCGCGCCATCGTCGTCGCGCTTCGTCCCGCAAGAGAAAGCCGCACCATGGCCACCCCATCCGTCGAGCCTGCGCACACCGCCGCGCACACCGCCGCGCTCGCCTCCGAGAAGCCGAAGATGACGCACCGCCGCGTGCTCGAGGCCCTGTCCGGCCTGCTGCTGGGCATGTTCGTCTCGATGCTCGCCTCGACCGTCGTCTCGTCGTCGCTCCCGGTCATCATCCACGACCTGAACGGCACCCAGACCTCCTTCACCTGGGTGGTCACGGCGACGCTGCTCACCACGGCGATCTCCACCCCCATCTGGGGCAAGCTCGCCGACCTCACCAACCGCAAGGTGCTGTTCCAGCTCGCCATCGCGATCTTCGTGCTGGCCACCGCTGCGGCCGGCTTCTCGCAGAACGCCGAGATGCTCATCGCGTTCCGCGCCGTGCAGGGGCTCGGCGCCGGCGGCCTCGCCGCCCTGAGCCAGGTGCTGATGGCCGACATCATCAGCCCGCGCGAGCGCGGTCGCTACATGGGCCTGTTCGGCGCCGTGATGGCCGTGGCCACCGTCGGCGGACCGCTCCTGGGCGGCGTCATCACCGACGCGTGGGGCTGGCGCTGGAACTTCTACGTCGCACTCCCCTTCGCGATCGCCGCGCTCATCATCGTGCAGCGCACCCTCCAGGTGCCCGCCGTCGCCCGTCGCAAAGTGTCGATCGACTATCTCGGCATCGTGCTGCTGTCGGCCGCCGTCTCCCTGCTCCTGATCTGGGTCACCCTGGCCGGATCGTCGTTCGACTGGTGGAGCATCAACACCGTGCTGATGGTCGGTGGCGCCGTGCTCGCCGCGATCCTGTTCGTGGTCGTCGAGCTGCGCGTCAAGGAGCCGCTCGTGCCGCTCACGCTGTTCCGCAACCGCACCTTCTCGCTCGCCGTGGTGGCCTCGATCGCGACCGGCATCGCCATGTTCGGCGCCTCGGTCTTCCTGAGCCAGTACATGCAGTCCGCCCGGGGCGCCACACCCACCGAGGCAGGCCTCATGACGATCCCGATGATCGCCGGCCTGCTGCTCGCCTCGATCGGGGTCGGCGCCGTCATCACCCGCTTCGGCAAGTGGAAGCCCTACCTCATCGTGGGCTCGGTGCTGCTCATCGCGGGGGCGTTCCTGCTGTCGACCATCCACTACGACACGAACTTCGCCGTCGTCTCGGTCTACATGTTCCTGCTCGGCGCCGGCGTCGGCATGACGATGCAGAACCTCGTGCTCGTGGTGCAGAACACCTCCAAGCCCACCGAGATCGGGGTCGCCAGCTCCGGCGTCACGTTCTTCCGCAGTCTCGGCGGCACGATCGGCGTCTCGGTGATGGGAGCCGCTCTGGCCTCCAGCGTCACGGGGCAGCTCGGCGACCGCGCCACCGAGATCCAGACCGCGATCATGAGCCTCGGCGACCAGGCGCAGACCTGGGTCGCGCAGCTGCAGTCGGGCTCGCTGCCCGAGGTGCGCCTCATGCCCGATGCATTGCGCGTCATCTTCGAGGACGTCTACGCCACCGGTATCGCGCACTCGTTCCTGATCGCCGTGCCGTTCGCGGTGCTCAGCCTGCTGGCCATCGTGTTCCTGCCCAACAAGCCGCTGACCACGATGACCACGAGCGAGCGGCTGCAGGCCGGCGAGGCCGACCTCGCGACCGTCTCCGTGCCCGAGGGCATGGGGGTGCTGACGGCGACCGGTGCCGTGCGCACGGTCGACGCGGAGCAGACGGATGCCTCGCCCGGCGACCTCGCGGACGCCGCCACCGGCACCTCCGGCGTTCGCCGGTAAGGTCGATCCCACGATGAGCACCACCGAGACCCGAGAGGCGCGCACCGAGGCGGTGCGCGCCCTCGAGGCCGAGTTCAGCGAGCTGCTGAACCACGTGCGCCGCGTCATCTCGGTCAACGCCGAGCGCGTCAGCCCCGGGCTGCTGCCCGGCGCCTACAAGGTGTTCACCACGATCGCCCAGCGCGAGCGGATCACCCAGTCCGCGCTCGCCGAGGCACTGATGGCCGACAAGGGGCAGATCTCCCGCACCGTGCGCGAATTGGAGGACCTCGGGCTCATCGAGCGCACCCGCGATCCTCGCGACGGCCGCTCCAGCATCCTGTCGCCCACCGAAGAGGGCGTACGGCGGCTGGCCGCCGCACGCGAGCCGCAGGAGGACAGCTTGCTGCGCGCGCTGGACGACTGGAGGGTCGACGACATCCTCAGCCTCGGCCGGCTGCTGCACGCCCTCACGTCCGGGATCACACCCGGCGGCGAGGCATCCGCTCCGCGGTGACCGACAGCCTGATCCGCCCGCTCAGGATTGACGGCGTCGAAGCACGCGCGTAACACGGGCGAGACGAAGCCGCGCTTGACTGGGGTTCCGGCCAGGAGCGCGCGCCGACGACGGCACGTGCGGAAGGAGTCCGACATGACGACCCGCCCGATGCGCTCGTCCGCCACCCGCCTCCCCCCGCCCGCCGAGGTGTCCGCACCTCCGCAGACGATGCGCGCCGCCGTGATCGACGCGACCGGAGCCGCCGACGCCCTGCATCCCGCCGAGCTGCCGGTGCCCGCCCCTGTGCTCAGCGAGGTGCTCGTGCGCGTCGTGGCCGCGGGCGTCAACCCCATCGATGCCAAGACCCGTGCCGGGCGGGGTGTCTCCACGGCCATCGAGCGGTTCCCGGCTGCGCTCGGGTTCGACGTGAGCGGCATCGTCGTCGAGGCGCCGTACGAGGCGCATCCGTTCCCTCCGGGTACCGCCGTGTTCGGCATGACCTCCTTCCCGCGCACCGGCGGCGCATACGCCGAGTACGTCGTCATGCCCACCCTGTCGCTCGCGCGCAAGCCGGCCGCGCTGTCGCACGTCGAGGCCGCCGGAGTGCCGCTGGCAGCGCTCACCGCGTGGGGACTGGTGGTGGAGACGGCGCACGCCCACGAAGGACAGCGGATGCTGATCCACGCCGGCAGCGGTGGAGTCGGCCACTTCGCGGTGCAGTTCGCGGCGTACTTCGGCGCCCACGTCACCACGACCTCCTCCGGGCGCAACGCCGCGTGGCTCCGTGAGCTGGGCGCCTCGGTCGTGATCGACCGCACCACGACCCGGTTCGAGGACGTCGTCTCGCCGCAGGACGTGGTGATCGACCTGGTCGGCAACGCGGCGGATGCCACGGGCTCGCGCTCGCTGTCGGTGCTGCGACCGGGAGGACTGATCGCCGTCGTGCCCACCGGCGCCTCGCCCGGGTACGCCGAGGAGGCCGCCGCCGCCGGCGTGCGGGCGACGTCGTACAAGGTGACGCCGGACGGCGGCACGCTCGCCACGATCGCACGGCTGCTGGACTCGGGCGCGGTGCAGGTCTACGTCGATCGCGTCTTCGACCTCGACGAGGCCGCCGCCGCGCACACCGAGCTCGAGCGGGGGCACACGCGCGGCAAGATCGTGCTGCGCGTCAGCGACGACTGAGCGCGCGACCGTCGACCCGTCGGACGGCTCAGGGGCCGGACGCGGCGCGCAGCACCCGGCGCCCTTCGGCGACGATCTCGTCGGCGACGGCGTCCAGCAGCGCCGAGCGCAGGTTCCACTGCTGCCAGTGGAGGGGCACGTCGATCGGCGTGCCGCCCAGGGACACGAGCGCCCCGTCGGCGAGGGCGCGATGCGCCTGCGGGACGGGCAGCATCCCCCATCCGAGCCCGGCGCGCACCGCCGCGGCGAAATCCGATGACGCGGGGATGCGGTGCCGGGGCGGCGCGGCCGGATCGACGCCGTGCGCGCGCAGCCACCGGGTCTGCAGATCGTCGCGACGATCGAAGTCGACCAGCGGAGCGGCGGCGAGTGCCGACGGGGTGGGGCCGCCGCGCAGCCACCGCTCGACGAAGTCGGGCGTGGCGACCGCGTCGTACCGCATCGCGCCCAGCGTGCGGACGCGGCATCCGGCCACCGGCGTCGCGCGCGAGGTCACCGCGGCCATCACGGTGCCCGACTCCAGCAGCCCGGCGGTGTACTCCTGGTCGTCGCGGTGCAGGTCGAACACCACGGGGTGAGCCGTGCTCAGCCGCGCGAGCGGCGTGAGGAACCACGTCGCGAGGGAGTCGGCGTTGACGGCGAGCGAGACCTCGACGCGCACCGGCGCGTCGGCGCTCTCGGCCCCCAGCGCCGCGAGCGCATCGTGCTCGATCAGCGCCGCCTGCCGCGCCATCCGCACGATCGCCGCGCCCTCCGAGGTCGGGCGCGCCGGCTTCGCGCGCACGAGCAGCACGCGACCCACCAGCTGCTCGAGCGTCTTGATGCGCTGGCTCACGGCGGACGGGGTGATCCGCAGGGCGCGGGCGGCGGCATCCATCGTGCCCTCGTCGACGACGGCGGCGAGGGTCTCGGCCAGCTCGAGCGGGATGCGCATCGACAGTCAGGCTAATGCATGTGAAGGATCGCAAGCTGGACTGCAGGTGAGGTGCTCACTACCGTCGATGGAGTGCTCGCCTCCGTCCTCGCCGGTCTCGGCCTCGGCTTCTCCCTCATCGTCGCGATCGGCGCGCAGAACCTTTTCGTGCTGCGGCAGGGACTGCGCCGCGAGCACGTGGTCGCCGTCGCGACGATCTGCGCCGTCTCGGACGCCGCGCTCATCGTGCTGGGCGTCTCGGGTGTGGGTCTCGTCCTGCACGCGGTGCCGTGGCTGATCGACGCCGTCCGCTGGGCCGGCGCCGCGTTCCTCCTCGTCTACGGCCTGCTCGCCGCGCGACGGGCGTGGCGGCCGAGCGGGCAGGTGCTGGGAGCGGGGGGCGACGGGCAGGGGACGGATGCCGCGGCACCCGGCCCGATCGCTGTCACCGTCACCCGCACGCGCCTGGCGCCGGTGCTGCTGACGTGCCTCGCACTGACATGGCTGAACCCGCACGTCTATCTCGACACGGTGTTCCTGCTGGGCACGGTGGCCAATACGCACGGCGACGGGCGATGGTGGTTCGCCGCCGGCGCGGTCGTGGCGAGCGTGGTGTGGTTCTTCGGCCTCGCGGTCGGCGCCCGCTATCTCAGCCGGTGGCTGCAGACGCCGCCCGCCTGGCGGATCCTCGACGGGATCATCGCGGTCGTCATGATCGGGCTCGCGGTCAGTCTCGTCCTTCCGCATTGAGCCTCGCCCTGAGGCACGATGGGGGCATGAGACGCGTGCACGTGATCGTCAGAGGCTCGGTGCAGGGTGTGGGCTACCGCTACACCGCCCGCATGGTCGCCCGGGAGATCGGCGCGGCCGGGTGGGTGCGCAACCGTGGCGACGGGACCGTGGAGGCCGAGGTGGAGGGCGCGCCCGACACCGTCGACGCCGTGCTCGCGTGGATGGCCGAGGGACCGCCCGGCTCCCGGGTCGACGCCGCGACCGTCACCGAGCTCGCCCCGCTCGGCGAAGCCGGCTTCGAGGTGCGCGACACCGCACCCTGAGCCCGACGGCGGTCAGGCGGGAAGACCCGCGGCCAGCTCGGCGAAGACCTCGAGCGCGTCGTCGCGGGATCCGATCCCGGCGGACTGTCCCGCCCACAGCGAGAGCAGCTCACCGTCGCCGCCGCGCGTCGCCGCGGCCCGGAACACCCCGGTCATCCAATTCTGCGCGGGGAACGGGGCGATCATGCCCGAGGTCTCGATCTCGCGCAGCGCCCGGTTCGGGATGCCGCGCGCCAGCCGACCGCTCATCGCCCGGGTGAGCACCGTGTCACCGTCGCGAGCCGACCTCAGCGCGGCGCGATGGGCGTCGGTCGCCGCCGACTGCCGGGTGCGGAGGAACGCCGACCCCACCTGCACGCCCGACGCCCCCAGTGCCAGCGCCGCCGCCACCCCGCGGCGGTCGGCGATACCGCCGGCGGCGATCACGGGGATCCCCACGGCGTCGGCCACCTGCGGCACGAGCGCGAACGTCCCCACGAGCGATCGCTCCGCGGGCGCGAGGAACGAGATGCGGTGACCGCCCGCCTCGGCGCCGCTGGCCACGACCGCGTCCACGCCCCCGGCCTCCAGGGCGACGGCCTCCGCCACGGTGGTCGCCGTGCCCACGACCCGGATGCCCCGGCGATGCGCCTCCTCGACCACGGCGGCCGCCGGCACACCGAACACGACGCTCAGCACGGCGGGCGCGGCATCCCACACCGCCTCCAGCTGCTCCTCGAAGGGAGGCAGGAAGGCGGCCGGCGGCTCGGGGACGGTGACGCCCGCATCGGCGAACAGCGGCTCCAGGGCGTTGAGGAACGGCGCGAGGTCGATCTCGGCGGGCGTCACCTCGTCTCCGGTGGGAACCCAGAGGTTGAGAGCGAACGGATGCCTCGTCGCCGCGCGCGGCTGCGCGACCGCCTCGCGGATGCGATCGGCGCCGTAGCCGTAGAGTCCGAACCCGCCGAGCCCGCCCGCGTCGCTCACCGCAGCGGTGAGGGCGACGGATGAGAGCCCGCCGAACGGGCCGAGGAGGATGGGCGCATCGATTCCGAGGGTGTCCGTGAGCACCTGCCCACGCTACTCCCGGAGACGGCGCGACGACGAAAGGCCCCCGCGGAGCGGGGGCCTTTCGGACGGGCGTATCGCGGACTCAGGCGAGGGCGTTGACGTCCAGCGGGATGCCGGGGCCGAACGTGGTCGACACCGCACCCTTCTGGATGTAGCGGCCCTTCGAGCTGGACGGCTTCAGACGGACGATCTCCTCGAGAGCGGCCTTGAAGTTCTCGTCGAGCTGCTCCTGCGTGAACGACGCCTTGCCGACCACGAAGTGGACGTTGGCGTGCTTGTCGACGCGGAACTCGATCTTTCCGCCCTTGATCTCCTCGACGGCCTTGGCCGGGTTGGGGGTCACGGTGCCGGTCTTCGGGTTCGGCATCAGGCCGCGGGGGCCGAGCACCTTGCCGAGACGGCCGACCTGGCCCATGAGCTCGGGCGTCGAGACGGCCGCGTCGAATGCGGTCCAGCCCTCGGCGACCTTCTGGATGAGCTCGGCGCCGCCGACCTCATCGGCGCCCGCGGCGATCGCGGCCTCGGCGGCCGGACCCGTCGCGAACACGATCACGCGGGCGGTCTTGCCGGTGCCGTGCGGCAGCATGACGGTGCCGCGCACCATCTGGTCGGCCTTGCGCGGGTCGACGGCGAGCTTGAGCGCGACCTCGACGGTCGAGTCGAACTTCGCCGAACCGGTCTCCTTGGCGAGGCCGACGGCCTCGGTGGAGGTGTAGAACTTGTCCGCCTCGATCTTGGCGGCGGCGGCCTGGTAGGCCTTGGACTTGGTAGCCATGTCTGTTATCCCCCTCAGCCTTCGACCGTGATGCCCATGGAACGAGCGGTGCCCGCGATGATCTTCGCCGCGGCGTCGATGTCGTTCGCGTTCAGGTCGGGCTGCTTCTGCTCGGCGATCTCGCGCACCTGCGCCTGGGTGAGCTTGCCCACCTTGGTCGTGTGCGGCGTCGGCGAGCCCTTCTGCAGGCCGGCGGCCTTCTTGATGAGCTCGGCTGCCGGAGGCGTCTTCAGGATGAACGTGAAGCTGCGGTCCTCGTAGACGGTGATCTCGACGGGGATGACGTTGCCGCGCTGGGCCTCGGTCGCCGCGTTGTACGCCTTGCAGAACTCCATGATGTTGACGCCGTGCTGACCGAGCGCGGGGCCGATCGGCGGCGCCGGGTTGGCGGCTCCGGCCTTGATCTGGAGCTTGATCAGGCCGGTCACCTTCTTCTTGGGTGCCATATCTGTTTCCTTTCGTCGAACGGATGCCTCGCGGCATCCCGTTCTCCCGCACGCCGGGCATCTCCCGGCAGCGGTTCCCCCGGGACGATACCCGGGAAGCCTGGATTACTGCTTGGTGACCTGGTCGAACGACAGCTCGACCGGGGTCTCGCGCTCGAACAGGGAGACGAGCACGGTGAGCTTCCCGCTCTCGGGCTTGATCTCGCTGATCGAACCGGGGAGACCCGCGAACGAGCCCTCCTTGATCGTGATCGTCTCGCCGACCTCGAAGTCGACCTCGGTGACGACGCTGCGCACCGGCTGGGCGGAGCCCTTGCCGGAACCGGCCTTGGCGGGTGCGGCCTCCTTCACCTCGACGAGGCTCTTCAGCATGTTGAAGGCCTCCTCGAAGCGCAGCGGCGTGGGGTTGTGGGCGTTGCCCACGAAGCCCGTGACGCCGGGCGTGTGGCGCACGACCGACCAGGTGTCCTCGTTGAGGTCCATGCGCACCAGCACGTAGCCGGGGATGCGCACGCGGGTGACCATCTTGCGCTGGCCGTTCTTGATCTCGACGACGTCCTCCATCGGGACCTCGACCTGGAAGATGTCGTCCTCGACCTCGAGCGTCGACTTGCGCTGCTCGATGTTGGCCTTCACCTTGCGCTCGAATCCGGCGTAGGAGTGGATGACGTACCACTTGCCCGGCAGGGCGCGCAGCTCCGTGCGGAACGCGTCGTACGGGTCGGCGTCCTCGTCCTCGTCCAGGTCGACGGGCGCTTCGGCCGCGTCGGCCGGGTCGACGGATGCCTCGACCGCGTCGACGACGGATGCCGCGGCATCCACCTCTGCGGTGAAGTCCGCGTCGAGGACGGGCTCGTCGTCGTCGCCGTTGATGTCGGGACCGTCATAGGGGGTCACGTCGCCGGCGTGGTCGGCCGCGTACTCGGCCTCCTCGTCGGCGAGGGACTCGGTGAGCACCTCGGCCGCGGCCTCGGCCTCGGTCGTCTCGTCGATGTGCAGTGCGTCGTTCACGATCGCGTCGGCCTCCGGGTCGTCGATGTCGATGTCGTCCAGGTCGGAGTCATCCTCGTCGTCGCCGTCCTCGTCCACGACGTGCAGAGCGACGTGCTCGGCCGGCTCGACGGAGCGCTCCTCGCCCGCGAGGACGTTGCCCTCCTGGGCCTCGTCGTCCTCGGAGGACTGCTCTGCGGCGGTCGCCCAATCGGCGTCGTCGACATATCTTTCGGTCACGTGTGATCACTTCCGTCGGTGGCGGGACGGCATGTCGCGTCGTTCCGCCTCGTTCAGGCTCAGGGGGTCGGGGTACCCGGCACACCGAACACGATGGTGGTGAGCCAGACGAACAGGACATCCAGGCCGTACACGATCGCCATCATGACGACCACGAATCCGAGGACGACGGCCGTGAACTTCAGCAGCTCCTGACGCGTCGGCGTGACGACCTTGCGGAGTTCGGCGAAGACCTGGCGGATGAAGATGGCGATGCGCGCGAAGAAGTTCGGCTTCTTCTCGCGCGGAGCGTCGCTCTTCGCGACGACGTCGCCCGCCGGCTCATCCTGGACCATCGAACCCACCTGAGTACCTTTCATGGTCAGCTTTCGGCTGACGCGAGTGTGCACAACGCGAGCGCTGTGCGCGCAGGGCGGACAGGAATCGAACCTGCAACCTGCGGTTTTGGAGACCGCTGCTCTGCCAATTGAGCTACCGCCCTAGAGGTCTGACGACCCCGGGTGCCCGCACTCCACGCCGTGACCTGATCTTCGGATACTGCCCGAGAACCCGGGCACGGCAAAAGAATGCAGACTTCAACCTGCTCCATCCAGTGTACGGCATGGGTCTGAGCCCGGCGAACTCCCGCCGGGCTCAGCTCGGGTCAGGCGCCGACGCGGATGAGCTTCTTGTTGACGAACTCGTCGGCGGCCAGCAGGCCCATCTCCCGGCCCGTGCCGCTGCGCTTGACGCCGCCGAAGGGCAGCTCGGGCGAGTCGGCGAGCACGAGGTTGACGTACACCATGCCCGCCTCGATCCGGTCGGCGACGCGGTCGGCCTGGGCGGGGTCGGTCGTGAAGATGTACGAGCCGAGTCCGAAGCCGGTGTCGTTGGCGAGATCGACCGCGGCGTCCTCGTCGGCCACGCGGTAGACCACGCCGACGGGTCCGAAGAACTCCTCGCGATACGCGTCCATCTCGGGGGTGACGTCGGCGAGCACCGTTCCAGGGAAGAACGCACCGTCGCGGGTGCCTCCCGTCACGAGGCGCGCCCCCTGGGCGACCGCACGGTCGACCTGCTCCTGCAGCCGCTCGGCGGCGGTGAGGGAGGAGAGCGGGCCGAGCACGGTGTCGTCGTCCATCGGGTCGCCGACGACGGCGCCGCTCATCGTCGCGGTGAACTTCTCCAGGAACTCCTCGTACAGGTCCGCCACGACGACGAAGCGCTTCGCGGCGTTGCACGACTGACCCGTGTTGTCCAGACGCGCGTCGGCGGCCGCCTGCACGGCGCCGTCGAGGTCGTCGGTGGACAGCAGGATGAACGGGTCCGACCCGCCGAGCTCGAGGGCGACCTTCTTCAGGTTGCGCCCGGCGATCTCCGCCACCGCCGCGCCGGCCCGCTCGGAGCCGGTCACCGACACGCCCTGCACCCGCGGGTCGGCGATGATCGTGGCCGACTGGTCGTTGGTGGCGTACAGGTTGAGGTAGGCGCCGACGGGGAGCCCGGCATCCCGGTAGATCTCCTCGATCGCCGCCGACGACTCGGGGCACTGCGGCGCGTGCTTGAGGAGGATGGTGTTGCCCAGCACGAGGTTGGGCGCCGCGAATCGGGCGACCTGGTAGTAGGGGAAGTTCCACGGCATGATGCCCAGCAGCACGCCCAGCGGCGCACGACGGATGACCGCGGTGCCGTCGCCGAGGATCTCGAGCGGGCGGTCCTTCGTGATCTCCTCCGCGTGATCCGCGTAGAACTCCGTGATGTCGGCGGCGAAGTCGACCTCGCCGAGGGCTGCGGCCAGCGGCTTGCCCATCTCGCGCACGATGATCTCCGCAAGGGCCTCGCGGCGCTCCCGGTGCAGCTCGGCCGCGCGCCGCACGAGCGCGGCGCGCTCGGCGACCGGCGTGTCCCGCCAGGCGCGGAACGCGGCATCCGCGGTGTCGATCTTCTCGGCGACCTCCGCGTCGGTGAGGGTCGGGTAGGTGGCCAGGGTCTGTCCGGTGGCGGGGTTGACGACGGCGTAGTCGCTCATGCTTTCTCCGATCGGTTGAGAGTGGATGCCGTCACCGGCGGGTGCGGCGGAGGCTCGGCGGCGCGTCGACCGACAGCGTCTCGCCCTTGAAGAACGCGGGCCGCTTGACGGCCTGCCAGATCATGATCACGATGCCCACGACGATGATCGTGACGCCGAGGATGAACACGAGCCCGACGCCGCCGATCTCGGAGCCGCTGCCGTAGTCGGGGCTCATGCTGTCGGTGAGGGTGGTGACGAACAGCACCGCGAGGATCACCCCGCCCATGAGCGGGAAGAGGAACGTGAAGAACACGTTCCGCACCGAGTCGAACCACTGCTTGCGGAAGTACCAGACGCACGCGAACGCGGTCAGCCCGTAGTAGAAGCAGATCATGATGCCGAGGGTGAGGATCGTGTCGGAGAGCACGTTGGTGCTCACGACCCGCATGATCGCGTAGAAGCCCGCCGCCACGATGGCCGAGACGATCGTCGCGTATCCGGGAGTGAAGAACCGGGGGCTGACCTTCGCGAACTTCGGCGGGAGGGCTCCGTAGTGCCCCATCGCGAGGAGCGTGCGGGCGGGTCCGACGAACGTGGACTGCAGCGATGACGCCGACGAGGTCAGCACCGCGAGCGACACGAGCGCCGCGAGCGGGCCCAGGATCGGGCCGGCGAGCGCGAAGAACGCGTTGTCCTGGATGTCGGGATTGCCCAGGCCGAACTCGCCGTCGCCGGTGCCGGCGTACATGATCATGGCGACCGCGAGCAGCAGGTACAGGGCGACGATCGTGACCACGGTGATGGTCGCGGCCCGACCCGGCGTCTTCTCCGGATCCTTCGTCTCCTCGTTCATCGTGAGCGTGACGTCCCAGCCCCAGAAGATGAAGATCGACAGCGAGAGCCCCGCGGCGAAGGAGCTGAACGACGTCACGGCGAACGGATTGAACCACGACCAGTCGAACGGGGTGGCATCGAACGCGTTGCCGTTGTTCACCTGCACGATCGCGACGATCGCGAACAGCAGCAGCACGACGACCTGGAAGCCGACGAGCACGTACTGCAGCTTCTGCGTCGTCTGCATGTCCCGGTACGACACGTAGGTCGCGCCGAGCACGAACAGCAGGCAGACCGCGATGTTGATCCAGATCTCCGAGGTGAGATTCGCGATGTCGGGGTTGCCGGTGAGCTGCGAGATCAGCAGGAACAGGAAGTCGACCGCGATGCCGGCGAGGTTCGACAGCACGATCACGGTCGCCGCGACCAGCCCCCATCCGGCCATCCAGCCGATCCAGGGGCCGAACGCGCGGGCCGCCCACGTGAAGGAGGTGCCCGAGTCGGGCATCCGGTTGTTGAGCTCGCGGTAGCCGAAGGCGACCAGGAGCATCGGGATGAAGCCCACGAGGATGATCGCGGGCACCTGCACGCCGACGGCGCCCACGGTCGGGCCGATGGCCGCCGTGAACGTGTAGGCGGGCGCGATGCACGAGATGCCGATGACGACCGCGCCGATGAGCCCGACGGTGCCGGCGCTCAGCCCCTTCTTCGAGATGCCGCCGGCATCCTCGCCGCCGGCCGGTGCGAGCGGCGCGGCCGCGCCTTCGGGTGCGCTCATGGCTGCAGTCCTTCCTTGCGGGTGCGCGGGACGACGATCATCGGGACGGGCAGCTCGTGCAGCATCTTCGCCGCCGTCGAGCCGAGGAACAGGCGGCGGGGCTGAGCGAGGCGGCTCGAGCCGACGATCGCCAGCTCGCCGGGCTGCCAGTCGAGGTCGACCACGGCGTCCTCGATGGACTCGCCGCGCGCGACGACGGCGTCGGCCTCGATCCCGTCGGGCAGGGCGGCGCGCGCCTGCGCGAGCACCTCGTCGGCGTGGGCGGCTCCGGCGATGCGGATCACGCCCGTGTCGACCGAGGCCGGCAGGTCGACCGTGACGAGCGAGAGCAGCCGCACCTCGGCGCCGGTCGCGGTCGCCAGGGTGATCGTCTCGTCGAACAGCGCCTCGGCGCCCGGGCGCGTGCCCACCGCGGCGGTCAGCCGCGTGATCCCGACCGAGGGATCGGCCTCGGCCGCGCCCTGCGGAGCGAGCACCACGGGCACATCCGAAGAGTGCAGCAGCTCCTGTGCCACGCTCCCCAGCCGGTGCCGGCCGCGGAGGCCGCCGCCGGCCGCACCGATCACGATGTGCGTGGCCTCGAGTTCGTCGGCCACGGCCACGAGCCCCTCGGCGAACGACTCGGCCGATCGCACGTGCGAACGCCGGGTCACGGCATCCGTCAGCGTCTGCTCGGCCTCGCTCAGCCACTCCCCCGCACGATCTCGCAGGTAGCGGTCGTAGCTCGCGTCCGGCGGAGTGATCACCGAGCGCTCATCGGCGGGCAGCACCACGACGAGGTGCAGCTCGGATCCGGATGCCTCGGCCAGGCGCGCCCCGACCGCCACGGCGTCGGCGCCCGCCGTCGTCGCGGTGTAGCCGACGACGATACGACCCGTCATCCCCGCGCCTCGAGGATGTTCTGCGCGGCGAGGCGGCCCATGCGGATCGCGCCGTCGACGTGCTGGTAGCCGGCGCCGGCGAGGTCGCTGCAGGCGAAGTGGATCGGGCCGACGGGGGTGCGCAGGTCGGCGCCGTAGCGGTGCAGGCCGCCCATGTCGAAGCTCGCGGCATACGCGCCGCGGGTCCACTCCTCGGTGCCCCAGTCGCTCTCGTAGTAGACGACCGTGTTCTTCGCCTCGGGGCCGTAGTAGTGCGACAGCGACTCGAGGATGCGCTCCTTGCGCTCCTCGGCGGTCAGCCGGAAGAGGTCGTCGGCGTTCTGGTCGGACACGAAGCCCACCAGGGTGCCCCGCTCGTCGCCGTGGTTGGTGTTGTCGTACGCCTCGTGGACGAGCTCGTACGGGCTGAACGCGGTGGCCGAGAGTCCGTCGGCGCGCCAGAACGGGGTGTCGTAGACGGCATGCACCTTGATGACGAAGCCCATCGAGAGGTGCTGGTGCATCTGGTGCTGCAGCCGCGGGAGAGAGGGCACGAACGAGATCCGGTCGTACAGGACCGGAGCGAGCGCCAGGATCGCGGAGCGGGCCCGCACGGTCATACCGTCGGCGATCGCGGTGACGCCGTCGTCGCCCCAGTGCAGCGTGCGCACGGGCTGCTCGAGGAAGACGTCGTCGCCGAGGCGCTCGGCCAGCAGCAGGGGCACCTGCTGCAGCCCGCCGACGACGCGCTTGTCGAGGATGAAGTCGGCGTCGACGAGGTTCGAGTACGAGCCCGCGGACGACGCCATGAGCAGCGACTGCAGGAGGGAGAAGGAGTGCGTCGGCTTGGTGAGCATGGCCGAGCCGGTCGCGAAGGCGAGGTTGCGCACCGCCTCGTCGTCGTCGGTCTGCGTGCGCAGCCACGCGTCCCACGTGATGCGGTCCCACTCCTCGGCATTCGGGTGTGCCCAGGGGCGGTCGGGGTCGATCTCGGCGACCATCGCGTCCAGGCGCGCGGTGACCTCGGCGATCGCCTTCTCGGTCTCGGGCGAGACGGGGAACATCTCGCCGGTGAAGCGGTGCACCTGGCCGTCCGGACCGACGTAGACGCTGTCGCCCTCGCGGTAGCGGCTGAAGGTCTCCAGGCCCAGCTCGGCGACGGTGTCGATGAGCGCGTGCTGGTCGGGCGAGACCCACTGGCCGCCGATCTCGAGCATGGCGCCGTCGATCTCGTCGGTCCACAGCCGCCCGCCGACGCGGTCGCGCGCCTCGAGAACGGCGACGGAGAGCCCGGCCTTCTTCAGCTGGTTGGCGGCGGTGAGACCGGCGGCGCCGGCTCCGACGATGACGACGTCTCGGGTGATCTCGGGCATGTCTTCCCCTTACTTCTTCGTGAGGCTATCGGGTCGATGTTTCGGTCGTGCGTCCGGTGCGCACGGCACCGGCGGGGCGAGGCATCCGCTCGTCCGCCCCTGCGCCACCCCCCCGGTGCGTCGCGCGCAGGACGGCGAGCGGATGCCCCGTGCTCAGGAGGCCGCCAGCGCGGCGGCGACCACGTCCAGTCCCTCGTTCAGCAGCTCGTCGCCGATCGACAGCGGCGGCAGGAAGCGGATGACGTTGCCGTAGGTGCCGCACGTGAGGACGATGACGCCCTCGGCGGTCGATGCCTTCGCGACCGCGCCGGCGAGGGCGGCGTCGGGCTCGCCGGTGACCGGGTCGATGAACTCGGCGGCGATCATGGCGCCGCGGCCGCGGATGTCGCCGATGCGGGGATCGGAGGCCTGGAGTGCCGTGAGCCGGTCGACCAGCACGCGGCCGACCTCGACCGCGCGCTCGGCGAGTCCGTCGTTCTCGAACACGTCGATCGCGGCGACCGCCGCGGCGCACGCGATCGGGTTGCCGCCGTACGTGCCGCCCAGGCCGCCGGTGTGCGAGGCGTCCATGATCTCGGCGCGGCCGGTGACGCCGGCCAGCGGCAGGCCGCCGGCGATGCCCTTCGCGGTGGTGATGAGATCGGGGACGATGCCGAACTGCTCGCTGGCGAACATCGTGCCGGTGCGGGCGAAGCCGGTCTGCACCTCGTCGGCGATGAAGACGACGCCGTTCGCACGGCACCACTCCACGATCGCCTCGAGGAAGCCGTCGGCCGGGACGATGAATCCGCCCTCGCCCTGGATGGGCTCGATGATGACGGCGGCCAGGTTGTCGGCGCCGATCTGCTTCTCGATCAGCGAGATCGCCTTCGCGGCGGCATCCGCTCCGCTCAGGCCGTCGCGGTACGGGTACGACGCCGGCACGCGGTAGATCTCCGACGCGAAGGGTCCGAAGCCGCTCTTGTAGGGCATGCTCTTGGCCGTCAGCGCCATGGTGAGGTTGGTGCGGCCGTGGTACGCGTGGTCGAAGGCGACGACCGCCTGGCGCTTGGTGAACTTGCGCGCGACCTTGATCGCGTTCTCGACCGCCTCGGCGCCCGAGTTGAACAGCGCCGTCTTCTTCTCGTGGTCGCCCGGGGTGACGCGGTTGAGCGCCTCGGCGACCTCCACGTAGGACTCGTACGGCGAGATCATGAAGCAGGTGTGCGTGAACTGCGCGACCTGGGCCTGCACGGCCTCGACGATCTTGGGGTGGGCGTTTCCGACGGTGGTCACCGCGATGCCCGATCCGAGGTCGATGAGCGAGTTGCCGTCGGCGTCGACCACGACGCCCCCGCCGGCGGCGACGGCGTGCACCGGAACGGTGTGCCCCACACCGGCGGCGACCGCCGATGCCTTGCGGGCCAGCAGCTCCTGTGAACGGGGGCCGGGGATGGCGGTGGTGAGGCGGCGCTCCTGCGGGAGCGAGGGGCCGCCGACGGGCGGCGCGGTGAGGGTGTCGAGAGCGCTCATGCTGGGGAGCGTAGGGAACGCTCACGGGCCGCCGCACCCTCCGTCCTGTACATTCTGGATACGTTGCTGTACGCCCGGTACACGACTGTCTGCTCGGAGGCGCGCATGGACACCGCGGAAACCCCGACGCTGCGCGCTCTCCTCGCGCGCACCGATCTGCACCTGCGGCTGGAGGTCGAGGTCGACCCGACGGCGCTGGACCGCCCGGTGCGCTGGGTGCATTCCAGCGACCTCGCCGATCCCACGCCGTTCCTCTCCGACGGACAGGTGCTGCTGACCACGGGCACGCAGTTCGCCGGGGGGCCCGGCGGCACGGCCGCGACCGGCCGCGGAGGGACGGATGCCGCGCTCGTCGCCGACTACGTGCAGCGGCTTGTCGCGCGCGGCGTGGCGGGTCTGGGCTTCGGCACCGAGGTCGTCCGCGACGGCATCCCGCCCGAGCTGACCGCGGCATGCCGCGACGCGGGCCTGCCGCTGTTCGAGGTGCCCTATCGCACGCCCTTCATCGCCGTCGCGCGGGCGAACGCCGAGGCCATCGCCGCCGAGGCCTACGCCCGCCGCAGCTGGGCGCTGGCCGCCCAGCGGGCGATCGCCCTGGCCGCCCTCAGGCCCGACGGCCTCGGCGCGACGCTCGCCGAGCTCGCCCGCCAGCTGGGCACCTGGGTGGGGCTGTTCGACGCCGCCGGCGAGCTGATGCGCGAGCATCCGGCCGGCGAGCTCGACGAGGCATCCGTCGCCTCCCTCCACGACGAGGTCGGCACGGTGCTGCGCCGAGGCGCCCGGGCAGGTTCGGCCCTGCGCATCGGCGAGCGCCCCTTCACCCTGCAGACCCTCGGGCGCGGAGGTCACCTGCGGGGCGTGATCGCGATCGCGGCGGGTGAGCTCGACCAGGAAGGGCGCGGTGTGGTGACGGCCGTGATCGCCATGGCCGGGCTCGCCTTCGAGCAGCAGCAGGGGCTCAGCCGCGCGCGCGGCGCCCTCCGC
The DNA here is from genome assembly GCF_051549805.1 of Microbacterium fluminis. Taxonomy (GTDB): domain Bacteria; phylum Actinomycetota; class Actinomycetes; order Actinomycetales; family Microbacteriaceae; genus Microbacterium. The sequence continues at coordinate 623,018 of NZ_CP196042.1, forward strand.
GCGGGGCTGCTGCAGTCGCTCCTGGCCGGCGATCCGGGGCTCGCGCGCCGCATCGCGCGCGACCTGTGGGGCCCGCTGCCGGCCGCGCCGGTCGTGGTGGCGGTGACGGATGCCGCATCCGCCCGCGGCGAGGCGCTCGCCGAGCTGCTCGAGCTGCGCGCCGAGGAGCAGCGCGGCTCGCTCTTCTTCGGTCGCGCGGACGACGGCCTGGTACTCGTCGTCCCGGCCGACGACCGGCACGTGCTGCAGGAGGCGGCGGCCCGCTTCGACGCCCGCATCGGGGTCTCGGCGCCGACCGGCTACGACGGCGTCGCGGCGGCCCTCGATCAGGCACGGGTGGCGCGCGATCGAGGGCGTGCCGCGATCACCTCGTTCACCGAGGTGGCGGCGTCCGGCGTGCTGTCGGCGCTGGGCCCCGAGGCCGCGCCGCTCGCCGCCGCCGAGCTGGCCCCGCTCACCGAGCACGACGCCCGCGAGGGCACGCACCTGGTGCAGACGCTGCGAACGTGGCTCGACGAGGACTGCTCGGCCGAGTCGACGGCGCGCGCCCTCGGCGTGCATCGCCACACCGTGCGCGCCCGCCTCACCCTCTCCGAACGACTGCTCGCGCGCGAACTCGGCTCGTTCGCCACCCGCGCCGAACTGTGGGCGGCGCTGCGCGCACTGGCGTGAGGCGGGCCGGGCGGGCTGATCAGTGCGTGGTCACGTGCTCGGCGAAGAGGCCGGGCCACGCCATGATGCCGTAGGGGGTGCGGGCCACGACGAGCCGGCTTCCGTAGATCCGCGAATGCAGCTTCTTGGCCGTGCTGAGCGGATGCCCCCGGTCGCCCGTCCACGCGAGGATCAGCGTCGGGACGGTGAGGCGCACGATGCCCTTGCGGTGCGGCAGGTCGGTTCCGGCGGCACCGCGCATGACGGTCGGCAGCAGCTCCGGGGCGACCGCGGGCAGGGTGTCGGGCGCCTCCGCCAGAGCGGGTGGCACCGGCGCGGCCGATCCGAGGGCGACGAATGCGGCCAGCCCCTCGCGCTCGATGAGCTCGGCGTTGCCCCGGTAGGTGTCGCCCTGCGCGCGGCGGGTCTTCCATGCCGTGGGCGGCACGGCGAGCGTCAGGCTCGCGAACCGGTCGGGCGCGCGCACCGCGGCGTGCAGCAGCGTGCCGGTTCCCATCGAGGGGCCCACCCCGTGCACCCGCTCCCCCGGCGCCACGTGATCCAGCAGGGCGAGCAGGTCGTCGGCGAGACGGTCCCACCCGTAGTCGGAGGCGGACGTCGTGCCGGTCGAGCGCCCGTGACCCCGTGCGTCGAACCGCAGCACGCGATGCCGACGCAGCGCGCGCGACAGGTCGAGGCCGAGTTCGACGTCGCGCTCCCGACTGGACGTCAGGCCGTGCAGCTGCACCACGAGCGGGCCCTCGTCGCCTGCGAGCTCGTAGTCGAGCCGAGCTCCCCGGGTCTCCAGAACAGGCATCTCGCCTCCCCGTCACGAACTCGATGGTCTGGGCCCCTATGCTACGGCGATGCGCCTCAGCAGCATCGCCCGGGTGAACCTCCCCGACGGATCGCTCCACGTGCTCGCCATGACGGCGTCCGGGGCGGAGGCCGGCGAGGTGACGATCTCGTACGATCAGCGCCGACACGTGGGCGGCGGCGACCGGGCCGGCTCGTGGATGGCGCTCGCCTTCGACCTCGACAGCGACCTCGAGACGCTCGAGCGGGGCTGGGCCCGCGTCCTGGCCCGGCACGGTGCGCTGCGCACCGGCTTCTCGCAGGACGACGGCCTGCGCCTGCGCCCGATCGAGGTCGCCTCGGCCGGGTGGGAGCAGGTCGCCGAGGGGACCGGAGACGCGCTGCGCGGCATCCTGCATCGTCTGCTCGATGACCGCTGCCGGCCCTTCGCGCAGCCGTCGCACCTGCTCGCCGCGATCGTCCCCGAGACGGGCCCGATCACCGTCGTGATCGCGTCGGATCACGCGCACGTCGACATGTGGTCGCTGCTGGTGCTCGCGCGCGATCTGCGCGATCCCGACCGCGGTGCCGACGATCCCCCCGCCGACTTCGGCGCCCACTCCGCCCTGCTGGCCTCGCTCCCGCCCGCCCCCGAGACGATCGTCGCGCGCTGGCACGCGATACTCGAGGCCGGCGGCGGCGACCTGCCCGTGTTCCCGCTGTCGCTCGGCGACGTCTCGACGCTCCGCGACGAGGTCGTCGAGGTGCGCGACCTGATCGACGCCGACGGTGTGGCGACGTTCGAGCGCGTCGCCGACGGGTACGGGGTGCGCCCCACCGCGCTGGCGCTCTCGGTGCTCACCGGCGTCACCCGGGCGCTGGCCGGATCGGCGCTGCGCGCGGTCTTCCCGGTGCACAGTCGCAACGAGGCGCGCTGGCTCGACAGCGTCGGCTGGTTCATCACCAATTCGGTGATCGACAGCGACGACCCCGACCCGCGCGCCGTCGCGGCGGCGGTGAAGGAGGCGCTCGCACTCGGCTCGCACCCGCTCGCGCCCATCCTCGGCCCCGCCGGCCCGCCGCCCGCCGCGGGGATGTTCGCGATCTCCTGGCTCGACACGCGGCGGCTTCCGCACCTTCACGCGGGGGACTCGATCCGGTTCGTCACCGCCGAGATCAAGACCGACGGGGTCATGGTGTGGTTCGTGCTGAACGACACCGGCATGCATCTGCGGTGCCGTTACCCCGACACCCCCGAGGCGCGACGCAACGTGGGGCGCTGGCTCGACGCCGTCGAAGCAGGTATCCGCGCCCACGCGGGAGCCTGACGGGGCGCACCCCCGCTCAGCGCGGGGCGTGCGCCTGCAGGAACTCGTACACGTCGGTCGTGTCCACCCCGGGGAACGCGCCCGTGGGAAGCGTCGCCAGCAGCGTGCGCGGGGTCTTGACATTGGGCCACGACTGCGTGCGCCACGCCGACTCGAGGTCGGCCGGGGCGCGTCGGCAGCACACCTCGACCGCGTGCCGCGAGACGCCGCGGTTGGGGGTGTCGCGCCCGAGGAACCATTTCGTGTCGTCGAAGCGCACACCGACCGACACCGAGTGGGCCCCTTCGCTGGATGCCTCCACCCGCGCCGTGCACCAGTACGTGCCGTTGCCGGTGTCGGTGTACTGGTAGTACGGGTTGAACTTGTCGTCGACGTCGAACACCACCCGACTGGTCCACTTGCGGCAGCACATCTGCCCCTCGCTGGAGCCCAGACGGTCGGTCGGGAAGTTCACGTCGTCGTTCTCGTAGGACTTCGTGATCGTGCCCGACTCGTGCACCTTGAGGAAGTGCACCGGGATGCCGAGGTGCTCCGTGGCGAGATTGGTGAACCGGTGCGCCGCGGTCTCGTACGACACCGAGTACGCGTCGCGGAGGTCCTCGATCGAGATGGCCCGACGGGCCTTCGCGTCCTGCAGGAACGGCACCGCGTGCTCCTGCGGGATGAGGAGCGCCCCGGTGAGGTAGTTCGTCTCCACGCGCTGGCGGAGGAACTCGGCGTAGCTGGTGGGCTCGGAGTGCCCGAGGATGCGGCTGGACAGCGCCTGCAGCACCGCCGTGCGCGGATCGCCCTTGGCCGTGAGCCGACTGGAGAGGTAGAGCCGGCCGTTCTTCAGATCGGCGACGCTGCGGGTGGTCTGCGGCAGGTCGGGCACGTAGTGCAGCGTGAACCCGAGATGCGCGGCGATGTCCGAGGCGGTGCGCTGGGTGAGCGGCCCGCCGGGGTGGTCGACCGCGGAGAGGATGCCGCGGGCCTGCGCCTCCAGATCGGGGAACCAGTTGTCCTGAGTGCGCATGAGCCGCCGCAGGGCGACGTTGGCGCGACGAGCCTCCTCGGGGGTGGCGGAGCGCTCGTCGCGCAGCCGCTCGATCTCGCCCTGCAACGCGAGCATGGCTCGGAGCGCGTCGTCGGGCACCGAGCGGCCGATGCGGAAGGGGGCGATCCCGAGCGCCTGGAACGTCGAGCCGCGCATCGCGCGCTCGAGCCCGATCTCGAGGGTGGAGCGTTCGTCGAGCGGCGCCGATTCGAGCAGGGCGTCGAGGGTCGTCGACAGGGCACGGGCGATCGCCTGGAGCAGCGTGAGCTTCGGCTCGCGCCGGCCGTTCTCGATCATCGACAGCTGACTCGGCGCGCGGTCGACCGCCGAGGCGAGCTCCTCGAGCGTCATGCCGCGGTCGGTGCGCAGCTGCCGGATGCGCCGGCCGATCGTCAGGGAGTCCACCTCACGATCGTCGCCGGGATCTGCGGTCAGCGACGGTGGTGTCACGGTGCTCATACGGCGATTCTGTCACAGAAGCAGAAATTCGGCCGATCTTCACACGCGAATCGGCGGGTAGTGGGACAGAACTTCACACACAGTGGAGCTACGACCCGGTGACCATCCACCGCTCGAGCGAGAGGAGCACATCATGACCATCACGACCGCGTTCCGGCCGATGTCCACGCAGACCGGCCCCACCCCGGTGGCGACGCACGAGGCCGCGATCGACGTCGTCGGTCCCGTGCGAGACCGCTACGACGAGATCCTCACCCCCGACGCGCTGGCGTTCCTCACCGAGCTGCACACCCGGTTCGGCGGTCGACGCCACGACCGGCTCGCCGAGCGGATGCGCCGCCGGTTCGAGATCGGGAACGGCCACGACCCCCGCTTCCGCGACGACACCGCTCACATCCGCGACGACGCCGACTGGCGCGTGGCCGGAGCGGGCCCCGGTCTGGAGGACCGCCGGGTGGAGATCACCGGGCCCACCGACCCCAAGATGACGATCAACGCGCTGAACTCGGGCGCGAAGGTGTGGCTGGCCGACCAGGAGGATGCCACCTCCCCCACCTGGAAGAACGTCATCGAGGGGCAGCTGAGCCTGCGCGACGCGATCCGAGGCGAGCTGTCGTTCACCTCCGCCGACGGCAGGACCTACGAGGTGACCGCCGAGCGCACCCCGACGATCGTGATGCGCCCGCGCGGCTGGCATCTGCCGGAGAAGCACCTCGAGGTCACCGACCGCGCCGGACGCCGGATGGCGGCATCCGGATCCCTCGTGGACTTCGGGCTGTACTTCTTCCACAACGCGCAGCAGCTGATCGCGAACGGGCGCGGGCCGTACTTCTACCTCGCCAAGCTGGAGTCCAGCGAAGAGGCCAGGCTGTGGGACGACGTGTTCTCGTTCAGCGAGGAGTACATCGGCATCCCGCACGGCACCATCCGTGCGACGGTCCTCATCGAGACGCTCCCCGCCGCGTTCGAGATGGAGGAGATCCTCTTCGAGCTGCGCGACCACGTGGCGGGCCTCAACGCCGGCCGCTGGGACTACATCTTCTCGATCATCAAGAACTACCGCGGCCGCGGTGCCCGGTTCGTGCTGCCCGACCGCAGCGAGGTGACGATGACGGTGCCGTTCATGCGGGCCTACACGGAGCTGCTGGTCAAGACGTGCCACAAGCGCGGGGCCTTCGCGATCGGCGGCATGAGCGCGTTCATCCCGAACCGCCGCGACCCCGAGGTGACCGCCCGGGCGTTCGAGAAGGTGGCCGCCGACAAGAAGCGCGAGGCCGGCGACGGATTCGACGGCACGTGGGTGGCGCACCCCGACCTGATCCCCACGGCCCAGGCCGAGTTCGACGCGGTGCTGGGCGACCGCCCCAACCAGGTCGACCGTCAGCGCGACGACGTGCAGGTGTCGGCGGCCGAGCTGCTCGACGTGCACATCGGACGCCCCGTGACGGCCGAGGGCGTGCACGCCAACGTGTCGGTCGCGATCCGCTACATCGAGGCGTGGCTGCGCGGGCTGGGCGCCGTGGCGCTGGACAACCTCATGGAGGATGCCGCGACCGCCGAGATCTCGCGGTCCCAGGTGTGGCAGTGGATCCACCAGGACCGCGCCACCGAGGACGGCACCCCGATCACCCGCGACTACATCGAGGGCCTGATCACCCGGGTGCTGGGCGAGGTGGCGCGCTCGGAGGGCGACCGCTTCGACGACGCCGCGGAGGTCTTCCGCGAGGTGGCGCTCGGGCAGGACTTCCCTGCGTTCCTGACCCTGCCCGCCTACGCGCGCCACCTCACCGAGACCGCGTGAGTCGCGGCATCCCGAATCGACGACAAAGGACACGACATGACCACCTACCAGGACGACCTCGCCTCGATCGACGCCCTCAAGCAGCAGCACGGATCGGCATGGGACGCGATCGACCCCGAGAACGTCGTGCGCATGCGGGCGCAGAACCGCTTCCGCACCGGGCTCGAGATCGCGCAGTACACCGCCGACATCATGCGGGCCGACATGGCCGAGTACGACGACGACGCGTCCCTGTACACGCAGTCGCTGGGCGTCTGGCACGGCTTCATCGGACAGCAGAAGCTCATCTCGATCAAGAAGCACCTGAAGTCGACGAAGAAGCGGTACTTGTACCTGTCGGGCTGGATGGTCGCCGCCCTCCGTTCGGAGTTCGGACCGCTGCCCGACCAGTCGATGCACGAGAAGACGGCCGTCCCGGCGCTCATCGAGGAGCTGTACACGTTCCTGCGCCAGGCCGACACGCGCGAGCTCGACCTGCTGTTCACGGCGCTCGATCGCGCGCGGGCGGCGGGCGACGAGACGGCGGTGGAGTTCATCCAGACGCAGATCGACACGTACGAGACCCACGTCGTGCCGATCATCGCCGACATCGACGCCGGCTTCGGCAATCCCGAAGCGACGTACCTGCTGGCCAAGAAGATGATCGAGGCGGGTGCGTGCGCCATCCAGATCGAGAACCAGGTCTCGGACGAGAAGCAGTGCGGCCACCAGGACGGCAAGGTCACCGTGCCGCACGAGGACTTCCTCGCGAAGATCAACGCGGTGCGCTACGCCTTCCTCGAGCTCGGCATCGACAACGGCATCATCGTCGCCCGCACCGACTCGCTCGGCGCGGGACTCACGCAGAAGATCGCCGTCTCGCACGAGCCGGGCGACCTCGGCGACCAGTACAACGCGTTCCTCGACGTCGAGGAGGTCGCCGCCGGCGATCTGAGCGACGGCGACGTGATCATCCGCCGCGAGGGCAGGCTCCTGCGCCCGCGGCGCCTGGCCAGCAACCTCTATCAGTTCCGCGCCGGAACGGGTGAGGACCGCGTGGTGCTCGACTGCATCACATCGCTGCAGAACGGCGCCGACCTGCTGTGGATCGAGACCGAGAAGCCGCACGTCGAGCAGATCGCCGGGATGGTCGACCGCATCCGCGAGGTCGTGCCGAACGCCAAGCTGGTCTACAACAACAGCCCGTCGTTCAACTGGACGCTCAACTTCCGGCAGCAGGCATACGACGCGCTGGCGGCGCAGGGCGAGGACGTCTCCGCGTACGACCGGGCCGACCTGATGAGCGTGGAGTACGACGACACCGCGCTGGCCACGCTCGCCGACGAGCGGATCCGCACATTCCAGCGCGACGGTGCCGCCCGCGCCGGGATCTTCCACCACCTCATCACCCTGCCGACCTACCACACGGCCGCGCTGTCGACCGATGACCTGGCCAAGGGCTACTTCGGCGACGAGGGCATGCTCGCGTACGTCAAGGGCGTGCAGCGTCGTGAGATCCGCGGGGGCATCGCGACGGTCAAGCATCAGAACATGGCCGGCAGCGACATCGGCGACAACCACAAGGAGTACTTCGCCGGGGATGCCGCGCTCAAGGCCGGCGGCAAGGACAACACGATGAACCAGTTCGGCTGAACCCGGTTCTCCCGCGAGGGGGCGCGGATCGCGGCATCCATTCGTCCGGATGCCGCGATTTGCGTCCCCTCGTCCCTGGACCCCTCCTGCCGAGCGGTCGCAACACGCCGTACCGCCTCGCGCGCGCGGCGAGTCGCGACCGTTCGTCGATGGCGCGGGCGTACAGGAGCGAGCGGGAATGCGCCGTCATGGACAGTGGGCGACGCCGAACGGCCGGACTACGCTCGAAACGTGACCGAACGCGCCCCGCTCTCCCGCAAGCTCTCGTCCATCGCCGAGTCGGCGACCCTCAAGGTCGACGCGAAGGCGAAGTCGCTCCAGGCCGCCGGCCGCCCGGTGATCAGCTTCGCCGCCGGCGAGCCCGACTTCGCCACGCCGCAGTTCATCGTCGACGCCGCCGCGCAGGCGCTGCACGACCCGGCGAACTTCCGCTACACCGCCGCCGCCGGGCTCCCCGTGCTGCGCGAGGCGATCGCCGCGAAGACGCTGCGCGACTCGGGCCTCGAGGTGAGCCCATCGCAGATCATCGTCACCAACGGCGGCAAGCAGGCCGTCTACCAGGCGTTCCAGGCCGTGGTGAACCCGGGCGACGAGGTGCTGCTGCCCGCCCCGTACTGGACCACCTATCCCGAAGCGATCGCCCTGGCCGACGGCATCCCCGTCGAGGTGTTCGCCGGGGCCGACCAGGACTACCTCGTCACCGTCGAGCAGCTCGAGGCCGCCCGCACCGAGAAGACCACGGTGCTCGTGTTCGTGTCGCCGTCGAACCCGACCGGCTCCGTCTACTCCGCCGAGCAGACGAAGGCGATCGGCGAGTGGGCGCTCGCGCACGGCATCTGGGTCATCACCGACGAGATCTATCAGAACCTCGTCTACGAGGGCGCCCGCGCCGTGTCGATCGTCGAGGCCGTTCCCGAGCTCGCGCAGCAGACGATCCTCGTCAACGGCGTCGCGAAGACCTACGCCATGACCGGCTGGCGCGTGGGCTGGATGGTCGGCCCGCAGGACGCGATCAAGGTCGCGGCGAACCTGCAGTCCCACCTGTCGTCGAACGTCAACAACATCGCGCAGCGCGCGGCCCTCGCCGCGCTCACGGGTCCGCAGGCCGAGGCGGAGGAGTTCCGCGTCGCGTTCGACCGGCGCCGCAAGCTCATTGTCGAGGAGCTGTCGACGATCGACGGCGTGAGCGTCCCGACGCCGCTGGGCGCGTTCTACGTGTACCCCGACGTCACCGGGCTGCTCGGCCGCGAGTGGCGGGGGAAGCGCATCGAGACATCCCTCGAGCTCGCCGACCTGATCCTGGACGAGGCCGAGGTGGCCGCGGTTCCCGGCGAGGCGTTCGGGCCGAGCGGCTACCTGCGCTTCTCGTACGCGCTCGGCGACGACGCGATCCGCGAGGGCATCGGCCGCCTGCAGCAGCTCTTCGGCTGAGCCCGGCTAGATCTCGACGCCGACGAGCACCGGTTCGGGCTGGAGGATCAGCCCGAACTCGGACTGCACGCGGCCCTGGATGAATCTCGCCAGCTCGGCGAGCTCCGCGGCCGTCGCGCCGCCGCGGTTGGTGAGGGCGAGCGCGTGCTTGGTCGACAGGCCCGCGCGCGAGCGCGGCAGGCGGAAACCCTTGCCCACCCCGGCGTGCTCGATGAGCCAGCCGGCGCTCACCTTGACCTCGGTGCGATACTCCGGCGGCGGCGGGACGATGCCGTCGAACGCGGCGAGCGGGATCACCGTGACCGGATCGAGCGCGGGCGTCATCGGCCAGCGCGGGCAGGCGTCGGGCAGCGTGCGGGCAAACGACTCCGACACGATCGCGTTCTGGAAGAACGAGCCGGCACTGGAGGTGTCGGGGTCGTCGGCGTCGAGCACCATGCCCTTGCGACGACGCGTCTCGAGCACGTGGTCGCGGATCCAGCCGACGGAGACGGATGCCTCGGGGCCGAGGCCGAGCGCCGTGCGCAGCTGCTCCCCCGCCACCGGCCGCTCCGCTCCACCGACCTCGGCGAGGTCGAGCGTGACGGAGAGGATCACGGCCGACCGCTCGGCGACGAAGCCGTAGTGGTGCTTGAACACCGAAGTGCGGAAACCCAGCCCGAGTTCGGAGGCGGGAACGGTCTGGACATCCCCCGACTCCTCGTCGATGAGCTCGACCTCGACGAGCGTCTCGGCGATCTCCTGCCCGTAGGCGCCGATGTTCTGCACGGGTGCGGCGCCGACGGTGCCGGGGATGCCCGACATCGCCTCGATCCCCGCGAGCCCTTCCGCGACCGCGGAGGCCACGAGCGCGTCCCACGAGTGCCCGGCCTCGACGCGCAGTCGCACGCGACCGGGGTGGGGCGACGGCATCCGCTCGATCCCCTCCGTGAGGATGCGCACCACCGTGCCCTCGAACGGCTCGTCGCCGACGAAGAGGTTCGAGCCGCCGCCGAGCACGAACCAGTCGTCGCCGCCGGCCCAGGTGTCGCGGAGGGCGGCGACGAGCTCGTCGCGCGTGTGCGCGTCGATCATGCGCGCGGGGGCCGCACCGGTGCGCAGCGTGGTCAGCTGCGCGAGCGGGATCGGTTCGATCTCGGGCATGGCGTCAGGACAGCCGCACGCGCACCTGCGCCTTGGCGAGCACGGTGACCTCCGCCGCTCGCACGGTCAGATCGATGCGGGCGTATTCGTCCTCCAGCGCACCGACGGTCGCGGTGATGTGCAGGTCGGCGCCGTCCGCCGGGTCGACCACGACGGGACGGGTGAAGCGCACGCCGTACTCGGCGATGCGGCCCGTGTCGCCCAGCCACGCCTCCAGCGTCGCGACGGCCAGACCCATCGTGAGCATCCCGTGCGCGAGCACGCCCGGAAGACCCACCTCGGCGGCGATGTCGTCGCGGTAGTGGATGGGGTTGAAGTCGCCCGACGCGCCCGCGTAGCGCACGAGCGACTCGCGGGTGAGATGGATGTCGCGCTCGGCCACGACCTGACCGACCGCGAGCTCTCCCAGACCGCTCATGCCGCCTCCTCCCCGACCACGAGCACCGAGGTGGCCGTGACGACGTGGGCGCCGGACGCGTCGACGATGTCGGCGTCGCTGGTGACCATGGCGTTGCCGCCGACCGCGCGGATCGTGCGCACGTGCAGGGTCGCGGTCAGCTCGTCCCCGGCCACGATCGGCCGGGTGTAGCGGAACCGCTGCTCGCCGTGCAGCACGCGCGACAGCACGATTCCCGAGTCCGGCTCGGCCAGCAGCAGCTGGAGGGTGAGGTCCTGCACCACCATCGCGAAGGTGGGCGGGGCGACCACATCGGCGTAGCCGAGTGCGCGGGCGGCCGCCGGGTCGTGGTGCTGCGGAGCATCCGCGAACACCGCCCGGGCGAACTCGCGCACCTTCTCGCGGCCGACGAGGTACGGCGCCGTCGGGGGGAACTCGCGCTCGACGAGCTGGGGATTCACTGGCACCGATCCATCCTACCGACGCGCCGGATGCGCGCCGGGGCCGATCAGCCTCGGCGTGCGCGCACCGCGCGCACCGTCATCTGCGCGGCGATGAAGGTGAGGAAGACTGCGAACAGGATGTTCGATACCAGCGGGTCGAGCAGCGTCGCGAACCAGGCGCCGAGCGCCGTCGTGGTGCACGCGGCGACGCCCACGCACGCCGCGGCCACGAGATCGACGTTCCGCCGGCGCATGTTCCCGACCGTGCCCGAGACCGCCGTGGGGATCATCATCAGCAGCGACGTCCCCTTGGCGATGAGGTCGCTCGTGCCGAACAGCAGCATCAGCGCCGGCACGACCACCACGCCGCCGCCGACGCCGAGGAGGCCCGCCAGGATGCCGGTGATGACGCCGAGCACGACGAGCCCCGAGATCGTGACCCACGTGAGGGGGAGGTCGGCCTCGCGCGAGGGCACCACGAGGAACAGGCTCACGATCACCACCACGAGGAATCCGACGAAGCCCATCCTCAGCACGAACTGCGACAGGCGCGGCAGAAGCCAGGTTCCGATCTGCGCGCCGAACACGGCTCCGACGGCCAGGATCGCGGCCGGCACCCACGCGACGGAACCGTGCACGGCGTAGGAGATCACCCCGACGGTCGCAGTCGGCACGATGGCCGCCAACGAGGTGCCGGCGGCGAGGCGCTGATCGAAGCGCAGCAGCAGCACGAGCAGCGGGACGATCACGGTGCCGCCGCCCACGCCGAAGAGCCCGGACATCAGACCCGCGAGCAGGCCGATGCCGATGCAGGCGAGGACGAACCGGGGTGAGCGTGCGGGACGGGTGGGCGGGGTCGGAGGGAGGATCGCCATCAATTCGTCGCGTCGTCGATCAGCCACGTGCCCCCGACCGAGACGAGCGTGTACGTGTAGTCGCTCGCGATCGGCGTCGTCGATCCGCTGGTGTCGAGCGGGTCGACGTAGCTCTCGGTCGTGTCGACGATGATGTGCTCGCCCTCGGCCGTGACCGCGTTCACCACGAGCATGTAGTCCTGCGTCGAGTCGGTGAAGTTGGCGGAGCTGGAGAGGAAGGTGTCGCAGTCCGGGATCTGCTGATAGACGCGGAAGGACTCGGTGGTCGCCGCAAAGTACTCGTCGCAGTTCGCGGTGCGCCAGGCGTGGTCGTACGTCTCGACCGTCGAGACCGCCGCCTGCTGATCGGCTCCTCTGCCCGTGGCGGCCGAGGGGGTGAACAGACCGATGAGCATCGGGATCAGCACCGCTGCGGCGACCACCAGACCCAGCAGCACGACGCCGAGCACGACCCACACGATCCAGAGCTTCGACTTCGTCTGCGTGGCCGCGGTGAACACGCCGCCCTGCGCGTAGTCGGGGGCCGGCACGTACGCCTGCGCGGCGGGGTCTCCGGCGGTCGGGTAGGTCTGGGTAGCGGAGTACCCCGCGCCCGGGTAGCCCGCGGGGGCGGGGTAGCCCGCACCGGCGTCGTGCAGCGCCGTGGAATCGTGCGCGGCCGGCTGCCCGTCCGGGGCGATCGGCGCCGTCTGCTCCGCGGCCGCGGCGGCCGCAGCATCCGGAGCATGCACGTGGGCGGTCCACTGCTGGCCGTCCCACCAGCGCAGCGCGCCGCTGCCGTCGTCGTACCAGCCCGGGGATGTCGTCGCCATGGCCGCCTCGCTCGCCCTCATCGGCGGCCCGGATGCCGCCGGGACCAGCCTAGTCCTGGCCGGAAGGGCGGTTCCGGATGCCGCGACGCGGTCGGTCCTCGCCGGCGCGGGGCGCATCGACCGACACGTCCAGCACGGGATGGCCGCCGCGGGAGGACCACGTGCCCTCGCGCCCCTCGGCGCCGTGCTGCGCGGCGCGGACCGCCCGCTCGTCGGCCCAGCCGTTGAGGCGGTGCCCGGAGTGCCCGCGCACGTGCTCGAGCACCACGTCGGGCATGCCCGACGCGCGGCGCTCCTCGCGTGCGGCGATGAGGGCGCGGAGGATGTCGACGTTCTTCGCGGGCGCGCCGGTGGACGTCTTCCACCCGCGGCGCGCGTGTCCGTCCATCCACTTCGAATAGGTGTCGATCGCGTACATCGAGTCGGCCTGCACGGTCAGCTTCGCGACGTGCGCGTGGTCGCGGATCGCGTGGAGCAGCCCGAGGAGCTCGCCGATGTTGTTGGTGCCCTCGGCGAGCGACCCGGCGGCCCACTGGCCGTCCTCGCCCACCCACGCCCACCCGGCGGGGCCCGGGTTGCGCTGGCAGGCTCCATCGGTGGCGAGCGTGTAGGCATCCATCCGCCCCATTGTCCCAGCCGCACGGGCTGGTCAATCCCTCGCCCCGGATCGCGGAGCCGGGATAGCGTGGGAGCCGTGGATGTCCCGATCGAGCCAGGCCCGAGTGAGATCAGCTACGACGAGCAGCGCTACCCCGCGCGCCCTCGCCGTCTGCGCCCCCGCGACCAGCTGCGCAGCGGCACTCTGAGACGGTTCCAGTCCGACCCCCGCACCGCGAACGGCACCAATCCGGCGTACGTGGAGTGGCTGGTGCGTCAGTCGATGCTCAAGGACGCCGACGTACTCGCGCGGCAGCTGTCGGGCCAGCCGTCGATGTGGCGCAACCCCTACGCGCGCCCCGACGCGCGCCGGGCCATCGAGACCAGCGACGTCTGGTTCACGGCCTACCCGATCTCGCTCATCACCCGGCCCGGCGAGACGTTCCTCGACGCACTCGGCGACGACCAGCTGTGGGCGGCGTTCGAGCGGATCGGCATCACCGGGCTGCACACCGGCCCCGTCAAGCGGGCGGGCGGCATCACCGGATGGCAGGAGACGCCCAGCGTCGACGGGCACTTCGATCGGATCAGCACCCAGATCGATCCGGAGTTCGGCGATGAGAACGCGTTCCGACGTCTCGCCGACGTGGCCGACGCGCACGGCGGCAGTGTGATCGACGACATCGTGCCCGGGCACACGGGCAAGGGCGCCGACTTCCGCCTGGCGGAGATGGCGCACAAGGACTACCCCGGCATCTACCACATGGTCGAGATCCCGCCGGAGGACTGGCACCTGCTGCCCGACGTCCCCGCGGAGCGGGATTCGGTGAACCTCGACGCCGTGCAGGAGCGCGAGCTCAGCGAGCGCGGCTACATCATCGGCGAGCTGCAGCGGGTGATCTTCTTCACGCCCGGCGTCAAGGAGACCAACTGGAGCGCCACCTCGGCCGTCATCGGCACCGACGGCGTCGAGCGGCGCTGGGTGTATCTGCACTATTTCAAGCAGGGACAGCCCTCGATCAACTGGCTCGACCCGACCTTCTCGGGCATGCGCCTGGTCATCGGCGACGCCCTGCACTCGCTCGGCGACCTCGGCACGAGCGCGCTGCGACTGGACGCGAACGGCTTCCTCGGGGTCGAGAAGAGCGCGGAAGGACTGCCCGCCTGGTCGGAGGGCCACCCGCTCTCGCATGCGGCCAACCACATCATCGCCGGCATGGTGCGCAAGGTCGGCGGCTTCACGTTCCAGGAGCTCAACCTCACGATGGAGGACATCCGCGACACCGGCGCCGTCGGCGCCGATCTGTCGTACGACTTCGTCACGCGCCCGGCGTATCACCACGCCCTCGCCACGGGCAGCACCGAGTTCCTGCGCCTGGCCCTGACCACGGCGCTGGCCACCGGTGTCGAGCCGGTGCAGCTCGTGCACGGCCTGCAGAACCACGACGAGCTCACGTACGAGCTCGTGCATTGGGCGACGACCCACCGCGACGACGTGTTCGAGTTCCGCCACGCGGAGATCACCGGACTCGAGCTGGCGATGCTGGTGCGCGCCGAGCTCACCGAGGTGCTCACGGTCGGGGCCGACTACAACCTCGTCTTCACTCAGAACGGCATCGCGTGCACGACGGCGTCGCTGATCGCCGCCACGCAGGGGAAGCCGACGCTCGCCCACATCACCGACGCCGACGTGCCCGCCATCCGCGACGCGCACCTGCTTCTCGCGACCTACAACGCGTGGCAGCCCGGGGTGTTCGCGCTCTCGGGCTGGGACCTGACCGGCGCGCTCACGCTCCCCGCCGAGGACGTGCGCGACCTGATCTCCACCGGCGACACCCGCTGGATCGAGCGGGGCGCCCACGATCTGCTCGACGCCGCACCCGACGCGGTCCGCTCATCGTCCGGCATCCCGCGCGCACGCACGCTGTACGGACCCCTGCCGCTCCAGCTCGAGGACCCCGACTCGTTCGCGTCCGGACTGCGCGGCGTGCTCGACCTGCGGCGGGCGCACAGCATCGCCACCGCGACGCAGATCGACATCCCGCACGTCGGACACCCCAGCATGCTCGTGCTGGTGCACCGGCTCGACGACGGCGACGCCGCCCGGCCGGATGCGCCCATCCAGCTCACCGTGCTCAACTTCAGCGCGGGCACGATCGAGGGCACCGTGCGGTCGGATCACCTCGCGCCGCGCAGCCCCGTGATCGACGCGCGCAGCGGCGACACGATCGCCCGCATCGACGACCTGCAGAGCTTCTCGTTGGAGCTCGCCCCCTACGAGGGTCGTTTCCTGCTGCTGGGCGCCCCGGAGCCCGAGGAGCTGGCGCCCGTCACGCGGGCGATCCCGATCATCGCCGTAGACCCGCGCGCGTGATCCCGGAGAGGTGCCGCGCGGTGCCGCTCAGGCGCTCTCGAGCGATCGCAGGTGACGGTACGCCCCGCGGTAGAACAGCAGGGGGTCGCGCGCGGCCGCGGGCAGCGGACTGAGCTCGGTGACGCGCCCGACGACGATGTAGTGATCGCCGGCTTCGTGCTCCGACCACGGGATCGTCGTCGTCACGATGGTCGACCAGCTGCGGGGGGTGCTGTCGTTCCAGCAGGCGTTCGCGTTCGCGCCCCCGCAGGTGTGGGGGCTGGTGATGGTCGTGCTGTCGGTGCTCATGATGGCGTTGCTCTCCCGAGCCCGCGCGGTCGCCGCGGTCCCCACGTTCCTTCTCGGCGCGGTGTGGACTCTGTGGGCGGTGCCGATCTTCCTGTCGCCCGGGTTCATCCCCACCGCGCCGATCATCTACTCCGCGATCTCGATGATCACGCTGGCGGCCGGCTTCTTCTGCCTCCTCGAGCGGGAGGCGCAGCGTGAATGACGCTCAGCCGCTGCGGTGGTCGTCGCCCGCGAACGCGTGGGCGGTGGGCGCGCAGCTCCTGTCGATCACGATCCCGATCATGGCAGTGGCGGAGGGGTACCAGCCGGTCGCGTTGGAAGCGATCGCCGCGCCCCTCGCGGACATCTGGCAGTGGGTGCTGCTCGTCTTCGCCGTGATCGCGTTGGTGGCCAGCCTGACCATGCAGCTCGCCCTCGGCGACGGTTCCCGCATGCAGGCGGTCGTGCGGGTCGAAGCGTTCGCGACGGCCATCGTGTCCGCCTGCTACTTCACTCTCCTCGCGGCGCTGGTCCACGAATACGGGTGGGGGCAGGCGCCGCTCACACAGCTGCTGATCGGTGGCCTCGGGTTCATCGCTCTGCTGCGGGTCGGGCAGATCATCTGGGAGTCGTGGCGGTACCGCCGGGCTCGTCGTACCGGATCCGTCGTGACCTCGGAGGCGCTGGCCAAGCCGAAGGACACCTGATGACGCCGGAGCAGTTCGCCGGGCTCATCACGGCCACCGCCGTGCTGCTGACCGCAGTGGGCGGCACGATCGCGGCAATCGCCGCCGCGGTCCGTTCCTTCCGCCGCTCGGACTCTGCTCCGGCCCCCGAAGTCGGCATCCCCGCGACGGCGCACGACGACATCGACTACCGCGCGTACGCCGATCTGAAAGAGCAGCTCGCCAAGACGGAGGCGCGCGCGGAGAAGGCCGAGCACGACCGGGACTACTGGATGCACCGTGCGCTCGGCATCGACGAAGACACCCGACCACAGACCTGAGGAGGTCACGATGTCGATCGTGGTGCTGAGGCCGCCATACACAAGCGGCCAAATCGTACCCGCACCGAAGCGGGAGATGTGTGGCATCGGTCTGAAGGTGAGCGTGGATGGGGTGCTGACCGTCACGGATCCCGTAGCGCAGCAGGGCGTGTTCAGTTACGACTCGTCGGCGTAGGTGCCATCGTCCCGCCGCGCCGGCATCCGCGGCAGCGTCCACTCGATGTAGAAGTCGCCGTCGATCGGCCTCAGCAGCACAGACCCGGCCATGTAGGCGATACCCGGCATCCGGTCGAGCGCGTCGGTAAGGGCGTGGCTGATGGCCTGCTGCAGGTGCTCGTCGACGGTCCGGTTCATCATTCCCGGGTTGCCGTCCTGGTCATAGGAGACGTGCGCGGCATCGGCCGCCACGTCGGTCTCGTCCAAGACTTCGACCTCGAACTCCATCACCAGCCGCCGATATCTGCTCATGCGCGGCATTCTCCCGCGTCCTGTCGCCGCCACACCACCTTGACCTGAGGAGGTCATCATGAACCCCACCCGCCAGGATCTGATCCTCGCCACCATCCGCACCGCCGTTCCTGGCGCGATCGGCTGGGGGCTCGCGCAGCTGATCGCTGCGATCCCCGCCGTCGCCGACATCATCAAGTCGATCGACGGGGTGCTCGCCACGTCCGCACCCGGATTCACCGTCACGGTGATCCTCAACCTCGTCGCCGTCGGTCTCGTGATCGCCGCGTACTACCGGCTCGTGCGCGAGCTGGGGAAGCGGTGGCCGATCGTCGAGCGGTTCCTGCTGGGTTCGGCGAAGCAGCCCGTCGCGTACATCGACGCTGGCAGCGCCGACCAGGGCCCGGTGACGATCACCTCGCTGCCCGCGTCGGACATCGAGCAGCGCACGCAGGACGCGCTGCTCGCGAAGTACGCGGCCGGGCTCGGCCTGGACCGCCGCGACGTGACCGCCGACTTCGAAGCCATCCGCGCGCGCCTCGAGCTCGAACAGGGCTGACCTCATGCGGGTCCGCGAGCTGTGGGTGCTCGCGCTCGCGGACCTCGACCTCGCGCTGTGCGTCGTGATCGACGTGCTGCTGATCCTCAACCACTAAGCCGGGGCGTCGGCGACAAGCACAGTATTCGGGCCGAATCACTGGCCGGCGCCCCACCCCCATCGTCCCGGAAAGGACTCGCATCATGGCATTCCCCAACGCATCGAAAGAGGCCGCGATCCTCGCGGTGAAGTCCGGCGCGACGCACGCGTCCATCCACACCGCGGCGGCCGGAACGACCGGTGCGTCGGAGGCGACCGGCGGTTCGCCCGCGTACGCGCGGAAGGCGATCACCTGGACGGACGGCGCGTCGGATGGCTCGACCGCTGGCTCGCAGGTCACGTTCGACGTGCCGTCGGGCTCGTACGTGGAGATCGGGTTCTGGACCGCACTGACCGGGGGCACGTTCCTCGGGTCGATCCCGCTGAGCTCGATCGCGGTGCTCGGGTCGCAGGGACAGGTGCAGGTCACCCCGACGCTCACCGCGAGCTGATCATGCCTCTCGGGTTTCAGCCTTCGCGTGACAGCCTGAACCAGCGGGTGGGGCAGATCGCGGCGTCGTCGGCGCGCCTGTTCGAGGACATCAACCAGCTGGTCACGTGGGCGGCGCAGAACACCGACGCCAACCTCGTCACCCTCGGGATGACGGCGGGGGAGATCACCGAGTTCCGCACGTTCGTCGCGGACGCCACCAACTGGCGCGACACCACGTACGGGCAGCGGCCCCAGGCGCAGGCCACGAACTTCATGTTCAACATCCTCAAGGCCCGCGCCTACATCTGACCGGGGGGTGACCTGTGGCCGCGACCGTCCTCGCATCCGGCACGTCGACTGCCGCGACCACCACCCTGTCGTTCCCCGCCCAGCCTGCGGGGACTCTCCTCGTCCTCACGCTCACGTCGTCGGCTCTGCTCGCCACCTCCGGGTCGGGGCGGCCGGAGTCGACCGGTTGGACGAAGGGCCCCTCCGGGGTCGACTGGGTCGAAGCGACCATGTACGCGAAGGTCGCGTCCGGCGGGGAAACGTCGGTGCAGTACACGATCGGCTCCGCCGACCCGTCCGTGTACAACCTGGTCGCCTACGACGACGGGTTCGTCGCGTCGCCGCTCGGCGGGCCGTCATCGTCGCTGCACTCCCACAACGCCGCCGGGAACGCCTCGACCGACACCACCGCGATCACCCCCACCGCCGGCGCGTCATGGCTGGTCGTCGCGAACATCGGCGGCTCCCGTGACGGGGCCTCTAGCTTCACCAACCCGACCACCCTGACCAACAGCTACACCCGCCAGGCCGGTGCCCTGCAGACCACCCCCGACACGTACGGGAACACGCAGGGCTCCGCCGTCGTCACCGGCGGCACCGCCACCTCCACCGCAGGCTCCTGGGGCGGCGGCGGAGCGAAGTGCACCTACGGGCAGCTGTGGGCATTCCAGATCAGTGGTGGCGGTTCCTCGGTCACGCGGGACGCTGCCGGCGGGGTCACACTCGGCGGCACCGCGCCCGCGACGCCGCAGATCGCCCGGTCCGCGACTGGTGGCCCCACGCTCGGTGGGACGGCCCCACGCAACCTCCTCGCCGTGCGCACCGCGGACGGTGGCGTCACTCTCGGCGGAACCGCGGTGGCCATCGCACAGTCCGTGCGCACCGCCAGCGGTGGTGTGACCCTGGCGGGCACTGCCGAAGCTGTGCCGCGTGTGGTCGTCACCGCGACGGGTGGGCCCGTCATCGGCGGCACCGCACCCACCGTCGTGACGGTCCCGGCCACTGCAGCGGGTGGTGTCGCTCTCGGTGGCGACGCACCCGCGGTCGCCGTGCTGACACGGACCGCGGCCGGCGGAGTCGTCCTCAGCGGCACGGCCGACGTCAGCGGCGGCAGCGTGTCCCGCACTGCGCAGGGCGGCGTCACGATCGGCGGCACCGCCGACGCCACGGCACGGATCACCACCACCGCGGCCGGCGGGGTGAACCTGACCGGGACCGCTGAGGCGACGGTCATCGTCGCGCGCACCGCAACAGGATCGATAACGCTTTCCGGGACTGCCGTCGCGGTCGCGAAGGTCACCACGACGGCTGCCGGCGGCGTCACGCTCGCAGGTGTGGGCGACGTCGGCACCAGCGTGGTCCGCGACGCTGCCGGTGGTGTCGCTCTCGGCGGCACGGCACCTGCCGTCGCCCGCGTCATCACCACGGCGGCTGGTGGCGTGACTCTCTCGGGGACCGCCGCCGCGACACCTCTCGTGACGCGCAGTGCGCTCGGCGGTGTGACGCTGTCGGGCGTCGGGCAGCTGACCAGCGACCGCCGCGACATCACGGTCACCGCGTACCTCGAGCCGCGCCGCTGGTCGGCCAAGATCGAGCCGCGTCGCCGCACCGCTACCCTCGATCCTCGCCGTTGGGAAGGACACCTCGGATGACCGTGAACACGAGCTACGAACGGGAGACGAAAGAGCACCAGGCGGTCACGATCCTCTCGACCGTGAACGGCGAACCGGTGGACGTGACCGCGAGCGTGGAGCTTGCGTTGCTACCCGACCGGGTGCGCCCTCTCGAGGCGGACTGGAAGACGCCCGTGACGTTGCACGGGAAGCTCGGGGTCATGCTCACAGGCCTCACCCGAGGCACCTACCGCATCTGGTACCGAGTCACCGACAATCCTGAGATCGTCGTCGACAAGGTCGACGGGTACGTCCGCATCGACTAGCGACACCGGCTCCACCCACATCACGCCCGCTCCTGGCCTTCACTGGCCGGGGGCGGGCGTTTCGTGGTTCACTTACGCTCCTCGCGGCGCACGTCTGCGAGCTCGCTCACCGCCCCGGCCCACACCCAGCAGCGGAATGTTCGCCCTTCGATCTCGAACTCGATGCCGACCGCGTCCGGTGTCCACCGTGCGACGACCGCCCGGGTACGTACTGGCGTGTCCCCGAACCGGATCCACGCGAACACCTGCCGGCGTGGCTGCGGGTCGATCGTGAGCGGCACTGTCGCGAGCCGCAGCTCCTTCTTAGACAGCGTCTGCAGCGGTGCCCCCGACCTGACCGCGTCTCGCAGTTCCCGCTCCTCAGCGAGCTGCTCCCCGAGGTACGGGAAGCGTCTGTTCTGCCCCAACCGGATACCCCCCTGTCTCCGGCCGAGAATGCCACGCTGCGCCGACACGATGACGTCCGCGGCGCGGGGACTTGCAGATGGGCGATCCTTGCCGCATTCTGGACCGAAGTTCCGCCGTGCACCGACCCCTCCGCGCGGGACGCCGCCCACCGAATGAGAGAGGGGCGCCGAGGATAACCTCGACGCCCCAGGAGTTGCCACCAGATCAGGCCGTTGCAGCGGACTGTTCGACCAGGTAGCGGTACGCGCATTCGCCCGGACGGTCGATGCACGGCGGGAACGTCGCACCGATCTCGTGGTGCGTGACGACGGCGTACTGGTCAGCCCAGGTGCCGCTGAACGGCACGCGCTGGCCGGTCTTCCAGGACTCGTTGGGTCCCTTCGGCGTGTGGTGTCGCATGATCCTTCCTCCTTTCTGTCTCTAGACTGCGGACATGACACTGATCGCCTTCCCGACGGATCGGGCTCAGCGAGCAGCCGACGAGCGCACCTGCGTGTGCGGCTCGACGTGGTTCAGGCTCGAGCGGACGAACCTGCAGGGTAAACGGACCGGCGGCGTCGTGAACGTCGACAGAGACGGCCGGATCGTGGGTTGGTCGGGCGAGCTGATCTGTAACGACTGCGAGAAACAGCTCTAGCCCGAAACCTTGATAGGCCTCGGGCTCGTCGCGGACGTTGACGCTACTGATGCATGGGTCGGCGATCATGAAGCTCATTCGTCAAGGTCGTCGTCACGCTCTCGCTGCTCACGGGTTCCCCGTCCCTTCGTTCAGCCGACATGTGTGGAAGTGGGCTTAACGATAGGTAGTCGATCGGGCGCAGACGGCCCCCGACACGCCGGTCACAGAAAAGAGGAGAGGCCCCTCATCGAGGGACCTCTCCTGCGACCTTGGCGGTGAGCTGCTTCCACACAGGCTGACCAGCGGACTCTTCGATGTTACGGGCGATGCTGGTGATATGTGCTGATTTACGCTGAGTGTTGCTGACGTTGTGAGCCTGCGCTCGAGGCGGAGGTCCCCGACGGGTACCAGCTGCTCAGCGTCCGCGCTGTCTCAACGACTCCCCACGACGCGGTGACCGCTCATCGAGTGCTCAGGCGTCGCCCGCAGCACTGATCGAGCGCTGTCGACTCCGCTCCAGGAAGGCGGCCGCAATCAGCAGCACGACACTCACGAGAACGATCGCGACGCCTACCCCGACTCCGACCTGGTTCGAGGACATGTCGCTGTCGAAGGGACTGCGTCCCGTGGTGAGGAGAACGTACAGCGACGCGCTCTGGTAGGCGTCGAACGCCCTCGCTGACCCGCTCCACACTGCCACGCCGACGATGAGCAGGAGCGCGCCGATGACGGCTAGCCAGAGCGATGGTTTCCGCATGAGGCTGAGCATACCGACTGGATGCGGCGCACGATCGTGAAGTGATGGGATACACCATCGGATGCACCAGACCTAGACTTCCGGTAGCGGGAGAGAGATTCGAACTCTCGACCTCACGATTATGAGTCGTGCGCTCTCACCAACTGAGCTACCCCGCCGCGTGGCATCCGAGGAACGGATGCCGGGTGTTACGAGCCCCGAGACAGGATTGAACTGTCGACCCCTTCCTTACCATGGAAGTGCTCTACCACTGAGCTATCGGGGCGTGCTGACCGCGCGCGGGCAACTAGAAGAGGATATCAGAGCCGAGGCATCCGACCGAACCGCGTCAGCAGGTCGCGTGGGTGCGGAACCAGGGCAGCGGGTCGATCGCAGTGGTCCCGCCCGCGAGGATCTCGACGTGTGTGTGTGCGCCGAACGAACGGCCCGTGTCGCCGGTGCGACCGATGTACTGACCGACCGTGACGTGGTCGCCGACCTGCACCTGACGCGAGCCGTACTGCATGTGGCCGTAGCGGCTCGAGACGAGCTGTCCGTCGACCACGTGGTCGATCACGATGGTCACGCCGAAGGCGCCGCCGCTGTCGGTCGAGATGCGCACGACGCCGTCGGCGATCGCCTGGATGTGCGAGCCGTCGCCGGGAGTGAAGTCGACGCCTTCGTGCATGACGCCGTCGCGCATGCCGAAGCCGTAGCTCATGGTCACGCCCACCGCGAACGGCCACTGGATCGGGCAGCGCGTGTTGTTCGTGAACACGGAGCTGGAGAAGTTCGAGATGCCGACCGCGCCGGCGAGGTCGACGAGCTTCGCGGTCTGGTAGTTGCCCGACCGGCTCACCTGTGCGTTCTGGATCTCGGACGGCGCGACGTAGGCCTGGATCTGCCCCTTCGAGACGACGTCGCCGGCGAGCTGCTGCGGCGCCGAGGTGATCGTGTCGGTGCGGGTGGCGGCCGCCACGGCCTCGGCAGGCGTCGTCATGCCCACGGCGAGCAGGCCGACGATGCCCATGACGCCGAGGGTGAAGGATGCTGCGGCCACCCGTCGGAACGACGCGCCCCGCCGGGAGCGACCCCGAGAGGCGACGTGCGCGGCGGGAGCGGGCGCCTCGGGTGCCTCGTCGGGCACGACGCGCATGATCGGCGTCTCACCCGTGAACGAGAAGAGCCTGGCGGCCGCTTCGAACTCGTCGACCGGCGCCTGCGAACCCTCGGCCGACATCGGGATGGTCTCGTCGACGATCGGCTCGGCCTCGACGACGGGCTCGATCAGCTCGAACGACTCGGTCGCCTGTGTCGGTTCGAATGACTCGGCTGCCTCAGCAGTCATGGCCGGCGGAGTCACGTCGTCCGTCGCTGCGGGAGCCTCGGCGGCGACGGGCGTGAGCGCCTCGGGCGAGGGCTCGCTGTCGGAGATCACCGAGATCGCGACCGTCGGGGTCGCGATGATCCGGCGGGCGCGGCGCGAGAGCTGTGCGGGCGCGGACGCCGTGGTCTCGGGCGTCTCGTGGACGGGCGCGTCCGCAGCGGCGACGGCGGGCGCGGCATCCGTCGACGTCTGCTCCTCGACGGGTCGGCCCCAGACGACCGCAGGACGGGCGGCCGAAGCCTCCGCTCGCCGCCGGCGCGTCTCGGAACGCGACTGCCCGGGGTCTCCGATCGCCGGCGCCGAAGGCGCAACGAGGGGTCGGCTGGATCGGCGCGTGCGGCCGGGCTCAGCCAAGGGTGCATCGAAAGACAAGCGGCGGGGGGCTTTCACATCTGCGTCGCACGGCGAGGCGACAGAACGGACTCGGGCTTCGGATCTGACTCGCCGTTTCGGGCAGCGAAGATAACGATCGGGTAAACACTACCCCGGGCGACCTGAGAACGCCATGTACGACGCGGGGTCGATCCGGGATCAGCTCCCGGTGACGCCGAGCGCGGCGAAGGCGAGATCGTCGAACAGCGCGTGCCCGCTCGCGAGCGTCATCGTCTGCCCGGGGCGCCCGTCCGGGGCTCCTCCGACCGCACCGCCCGCCTCGGTCACCAGGAGGGCACCGGCGGCATGGTCCCACGGGTTCAGGCCGCGCTCGAAGTACCCGTCGAGGCGACCGGCCGCGACGTACGCGAGATCGAGCGACGCGGCGCCGATGCGGCGCAGGTCGCGCGCCAGCGGCATCACCCGCGCGACACGCGCCAGGTCGCCCGCGTGGGTCGCCGGGTCGTAGCCGAATCCGGTCGCCAGGAGCGCGCCGGCCACGCCGCGCTCGGCGTTGACGGCGAGGCGCTCGTCACCGAGCCACGCTCCGCCGCCGCGCACCGCGTGGAACAGCTCGTCGGTCGCGGGGGCGTAGACGGCGGCCGCCTCGGCGGTCCACAGACGAGGATCGGGATCGCCGCTGACGGCCGCGATGCTCACCGCCCACACCGGGATGCCGTACGCGTAGTTGACGGTGCCGTCGATCGGGTCGACCACCCAGGTGATGCCCGAGGTGCCGCGCTCGGCCCCGGTCTCCTCGCCGAGGAACCCGTCGTGCGGGCGCGCCGCCGCGAGTCGGGCGCGGATGAGCGCCTCCACCTCGCGGTCGGCCTCGGTGACGATGTCGGCCGCCGCCGACTTGGTCGCGGCGATCGCGACACCCTCCGCGCGACGCCGGATCGCCAGTGCGCCGGCCTCCCGGGCGATCTCGACGGCGAGCGCGTGCAGGTCGTTCTCGAGGGCCATGACACCCACGCTAGTCGCGGTTCGAGATGCCCTCGACGCGCGTGCCGGCCGGTACCGTGGCGGCATGACCCGCACGCATGACGTCGTGATCGTCGGCGGCGGCCACAACGCCCTGGTCGCCGCCGCCTACCTCGCCCGCGCCGGACTCGACGTGGCGCTGCGCGAGCGCCTCCCCCACCTCGGCGGCGCCGCCGTGTCCGAGGCGCCGTGGCCGGGCGTGGATGCGCGCCTGTCGCGCTACTCGTATCTCGTCAGCCTCCTCCCCCGCCGCATCGTCGAGGAGCTCGGGCTGCGGATCGATCTGCGCCGCCGGCGGTACTCGTCGTACACCCCCGATCCGGCTGACCCGTCGCGCGGCATCCTGGTGGACCGCGCGGATGCGGCGGCCACCGAGGCATCCTTCTCCCGGGTCGGCACGCCCGCCGACGCGCCACGCTTCGCCGCGTGGGGCGGTCGGGTCGGCGCCCTCGGCACGGCGATCTTCCCGACGATGACCGAGCCGCTTCCCACCCGCAGCGAGATGCGTGCGCGACTCGGCGACGACGCTCTGTGGGCCGACGTCGTGGAGCGTCCCCTGGGCGGTATGCTGCGCACCGCTCTCGATTCCGACCTCGCCCGTGGCATCGCCCTCACCGACGGACTCATCGGGACGTTCGCGTCCTCCGACGACGCATCGCTGCGGCAGAACCGCTGCTTCCTGTACCACGTCATCGGCGGCGGCACCGGGGACTGGGATGTGCCGATCGGCGGGATGGGCCGTGTGACGGCCGAGCTCGAGCGGGTCGCTCGCGAGGCGGGCGCCGATCTGCGCACGGGGTCACCCGTGACCGCGATCAGCCCCGACGGCGAGGTGTTCGTCGGCGGCGTCGTGCCGGAGAGGCTCGCGGCGCGGGTGGTGCTGAGCGGGGTCGGCCCGGCAGTGCTCGCCGATCTGATCGCCGCGCACGAGGCGCGCGAGACGACGCCGGCAGTGGGCGGCGGCGGCGCGCGACCGGAGGGAGCGCAGCTCAAGGTCAATCTGCTGCTGCGCCGGCTCCCGCGCCTGCGCGATCCGCACGTCGACCCGGTCGCCGCGTTCGCCGGCACGTTCCACGTCAACGAGACGATGACGCAGCTCGACACCGCCTTCACGCAGGCCGTGGCCGGCGGCATCCCGGATCCGCTGCCGCTCGAGATCTACTGCCACTCGCTCACCGACCCCTCGATCCTCGGACCGGCCCTCCGCGCGGAGGGCGCGCAGACCCTGACGCTGTTCGGCCTGCAGACCCCGCATCGCCTCGTGGAGGGGACGGATGCCGCGGCCACCCGCGCGGCACTGCTCGCCGCCGCGCAGCGCAGCCTCGACGCGGTGCTGGCCGAGCCGATCGAGGACTGCGTCTACATCGCGCCGGACGGCTCGCCCTGTGTCGAGGCGCGGACCACGGCCGATCTGGAGGACAGCCTCGGCATGACCGGCGGCGACATCTTCCACGGTCCGCTGTCGTGGCCGTGGCTCCACGACGACGCGCCCGCCGAGACACCCGCACAGCGGTGGGGTGTGGCGACCGCGCACGCCCGCATCCTGCTGTGCGGAGCGGGGTCGCAGCGCGGCGGCGGCGTCAGCGGACTCGGCGGACACAGCGCGGCGATGGCCGTGCGGGAGATGCTCCGACGCTAGAGGGCGGGCGGGAACGCCGAGGCCGCGGGCTCCGCTGCCCGCGTCGACGACCGCAGGCTCTGCCGCCGACGCCGGCGGGCAGGACGATGGCCGGTCCCGGAGAGGAACCGGCCATCGGTCATGACGACGTCACTGCTGGTGGGGCGGCAGGGGCGGTGCCGGAGGATAGCCCTCGTATCCCGCAGGCGGGGCGGCGGGGGGCCAGCCCTGGGCAGGCGGCGCCGGCTGCATCGGCGGCCACTGGGTGCCGGGCTGCTGCGGCGCGGGCTGCGGCGCGTGCCAGTCGGGCTGTTCCGGAGCGGGCTGCTGCGGGGCGGGCGCCTCGTGCCCGGGCCACTGCTGCGGCGGCGCGGGCCACTGCTGCGGGGCGGTCCACGGGGGTGGCGTCTGCGCGTCGAGCGCCGGCCACGCGGCGGCCTGCGCGGGAGGAACCGCCGCGGGAACGACCTGCGCACCCGGCGACGGGTGGCCCGTGTAGTAGGCGTTCCAGTCGGGGCTGCCGTCGGGCAGCACCGGGAGTGGGGTGAACCCGTCGACGTACGTCGGCCACGGAAGGGCTGCCTGCGGTGCGCCGGCATGCGACTTCTTGGGGGCGAACAGCACGTTCGTGAGCGGGATCAGCGCCGTGCCGACGGCCGCCAGGATCGTGATGGCGACCGCGAGCCGCCAGTACCACTCGCCGAAGTCGACGAACTCGTTGAGGATGAGGGCGACCACGAGCATGACGCCGAGGATCGCCGTGAGCGCCAGCGTGATGTAGCCGACGGCGGTGGTGAATGCGGTCGTGCGGCGCAGGAACGCCTTCGAGTAGAGGCGCAGGTGCAGCAGCCAGAGCTGCAGGAGCAGCACGATTAGCAGGAACGACATGAACCGGCCGAAGCCGTTGCCGTAGGAGTAGCCGAACTCGGAGCGGGCGTAGGGCATCCAGATGAGGAAGGCCCCCGCCAGGAGCGTGACGACCCACACGATCATGCTCGCCAGCGCGAACCACGCGGGACGGCGAGGTGCGAGATGGGCGTCGAGGATCGCGACGCCGGCGAACGCCGCCAGCAGCAGGATCGTCAGGAACGCGCGGCCGATGATGTCGTTGGACGGCCCGATCAGCACCCATACGACGCAGACGATCGCCCCCGCGATGAGGGCGCCGATCGCGACCCAGATCGCGATGCGGATCAGACGCGAGTTCGAGGCATCCGTCGCCGGAGGACCGAAGCGGGGATCATGCGCGGTCATGGCGTTCCTCTCTTCCGGGCCGGGCGCCCGCACGCCCATCCTGTCACGCGGTCCCCGCGCGACGGGAGGGCGGCCCACGATCGGGGGAACGCGCGCACGGGGAGGAGCATGGGGAGGAGCGGAACCGGAAACGAATGAGCCCCCGACGCGCGGGGGCTCATTCGTTCTTACATCCGG
Source organism: Microbacterium fluminis (assembly GCF_051549805.1). Taxonomy (GTDB): domain Bacteria; phylum Actinomycetota; class Actinomycetes; order Actinomycetales; family Microbacteriaceae; genus Microbacterium. The sequence goes on from NZ_CP196042.1 coordinate 651,364, forward strand.
AGGACTCACGTCCTGGTGGCGAGTGAGGTGTCTGGGTTCACGACATAGGCGACAGGTGATCGGCGACACGTGAGTCGGGTCATAGGCGACACTCGTGCATGTCGTCGAAGCATCGGGTTGTGGTGTTGAAGATCGTCTCAGGGCAGCTCACGGTTACCCAGGCGGCGGCCGAGTACGGGATGTCGCGGCAGTATCTGCACAAGCTGCTCGCCCGCTACCGCGACGAGGGCCTGGACGGGTTGCAGCCACGGTCCCGCGCCCCGTTGACGAGTTCGCAGGCGGTCACGGACAGGGTCCGGGTCCGGGTCGTGGAGCTGCGGCACGCGTTGACCGCTGCCGGGACGGACGCCGGCCCCGTCACGATCGCCTGGCACCTCGAACGCGAGGGCTTGCGGGCCCCATCGACCTCCACGATCCGACGCATCCTGCACACCGCCGGGCTGATCGTGCCCGAACCACGCAAACGACCGAAAAGCTCCTACATCCGGTTCGAAGCCTCCCAGCCCAACGAGACCTGGCAATCCGACTTCACCCACTGGCGCCTCGCGGACGGCACCGACGTCGAGATCCTGAACTGGCTCGACGACCACTCCCGCCTGCTCCTCAGCTGCACCGCCCACCGGCCCGTCACCGGCCGTGACGTCGTGGACACGTTCCTGACAACCATCGATGCCTACGGGCCGCCCGCGTCGACCCTGACCGACAACGGCCGCGTCTACACCGCCCGTCACGGAGGAGGCCGCAACCAGTTCGAATACGTCCTCGCCGCGCTGAACATCCGGCAGAAGAACGGCGCCCCGAACCACCCTCAGACCCAGGGGAAGATCGAGAGATTCCACCAGACCCTGAAACGATGGCTGACCGCCCGCCCACGCGCCGCCACGATCACCGAGCTGCAGACCCAGCTCAACACGTTCCGCGAGCACTACAACACCACCCGACCCCATCGCGCCCGAGGAACCACGCCAGCCACCGCCTACGCCAGCACACCCAAAACCGCGCCCTCCGGACACGACGACCGCACCCACTACCGGGTCCGTCACGACCACGTCGACACCAACGGGAAGATCAGCTTCCGCCGCGCAGCCCGCGTGCACCACCTCGGCATCGGCGCCACACATCGCGGGAAACGCTGCATCCTCATCGCCGACGACCACACCATCACCGTCGTCCACCTCGACACCGGCGAGATCATCGCCACCAACACCATCGATCCCACTCGGACCTACTGGCGAAACAACGAAAAAGAGCCCGGCCGATGGCCGGGCTCCTCCTCGTGAATGTCTCCTATGTCGCGACTCAGATGTCTCCTATGTCGCGACTCATCACATGGTGGCGAGTGAGGGATTCGAACCCCCGAAGTCGAAGACGGCTGATTTACAGTCAGATCCCTTTGGCCGCTTGGGTAACTCGCCAGGGCGCACCCACCCGACTTGAACAGACGACCGGAGGCGCGATCAACGATCCTACCCCGCGATAGCGCCGGTCTGAAATCAGGCCTCGGAGTGCGAAGGCTGGAGCACGCGCTCCACGAACGCCTCCGCCCGACGACGCGTGCCGTCGATGCGCCGATCGACGCTTCCCCGCACCTCGCTGGGCGCCAGGGGCAGCGCCAGACGCACGTTCTCGTGGCAGGAGAGGTCGGCGCAGATGTAGGTTCCGACGCTGTCGCCGTGGTCACCTGCCGCGCCGGCCTTGCGCGCCGTGAACAGCGACACCTGATCGCCCGGCTGCATCGTGTGGCAGAGGTTGCACATCGCCGACCGCGCCCGCGAGGTCCCCTCGGCAGCCCGCACGACGACGCCGGACACGACGCCGTCGACATCGGTCACGACGTATCCCCGGCCGCGCGTGCGCGGATCACGCCACGCGAGGAAGTCGACGTGGAACCAGTCGATGAGCACGAAGTCGTGCGGGAGCGCCATCTGCCGCACCTCGTCCGGTGTGGCGTTCGCCAACGACTCGCGGACGTCGATCTCGGTCATCGGGCGCATCGGTCCTCCTCGCGTCGCGGTCAAGTCTACGAACGACGGATGCCTCAGGCATCCTTCCCTCGTCTCCTCGGTCCGCCCCGGCACCCGTCGGTAGACTGCCGTCCATGGCTGATTCATCCTTCGACATCGTGAGCAAGGTCGACCACCAGGAGGCCGAGAACGCGCTCAACCAGGCGCGCAAGGAGCTCGAGCAGCGGTACGACTTCAAGGGCACCGGCGCCTCGATCGAGTGGAGCGGCGAGCAGGTGCTCATCAAGGCCGGCACCGAGGAGCGGGCCAACGCCGTGCTCGACGTGTTCCAGTCGAAGCTCATCAAGCGCGGCATCTCGCTGAAGAGCCTCGACTCGGGTGAGCCGTTCGCCAGCGGCAAGGAGTACCGCATCCTGTCGTCGATCAAGAACGGCATCTCGTCGGAGGACGCCAAGAAGATCAGCAAGATCATCCGCGACGAAGGACCCAAGTCGATCAAGTCGCAGATCCAGGGCGACGAGCTGCGCGTGCAGTCGAAGTCGCGCGACGACCTGCAGGAGGTCCAGCGCCTGCTCAAGGCGGCCGACGTCGAGGTCGACCTGCAGTTCGTCAACTATCGCTGAGCCTCACCCGCAGTACTCCCACGGGATGTCGCCGCTGGTGACGCCGATCTCGTCGACCAGCCCCGTCTCGACGCGGAAGAACATCGCCCCGGCCTGCAGGTATCGACCCTGGCGTATCACCTCGACCGCGTACGGATAGGCCGCGAGGACCTCGTCGATCGTCGAGCCGATACCGATGCCGTCGACGGTATGCGGACCGTCGGCGCGCGCCCAGGCCGCGACATCCAGCGGATCGTCGACGCCCGCGCCCCATCGTGCGAAGAACAGACGGCCGGGCCGGATGGAGTACGCATGTCCGCAGGCGTCTTCAGCCTGCGGAACCGCGGCGATCGCCGCGCTGAACGGCATCCCGAGAACGAGGGGGCCCATGCCCTTCTGCGACACGATCCAGTTCATCGGGTCGGCAGGGTCCGGTGCCGGGGGCGGGGGGCTGGCAGGCGTGGCTGACGGCGTCGGAGTCGAGGTCGGGCTGGGTGACGGGGCCGGGCTGACGCTCGAGGTCGGGCTCGCGGCGGGGGGTCCGACGACGAATGCGTCGCGGGCGAAGTAGGTCGCCGCCACGATCGCGCCGCCCGCGACGACGAGGGCGGTCACCGCGGTGACCCACTGGATGGTGCGATGGCGGCGCGCCCGCGGCCGTGCGGGCTCGGCAGGACGGCGATCGGCGCGCGACTCGGCGACGGTCAGGCGCGGGGCCGACTGACGGGCGACGTGCTGGATCAGTCCTTCGCGGATGGCATCGGAGCGAGCGGGGTCGAAGTCAGGCATCACGCACCTCCTTCGATCGAGAGGAATGGTCGGAGATCGGCGCGCAGACGACTGCGCAGTCGGGCGATCCGCATCCGCGCGGTCGCCTCGGTGACGCCGACCGCTTCGGCGGCCTCACGCACGGTGAAGCCCTCCACCGCCGTCATCGCCAGCAGCCGCGCGTCAGCTGGACGCGACGCTCCGACGATCTCCCTCAGACGCAAGAGGGCGGGATCTCCGAGTTCGGCGACGCGCGTCGCGGGGTCGGGCGCGTCGGGGGACGGCGGAAGCTTCTCGAGGAAGACCCGATACCGCAGCCGAGCGCGCGCAGCGTTGCGGTGCACGTTCTGCGCGGTGACGATCAGCCACGGCAGCACCGAACCGTCGACGAAGCGGATGGCCGTGCGCTTGCGCCACAGCTCCAGGAAGACTGCGGCGCTGAGGTCCTCGGCATCCGGACTGCTGTTGCCCGCCGCGATGAGGTGACGGAAGACGCGGTTACGGTGTCGATCCCAGATCGCGCCGAAAGTGCGATGGTCTCCGGACAGCACGATCTGCCAGAGATCCTGATCGGAAGGTTCACTCACACTCTGTAGTGTCCGCAGACCCCGCGATGATCACGGTGACGTCCCGTGGGGTGGTGTAGTTTCCCGGCTCGAGTGTCACGTCGATGACGTGGTGAGCCATCGTGCGATGGTCAGTGAGAACTGTCTAGGAATCTCACGGAAGGACACATACGCACGATGGCTCTTGACCAGTCTGCCCTCCTCGAGTTGCTCGGGGAGCTGAAACTCACAGATGTGAATAACCGGATCCGGGTCGCGACCGAGACGCTCTACCAAGAGCTGATCGACGCGGAAGCGGCCGCGTTCATCGGCGCCGCCCCGTTCGAACGCAGCCCGGACCGGGTGACCCAGCGCAACGGGTCCCGGCTTCGCACGCTCACTACGACCGCGGGTGAGCTCGAGTTGCGGATCCCGAAGCTGCGGCAAGGGTCGTTCTTCCCGTCGCTGCTGGAACGCCGCCGCCGAGTCGATCAAGCACTGTTCGCGGTCGTGATGGAGGCGTACGTGCACGGCGTGAGCACCCGCAAGGTCGACGATCTCGTCAAGGCGCTCGGCGCGGACACCGGCATCTCGAAGTCGGAGGTCTCGCGGATCTGCGGCAACCTCGACGAGGACGTCGCCGCGTTCCGGGACCGGCCGCTCGCAGACACGACATACCCTTACGTGTTCCTCGACGCGACTTACTGCAAAGCCCGCGTCGGCCGGCGCGTCGTCTCCCAAGCCGTGGTCGTCGCGGTCGGTGTCGCCGCCGACGGGCGCCGGGAAGTCCTGGGGTTCGAGGTCGGGGACACCGAATCGCAGCCGTTCTGGACCACGTTCCTCCGATCCCTCAAGGCCCGCGGACTGGACGGGGTGAAGTTGGTGATCTCCGATGCTCACACCGGGCTGATCGCCGCGATCGACACCGTGTTCCAAGGCTCGTCATGGCAGCGGTGTCGGGTTCACTTCATGCGGAACGTGCTCGCGAACGTCCCGAAGACCGCCGGCCCGATGGTCGCGTCGATCATCCGCACGATCTTCGCGCAGCCCGACACCGAGCATGTGTTCACCCAGTTCCATGAGGTCGTCCGCATGCTGACCCGGTCGCACCCGAAGATCGCCGGCATGCTCGAGGACGCGAAGAACGACATCCTCGCGTTCTGCGCGTTCCCCGCCGCGCACTGGCGACAGATCTGGTCCACCAACCCGCTCGAACGCGTCAACAAAGAGATCAAACGCCGCACCGACGTGGTCGGCACGTTCCCCAACCCGGCCGCGCTGCTGCGCCTCGCGGGGCACGTCCTGATCGAGCAGCACGATGAATGGGACGGCGCCGACCGCCGCTACTTCTCGGAGCACTCGATGAAGCTCCTCACCGCCGAACACGAGGAGGTGGCGATCCCAGAACTGACCGCGGCATAATCACAACAGCTGACCCTGCACGGTGTTGAGAAACTCCACCACTCAGCGGGACGTCACCATGATCACACGATCGCGACACACTCGTTCGAGCTTTTCCTTCTTCGCTTCGCGCCCCGATGAACCCGATCCGCGGAATTCCGCGGATTCGAGGCGCCGGTCCCTGGGAAGTCCCTATGTCCCCCATTTGGTGGACAAATAATGTCCCCCAAATGGTGGACATTTCCCGATCTGCCGGTAGCATCGATCCTGGCCCGTTCGGGGACCGGCAGTCTGGGGAGACCCGGTCTTCCGATCAGGTCACTTTTTGGGGGATAGAAGATCTGGGGATCTTCGGGGTAGTCGGAAATCTGGGGATGACCGGCGACATCTGAGAAATCTGGGGACGCTGACTTCGCGCAGCATCTGTACACAGCGCGGCCCCCTTCAGGGTGCCAGTGGTGACTGTGCGGACCCTGAAGGGGGCTACTTCCCGAGTCCACCTGAATGGCCGATGCTGGGGACATCGGCTCTCGGCCTGGGGAACCGTTCAGGTGAACGTATTGCAGGCACTCACAAGGTATCAGCCGCGCGACGTAGCGGCACCCCACTCCCGCCGCGGAATCTTCGGCGTGTCGCGGGGTGTCGTGTGTCCGCGCGCACGCGATTCAGACGAGCGGATGCCTCGAGGCGAGGCATCCGATGATCCATTCCCGCAGGCGTACGTACGCCGTCCGACGCGACTCCGGGGCCGACAGGAACACGTCGTGCACCGCGCCGTCGATGCGCGCGATCGTCACGAACGCGCCGATGCGGGTCGCCGCACGGGCGATGTCGTCGACCACCAGCACCGAGTCCGACGCCGTCAGCTCGTCCGACCACGTGAACGCCGAGCCCGTCCTGCGCGAGAGCAGCACGAACGCCGGACAGCCCACCTCGACCCCGCGCGCGATGGTGCGATGCCCCTCGAGCACCGCGTTCAGCCAGCCCGGGTGCGTCGCGAAGCCCAATTCGGGCCGCCATGCCGCAGGCCCTTCGGGGAGCGAGCCGAGGGTGCGCTGCGCACGGGTGTAGTAGCCGAGGTCCACGGCCGGGTGGGCGCCGAGCGGGTCGAGCCGCGCGCGCACCCCGACGATCGGCGCGAGGGCCTGCCGGCCGACCGCGCCGAGCTGCAGCTCCAGCCACGGGCTGTTGAGCACGAGCGCCGCCGCGACACCGGGATGCCGGGCGGCCCACAGGGTGAGAGTGAGCCCGCCGGTGGAGTGCCCCATCAGCACAAGACGGCGGGAGGAGGCATCCCGGTGTGCGAGGCTCTGGTCCATGGCGGCGAGTGCGGCGGCGATGTCGGCGTCGTATACGCCGAGGTCGGCGGTGTAGCCCGGCGTCTGCCCCTCGCGCAGGGAGCGACCGTACTTGCGCAGGTCGAGGGCGAAGAAGCGGGCGCCGAGGTCGGTCCAGAAGTCGGCGAGCTCGGTCTGGAAGAAGTAGTCCGACCACCCGTGCACGTACAGCACGTCGACGTCGCCGAGCGGCTTGAACGGCGCCGTGAGGCGGTTGCCGGTGCTGCGCACGAGCGTCGCGACGACCGGTCCTTCGTCGTCATCGCCGAGCGGCAGGGTGAGCTGCTCGAACGGCGACCCGAGGATGTCGGGCACCCACTCCGCGGCCATGCCGGCCAGCCTAGCCCGCCGTTTGCGGGCGGTTGACTGACGCTCCGGGAGGAGATCTACGGCTCAGGAGGGTCGCGCAGCTCATCTCATCCTCCCGAGAGGTCGACGTCCTCCCGAGGAGTCACCGGCCTCAGAGGATCGCGCGATGCAGACCCTGCGCGACCGCGCGCATGATCCTCTCCTGCACCTGGTGCCAGCGCTCCACGACGTCGGTGTATCCCACCCGGATCACGTGATACCCCAGCAGCATCAGCGCGGCGTCGTGCGCGATGTCGGCCTCACGCTGCGGTCCGACGTGATGCCCACCGTCGATCTGCAGCACGAGGCGATCGCCGATGAGGAGGTCTACGCGATGCCCAGAGATCCAGATCTGACGCCGTAGCGGCAGATCGAGCCATCTCAGTCGAGGCACCACCAGGGTCTCCAGGCCGGAGTCGGCGTAGGGATCGGCGTCGTCGAGCACACGACGCGCCGCAGGCGGCAGTGACAGCCTGGCCATCGCGGGCTTCTCCACACGCCCTTTCCGCAACGCGGACTCGAAGACCGCGAGAGCCTGCTCGTAGGGCAGGCAATCAGCAACCAGCACGAGGACGTTCTCGATGGGATCTTCCAGGCGGTCCGGATGCCTCGGAACGAGCGCCTTCGCCCAGTGGACGGTGGCTCGGGGAAGCCGAACATGACCGGCGTGGGGCGGGCTCGCCACGTGGAGGCCCGGCTCACCCAGGACCCACAGACCGAGCCGTGACGCCTGGGTGACACACGTGAGCGAGACACCATGACGTGCGGCATTGACCAGCATGGGGTCGGCGTCGGGCACGGACAGCCAACCGCGGCGAACGCGTTGCACGTCTCCGTCGGTGACGGCCCGCTCGACCTCGCGACGACCGATCCCGTCGTCGCTGAGAGCGCCGACCCGCACCACGCCGCCACCCCGGCGGACAGCATCCGATGCCCTGCTCACCCGGTCAGAATGCACGCGCGACGCGAGGCACCGCCCGCCGACGTTCGGTCTGTGTGGAGAACCACTACCGCGACAGCTCTCAAGACCGCTCGGGAGGAGAGCGTCACGCTGTGATTCGGGAGGAGATGTGCGCTTCGGGAGGATCCAGATGCTGAATCGCTCCTCCCGAGATGCGGATCTCCTCCCGGAACGCGCGCGGAGACCCCGCGAACGAGGCGAGACCCGCGGGCTACTCGCCGCGGGAGATGCGCACCATCTCGTCGCGCGGGACGACCTTGATGCGCGCGCGGCCGTGCGGCTCGCCGAGGCCGACCTCGTGCTGGTCGAGGCGGTGCCAGCCGTCGAGGTCGGTCCAGGCCACCCCGCGCGAAGCCAGGAGCTCCGGGATCGCCTCCTCCGAGGGGTCGGCGGGCTGCCACCACGAGCCCTGGTCGTTGATGAGGTGGCGCACGGTCTCCATCGCGTCGGACTTGGTGTGCCCGATGAGTCCGACCGGCCCGCGCTTGATCCATCCGGTCGCGTACATGCCGGGCACGCGCTCGTTGGAGTCCTTGCGCAGCACCTGACCCTCGTGGTTGGGGATGACCCCGTGGCGCTTGTCGAAGGGCACTCCCGCCAGCGGCGAGCCGAAGTAGCCGACGGCGCGGTAGATCGCCTGGATCGGCACCTCGCGGATCTCGCCGGTGCCGACGACGCCGCCCTGTCCGTCGGGCCGGGTGCGCTCGTACCGGAAGCCGGCGACACGGCCCTCCTCGACGATCACCTCGACGGGCTTGGCCCAGAAGTGCAGGTGAAGACGACGGGATGCCTCGCCGCCGGAGCCGTTGACGCCGGGACGCTCGCGCCACGACTGCAGCACGCGGTCGATGACCTTGACCTGCTTGTTGGTGGCGATGGCGGCCAGGGATGCCTCGTCGTAGTCGAAGTCCTCGTCGTACACGACCATGTCGACGTCGCGGAGCTCGCCGAGCTCGCGCAGCTCGAGCGGCGTGAACTTCACCTGCGCAGGGCCGCGGCGCCCGAACACGTGCACGTCGGTGACGGGCGAGGCCGCGAGCCCCGCGTGCACGTTGTCGGGGATCTCGGTGGGCAGCAGATCCTCGGCATGCTTGGCGAGGATGCGGCTGACGTCGAGCGCGACGTTGCCGTTGCCGATGACGGCCACCGACTCCGCCTCCAGCGGCCAGGTGCGCGGCACGTCGGGGTGTCCGTCGAACCAGCTCACGAAATCGGCCGCGCCGTACGAACCGTCGGCATCGATGCCGGGGATGGCGAGGTCGGTGTCGCGGATCGCGCCGGTGGAGAAGATGACGGCGTTGTAGTGGCGCTTCAGGTCGTCGAGGGTGATGTCCTCGCCGAAGCGCACGTTGCCGAAGATGCGGATGTCACCGCGGTCGAGCACCTCCCGCAGCGCCGTGATGACGCCCTTGATGCGCGGGTGGTCGGGCGCGACGCCGTACCGGACGAGTCCGTAGGGGGCGGGGAGCTGCTCGAACAGGTCGATCGACACGTCGAACTTGCGCTCAGCCTTGAGGAGAATGTCGGCGGCATAGATGCCCGCCGGTCCTGCACCGACGATGGCCAGCCGGAGCTTGGTCATGGGGGTCCTTTCGGTTCTTCGCCGAGCTTGTCGAAGCGTCGCGCGGGCGGCCCTTCGACAAGCTCAGGGACCGGTGGAGGCTAGCTGGAGCGGTCGGCGACGGCCTGCGCGAAGCGCGTCAGCGCCTCCCGCACGGCGCCGTCCGGCAGCGGCGCGAGGGCGGCGATCGCGTCGCGCGACCACGCGTGCGCCAGGTCGAGGGTGGCCTGCGTCGCGTCGTGCTCGCGCAGCTCGGCGAGCGGGCCGTCGAGGATCGCCGGGTCGGCGCCGTCGGCGATGCGGGCGACGCCGGCGTCGATGCGCTCGCGCAGATCGATGGACGAGGCATCCGTCCGCTGCGACAGCAGGAGGTAGGGCATGGTCGGCACGCCCGCGCGCAGGTCGGTGCCGGGCACCTTGCCGGTCTCATCGGGGTCGTCCGAGAGGTCGATGACGTCGTCGAGGAGCTGGAAGGCGACACCGCACTTCTCGCCGAAGACGCGCATCGGCTCCTCGAACTCGGCAGGGCCGTTCGAGAAGATCACGCCGGCCTGCGCCGCGGCGGCGATCAGCGATCCGGTCTTGTCGGAGAGCACGTCGAGGTAGAACGCGACGCGGTCGTCGTCCTCCTGCGGCCCCACGGTCTCGTGCAGCTGCCCGAGCACGAGCCGCTCGAACGTGTCGGCCTGCAGCTGGATGGCGCCCTCGCCGTGGCGCGCCATGATCTGGCTCGCGCGCGAGAACAGCAGGTCGCCGGTGAGGATGGCGACGTTGTTGCCCCACACCGCGTGCGCGCTGGGTACGCCGCGACGCTTGTCGGCGGCGTCCATGACGTCGTCGTGGTAGAGCGATCCGAGGTGCGTGATCTCGAGCGCGGCGGCGGCCTCGATCACGTCGTCGGTCATGCCGTCGCCGAGCTTCGACGTGAGCAGCGCCAGCATCGGGCGCAGCCGCTTGCCGCCGGCCTCGTACAGGTAGCGGCTGGCGGCGTCGGCCACGGAGTCGGTCACCCGCAGCTCGGCGGCCAGGCACACCTCGACCCGCTGCAGGCCGTTCTCGACCTCCGACATCAGCCGGCGCGAGCGCGGACCGGCGAAGATGCGGTCGGTGAGGCCCAGCTTGCCCGCGAGGGGCGATCCGGGCACGGGAGGAGTCACGGCCCCAGCCTACCCGGCGCCGTCTCCTGGCCGGGTCCGCGGAGGCGCGGGCTCAGGGCACGCTCAGGCGGCGTCGGGCTTGACGGCGCGGTGCAGGGCGACGATCCCGAACGAGAGGTCGCGGTGCGCGACATCCGTCCACCCCGCCTCGCGGATCCACCCGGACAGCGTGCGCTGGTCGGGCCAGTCGCGGATCGACTCGTTCAGATAGTCGTAGGCCGCGGCGTTCGAGCTGACGGTTCGGGCCACGACGGGCAGCACGCGGTCGTTGTAGAAGCGGTAGAGCCGCTCGAACGCCTCCGACGTCGGGTGCGAGAACTCGCACACCACGAGGCGTCCGCCCGGCCTGGTCACCCGCAGCAGCTCGCGCAGCGCCTTCTTCGGATCGTTCACGTTGCGCAGCCCGAACGACATCGTGACCGAGTCGAACTCGTCGTCGGCGAACGGCAGGGCCGTGGCATCCGCCTCCACGAAGGACAGGTTCCGGATGCCTCCCCCGGCGGCCTGCGGACCGTAGCGGCGCGCGCCTTCGGCGATCATCCCGGGCGAGAAGTCGGCGGCGACGACCTCGGCGCCGCTGCGGGCGAGGGCGACCGACGACGCTCCGGTGCCGGCGGCGAGGTCGAGGATGCGCTGACCCGCCCGCGGCGCGACGGCGCGCGTGGTGGCCGCACGCCACAGCCGGTCGTTGCCGAGACTCAGCACCGTGTTGGTGCGGTCGTAGGCGGGCGCGACCTCGTCGAACATCCCGCTGACGCGGGCGGGGTCCTTGCCGAGGTCGGCGCGAGAGGTCTCCGGAGTCACCCGTCGAGTCTACGGCGGCGGTCGCTCCGCACAGGTCGAGCGGGCTCAGCGCAGGTCGAGCGCGGCGAGCCTCGCGAGCCATCCGTCCGCGGTCGCCGCGTCGAACGGGGCCTCCCCCACCGTCACCCGCTTCTCGAGGTCGACCGCGAGGGTCTCGAGGTGGGCGACGATGTCGAGCGGGTACCCGTAGGCGACCCGGTGCTCGTCCCACTCGTCGCGGTCGTCGATGTAGATGCCGCGGTCGAGGTGGGACACGACGTCGAGGTCCATGTCCACGCCGGTCGGCTCGCCGGCGTCGGACCACCGGACGTCCCACGCGAGGTCGATGTACACCTTCGTGCGGGCGGGGGCGGCGTTGTGCGTGTAGGCGTAGTCGCCCGACGGCGGCAGCAGCGTCACGTTCGGGTGCTCGGCGGAGAACTCGCGACCGGGACGGATGCTGCGCCACCCCACAGGCTGCCCGAACCAGTAGCCGAACCGGTCGCTGCCGAGGTACACGCAGTCGTGCTCCCAGTGCGTCGCGCCGTCCCACTTGCGCCACCGGAAAGTCAGGCGCGTCCCCGGCTCCGGGCGAGGATCGCGGTCGGTGCTCACGGTGCGAGTCTAGGCTGGCACGATGAGCCTGCGGCCCGCGCACACCTCGCCGCCCCGGCTGCGCGCCGTCACCCGCGAGGTCGACGCGATCGAGGACGTGCTGGCCTACACGCCCGGCTACGACCCGCTGTTCTGGAGCCGCCGCGGCGATGCGATGGCGGCCTTCGGCACCGTGCTGTCGTGGGGGGCGATGCTCTCCCCCGTCGCGCCGGGCATGCCCGTAGGGCAAATCGCCGACACGTGGCGCACGCTCGCCGAGGCGGCATCCGTCGACGATCCGGTCGGCCTGCCGGGAACCGGACTCGTCGGCTTCGGCTCGTTCGCGTTCGACCCGCGCTCGGACCGCGAGAACGCGTTCGTGATCCCCGACACGATCGTGGGGCGTCGCGGCGGCCGGTCGTGGGTGACGCGCATCGGCTACGTCGACGCCGAGGGTCTCGAGCCCGAACTGCCCACCCGCATGCCGTTCGGCCCGCACTGGTCGGCCACGCTCGGCCCAGGTGCCATGACCCCCGAGGGCTATATGGCGGCGGTGGCCGCAGCGGTGGCCTCGATCCGCCGCGGCGAGCTCGACAAGGTCGTGCTGGCCCGCGACCTCGTCGGCACCATCCCCGCCGGCGCCGACCTCCGCCGCCTCGTGCGCGAGCTCGTCACCGGCTACCCGGACTGCTGGACGTTCGCCGTCGACGGTCTGATCGGAGCGAGCCCGGAGACCCTCGTGTCGGTCTCGCACGGCACCGTCACCGCGCGCGTGCTCGCCGGCACGATCGCGCGGGGCGCCGACGCGGACGCGGATGCCGCGGCATCCCTCGCCCTCGCGACCAGCGCGAAGGACCAAGAGGAGCACCGATTCGCGGTGCGGAGCCTGCTCGACACCCTGCGCCCGCATACGAGCGCGCTGGCCGCGGCTGAGCAGCCGTTCACCCTGAAGCTGCCGAACGTGTGGCACCTCGCGACCGACGTCGAGGGGACCCTCGGCGATGCGTCGTCGGCGCTCGACCTGGTGCGGGCGCTGCATCCGACCGCGGCGGTGGGCGGGACGCCGACGGATGCCGCGATCGAGGCGATCCACGAGAGCGAGCCGTTCGACCGCGGCCGCTATGCCGGCGCGGTGGGCTGGATCGACGGCTCGGGCGACGGCGAATGGGCGATCGCGCTGCGCTGCGCCCAGTTCGGCCCGGCCCGCCCCGGTGCGGCGACGGTCCCCGTCGCCGCATACGCGGGTGCCGGGGTCGTCGCCGACAGCGACCCCGAATCGGAGCTGCTCGAGACCCGGGTGAAGTTCCGCCCGATCGTCGACGCCCTGGCCTGACCCACCCTGCGAGGCGGGTCGCCCGACCTCTCGCGCATGCTTTCCACAAGAGTTATTGTGCAATGGATGTTGCGGGGTTAGCGTGGAGGCATGAGCGAGCGTTCCCGCATCCATGTCACCGATCCGTCGGCGCTGCGCGCACTCGCTCACCCGCTGCGGCTGAGGCTGATCGGCATCCTCCGCACCGCCGGGCCGCAGTCGGTCGGTGCGCTCAGCGAACGCGTCGACGCGGCGCCGGGCTCGATCAGCTACCACCTGGGCACGCTCGAGAAGCACGGGTTCGTCGAGCAGGCGCCCGAGCTCGCCCGTGACGGGCGGGAGCGATGGTGGCGCGCGTCGGCCGATTCGACGACGTTCGACGCCGCCGAGCTGCAGGACGACCCCACCGCACGCGTCGCGGGACGTGCCATGCGCGCGGTGATCGTGCAGCGGTACGCCGCCGACCTGCTCGCCTACCTCGAGACGGAGGAGACCCTCGAACCCGAGTGGATCGCCGCCTCGACGACAGGCGACGACCACGCCTGGCTCACCGCCTCCGAGCTGCGCGAGATGAGCGACGAGCTCGTGGCGCTGGCCGAGCGCTGGCATGCGCGCGGCGACCGCACGAAGCCCGGCGCCCAGCTGAGCCGCATCGTCTACGCCGCGTACCGGCAGCCATGAGCATCTTCGCCGGCACCCGCCGGCGGGCGCCCCTCGTCGCCCTGCTCGCGGCGGACGGGATCTCCCGCACCGGCAACGCCGTCACGATCGTCGCCGTGCCGCTCATCGCGCTGCAGATCGCCGGTACGCCGCTGGCGACCGCCGCCGCGGGAGTCGCGGCGACCCTCCCCCTTATGATCGGCGGCCTCGTCGGCGGCATCGTCGTCGACCGGCTCGGGTTCCGCCGGGCGAGCATCCTCGCCGACGCCGCGAGCGGCCTCACGGTGCTGGCGATCCCCGTCCTGGCCGCGATGGACGCCCTACCGTTGTGGATGCTGTTGGTCCTGGTCTTCCTGTCGAATCTGCTCGATGCGCCCGGCAGCGCCGCCCGCAACAGCCAGCTGCCAGAGCTGACCGAGCTGGCCGACGCCGGTCTCCCCCGCGTCGTCGCCTGGCAGGCGACCGTGTCACGCACCGCGATCATGCTCGGCTCGGGTCTCGCCGGCCTGCTCGTGGCGACCGCGGGTGCGGCGACGGCAATGTACCTGACCGCGGGGTCGTTCGCCGTCGCGATCCTCTTCACCGTGCTGTTCGTCCCGCAGGTGGAGCTGGACGTGGACGAGGGCGAGCGGGCGACGGATGCCGGGTGGCGGGCTCTGACCGCCGGCATCCGCTTCGTCGTCCGCACCCCGCTGGTGGCCGCCGTCGTGGTGATGGTGTTCGTCACGAACGCGATCGACACCGCCGGGTTCACCGTGCTCAAGCCGCTGTACGCCGAGAGCCTGGGCAACGGCGGCGCCGAGCTAGGCATCATGATCGCGTGCACCGCGGGCGGAGCGCTCACCGGCGCTGCCCTGTACGGGTTCATCGGCGACCGCGTGCCCCGTCACGCGCTCTACGTCGTGCTGTTCCTCATCGCGGGCGTTCCGGTGTACCTCGCGATGGCCCTGAACCCGCCGTTTCCGGTGGTGGCCGCGATGCTCGTCGTCTCGGGGCTGGCCGCGGGTCCGATCAATCCGCTCATCGACTCCGCCCTCCTGCGCCTGATGCCGCCCGCGATCCGGGCGCGCGTGCTCGGCGCGATCACCGCCGGGGTCACTGCCGCGATGCCGCTCGGCAGCTTCCTGGCCGGCGTCGGCGTCACGGCCGTGGGCCTGACCGCGACGCTGGTCGCGGCATCCGTCCTCTATCTCGTCGCGATCCTGTCGACGTCGTTCGGCCGGCGCTGGCGCGGCTTCTGACCCGCTCCCTCCCCCGGCGAGCGCGAGGTCGGAGCAGGACGCGGTCCCCCGCGAACGGGCGCAACTCGCCGCGAACCTGCGTGAGCGCGCGGCGTGTTGCGACCGTTCGACAGCGGGGTGAGCTCAGCGCGCGGCCGCGAAAGGGTCGGCGATGCCGACGTAGCGCGTCTCGAGGTACTCCTCGATGCCCTCGAAACCGCCCTCCCGGCCGAGCCCGGACTGCTTCACGCCGCCGAAGGGCGCGGCGGGGTTGGACACGATGCCCGTGTTGAGGCCGAACATTCCCACCTCGAGCTCCTCGGCGAGCCGCAGGCCGCGATTGAGGTCCTTCGTGAAGGCGTAGGCGACCAGACCGAACTCGGTCGCGTTGGCCAGGGCGATCGCCTCGGCCTCATCGCGGAAGGCGACGATCGGCGCCACCGGCCCGAAGATCTCCTCGCCGAGGATGCGGGCGTCCGCCGGCACGTCGGCCAGCACCGTCGGCTGGTAGAAGTAGCCCGGTCCGTCGATGGCCGAGCCGCCGACCACCACGCGTGCCCCGTCCTCGATCGCCGAGGTCACCAGCTCGTGCACCTTGGTGCGGGTGGCCTCGTCGACGAGCGGTCCGATCTGCGCGCCCTCCTCCGTGCCGCGTGCGACCCGGTACCCGCCCACCCGTGCGGCCAGCCGTGTCGAGAACTCGTCCGCGACCGACTCGTGCACGAGGATGCGGTTGGCCGCGGTGCAGGCCTCACCCCCGTTGCGGAGCTTCGCCAGGAGCGCGCCCTCGACGGCCTGGTCGAGGTCCGCGTCGTCGAAGACGAGCAGCGGCGCGTTGCCGCCGAGCTCCATCGAGACGCGCAGCACCTGGTCGGCGGCGTCGGCGATGAGGCGGCGCCCGACCTCGGTCGACCCGGTGAACGAGAGCTTGCGCAGCCGCGCGTCCTTCACGAGCGGGCCGGTGACGCGACCCGCGGAGGTGGTCGGGATGACGTTGAGGACACCGGCCGGAAGCCCCGCCTCCTGCAGCACCTGCGCGAACAGCATCGCGGTGAGCGGCGTGAGCGCGGCGGGCTTGAGCACCATCGTGCAGCCGGCGGCGATCGCGGGGGCGATCTTGCGCGTGGCCATGGCGAGCGGGAAGTTCCACGGTGTGATGAACAGGCACGGTCCCACCGGCCGCTTCATCACGAGCAGGCGGGTCTTTCCGTCGGGGGCGGTGGCGAAGCGGCCCGAGATGCGCGCGGTCTCCTCCGAGAACCAGCGCAGGAACTCCGCGCCGTAGGCGACCTCGCCGCGCGCCTCGGCGAGCGGCTTGCCCATCTCGAGGGTCATCAGCAGCGCGAAGTCGTCGGCGCGGGCCGTCACGGCGTCGAACGCGCGTCGCAGGATCTCGGCCCGTTCGCGGGGGGCGGTGCGCGCCCACGACGCCTGGGCGGCGTGTGCAGCGGCGAGCGCCGCCTCGCCGTCCTCGACGGTCGCGTCGGCGATCCGCACGAGCTCCTCGCCGGTCGACGGGTCGATCACCGCGAAGGTGCCGCCGGTCGAGGCATCCCGCCACCGCCCGTCGATGAACAGGCCGCGCGGGATGCTGTCGATCAGCGTCCGTTCGGCGGTCTCGGTGATGACGCTCACAGCGCCTCCTTCAGAATGGCGACGACCTGGTCGGCCGTGGGCTGGATCGGGTTGTTGACGGTGACCGCGTCGGCGAGCGTGTCGGCGGCGAGGGAGTCGAGCGCCGCCTCGGTGACGCCGAACCGCGACAGGGGGCCTTCGAGACCGACGGATGCCGCGAGGTCGGTGATCGCGTCGATGGCGGCGTCCGCGTTCCGGGCGTCATCGGCGGCGGTGTCGCCGACCCCGAGGGCGAACGCCACGCGGGCGAGACGCTCCTCGCGCTCCGCACGGTTGAAGCGCAGCACCCCGCCGATGACGATCGCGAGGGCGAGTCCGTGGGGGATGTTGAACTGCCCGCCGAGAGGGTGGGCGATCCCGTGCACGAGTCCGAGCCCGGTGTGGGAGAACCCGACCCCGGCGACGTGCGAGGCGAGCAGCAGCTCGGCGCGCGCCTCGAGGTCGGACCCGTCGGCCACCGCCCGCGGCAGGTAGGTCGACACCGTCGCGATCACCTGCAGCGCGACACCGTCGGAGTACGGGTTGGCGCGCACCGAGAGGTAGGACTCCAGCGCGTGCGTGAGGGCGTCGAACCCGGTCGCGGCGGTCGCCGACGGCGGCAGCCCCACGGTCAGGTCGGGGTCGAGCACCGCCGCGCGGGCCAGCGCCGAGTCGTGCCCGACGTAGAACTTGCGGTGGCCCTCGACATCCGTGATCACGCCGAAGGCGTTCACCTCGGCACCGGTGCCCGCCGTGGTGGGGATGGCCACGATCGGCAGCGCCGGAGAGGCGAACGGCGTCGAATAGTCCAGCGCGATGCCGCGCTCCGGATTGACGGCGCCGAGGGATATGCCCTTCGCGGCATCCAACGACGATCCGCCGCCGACCGAGACGATGACGTCGGCGCCGACGGATGCCGCCAGGTCGCTGCCCTCGTCGAGATTGGTCGTCGTCGGGTTCGGGGTGACGCGGTCGTACTGGTGCACGGTGAGGCCCGCCGCCTCCAGCGACGCGCGCACCGCGCCGACCACCGGCGAGGAGCCCAGGAACGGGTCGGTCACGATGAGCACGGTCGACGCGCCCAGTCCGGCGACGATCGCGCCAGTCTCGGCCACACGGCCGCGGCCGAAGTACGCGATCGGCTTCGGGTCGAGCGTCAGCGCGATGTCGGAGAGCGGCGTGGGCAGGGCGGCGAGGCGGGTGCCGCTCACGCGGGCACCGCCGCATCCGCCGTGGTGCCGGCGCGCCGCAGCTCGGTGCGGGCCAGGTCCTCGTACAGCTTCACCGGCGTCATCTCTCCGGCGAGGTCGCCGTACTGCGCCTTCGCGCGGCGGTAGACCTGCTCGACCGTCGCGGACAGCTCGACCGGCACGTTCACCGAGCGGGCGAGGTCGATCGACAGGCCGAGGTCCTTGCAGGCCAGGGCGATCGCGAAGCCCTCGTCGTAGTCGCCGTGGTCGAGGATCGACAGCACGTCGTTCTCGAGGAAGTTCGAGTTGGCGGGGCTCGCGATGAGCGAGCGGCGCAGCACCTCCAGGTCGACGCCCGCCTTCACTCCGACCGCCAACACCTCGGCCGTGGCGACCAGGTGCGAGAACCACAGCTGGTTGATCATGAGCTTCACGGCGTAGCCCGCTCCGGCCGCGCCGACGTGGATGATCCGCTCCGGGTCGCCCATCGCCTCGAAGACCGGGCGCAGGCGCTCGACGTCCTCGGCCTCGCCGCCGACGAAGATCTGCAGCATCCCGTTCGCCGCCCCCACCGACATCCCGCTGACGGGCGCGTCGAGGATGCGGAGCCCGCGGTCGGCGTGGTCGCGGCGCACGGCGGCGGAAACATCCGGCACCGAGGTCGACATATCGATCCACGTGCCCTCGTCGCGGATGCCCGCGAGGATGCCCGTCGGGCCGTTCACCACCGCGTCGACGTGCCGAGGCGTGGGCAGCATCGTGATGACGAGGTCGCTCTGCGCGGCCACCTCCGCCGCGGTGTCGGCCCAGCGGGCGCCGCCGGCGATGAGCTCTGCCGCCGCCTCCCGGCGGATGTCGGTGACCACGAGCGGGAAGCCCGACTTCTGCAGGTTGCGGGTCATCCCCGATCCCATGTTGCCCAGGCCGATGAAGCCGACCGTCGGAACGGCGGCGGTGTTGTTGGTCATGTTCCTCTCCAGTGGGGTGCTCACAGCGAGCCGTCGCCCAGGTCGATCCAGGTGGTCTTGAGTGCGGTGTACGCGTCGAAGGCGTGCAGCGAGCGGTCGCGGCCGGAGCCGGACTGCTTGAATCCGCCGAACGGGGTGATGACGTCGGCGACGTCGAACGTGTTGATCCACACCGTGCCGGCGCGCAGGCGCTTGGCGACGTTGTGGGCGGTGGTGACGCTGCCGGTCCACACGCTCGCGGCCAGGCCGTACGCGGAGTCGTTCGCGACGCGCACGCCCTCCTCCGCCCCGCGCACGGTGGTCACTGCGAGAGCCGGTCCGAAGATCTCCTCCTGACCGATGCGCCCGGCGTTGTCGACGCCGTCGAAGATCGTCGGCTCGACGTAGAAGCCGTCCTCGAGCCCCGCCGGACGCACACGCCGCCCCCCGATGACGGTGGCGCCCTCGACGCGCGCGACGTCGACGTAGCCGAGCACCCTGTCGAGCTGCGTGGCGCTGGCGATCGTGCCCAGCTGCGTCGCGGCATCCAGCGGGTCGCCCTGCACGAGCGACCGGCCGACCTTGACGACCTCCTCGAGGAGGGCATCGTGCACGCGCTCGTCGACGATGAGCCGGCTGCCGCCGTGGCAGGTCTGACCGGCGTTGTAGAAGATGCCCCACGCGATCGCCGAGGCGGCCGCGGCCAGGTCGGGTGCGTCGGCCAGCACGAGCTGCGGCGACTTCCCGCCGAGCTCGAGCGCCACCTGCTTGCCGTTGGACTCACCGGCGTAGGTGAGGAACCCGCGACCGACGGCGGGCGACCCGGTGAAGGTCACCTTGTCGACGAGCGGATGCCGCCCCAGCGCCTGCCCCGCGACCCGCCCGAGTCCGGGCACCACGTTGAGCACGCCGTCGGGCAGCCCGGCCTCGGCGGCCAGCTCGGCGAGCTTGAGCGCGGACAGGCTGGTGAGCTCGGCGGGCTTGAGCACGACGGAGTTGCCCGTCGCGAGGGCGGGAGCGAGCTTCCACGACGAGATGATCAGCGGGTAGTTCCACGGCACGACCGCGCCGACCACGCCCAGCGGCTCGCGCGTCACGAGGGCGAGCGCGTTCTCCGGCGTGGGCGCGACTTCGTCCGAGACCTTGTCGAGAGCCTCCGCGTACCAGCGGAACACGCGGGCGGCGGTGGGCACGTCGACATTGCGCGCATCGGAGATCGGATGCCCCGAATCATGCGCCTCGAGGAGAGCGAGCTCATCGAGGTTCTCCAGCATCAGATCCGCGAGGCGGACCAGCACCCGCTGGCGCTCGCGGCGGTCGGCCCGCGACCACACGCCGGATTCGAACGCCCGGGCGGCCGCCCGCACCGCGGCATCCACGTCCGCCTCTCCCCCGGAGGAGATCTCGGCGATCACGGAGCCGTCGCGCGGGGCGATCGTCTCGAAGGAGGCGCCGTCCGCGGCGGGGCGGAAGGCCCCGTCGATGAACAGCCCGGTCTGGGGGGTGAGCGCGGCAGCGGCCGCGATCCAATCGGTCATGTCCTGCTTTCGAGACGAGGGAGGGGGTCAGGAGACGGTGTAGCGGGCGACGGCGTCGTGGTCGATCGTGACGCCGAGGCCGGGGGCGTCGGGCACGAGGAGGTCGCCGTGCGCGTCGATCATGAGCGGCTCCATGAAGAAGTCGCGACGCTCGGGCGTCCACCCCGGCGGGTCGTAGGGGAACTCGAGGTACGGCCCCGCGTCGACGCCGGCGGCGACGTGCAGGTTCGCGAGCAGACCGAGGCCGTTCGACCACGTGTGCGGCGTGAACGCGCGGTGGCGCAGGTTGGCCGACTCGGCCACCTGGCGGGCGCGGTGCATGCCCACGGCGAGGGCGACGTCGGGCTGGTAGATGTCGAAGGCGTCGGCCTCGATCAGCTGCATGATCTCGGGGAGGCTGCGCACCATCTCGCCCCCGGAGATCTGGATGCCGGTCTCGGCGCGCACCCGCTGGGCGCCGACGACGTCGACCTGCGGGAGCGGCTCCTCGAGCCACAGCACGCCCAGCTCGGCGAGCTCGGCCGCGACGCGCTGCACCTTGGCCAGCGGCAGCGCCGCTTCGATGTCGCCCGACATGCGCCACATCTGGTTGAGGTCGACCATCAGGTCGAAGTCGTCGCCCACCGCCTCACGGGCGGCGCGCACGGCGGCGATGCCCTCGCTGAGCCGGTCGCGGGCGATGCGGATCTTCATCGCACGGAAGCCCGCCGCGCGGGCGGCGAGCGCGGCATCCGCCCGCTCCTCCGGCGACTTCAGCTCGCCGCTGGAGGCATAGGCAGGCAGCCGGTCGCGCGCGCCACCGAACAGCACGCTCACGGGGAGCCCCGCGACCTGGCCGATGATGTCCCACAGCGCCGCCTCCAGCGGCCAGTACCGACCGCCGTGGAAGTTGATCGTCTCGATCCGTCGCACCTGGTTGAGGATCTGCAGCGGGTCGGTGCCGAGGAACAGCGACCGGTACGCGTCGAAGCCGTCCATCGTGTCGCCCGAGCCGTAGCCGGTGACGCCCTCGTCGGTGCGCACCGTGACCAGGGTCGCGGGGAAGTCGGTGCGGGGATTGGGGTCCCAGGCGGCGCGGAACGGAGGGTCGAGCGGGAGGTTCATCCTCGTCAGCTCGATCGCGGTGATCTTCATTCGTGTCAGACCTCAGGCGTGTAGAAGGGGTTCGACGGGGCCTCGCGCGCGGCGATCACGTCGGCGGTGGCGGGAAATCGCTGCGCGCCGTTCTCCAGCGCGGTGCGCGTGGCCGTGCGGTTGTTGCGGTAGATCTCGTCGGCATCGGTCGCGGCGGGGTTGACCCACACCGCGGCGATCACGACGTGGCTGTCGGCCTGCTCCGGGGTGATCACCCCGTCAGCCAGGGCGTCGGCGACACCGGCCGCGACGCCCGCTTGCGCCGGCCCCCAGATCAGCAGACCGTGCTCGTCGCCGTCCGGAGCGGACTTCGTCACGAACAGGGTCAGCGGCTTCACCGGCAGGGAGGGGCGCAGCACCGCGACGAACGGCACGTGACCCGCACTGGGGGTGGCCAGGGCGGTCGCCCACGCCACGCCCGCGGGACCCTCGCGGTCGCCGAACACGGTGTTGATGTGCGCGGCGTGCGCGCCCGCTCCGACGAAGCTCTCGCCGATCTGGAGGCCGGCAGACATCAGATGAGCCCCTGGTCCTTGAGCCAGGTGTTCGCGACGTCCTGCGGGTCCTCGCCGTCGACGTCGACCATCGCGTTCAGCGTCTGCATCTGCTCGGTGGTCAGCAGCGGCGCGACCTTGGCGATCACATCGGCGATCGCGGGGTACTTGTCGAGCGTGGCCTGCTTGAGCGTGAAGGCGCCCTGGTAGACGGGGAAGAACTGCTTGTCGTCCTGCATCACCACGAGATCGAGGGCCTTGATGCGCCCGTCGGTCTGGAACACCTCGCCGAAGTTGCAGTCGTCGCCCTTCTGGGTGGCGGTGTAGATGACGCCCGTGTCCAGGAGCGCCACGTTCGAGTCGGGCACGGTGATGCCGTACGCCGCCTTCAGTCCGGGCCAGCCGTCGTCGCGGGTCGAGAACTCGCTCTCGATGCAGAACGTCTGGTCGGCGGCGGGCAGCTTGGCCACGTCCGACAGGGTCTTCACACCCAGCTCGTCGGCCTTGGACTTGCGGATCGCGAACGCGTAGGTGTTGTTCAGCGGAGCCGGGTCGAGCCAGGCGATGCCCTTGGCGGCATCCGCCTTCTTGGTGGCGTCGAACTGCGCCTGCTCGCCCTTCACCGGCGTGGTGTTGCCATTGTAGGTCACCCATGAGGTGCCGGTGTACTCCCAGTAGCCGAGGAACTGGTCGGTCTCCAGCGCCTGGCGGACGTTGGCCGAGCCGACGAGCTTGGTGTTGGCCTTCACGTCGGCGCCGTGGGCGTTCAGGATGCCGGCGGTGATGTAGGCGAGGATGAACTGCTCGGAGAAGTCCTTCGCTCCGATGTCGCCGGTGAGGCCCTTCAGCTCGTCGCTCGAACCGGAGGCTGCGCCGCCTCCGCTCGCGCCGGAACAGCCCGACAGGGCCAGGACGCCCGCGGCGGCCAGCGCCAGGGCGGGGAGAAGCAGTCGTCGCTTCATGGTGTCTCCTTGGTGTGTGTTGCGGGTGGTACGGGTGTGGGGCGAGCACGGATGCCGGGGCGCGCCGCGTGCCGGAGGTCAGATGCCGCGCGGGGTGAGGATGTCCTCGGCCACCGCGGCGATCCAGTCGATGAGCAGGGCGATGCAGGCCACGAGGACGGCGCCGACCACCAGGACCGGGTAGCGCTGCAGCTTCAGGCCGTTGACGATCATGTCGCCGAGGCCGCCGGCGTTGATGAAGGTCGCGATCGTCGCGACACCGACGCAGAAGACGAGGGCGGTGCGGAGCCCGGCGAGGATGACGGGCACCGCGAGCGGCAGCTCGATGCGGTAGAGCACCTGCGACGGGGTCATGCCCATGCCCCGGGCCGACTCCTTGACGCTGCCGTCGACCTGCTCGATGCCGATCATGGTGTTGCGCAGCACGGGGAGGAACGCGTAGATGACGAGCGCGACGAGGGCGGTGGTGTATCCCGTCTGCCACACGATGGCCAGCAGGATGACCACACCGACCGCCGGGGTGGCCTGCCCGATGTTCGCGATCGCGAGCACGATTCCGCGCACCGCCTTGGACGGTGTCTTGGCCAGTGCGATGCCGATCGGGATGGCGAGGATCGCGATGAGGGCGGAGGCGACGAACGTGAGGCTGAGGTGCTCGCCGATGCGCAGCGTCAGATAGCCCCAGTTCAGGGTGCGCTGCTCGATGGAGTCGAGTTCGAGCGTCGAGACCCACCACAGCAGCAGGAGCAGGATGACCACGACCACGATCGGGGTGGTGAACCGCTTCAGCGTGAAGATGCGACGCTTCACGACCGGGACGGAGCTGCGCGCCGCCGCGATCGTCTGCGTCTCGGTCGTGACGATGGTCATCACGCACCCGCCGCCCGCGTGTCCGGTGCGGTCACGCCCGGGATGTCGGCGCCGAGGACGTCGGAGATGCGCTCCACCGTGAGGGAGCCCACCGCTCGTCCGCCCGCGTCGATCACGTCGATCGACGGAACCCCGAGGAGCACGAGCGTGTCGAGCGCATCGCGCAGCGTGGCATCCGCCCGCACCGTCGCGAGGCCCGACGTGCCCTGCGCCGCGGCGAGCCGCGCCTCCGACACCGGGATGAGTGCGAGGCGCTTGAGCGCGGCGCCGTGCCCGATGAAGGAGCGGACGTAGTCGTTCGCCGGCGCCGCGAGGATGTTCGCCGGGGTGTCGAACTGCTCGATCTGGCTGCGCTCGGAGAGCACCGCGATGCGATCGCCGAGCTTGATCGCCTCGTCGAAGTCGTGCGTGACGAAGATGATCGTCTTGCCGATCGATTCCTGCAGGCGCAGGAACTCCGCCTGCAGTTTCTCGCGGGTGATCGGGTCGGTCGCGCCGAAGGGCTCGTCCATGAGCATGACCGGGGGGTCTGCGGCGAGCGCCCGCGCGACACCGACACGCTGCTGCTGGCCGCCGGAGAGCTGCTTGGGGTAGCGGGACCCGAAGGTGGCGGCATCCAGCTGCACCGTCTCGATCAGCTCGTCGACGCGGTCGGCCGTCTTCTGCTTGTTCCAGCCGAGCAAGCGCGGGACGACGGCGATGTTCTCGGCGATCGTCATGTGCGGGAAGAGGCCGATCTGCTGGATCACGTAGCCGATGTGGCGACGCAGCTCGTTCGGGTTGAGCGAGAGCACGTCGCGTCCGTCGATGGCGATCGACCCGGAGCTCGGCTCGATGATGCGGTTGATCATCTTCATCGTCGTGGTCTTGCCACAGCCCGATGGTCCGACGAACATGATGAGCTCGCCCGGCTGGACGCTCATCGAGAAGTCGTCGACGGCGGGCGCCTCGGTGCCCGGGTAGACCTTGGTGACGTGGTCGAGCGTGATACCCACGCCGCTGGTGTTGCGCGCGATCGCCGCGACGCCGGTGGCGGTTGATTCAGACACGGAGCCCCCTCGAGGTGGTCAGTCGGGTGATGAGCACGAACAAGCCGTCGATGACGAGGGCCAGGATGATGACGCCCAGCGTGCCGGTGAGGGCGAAGTTGAGGGCGTTCTTGGACCCCAGGGACGACAGCCCCTGGAAGATGAACTGGCCGAGTCCGGGCCCGGCGACGTAGGCGGCGATCGCCGCGATGCCGATCGTCAGCTGGGCGGCGACCCGGACGCCGGTGAGGATGATGGGCCATGCGATCGGCAGCTGGATCGACACGAGGATCTTCGTGGGCGACATCCCCATCCCCTTGGCCGACTCCATGATCGCCGGCGACACCTCGCGCAGGCCCACCACGGTGTTGCGCACGATCGGCAGCAGCGAGTAGAAGACCAGGGAGAACACCGTCGGGGTCCAGCCGAGGCCGAACACCGGGGTGAGCAGCGCGAGCAGGGCGAGCGACGGGATCGTCAGCGCGACGCCGGCGGCGGCGATCGTGAGCGAGCGCGGGACCGGGCGGTTCCACACGAGGATGCCGATCAGCACCCCGACCACGGTCGCGATCAGCACGCTGAGGGCGACGACCGCGAGGTGCTGGAGGACCAGGTCGAGGATGTCGTCCGCACGCCTGCCCCAGAAGGTGAGGAGGCCGCCGAAATCGAAATCGGTCACGTCCGCACTCCTCTCTCCTCATCGAGATCCGCCGACGGGTTCGGCGGGGTGTGTCACGACAGTACGAGTGCGGTGTCGATATGCGCAACCCCAGTTGTTGAAATGGCAACTCAAGGCGTAGGGTGCCGTCATGGACGAGACCATCCCCGCGCGGTCGACGGCCCCGCGCCGCAACTCGGCAGGCCTGCGGCGCGACCTCGAGCTGCTCGACGTGCTCGCGCGCGACGAGGCGCGCACCACCCCCGGCGGCCTCGGCGTCGTGCGCATCGCCGAGCTGGTCGGCCGGGACAAGGGTCAGGTGTCGCGCACGCTCGCCACCCTCGCCGAGGCCGGGCTGGTCAGCCGCGATCCGCAGAGCCTGGGGTACAGCCTCGGCTACCAGCTGTACGCGCTCGCGGCGCGCACGCTCGAAGCGCGCCTCGTGCGCGAGGCATCCCCGTACCTGCGTCGACTGGTGAGCGCGACGCACGAGACGACCCACCTGTGCGTGCTGCGCGGGGGCAACGTGCTGACGCTGTCGAGCGAGCTCAGCGAGTACCACTTCCGCGGTCTCGGGTGGCAGGGGGTGTCGACCGCCGCGTGGCGCACCTCGTCGGGACGGGTGCTGGTGAGCGGGTGGTCCGACGAGGAGCTGCGCGAGTGGTACCACCTGCACGGGCACGACGAGCCCGTCATCCCCTCCTCGCCGCTGGCCGAACGGGAGTCGGCAGCGCTGCCGGCGGTGCCGCCCGGCACGCTGCTCATCACCGACGAGGAGAGCCTGCTCGTCGAGATCGGGCGCATCCGCGCACGCGGCTACGCCACCGTCGACGAGGAGTTCGAGACCGGCGTGGTCGGTGTCTCGGCACCAGTGCACGACACCCACGGACAGATCGTGGCCGCGATCAACATCAGTGCCCCGAAGGGCCGGCTCGGCGACCACCTCGACGAGGCGGGGCGCCTCACGGCGCGCGTCGCGCGCGACCTCTCGGCGCGTCTCGCCTCCGGGCGCTGACGTCCGCCGGGCTCACGACAATGGTCAGGTGACGGCGAGGCGCTTCTGCTCGGCCTCGACGTCGAAGTCGGCCGCCGGCCACTGCGGGTCGATGCGCTCGAGCGTCTCCAGCAGCAGGGTCTGCACTGCGAGCCGGGCGTACCACTTCCGGTCGGCGGGCACGACGTACCAGGGAGCGACCTCGGTCGACGTGCGCTCGAACACGGTCTGGTAGGCATCCATGTACTGCGGCCACAGCGCCCGCTCGTCGACGTCGCCCGGGTTGTACTTCCAGTACTTGTCGGGACGTTCGAGCCGCTCCATGAGCCGATCGCGCTGCTCGTCGTACGAGATGTGCAGCATCACCTTGATCACCCGGGTGCCGCTGTCGACCAGACGCGCCTCGAAGTCGTTGATCGCGCCGTAGCGGCGCTCGATCTCGTCCGCCGGGGCGAGGGAGCGCACCCGGCCGACGAGCACGTCCTCGTAGTGGGACCGGTCGAAGACCCCGATCATCCCGGGGGCGGGGACGCGCTTCTCGATGCGCCACAGGAAGTCGTGGGCGAGCTCCTCGGGCGTCGGCTTCTTGAACGAGGCGATCGATACCCCCTGCGGATCGACGGCGCCCACCACGTGCCGCACGATGCCGCCCTTGCCGGCCGAGTCCATCGCCTGCAGCACGAGCAGCACCCGGTCGGGCGCGTCGGTCGTGCGGCTGCGCGCGAACAGCCGCTCCTGGTACTGGTCGAGCTGCGCGAGCCCCGAGGCGAGGTCGTCCTGCCCGCGGGATTTCGACCCGGGATGCCCCGGGGTCGAGGAGGGATCGAGATCCGACAGGACGAATCCCGGACCTGCGCGAAGGACGTCGAGGGCGTCGGCGCCCCAGTGATGCTGGCTCTTGGCGGTCATCCCGCCATCATGGCGGATGCCGGGGGGCCGAGGCATCCCCTCTCGGAGGCGATCAGCGCTCGAGGGGGACCTCGATGAGCTGACGGCCGCCGACGGGCGCGGTGAGCGCCTGGTCGAGCGCGGTGCGCGTGGTCACGCGCCGGTACTCCCACCCGTAGGCGAGGGCGAGGTGCTCGAGGCGGGCGGTGTGCGGGGTGTAGAGCATCCGCCGCATCGCCTCGGCAGAGGCTGTGCCGGCCACCTCGAGGGTGTCGAAGATCGTGCCGCCGCCGTCGTTGCCGACGATCACCTGCACGCGCGGTTCGTCCTCGTCGGGCGGCAGGAGCAGTGCGCCGACGTCGTGGAGCAGGGCGAGATCGCCGAGCACGAGCCGGGTGAGCCCCGCGCCGCCGGACTGCTGGCTGGCCAGCGCCACCCCGGTCGCGGTGGCGACCGTGCCGTCGATGCCGGCCAGGCCCCGATTCGCGTGCACCGGGATCTTCTTCCCGCCGACGACCTCGTCGGCCACGCGCACGAGCCGCGACGAGCCGAACACCAGCCGGTCGTGCGGCCACGTCGCCCGCCACACCGCGTCCACGAGCGCGGCGCGGTCCAGCGGCGCACGGATGACGGCGAGCTCGGCGGCGAGCGCGGGCAGTCGCTCGCTCGGCACCGCGGAGGCGAGCCCGTCGGCGTCGGGGGCCGGGGGCGCGAGATCGACGGATGCCTCGCGCGACGCGCGCATCCACTCCCCCAGCCATTCCCGGTCGCCCTCGCCGGTCGCCACCGCCACCGTGTCGAGCGCGGTGGTCGCGCCGTTGAGGTTGAGGGGCTCGCCCGGTCCGCGGAGGGCGAAGACGGCCACGTCCGGGTCGGACAGGAGCCGCGTGACCTCGCGGCTGAGCGTGGGGTGGCCGAGCACGACGGCGCGCTCGATGCGACCGCCGAGGGCCGGGTCGCGCAGCAGCGCGCGGTAGCCGTGCACGAGCTGCCGCCCGAACCGCGCGCCGCTCACCACCTCCGCGATCAGCGGCCATCCGCCGGCGTGCGCGAGGGCCTCGGCGTCGGGGCCGGCGCCCTCTCCGGCGATGACGACGGTGCGGGAGCCGTGGGCCAGCACGAACGGCGCGTCCTCGGGCTCCGGCGCGACGTCGGCCTCGCCGATGCCGCCGCCTCCCTGGTACAGGGCACCGGATGCCTCGACCTCGCCCTCGGTCGCGTCGGCGACGGCCTCCGCGTTCGTCGATGCAGCGGGTGCGGCATCCGGCACCGTCGCCGCGCTTCCCAGCCACGACGGCAGCTCGCCCGCGAGCGGCTCGCGGTACGGGGCGTTCAGGTGCACCGGCCCCGCCGACCGCGCTCCCTCGCCGAGCGCGGCAGCGACCGCCTGTGCGGCGACCGCCCGCAGCACCGCGGTCTGCTCGGCGTCGCCCACCGCGTCGGTCTGCGCGGGAACCGGCAGGTCCGCCTCGAAGCGCACACTGGGGGCGAACAGCCCGGGCTGCCGGGTGGTCTGGTTCGCGCCGACCCCGCGCAGCTCGGGCGGACGGTCGGCGGTCAGCAGCACGAGCGGCACACCGGCGTGGTGCGCCTCGAGCGCCGCGGGCAGCAGGTTCGCCACGGCGGTGCCCGAGGTGCAGACCACGACCGCAGGCATCCGCGATTCGCGGGCGATGCCGAGCGCCGTGAACCCGGCGACGCGCTCGTCGATGCGCACGTGCACGCGCACGATCCCGCGGCGTTCGAGCTCGGCGACGACGAGCGCGAGCGCCTGCGAGCGCGAGCCGGGACTCACCACGACGTGCCGCACACCGGCTGCGACGAGTCCGCTCAGCAGCGCCGCCGCGGCATCGGTCGCGGGTGCGGCGAGCGCTCGCGGGTCGGACTCCGGCGGGTGACGGGGGAGATCGGATGCCACGGCTCAGCCGACGGCGCCGCGGGTTCCGCGACCGTCGTCGTCACCCTTCTCGGGGCTGTCGGCGCGGGCGGGCGGCTCGGGCGGGGTCGGCTTCTGGCCGTCGGGGGTCCAGCGCGGGTCGTCGCCTTCGGCGTCGAGCTGAGCGAGCTCTTCTTCGAGACGGCGGATGCGCTCGTCCTGGTCGCTGATCGACCCGATGCGCCCGAGGAACTCGGGGTCGTCGTCGGGCGCGCGACGTTCGGCGACCTGCGAAGCCCGCATACGGCCGACGGTGAGCCACAGGATGCCGCCCAGCACGGGGATCAGCACCACGATGGCCACCCAGGCCGCCTTGCTCACGCCGCGGTGGCGGGTCGCGGGCTGCACGGCGCAGTCGACGACGGTGTAGACCCAGAAGACGGTCGCCACCAGCGCGATGATGAGCAGTACGCGGGCCACGCCCCCATCCTAGGCGCGGCGCGGGAAGGCGGCCCGGGCCGAGGCCGAACTGTGAGCGAGCACCCAGGCGGCGCGGAGCTGCCGACGTAGGATGAGGAGGTGAAGCTTCCTCCCGTGCTCGTCTACACGGTGCTGCGGCTGCTCGCGTTCCTCGTGCCGTTCGGCGTGCTCCTGCTGTTCCCGATCTTCCGGGAGCTCTACTGGCTGGCCGCGGTCTTCGCCGCCCTCATCGGGCTGAGCGTGTCGATCCTGTTCCTGCGCCGCCCGCTGGCGGCCGTCTCGGAGCGGGTGGCGACGCGACGCACGCCGCGGGTGTCGGCCGACACCGAGGCCGAGGATGCCATCGCCGACGCGATCACGCCCGATCCGGCATCCTCCGACCGCTGAGCTTCTCGCCGAGAGGATGCCGGGGCCACCGGCATCCGTCGCGGGTCAGCCGATGAAGGCCCAGAACAGGAACGCGCCGTAGGCGACCGAGGCGAACGACGTCAGGGCGAGCGCGACGACGAGTTCGCGGGGCGCGCGGTAGGTCCAGACGATGAGGATCGCCGGCAGCACGAGCAGCAGCACGAGCAGAGCGAGCCACGCGGGAGGGTAGAACAGCGCGAGGAACGCCGAGATCACGAACGGCACGATCATGAACAGCGTGAACAGCACCTGGGTCGCCCGACGCCCGATCCGCACGGTGAGGGTGCGCTTCCCGGCGAGGCGGTCCTGGTCGATGTCGCGGAGGTTGTTGGCCAGCAGCACGGCGCAGGCGAACAGTCCGATCGCGACCGCGCCGAACCACGCCTCCTGCGGCAGCGACTGCACCTGCACCCACGTCGTGCCCAGAGTGGCGACGAGGCCGAAGAAGACGAACACGAACAGCTCGCCGAAGCCGGCGTAGCCGTACGGCCGCTTGCCGCCGGTGTAGAACCAGGCCGCGACGAGGCACAGCGCGCCCACGGCCAGGAACCACCACTGCTGCGTGCGGATCGTGAGGGCGAGGCCCGTCACCGCCGCGATCCCGAAGAACACCAGCGCCACCGTCAGCACCGCGCGCGGCGTGGCCCTGCGTGACGCGGTGAGCCGCGCCGGCCCCACGCGCACGTCGTCGGTGCCGCGGATGCCGTCGCTGTAGTCGTTGGCGTAGTTGACGCCGATCTGCAGGCTCACCGACACCACGAGGCACAGCAGCGCGAGCACCCAGTGGAACTGGATGTCGACCAGCCGCGCGGCGCCGGTCCCGACGAGCACCGGCGCGATCGCGAGCGGCAGGGTGCGCAGGCGCGCGGCGCCCACCCAGTCGCCGAGGCGCGCCTTCTCGACGCGGCGGGGATCGCGGGACTGATGCGTCCTCTGCGGGTTGCCGCGCGGGGACGACTTCTTCGCGGGGGGGCGCTTGCGCTTCTTGCTCGGGGTTCCTGCCACGAAGGGTCATCCTAGACGGGGGTGCGATGAGGCATCCGTCGCCGCCCTGGCCGATGTCCGTCGCCGGTGGAACACTGGCCGCATGCTCGAGATCGGCACGACGGTGCTCACCGTCGAGGACATGGACAGGGCCGGCGACTTCTGGCGTGCCGCGCTCGGCTACGTGAACCGGCGCGAGCCGAGCGACGACTGGGTCATCCTCGATCCGGCCGCAGGCAAGGGAGCGGCGCCGTCGATCGCCCTGTCCAAGACCGGCTACCCGCAGCACTACCCGCCGCGCCTGCACCTCGACGTCTACGCGTCCGACCAGGCCGCAGAATGCGCGCGACTGCGCCGCCTCGGCGCGCGCGACGTCGATTGGGACGGCTATCCGCCCGACGCCGACTTCGTGGTGATGGAAGACACCGAGGGCAACCGGTTCTGCGTCGTCGAGGCCCCCGACTGGTTCGAGCCGGGCGGGCGCGAGCGGCGCACCTGAGGCGCACCTGGACGTCAGTGCAGTCGGGCGATCTCGCGGCGGATCGTCTCGCGGTCGGGCTTGCCCGAGGCGAGGAGCGGAAGCTCGTCCACCAGCACGAGCCGCGACGGACGGGCCGGCGCGCCGATCGCCTCGGCGACGGCGGCCCGCGCCCGGTCTAGTTGTGCGGACTCGCTGCGTCGCAGCGCCTCGCCGCGCTCCGCGACGACGACGGATGCCTCGCCCCAGCGCTCGTCGTCGACGCCCACCACGACGGCGGCCTCCAGCCCCGGCACCCCGCGCACGATCCGCTCGACCCGGTCGAGCGAGACGTTGATGCCGCCCGACACGATGACGTTGTCGATGCGGCCGTGCACCCGCAGCACGCCGTCGTCGACCATGCCGTGGTCGCCGGTGCGGTACCACCGGGAGCCGTCGGGATCGACTCGGAACGAGGCATCCGTCCGCTCCGGATCATCGAGATAGCCGTCGGCGAGCGTCGGGCCGGACAGCTGCACCTCGCCGTCGACGATCCGCAGTCCCACCCCCGGGAGCGGGACGCCGTCGTAGACGCACCCCCCGCTCGTCTCGCTCGAGCCGTACGTGCGGACGATCCGGATGCCTGCTGCCGTGGCCCGCTCGAGGGACGCGACCGGCAGCGCCTGTCCGCCGATGAGGATCCGCTCGAACGAGAGCAGTGCGGCGCGCACCGAGGCGTCGGTCTCGGCCGCGTCGAGGAGCTTCGTCAGCTGCGCGGGCACGAGGGAGGTGTAGGTGGGGACGCGCACGCCCCCGTCGCTCGAGGTCATCATGAGGGCGGCCGAGGCGAACGCCCGCGGGGTGAAGACGCCGCTGAGGAGCGCGGGCTCGCGCCCGGAGACGATCGATCGGACGAGCACCTGGAGCCCGGCGACGTAGGCGGCGGGCAGGGCGAGCAGCCAGGCGCCGGACCCGATCCGCTCGGCCGTCGCCAGGGCGCTCGCGGTGAGCGCGCTGCGGCTGAGCACGACGCTCTTGGGCACGCCGGTCGATCCGGACGTGGTCACGACCACGGCCGTCCCCGGGGGCACCTCTCGCGGCGCGTCGCGGGTCGTTCCGAGCCCGAGCGCGGGCGCCGCGCTCACCATTCCGAGCCCCAGCGCGGGCCCCGCGCCGTGCAGGGCCCCCTTCAGCGCCCGCAGGATGTCGCGCGGATCGTCGCCGGCGGCGGGTTCGAGCCTCATCGTCGCGTGGGGTTCAGAACTGCCACGGGTACGGCGCCCAGTCCGGGTCGCGCTTCTGAAGGAACGAATCGCGTCCCTCGACCGCCTCGTCGGTGCCGTAGGCGAGCCGGGTCGCCTCGCCGGCGAACACCTGCTGACCGACGAGTCCGTCGTCGACGGCGTTGAACGCGAACTTCAGCATCCGGATCGCCGTGGGCGACTTGGTGAGGATCGTGCGCGCCATCGCCACCGCCTCACGCTCGAGGTCGGCGTGCGGGACGACCCGGTTGACCGCGCCCATCTCGAACGCGCGCTGCGCGGAGTACTCCTCGGCGAGGAAGAACACCTCACGGGCGAACTTCTGCCCGATCTGCCGCGCGAAGTAGGCCGAGCCGTAGCCGGCGTCGAACGAGCCGACATCGGCGTCGGTCTGCTTGAAGCGGCCGTGCTCGGCCGAGGCGATCGTGAGGTCGCACACCACATGCAGGGAGTGCCCGCCGCCGGCCGCCCAGCCCGGGACCACGGCGATGACGACCTTCGGCATGAACCGGATCAGCCGCTGCACCTCGAGGATGTGCAGCCGCCCGGCGCGGCTGGGGTCGGGTGCGGTGGCCTCGTCCTCCGCGTACGTGTACCCGTCGCGGCCGCGGATGCGCTGGTCGCCCCCGGAGCAGAACGCCCAGCCGCCGTCCTTCGGGCTCGGCCCGTTGCCGGTGAGCAGCACCACGCCGATCGTCGGATCCATGCGGGCGATGTCGAGGGCGCGGTGCAGCTCGTCGACCGTGTGCGGACGGAACGCGTTGCGCACCTCCGGCCGGTCGAACGCGATGCGCGCGATGCCGCCGTTCCGCGACACATGCGCGGTGATGTCGGTGTACTCGTCGGCGCCGGGCGCGAGCGTCCACTCGTCGGGGTCGAACAGCTCGGAGACGGCCATCTCAGACGCCGTTCTTCGCGTCGCGCCAGGCCAGCCACCGCCGGACGGTGTCGTAGTCGGGATCGCCCGGCGCCCACCCGAGCGTGAACAGCCGCACTCCGGCGTCGAAGAGCGCATCGGCGTCCGAGGCATCCCGGGTCTTCAGCTCGTTCGAGACGATCAGGCCCGAGACGTCGCGCCCCTCGGTCTCGGCCCAGCGATCGATCACCGACAGCTTGTGCGCGAGGGCCTCGGCGGGCACGAAGCTGTGCCAGATGTCGGCGTGCCGCCCCACGATGCGCAGGGTCTTCTGCTCGCCCTTGCCGCCTATGAGGATCGGGATGCTGCGGGTCGGGGCGGGATTGAGGCGATCCCACCGGGCCTCCACCCGCGCGAGGCCGGCGGCGAGGTCGTCCAGACGGGAGCCGGCGGTGCCGAAGTCGTAGCCGTACTCGTCGTAGTCGCGCTCGAACCAGCCCGACCCGGTGCCGAAGATGAACCGGCCCCGGCCGCCGTCCTTCGCCGAGATGTGGTCGATCGTTCGGGCCATGTCGGCCTGCAGGTCGGGCCCCCGGTAGCTGTTGCAGTTGACCAGGGCGCCGAACTCGACCCGCTCGGTCTGCTCTGCCCAGGCCGCGAGCATCGTCCATCCCTCGAAGTGCAGGCCGTCGCGGTCGCCGTGGAGGGGGAAGAAGTGGTCCCAGTTGAACAGGATGTCGACCCCGAGGTCCTCCAGCCGCCGCACCGCGTCGCGGATCTGCGGGTAGGTGGCGTGCTGGGGTTCGATCTGCACGCCGAGGCGCACGGGGGTGTCGAGAAGCATGTGCTCAGCCTAGAGTCCGCCGGGTGCGACGGGCCTTGAGCGCGACGTCCACGATGTTCCATACCGCGACGCCGGCGATCGTGAAGCCGGTGAGCGCGCCGATGACGGATGCCACCTCCGCACCGCTCTCCCCGGCGAGCGTCGGGAAGAAGTCGGGGTTGAGCAGCCGTCCCTGCAGCAGGAGCACGAGGGCCGGCACGGCGACGGCCACCGCGATCAGCGCGTCGACGGCGGCGAGCGGCATCGTCCACCGCCCGCGCACGTACACGACGATGCCCAGCGCCGCCTGGCCCGCCATGAGGACGAACAGCACGCCCATGGCCCACGGCCACAGGCCATGGTCGAAGAAGGACAGTTGCTCGTGGCCGGGGACGAAGCCGACGAAGCGGTCCCAGACGAGGGCGCCGGCCAGCAGTCCCAGGATCGCGAGGCTCGTGATCAGCTCGGCGAAGCCGAGACCCCGCTCGCGGATCTCCGGGAGCGCGTCGGGGGTCCACGGGCCCGCCATCGGCGCGTTCGACCCGCTGCGCTCGATCACGAAGAAGACCAGCGTCGTCCAGAATCCGATGTGGACGACGACGGCCACCAGCACGCTCCAGAGGGTGCCCATGATCGAGCCGAAGCTCTCGCCGGCCAGTGTCATCCCCAGCGCGACGCCGCCGACGGCGCACGCGGGCACGATCGCCCACAGCAGCTTCAGAAGGCGCCACCACTCCAGGAAGTAGCGCGGACCGATGACCCACAGCGGGCGGTCGGCGTACTCGGCGGCCAGGCGGTCGGGATCGCCCATCTCGACGAGCACGGCACGCTCGGCGGCATCCGGCTCCTCCCCCGCCTCCGTGCGTGCGTCGACCGCGTCGGCGATGGAGGCCCGCAGCTCGGCGGCCAGGTCGGCGCGGCTCTCGTCGGGCAGGCTGCGGGTCGCGGCGTGGATGTATCGGTCGGTGAGCGACATCGTCGGGACGGTCATCGTTCCTCCTGGGGCAGGGCGTCGATCGACCCGGCGATCGCGCGGAACTCGTGCGTGAGGGTGACGGCGAGACGATCGCCGGCGGGACTCGTGCGGTAGAACTTGCGAGGCCGCGCCTCGTCGGTGTTCCACTCGCTGATCAGGTGCCCCTGCTTCTCCAGTCGGCGCAGCAGGGGGTAGAGCGTGTTGGCGTCGGTGTCGAACCCTCGGCCGGTCAGCTCTTCGAGCAGCCCGTAGCCGTAGCCGGGCTGCTGCAGCAGGCGCAGGCACGCGAGCACCACGGTTCCCCGTCGCAGCTCCTGCAGGTGCGTGTCGAGCGCCTCGTTCTCGGTCATGAGTCGACGATACTGTGTGACACACAGTATCGTCAATCACACATCGTTGCGCGACATCCTCTCCGACGTCGGCCCGGACAGGGCGATGATGGACCGGTGAGCATCGACGCGATCCCGCCCCTGTCCGAGCTGCTCGAGACCGCCCGGGTGGTGGCGCTGCCGATGACGACGCGATTCCGCGGCGTCGACATGCGCGAGGCGGTGCTGCTGGAGGGCCCGCGCGGCTGGACGGAGTTCTCCCCCTTCGTCGAGTACTCCGACGCCGAGGCCGCGACGTGGCTCGCCGCCGCGATCGACTTCGGGTGGCGCGAGCAGCCGGCGCCACGACGGGACGCGATCCGGGTGAACGCCACGATCCCCGCCGTGGAGGCCGCATCCGTCGCCGCGCTGCTGAACCGCTACGACGGATGCCGCACCGCGAAGGTCAAGGTCGCCGAGCCGGGGCAGCGCCTCGCCGACGACGTCGCACGTGTGCGCGCGGTGCGCGAGGCGATGGGGCCGGACGGTCGGGTGCGGGTCGACGCGAACGGCGCATGGAACGTCGATGAGGCCGAGCACGCGATCCACGCGCTGGCCGAGTTCGATCTCGAGTACGTCGAGCAGCCGTGCGCGAGCATCGACGAGCTGGCCGAGGTGCGACGTCGGGTGAAGTACATGGACATCCCGATCGCGGCGGACGAGAGTGTGCGCAAGGCCGAGGATCCGCTCGCGGTCGCGCGGGCGGGGGCCGCCGACATCCTCGTGATCAAGGTGCAGCCGCTCGGCGGGGTGCGCCGGGCGCTCGCGGTCGTCGAGGCGGCGGGCCTGCCCGCGGTGATCTCGAGCGCGCTCGACACGTCGATCGGACTGTCGATGGGCGCGGCACTCGCCGCCGCGCTCCCCACCCTCGACTTCGACTGCGGGCTGGGCACGGGGTCGCTGTTCACCGCGGACGTGACGGATGCCGCGACTGCCGTCGTGCCCCACGCCGGGGCGATCGGGGTGAAGCGGGTCATGCCCGACGCCGGGGCGCTCGACGCGGTGGCGGCGAGCGCCGAGCGCCGCGAGTGGTGGCTCGACCGGCTGCGCCGCTGCCACGCCCTGCTGCTCGCTGCGGGCTGAGCCGCAGGGCTGGCGGCATTTCGTCACGGTCTCTCACGGGCGTTGAACCTCCTGCTCACGCGACGGAGGGGACCGTGAGCCCGCGAGACCCCGCACACCCACCAGCCACCACTCACCACCCACCACACACCACACACCACACACCACCATCGGGTGAGCGAGAAGTTCATCGCGCCTGAGAGACCAACTCCGCGACGCCGGCGGACCAGGAGCCCCCGAAGCCCCGCACCACCCCGACCATCGCGTGAGCGAGAAGTTCATCGCGGATGAGAGACCAACTCCGCGACGCGGGCGGACCAGGAGCCCCCGAAGCCCCGCACCACCTCGACCATCGCGTGAGCGAGAAGTTCATCGCGGATGAGAGAACATCTCCGCCCCCGCGTCCGCAGCCTCCGCCGCGACCGACGTCAGGCCACGAGCACTTCGGCGAGCAGCTGCATGCGCCGATTCGTCGCTCGGGCCAACTCCTCGTCGTCGAGGCCGTCCATCGCCGCCCGCTGCGCCGCGGTCTCCCACGTCGCCAGGAACATGCGGGCCATGTCCTCCGGCGGCAGCTTGAACGGCAGCCCGCTCGCGCGCCCCACGTCGTGGATGAGCACGGTCACGCGCGCGACCATGGCGTCCTCCCATGCCGTGTAGGAGGCGGCCAGCGTCGCATCGCGCAGGGCGTGATTGCGGATCTCGCTGAGCAGAAGCACGCTCGATCGGGTGTCGTGCTCGACGTCGAGGAGTCGGCCGACCAGGTCCACCGCGCTCAGCGGCCCGTCCGCGGTCGATTCGAGTTCCCGGACGCGCGCCGTCACGATCGACAGCTTCTCGTCGGAGACCTGCTGCGCGAGCTCGAGGAACAGCTCGTCCTTCGACGAGAAGTTGGAGTAGAACGCGCCGCGGGTGAATCCGGCGCGTTCGCAGACGGCCTCGACGGATGCCGCATCCAGCCCGACCTCCGCGAAGACCTCGGCCGCGGCATCCAGCAGCCTCTGCCGCGTGCGCTCTCGGCGCGCTGTCGAGGGGGCGACTCCGCTCACGGCGCACCTCCTTCGTCCCGCGCGTCGGGCTCATTCTCACATGCGACTTTCAGGCAGGTCGTCGAGCCGCGCCCTACGATACAGACATGTATCGGATACATCGGTGTATCCAAATCCCCCGATCTGCCTGATCCCGGAGGCACCGTGTCCACTGCCCTGTACGCCCTCGGGCGCTGGTCCTACCGCCACCCCTGGCGCGTGCTCGTGTCGTGGCTGCTGCTGCTCGCCCTCGCCGGCGGCGGGGTCGCGCTGCTGGCGAAGGGCACCGACAACAGCTTCACGATCCCGGGCACCGAGGCGCAGGCGGGCATCGAGCAGCTGAACCGCTCCTTCCCGCAGGCCAGCGGCACGAGCGCGCAGCTCGTGGTGGTCGCCCCGAACGGCGCCGACATCCGCACCGATCCCTATCGCGCGAGCATCGCCTCGACGATCTCGAGCCTGCAGAGCCTCGACGGGGTGCTGGCGGTCACCGACCCGTTCGACGCGATGGTGACCGGGCTGGTCTCGGACGACAGCGGGGCGGCGATCATCCGCCTGCAGTTCGACGGCCAGGCCACCGACGTGCCCGCTGCGACCAAGACGAGCCTGGCCGACGTGACGCAGTCCCTGCGCGACACCCTGCCCGCCGGCAGTCAGGTCGCCGTCGGCGGCGACCTGTTCTCGACCTCGGTGCCGGCGATCTCGATCTCGGAGGCGCTCGGCATCCTGATCGCCCTCTTCGTGCTGATCGTGGTGTTCCGCTCGCTGGTGGTGTCGTGGTTCCCGCTGGTGAGCGCCCTCATCGGCGTCGCGCTCGCGATCGCCCTCATCTTCGTGTCCACGGCGTTCGCGACCATCTCGGCGACGACGCCGATGCTCGCGGTCATGCTGGGCCTCGCCGTCGGGATCGACTACGCGCTGTTCATCGTCGCGCGACATCAGGATCAGGTCCGCACGGGCACGGACCCCGAGGAATCCGCCGCCCGGGCGACCGGCACCGCCGGCTCGGCGGTCGTGTTCGCCGGCATCACGGTGCTGATCGCTCTCGTCGGTCTCGGCTTCGCCGGCATCCCGTTCCTCACCACGATGGGGATCGCCGCCGCGGTCGCCGTCGCGATCTCGGTGCTCGTCGCGGTCACCCTCACCCCTGCACTCCTCGGTTTCGCGAAGGGCCGCGTCGTGGGATGGGGACACCGGATGCTGCGCGCCGGCGTGGGCTCGCGACGCCGCCGCGGTGCCGCCGACCCGGCAGACGACGCGGATGCGGCCGTGGACGCGGACGCCGCGCCCCGCACCCCGACCCCGGCGCGCACGAACCGCTGGGTGGCGCTCGTGACGCGGCATCCTCTCGTCACGACCGTCTCGGTCGTCCTGCTGCTCGCCGTCGTCGCGATCCCCGCGGCGAGCCTGCGCCTGGCCCTCCCGAACGCCGGGATGCAGCCGGTGGCGAGCGAGGCCCGACAGGCCTACGACCTCACCGCGGAGCACTTCGGACCGGGTGAGAACGGCCCCCTCATCATGGCCGGGACGATCGTCATCTCGAACGACCCGCTCGCCCTGATGGCCGATCTGAAGCGCGAGATCGAAGCCGTCCCCGGCGTGAAGCAGGTCGCGCTGGCGACCCCGAACCAGACCGCCGACACCGGGCTCATCCAGATCGTTCCCACCACCGCGCCCGACGACCCGGCCACCGCCGACCTCGTGCGTGCGCTGCGCGCGCAGCACGACCGGCTGCTCGCCCAGTATGGCGTCGACCTCAAGGTCACCGGGTTCACCGCGGTCGGCATCGACATCTCCGACCGCCTCGGCGCGGCGCTGCTGCCGTTCGGCATCTTCGTCGTCGGACTCTCGCTCATCCTCCTCACGATCGTGTTCCGCTCGATCTGGGTGCCCCTGAAGGCGGCGCTCGGCTACCTGCTGTCGGTCACCGCGTCGTTCGGCGTCGTCGCCGCGGTCTTCGAGTGGGGCTGGTTCGCCGACCTCCTGCACGTGACCCGCGAGGGCCCGGTGATCAGCTTCATGCCGATCATCCTGATGGGCGTGCTGTTCGGCCTGGCCATGGACTACGAGGTGTTCCTCGTCTCCCGCATGCGGGAGGACTACGTGCACGCCCGCCGCGCGCTCGGCCGCGGGGGGCGCGACGTCGCCGTCGGCGCCGTCCGCTCGGGCTTCACCGCCTCGGCCCGCGTGGTCGCGGCGGCAGCGGTCATCATGTTCGCGGTGTTCGCCGCGTTCGTGCCCGAGGGCGACTCGTCGATCAAACCCATCGCGCTCGGCCTCGCCGTCGGCATCGCCGTCGACGCCTTCCTCGTGCGCATGACCCTGGTGCCGGCCGTCATGGCGCTCCTGGGCGACCGGGCCTGGTGGATGCCGCGCTGGCTCGACCGCGTGCTGCCGCACTTCGACATCGAGGGCGAGGCCGTCGAGCGCGAGCTGTCGCTCGCGGCGTGGCCCGAGCCCCGCACGACGGCCGTCGCCGTCGGCGTGGGCGTAGGCCTGCGCGACGGCGACGTGACCCTCTTCGACGACGTCGCCCTCCGCGTCGAGCCGGGCGAGGCGCTCGTCGTGACGGGAGCGGATCGCCGCAGCATCCGTGCCGTGCTCCTCGCCCTCGCCGGTCGCGTCGCCCCCACCGACGGCACCCTGAAGGTCGCCGGACACCTCCTCCCCGGACGCGCCGCGTGGGTGCGCCGGCACGTCGGCCTCGCGCTCATCGGGGACGGCGGCGGCGCGCCGGCGCGGGAGATCCGCCGCGCGTTCGCCGGCCGGCCGACGCTCGTGGTCGTCGACGGCCTCGACACGGTCGGCGACGACGCCGCGCGCGACCAGGTGGCCGCCGCGCTCCGCGACGCCGCCGCCGCTGCCCGCTCCGCCGGCCGGCCGCTCACGCTCGTGGTCGGCGGAGAGGACGGCGAGCGCCTCCGCGCGCTGCTGGCCGAGGCGATGGCGATGGATGCCTCGACCCTCGACCTGTCCCGTCCGCCGCGGCGCGACATCCCCTCCCCCTCTCCTTCCGACGCGGCCGCGGCCGCTCACACCGCCGAGGTGACCGCATGACCCTGCTCGAACGCGCGCGCACGCGCCGCCCCATCACCTGGCTGACGCTGATCGGCGTCATCCTGCTCCCCGTGCTCATCGGCGGCGTGCTCGTCGCGGCGCTCTACAACCCCACCGAGCGGCTCAGCGCGATGTCGGCCGCGATCGTCAACTCCGACGAGCCGGTCACCGTGAACGGCCAGCTCACCCCGCTCGGACGGCAGCTGACGGCGGGGCTCGTGCAGGGCTCCGATCAGGTGCCGTCGAACCTGACCTGGGTCGTGTCGAACGAGTCGGATGCCGCGAAGGGCCTGGCCGACGGCACCTATCAGGCCGTCGTCACCATCCCGAAGAACTTCTCCGCCGCCGCGACCTCGTCGGGTCAGGCGCTGCAGGGCGGCGGGACGCCGGAGCAGGCGACGATCCAGGTCTCCACTCCCCCGGACGCGAAGATCGTCGACGACGCGATCACCGCGCAGATCACGCAGGCCGCGGCATCCGTCCTGGGGCGCACCCTGTCGTCGCTGACGCTGGAGAACGTCTTCCTCGGATTCTCCACGCTCGGCACGCAGCTCGGGACGGCGGCCGACGGGGCGACGCAGCTCGCCGACGGCGCGAAGCAGTCCGCCGACGGCGCGGCGTCGCTGGCGACGGGCATCGGGCAGCTGGCCTCCGGGGCGAGCGGCCTCGGCGCGGGTGCGTCGGGGATCGCCGACGGCGCCGGGAAGCTCGGGGCCGGGGCGGGTACGCTCGCCGGCGGACTCGACCAGATCGCGGGCGGGATCACGTCGTCGGCCTCCGGGGCGGGGTCGATCGCCGCGGGCCTCGCTTCGGGCGCAGACACGCTGCAGAACGGGCGGCGGACCCAGGACCTGCTCGGCGGCGTGACAGCGCTCTCCGGAACG
The DNA here is from genome assembly GCF_051549805.1 of Microbacterium fluminis. Lineage (GTDB taxonomy): Bacteria > Actinomycetota > Actinomycetes > Actinomycetales > Microbacteriaceae > Microbacterium. Next base: position 693,415 of record NZ_CP196042.1, read on the forward strand.
GCAGCCAAGACATCCGCCGACACGGCGAAGGTCGCGGGGACGGTGAGCACCCTCGCGGCGGACTGCGCCGCAAGCGGTGCCAGCCCGGCGTTCTGCGACCGGCTGACGACAGCGACCGGCGAGGCGATGGCAGCCGCGACGTCGGCCGGCAGCGCGGCGGCGATCGCCCCGGGCATCGCCGCCGGTGTGCCGCTCCTCGTGAACGGCGCGGCGGACGGGATGCGTCAGACCGCCGCCGGCGCGTCCTCGCTGCAGAGCGGGCTCACGCAGCTCGCGACGGGCACGACCCAGTCCGCCGCGGGCGCACGCGGTCTGCAGTCGGGCGCCGCCCAGCTGCAGTCCGGCGCGTCGCAGCTCGCCGGCGGCGCGTCGCAGCTCGCGACCGGGGCATCCGGCGCGGCCGACGGCGCGGCGGCCCTGTCGGGCGGTGTCGGACAGCTCGCGACCGGCACGGTGTCGCTCGCCGACGGGCTGCATCAGGCATCCACCTCCCTTCCGTCCTACACCGATGCGCAGGCGCAGAACCTCGCGAAGGTCGTGAGCGACCCGGTCGCCGCGCAGGGCACCGGGACGTCGCTGTTCGGAGCGGCCGCCGTTCCGCTGCTCGCGGCGCTGGCCCTGTGGATCGGCGGGCTCGCGACCTACATCGCGCTGCAGTCGGTCACGCGCCGCGCGCTGACCTCGCGGGTGTCGTCGGCCGCGCTCGCGCTCCGAGGCTTCGCCCCGGGAGCGGCGATCGGCGCCGTGCAGGGCCTTCTCGTGGCGGGTGTCGTGCAGCTGGCGGCCTCGTACTCGTGGGGCGACTGGTTCGCGTTCGCGGGGCTGTCCGTGCTCGCCGGCGTCGCGTTCGCGGCCGTCAACCAGGCGCTGGTGGCGATGTTCCGTGGATTCGGTCGCTTCATCGCGGCACTCGTCGCGGTGCTCGCGATCGCGACCGGAATCGTCTCGACGGTGCCGGGGTGGCTGTCGGCGGTGGCGGACTTCACGCCCACCTCGCCCGCCTACCACGCGATGCTCGGCGTGCTCACCGGCTCCGGCGGCGCCGGAGCCGGAGCGGTCGCGCTCGTCGTGTGGATGCTCGGCGCCTTCGTGGTGACGGTGCTGGCGGTGACCCGCACGCGCACGGTCGCCGCCCGCGACCTGCTCGCCTCTCCGCTCCCCGCCTGACCGGGCGGGACGCCCATGTTCGGGGGTCGCAACGCGCCGGACGCCCCTCAGGCATCCCGCGTGTCGCGACCCCCGAACTGATGCCTGAGCACGAGGGGCTCTGTCGAGGTGGCGCAACGCGCGGGACGCCGCGGCGCGACGCCGCGTGTCGCGACACCCGAACGCACGGCGGGCCGCGAGCGCCCCACGACTGCCCGAGCGCGAGGTCGCCGATGCGACCGACGAGGCGCCGCGCCGAGGTCAGCTCAGGCCGGAGTAGACGTGCAGGCCTTTGAAGAACATGTTCACGATCGTGAAGTTGAACATCACGGCCGCGAAGCCGATGATCGACAGCCACGCCGACCGCGATCCGCGCCAGCCGCGCGTCGCGCGCGCGTGGATGTACCCCGCGTAGAGCACCCAGATCACGAAAGTCCAGACTTCCTTCGTGTCGAAGCCCCAGTAGCGGCCCCAGGCGTCGTTGGCCCAGATGGAGCCGGCGATCAGCGTGAAGGTCCAGAAGATGAAGCCGAGGATCGCGAAGCGGTAGGCCAGCGACTCCAGCGCGTCGGCCGACGGCAGCGTGCGCAGGAACCGCAGGCCGGTCTTCGGCTTCTCGTCGCCGACGGGGACGGATGCTGCGGCCAGCACCTTGCGCTCGCGGCGGGCCTGCAGCAGCTGCATGACGGAGAGCCCGAACGCGAGCGCGAACAGGGCGGTGGCCAGCGAGGCGACGAACACGTGGATCACGAGCCAGACCGACTTGAGCGGGTCGGCCAGCGGGGTCACGTCGACGTACAGGCCGCCCAGTAGCGTCCCGCCGAGGAGCACGATGATCAGGCCGGTGATGAACGAGCCGAGGAAGCGCAGGTCGTAGCGGAAGAGCACCACGAGGTAGACGGCGACGATGAGCGTGGTGCCGGTGAGGGCGAACTCGTACATGTTCGACCAGGGCACGCGCCCGGCCGAGATGCCTCGGGTGATGGTGGCGCCGACGTGGAAGAGGAAGGCCAGCACCGTGAGCGACGTGCCGATGCGTGCCCACAGCATGCGGGCGCGGGCGGCGGGCCGCGCCTCGATCGCCGCCTCGGCCGCGGATTCCTCGGCACGCAGCTGCTCGGCCGCGTCCGTCCCGGTCGACCCTTCGCGCGAGATCGTGGACGAGCCGGCGGCGCCGACGGCGGCGAGCTGGCGCGTGCGGGTGGCCGAGGCATCGACCGTCTTCGCATCCACGGCGAGGGCGGAGCGACGCGACAGGTCGATGGCGTAGGCGATGAACGCGAGCGCGTAGATCGCGATCGCCGTCCAGACCAGGACCACGGAGACCGTGTCGATCGTGAGGGGCGCGGCTGCGGGCATGGGATCAGTCTACGCGCGGGTTCTCGGGGTGCCGCAGGGAGGCGGCGACCGCGACCCCGTGGCGCTGCGCGACCTGCTCGACCGCGGCGGCGAGCGTCGGATCCTCACCGCGCGCGAGTCCGGCGTACTCGAGGCGCAACGTGCGCCCCTCGGACGTGACCTTGACCCACATGCGTCGACGCGGCACGAAAAGGGCGGCCAGGAGTCCGACCAGGGCGAGGATCGCGAACGCGAGCACCCAGGGCGCCGCGATGTCGCGGTGCACCGACAGCGACACATAGCGCTTGACCGACTGGTCGTAGCCCTTCGCACCGGCCGGAGAGGCGTTGTCGAAGGTGATGGTGCCGAGCCCGTTGGGCAGGTTCGCGGTCTCGCCGGGGGCGAGCTCGATCGTGGCCGCTCCGTCGACGCCGCGTCCGGCGATCTTCGTCATCGAGCCCGTGTCGAGCGTGTACACCGACCGCGGAGTGCCGTCGTCGATGCCGAGGTCGCCCTGGTACACCTCGAGCGTGACGACCGGATTGACCAACGCGGGGTAGCGGGAGGAGTATGCGCCGCTGGCCAGGGCCGCCTGCGTCGGGTAGAAGAACCCGACGAGCCCGAGCTGCTGCGGGAAGCCGTCGGGCACCTTGATCACGCCGAGCGAGGTCATGTTCGTGTCCTGCGGGAGGAACGGCACCGCATCGTCGAAGACCACGTTGCCGGAGGCATCCTTGATCGTGATCTTCGGGGCGTAGCCGTTGCCCATCAGGTAGATGCGGTCGCCGGCGATGTCGAGCGGATGGTTGACGCGCACGTCGCCCTCGGCGGCCGCCTGACCGGACTGCGCGGTGGTGAGGTGCGCGACGAAGTCGCCCGCCTGGCCCGATCCGCGCGCGCCGAACGGCTGATACGTCACGTCGAACTTGTCGAGCGTCATCGCGTAGGGGACGAGCTTGTCGGGATCGACGAAGCGGCCCGGGTTGAACGAGGTGTAGTCGAGCATCGTGTTGACGAAGGTGCGACCTTCGATGAGCACGCTCTGCCCCGTGTAGGTGAGTCCGCCTCCGATCCCGACCGCGAGCAGCACGCCCACGAGCGCCGAGTGGAACACGAGGTTGCCGGTCTCGCGCAGGTATCCGCGCTCGGCCGACACCGACAGGGAGCCGCGCGTGTCGTAGCGCTCCACGCGGTAGCCGGCGCGCTTCAGCTGCGACGCGGCGATGTCGACGGCGACGGATGCCGCATCCCCGGCGTCCTGCTCCGGTGCGAGGTCGATGGTCGCCTCGCGGACGTCGTCGAGCCGGGACAGCCGAGCGGGCGTGCGCGGCGGGCGGGCCCGGAGCGCCTTCCAGTGGTGCGCGGTGCGCGGGATGACGCAGCCGATCAGCGAGACGAACAGCAGGATGTAGATGGCTGAGAACCACGGCGACGAGTAGACGTCGAAGAGCTTGAACCAGTCGAGCACCGGCGCCAGGTCGGGGTTGTCGGCGTAGTACTGCGTGACGCCGTTGGGGTCGGCGCTGCGCTGCGGCACGATCGAGCCCGGCACGGCGGCGATCGCGAGCAGGAGCAGCAGCACGAGCGCGGTGCGCATGCTGGTGAGCTGCCGCCATGCCCAGCGCGCCCACCCGATGGGACCGAGCCGGGGCTGGACGATGTCGGCGGAGTCGGCGGTCTCGACGATGCCGTCCGCATGGTCGGAGGGACGCAGCGGGTCGGTCGCCTGTCCGGCGGGTCGCTCAGAGCGGGAGGGGGACACTGCCGATCACCCCCTGCAGCTGCACCATGAGCATGCTCCACACGCCCGACACCATCAGGATCCCCATGAGGATCAGCAGGATGCCGCCCGCGAGGTTGATCGCTCGGATATGCCGCCGCAGGAATGCGACGGAGCGGGTCGCCCAGCCGAAGCCCAGCGCGAGCAGGAGGAACGGGATGCCGAGCCCGAGCGAGTAGGCAAGACCCAGCAGCGCCCCGCGCGCCGGGTCGCCCAGATTCCACGAGACCGAGAAGATCGCGGTGAGCGTGGGGCCGATGCACGGCGTCCAGCCCACGCCGAGCGCGATGCCCAGGAGCGGGGCGCCGATCAGCCCGATGTTGGCGCGCGCCTGCGGACGAGAGGTGCGCTGGGCGAGCCCGATGAGTCCGATGAAGACGAGACCCATGGCGATGACGACGACACCCATGACGCGGGTGATCAGATCGGCGTACTGGCTGAAGAAGAATCCGACCGTGCCGCCGAGGATGTTGATCGACATGAACACGACGGTGAACCCGGCGATGAACAGGACGACGCCGAGCATCAGCCGTCCGCGGCCGATCTCGCCGACCGCCGACCGCTGCCCGGTCGCGGCTGCGCCCGTCCCGGTCGCGGGGCGTGTCGATGCGTCGCCGCCGCGACCCCCGGACGAGGCTCCGACGGGCTCGGCGACTGTGGCCACCGGCATCCGTCGCGGTGCGACCGCCCCGCCGATGAACCCCAGGTAGCCCGGGACGAGCGGGAGCACGCACGGCGAGAGGAACGACAGCAGACCCGCGGCGAGCGCGATCGGCAGCGCGAGCCAGAGGGCGCCGTCGGCGACGATCGCGCCCGGGTTCACGGCTGCTCCGCGAGCACCGTCGAGACGATCGACTCGAGGATGGACGATTCGCTCAGCTGCCCGATGATGCGTGCCGCCACGCGACCCTGCTTGTCGAGCACGAGGGTCGTAGGCGTGGCGTTGATGGGCGTCTGCGTCGCGAACGCGAGCTTGACCGCGCCGTCTTCGGCCGCGAGCACGCTCGGATAGGTGACGCTGTACTTCTCGGCGAACGCCGTGGACGCCGCCGCGGAGTCGGACGTGTTGATGCCGAGGAACGCGACCGCCTTGCCCGCGAACGACGCGTTCGCGCTCTCCAGGAACGGGGCCTCCGCCCGGCACGGTCCGCACGCCGCGTACCAGAAGTTCACCACGAGCACCTTGCCGGCGTAGTCGGCGCTCGTCACGGTCGCACCGCTGTCGGTGGTGCCGCTGAAGTCCACCGGGGCGCTGCGCTCGGCCGGCGCGAACTCCTTCGTCTGGAATCCGTCGGCGGCGATGAATCCCTTGTTGTCGCCCGCGCGGTACTGGTCGGCGAGGGGATCGCTCGAGCACGCCGCGAGCCCTGCGACGAGCCCCACCGCCAGGAGAGCGGATGCCGCCCGCACCACGATCGTCCGCGCCATCACACCGCTCCCACGTCCACCGCGCCCGACGTGCTCGCCGGTTCCGCGTACCCGACCTCGACCCACTCGTCGCCGCGCTTCTCGAAGCTCGTCACGCTCGACAGCGCGCACCGCCGCTTGCGCGGGTCGTGGCGACCGGGGAGCCCGGCGACGGTGAGATGCGCGACCCAGATCGGCAGCTGGTGCGACACGACCACGACGTCGCCGGAGTCGGGCCGCGACCACGCGGCATCCATTGCCTGCAGCATCCGCGAGGCGATCGAGGCGTACGCCTCCCCCCAGCTGGGCACCGCGGGGCGCGTGAGGTGGCGCCAGTTGAGCGGGTTGACGAGGGCGCGCTTCATGCGGCGGCCCTCGAAGACGTTGGTGGGCTCGATGACGCGCTCGTCGACGAGCGGCTCGGCGCCGAAGAGTGCGGTGAACGGCTCGGCCGACTCGCGGGTGCGCTGCAGCGGCGAGCAGACGAGGCTCGCGACGGGGCGGTCGAGGCCGTGCACGTAGTCGGCGGCCTGGCGCGCCATGCGACGGCCGGCGACGCTCAGACCGAACCCCGGAAGACGCCCGTACAGCACGCGATCGGGGTTGTGGACCTCCCCGTGGCGCACGAGATGGAGACGGTCGGCGGGCACCCGCCCAGTCTACGTGGGAGGTACTTGTGCGGCGGCTGAGGGGATGCTGGGGAGCGGATGCCTCGGCGCGCTCAGGCGCCGTCGGTCTGCGGGCGCCGGCGCGCACGCAGCAGCGCACGGACCCGCACCGTCACGAACCAGCCGATGGCGAGCACGACCGCGCCGATCACGATGTACTGGAAGGTGTCGGCGTAGGTCTCGATGACGTGCCAGTTCTCGCCGAGGAGGAACCCGGCCAGCACGAAGATCGAGTTCCACACGAGACTCCCCGCGAACGTGAGGAGGCCGAACTTCCACCAGGCCATCCGCGCGACGCCCGCGGGGATGGAGATGAGACTGCGGAACAGCGGGATCATGCGACCGAAGAACACCGCCGCGGCGCCGTGCTTGTCGAACCACGCGATCGAGCGGTCGACGTCCTCGGCCTTCATGAGGGGCATCCACCCTGCGATCCGGCGCAGTCGCGACGCACCCAGCCACCAGCCGAGGCCGTAGAGGATGTAGGCGCCCACCACCGAGCCGATCGTGGTCCACAGGAGCGCCTCGACGAGGGTGAAGGATCCTCGGCTCGCGGTGAGCCCGGCCATCGGCAGCACGACCTCGCTCGGCAGCGGCGGGAAGAGGTTCTCCAGCGCGATCGCCGCGCCTGCGCCGATCGGGCCGATGATCTCCATGAGCGACACGGTCCAGTCGGCGAGGTCGGTGAGCCACGAGCCTCCGTCTGCGGCGGCGGGCGTCGTGGCGGCGGGCAGGTCGGTCATCGGTGCTCCTGGCGTCGGTGATCGGATGCCGGCGGTCGGCCTCTCCACGCTAGGCGGGCTCGGTGAATGGAACCTGGGGGCCGCCCCCTGCCGCCGAAGGCCGCGGCATCCGCCCACGTAGACTGTCCCCTCGTGAGTGAGCGCACCCTGGTCAACCAGCTGAAGTCCCTTCCCGACGGCCCCGTCTCGGTGTCCGGGTGGGTCGAGACCGTCCGCGATCAGAAGAAGGTGCAGTTCGTCATCCTGCGCGATGAGACCGGCGCCGTGCAGCTGGTCAACCCGGCGACGCGCCCCGCGGAAGACGGGTCGGAGCAGGATGCCGCGGCCCTCGCCCTCACCGACACGATCTCGGGCCTGGCCACGGGGACGTTCCTCACGGTGACCGGCGACCTCAAGGCCGACGAGCGCGTGAAGCTCGGCGGCGTGGAGATCAAGATCCGTGCGCTGGACATCGCCGCGGCCGCGCTCGCCGAGACGCCGATCGCCGCCGACAGCGGGCTCGACAAGCGGATGGACTGGCGCTTCCTCGACCTGCGCCAGCGCCGCAACAACCTCATCTTCCGCGTGCAGACCACTCTCGAGCACGCCATGCGCACCTACTGGATCGAGCGCGACTACATCGAGGTGCACTCCCCCAAGCTCATGGCGAGCGCATCGGAGTCGAACGCCGAGCTGTTCGAGGTGCCCTACTTCGAGGACAAGACCGCCTACCTCGCCCAGTCGCCGCAGTTCTTCAAGCAGATGGCGCAGGTCGCCGGCTTCGGCAAGATCTTCGAGATCGGCGACGTCTACCGCGCCGACCCGTCGTTCACCTCCCGTCACGCGACGGAGTTCACGTCGATCGATGCGGAGATCAGCTGGATCGACTCCCACGAAGACGTCGCGCGCATGCAGGAGGAGCTCCTGCAGTTCGCGATCCAGGCCGTCAAGGACAAGCACGGCGCCGAGATCGAAGAGCTGTTCGGCCTCGAGGTGCAGGTTCCGGCGATCCCCTTCCCGCGCATCCCGCTGGCCGAGGCGCGGGAGATCGTGAAGGCCCGCGGCTACGACATCCCCCGCACCGACGGCGACCTCGACCCGGAGGGCGAGCGTCAGATCTCCGCCCACGCCCTGGAGACCTACGGACACGAGTTCGTGTTCATCACCGACTACCACCCGGAGATCCGCGCGTTCTACCACATGCGCGACGAGGAGACCGGGCTCACCAAGAGCTACGACCTGCTCTTCAAGGGTGTCGAGATCACCACCGGCGCACAGCGTGAGCACCGCGTCGAGGTCCTCGAGAAGCAGGCCGCGGAGAAGGGCCTCGAGCCCGAGCATCTCGAGTTCTACTTCGACTTCTTCAAGTACGGCGCCCCGCCGCACGGCGGCTTCGGCATGGGTCTCGCGCGCGTGCTCATGCTGCTGCTGGGCGAGAGCAGCATCCGTGAAGTCACCTTCCTCTTCCGGGGGCCCACGCGCCTCGCGCCCTGACCCCTGCTTCCGAGGGCCCCGGCGCTGCGCACCCCGACCCTCGTCGGAGGGCCCGGGCGGGAGGTCTATAGCACGTCACGTCTCATCGCCCCCTGAGCTGTTGGAAACCGGGTGTTCACCGCACGCGCGGTAACGCTTCATCCGCTGTCCCTATGTTGCCTCTCGTCCCGATCGCCGATCGCTTTCCGCGCTCAGCGACCACCCCGAGAGGAACCAGCACATCATGACCCGTACCGCACGCCTCCTCCGCTTCGGCGGGATCGGTGCCGCCCTGCTCGCGAGCTCGGTGCTCGCACTCACCGGCTGCGCCGGTGGCACGGCCGGCGCATCCAACAGCGCCGGCGGCGTCAACGCCGCCACCGCCACGAGCCTCTCCGACTTCGGCACGCTCGCCGACCTCGAGGCCGCGGCCAAGGCCGAGGGCAAGCTGAACGTCATCGCCCTCCCGCGCGACTGGGCCAACTACGGCGCCATCCTCGACGCCTTCAAGGCCAAGTACCCCGAGATCACGGTCGACGAGCAGTCGCCCGACGTCTCGTCGGCCGAGGAGATCAAGGCCGCCACCACCAACGCCGGTCTCGACACCGCCCCTGACGTGTTCGACCTGGGTCTGACCGTCGCCCTGCAGAACACCGCGCAGTTCGCCGCCTACAAGGTGCAGACCTGGAGCGAGATCCCCGACGCCCTCAAGGAGCCGACCGGCCTGTTCGTCGGCGACTACGGCGGATACATGTCGATCGGGTACGACTCGTCGAAGTTCCCGGCACCCGCCAAGCTGAGCGACCTGCTCGGCAGCGCCTACAAGGGCGCCGTCGCGCTCAACGGCGACCCGACCCAGGCCGGAGCCGCGTTCGCCGCGGTCGGCATGTCGACGGTGCAGTCCGGTGGCACTCTGGACAGCTTCCAGCCCGGCATCGACTTCTTCTCGCAGATGAACAAGGCCGGCAACCTGCTGAAGCTCGACGTCACCACCGCCACGATCGCCAGCGGCGAGACCCCCGTCGTGTTCGACTGGGACTACCTCAACGCCACGCACTCGAAGGACAACCCCAACTGGAAGGTCGTCGTGTTCCCGGGCACGGGCTACGCCGGCTACTACAACCAGGCCATCAACAAGGACGCGACGCACCCCGCCGCCGCCCGTCTGTGGCAGGAGTTCCTCTACAGCAACGAGGCGCAGAACATGTGGCTCGCCGGCGGCGCCCGCCCCGTGCGCATGGACGCCATGACCACGGCCGGCACGATCGACGCCGCGCTCGCCGCGAAGCTGCCCACCGCGCCGAAGACCACCGTGGTGCCCACCGAGGCCCAGAGCAAGGCCGCCGGCACGCTCCTCGGCCAGTCCTGGGCTGCGGCGGTCCAGTGACCTCTGCACCTCCCCTGCCCGGTCCTGATCTGGACCGGGTGACGAGTCCCGCCGCGCCGGAGCCCAGCGCTCCGGCCCGGCGGGGCTCCGCCCGGCCGGGTTGGGCCTGGCTCGGCCTCGTCCCCTTCTCCGCCTACATCCTGCTGTTCCTCGCCCTGCCGACGGTCCTGTCGGTCGCGTCGGGACTGTTCGACAAGGCCGGCCACTTCACGCTCGCCAACTTCGCCGCGCTCGGCGACCCGGTGATCCTGAACACCTTCTGGAACTCCACGTGGGTGTCCCTGCTCACCGCCGCCATCGGCGCCGTCGTGGGCGCGCTCTTCTGCTGGGCGCTGATGGGCCTGTCCGAGACGGGTGGCGTCCGGACATTCGTGGATGCCGCGTCCGGCGTCTTCGCGCAGTTCGGCGGCGTCATGCTCGCCTTCGCCTGGATCGCGACCATCGGCACCAACGCGGTCATCACCGTGTGGCTCAAGAACTCCGTCGGGTTCGATCTGTACGCCGACGGCGCGTGGATCTACGCGCTTCCGGGCCTCATCCTCCCCTACATCTACTTCCAGATCCCCCTCATGGTCATCACCTTCACCCCCGCCCTCAAGGCCCTGAAGCCCCAGTGGGCCGAGGCGAACCTCACCCTCGGCGGCACCGCCGGGGGGTTCTGGCGCTACATCGGCCTGCCCGTGCTGGCGCCCTCGTTCCTCGCGAGCTTCCTGCTGCTGTTCGCCAACTCGTTCTCGTCGTACGCGACAGCGGCGGCGCTGGCCAGCCAGGGCTCGCAGATCGTGCCGCTCCAGATCCGCACCGCCCTCACCAGCGAGACCGTGCTGGGTCGCGAGAACCTCGCCGGCGCGCTCGCGTTCGGCATGATCGTCGTGGTCGCCGTCGTGATGTGGGTCTACTCGCTCATCCAGCGCCGTGCCGCGCGGTGGCAGGCATGAACGGCCTCGCGCCGCGCGCCGCCACGCGCTGGATCATCGGCATCGTTGTCGGGCTGTTCTTCGCCATCCCGATGGCGGCGACGCTGCTGTTCACGTTCAGCCAGTCCGGCGGCGGGTACACCGTGGATCACTGGGCGAGCCTGTTCGACCCGAAGAAGGCGAGCCTGTACGCGCCGATCTGGACCGGCCTGGGCAACTCGCTGATCCTCGCGGTGGTGACCGTCGCGATCGTCCTCCTGCTGCTGACCCCCACGATGATCCTCGTCGCCCTGCGGTTCCCGAAGCTGCGCCGCGGGTTCGAGTTCCTCGTGCTGCTGCCGATCTCGATCCCCGCCATCGTGCTCGTGGTCGGCCTCGCGCCCATCTACCTGCAGATCGGCCGCAGCCTCGGCACCGGCGCGTGGACGCTCGCCTTCGCATACGGCGTCACGGTGCTCCCGTTCGCCTACCGCTCCATCCAGGCCTCGATCGACGCGATCGACATCCGCACCCTGTCGGAGGCCGCCCGCTCGCTGGGCGCCGGCTGGTTCACCGTGATCGTGCGGGTGCTCGCGCCGAACCTGCGTCAGGGTCTGCTGGCGGCATCCCTCATCTCCGTCGCCGTCGTGCTCGGCGAGTTCACGATCGCATCGCTGCTCAACCGTCAGGTGCTGCAGACCGCGCTCGTCGTGGTCAACAAGATCGACCCGTACGCCTCGGCGATGTTCACCCTGCTGGCACTGGCGTTCGCGTTCGTGCTGCTGCTCATCATCGGACGCGCCGGGCGTGCCCGTTCCGGAAGGACCTCCTCGTGACCACTGCCGACACCCCCGCGCGCGCCCTGCCGCGCACCTCCGACAACCTGCTGCTGGCCGAGGCCGGCGACGGCACCCGCGTCGAGTTCCGCGGCATCGTGAAGGACTACGGCGCCACGCGTGTGCTGCACGGAGTCGACCTCGACATCGCCCCCGGCGAGTTCGTGTCTCTGCTCGGTCCGTCCGGCTGCGGCAAGACGACGGCCCTGCGCGTGCTCGCCGGGCTGGAGACGGCGACCGACGGTGCGGTGTACCTCGGCGGCAGCGACGTCTCGCGGGTGCCCACCAACAAGCGCGACATCGGCATGGTCTTCCAGTCCTACTCGCTCTTCCCGCACCTGCGCGTGGTGGACAACGTCGCGTTCGGGCTGCGTCGCCGCGGCGAGGCGAAGGCGCCGGCCGCGAGACGCTCGATGGACGCCCTGGAGCTCGTGGGCCTCGGTCATCTCGCCGACCGCTTCCCGCACCAGCTCTCCGGAGGCCAGCAGCAGCGCGTCGCGCTCGCCCGCGCCCTGGTCACCGAGCCCCGCGTGCTGCTGCTGGATGAGCCGCTGTCGGCGCTCGACGCCAAGGTGCGCGTGCAGCTGCGCGACGAGATCCGCCGCATCCAGCTGCGCCTGGGCATCACGACCGTGTTCGTGACGCACGACCAGGAGGAGGCGCTCGCCGTCTCCGATCGCATCGCCGTGATGAACGCCGGCCGCATCGAGCAGATCGGCTCGCCGGAGGACCTGTACCTGCGTCCCGCGACGGCCGAGGTGGCCGCGTTCGTGGGTGTCTCGAGCATCGCGCCGGGCACGGTCGCGGGCGGCGCCCTGACGGTATGGGGCACGGCTCTGCCGCTGCAGACCCCCGCCGAGGACGGACCGGTGGACGTGTTCCTGCGCCCCGAGAACGTGCGCCTGATCGCCGCCGACGCCCCCGGCGTCGATGGCGTCGTGCAGGAGAGCACCTTCCTCGGCAGCTTCCGCCGCACCCTGGTGCGCACCGCCGACGACACCCTCGTGCGCGTGCAGCACGCCGCCTCCGAGCGGGTCGAGTTCGACGACCGCGTCCGCCTCGCGATCGATCCCGTTCCCGTCGCCGTCCGTTCCCGATCCTGACTCTTCCGCCGGATCGGTGCGGGCGCTAGCGTGTGCTCCGTACGCATCCGTACCGATCGGCGGAGCCGGTCGTCATCCTCGCAACGGGAGGTCTCCATGGCCGGCAAGTTCGAACTCTGGACCGACAAGGGCGGCGACTGGCGCTTCAACCTGAAGGCCGGCAACGGTCAGGTCATCGCGACGAGCCAGGGCTACGCCTCCAAGGCGAGCGCGCTCAACGGCATCGACTCGATCAAGAACAACGCGCCCGGCGCGGAGATCGTCGAGATCGAGAAGTGACATCCGTCTGAGCCCGGGTGCGCGGCGCCCGGGCTCAGACGCGTGCGCGGCCCGTGACGACGGATGCCGCGGGGTCAGGCCGGGAAGTCGACCGCAGCGCGCTCGGAGACGACCGACCGGATGAACTCGCCGACCTCCTGGTGGGCGGGGTGCACCTGGTAGGCGTCCAGCCCCTCGACGTCGTCGAAGTCGGCGACGAGTGCGACATCCCAGTTCTTCTGCGGGTACGCGACGTTCGGGCCGACCTCCATGCGACGCACCTCGGCGATCTGCGCCGGGAGGGTGAGCAGCCGCTCGGCGATCTGCTCGGCGTGCAGCGCGCGGGTGTCGGCATCCTCGGCGGCGAGCTTCCACAGGACGATGTGGCGGATGGTCACGCGGAGACTTCCTTCGTGTGGTCGCGCGCGCCGGCGGCCGCGCCTTCCGGGTCGGCGGTCAGCAGGGCTTCGCGCAGGCGATCGGCGGACAGACGCCAGTGCGCGTGCAGGTCGCCGTCGATCAGCACGACGGGGACCTTCTCCCACCACGCCTCGTAGAGCGCGGGATCGTCGAGGATCGACAGGGTCTCGATGACGACCCCGTCGGCACGACCTTCGGGAAGGCCGGCGACGACGGAGTGGACGATCTCTTCGGCCACGTCGCACAGATGGCACTCGGGCTTGCCGATGAGGGTGAGCGTGGTCACACCCTCATCCTAGGGGCCGCCCGATGGCGGTTCCGCCCTGATGACGGGCGGGATCAGCGCTCGACGGGGAAGCCCGCCTCGATCCATCCGCCCGTGCCGCCCTCGACGTTCGTAGCATCGTGGCCGCGCGCCTCGAGCGCCTGCACGACGCGCGCCGAGCGGCCGCCCACCTGGCAGATCACGTCGAAGGCCCCGTCGGGCAGCTCGTCGAGGTGATCGCCGATGCTCGACATGGGCAGGTTCACCGCCCCGGGCACGTGGCCGGCGGCGAACTCGTCGACCTCGCGCACATCGATGAGCGGCACGTCGACGCGCTCGTGGAGCTGCTGGACGGTGATCGACTTCATGACATCCTCCGGGTGTCCGATGACGGCGGACCGATACACGAAGCGCCCGTCCGGGTGGACAGGCGCTCGGTGTGGTCTGGCCGCTTACTTCTTGTTGCGGCGCTGGTGGCGAGTCTTGCGAAGCAGCTTGCGGTGCTTCTTCTTCGCCATGCGCTTGCGGCGCTTCTTGATGACTGAACCCACGGAAAACCTCACTAGATCGGGGTCTGGACGCAGGATCGCCTGCACCCGGGAACGGGCATCCGGAAAAAATGCCTCGGATCAGTCTAGCCGACGTCGGCCGCAGGTCGTTGCAGTGCGGCGGTCACGGCCGACTCCGGCACGCGGTAGCTCCGCCCGAAGCGGACGGCGGGCAGCTCCCCAGCGTGCACCAGCCGGTAGACGGTCATCTTCGATACCCGCATCAGATCCGCGACTTCGGCCACGGTCAGGAAGCGGACGTCAGGCAAGTCAGCCATGGCGATCCCTTTCGCACTTTTCCCCAGAATGCTGTGAGCACACTCTAGGGTCAGGATCGTACGTGTGTAAACCCGTGTGACCTGTGTGAATGGCGGGTATTCGCCGGCGCCCGACCGATCAGCGACCCGGGAGCTTCTTCAGCGCGGTGGTGACCACGTACTTCGCCGACGCCGCTGCGCGCCCGACCACCTCTGCGGCGTGCGCGGCCGAGTCGGGAAGACCCGGGGAGGCGGATGCCGCAGCGTCCTCCGACTCGTCGATCAGGAACGGGACCAGCCAGTCGTCGACGGCATCCAGTGGAGCGGCGGACAGGCTGTAGTAGCGGTGCTGGCCCTCCTCGCGCACCGAGACGAGCTCGGAGTCGCGCAGCACCTTGAGGTGCTTCGAGACGGTGGGCTGGCTGATGCCCAGCTCCTGCACGATGTGGGAGACGCTGGTGCCGCGGTCTCCTGCGGCGGATCGGTCCAGCAGCAGCCGCAGGATGTCGCGGCGCGTGCCGTCTGCGATCACGTCGAAGATGTCCGCCATGAGATCAGATTAGCCGCGCCACCCGCGGAGTACCATGACGAGGGTTCCGGATCGAAAGGGGCGGACGCATGACGCTCGGCCCCGGGAGCCGCCGCCTGCACCTGTCGCTGCGCGAGCGCCTCGCCTCCGCATGGGATGTGCTCCGCGACTTCACCACCGCGTCGCCGGCCCGTTTCGCCGTCGGGATCTTCGTGATCCTGATCATGGTCTTCACCGGGCTGTACTCCCTGCCGATCGCCTCGGCCGACGGCCAGGTCACCCCTTTCGCGGATGCGCTGTTCACCGCCGTGTCGACCATCTGCGTCACGGGCCTGTCGACGGTCAACATGTACACGCACTGGTCGCCGATCGGGCACGTGTTCACCTACGTCGGCGTGAACGTCGGCGCTCTCGGCGTGCTGACCCTCGCGTCGATCCTCGGTCTGGTGATCTCCAAGCGGCTCGGTCTGCGTGCCAAGCTCATCGCCGCGGGCGACTCCAACCCGATGCGCGCGCACGGCGGTCCGGTCAACGAAGGTCAGACGGTGCGCCTCGGTGAGGTCGGACAGCTGCTGGCCACCGTCGCCCTGTCGACCCTCGTGATCGAGGCGGGCCTCACGGTGCTGCTGTACCCCGCGCTGGTGGCGGCCGGCATCGACCCCATCGCCGCCCTGTGGGAGGCGCCGTACTACGCCGCGATGTCGTTCACGAACACCGGATTCGTGCCCAACGCCAACGGGCTCGTCCCGTTCGCCGACGACTACTTCCTGCTCACCGTGCTGATGATCGGCGTGTTCCTCGGCTCGATCGGGTTCCCGGTGATCTTCACCCTCGCCCGCCACAAGTGGCACGTGCGCTATTGGTCGCTGCACACCAAGCTCACCCTCATCACCACGATCGTGCTGTTCTTCGCCGGGGCGGCCGTCTTCCTGATCCTCGAGGTGGGGAACCCGCGGACGTTCGGCTCGATGGACGGCTGGGACACCACCTTCCAGTCGTTCTTCCTGTCCGCCATGACTCGTTCTGGGGGCTTCTCGGTAGTGCCGATGGGCGATCTGCACGGATCCTCGATGGTCGCGGCATCCATGCTCATGTTCGTCGGCGGGGGCTCCGCGTCGACCGCCGGCGGAATCAAGGTCACGACGCTCGCGGTGCTCGCACTGGCTGTGTTCTCCGAGGCGAAGGGCCGTCAGTCGGTCGAGGCGTTCGGGCGCCGCATCCCCTCCGATGTGCAGCGCGTCGCGCTCTCGGTCGTGGCGTGGGGCGCGACCATCGTCGCCCTCTCGACCATCACGATCGCCCAGATCACCCACGCTCCCCTCGAGAAGGTGCTCTTCGACGTCATCTCGGCGTTCGCGACCGTGGGCCTGTCCACCGGGCTCACCGAGCAGCTTCCCGACCCGGCGATCTACGTCATGGTGCTGACGATGTTCATGGGGCGCGTTGGTACAGTGACTCTCGCCGCGGCGGTGGCCGCGACATCCCGTTCGCAGCTGTACTCGCTGCCGGTGGAAAGGCCGATCGTTGGGTGAGCAGATCCGCGGCGACGCCCCCGTCCTGGTGATCGGCCTCGGCCGTTTCGGGGCGGCCTGCGCCGGTGAGCTCGACCGCCTCGACCGCGACGTGCTCGCCATCGACGACAACCTCGACCTCGTGCAGAAGTGGTCCGAGCGCGTCACCCACGCGGTGCAGGCGGATGCGCGCAACGTCGATGCACTCACCCAGATCGGGGCGCAGGACTTCCAGGTGGCGGTCGTGGCGGTCGGCTCGTCGATCGAGGCCTCCGTGCTCATCACCGCCAACCTCGTCGACCTCAAGGTGCCGCAGATCTGGGCGAAGGCGGTGTCGCAGTCGCACGGCAAGATCCTCGCCCGCGTCGGCGCCAACCATGTGATCTACCCCGAGCGCGAAGCCGGCGAGCGCGTCGCGCACCTGGTCAGCGGACGGATGCTGGACTTCATACGCTTCGACGACGACTTCGTGCTCGCCAAGATGTACCCGCCGAAGTTCATCCGCGGCGTCGGGCTGAACGAGTCGGGCGTGCGCACGAAGTACAACGTCACCGTCGTGGGCGTGAAGAGCCCCGGCAAGCCGTTCCGCTACGCCGAGGCGAACACCGTGGTCACGAACCACGACCTCATCATCGTCTCGGGCACGAACGTCGACATCGAGCGGTTCGCGGCACTCGACCGGTAGTGCGTGTCGGCGGTGCCGGGCAGGCTGGGACCATGACGGATCGAGAGATGACGGATGCCGCAGCCCGAGCGTGGGTCGACGGCTACCTGACCGCGTGGGCGTCCAACGACGAGGCCGACATCCGCGCCCTGTTCGCGCCCGACGCCGAGTACCGCTACCACCCCTGGGACGAGCCGGTGCACGGGGCCGATGCGATCGTCGCGGCGTGGCTCGACGGGCGCGATGAGCCGGGCACCTACGCGTTCGAGTGGCACGTCGTCGGCGTCGACGGTGACCGCGCCTTCGTGCAGGGTGTCACGGCGTACGCGCCGGGGTCGCGCGGCGAGGGGCGCACCTACAGCAATCTGTGGGTGCTCGACCTCTCCCCCGACGGCCGTGCACGGTCGTTCACCGAGTGGTACATGACGCAGCCGGCGACAGCGACCGCCTGACCCGGCGCTCACCATCGCCGCTCACGCGCCGGCGGCGAGCTCCTTCGCGCGGGCGAGCGCAGCATCCGTGGCCTCGGCGAACACCGTGTCGAGCCGGGCCGCCTGCAGCACCTCGATCGCCTTCTCGGTGGTGCCCTTCGGGCTCGTCACGCGGCGGCGCAGCTCGGCGGGATCCTCCCCCGACGCGTCGAGGAGGGCGGCGGCGCCGATGAAGGTCTGCTCGGCCATGAGCCGCGCCTCGGTCTCGGCGAAGCCCTTCCCTACGGCCGCCTTCGTGAGCTCCTCGATCAGCAGGAAGACGTAGGCGGGGCCGGAGCCCGAGATCGTCGAGAGCGCGTCGATCTGCGACTCGGGCACCTCCACGACCGCGCCGACGGTCTCGAACAGGCGTCGCACCGTGGCGAGATCGCCGACCGTCACGGTCGGGCCGGCGGCGAGCCCGGTCACGGCCCTGCCCACGAGCGCCGGGGTGTTCGGCATCGAACGCAGCACCGACACGTCGTCGCCGAGGATCGACGCGAACGTCGCGATCGTGACACCCGCCGCGAGGCTGACCACGATCGTCCCCGGACGCAGTACGGGCGCGATCTCGCGCAGCAGATCCGGCACCATGGCCGGCTTCACCCCGATCAGGACGAGGTCGGCGGATGCCGCGGCATCCGTGTTCCCGACGGGATCGGTCGCCAGCGCGACGCTCGTGACGCCCGGAAGATCGGCGAGCTCGGCCGCCTTCCCGGCGGTGCGATTGGTCACCGTCACCGTCGACGACAGACCGGAGCGCACCACCCCCCGGAGGACTGCTCCGCCCATCGAGCCCGCGCCCAGGATCGCGATCGGCGGGAGGGTTTCGGATGCGTCGCTCATGCCCCGATCCTACGGTCCCGACCCTCTCCGGATGCCGCGACGAGGAGGTCGCGTGAACCTGAGTGCGCCCCGAAGGGGCGCGCGTTAGAGTCGGACCGGACGGACCCGAACGGCCTCGCACCGCGGAACGGAAACGACACGACATGACCCTGCTCGACGGCATCACCAGCCGCACCATCGACACCCGCCGGCTGAGCGTCGGCATCCTCGAACGGGCGGGCGACGACCCGGCCACGCCCGCCGAGCGCACGGTCGTGCTGGTGCACGGCAACGTCTCGTCGTCGCTGTTCTGGCAGGAGATCATGCAGGATCTCCCCTCCGACGTGCGCGTGATCGCCGTCGACCTGCGCGGCTTCGGGAGCACCGAGAACGCGCCGATCGACGCCACCCGCGGCGTGCGCGACTTCAGCGATGACCTGTTCGCCACCCTCGAGTCGCTCGGGATCCCCGCAGCGCATCTGGTCGGGTGGTCGATGGGCGGCGGCGTGGTGATGCAGTACGCACTCGACCACCCGGTGCTGAGCCTCACCCTGCAGGCGCCGGTCTCGCCCTACGGCTTCGGCGGCACGCGTCGCGACGGCTCCCGCCTCACCGACGATGACGCGGGCACCGGC
The DNA here is from genome assembly GCF_051549805.1 of Microbacterium fluminis. GTDB lineage: Bacteria > Actinomycetota > Actinomycetes > Actinomycetales > Microbacteriaceae > Microbacterium. The sequence goes on from NZ_CP196042.1 coordinate 712,553, forward strand.
GGCGGCGGCGCGAACCCCGACTTCGTGCAGCGGCTGACCGACCGCGACACCACCGACGAGGCGCAGACGTCGCCGCGCAGCGTGTTCCGGTCGGGCTACGTGTCGGGCGGATACGCCGGCGAGAACGAGGACCTCTGGGTCGAGTCGATGCTGACCACCTCGACCGCCGAGGGCAACTATCCCGGCGACGGCGTGGCGAGCGACAACTGGCCGGGCTTCGCGGCGGGGACGATCGGCGTGCTCAACACCATGTCGCCGAAGCATTTCGACGTGTCGGCGATCGTGCAGCTGTCGCCGAAGCCCCCGATCCTGTGGATCCACGGCACGGCGGACGCGATCGTGTCGGACACCTCGTTCTTCGACCTCAACTACCTCGGGCAGCTCGGCGTCGTGCCCGGCTGGCCCGGCGCCGACGTGGCACCCGCGCAGGAGATGGTGTCGCAGACCCGCGACGTACTGGACGCCTACCGCGCGGCCGGCGGCTCGGTGACCGAGGTCGAGCTCGAAGGCGTCGGCCACGCGCCGCACCTGGAGCGCCCCGCCGAGTTCCGTCAGGCTCTGCTCGCCGCGATCGGCTACCTCGGCACGCCCGTCGACCCCGCCCCGCCGACCGAGGCGATCATCCTCCGCTCCGCCGACTGACCCGCGTCCGCTCCGCCCTCCCGCCCCTAGACTCGGGCGCATGAGCGCTTCGGGCGGCAACAGGGCGATCATCGCCGCATTCTCGGCCAACATGGGCATCGCCCTGGCCAAGTTCGTCGCCTGGTTCCTGTCGGGATCCGCGTCGATGCTGGCCGAGGCGATCCACTCGGTCGCCGACTCCGGCAATCAGCTGCTGCTCCTTCTCGGCGGTCGGCAGTCCCGCAAGGCGGCCGACCGCGAGCATCCGTTCGGGCACGGCCGCGAACGCTACGTCTACGCCTTCGTCGTCGCGATCATCCTCTTCTCGGTGGGCGGTCTGTTCTCGATCTACGAGGGCGTCGACAAGCTCACGCACCCGCACGAGCTCGAGAACGTGTGGATCCCGATCGTCGTCCTCGTCATCGCGATCGGGCTGGAGTCGTTCTCGCTGCGCACGGCGATCGTCGAGAGCAACCACATCCGCGAGAAGGGCCAGTCGTGGGTGTCGTTCGTCCGCCGCGCGAAGGCGCCGGAGCTTCCGGTCGTACTCCTCGAGGACGTCGCCGCGCTCACGGGTCTCGTGTTCGCTCTCCTCGGCGTGGGGCTGACGGCCCTCACCGGCAACTCGGTCTTCGACGCCCTCGGCACCCTCTTCATCGGCGCCCTGCTGATCGTGGTGGCCATCGTGCTGGGCATCGAGACGAAGAGCCTCCTCGTCGGCGAGGGGGCGACGGATGCCGACCACGACCGGATCGTGACGGCCATCGAGTCCGGGCCCGAGGTCGAGAAGCTCATCCACCTCAAGACCCTGTATCTCGGACCCGATGAGCTGCTCGTCGCGGCGAAGATCGGCATGCCCACCGACCGGACGCTTACCCAGGCATCCGCCGATATCGACGTCGTCGAGGCGCGTATCCGCGAGGCCGTCCCCGCGGCGCGTGTCATCTACCTCGAACCGGACGTCGTCCGCTCCGTCGTGGTGGACTGAGGCCGTGGAGTACTGCGTCCTGACCGAGCCCCAGCAGGGTGCCACGTACGACGACCAGCTCGCGTTCGCACGGGCGGTCGAGCGCGGCGGGTTCGACGGGTTCTTCCGCTCCGACCACTACATGCGCATCGGGCCGGGCGACCCCGGTGCGGGACCGACGGATGCCTGGACGACGCTCGCCGGACTCGCCCGGGAGACCTCCCGCATCCGCCTGGGCACCCTCGTCTCCTCCGCCACCCATCGGGTGCCGGCGATCCTCGCGATCCAGGTCGCCCAGGTCGACGCGATGTCGGGCGGGCGCGTCGAGTTCGGCCTGGGCACGGGCTGGTACGAGGAGGAGCACCGGGCGCACGGCATCCCGTTCCCGGCGAAGCGGTTCGACCGTTTCGAGGAGCAGCTCGCGATCGTGACCGGGCTGTGGGCGACCCCCGCCGGGGAGACGTTCGACTTCGCCGGCGAGCACTACCGGATCGAGGGCTCGCCGGCCCTTCCCAAGCCCGTGCAGGCGCGCATCCCGCTCATCATCGGGGGCGCCGGACCGCGGCGGACCCCCGAGCTCGCGGCACGGTATGCCACCGAGTTCAACGTGGGCTTCCGCACCGACGAGCTGATCGCCGAGCGCTTCGACGGCGTGCGCGCCGCGTGCGAGCGGATCGGCCGCGATCCCGCCACCCTCAAGCTCTCGGTCGTCCTGCCGACGCTCGTCGGTCGCACGGGGGGCGAGCTGCAGCGTCGCGCGGACGCCATCGGCCGAGACGTGGACGAGTTCCGTACCGGCGCGAGCTTCGTGGGGTCCCCCCACGACATCGCGGCGAGAGTCGATCGGCTTCGGGCGCTGGGCGCGCGGCGGGTCTACTTCCAGCTGCTCGACCTGGACGATCTCGACCAGGTCGACGAGCTCGCCCGCGGCGTGCTCCCGGGCTGACGGCGAGCGGGCCCGTCGCCCTCAGCGCCGGTCGGCGAAGAAGGCGCGCAGCAGCGCCTCCGACTCGGCCGCGCGGACACCGCCGACCACCTCGGCCCGCACGGGCAGCCTCCGGTCGCGCACGACGTCGTACATCGATCCGGTCGCGCCGGCCTTCTCGTCCCAGGCGCCGAGCACCAGCCGCGAGATGCGGGCCTGCAGCAGCGCCCCCGCGCACATCAGGCACGGCTCGAGGGTGACGACGAGCGTGCAGCCGGCGAGGTTCCAGGAGCCGACGGATGCCGCGGCCGCCCGTAGGGCGACGACCTCCGCGTGCGCCGTGGGGTCGGAGGTGACCTCGCGGAGGTTGCGCCCCTCGCCGATCACCGCGCCCGAGGCATCCGTCACCACCGCCCCCACCGGGATGTCGCCCTCCGCGGCCGCCGCCGCCGCGAGAGCGAGCGCACGCACCATGAGGGCGTCATCGGTGTCGGGGGCGGGCAGGCTCACACGCCCACGGTACTGCTCCCGCTGTGCGCCCTGCCTGCGCCCAGTAGCCTGAGAGCATGCGTGTCCACGTCGCCGATCACCCGCTCATCACCCACAAGCTGACCGTGCTGCGCGACGAGCGCACACCGTCGCCGGTGTTCCGTCAGCTCACCGAGGAGCTCGTGACGCTGCTCGCCTACGAGGCGACGCGACACGTGGCGGTCACCCCCGTGGAGATCCAGACGCCGGTGACCACGACGACGGGCGTGCGCATCGCCGATCCGCGCCCGCTGGTCGTGCCGATCCTCCGCGCCGGTCTGGGGATGCTCGACGGCATGGTGAAGCTGCTGCCCAGTGCGGAGGTCGGGTTCCTCGGCATGGCGCGCAACGAGGAGACGCTCGAGCCGACGACGTACGCCGAGCGCCTTCCCGAAGACCTCAGCGACCGGCAGTGCTTCGTCCTCGACCCGATGCTCGCCACCGGCGGATCGCTCGGGGCGGCGATGGAGTTCCTTTTCCAGCGCGGCGCGCGCGACGTGACGGCGATCTGCATCCTCGGCGCCCCCGAGGGCGTGGCCGCGATCGAGAAGCAGGTGGAGGGCCGCGACGTCACGCTCGTGCTGGGCGCCCTCGACGAGCGCCTGAACGAGAAGGGCTACATCGTCCCCGGTCTCGGCGACGCCGGCGACCGCCTCTACGGCACCGTCTGACCCCGATCGATCGGGACGGACGGAACGGCGCGGCATCCGCCCCTCGCCGAGCGGATGCCGCGACCTGCGCCTGAAGCGCCCGCTCAGGTTACGTCGATCGGGCGAATGGGCCCCATGGGGTTGACACGGCGGCCGAAGAGCCCCTCGCGGGTCAGGCGTCCGGCTCGAGCAGCGGCTCCTCCGGCGGACGACGACCGGTCTCCTGCTCCCAGAACTCCAGCTGCTGGGTGAGCGCCTTGGCCAGCTCGAACACCTGCTCCGGGGGGATGCGGATGCGGCTGACCACCCGCGCCGGGACGACCGTGCGGTGCTCGCCGGTGGCCGGATCGACCTCCTCACGCGGCGGCTGGGCCAGCGTCACGAAGTCCATCACGAAGACCGTCGGCGTATGCCACACGTTGGCGAAATCGGCGTAGGCACCGCCGATCAGCTCCGGAGGCAGATCGATCTCGAACTGCCGCTGGGCATCGTCGGCCATGGGGCTCCCCTCGTCGGCCGCAAGTCTATGCCGCGCGCCTCTCGGAAGGTTCCGCGCGCGTTCCGTCGTCGTTCCGCACCGGCCCGCGGATCGCGAGAGGCCTCCGTGAGGGCGGGTCGACCCTCAGCGGGCGCCGCCCACGGCGCCGACGAGGGTCGCGAATCCGCTCAGCCGCGCGACGCCCTCGGGCGTGTGCGGGAGATCGTCGAGCAGGCCGGGCGAGTGGATGAGGTAGGCGGCGTGCTTCGCGCGGGAGATCGCCACATTGAGGCGATTGCGCAACAGCAGGAACTCAAGCCCTCGCGGGGCATCCCGGCCCGAGGACGCCGCCAGCGACACCAGCGCGACGACCGCCTCCTGCCCCTGGAAGCGGTCGACCGTCCCGACGGGCACGTCGGGGAAGCCGGCGGTGGCGAGCGCCTCCTCCACCTCCACCTGCTGCGCGTTGTAAGGCGTCACCACGATGAGGTCGCTCTGAACGAGCGGTCGGGGCGGCGACGACCGCACCCCGTCGTCGTCGACCACGGCGTCGGTCCAGGATCGACCGAGGAGGTCTCGCACGCGCCGCACCACGACCGCCGCCTCCTCGGCGGACGCCGTGGCGTTGCCGGTGTGCGGCACCGCGATCGGGTGCAGTCCGGGCTCGATGCCCTCGAGCGCGCGCCGGGCGGTCGACGGATGCGATTCCAGCTCGCCGGCGTACGACAGGCGCGACACGGGCGCCGCGACATCGGGGTGCATGCGCCAGGTGCGGGCGAGGAAGAAGCCGTGGTCGGGCGGCACCACGTCGGCACCGTCCATCACCCAGCCGAGGGCCGAGGTGTCCACCGGCTCCGGATGGGTGCCCTGGCTCACCTGCGGCAGCTGCTGCGGGTCGCCCAGCAGCAGCAGCCGCGACGACGCGACCGACACCGCGATCGTCGAGGCCAGAGAGAACTGCCCGGCCTCGTCGACGACGAGCAGGTCGAGCCCGCCGCGCGGGATGCGGTCGGCGTTGCTGAAGTCCCACGCCGTGCCGCCCACCACGAATCCCGACGCGGCGCGGTCCCGGGCGAACTCGGCCATGCCGTTCTTGGCGATGGGCGTGAACGACAGGCCGGTGGCCGCGGCATCCTTCGGCGCCTTCCCGACCAGCTCGGACGGCACGCCGGCCGCCACGATGCGGTCGAGCATGTTCTCGACCACCGCGTGCGACTGCGCGACCACGCCGATCTTGTAGCCGTGGTCGCGCACCAGCCGCGCCACGACGTGCGAGCCGACGTAGGTCTTGCCCGTGCCGGGAGGGCCCTGCACGGCGAGGTAGCTGCGATCGAGATCCAGGATGCTGCGCGTGATCGCCTCGACGTCGTCGCCGCGCGACGGGGCCAGCGCACCGTCACGGGTGCGCGGGGGGCGCCGCAGCAGGATGTCGGCGGCCGGGTCTTCGGGCAGTCGCGGGGAGGCGGCGAGCAGCGCGTCGGCCCACTCGTCGATCGCTCCCTGCTGCCTGCCGGCGCTCGGTGGCGACGGCGGCGTGAGCGCGATCGGGAGCTCGGACCAGGTGACTCCGTCGACCGCCAGCTCTTCGACGAGCGCACCGTCGTCGAGCACCTCGACGACGGAGATCGTGCGGGTGCCGTGGATCCACCGCGGTGACGGCTCGAACGGGAAGGGGGTGGGCAGTTCGTAGATCGCGAACGGATTCGACCCGGCGCTGAGCCGTGTGCCGGGTGCGAGATCGCCGCGCAGCTCCACGGTGCGGCGCTCGCTGCGGCTGCCCTCGGGACGATGCCAGTCCTCGATTACCCGCGAGCGCTCGGGGTCGATCACCACGACGTCGCGCGTCTCCTCCCAGATCGAGACGGGCTCGCGCAGCCGCAGGAAGTGCGTCGCCCAGAACGACTTCGCCTCGCGCGGGTAGTAGTCGATGGCCGCCGCAGCCAGGCGCAGGCAGGCGGACTCGGCGGAGTCGTCGGGATGGCCCCCGGCGAGCGCGGTGAGCGAGACCGCCCGCGGCGAGGGCTCGTAGGCGCGCTCGTCGGGATCGGGGTTGCGGGCCGGCACCAGTCCGGCCTCGCGCGCGCGGTCGACGAGCCAGTCGCGCAGGCGCCGGGTCGAGACGCAGTCGTAGCGGTTGTAGTCGGCGAGATCGTCGAGGATCGCCTGCGCCTCGGCATCCCGCCCGTCGTCGATGAGAGCCCGTGCCCGCACGTACTCGACGATCGACGCGTCGCCCTTCTGCACGTCGCTGGTGCGCACCTCGTCGCCCATGTAGAGCGGCTCGAGCTTCTTGATCGAGTACGAGCGCGATCCGACCCGCAGCGCGCGCCGCACGATGGGATACAGGTCGACGAACACCCCGTCGCGCAGCAGACGATCGACGTCGGCCTCGCGCACGCCGTACCGCGCCGCCATGGCCAGCAGGTGCGACGGCTCGTACGGGGCGTAGTGGTAGATGTGCATGTCGGGATGCTGCTGCCGCCGCAGGGCGACCACGTCGAGGAAGGTCTCGAGCGCCGCGCGCTCCTCGGCGAAGCCGTGCGCCCACAGCGCGGTGTACTGCTCGGCCAGGTCGACCCAGCCGAACAGGTAGTCGAGTCCCCAGCGGTTCGGGTCGCCACCGCGATCGACCTCGGTGTAGAGCGGGTCGCCCTCGAAATCGAAGAACATGTCGCCGAGGTCGGGGCGCGGCAGGGCACCCAGCGCCGTCGGCGCGACCACCTCGAACGTCGGGATCGGCGGCGCCGCCGACGCATCCGCGGCCGGCACGCCCGCGGGGCTGTCGAGCTGCAGCCGCGCCTGCGTGCGCAGCAGCGCGAACGTGTCGGCGCGCATGCTGTCGGGGGCGCCGGATGCCGCGGCCAGAGCGTCGATCGTCGCGATGCCGGCCGCCCGCAGCCGTTCGCGCTGCACCGGCCGCATCCCCGCGACCAGCAGCAGGTCGCGGTGCGCGATCACCTCGGCGTCGCACGTGGCGCATCGGCCGCAGGCGATCACCGCGAGGGCGCCGCGGTCGTCGCCCCAGGCCAGCGGCGCACCGGCGGCGCCGAGGTCGAGGCGCCGGTCGGCCACGAGGGCGCGGAGACGCTCGCGCCGCAGACGGAAGACCGGGAGCAGGTCGTCGACGGCGTGCACGCTCGTGGTGCCGTCGCCCAGGAGCAGTTCGACCCGGTCGGCCCGGGGCACCCCGAGGCGGTCGAGCTGGTCGGCATATGCCGCCAGCTGCATGAGGGCCGTCACCTTGGCGCGCCGCGCGAGCTTGCTGTCCTGCACGATCCACGGACCGCCCGGCTCGTCGCGCACCAGGAAGTCGGCGAACCCCACGAAGTCGTGGGTGGAGAAGGCGGCCTGGTACACCACGACGGCGTCGGAGGCGAGCGCCTCGTTCGTGAGCCGGACGGCCTCGGCGAGCGCCTCGGTCTCGCTCGAACGCGCCGCGGGGATCTCGGCGACCCCCGCCCCGAACCGTTGCCGGTAGGCCTCGAGGACGCGCAGCTCGTGCGCCGTGCCGAGCTCGCCGGCGCGCACGAGGGTGTCGTCCTCGGGCTCGACGACCGCCGCGACCCGCCCGAGCCGCGCGTCGATCGCCCTCAGCCACGCGAACTCGCACTCGGCCGCCGCCTTCAGATCGCTCGCACTCCAGACGATCCGGCCTTCACCCTCGATGTATCGCATGCCTCCCCTTCCCGCACGACCTTAGCCGCGGCATCCGACACCCCTCCTGGCGGGAACGGATGCCTCAGGGCCGCAACGACACGTCGACGGGCTCGGCGATCGGGTCGAGGCGTACCGCCGGGCTTCGGGAGGAGATGTGCGTGTGGGGAGGACGGATGCCGGGGTTCCCTCCTCCCGACGCGTACATCTCCTCCCCCAGACGCGGAGAACGGCGACGCCTCGGCGGGCTCACCGACCGCGATCGACGGCGCGCGGGAGGCCCGCCTGCCAGACTGGGAGCATGAGCCTCCCCTTCGAGAGCGCGTACCGGCACGGGTTCGCCCGCGTCGCGGCCTGCACCATCCCGGTCGCGATCGCCGATCCGGCCGCCAACGCCGCGACCGTGCTCGAGACCGCACGGGCGCTCGACGCCGACGGGGTGGCCGTCGCGGTCTTCCCCGAGCTGTGCCTGACCGGCTATGCCATCGACGACCTCGTGCTGCAGGACGCCGTGCTCGACGCGGTCGTCGCGGCGATCGAAGAGCTGGTGGAGGCATCCGCCGACCTCCTGCCGGTGCTCGTCGTGGGCGCGCCGCTGCGTCACCGCAACCGGCTCTACAACTCCGCCGTCGTGATCCACCGCGGCGAGCTGCTCGGCGTCGCCCCGAAGTCGTATCTGCCCACCTACCGCGAGTTCTACGAGCGCCGTTGGTACGCGCCGGGCGACGATCAGCGCGGCGAGGACATCCGCGTCGGCCGCCTCGAGGCGCCGTTCGGTCCCGACCTGCTGTTCGAGGCGCTCGACGTGCCTGGCCTCACCGTGCACGCCGAGGTGTGCGAGGACGTGTGGGTGCCGATCCCGCCGTCGTCGCACGCGGCGCTGGCGGGGGCGTCGGTGCTGGTCAACCTCTCGGGTAGCCCCATCACGATCGCTCGCGCCGAGGATCGGAAGGACCTCGTGCAGTCGCAGTCGCTGCGCTGCCTGGCCGCCTACGCGTACGCCGCGGCGGGCGCCGGCGAGTCGACGAACGACGTGTCGTGGGACGGTCAGACCATGATCTACGAGGGCGGGGCGCTGCTGGCCGAGACCGAGCGCTTCCCCGACGGCGCGCGGCACTCGGTCGCCGACGTCGACCTCGACCGCCTCCGCCAGGACCGCCTGCGGCAGGGCACGTTCGACGACAACCGCCGCGCGAACCCGGCGACCGCCGGCTTCCGCACCGTGCACTTCCGCCTCGATCCGCCGACGCGGGACATCGGGCTGCGCCGTTCCCTCGACCGGTTCCCCTTCGTTCCCGACGACCCGGCCCGACTCGCGCAGGACTGCTACGAGGCGTTCAACATCCAGGTGTCGGGGCTGGCCCAGCGCATGCGCGCGATCGGCGATCCGAAGCCGGTGATCGGGGTGAGCGGCGGGCTCGATTCGACGCACGCCCTGCTGGTGACGGCACGGGCGATGGATGCCGCCGGCCGCCCGCGCAGCGACATCCTGGCGTACACGATGCCGGGCTTCGCGACATCCGACCACACCAGGTCGAACGCGATCGCGCTGGCCGGGGCGATCGGCGCGTCGATCGAGACGATCGACATCCGGGATGCCGCGAACGAGCTGCTGGCGAAGATCGGGCACCCGTTCGCCGACGGCGAGCCGGTGCACGACGTCACCTTCGAGAACGTGCAGGCGGGGCTGCGCACCGACTTCCTCTTCCGCCTCGCCAACCAGAACAACGGGATGGTGATCGGCACCGGCGACCTGTCCGAGCTCGCCCTGGGCTGGATGACCTACGGGGTCGGCGACCAGATGAGCCACTACGCCGTCAACGCCGGTGTGCCCAAGACCCTCATCCAGCACCTGATCCGATGGGTGATCGCGGACGGTCAGGTCGCCGAGGGGACCGCGACGGTGCTGCAGTCCGTGCTCGACACCGAGATCAGCCCGGAGCTCGTGCCTGCGGGGCAGGACGGGAGGCTGCAGTCGACCGAGGACCGTGTCGGGCCGTACGCGCTGCACGACTTCACGCTCTTCCACGTGCTGCGCTACGGGTTCCGACCGTCGAAGATCGCATTCCTGGCCGCACACGCGTGGCGGGATGCGGATGCCGGGGCCTGGCCCCCCGGGTTCCCCGCGGCTGACCGCTACGCGTACGACCTGCCGGTGATCGCGCGCTGGCTGCAGGTGTTCCTGAAGCGCTTCTTCGCCTTCGCCCAGTTCAAGCGCTCCGCGATCCCGAACGGGCCGAAGGTGTCGGCCGCCGGATCGCTGTCGCCCCGGGGCGACTGGCGCGCCCCTTCCGACGGCAACGCCGCCGCGTGGCTCGCCGAGCTGACGTCCGCGCTCCCCGACCTGGTCGACTGACCTTCGCCGCGCGCCCCACGGCATCCGCTCACTCCCCGCCTCCTCGCGCGAGTGCGCCACTCTTCTGCGTCTGCCCCTACGAATCGCTGTGGCAACTGTCGTGTTCGTGCCACGAATGCGGCAGGAGGGGGAGGGGAAGGGCCGCGCGCCCCACCGCATCCCCCGGCGATCGCGACCCGGTGACAGGATGAGGCCATGGCCAGACGTGCGACGGTCGTGGGGAGCGGTCCGAACGGACTGACCGCCGGGGTCGCACTCGCGCGCGCGGGCTACGCCGTGCGGGTGCTCGAGGCCGCACCGGCTTTCGGCGGAGGCGTGCGCACCGCCGAGCTCACCCTGCCCGGATTCCACCACGACGTCGGCTCGGCCGTGCACCCGGCGGCCCTGAGCTCGCCGGTGTTCCGCGCGTTCGGCCTGCGCGAGCGGATCGAGTGGGCGGTGCCGGAGGCATCCTTCGCCCATCCGCTCGACGACGGTCGCGCGGCGATCGCATGGCGCGACCTCGATCGCACCGTGCGCGACCTCGGCGCCGACGGACGCGCCTGGCGGGCGCTCGTCGCTCCGCTCGGTCGGCGCCTCGACGAGCTGGTCGGCTTCACCGGATCGCAGCTGCTGCGGATGCCGCGGCATCCGCTCGTCGCCGCCCGCTTCGGGATCCGGATGCTGTCGGTCGGCGCCCGGCTCGGCGACGGACTGCGCGGCGAGCGCGGGAGAGCGCTGCTGGCCGGGGTGCTCGCGCACGCCAACACGCGCATCCCGAGCCTGGCCTCGGCCGCGGCGGGGCTCCTTCTGGCCGCCCACAGCCACACGCGCGACGGTTGGGCGTTCCCGCTCGGCGGTGCGCAGGCGATCGCCGACGCCCTCGCCGGCGACCTGCGAGCCCTCGGCGGCGTGATCGAGACCGACACCCGCGTCGACTCGCTCGCCGGCCTCGACATCGGGGACACCGCCGCGGGCGACCTGCTGCTGCTGGACACCTCGCCGCGCCTGCTGCTCACCTCCCCCGACCTCCCCGCCGGCTACGCCCGCGCGATCGCCCGCTACCGCTACGGCGCCGCGGCGGCCAAGGTGGACTTCGCCCTGGACGGTCCGGTGCCGTGGACGCACGTCGACGTGCCCCGCGCGCCGACCGTGCACCTGGGGGGCACGGCGGCGGAGATCGCCGAGGGTGAGAACGCCGTCGCACAGGGTCGGGTGCCCGAGCGTCCCTACGTGCTCGCCGTGCAGCCGTCGGTGCTCGACCCGTCGCGCGCTCCCGCCGGAAAGGCCGTGCTGTGGGCGTACCTGCACGTGCCGGCGGGATCGCCGTTCGATCCGACCGCCGCGGTCATCGCCCAGGTCGAACGCTTCGCGCCGGGGTTCCGGGACCGCATCCTCGCGACGCACGTCACCACCGCCGTCGCTCAGGCGCGGTCGAACCCGGCGAACATCGGCGGCGACATCCTCGGCGGTGCATTCACGATGATGCAGGCGGTGCGCCGGCCCGTGCTCTCGCCCGCCCCGTGGCGCACCCCTCTCCGAGGCGTGTACCTCGCCTCGGCCGCGACTCCGCCCGGCCCGGGGGTGACCGGGATGCCCGGCTGGTACGCGGCCCGGCAGGCGCTCACCGACAGCGCCGGCGTGCGCGTCGACCTCGACGACCTCTTCGGGTCGGACTAGGGGCGGGGGCGAGCGTGGACGGCTTCGCAGCGGTCGACTTCGAACTCGCACGGCAGGTGCTCCAGCGCGGGATCGCGGCGCTGTACCTCCTCGCGTTCGTCTCGACCCTGCGGCAGTTCCGTCCCCTGCTGGGCGAGCACGGTCTGCTGCCTGCCCCCGAGCTGCTGGCCGGGGCGGCGCAGTCGAAGACGTGGATGCTGCACCCCACCCTGTTCCGCCGCTGGCGCTATACCGACGGGCGCCTCGTGGCGGTCTGCGTCGCCGGAGTGGTCATCGCCGCGGCGGTCGTGGGAGGCATCCCGCAACTGGCGGCGCCCTGGGTGCCGATGCTGTGCTTCCTGGCCCTGTGGGGGCTGTACATGTCGATCGTCAGCATCGGGCAGACCTTCTACGCGTTCGGCTGGGAGATGCTGCTGCTGGAGGCCGGCTTCCTCGCCGCGTTCCTGGGCTCGGACGAACAGCCTCCGCCCACCGTCGTGATCGTGCTGTTCTGGTGGCTGGTGTTCCGCCTCGAGTTCGGCGCCGGCACCATCAAGATCCGTGGCGGCCGGGAGTGGCGGGATCTCACCGCCCTCACCTACCACCACGAGACGCAGCCGATGCCGGGCCCCTTCAGCCGCCAGGCGCACCTGCTCCCCCGGTGGTTCCACGGCGGGGAGGTGATCGGCAACCACGCGGCCCAGCTCGTGGCGCCGTGGCTGCTGTTCGCGCCGCTGCTGAGCCTGTGGGTCGAGGCCGACTGGCCGGCGGTGGCGGGCATGGTCGCCGCGGGCGTCGTGATCGCGACGCAGCTGTGGCTGTTCGTCACCGGCAACTTCGCGTGGCTGAACGCCGCCACGATCGTGCTGGCGTTCTCGGCCGTGGGCATCCCGGGCTCGGGATCGGAGCGGGCGGAGGAGGCATCCGATCTCCCGTGGGACGTCGACGGGATGCCGCTCTACTGGGTCGTGGGCACCGGACTCATCGGCATCGGATTCGCGGTGCTGAGCTGGCCGGCCGTGCGCAACCTCGCCGCCCCCCGTCAGCTCATGAACGCGAGCTTCAACCGGTGGCAGCTCGGCAACGCGTACGGCGCGTTCGGCACCGTCACGCGAGAGCGCGTGGAGTTCGTCGTGGAGGGGACCGCCGACGCCGACCCCGACGCCGCGCAGTGGAGCGAGTACGGATTCCGCGGCAAACCCGGCGACGTGGCCCGCCTCCCTCGTCAGTTCGCGCCCTACCATCTGCGGCTGGACTGGCTGATGTGGTTCCTCCCGCTGGGCCGGGGCACCGAGGGGTGGTTCGAGGTCTTCCTGGTGCGTCTGCTGGAGGCGGATGCCTCGACCCTCCGACTCCTCGCGCGCGACCCGTTCGAGGGGCGACGCCCCCGCTGGGTGCGGGTGGTGTCGTACCGGTACCGGTTCACCACGCGCGCCGAGTTCCGGGAGCGGCACGAGCGCTGGGCGCGGGATCGGCGCCGGGACGTTCTCGGACCGGTGGGCTTGCGGGGGACAATGGAGAGGTGAAGCTCCTCGTCGCGGCCCTGGAGGCCGAACTCGTCGCCTTTCCCGCCGATCTCCCCGGCTTCGACCGACTGGTCACCGGTCCGGGCAAGCTGCAGGCGACCTACGCCCTCACGCGGGCCCTCGACGCGGGCGACTACGACGAGATCCTCGTCGTGGGGACGGCCGGCGCGATCGACCCGCTCCTGCCCGGCGGCGTGCACGAGATCTCGGGGGCGATCCAGCACGACGTCACCGACATCGACGGGGTGGTCGGACAGCACGTCTCGTTGCCGGCCCGTGTCGAGATCGGCGACGACGGCGTCGTGATCGCCACCGGCGACCACTTCGTCGACGATGCGGAGGCGGTCGGGGTGATCCGGCCGCTGGGCGCGAGCATGGTCGACATGGAGACGTTCGCCTACATCTGGGTCGCCGATCGGTTCGGGGTGCCCATCCGGGTCCTCAAGTCGGTGTCCGACCGCGCGCAGGATGACGCCATCACCGACTGGCGGGCGACGGTCGCCGCGTGCAGCGCCGAGCTGCGCGCGCACGTGCGGCAGGTCTACGGGGTCTGACCCGCGACCGGTTCCCGGGGGTGTCGAGGGCTCTCGCCCTGACCCCCGGCATCCGTTCCCCTCAGTGGTCGGCGCGTCGACGCGCCGAGAGGTCGACGACCGCCACCGCGAACGCCGCCGCCAGGAACAGTCCGACCGCCACCATGCCGTAGCCGTAGGCGTCGTGGAAGACGACGGCACCGGCGGCGGTGCCGTCCTCCCGGTAGATGGTGGCGTAGAAGAGCGCGAGCGCGACGGCCGTGCCGACCGCCGTGCCGATGCGCTGGCCCAGCTGCCCGACGGAGCCGGCGAGGCCGCCCTGCTGCACGGGGATGTCGGCGAGCGTCAGCGTCTGGTTGGGTGCGATCACGAGCCCGCCGCCGATGCCGCCGACGAGCATGACCCCGGCCATCACGAACGGCGTCGCGGCATCCGGCACATACAGTGCCGTCGCCACGAGTCCGCCGACGCATAGCAGCATGAGCGCGAGTCCCCACACCACCACCGGGCGTCCGTAGCGGACGACGAGGTTGCCGCCGACCCAGGACGACACCGCGCTCGAGAGCGCGAATCCGATCGTGACCATCCCGGCGAAGACCGGCGCGATGCCCAGGCCACCCTGGAGGTACAGCGTGGTGAGCAGGAACATCGCCGGGGCCGCGGTGAAGTAGGCCGACTGCAGGAGCGTTCCGTTGCGGAACGATCCGACGCCGAACAGCGAGAACGGGATGAGCGGCGTGCGACCGGATGCCGCGTACCGCCGTTCCCACGCGATGAATGCCGCCGCGAACAGGGCGAACACGACCAGGAGCCACCAGCGCTGGGGGTTGTCGTCGGGCGAGCCGGTGGTGAACAGGAACGGCCACATCAGCGACAGCACGGTCAGCCCGAACAGCACCACGCCGAATCCGTCCAGCTGCAGCGGGGCTCCGCTCGCGCGGCGGGTGGCCGGCAGCATCCACACCGCCAGGGCGATCGCGACCAGCCCCAGCGGGATGTTCAGCCAGAACGTCCACCGCCAGCCGTCGACGGGGCCGCCGACCGCGATCATGAGGCCGCCGAGGGTCGGGCCGAACGCGGTGGCGACGCCGATCGTGGCGCCGAAGAGCCCGAACGCGCGTCCGCGCTCCTTGCCTTGGAAGAGCTGCTGGATCAGTCCGATCACCTGCGGCATCTGGATGCCGGCGGCCACGCCCTGCACGAGGCGAGCGATCAGCAGCACGGTGATGTTCGGCGCGAGCGCGCACACGAGGCTCGCCAGGGTGAACAGCGACAGACCGACGATGAACAGGGCGCGGCGCGAGCGCTGATCGCCGATGCGGCCCATCGGCACGAGGAACAGCCCGAAGGTGAGCACGTAGCCCGACACGATCAGCTGCAGCTCGGTGGATCCGGCGCCGAACGCCGTCTCTATGGACGGCAGCGCGACGTTGACCTTCGACAGGTCGAGGATCGTGATCGCCGCGACGGCGGCGCACACCCAGAAGGCCCGCCAGCGGTGCGCCGGCGTGAGCGCGATCGTGAGGGTACGGGGGTTCTGCTCTGGTTCGCTCGCGTCCGACATCGCTCTCAGGCTATCCCCGCCGATGCCGGCGGGGGCCGTCGGAGGTCAGCCGTCGCGGCGGGCGAACACCGATCGGAGCACGAGGAACACGATGAGTGCGACGACGGCGACGATGATCAGCTTGAAGATGACCGCGACCACCGAGAACAGGATGTTCACGAGGAACCACGCGATCACGATCGCGACGATCACGCCGAGGATGGTCCAGACGAGGCTCGAACTCTTCACTCCTCCAGCCTACGTGGCGGGTGCACCTCGGCCGGTCACACCGGGGCGACGAGCTCCTGCTCGATGACACTGTCGCCGCGACTGGTGGCGTGCACCGTCAGCTGCGCGGGCAGCTGATCCTTCATCGCCTCGACGTGGCTGATCACGCCGATCACCCGGCCGCCCTGGCGCAGCTCGTCGAGGGTGCGCATCGCGACGTCGAGAGTGTCGGCGTCGAGCGACCCGAACCCCTCGTCGATGAAGAGCGTGTCGAGCGTGATGCCGCCGGCGCGCGCGGTGACCACCTCGGCCAGGCCGAGAGCGAGTGCGAGCGACGCGAGGAACGTCTCGCCGCCGGAGAGGGACTGCACCGGACGGGCGAGCCCGGTGAACGCGTCGAACACGTCGATGCCCAGACCGGACGCCGCTCCCCGCGCCGCACGCGCATCGGTGTGCCGCAGCCGGTACCGGCCCTGCGTCATCTCGTCGAGGCGCAGATTGGCGGCGACGACGATCTCCTCCAGTTCGGCGGCGAGGACGAAGGTCTCGAGGTTCATCTTCAGCGTGTTCGGCGCCCGGCCGGCGACGGCATTCGCGAGCCGCTCGATCACGTGCGCCTCCGCGGCCATCTCGGCGATCGCCTCGTGCGCGATCTCGGTCGCCCGCACCGCGTCGTCGAACTGCTCGGCCAGACGCTGGGCGGATGCCGCGCCCCTGACCGCGTCATCGCGCGCCGCCGCCGCCGCGGCGAGGGCGTCGGCGGCGGAAGCCACGTCGATCGGCTCGTCGGGCAGCATCCGCATCTCCAACGCGAGCAGCGTCTCTCGGAGCGCGGTGCGACGCGCGTCGAAGGTGCTCACCTGCTCGGCGAGGCGGTCGCGGTCGGCGGGGGCGAGCAGCGCGGCCTCTGCCGCGGCCCGGTCGGCGAACTCCGAGGCCTCCAGCACCGCGGAGACCTCGGTGCGCGCGGTCTCGGCGCTCTCGGCCCGGGTGGCGCGTGTCTCGGCGGCGGCGACCACGGTGCGGGCGAGCGCGATCCGCGTCTCGCTCCACGCGATGCGCGCGCCCACGCTCTCGTGCGCGCCGCGCGCCGCGCGCACCGTGGCGTCGGCCTCCTGGATCGAGCGCTCGATCGCGGCGAGCTCGTTCGACGCGTCGCGCGCGCCGACGGCGAGAGCGGACGCCTCGGTCTCGACCGTGGCCGCCTCGGCCTGCAGCGCCGACCGTGCGGCCTCGTCTCGATCGCGGTCGGCCGCGGCGCGGAGGATCTCGGCGAGCTCGGCGGCCGCCGCGGCGGCGGCC
The DNA here is from genome assembly GCF_051549805.1 of Microbacterium fluminis. Classification (GTDB taxonomy): domain Bacteria; phylum Actinomycetota; class Actinomycetes; order Actinomycetales; family Microbacteriaceae; genus Microbacterium. The sequence goes on from NZ_CP196042.1 coordinate 729,502, forward strand.
TCGTCGGCGGCCTCGACCGCGAGCCCGCCGGCCCGCAGCGTGGCGGCGGTGAGCGCCTCGCGCGCGGCCTGCACGCGCGCGGTGCACTGCGTGTCGTCGGCGACCGCGGCGGCCTTGCGCTCCTCGGCGGCGCCGATGTCGGCGTCGGTGACCGGCTCGTCGCTCCGCGCGGTGGGGAGCGGATGCTCGCACGCACCGCACACCGGACAGGGCTCACCCTCGACGAGGGCCTCGGCCAGCTCGCCGGCGTGGTCGCGGAAGCGACGCTCGCGCAGCTCGTCGAGCGCGGCCGACGCCGCGGTCAGTGCGCGGCCGGCCGCGGCGGCCGCCGTCTCGGCGGCGTCGCGCTCCGCTCCGCGTTCGACCGCCTCGCGCGCGGCCGTCGCCGCGGTCTGCGCCGCGGCCACCCGCGCCTCGGCGGCGTCGCGCCCCGCGGCGCGTGCGGCCGCCCGGGCGACGGAGGAGGTCAGCGCATCGATGAGACCAGGCAGGGCCGCGCGACGCTCCTCCAGCGCGGCGAGGGTGTCGCGCGCGGCGGCGGTGAGGGCGAGGGCCGTGTCGCGCTCGGCGCTCAGCGCGACCTGTCGGGTCTCGGCCTCGGCGGCGACCGCCAGCGCCCCCATGTCCGCAAGGAGCTCGTCGAGCCGCGCCTGCACGAGCGAGCGCCCGGCCACCGTCTCTCCGGCGTCGCGCCATGCGGCCAGCGCGACGTCGTGGGCCTCGGTGGCGACGGCGAGCGCGGCATCCGCTCGCTCGGTCGCCGACAGCGGAGCGCGCAGCAGCTCGGCGGACTCGGCCGCCGCGAGCGCCGCCCGCACGGCGGCGATGTCGTCGACCTGCGCGTCGAGGGCGGCGAGGCCCGCGCGCGCGTCGTCGCGGCGGATCTGCTCGCGGCGCTCGTCGGAGAGCGCGGCGTGCGCGGTTTCGGCAGCGGCGTGCGCCGCGCGCGCCGTGTCTTCTCGGGCGCTGGCGGTCTCGCGGCGATGGGCGGCGCGCAGCTGCGCGGACCGCACGCGCTCGAGACGCTCGTCGAGGGAGGGCTCGCCCTCCGGATACGCCTCGGCCCCTGGATCGACCTCGTCGCCCCGACCGGATCCGGACGGCGACGCCGTGCCGTCTCCCGCTGCGGACGGCGCGTCGTCAACGGCGGGCACGAGCCGTTCGGCGCCCTCGAGCTGCGCCAGGAGCGTGCGGTTCTCGAGGGCGAGGTTCTCCTGCGTCTGCTTGCGCCGCCGCTCGAGGCTCTCCTCGTAGCCGCCGAACCGCTGCGAGTCGAACAGCGTGCGCAGCAGTGCCTGACGCTCGTCGTTGCGAGCGAGCAGGAACCGGGCGAAACGCCCCTGCGCGAGCAGGATCACCTGCAGGAACTGGTGCTGGGTGAGCCCGAGAACAGGAGCCAGTTCATCGCCGACGTCTTTCGGACGGGCGGCGCGCCCGACCCACCCGCCCTCGACCCATTCGTCGAGGCGCGCCTGCGGAGGTGCCTCGGTGGTGCCCGAGCCGTTGCGCTTGAGCCGCTCGTAGCCCGGCACGCGCTCGACCGCCCAGCGACGCCCGGCGCTGGAGAACTCCAGCCGCACCCGGGTCGGCTCGTCGAGCGCGGCGTGGTCGCTGCGGATGCGCTTCTCCCCCTCGTCGTAGCGGGGCACGCCACCGTAGAGGGCGAAGCACACCGCGTCGAGGATGCTCGACTTGCCCGCACCGGTCTTGCCGCCGATCAGGAAGATGCCGTCGCGGGCCAGGGCGTCGAAGTCGACGCTCTGAAGTGCGCGGAACGGCCCGAATCCCTCGATCTCGAGCCGGTGCAGCCTCATGCCGTGAGCTCCACGACCCTCGCCTCGGCGACGGCCTCGTCGATCAGGTCGCGCTCGCGCGCGTCGGCGCCCTCGCCGGCGCGCACGTGGGTGAGGAACGTCTCGATGAGGTCGGTGTCGCTCGTCGCGGCGCGCACGCGCTGGGCGTAGCCGACGCGGGATGCCTCGGGCACGCCCTGCGGGTCGAGCTTGATGGTGGCGCACCACGGGAACCGCGTCTGCAGCTTGCGCATCGGGTCGATCTGCGGCGTGGGGTCGGTGAGCACCGCGCACACCCAGTCGTCGACGTGCGCCGCATGCGCGGGCTCGGCCAGCAGCTCGTCGAGCGTGCCGCGCAGGGTGACCACGCGGCGCGGCACCGGGAGGTCGAGCCAGAGGGCGCTCACCGCACCGGCGGCGTCGAGATCGATGAGCCACGACCCCCGCTTCTTGCTCTGCTCGCTGAAGCTGTAGTGCAGCGGCGCACCCGCGTAGCGCACGCGCTCGGAGAGGGTCTGCTGACCGTGGATGTGACCGAGCGCGGTGTAGTCGACGGCGTCGAAGAGCGACAGCGGGACGACGTCGAGGCCGCCCTGCTGGATGTCGCGCTCGAGCTGCGGCGTCGGCGCGACCCCGGCGGCGAAGCAGTGCGCGATGGCCACCGAGCGCCCGCCGCGCACGGCCAGGTCGCGCTCGATCAGCCCCATGGCATGGGCGAGCGTCTGCGCGTGCGTGCGCAGCTCGGCGTCGGGCCACACCGACCGCACCATCCCGGGCTCGAGGTAGGGGATGCCGTAGAAGTGCACCGGCCCGACGGCATCGGTCACCGTCACGGGCGTGCCCACCGTCGCCGGATCGGTCACGACGTGGATGCCGTCGCGCAGCAGCTCGGACTGGAAACCCAGACGCGCCGCGGAGTCGTGATTGCCCGACGTGACGATCACCTCGGCGCCCGCGTCGCGCAGCGCCCCGATGGCGGTGGACAGGAGCGGGAAGCAGTCCCGCGCGGGGGTCGCGGAGTCGAACACATCGCCGGCGACGACGACCACGTCGACCGCGTGCTCTCGCACCTGCGCCGCCAGCGCGGCGAGCACCTCGGCGAGCGCGGCGAGCGTCGAGTGGCCGTGGAACGACCGCCCGATGTGCCAGTCGGAGGTGTGCAGGATGCGCATGCTCACACGGTACGGGCGGCCCCCGACATCGCCGCCGAGGCGGGCGGGCGGTTCGCCAGGAGCGATCCGGATCCGCGCTCAGCCGCCGTTCGGCACGGGCGGCGGATCGACCCGCAGCAGGCGGAACTCGTGCCGGCGCAGCATCCGCAGCACCACCGCGCGGAAGCCGCCGAACGCGCGCAGCCCTTCGTCGCGATCCAGCGGCTCGACCGCCACGACGCGGTAGGTGCGGCCGCGGTGGTCGAGCTCGCCGCCTCCGGCGACGAGGTTGCGGTACCAGTTCACCGTGTCGCCGTAGGTGAGCTCGGCGACGAAGCCGTCCGGGTGGTCGGCGACGATGATCGGCGTCTCGAACGTGCGTCCGCTCCTGCGTCCGACGTGCCGCACGAGGGTGAACGGTCCGCGCCCCGATCGCGCCGATCTCAGCGTGAGCGGGTTGAGCGTGCGGTTGAGGACGCGCAGGAACGCATCCTTGAACCGACCCATCGCGGTGTCTCCGGTCAGCTCGCCTGCGCGACTCGCGGGGCGTACCGGCCGGACGCGACGGCACGGGCGCGCGCCTTCTCGGCCTCGACCTCGCGGTTCTTCGGCGGCACGGTGGCGACGAGGTCTTCCAGCAGATGCCCGGTGATGTGCGCGATCTCGGCGACGGCGTGGTCGAAGGCCGCCTGGTTGGCCTTCGACGGCTTCGTCGTGCCGGCGATCTTGCGCACGTACTGCAGGGCCGCCGCGTGGATCTCGTCGTTGCTCGCGGCCGGCTCGAAGTTGTGGAGGGTGTGGATGTTGCGGCACATGCCGTCCACGCTACGCGCGCACGGTCTTCCGCGACAGGGCGGGCGCGGCCCCGGCCGAGCGGATGCCTCGGCCGGGGCCGTCCGGGTGAGAATCGCCGATCTGTCGATCATGTCTGCGTCACATGCCAACCTGGCACGTCGACTGATCGGGCATGCGCGGTTGGATGAGGCTCATGACGACCACGGATGTCCCCACACTGCCGCACTGGATCGACGGCGCCCCGCACCCCTCGAAGAGCGGCCGGACGGCTCCGGTCCACAACCCCGCGACGGGGGCCGAGATCGCCCGTGTCGCTCTCGCCGATCAGGAGGAGATCGACGCGGCGATCGCGTCGGCCGAGCGCGGATCCGCGCTGTGGGGGTCGTTCTCGATCGCGAAGCGGCAGTCGGTGCTGTTCGCGTTCCGCGAGCTGCTGAACGCCCGCAAGGGCGAGCTCGCGGCGATCATCACGGCCGAGCACGGCAAGGTGCGCTCCGACGCCCTCGGTGAGATCCTCCGTGGACAGGAGGTGGTCGAGCTGGCGACCGGCTTCCCGCACCTGACCAAGGGCGCCTACTCGGAGAACGCCTCGACGGGCGTGGACGTCTATTCGCTGAAGCAGCCCCTCGGCGTCGTCGGCGTGATCAGCCCGTTCAACTTCCCCGCGATGGTGCCGATGTGGTTCTTCCCCATCGCGATCGCCGCGGGCAACGCGGTGATCCTCAAGCCGAGCGAGAAGGACCCGTCGGCCGCCCTGTGGATGGCGCAGCTGTGGAAGGACGCCGGCCTTCCCGATGGCGTGTTCACGGTCCTGCAGGGCGACAAGCTCGCCGTCGACGGGCTGCTGACGAGCCCGATCGTGCAGTCGATCTCGTTCGTCGGCTCCACCCCGATCGCGCAGTACATCTACGAGACCGCGTCGCGGCACGGGAAGCGGGTGCAGGCCCTGGGCGGCGCGAAGAACCACATGCTGGTGCTGCCCGATGCCGATCTCGACCTCGTCGCCGACCAGGCCGTCAACGCCGGGTTCGGCGCCGCGGGTGAGCGATGCATGGCGATCAGCGTCGTCCTCGCGGTCGAGCCGGTCGCCGATGAACTCGTCGCGAAGATCGGCGAGCGCATCGGGCGGCTCCGGGTCGGCGACGGCGCCGGCGTCGACGGCGTCGAGCCCGACATGGGGCCCCTCATCACCGATCTGCACCGCGACAAGGTCGCCGCGTACGTCGACATCGCCGAGCAGGACGGTGCGACCGTCGTGGTCGACGGTCGCGGGTTCACCGTCGACGGGCACGAGAACGGGTTCTTCTTCGGCCCGACCCTGCTGGACCGCGTGCCGATCACCTCTCGCGCGTATTCGGAGGAGATCTTCGGACCCGTCCTGTCCGTCGTACGGGTGGCCTCGTACGACGAGGGGCTCGAGCTGATCAACAGCGGAGAGTTCGGCAACGGCACCGCGATCTTCACCCGCGACGGGGGTGCTGCCCGCCGCTTCCAGAACGAGGTGCAGGTCGGGATGATCGGCATCAACGTGCCCATCCCCGTCCCGGTCGCGTACCACTCGTTCGGCGGCTGGAAGAAGTCGCTGTTCGGCGATGCGAAGGCGTACGGCGTGCACGGGTTCGACTTCTTCACCCGGGAGAAGGCGGTCACCGCCCGCTGGATCGACCCGGCGGTCGGCCACGGCGGCATCGATCTCGGATTCCCGCGGAACGACTGACGCTCACCTGACGACCCGCCGTAGTCGAGGCCCTCACCGGGTCTCGGCGCCGGTGTTCTCGTCCCCGCTCGCGGCGTCGTCGGCGTCGGCGTCGGCGTGGGCGTCGGCGTCGGCGTCGGCGTCGGCGTCGGCGTCGGCGTCGGCGTCGGAGAACTCCATCGCGGCCCACAGCTCGGCACGACCCGCGAACGTCTCGAGATCCAGCCCGAGCAGCCCGCCCAGCTGCGCGATCCGCGCGCGCAGCGTATGGCGATGGATGCCGAGTGCCCGCGCCGCGGGATCCCACGCGGCGTTCGCGTCCAGCCAGGCCCGCGCCGCGGCCCACAGCCGCTGTCTCTCGGCCGGGGCGAGGCCGTCCAGCCGCGCCCGGACGGAGGCGGCGAGAACCGCTCCGCCGCCCGCCCGCAGCGCTCCCATCACGCCGCGGCCGGCGACGTCTGCGTAGCGTGCGATCGTCCCCTCGTCGGCGGCGGCCGCCGCATGGAAGGCCTCGTCGATCGCCACCCGCATGCCCGGCCATCGCGCCGGAGCGGAGAGCCCGACACGCAGTCCGTGGCGGGTCACGAGCCGCGACAGCTCGGCGTCGCCTTCGACGGGCAGGAGGATGATCACGTCGTCGCCGTGCTCGGCGAAGAAGGCGCCACGGCTCGACGAGGCCGTCAGCAGCTCGAGCTCGTCGAGCACGGACTGGCCGTGCACGGGTCCGCGGAAGGCCCCCACCACGACGGGAGCCGCCGGCAGCGGCCCCCACACGGCCATCGCGGTGCGGTCGGCTTCGCGCACACGTCCGGCGAGCAGCAGCTCGAGCACGCCGGTGCGGATGTGTCGTCGCGAGTCGTCGACGGCGCGCTGCTGCTCGAGGGCGATGCTGGCCAGGGCGATGACGCTGCCGACGAGATCGTTCTCGGGAGCGCCGGACGGGGCGTCGGTGCCGACCGCCAGCACGCCACGGGGCCGCCCGCCCTGACCGATCGTCTGGAGGGTCGCGGGCGGGTCGGTCAGGGTCCGCAGCCGTGCGGCGGATCCGCGTTCCAAGAGCATGCGCGCGTCGTCGTCGACCTGTCCGGCGACCCCGGCCGGGAGGTCCCGCAGGCCGGGGACGCGTACGCGCCCGCCGGCCGCATCGTAGAGGGCGACCCACGTCTGCAGTCGCTGCGACAGCGTCCGCAGGATCTCACGCAGGCCGTCATCGCGCACGGCCGCGCGCGCGATGTCGCGCTGGGCCTCGAGCGACCACGAGAGCCGCGCGCTGCGCTCCGAGGCCTCGACGTCGGCGATGTGACGGATGATGCCGATGAACGGCGTCGACCCGGGAACCTCGAGCAGCGGGATGCCGTGGGTCGCGCACGCCTCGACGACGGCCGCGGGGATGCGCGCGTGGATGACGTCGGTGGCGAAGCCGAGTCCCGCGACGTCGAGGGCGCGCAGTCGGAGGCAGTACGCGTCGGCGTCGAGGGCCGTCGTGTCGGCGTCGAACTGCCCCCCGTCGGTGAGCAGCAGCTGCCCGGGCTCGAGCCAAGGAGTGGGATCGAGCAGATCGGAGCTGTGCGCCCAGGCGATCGGGCGCTCCGCGGCATCCGCCCCCGGCGGCACGACCGCACGCAGCGCGAAGTCGCCGACGGCGAGCAGCGACGTCAGCGTCGCGGGCACGAGATCGCCACCGGATTGTCCATATGGCGATCCTCTCATCGACAATCTGGACAGTCCACGGAGGACGCGGAAGGAGGAGGATGAGGCCATGACACCGGACTCCGTCGACGTCTCCGAGAACAGCCGCATCAGCGCCCGCGATCGCGCGAGCGTGCTGCACTCCTGGTCCGCTCAGCGCACGCTCGCGCCGCTGCCGCTGGCCGGGGGCGAAGGCACGACGGTGTGGGATGCCGATGGGCGCCGCTACCTCGACTTCTCGAGCCAGCTGGTCAACGTCAACATCGGCCACCAGCATCCGAAGGTCGTCGCGGCCATCCAGGAGCAGGCCGCGCAGCTGACGACGGTCGCTCCGGCGCACGCGAACGAGACCCGCGCCCATGCCGCCGAGCTGATCATCGCGCGAGCCCCCGAAGGGTTCGCGAAGGTGTTCTTCACGAACGGCGGCGCGGACGCGAACGAGAACGCCGTGCGCATGGCCCGCCTCACCACGGGCCGCGACAAGATCGTGTCGCACTACCGCTCGTACCACGGCAACACCGGCGCGGCGATCGCGGCCACGGGCGACTGGCGGCGCATGCCCAACGAGTACTCGCGCGGTCACGTGCACGTGTTCGGCCCGTACCTGTACCGCACGGAGTTCTGGGCGCAGACGCCCGAGGAGGAGTCCGAGCGGGCGCTGCGCCACCTCGAGCGCACGATCCAGGCCGAAGGCCCCGACACGATCGCCGCGATCCTGCTCGAGACGATCCCCGGCACCGCGGGGGTTCTGGTGCCGCCTCCCGGCTACCTGCCGGGCGTGCGCGCGATCGCCGACCGATACGGCATCCTCCTGATCCTCGACGAGGTCATGGCCGGGTTCTCCCGCGCAGGCGAGTGGTTCGCCTTCGACGCGTTCGACGTGCGCCCCGACCTCATCACCTTCGCGAAGGGCGTCAACTCCGGCTACGTGCCGATGGGCGGCGTCATCGTCTCCGATCCGATCGCCGCGGCCTTCGACGACCGCGTGTTCCCCGGCGGTCTGACCTATTCCGGGCACCCGCTGGCGGCGGCATCCGTCGTGGCCACCCTCGAGGCGATGGCCGAGGAGGGCATCGTCGACAACGCCCGCCGTATCGGCGAGACCGTGATCGGCCCCCGCCTGCGCGAGATCGCGGCGTCGGCCCCCGTCGTCGGCGAGGTGCGCGGGCTCGGCGTGTTCTGGGCCGTCGAGCTGGTCTCCGACCGCGAGGCGCGCACCCCGCTCCCCGCCCCGCAGGTCGCCGCGCTGAAGGCGGCGCTGCTCGAGCGCGGCGTGCTCGGCTTCTTCGCCGACAACCGCCTCCACGTGGTGCCGCCGGCGATCATCACCGCCGAGGACGCCGAGCGCGGACTCGGGCTCATCGCCGAGGTGCTGGAGTCGGCGGCCCTCGCATGACCCCGCCGGGCGCCTTCGAGCCCGTCGACGCGCTCGCCCTGACGCTCGACCACGACGACGTCGCCGCCGCGCAGACCGTCTCGGGTGCGCCGCGCGTCGGCGCCGCCGTGCTGTTCGGAGACGGGATGCCGGAGGTCGGCGTCTGGGAGATGACCGCCGGCGCGATGCGCGACGTCGAGGTCGACGAGGTGTTCGTCGTGCTGGAGGGCGAGGCGACCGTGACCCTCGGCGAGCGCACGATCGCTCTCCGCCCCGGCGTCGTGTGCCGGCTCGAGGCGGGCATGTCGACCGTCTGGGAGGTTCCGCGGATGCTGCGCAAGGTCTACATTCTGGGAGACCCCGCGACAGACGACCCCGACGGAGGACGCGCATGACCCCGACCGCGTACCGTCACGAGCTGCAGACCCCGATCGCGACGGTGCAGGCCGCCCTCGCGGGCGCGCGCACCGTGCCGTTCTGGCTCGACACCCCTGATCGCCCGGCCGCCAGGCCGCGACTGGAGGGCGACGCCGTCACCGACCTCGTCGTCGTCGGCGGCGGGTTCTGCGGATTGTGGACCGCGCTTCTCGCGAAGGAGCGGGACCCCGACCGCCGGGTCGTGCTGCTGGAGGGACAGCGGATCGGCTGGGCCGCCAGCGGCCGCAACGGCGGGTTCGTCGAAGCGAGCCTCACCCACGGACGCGAGAACGGCGAGCTGCACTTCGCCGATGACCTCCCCGTGCTCGACCGGCTCGCCGCCGAGAACTTCACCGCGTTCGCCGAGACCCTCACGCGGTACGGCATCGACGCCGAATGGGAGCAGACGGGCGTCCTCACGGTGGCCACCGAGCCGCATCAGCTCGCCTGGCTCGCCGAGGAGGCGGCCGCCGAAGGCGAGCCGGTGCTCGAAGGCGCCGCCCTGGCCGCGTACGGCGACTCCCCCCTCTACCGTGCCGGCGTGTTCGGGACCGCGGGCGTCGGCTACGTGCACCCCGCGAAGCTCGCCTGGGGACTGGCGGATGCTGCGGCCTCCCTGGGCGTGGAGATCTACGAGCACACCCCGGCCACCGGCATCCGCACCCCCGATTCGGTGGGATTGACCGTGGCGACGCCGCACGGGGAGGTGCGCGCCGCCCGGGTGGCTCTGGCGACCAATGTGTTCCCATCGCTGCTGCCGTCGCGGCGGCTCTTCACCGTGCCGGTGTACGACTACGTGCTGATGACCGAGCCTCTGTCACCCGCGCAGCTGGAATCGATCGGATGGACCGGGCGGCACGGCATCACCGACTCGTCGCGCGAGTTCCACTACTACCGCAAGACCGCCGACGACCGGATCCTCTGGGGCGGATACGACGCCGTCTATCACCGCGGGGGCCGCGTGCGCCGCGCGCAGGACCAGCGTCCGGAGACGTTCGCGCGTCTCGCGGACCACTTCCTCCTGACGTTCCCGCAGCTGGAGGGCATCCGCTTCACGCACACGTGGGGCGGCGCGATCGACATGTCCACGCAGCTCACCGCGTTCCACGGCATCGCCCGCGGCGGACGCGTCGCCTACAGCGCGGGCTACACCGGCCTGGGCGTGGGCGCGACGCGGTTCGGTGCCGAGACGATGCTCGACCTGCTGGAGGGGAAGGACACCGAGCGCACGCGCCTGAAGATGTCCACGCGGATGCCGATCCCCATCCCACCCGAGCCGTTCGCCTACCCGCTCATCTCGATGATGCGCTCCGCCGTCGCCGCGTCCGACCGCAACGGCGGCAAGGACGGGATGCTGCTGAAGCTCGCCGGCGCGTTCGGCATCGGCTTCGACTCCTGACCCACGTCGCGATGGTCGTCGTCGCGTGACGTCGTCCCGTGCGCGGTCGGATAATCTCGTGCGGTGCAGCGGAATCGGCGTCCTCGCCCCGACGATCCGGTGGTCGCCCCGGCGGGCGCTTCCGTCACCGTCGAGACCTTCTCCTATGCCGGCGCGACCCTGATCGCCGAGCGGTTCGGGCGCGGCGCGCAGACGTTCGTGCTCGTGCACGGCATCGGCATGGGCCGCAGCGTCTTCCGCGGGGTGGCCGAGGAGCTGGAGAACCGCGGATCGTTCATCGCGATCGATCTGCCCGGGTACGGCGCCGCCCCCGAGCCCGAGCGCATCCTGACGATGGAGCGCACCGCCGACCTCGTCGCCGGATACCTGCGGTCCCACGCCCCCGGTCCGGTGACGCTGGTGGGGCACTCGATGGGGACGCAGGTCGCGGCCGAGGTCGCCGCGCGTCATCCGGCGCTCGTCGCTCGGCTCGTGCTGCTCGCGCCGACCGTCAACCGCCGCGAGCACTCCGCGGCACGTCAGGTGATGCGGCTCGTGCAGGATCTCGCCGGCGAGCATCCGAAGGTGTTCCTCATCGGCGCCCGCGAGTACCTGCGGGCCGGACCCCACATCCCGGGGAAGTTCCGGGCGATGATGGCGCACGATCCGGAGACCGCCTACCGACGCGTGCAGTGTCCGACGCTCATCGTGCGGGGCGGCAAGGACCGCGTGTGCCCGCACGACTGGTGCCGGCACGTGGGCGACCTGGTTCCGAACGGCACTCTCGTCGAGATCGACGGGCACGGCCACGAGACGATGATCCGCGACTCTGGCCCCGTCGCGGCCGCGATCCTCGCCTTCACCGAGCTCTGACTCGGCGCCTGCCTCAGGCGACGGCGACCGGAGCCAGGTGCACGGCGATCGGCCGCGGCCACGACGCGGCGCGACGTGCTCGGCGCAGCGCCGCGGACCGGCGGAAGACCGGCGCCACCTCGTTCGCGAACGCCCGCGCCTCGTCGCGATCGGCGAGCGACCGCGCGCGACGCAGTCGCTGCGGCAGCTCGGCCTGTTCGGCCCGGAACACGATCTCTGCGGCGTACGACTCCAACATGATGCCTCCTTGACGAACCATCCGATGTCGTGAACCTACGCGGGGGTTCCGACATCGGCGGCGCGAGGCATCCGTCCGCTGCACTCGGATCAGGAGCCTTCGGCGATCCCCTCGGCGAGGCGGGCGCGCTCGTCGTCGGAGACCTCGATACCGGCGTCGGCGAACCGCTGACGGAGCACGTCGGCGATGCGCTCGGCACCCTCGCCGCCCACATCCACACGCGTCTGCGCGGCGATGCCGGCGATCTTGTCCTCCACGGCCGCCTCGTCGACGTCCATCGCCGGCTGGTCCTGCGTCGACGGCGACGTCGCCCGGGCGTCCGGGTGGATCGCCCCGCCGGTGCCCGCCGTCGACGGCAGCTGCTCGTCGCCGCTCACGACGCGTCCTGCCCGTCGGCGCTCAGATCGGGATCGACGCCCTGCGTCACGGCCGCGTCCTCCACGGATCCGTCGGCGGGGGATGCCGGGGCGTCGGCGGTCGCATCCGAGCCGGCCGGGGTGTTCGGCGGAAGGCCGGAAGAACTCGGTGACGGCGCGTGCACCGACTCGATCGGCTCGTCGGTGCTGTCGTTCTGGTCGTCCATGGCGTCTCCTCCGGTCGGTGCCTCCAGGCTCGCCCGCGCGGCGTCCGAGCGGCAGGGGCTTGACAGCCCCGCAGCCGGGCGCGACCCTCACGGCGCCGCGGTCGGCCCGTCCGGGCGAGCGGATGCCGCGGCGGCCCGATCCTGTGCGACCGCGCGGCCGATCACCTGACCGCCGCTCGTCAGCAGGGCCCGCTTCCACGGGAGCACGCCGTCGACCTCGATCTGGATGGAGATCGACAGGACCGTGCGGATGAGCACGATGAGGCCGAGGATCGCGGCGTCCTCCAGAGACGGCTTCTGCGTGATCGTGCGGATGAGATCCGCCGCCACCAGCACCTCGAGGCCGAGCAGGATCGCGCCGCCGAGGGTCGTGCGCACCGTCGCGAACGCCCGCTGCCCGCCGTCGCCGCGCCGCAGCGCGCGTGCGCCGAGCACGAGCGCGATCACGAAGCCGATGACCATCGCGGCGGCGCCGATGGCCTCGAACCCGACGGCGATGCCGACGAAGAGCGCCTCGATGTCCACGGGGCTCAGTGTAGGCGTGTGCCCGTCAGGCGCTGCGGCGGTCCTGCAGGATGCCCGCGCGATCGGGGTGGGCGGCGAACCAGTCGGCCACGTACCAGCACACCGGGATGATCTCGCGGTCGCCGGCGCGCTCGAGTTCGGCGACGGCCCGGTCGACGATCTCGCCGGCGTAGCCGTGGCCACGGAACGTGGGCACCGTGTAGGCGCGCGTCATCGCCAGGGTGCGTCCGTCGTCGCGGTAGTCGAGGACGCTCACGAGGTCGGTGCCACGGTGGAGCGTGTAGCGGGACGCCTCGGCCTCTCGGGTGAAGGTGAGCTCGGTCACCCCGAAAGAGTACGCCCGCGGCGGGCGGCGCGTCCTGTGCACGCGCTGTGTGTTCGGCGGTCTCACCGGCGATTGTGCAATCTGTCACAAATCGTCATCGGGATGGCGTAGCATCCGTGCGATTTGACGCATGGCGACGCATTCGGTCATAATCGGCCCCATGACCGACAACGCACGCTCTCTGTCCGCCCTGGAGGCGAACGGGACTGCCGACATGATGATGGCCGGCGGCCGCGTCATGCGTTGTCGAATGTGCCGCTGACACAGTGACCCCTGCCGGGATCGCTGATCGCGCTCCGGGAGAACCCCCGTCGAGAACGCGATCCGTTCGATCCCCCGAGGCGCCGTCCGCACGATCTGCAGGACGCCGGATGCCTCGTCCCCGCCCTCCCGGGCAAGACAGCAGCACCCTCGAACCCGCCGGGTTCCTCCTCCAAGGATCTCCTCCATGTCGAACACCCTCCTCCTCGACCGCCCCGCCTCTCCGAGCACGCGCCTCGTGACCGAGACCCCGGCTGCACCCGATGCCGCGCCGGTCGCGGCTCCCGAGGCATCCGCCCCCGCTCCCGCACGCCACCTGCCGCCGGGGACCGCTCCGCGCGGCTTCGCCCTCTACGTCGGGTTCGACGAGGAGAAGGCCGCCGCCGCGGGCGTCAGCCTCGGCACCCTCGTGGAGGCGCTGCGCCGCACCCTCGGCGAGCTGGCGCCCACCGCCGAGACCTACGCGACCGTCGCCCTGGCGCCCGTGGGCGCGGGCGGACGCGACGTCGATGTCGTCCGTCTCGCCCTGCACGAGCCGTCGGCCGTCGCGCGCACCAAGGACGAGCCGGAGGAGGAGGATCGCCCCTCCGGCGGCGTGGAGGTCGACATCTCGCGCAAGCGCGTGCTGATCGACGGCGAGTCGGCGTCGTTCACCTACAAGGAGTTCGAGCTGCTGCAGTACCTGGTGCTGCGCGAGGGCCGCACGATCGAGCGCACCGAGCTGGTGTCTTCGCTGTGGCAGGGCGCGACCGACGACGAGGCTCCCGGCGAGCGCACCATCGACGTGCACGTGCGCCGGCTGCGCGCCAAGCTCGGCCGCTACGAGGACATCGTGCGCACGGTGCGCGGCATCGGCTACCGCTTCGACCGCCACGCCGACGTCTCGATCCGCTACGGCCACGGCACCCCCTCGCCCGACCGCTTCTGACCGCTCGATCGGGTGGGTTGCGCCGATCGGCGGTCTCGCACGTCGCGGTGAGCGCAGATCGCCGCGACTCGGCAGGATGTCGGTGGCCGGAGCGTAGGGTGTCGCCATGACGACGTCGCTCTCGCGCATCCCCCGGGATCGAGATGCCGCGGGCTTCGCGACGCGTGCGGCGCGGGAGCGGGCGCTCGCAGCGGCGGGGCGGGAGCGGGCGCTCGAGACCGAGTACCGGCCGAGGCATCCGCTCGACCTGCGCCGCACCGTGCTCGCGCAGCGACGCGGAGCGGGCGATCCCACGATGATCGTCGACGGCACGGTGATCTGGCGCGCGACGCGCACCCCGGAGGGCGTGGCGACGCTCGCGATCCGCGAGGTGTCGCGGGGCGTGATCCGTGGCGCGGCCTGGGGCCCGGGCGCCGGATGGGCGCTCGCGCAGCTGCCGGCGCTGTGCGGGGCAGGCGACGATCCGAGCGGATTCGACGCGTCGAGGCATCCGCTCGTCGCCGACGCGCACCACCGCAATCCCGGACTGCGCCTGAGCCGCACCGACCTCGTCTTCGACGCGCTGGCCGGCGCCGTCATCGAGCAGAAGGTCACCGGCATGCAGGCCTTCGCCGCCTGGCGCCGCATCGTGACCTGGTACGGCGAGCGCGCGCCCGGTCCGACACCGCGGCCGATGTCGGCCCCGCCGACCATCGACGGATGGCGGCACGTGCCGTCGTGGGCGTGGCATCGAGCGGGCCTCGAGCCCCCGCAGTCCCGCACGATCGTCGACGCCGCGCGCCGTGGCGCGTCACTCGTGCGGGCGGTGACCGCAGCGACCGACGGCGAAGACCGCGACCGCGTGCTCATCTCGCTGCGCGGCGTCGGCCCGTGGACCTCGGCCGAGACGCGCATCAAGGCCTTCGGCGACCCCGACGCGGTCAGCGTCGGCGACTACCACCTGGCGCACGAGGTCGGCTACGCGCTCACGGGCACGCGCACCGACGACGACGGGATGCTGCGCCTGCTGGCCGCGTGGCCCGGCCACCGCCAGCGCGTGGTCCGCCTGATCGGCGCGAGCGGCGTGCTCGAGCCGCGGCGCGGTCCACGCCTGCACCCCGAGGACCACCGCGACCGCTGAGCGGATGCCGGCCCGACGCGCGATCCGGGGGACGTCCCCCTGTCGGCGCGACGACGACGCGGGGAGACTGGGCGCATGACCACTCTCCTCCGCCCGCGGCAGGGCCGCGTGATCGCCGGCGTGTGCGCCGCGATCGCGAACCGCTTCGACATCAGCCCCACCCTCGTGCGGGTGCTGACGGTGCTCGGCGTGCTCTTCGCCGGGGTGTCGGTGCTCGTCTACATCCTGCTGTGGATCATCATCCCGCAGCAGCGCTGAGCGTCCGGCGCGGCATCCACGGGTGCCCTTGCCGATGTCGGAGGCCCGGAGAACACTGAGGGGCGCCGCGGGACCCGAGCGCGGCATCCCGATCCGACACCGTCCCTCAGGAGCACACCATGGTCATCCTCAACCCCTACATCTCGTTCAAGGACGAGGCCCGCGCGGCGATGGAGTTCTACCGCTCCGTCTTCGGCGGCGAACTCACCCTCTCGACCTTCGAGTCGTTTCCCGACATGGGCGTGCCCGCCGAGGAGGCGCAGCTCGTGATGCACGCGCAGCTGCAGACCCCCGGCGGCCTCGTCCTCATGGGCGCCGACACGCCCAGCCACATGGAGTACGTGAAGCCGGCGGGCATCTCGGTGTCGATCTCGGGCGACGACGAGGCGCTCCTCGAGGGCTATTGGAACGCGCTCGGCGAGGGCGGCGCGGTCACCATGCCGTTCGACACCCCGCCGTGGGGCGGCCGCTTCGGCATGCTCACCGACCGGTTCGGCATCGACTGGATGGTCTCGTACGACGCTCCGCAGGCGTGATCCCCCGGCACCTCTAGGCTGAGGGCATGAGCGACGCGCACACCGGTTTTCCCCGCGGCCGGATCGGCTGGATCGCGGGCACGGTGGTGCTCCTCGGCCTCGGGGTGCTCGTCGGCGCCGCGCTGCAGAGCATCTTCCTGGGCGTGTTCATCGCGGTCATCATCTCGATCGGGTGGCTGATCGCCTACGAGTCGTGGCGCGGACGCACCGTCGGCCTCGACGATCCGCACGACGACGGCGCCCAGCTCTAGCCCGGCCGGCGCTCACGCCGGAGGCGCGTACTGGCTGACGACGAACTCGGCGCCCTCCGGATCGGCGACGACGGCCTCGCGCGTCCACTCGGTGTCGGCCCGCGAGATCACGCGGCCCCCCGCGCCCTCCACGGTCCGCACGCTCGCGTCGCGGTCGGCCACGCTGAACCGGATCACCCAGTGCGCGGGCGAAGCATCCGTGGTGATCCCTGCGATCACGTCGGTAAACCCCTCGGGTGAGCCGGCGTTCCGCTCGAACAGCTCGGGGTCGGCGGTGGCGACCACGAAGTCGCCGTACCCGGGGAGGCGGATCATGCCCGCCCCGAGCCGCGGGTCGACCTCCCATCCGAACACCTTCGCGTAGAAGGCGACGGATGCCTCGGGGTCGGGGGTGTGCAGATCGCTGAAGTTCCACGCACCGTCCACGTTGACCGCCTGCGCGCCGCGACGGCGGCGCGCCTGCCAGAGCCGGAACACCGCACCCTGGGGGTCGGCACAGGTGGCGGCCCTCCCACCCGGGCCGGCGTCCTCCGGCGCCACGAGCACCGAGCCGCCGGCGGCCTCGATCGCGGCCGCGGTGGCATCGGCGTCGTCGCACGCGAGGTAGCTCATCCACCCCGCCGTCCCGTCGCCCGGGCCGAGCGCTGCGGCATCCGCGCCGTCGAGTGTGGCGATGTCGTAGAACCCCGGCGCCCCGGGCGGCATGGCGTTCGCGAACTCCCACCCGAACAGGTCTCGATAGAAGCGCTCGGCACCCGCTCTGTCGCCGACCTCGCGGTCGACCCAGCACGGCACGCCCTGCGGATACTCCCTCGTCTGCGTCATGCCCGAGAGGCTACGCCGCCCCTCCGACGCCGCCAGGGGCTTGACCGTCGCCTGCCCACAGCGTGAGCTTCTCGGGGTTGCGCATCATCCAGACGTCGGTGACCTGTTCGCCCGCGACGCCGAGCATCAGCACGGTGTCGACGACGCCCGCGGCGCGGATCACGAAGCTGAGTCCGTCGGAGGTCTCCACCGGGGCGATCTCGACATCGGGCCGTTTCTGCACGATGCCGAGGAGGAACCGCGCGACGCGATCGGCGCCGTGCACGGGGCGGCGCGCCGCGGAGACGTGCCCGCCCCCGTCGGAGCGCAGCACCACGGACGGGTCAAGCACCGTCGTCAGGGCGACGAGGTCGCCTGTCGCGCACGCGGCGGCGAACGCCCGCACGAGGTCGTCGTGGCGTTCGCGGGATGCCGCGGCCCGCCGCTGCTCGCGCACGTGACGCCGCGCCGACGACGCCAGCTGCCGCGTCGCCTCGATCGTGCGCCCGACGGTGTCGGCCACCTCGGCGAACGGCATCCCGAACACGTCGTGCAGCACGAACGCGACCCGCTCGGCGGGCGTGAGCGCCTCGAGCACGACCAGCAGCGCCATGCTCACGGACTCGTCGAGGGTGACCCTCTCGAGGGGGTCGACGGCGGGCGCCGATGTCGCGGGCATCGCCCCGGACGGCACGGGCTCGGGCAGCCAGTCGCCGACGTACCGCTCGCGGCGGGCGCGGGCCGAGCCGAGCATGTCGAGGCAGACACGGGCCGTCACGCGCGACAGCCACGCTCCGGGCGCGAGGATGGCCGCGCGCTCCGCGTCCGGAAGGCGGTACCAGCGGATGTAGGTCTCCTGCACCGCGTCCTCCGCGTCGGCGACCGTGCCCAGCATGCGGTAGGCCATGCCGAGCAGCTGCCGTCGCTCGGACTCCACCGCGACCATGCCGTCGTCCTCGCCCACGTCCGTCCCCCCGTTGTCGTCCTGCACTCCCGACGACGCGGCGGACGGGAATGTGAGGCGCCACCTCACATTCTGCCGACGTGCGTCGTCGGGCAGGTATGAGCATCACCGTACGTCGCGTCATCTTGTGGGCGACCGCCGCGATCGGCGCCTACGTGGGTGTCTGGGCCGCGTTCCTCCCCGAAGGCTTCTACGCGGCGTTCCCCGGCTTCGGCCGCATCTGGATCGCCGTCGACGGCCCCTACAACGAGCACCTCATCCGTGACGTCGGCAGCCTCTACCTCGCGCTGGCCGCCGCGAGCATCGTCGCCGCGATCCCCCGCCGGCCCGACGCCGCCCGCGCGGTGGGCGTGGCGTGGGTCGTGTTCGGTCTGCCGCATTTCGTCTACCACGCGACGCACTTCGCCCATATGGCGCCGGTCGACGTGATCGGCAACGTCGTCGGGCTCGGCGGCAGCCTCCTGCTCGGTGCGGCGCTGCTCCTCCCGCCGCGGAACGGCGGGCGAGCGGATGCCTCCGCCCCGGCGAGGCCGGAACGCCGAGCGGATGCCGACACTTCCGCGGATGCCTCGACCCGAGGCATCCGTACCATCAGAGCGCAGAGCGCAGAACGGGAGCACGAATGAAGATCGCCGTCGCCGGGGGCACCGGCACCGTGGGCACGCACGTCGTGGAGGTCGCGCGCGAGCGCGGGCACGAGGTCGGGGTGCTGGCCCGCAGCGCCGGTGTCGACCTCTTCGCCGGCACCGGCCTCGCCGCGCGCCTGGAGGGCGTGGACGTCGTCATCGACGTGCTGAGCGTGACCACCACCGCAGCGGAGGAGTCGACGCGGTTCTTCCGCGCCACCACGACCGCCCTGCTCGACGGCGAGCGCGACGCGGGCACGCCGCACCACCTCGCCCTGTCGATCGTCGGCATCGACCGCGCGCCCGAGGCGTACTACGCCGGGAAGATCGTGCAGGAGCAGCTCGTGGAGGCCGGCGGCGTGCCGTGGACGATCCTGCGCGCGACGCAGTTCCACGAGTTCGCCGCGCAGCTGTTCGACCGCGCGAAGGTCGGCCCGCTGCACGCCGCGCCGCGCATGCGCACCCAGCCGATCGCCGCGGGGGAGGTCGCGGCGCACCTCGTCGACCTCGCGGAGGCGGGTCCGTCCGGGCGCGCGCCCGAGCTCGCCGGCCCCCGCGAGGAGGATCTGCCCCGGATGATCCGCGCGTACGCCCGCGCGACGGGATACCGGGGGTGGATTCCGGCGATCAACCTGCCGGGCGGCTTCGGCCGCGCCCAGCGCGACGGCTCGCTCCTCCCCGCCGCCGACGCCGTGCTCGGCACCCAGACGTTCGACGCCTGGATCGCCGCGCTGCGCCCCTGAACCCGCGTCAGCCCTCGAGGAGGCCGCGGATGTCGGCGGCGTCGAGGGCCTCGCTGAAGATCGCGCCGTCGTCGAGCACCGACGACACCAGCGCGGCCTTCTTCTCCTTGAGCGCCATCACCTTCTCCTCGATCGTGTTCTCGGCCACGAGGCGGTAGACCATCACCTGCTTGTCCTGCCCGATGCGGTGCGTGCGGTCGACGGCCTGCGCCTCGCTCGCCGGGTTCCACCACGGGTCGAGCAGGAACACGTAGTCGGCCTCGGTGAGGTTGAGGCCGAACCCGCCCGCCTTCAGGCTGATGAGGAACACGCGCGCCTCGCCCGACCGGAACGCGTCGATCGGCTCCTGCCGGCGACGGGTCGAGCCGTCGAGGTACGCGTGCGGCACGCCGAGCTTCTCCACTCGCGCCTGCGCGCGCGTGAGGAACGAGGTGAACTGGCTGAACACGAGCGCCTGATGCCCTTCGGCCAGCACGTCCTCGAGCTGGTCCATGAGCGCGTCGAGCTTGGCCGAGGGCACGTCGCCGTAGCGATCGGGGTCGACGAGCGCGGCATCCAGACTCATCAGGCGCAGCAGCGTCAGCGACCGGTAGACCGTGAACCGGTTGCGGTCGAGATCGTCGACGAGCCCGAGGATCTTCTGCCGCTCGCGCTGCAGGTGCGTGTCGTAGAGGCGGCGGTGCTCGGGGTGCAGCGGCACCTCGAGGGTCTGCTCCTGCTTGGGCGGGAGCTCCGGGACCACCTGCTCCTTCGTGCGGCGCAGGAGGAACGGACGGATGCGGCGGCGCAGCCGATCCCGCTTGGCCTCGTCGGCGTTCACCTCGATGGGACGGCGGTAGGTCTCGTCGAACGCCCGGCGCGAGGGGAACAGCCCGGGCGCGGTGAGCTGCAGCAGCGCCCACAGCTCGCCGAGGTTGTTCTCGATCGGGGTGCCGGTGACCGCGAGCCGGAACGGCGCCCGCACCCCGGAGGCGGCCTCGTGCACCTTCGACGACGCGTTCTTGGCGAACTGCGCCTCGTCGAGGATGAGCCCCGCCCACCCGAGACCGGCGAACTCCTCCGCGTCGAGGCGCAGGATCGCGTAGGTGGTGAGCACGATGTCGGCATCCGCGGCGAGGTCGGCGAGCGCCGTCCCGCTCTTGCCGCGCGTCTCCCCGACCGTGACCACGCGCAGCCCGGGCACGAACCGGGCGGCCTCCCGCGCCCAGTTCGACACGACCGAGGTGGGCGCCACGACGAGGAAGGGGCGGGGCGAGGCATCCGTCCGCATCTCGACCGCGTGCTGCATCAGTGCGAGCGTCTGCGCGGTCTTCCCGAGCCCCATGTCGTCGGCGAGGATCCCGCCGAGGCGATGGTCGTGCAGGAACGCGAGCCATCGGAACCCCTCGGCCTGATAGGGCCGCAGTTCGCCCGCGAAGCCGGCCGGAACGGGCGTCTCGGGCAGGGCGTCGACCCCGCGGAGCCCGGCGACGGTCGCCCGCCAGGCCACCGCCTCGGGGCTCTGGTCGGAGCGGTCCTCGAACTCCGCCCACAGCGCCGCCTGGTAGCGGGTGACCCGCAGTCCCGTCTCCCACTCCTGCAGCTCGCCGGCCTCGTCGAGCAGCTCCTTGAGCGGTTCGAAGACCGGATGCTGCAGCGACAGGTAGCTGCCGTCGATGAGCAGCAGCTTCTTCGCGCCCTTGCTGAGCGCCTTGAACAGCGGCCCGAACGGCACGGCCTTGCCCTCGACCTTGACGATCACCCCGAGCTCGAACCAGTCGTTGCGTTCGGATTCGACCGTGGAGACCTCGAGCACCGGCGCCTCGTCGATCTCGCGGTAGGCGGGCGGGGTGCCGGTGACCTCGATCCTCACGTGGTCGAGATCGCCCAGCCGCGGCATCATGCGGGCGCTGAACTCGGCGGCCTCGAGTCCGCGCAGCACCGCGGTCGGGCGCAGCACCCCGCCGTCGACGGCCGGCAGCCCGGCGGGGTCGTCGGACAGCAGCTCGCCCGCGGCCTCGGCCGGTGCGCGCTCGGCGATCGGGTCGAGGAAGGCCGCGTCGCCCGCGTCGAGCGCGACGCGGCGCCCCTCGGCCAGCTCCCACCGCCATTCCAGCCGCAGCACGTGCTTCGCCTCGTAGCGCGCGGCCAGCACGAGCGTCGCGGGGGGCACGGGCGGCGGGGTGAAGCTGCCGTCGGAGCTGACGATCCGCGCGGTCCGCGCGAGCGCCGGATACTGCTCCAGGAACTCCCGGACCTCGGATGCCTCGACGGTCAGGTCGCCGGGACGCTCGAGCAGCGTGCGCTGCACCCCCGAGAGAGGTGCGCTCAGCCGTGCGATCGTGAGGACTCCGGTGTCGAAGTCTCCCGTGTACACGCCGTGGGCTCCGATCGGGCGGACGGTGGAGGCATCCGTCGCCTGTCCGTCGATGAGCACGATCGGATGCAGCACGAGTCCCTCGTCGCCGCCCGAGGTGTCGAATCCGATCACGGCGGTGCCCGCCACGGTGACCTCGGGCAGCGTCGTTCCCACCAGGGCGATGCCCAGGCGGGGCGCGTCGGCCAGATGCGCCCACAGCAGCGGGCTGTCGAAGACGTCGAGGGTGAGCGCGTCGGTGCCGTGCTCGAGTCCGCCGAGGGCGCTCGGCCCCTTCAACGCCGCGAGCCGGCCGAACCACTGCGCCTGCGCGGGGTCGAATCCGCCGGCCGTGCCCTGATAGGCCACGTTCTGCCACGTGAGGTCCTTCTTGATCCACCCGCCGCGGGCGCCCGCGGTGACGGGACGGATCACGAGCCGGTCGACGGATGCCGCGTCCTTCGCGGGTTCGTCGCGGGAGGCGCCCCACGTTCCGCGCCGCCGGGTGCTGCGGTGTCGCAGCTCGAACTGCAGCGCGAGCGGGCGTCGCTCGACGGCGGTGTCGGGCACGGGGGCGAGCGCCGCGAGGAGGCCCCGCCACCCGGCATCCGTCTCCGCCTCGACGGCGGCCGCGGCCTTGCCGGCGCTCGCGGCGGCGATGAGCACGGCCGCGGCGTGCTTGCAGTTGATCGCCACGGGGCACCCGCACACGGCGGAGCGCACGATCGGGCGTGAGGTGACCGCGTCGGCGAGCACGATCCGCACCCGATACGGCGACGGTTCCGAGCCCTGCACGACAGCGGTCAGGGTCTGCTCGGCCGGCTGCCAGCGGAGATCCCGCACGCGCCCATCGGCCGCGTAGGCGCGACCCCGGCCGAACGACAGCGCCCCGACGAGCCGCGCGACGGTCAGCTCCTCGACCTGCGGGAACCATTCGGCGGGCATCCGACCATCGTCGCACGGTCCGACGACAGGGGGACGCCGGACCGGAACCGGCCGTCCCTGCGCCCGCGCGCCGGGAGGACAGGGGCACCTCGGGAGGAGCGCACCCCCCGGTGGGCTCCTCCCGAGATGCGCATCTCCTCCCGGCGGTGCGGGTCAGCCGCGCCCCCGCGCCCTCAGCGCGCGCTTGTCGATCTTGCCGACCGGGTTCTTCGGGAGCTCGTCGAGGAACACCACGCCCACCGGCCGTTTGAACGGGGCGAGCTTCTGCGCGCACAGGGTCATCAGCGCAGCATCCGCCATCGTCTGTCCGGGGCGCAGCACCACGTACGCCAGGGGAACCTCGCCGAGCACGTCGTCGGCCAGGCCCACGACGGCCGCTTCCAGCACGGCCTCGTGCCCGTACAGCACGTTCTCGATCTCCTTCGGGTACACGTTCTCGCCACCGCGGATGATCATGTCCTTGAGCCGGTCCACGATCTGCAGGTAGCCGTCCTCGTCGAAGCGCCCGAGGTCGCCGGTGTGCAGCCAGCCGTCGACGATCGTCTCCGCCGTCGCCTCCGGCTTGCCGAGGTAGCCCGCCATCACCACGGGCCCCGAGATCACGACCTCGCCCACCTCGCCCGGCTCCACCGCGACCCCGGACTCGTCGACGACCGCGACGCGCTGCCCCGGAAGCGGCAGCCCCACCGTTCCGGGCTTGCGGATGCCGCGCAGCGGGTTGATCGTCGAGGCCGTGGTCGTCTCGCTCAGCCCGTAGCCCTCCACGATCGTGATGCCGAAACGCTGCTCGAACCGTCGGATCAGCTCGGCGGGCATGGGCGCCGCTCCGCACACCGCGAACCGCAGCGACGAGGTGTCGGGCTGCACGTCGTCGGGGAGAGCGCACAGCAGCGCATATATCGCCGGCACGGCGCTGAAGTACGTCGGACGGTGCCGATCGACCTCGGCGAAGAACCGCTCCCGCGAGAACCGCCCGATGATCGTGATCTGGCCGCCCGCGCGCAGTGCGCTCAGCGTGCCCAGCACGATGCCGTTGGCGTGGAACAGCGGCAGCACGAGCAGACTGTGGTCGTCCGCATCCAGTTCCAGCCATTCGATGAACGACGCCGTCATCGCCTCGAGGTTGCCGTGCGTGAGCATCACCCCCTTGGGCGAGCCGGTCGTGCCGCTGGTGTAGATGAGGAGGGCCAGATCGGATGCCTCACCCTCGGTCGGCTCGTCGATCGCCCAAATGCTGCGCGGCGAGGTCGGCCACCGTCAGCGGCGCGATGCCGTCGGGCGCCTCGTCCGCGGTCTCGGCCACGAGCAGCATCGCCCTCGCGTCGTGCAGCTGGTACGCGGTCTCGGCCGGTCCCAGTGCCGGGTTGACCGGCGTGAGCACGGCGCCGAGCCGCCACGCTGCGAACAGCACCACGATGAGCTCGACGCGATTGGAGAGCTTGACGCCGACGACGTCGCCGCGCGCGACCCCGGCTCCGGCGAGCGCGCCGGCCGCGGCCCGCACCCGCTCGGCGAAGTCGGCGTTGGTGAGCACCCCGGCGTCGTCGCGCAGGCAGGGCGCGGAGGCGTCGGCGCGGGCACGGGTGTCGGGCAGGTCGATCAGCAGCACGGGGTTCTCCTCGTCGGGAGCGGGAGCGGGCCCGGCGGGGGCGGGAGCGGGGCCCGCCGGGGCATGGTCGCGGGAGGGCGGAGCCGGCGTCGGCTGGGGACGACGCCGGCTCCTCTGGGGGGTCAGACGGTGGTGACGACGGGCTGCCCCACGAGCCCGAAACCGCGGAGCTGACCGAGCAGCTCCCGATGGCCGAACGCCTGGCACGCCGAGGCGAAGCCGACGCGGTGCGGCGCCTGCTGGATGAGCGAGAACGCCGCGAACGCCTGCAGGAGCCCGGTCTGCTTGTAGTTGGAGTTGCCGTGGATCACCACGTGCGTGCGCCCGAGCGGACCCGATGCATGGACCGAGTCGACCGAGCGGTTCAGGCGCGGGTTCTCACGGGGCGGCATGTCGGCCTGGAGCGACGCGGCGATGTCACCGAGCGCCTTCTCCTGGGCCGCGGCATCCAGCGGTTTGATCTGCTCCTCGAACATCTGCACCGTCTGGCCGACCCCCTGCATGACGGCGCGGTTGAGCACGCCGCCGATGGCGCGCACGTTGCCGACGCGGGGATCGTTCTGGAACCAGATCGGATGCGACATCCCACCCCACGGCACCGCGATGGCCTGCTCGTGGTAGCCGGGCACGGTCACGTCGTACGCGGAGGTGTGGTCCCACGGCACGAGCTGGTTCTGCTCGAGGTAGTACCACTCGGCCTTGAGGATCGTGAAGATCGTCTGGGTCGAGGCATACGTCGGCAGCCCCTTCCAGAGCACGAGGATGTCGAGCGTGTCGTAGCCGCCGGGCTCGAGGGCGATGTTGGCCGCGATCTCGCTGACGGTGTACATGTGGGCGATGCCGGGAGAGAGCAGCAGCCCCTTCTCGGCGAACGCGTCGCCCCACGTGTC
The DNA here is from genome assembly GCF_051549805.1 of Microbacterium fluminis. Taxonomy (GTDB): domain Bacteria; phylum Actinomycetota; class Actinomycetes; order Actinomycetales; family Microbacteriaceae; genus Microbacterium. Next base: position 754,610 of record NZ_CP196042.1, read on the forward strand.
GCGGGAGTGCAGCACCCACCTCCGGCCCGAACTTGATGAACGGTCCGGCGGTGTTGCAGATGACCTTCGCGCCCTCGAACGCCGCCGCGAGCGCGTCGGCGTCGTTCTCGACCCCGATCACCTCGTAGTCGGCGGTCTCGATGCCGGGGATCTTCTCCACGACCGCGCGGACGCGGTCGGCGTCGCGGCCGGCGGCCACGAACGGCACGCCCAGCTCGCGCAGGTACTCGCAGATGAGGCGGCCGGTGTAGCCGCTCACGCCGTAGACGACGACGGGCTTCGTGGTGGCCATGGCGCTCACATCCCCATCGCGCCGTCGACCGACAGCGAGTGCCCGTTGACGAATGCCGCGGTGTCCGAGACGAGGAATGCCACGCCGTTCGCGATGTCCTCCTCGGTGGCGAGCCTGCCCGAGGGGGTGAGCCCGACCACGGCGGTGACCGCCTCGCCCGCCGACGGGAACAGCTCCAGCCGCTCCATGTCGCCGGCCAGCTGCGCCCCCATCGCGTTGGGCACGAGTCCGGGGCAGATCGCGTTGACCCGCACCCCGTAGCCCAGTCGACCCGACTCTGCGGCCGCGACCTTGGTGAGTCGCACCACCGCGGACTTCGTGGCCGAGTAGATCGCGATGCCGGGGAAGGCGATGTTCGCCGCCACCGAGGCGACGTTGACGATCACGCCTCCGACGCTGGCCGCGCCGCCCGGGCGCATCGCGCGGAACGCGTGCTTGATGCCGAGCGCCGTGCCGAGCACGTTCACGTCGAGGATCCGGCGGGCGTTGTCGGCGTCGAGGTCGACGAAGAGATCGGAGATCTCGATGCCGGCGTTGTTCACCACCGTGTCGAGTCCGCCGAGCGCGTCGACGGCGGCCGCCGTGGCCGCCTCCCACGATGCGTCGTCGGTCACGTCGAGATGCACGAAGTGCGCACCGGGGACGGATGCTGCGGCATCCGCTCCGGCGTCCGCGTCGATGTCGGCGAGCACCACCGCGGCGCCGCGCGCCGCGAGGGTCGTGGCCGTCTGCAGGCCCAGTCCGCGTGCGCCGCCCGTGATGAGCGCGCGCCGCCCTGTGAGATCGGTCATGGAGATGAGGTCCTTTCGTCGTTGAAAGCGATGTGCCCAGCAGATCAGAAATTGTGACAGTTGCCAAGTTTTTTCTTGACGAGCGTCAGACTATGATCGCGGTCGATCCGCTGCGCGCGGATCGGCGTTACGATCACAGGGAGAGGAGGTCCGGAATGAGCGCCGTCGCCGACCGCGCCACGCGTGCCCGCGTCGACAAGTTCGCCGCACGCCGTCGCATGCTCGCCGAGTCCGCACTCACGGCGATCGCCCAGCGCGGCTACGCGCACACCGGACTCCGCGACATCGCGCAGCACTCCGACCTCTCGCACGGTGCGCTGCACTACTACTTCGACGACAAGGACGACCTGATCGCCCTGGCCGTCTGGAACTACAAATCCGAGTGCGCGCGCCGCTACGACGTCATCCTCGAGACGTCGACCACGGGCGTGGAGCTCGCTGCGCGCTTCGGCGTCGAGATGGCGGCCACGCTGCGCGACGAGGCGTCCCTGCACCGCCTCTGGTACGACCTGCGCAATCAGGCGCTGTTCACCGACGGGTTCAGCGACACCATCGTGAAGATCGACGCGCTCCTCGAAGAGATGGTGTGGTCGGTCATCGAGCGGTTCGCCGAGCTCGAGGGCGGCACCCCGGCGATCCCGCGCGACCTCGCCTACGCGCTGTTCGACGGCCTGTTCCAGAACTCGCTGATCCGCCACCTGCGGGGCGATGCGGAGGCCGCCGAATCACTGCAGCGCGAGGCGCCCGCGCTGCTGCGCAGCGCTGTGCCCGCCGTCTGAGCGGGTTGCGCTCCGGTCGCCCTCGGGGCAGGCTCGGAGGAAGAGATCGGAGAGTGCCGTGGATGCCGGACTGATCGTTCTTCTCGCCTCGAGCGGAGCCGTCGTGCTCGCCGTGGCGATCATCGTCACCCTCGTCGTTCTGCGCGGCGGTCTGGGCATGTGGGCGCCGAAGCATGCACCCGGCAGCGAGCTCGATCGGGCCCGTCAGGACATCGAGGCGCAGATCGGTTCCGGTCGCGGCGGGTGGGATCGGATCTAGATTCTTTCCGGCTTCCCTGTGCCGCCTATGAATCACGAAAAGATAACGGCGAGGTCTTCCTTTCCGTTATCCAGCCGTTATAGAGTGCTTGCACGGTAGTTGTTTTGCTGTGGCGACTACCGGACATGTGATTGCAGGACACTCTTGGTGCAAAGGGACAAGGGCCGGCCGGATGCCTCTCCGACCGGCCCTGACCCGTTTACGGGCGCGATCGCGCTGAGCCTCCCCTTCCACGGCCGCTGGCTCGTGCAGAACAGCCCGGCGCGCCGCATCCCGAGCCACGGCACGCACCTGTTCGCCACGACGTACGCCATCGACTTCGTGCCCGTGGACGACGTGGGACGCTCCGCGTCGCGGGGGTGGCGCAGCATCCTGTCGACCGAACAACCGGACACGTTCGTCGGATTCGGTCGCCCGGTGCTCTCCCCCGCGGACGGGGATGGTGGTCGCCGCGCACGACGGCGAGGACGATCACGTCGCGCGGCGATCGCCGTTCGCACTGCTCGGATACGCGGCGAGCCAGGCGTCACGGGTGCGCGGGGGTGCCGGCGCGATCGCGGGCAACCACGTCGTGCTCGCCGTGGCGGGCGGATTCGTGCTGCTCGCGCATCTGCGGCGCGGTTCGGTCGCGGTCTCGCCCGGCGAGCAGGTCGCGGCGGGCGCTCCCCTGGGCGCATGCGGCAACTCCGGCAACAGCACGGAGCCGCACGTGCATCTGCAGGCGATGGACGGGGCGGATGCCTCGTCCGCCCGAGGTCTGCCGATCGCGTTCCGCGATCTCCCCGGCGGACTGCCCTCCGAAGGCGCGATCGTCGAGGGATGAGCGCGCCGCGCGACCCCGGCCCACGTGCTCCGGCCGCCGAGCGCGGTCCACGTCATCCGCCCTCACCCGCCCCGCGCGCGGCGCTAGCGTTGTCCCCATGAGCACACCCGTCGACCCCACGTCCACCGCCGCCTGGGCCGAGCTGTCCGCCCTGCGCGACTCTTTCGACCCCGACCTGCGCGGCTGGTTCGCGGGCGACCCCGGCCGCGTGGAGCGCCTTTCGCGCCCTCTGGCCGACCTGCACGTCGACCTCTCGAAGAACCTCGTCACCGACGACGTTGTCGCGGCACTCGTGAAGCTCGCCGAGGAGACGGGTGTCGCGCAGCGCTACGCCGACATGCTCGCGGGCGCCCACCTGAACACGAGCGAGGATCGCGCCGTGCTGCACACGGCGCTGCGGCGTCCGGCGGGGGCGAGCCCCGCCCTGGTCGTCGACGGGCAGGAGATCGACATCGACGTGCAGGCCGTGCTCGACGCCCTCTCGACCTTCGCCGACCGCGTGCGCTCCGGCGAGTGGAAGGGTGTGACCGGAAAGAAGGTCACCCACGTCGTCAACATCGGCATCGGCGGTTCGGATCTCGGCCCGGTCATGGTCTACGAGGCACTCAAGCCGTATGCCGACGCCGGCATCGAGGCGCGGTTCGTCTCCAACATCGACCCGACCGACATCGCGCAGACCACCGCCGACCTCGACCCCGAGACGACGCTGTTCATCGTGGCGTCGAAGACCTTCACGACGCTCGAGACGCTCACCAACGCCCGCCTCGCCCGCGACTGGCTATGGGCGAAGCTCGCCGACGCCGGCGCGATCGGCGAGGACGAGGCATCCCGCACCGATGCCGTCGCCCATCATTTCGTCGCCGTCTCGACCGCACTCGACAAGGTCGCGGCGTTCGGCATCGACCCGACCAACGCCTTCGGCTTCTGGGACTGGGTCGGCGGCCGCTACTCCGTCGACTCGGCGATCGGACTTTCGCTGGCGATCACGCTCGGACCGCAGAACTTCCGCGACCTGCTGGCCGGCTTCCACGCCGTCGACCAACACGTCGCGACCACGCCGCTCGCGCAGAACGTGCCGGTGCTGATGGGCCTGCTCAACGTCTGGTACGTCAACTTCCTCGGCGCGCAGTCGCACGCGGTGCTGCCCTACGCGCAGCAGCTGCACCGGTTCGCGGCCTACCTGCAGCAGCTCACGATGGAGTCCAACGGCAAGTCGGTGCGCTGGGACGGCTCCCCCGTCACCACCGACACGGGCGAGGTCTTCTGGGGCGAGCCCGGCACCAACGGGCAGCACGCGTTCTACCAGCTCATCCACCAGGGCACGCGGCTCATCCCCGCGGACTTCATCGCGTTCGTCAACCCGGCGTACCCGCTGGAGGACGGCGGGCGCGATGTGCACGGACTGTTCCTGGCGAACTTCCTCGCCCAGACCAAGGCGCTCGCGTTCGGCAAGACCGCCGAAGAGGTCGAGGCCGAGGGCACGACCGGCGCGCTCGTCGCGGCACGCACCTTCCCCGGCAACCGCCCGACGACCTCGATCTTCGCCGCGGCGCTCACTCCGGCCGTGCTCGGCCAGCTGATCGCGCTCTACGAGCACATCACGTTCACGCAGGGCACGATCTGGGGCATCAACTCGTTCGACCAGTGGGGCGTCGAACTCGGCAAGCAGCTCGCCCTGCAGATCGCGCCGGCGATCGAGGGCGACGAGGCGGCGCTGCAGGCGCAGGATGCCTCCACCCAGGCGCTCCTCGCGTACTACCGCGCGCACCGGGCCTGACCCCGCCGGGGGCGGCGAGCGCCTCAGGCCTCGCCGGGGCGCGGGTCGCGCACGCTCCAGCCGACGCCCTCGAGCGCGACGGCGAGGCGCCGTGCGGCGGTGCGGGCGACGTCCAGAGAGGCGTCGGAGCACACGTCGACCGCCAGCGGCGGCGGATCTCCAAATCGAGGGATCTGCACCTCCGCCCACACGTTCGGAGCGAGCCCGACGCGGGGGTACGCCGTGCCGGCGTGCTCGACGAAACCGTCGGCGACGAAAGCGATGACATCGAGCGCGTCGAGCTTGGCGATCGGCAGATCGACCACGAGGGTCACGGCGAACGGTCCGCTGGCGGTGTCGCGCCCATCCATGGCCATGCTCCGATTCTGGCCGTGTCCGAACCCGGGTGAATTGCGGCGACCTGCGGCTTCCGGTGGAATGGATGCCGCACTTCGCTGCAACTCGCGGCGAATCAATCCTTCTTGTCGCCGAGGTCGGAATCGGTGTACTCGCCGGGCACCACGTCGGGCTTGTGGGTCTCGCGGCCCGACGCCGTCTCTTCGTCGGCGTACTGGCCTTCGTCCGTCGTGTCGCGGTGCGCGTCGTGCTCGGACTTGTGCTGATCGGTCATGGCCGCCTCCTCGGGGTCTTGTGCCCTCGACGCTAGGCCGGACTGCGCCGACGCGCGCCCCGCTTGACAGCGCGACAGATCCGGTCGCCGGATGGCGGCCGACCCTTCAGGTGGCGCAACACGCGGCTTCCCCCGCGCGCAATCCGCGTGTTGCGACACCCGAACCCGCGCGCCGCCCGGCTAGCCCAGGAAGCCCTCGATGGTGGTCAGCACGCCGTGGTCGAGGTTCGAGGGGGCGCGGTGGCGGGCGCGGGCGTGCACCTCGTCGTGGGCGTTGTCCATCGCGTACGACCAGTCGGAGGCATCCAGCATCTCCAGGTCGTTGAGGTAGTCGCCGAACGCGGCGGTCTGCGCACGGTCGACGCCGAGAGCCGCCTGCAGCCGTTCGAGCGCGACGCCCTTGTTGACGCCGGGGTTCATCACGTCGACCCAGTGGTGTCCCGACACGACGACCTGGTGCGTGTCGTCGAACTCGGCGAGCGCCGGCGCGACGCCGTGCTCCGAGCCGTCGAAGTCGAACACGGCGATCTTGAGCACCTGATCGCCCGACGCCAGCACGTCGTCGGTCTCGGCGAGCGCGGCGTAGTATTTGTCCGCCTCGGCGCGGAACGCGGCATCCGTCCTCTCGATGTACGCCGACGCCTTGCCGCACACGACGACCCCGATGTCGTGCCCGTCGGCCGCGAGGGCCCGCAGCTTCTCGACGACCGCGCGCACGAACGCGGGGTCGAGCTCGTCCGAGGCGACCTCCTCCGTCCCGCGCACGACGTACGCCCCGTTCTCGGCGATGAACGTCATACGGTCGGATGCCTCGCCGAACGCGTGCCGCAGCGTCGCGAGCTGCCGCCCCGACGAGGGGACGAACACGATCCCGCGCTCGTCGAGCCGGTCGAGCAGCGGCCACAGGGCGTCGGGGATGCGCCCGTCGCCGTCGAGGAGGGTGCCGTCCATGTCGACGGCGATGAGGCGGATGTCGGAGGTCACCCTCCCATCCTCTCCCGCCCGCCGCAGCGTCCCCGACCGGCCGGGGCTCAGGCGGGGCGGACGTCGTTCCAGTGGCCGGGGCGGTCGAGCTCGGCGTAGCGCACGTCGACGCCGGCGTCGGAGACGACCGCCGTGCACAGCAGCAGCGACTGCGTCGGGTATCCGAACGGGCGGTTGTCGCGGATGATCGCACGGTCGTCGCCGACCCCCAGGTCGCTGCGACCCAGGATGTCGAGCCACGGCGTCGCCCAGTCGTCGCCGTCGCCGAGGGGCGCGGCGCGGAACTCCTCCAGCCACGCGTCGATGCGTGCCGTGTCGGGGTCGTCGATGTCGTCGTGCGCGATCATGTGCACCCCCGGCGGCAGCTCCACCGTCCGCAGCGCGACCCCGTTCCAGGTGACCACCCGCGCGCCGGTCGCATCGGCCTGCACGAGGTGGAACCCGTGCGTGCGGGGGTCGCCGGAAGGCATCCGTCCCGCCACGGCCTCCAGCACCACGCCGCCGCGCGAGACCAGCTCGGAGGGCGCCCGCTCGGACAGGTCGGCGCGGTTGAGCAGCACGGCGAGGCGCCCGTCGCCGGCGGCGAGCCACGCCCCGCCGGCACGCCGGTCCCGCACGCCGACCACGCCCGGATAGGCGTCGGGCCACCACGGGCCGAGGCGGTCCCAGGCGCGCTCGGGGTCCTCGTCGCGCACCGCGACGAGGCGCACCGCACCCTCGCCCGGCACCGGAACCGAGATGATCACCGTGCACACAGCAGAACCTCCTGGAACGCCTCGTGCAAGGATCGAGGCGTGTACATCGTCGTGGGTGTGACCGGCGGCATCGCCGCGTACAAGACCGTGCAGCTGGTGCGCCTGCTGGTGAAGGACGGGCACGAGGTGCACGTCATCCCCACCGACGACGCCCTGCGCTTCGTCGGGCTCACGACGTGGGAGGCGATCAGCCGGCACCCGGTGACGACGTCGGTGCACGACGATGTCGCGACCGTGCGCCATGTCGCCCTGGGGCAGGCCGCCGATCTGGTGATCGTCGCTCCCGCGACCGCGAACTCGCTGGCCGAGATGGCCGCGGGTCTCGCCGGCGACCTTCTCGGCACCACCCTACTTGCCACCACGGCACCGGTCGTCGTCGCCCCCGCGATGCACACCGAGATGTGGCGGCATCCATCCACCGTCGCGAACATCCGAACGCTCCGGGAGCGCGGCGTGCACGTGGTGGGCCCCGACGACGGCCCGCTCACCGGCGGCGACAGCGGACCGGGACGGATGTCGGAGCCCGAGGTCATCGCCGCCGCCGCTCTCGCCCTGACCCGGCCCCGCGACCTCGCCGGTCTCCGAGTCGTCGTTTCGGCGGGCGGCACCCGCGAGCCGCTCGACCCCGTGCGCTACCTCGGCAACCGCTCGAGCGGTCGCCAGGGCGTAGCCGTCGCCGTGGCCGCCGCCGACCGGGGCGCCGAGGTGGTGCTGGTCGCCGCGCACACCGACGACGGGGTGATGGCCGAGGCATCCGCTCATCCGGGAGTCGAGGTGCGTCGCGCCGGAACGGCCGCAGAACTCGGCGACGCGGTGCGCGCCGCCGCCGTGGGAGCCGACGTCGTCATCATGGCCGCGGCGGTGGCCGACTACCGCGCCGCCGACGTCGCCGAGCACAAGCGCCGCAAGGAGGACGCCGGCGGCACCGCGATCACGATCGAGCTCGTCGAGACCGAGGACATCCTCGCCCGCCTCGTGCGCGAGCGCGCGGACGGTCAGACGATCGTCGGGTTCGCCGCGGAGACGGCGACGGATGCCTCGGAGCTGCGCGACCGCGGCATCCGCAAGCGCCGCCGCAAAGGCGTCGATCTGCTCGTCGCGAACGCCGTCGGCTGGGATCGCGGCTTCGAGTCGTCCGCGAACGCGGTGCTCGTGATCGACGCCCATGACGAGGTCGTGGCGGAGACGGACGGCACCAAACGCGAGGTCGCCGACGCCGTGTGGGATGCCGTGCGCACGGCCCGCGGCTGAGCGTTCGCTACGATCGAGGGGCGGACTACCGGAGGTCACCCAGTTATGTTCATCGTCTACCTCGTGCTCTTCCTCGGCGGCATGTACCTGCTGGGCCTCGCGTTCACCCTCACGTCGCTGCAGGCGCTGGTGTTCCTCGTCGGCCTGGGCGCCATCATGCTCGCCCTGGCGCTGATCTTCCGCAAGAACCGCGCGTAGCCCGCGCCCGGCGCCGATCGGCGTCGCTCTAGCCCGCGCAGCCGCAGCTGCGTCGCCGCACCAGCTTCGTGCCGAGACGCGCGACCGCCGCGGGCTCGGCCAGCGACCGCCCGCTGTCCATCAGCAGCCGCGCCGCCGTGCGCCCCATCGCCTCGAAGGGCTGGCGCACGGTCGTCAGCGACGGGGTCGACAGCCGCGCCGCGAGGATGCCGTCGAACCCGGTCACCACGATGTCGTCCGGCACCCGCACCCCCTCGGCGGCGAGCAGATCGAGCAGCGGCAGCGCGAGCTGATCGCTCGCGCACACCAGCGCCCGCGGCAGGGTCCCCTGCCGCAGCGCCGCGAGCACCGGCGTGTAGCCGCGATCCTCGCCGAGCAGACTGTCGTCGAGGGGAGCGTCGGGGGTCGGGATGCCGACCTCGGCCAGCGTCGCCCGGAACACCTCGAAGCGCTCGCGGTAGTCGGCCACGCGGAGGGCCCCGATGAAGGCGAGGACGGCGATCCCGTGATCGCGGACGAGGTGCAGGACCAGCTCCCGCATGCCCCCGGCGTTGTCGGCGAGCACGCGGTGGTGCCCGTCGGTGCCCGGCGGCGTGCTGAAGAGCACGATCGGCATCTTCAGGGAGACCTGGGCGAGGGATTCCGCGGCCGACGGCCCCGGGAAGATCGCGAGTCCGTCGACGCGACCGGCCGACTCGGCGACCGACGTGGTGGTGTCACTGCCGCTGGAGATCATCACGGGCCGCCCGTGGGCGCGGGCCTCGAGCTCGAACCCGCGCTGCACCTCGTCGACGTACAGCGGAAACGCGCGCGGGTCGACGAGGAAGTCGTCGTCGGTGTCGTCCCACGGCACGAACGATTCGCCCGGCGGCGGCGGCGCACCCGGGGGCGCGCTGATGCGGCTCTCCGGCTCCCGCCCCTGCGGGCGATCGATGAGCAGGTCGAACGAGTGCAGACCGAGCGCGCCGGTGCGCCCGCGGGCCAGGCTGCGCGCGGAGGCGCTCGGCATGTAGCCGAGCTCGCGGGCCACCGTCAGCACGCGGTCACGCGTCGTCGCGCTGATCTGATCGGGGCGGGAGAAGGCGAACGACACCGTGGCGATCGACACCTCGGCGCGGGCGGCCACGTCGTAGACGGTCGGACGTCGAGGCTCCATCCGCTCGGACCCCTCCCGTCGTGCCTGCCGCGCCACCGCGAACCCCGCCGAGCCTAGTCCAGGCCGATCCCGGCGTGGAGCGGGTACACCGGGTCGATCGTGTCGGACGGCGCGTCCTCGCGCGATGACCGCACGGCGTCCATCGATCGGGGGATCTCCACGGGCAGCCGTCCCTGCGGGGCGACGACTCCCGAGAGGGCGTCGAGCACGGCCCTGTCCGAGCTGCCGTAGTCGACGGCGAGCGCCGAGACGAAGGGCTCGAGCGGGGTGAGGATCGCCGGCCGGTCGAGGGTCACCACGACCACGAGCGGGCACTGCTCGGCGATGCGGCGCAGCCGGTGCACGAGACCCGGCGGGAACTCCAGCGAGCCCTGGTGGAACCACGCCTCCAGGAACAGGTCGTCGCGCGGCTCGAACGGCGCGTCGAGCCGCACGATCGCGAGGTCGGCGGCCGCCGGATCGTCCACCGGCCGCGCGCGCTCGGCGAGCACATCGCGTGCGACGTTCTCGCTGTACACCGACGATCGCGAGTCGCCCGCGAACAGGGGCAGCAGCGGCATCCCGTCGACCGTCTTGTTCTCGAGCAGGGTGACGGATGCCGCCTGCGCGCGTTCGCCCGCGGCACGGAAGTCGGCGCGGCCGACGATCTGCTCGGCGGCGTCCTCGTCGACGTACGGGTCGTCGAAGAGCCCGAGACGGAACTTCACGAGGAGGAGCCGGCGTGCGGACACGTCGACGCGCGCCTCGCTCACGCGGCCCTGGGCGACCAGGTCGAGGAGCAGGTCGACGCACTCCTCCCCGCCGAACTGGTCGGCTCCGGCATCCAACACCTTCAGCATCCGCTCGGGGGGCGTCAGCCCCTCCACGCCCCAGGCGCGCGCGGGCAGCACCTGATCGCCGACGTGATTGTCGTTGATGAGCTCCCAGTCGGTGACCACGACGCCGTCGTAGCCGAGCTCGTCCCGCAGCAGCCCCGTAATGATCGCGCGGTTGAAGCCGAAGCCGACCTCCTCGACGGGCTGGCCGCCCCGGACGAGACCGACCGGCATGCCGTAGTAGGGCATGATCCCGGCCGTGCCGCGGCGGATCGCCTCGCGGAACGGGATGAGGTGGTAGTCGAACATGCCCGCCGGGTACACCTGCTCGCGACCGTAGGGGAAGTGGGCGTCCTCGCCGTCCTTCTGCGGACCGCCGCCGGGGAAGTGCTTCGTGGTGCACGCGACGCTCGCCGGCCCGAGTTCGTCGCCTTGGAACCCCGCGAGGTACGCCGCGGTGTACTCCGCGACGCGCTCCGCGTCATGGCCGAGCGACTGCGCCTGCCGCCCCCACCGGGGCTCGGTCGCGAGGTCGATCTGCGGATGGAGGGCCGCGCGGATGCCGACCGCGACGTACTCCTGCCGCGCGATGTCGGCGAACGCGCGGATCGCCTCGAGGTCGTCGAGCGCGGCCAGCCCCATCGGCTCGGGCCACTGCGAGAACGGCCCCGCCGAGAACGCGACGCCGGAGTTGTCGACGAACGCGTGGCGCGGGTCGGTGCTGATGGTGACCGGGATGCCGTGCGGCGTCGTCTCGGCCAGGCGCTGGAGATTGTTGTTCCACCGCGCCGCCTGCCGGGCGGTGGCGATGCGATGCACGTTGAAGTGCGACATCCGCTTGCCCACCACCACGTCGGTCGTGGCCGACTTCGAGATGTTCCCCGGGGCCTCCAGCAGCACGCCCTCGTCGCCCACCTCGATCACCGTCTGGAACATCAGCCCGACCTTCTCCTCGAGGCTGAGCCGGCCGAGGAGGTCGTCCGTGCGCTCCTCGGGCGTCAGGCGCGGGTCCTCGAACGGGTCGAGCACGCCGTTGCCGTTGAGGTCGCGGTAGACCGTGCCGTCGGGGGCGGTGGAGGTGGTCGGCGTCATGCGGTTCGCTTTCGGGAGAGGTCGGGAGATCACTTGAGCCCGGCGGTGGCGATGCCCTGGATGAAGTAGCGCTGCAGGAAGACGAACAGCAGCAGGATCGGCGCGATCACCAGCACCGAGCCGGCGAGCAGCAGGCCGTAGTTCGTGGCGTTCTGCCCGGTCGAGTACAGCGACAGGGCCACCGGCAGGGTGTACATCGACTCGCTCTGGGCGGCGACGAGCGGCCAGAGGAAGTTGTTCCACGAGCTGAGGAACGTGAGGATCGCCAGCGTCGCCAGCGGCGGACCGCACAGCGGCATCACGATGCGCGCGAAGATGCGGAACTCGCCCGCCCCGTCGATGCGCGCCGCCTCGATGAGCGGCTCGGGGATGCCGAGCATGAACTGCCGCATCAGGAACACCCCGATCGGGGCGGTGAGGAACGGCAGGATCAGGGCGGCGTAGCTGTTGACCAGGCCGAGCTTGGAGACCATCACGAACAGGGGCACGAAGGTGACGACGCCCGGCACCATGAGCGTGATCATCACGACGGCGAACAGGATCTTCTTGCCGGGGAAGTCCATCTTGGCGAGCGCGTAGCCGACCATCGAGCAGAAGATCAGGTTGCCGAGCACGGTGACGACCGCGACGATCAGGCTGTTGACGAAGAAGTTGCCGAAGTTCAGCGGGCCGAACCACTGCTCGAAGTTCTGCGTCGTCGGGTCCTGCGGCAGCCAGGTGGGCGGCTTCTGCACGATCTCGCCCTGCGTCTTGAACGATCCGAGCGCCATCCAGGCGAACGGGACCAGCCAGACCAGCAGGCCGATGGTGAGTACGACGTACGAGACGGCGCGTCCCGAGAGCCGGCGACGCCGGCGACGGGATGCCGCGGGCGCGCGGGTGCCCGCCGGCGCGGCGACGGTGGGGGGTGTGGTGGTGGTGGACATGTCGCTCCTCAATGCCGGGACCGCAGCAGCCGGAACTGCACCAGGCTGATCAGCGCGATCGCGAGGAACAGGACGTAGCTGGCGGCCGACGCGAGGCCGTACTCGCCGAAACCGAACTGCTGATAGGTGTAGAAGGCGACCGACAGGGTGGAGTCCAGCGGACCGCCCTTGGTCATGACGAACGCCTCCTCGAAGAACTGGAGGTAGCCGACCGAGATCAGGATCGCGCCGAGCAGCAGTGTCGGGCGCAGCAGCGGCAGCGTCACCGACCACAGGCGCCGGAACGCACCGGCACCGTCCATCAACGCGGCCTCCTTGACGTCTTCGGGCACGGCCTGGAGGCCGGCGAGGAAGATCACCATGAGGGTGCCGACGTTGCGCCAGACGGCCATCATGATGAGTGACGGCAGCGCCCACGAGGTGTCGTTCAGCCAGTTGGGGCCTTGGATCCCGATGGTCGCGAGCGCCGCGTTGAGCAGTCCGTCCGGCTGCAGGATGTAGCGCCACACCACCGCGACCGCGACGATGCTCGTCACGACGGGCGCGTAGAACCCGACGCGCAGGAACGACACGAACCGTCCCTTGCTCATGTTCAGGGCGAGTGCGAGCGCGAGGGCGACGGCCATCGTGACGGGGATGCCGATGATGACGAACAGTCCGGTCACCCCGAGCGACTTCACGAAGCGCGGGTCCCCGAACAGTGCGACGTACTGGTCGAGTCCGGCGAAGTTGACCGCGAACGGCGTCTGGATGTCGCGCGCGGTGAAGTCGGTGAACGACATCGCGAACGATCCGACGAGCGGCACGATCATGAAGAGCGCGAACACGATCACGAACGGCAGGCTGAACGCCCACGCGACCAGGCCCTGCCGCTGCCGCCGCGTCGCTCGGCGCCGCGGCGCCGGACCGGCGGAGCCGGGACGCGCGAGCGTCCCGGCTCCGCTCAGAGCGGAGGCGGTCATCGTCATCCCATCCCGATGGCGTCGGCCTTGGACTGCAGGTCTGCCAGGGCGTCCTTCGGCGTGCTCTGCCCGCGACGGATCAGCTCGAGCGCCTGGTCGGCGGCCGCACCCACCTGCACCCAGGTCGTCGTGACGGGAGTCGGACGGGCGGTCTCGAGCTGCGTGCCGAAGGTGGCGAGGTTGGCGTCACCGGTGAGGGTCGAGTCCTTCCAGGCGGTCTGCGTCGACGGGAGGTCTCCCGAGGCCTGGTACCACGAGACCTGCGTCTCGGGCTGGGTCAGCCACTGGGCGAGCTTCCACGCCGAGCGCTGGTTCTCGCCCTTGTTGAACACGACGAGGTTCGCGCCGCCGCTGAACGAGACCGACGAGTCCTTGGCGGGGACGACCGCGGTCGCGTACTTGGAGCTGAAGTCGGCGCCGCCGATCGTGGCGAGCGAGCCGCGCATGAACGGCCCGTCGATGAGCATCGGAGTGCTGCCGTCGACGAATCCGGCCTCCTGCGCCCCCGAGGCGATGTCGGCGTTGGGGTCGGCCAGCCCGTCGGTGTAGAAGCTCTGGTAGTAGTCGTAGGCCTCCACCATCTGGGGCGTGTCGAGCGTCCACTTCGAGCCGTCGGTGATCTCGCCGCCATTCGACCAGGGCATCCAGAGCGTGCCCTGGAACGCGTCGTTGCCGGCGGGCAGCCGCATGCCGAAGGTCGCGCCGGCCTTCGTCTTGTAGTCGGAGGCGAGCTGCTTCAGCTCCTCCCACGTGGTCGGCGCCTTGTCCCACCCGGCCTGCTTGGCGAGGTCGGTGCGGTAGTAGAGCACGCGGGTGTCGACGTACCACGGCACTCCCACGGTGCGGTCGGCGACCTTGTTCGTGGTCATCGAGCCGGTGAAGAAGTCATCGGTCGCGAGATCGGTGGGAACCGAGCTGAACGCATCGGTGAAGTCGGCCATCCACGTCGAGCCGACCATGGCCAGGTCGGGGGTGTTGCCGGCGGCGATCGCGGTCTGGAACTTGTTGTACGCGGCATCCCACGGGATCGCGGTCACCTCGACCTTCACGCCGGGGTTGGCCTGCTCGAACGTCTTCACGAACTCCGGGAGCTTCTCGCCCTCGGCACCCATGGCCCACATCGTCAGCGTGCCGGTGGCCGGTTCGCTGCCGATGGTGGTGCTGTCGCCTCCGGCACTCGGCGCCGAGTCGGCCGAGCGGCCGCATCCGGTCAGCGCGAGGGCGAGGGCGACGACACCGGCGATGGCGCCGAGCTGTGCTGTCTTCTTCACGTGTTCCTCCTCGAACGGTCCCCGTCTTCGGGGACAGGTGCTTCTTATGCGCTTAAGTAGCGCGATGAGCACGATTTTTGCACGCCCTCGAGCGGATGGCAACCCGCGCGCCTGTGCCCTCGACCTGACCGCTCGCTATGCGCGGCCTAAGAATCACGAAAAGGTAACGGGAAGGGCTTCCCTTCCGTTACCTCGTCGTTATACAGTTCAGGAGCGGAAGTTGTTTTGCTGTGGCAGCTCCCGTCATGTGATTGCAGGACCTCTTGGTGCAAAAAGGGACAAGGGCCGGTCGGATGCCTCTCCGACCGGCCCTTCTTGCTGTCCCGAGCCGCGTGCCCGTGCGCATAATTCGGGCTCCCTGCCGGGGCTCGGTGCGCTGAGGGCCGGGTTTCCGCGGCCGCGCGCCGCGATGCCCCGCGGGCAGCCTGAATCATGCGCACGCGCGTGAGGCGTCGACGCGAATCAGGTCAGCCGTAGAGCTCCCCCACCGGCACCTCGACCCCGAGGACGTTGCCGGGCTGCGCCAGCGGGCACGCCCACGCCGGGTCGTACGCGCACGAAGGGTTGTAGGCGAAGTTGAAGTCCACGACGATGCGGGATGCTGCGGCATCCGCCCCCAGGTCGGCCCCCTTGATCGTGTCGATCAGGTACCGACCCCCGCCGTACGTGCCGCCGGGCTTGCCGGCGAGCGCGTCGCGCAGCGGTACGAAGATGCCGTTGCCGTACGTCGTCAGGCGCCACACGTCGAGCGAGCCCGCGCCGGGGATCTCGACGATCCCGAGCCGCTCGAACGGCACCACCCCGTCGGTTCCCGTGGCGAACTCGAACCGCGCCGGCTCGGCCTCGACGATCGGCAGCTCGAACCGCCACTCGGGGTCGTAGGGCGCGACCGACAGACCGGCGAACCCGTCGCGCACCTCCGGGAGGAGAGGGGTGGCGGGATGCCGCGCCATCAGGTCGTCGCGTTCGATGCGCCAGAGCTCGTGCCCCTCCTCGGGGGTGTCGGCGCGGCGCACGGCGTCGTACAGCGCGAACACGCGGCGGCGCCAGTCGGCGATCTCGAGGGCGGTGCGGGCGGGGGTGGAGGCCATGCCCCCACGCTACGCCCGCGTCAGACCCCGCCGCCGCCTCCGCCGCCTCCGCCGCCGCCGGCCGACCCGCCACCGCCCGATCCGCCCGACGTCGCCGACGAGGTGCTCGCCGACAGCGACCCGATCGACGAGGCGAACGATGCCGCGCTGAACGCGCTCGTGCCCGAGTACCAGTACGGCGACTGGTCGCCGTACAGCGCGACGAGGTGCTGCGACCACTCCTTCTCCTGGCCGAACACGACCGCGTACGGCAGCAGCGACTCGTAGAGCCGCAGCACCTGGCGCCGGTCGGTGGTGTCGATGGGGGTGCGCTCGGCGCCGGCGGGCGACTGCAGCATCCGGATGCGGTCGGCCTCGGCCCACTCGATGAAGGTCTTCAGGCCCAGGAGGTGGTCGCGGGTCTCGGCGCCCTTCGCGGTGAGCGGGCGGCGCGAGACGAGCGCCGCGACGACGAACAGCGTCGGCACCGACAGACCGATGAGCACGATCGGCACGACGGGCGAGACCCCCGCGGCGATCGCCAGCATCCCGAACACGAAGACCGCCGCGGTCGCGACGAGCACCGCCACGATGGGCCACGCGCGCGGCGGCGCGCCGACGCTGCGGCGCAGTCCGCGGGCGACCAGCTCGGCAGCGGCCGCCTTGAGGATCTTCTGCGCCGCACTCGAGAACCGCGAATCGGTGCGGCCGAACTCGTAGGTCTCGCCCGGGGTGAGCTGGGGGAACAGGCCGTCGAGCAGCATCCGTCCGTCCGCGTCGGCGCGCGACGGATCGAGCAGCTCGGCCGACAGGGTCGCCTTGCCGCGCCTGCCGGTGGTGGTCTCGACGATGCGGATGCTGCCGACCACCGCCTGCTCGAGCACCTCGGCGGGGATCGCCTTGGCCGACTTGCCCAGCAGCACGGCGCTCTCGAGCGCGTCGACGCCGGGCGGCGGGGTGTACTCGGCGATGATCGTCGGCCGGCCGGGCTCGTCGGACAGGCGGCGCACGCGCACGAGGATCGCGGCGACCAGGGCCCCCAGCATCCCGATGCCCGCGACGCCCTGCACCCAGCCGAAGGGCGACGCGAAGTACGACGAGTCGAAGAGCGCGAACGTGCCGCGGGTGAACGCGACGGCCATCGTCACCGTCTGGTGCGGCCCGAGTTCGGCGGCGGATGCCTCGACCACGGTGTCGGCGCCGATCCGCGTGGACAGGATCGGGCACGTGGCTCGTGAACCCTGCTCTCCGACGTAGCACGCGCTCGCGCCCGTGAGCTGCGACGCGAGGTCGGCGGGGACGTGCAGGCGCGCCGTGACGCGGCCGAAAGTCTGCGGCCAGTCGAGGCCGTTGACGTTCCAGTAGAACTCGGTGGCATCGGTGTTGTCGAAGTCCCACGTGACGTTGTGCAGGTCGTAGGTGAAGACGAAGGTCTGACGGCCGTGCAGGAAGCCGTCGGAGCGCGAGGTCATCTGGTACTCGCCGCTGCCGGAGTCGGTCTCGGACGGGCGCGGGGCGCCGTTCTCGTCGGTGATCGAGACGAGCTCGGGGAAGTTCGGCTGCCCGTTGTAGGTGTCGGGGATCGCCCGGCGCATGCCGTGGTTCTGGTCGCTGTCCGGGAAGACGGCGACGAACGTCTCGACGACGCGCAGGGTGCTCGTGCCGTCGTCGGCGCGGCCGATCGTGTAGTCCACGTCGAGACTGTCGAACGAGAAGTCGTCGACCCTGGCGGCGACGATCCCGGATGCCGCGGCGGGCACTGTTCCGGATGCCGCGGCCGGCGCCGTGTCCGTCGTCACGGACGCGGGCGCGACGGTGGTCGGGGCGGCGGCCGGGACGGCGGCGAGGAGGCCGAGCGATGCGACCAGCGTGGCCAGTGCGAAGGCGGCGGAGCGAGGCATCCGGGGCATGATGCCAGCCTACGGGGCGCTTTCTCGGGCCTATTCTGGTCGCATGACAGATCGACGCCTCGCCGTGGAGGCATGGGAGAGCCTCTTCCGTGCGCAGCACGAGGTGTTCGAGGAGATCAGCCTCGACTTCGAGGGGACTGGTCTGGCGCAGGGCGAGTACGACGTGCTGCTGACCGTCACGCGCGCGCCCGACATGACGGCGCGGCTGCGCGATGTCACGGCGAACATGCTGATCAGTCAGCCGAGCGTGTCGCGCCTGGTCGATCGCATGACGGTGCGCGGACTGATCTCGAAGTGCGCCGATCCCGACGACGGTCGCGGCTCCCTCGTGCGGGCGACCGAGGAGGGCGCCGCCGCGTTCCGCCGCATCGCGACCGCGCACGGCCGATCCATCGCCGAGCGGATGTCGACGCTGACGGATGCCGAGCTCGCCCAGCTGCGCGACCTCACGACGAAGCTGCGCGGCACCCTCGACCGCTGAGGCCGCTCAGCCGTTCGCCGGGTCAGCCGCTGGCGGGGTCAGCCGTTCGCCGGGTCAGCCGTTCGCCGGGTTGGAGGCCTTGCCGTCGAGCCACAGCGTGTCGGACGGATCGCTGTGCGCCGTGCCCGAGTCGACGTGCTTCGCGGCGATCCTGTCGCCCTTCGTGATGACGTGCACGAGCGCCATGGCGTGGCCGCGGCCCAGCGCGTAGTCCTCCGCCAGCCACGCCACGATCTCGCCGGCCTTCGTGCCCGGGCCGAAGCCCTTCTCGGTCGCGAGCGCGACGAACTGCCGCGGCGTGAGGCCGGTCTTGTCCTCGATGTTGTCGAGGTATGCCTGGAAGCTCATGCCCTCACCCTAGATCCCCGGGTGCGGTGCGCGCCGCGGCGTTCGCGGCATCCGCTCATCCGCTTCGGGTGTCGCAACACGCGGTAGCTCCTGACGCGATGCGGCGTGTTGCGACCCGCGAATCAGGATGAGGATCGCGCCCGATCTGTTCGGGTGTCGCAACACGCGGCATCCATCGCACTGGCACCGCGTGTTGCGACACCCTTCGCGCGGTCTCGACCGCTCCTCCACAGCGTGCGGCTGAAGGTTGAGCATCCACGGATGTCGGCTTTCAAGCGAGCGGATGCCTCGTGGCCGCGCATCCTGACTCGATGACGAACCAAGCCCGCCCTCTGCCACCCCCGCTGGGTGAGGTGTTCCGGGTGGCGGACGCGCGCCGCGCGGGCGTGACATCCGGGCGGCTGCAGGGGCGCGATCTCGAGCGACCGTTCCACGGAATCCGGTGGGTGGCCGACGATTCGCCGGTCGATCCGGACCTTTCGATCGACGAGATCGCACGAGAGGCGGAGCGCCGTCGGATCCGGGCCTATTCCGAGTGCATGGGCGCGGACACCTTCCTCGCCGGTCGCTCGGCAGCGGTGCATTGGCAGACCCGCATCGGACCCGGCGACAGGTTGATCATCGGCGTGCTCGCTCCTCATCGCGCCCGTCGCGGTGCGGGCGTGCACGGGGTCAAGGTGGCGCCGCACCTCGCGGAGATCCGTGAGCACAAAGGCATCCGCGTGACGTCTCCCGCCTCGACGTGGGCGATGCTCGCCGACGAGCTGTCCCTCCGCGAGCTCGTCGCTCTGGGTGACGAGCTCGTGCGTATCCCTCGAGGGCCCGGCGGTGCGCTCCGACCGGCAGATCGTCTGGCGACCCCCGATGAGCTCCGCGCGGCGGTCGAGGCGGGACGGCGGCGGAGCATCTCGAAGCTGCGCGAGGCGATGACGCTCGTGCGAGAAGGATCGTCATCGCCGTTGGAGACCGAGTACCGGTTGGATGCCTCGGAGGGCGGCCTCCCCGACGCGGAGCTGGACGTCGAGATTCGCACGGCGCACGGGGTGCTCCTCGGCATCAGCGAGTTCGTCTATTGGGAGCAACGGCTCGCCGTCGAGGTCGAAGGCGACCACCACCGGACGAATCGAACGCAGTGGAACCGCGATATCGACAAATACGCGGCCTACGCAGCTGAAGGATGGGAAGTCGTGCGCCTCACCTCCGCGCACGTCCTCCGGGCGCACCGTGCGGTCGGGATCGTCCGCGCCGCCCTCATCCGGCGCGGGTGGAAGCCGGCGCCCTAGCGGCTCGACGCTTCGAGTGGCGCAACACGCGGCATCCCGCACCTTGACGCGGCGTGTTGCGACCCCCGAAGGTCGAGGCGAGTCCCGGGCACGCCGTTCAGGTGGCGCAACACGCGGCATCCCGCGCACCGACGCGGCGTGTTGCGACACCTGAACGCGGAGGGTCGTCCCCGCGCCCAGGTCAGCACTCGATGACGTTGACCGCGAGGCCGCCCTCGCTGGTCTCCTTGTACTTCGTCGACATGTCGATGCCGGTCTGGCGCATGGTCTCGACCACCGTGTCGAGCGAGACGTAGTGCGAACCGTCGCCGCGCAGTGCCAGCCGTGCGGCGGTGACGGCCGTCGACGCGGCGATCGCGTTGCGCTCGATGCACGGGATCTGCACGAGCCCGCCGACGGGGTCGCACGTGAGGCCGAGGTGGTGCTCCATCGCGATCTCGGCGGCGTTCTCGATCTGCCGGTTGGTGCCGCCCATCACCGCGGTGAGTCCGCCCGCGGCCATCGCGCAGGCCGAGCCGACCTCGGCCTGGCAGCCGCCCTCCGCCCCCGAGATCGAGGCGTTCGCCTTGAACAGCGACCCCAGCGCGGTCGCAGTGAGCAGGAACCGACGGATGCCTCGCCGGCGGTTCGCCTCGGTGATCGCCGCGTCGTCGAGGTCGAAGCCGGTCGCGGCGCCGGTCGACGCATCGTCCGTCACGGCCGTCCCCGCGGCGTGGAACCCGAGCAGCGCGCTCCCCACCAGCTCCCCGTGCGGCGTGACGGCGTTGCCCGCCCCGAGTCCCGAGTCGGCGAGGAACCGCCACCAGTACATCGCGACGGCGGGGAGGATGCCGGCCGCCCCGTTCGTGGGCGCCGTGACGACCCGGCCACCCGCGGCGTTCTCCTCGTTCACGGCGAGCGCGAACGCGCCGAGCCACTCCCCCGGCAGCTCGCGACGCCCATCGGCCTCGGCCTCCTCGAGCTGCTCGCGGATCATCGCCGCGCGGCGCTTGACCCCCAGCATCCCGGGCAGCACTCCCCCGGTCGCGAGTCCGTCGCGCACGGAGCCGGCCATCGCGTCCCAGATGGTGTCGAGGCCGGCGGCGATCTCGTCGTCGGGGCGCAGCGCCTCCTCGTTGATGCGCGCCGCCTCGGCGATCGTGATGCCGCGCTCATCGCACACCGCGAGCAGCTCCTCGGCACTGCCGAAGTCGAGCGGGTAGGCATGCGCCTGCACGCGCGGCGGCTCGCCGTCGCGGCGGATGAACCCGCCGCCGACGGAGTAGTACGTCTCGCGCGCGATCAGTCCCGCGTCGCTGATCGGCGCGGCGATCTCCGGTGCCCCGCCGGTGGAGCGGATGCCGGTGGTCGCCGCCCGCGCCGGCCCCGCGGCCGGGTCGTCCCAGGCCTCGAGGGTCATGGCGTTCGGATGCCCGGGCAGCCGTGTGCGCGGGGCGAACCCGATGTCGCCGCGCGAGAACGGCACCGCGTGCGATCCGTCGAGGGCGAGGTCGGCACCGTCGCTCCAGTCCGACCAGGCCGCCCGCACGGCATCCGGATCCACCGTCTCGGGCTCGAGACCCGCCAGCCCGGCGACCACCGCGTCGGGGGTGCCGTGGCCGATGCCGGTCGCCCCGAGCGAGCCGTAGAGGGTGCAGGTCACGCGGGCGACGCCGTCGAGCAGCCCCTGCTCGCGCAGCCGCATCGCGAAGTCGCGGGCAGCACGCATGGGGCCGACCGTGTGGGAGCTCGAGGGTCCTACTCCGATGGAGAACAGCTCGAACGCCGAGACGTAAGCGCTCACCCCGCCAGCCTAGGCCGTCGGGCGCACATTGCGCAGAGCCGTGAGTGAAGAGTGAGCAGGATGCCGAGGCATCCGTCGGCCCGCCTGCCAGAGCGGACGGATGCCTCGGCCAGGGCGTCAGCCGAGTAGGACGTTGCTCAATGCTCAGGACTGGGCGGCCAGGAGTTCCTCGCGCACGATGTCGGCGCCGGCGGAGAGCGCGCTCATCTTGCCGAGGGAGACCGCGCGCGACAGCGGCGCCATGCCGCAGTTCGTGCTGGGAATGAGCTTGTCCGCGTCGACGAACGCGAGCGCCTTCCGGAGGGTGTCGGCGACCTCCTCCGGCGTCTCGACGGTGTCGCTCGCCACGTCGATGGATCCGAGCATGACCTTCTTGCCGCGGATGAGCTCGATGAGGTCCATGGGCACGTGGGAGTGCTGACACTCGAGCGAGACGATGTCGATGGTCGACTGCTGCAGCAGCGGGAAGGTCTGCTCGTACTGGCGCCACTCATCTCCGAGCGTCGCCTTCCAGTCGGTGTTGGCCTTGATGCCGTAGCCGTAGCAGATGTGCACGGCGGTCTCGGCGCGCAGTCCCTCGGCCGCCCGCTCGAGCGCGGCGACACCCCAGTCCTGCACCTCGTCGAAGAAGACGTTGAACGAGGGCTCGTCGAACTGGATGATGTCGACGCCCGCCGCCTCGAGCTCCTTCGCCTCCTGGTTCAGGATCGTCGCGAACTCCCACGCCAGCTTCTCGCGGCTTCCGTAGTGGCGGTCGTAGAGCGTGTCGATCATCGTCATCGGGCCGGGCAGCGCCCATTTGATCGGCTGGTCCGTCTGCGCGCGCAGGAACTTGGCGTCCTCGACGAACACGGGCTTCTCGCGGCTCACGGCACCGACGACGGTCGGCACGCTCGCGTCGTAGCGGTTCCGGATGCGCACGGTCTCGCGCTGCTCGAAGTCGACACCGCTGAGGTGCTCGATGAACGTCGTGACGAAGTGCTGGCGGGTCTGCTCACCGTCGCTGATGATGTCGATGCCACGCCGGCGCTGCTCCTGCACCGCGATGCGCAGAGCATCCTGCGTGCCCTCGACCAGCGCGTCACCCTCCAGCTTCCACGGGGACCAGAGGGTCTCGGGCTCGGCGAGCCACGAGGGCTTCGGCAGGCTGCCGACGATGGAGGTGGGCAACAGCGTGTTCACGGTCGAGAATCCTCTGGGGTCAACGGACGGGAGTCGGGTAGGCGGCGGCCCACTGATCGAGCACGGCCTGGTGCGGCTTCATGAAGTGCTCCTCGGTGAACTTGCCCTGCTTGGCCGCGAGCTGGTTCCGCTCGACACGGTCGTAGGCGATCTGCGTGCGCGAGAAGTCCTGCTGCTCGAGGCTCGGGCGGTAGATGTTCGCCGCCGCCGAGTTGGCGTTGTAGATCTCGGGCCGGTAGATCTTCTGGAAGGTCTCCATCGTGCTGATCGTGCCGATGAGCTGCAGGTTGGAGTAGTCGCCGAGCAGATCGCCGCGGAAGTAGAACGCGAGGGGCGCCACAGCTCCGGGCGGCATGAAGTACCGCACCTGCAGGCCCATCTTCCCGAAGTACTCGTCGGTCATCGAGTAGTCGTCCTGCCGGTACTCGACGCCGAGGACGGGGTGGTAATTCTCGGTGCGGGTGTAGGTCTTGCTCGTCGAGACGCTGATGCAGATCACGGGTGACGACGAGAACCGCTCGCGGTAGGCATCCGAATCCAGGAAGTGCTGGAACAGCTTGCCGTGCAGTCCGCCGAAGTCGTCGGGGAGCGTGAACTTGCCCGCGGCCTCGGTCGTCGCCGGCAGCAGCACGCTGAAGTCGTAGTCACGCACGTACGACGAGAAGTTGTTGCCCACGATCCCGTGGTGGCGCGCGCCGGTCTTGGTGTCGACGATCTGGATGTCGAGCACCTCCAGCAGCGGGAACTCCTGGTCTTCGCCTTCCGCGGCGAACTGCAGCTCGACCGAGATGATCTCGAGCTCGAGCGTGTAGCGGTCGCCGCTCGGATTGTCCCAGCGCGCGAGGTCGTTGAATCGACGGTCGATCATCGTCAGGGCGTTGCGGAGATTCTGCTGACGCTCCTCGCCTCGGGCGAGGTTGGCGAAGTTCGTCGTGGTGCGCGAACTGTCCGACGGTGAGTAGTCCTCGTCGAAGCGCGTGGTGGAAATGCGGAATGCGAACTCGTTCGCCATGAGCGGCCAATCGGGAGCTGATCGGCCGGGCTCGGCCTTGCGGTAGTCGTCCATCTATCTTGCGGCGGCGTGCGCCCATCGACAAACTCACCTCGACTATGCCTTCCTATAGTCTTCGCCTATGGCTCGCGGATCGAACGGCATCACGCTGCAGCAGCTGCAGTACTTCATCGAGGTCGCGGCGGAGGGTTCGATCAGCGCTGCCGCCGACCTCCTCTACGTCTCCCAGCCGACGATGTCGGCCGCGATGAAGGATGTCGAGGCCAAGGCGGGTCGCGCGCTCCTCCTCCGTTCCGCGCGCGGAGTGACGCTCACCGTCGACGGCGCGGAGTTCCTCGGCTACGCCAAGCAGGTCATGGAGCAGGTCGGGCTCCTCGAGCAGCGATACCTCGGCCAGCCGCCGTCGCGACGCCTGCTCGGCGTCTCGGCGCAGCACTACTCGTTTGTGGTCGACGCGTTCGTCCGGATGGTGAAGGGCAGCGGCGCCGACGCGTACGAGTTCTCGCTGCGCGAGACGCGCACGTGGGACATCTTCGAGGACGTGCGGACGTTCCGCAGCGAGCTCGGCATCCTGTATCGCAACGACTTCAACCGGAACGTCATCGACAAGCTGCTCCGCGATTCGGGGCTCGCGTTCCACCCGCTGTTCCTCGCCGAGCCGCACATCTTCATCTCGCGCACGAACCCCCTCGCTTCGCGGGACAACGTCACGCTCGCAGATCTGGCCGATCTGCCGCGGTTGACCTTCGACCAGGGGGCGAACAACTCGTTCTACTTCGCCGAGGAGATCCTCTCCACGCTGTCGAGCGCGCGGGAGATCCGAGTCTCCGACCGCGCCACGATCTTCAACCTCATGATCGGTCTCGACGGCTACACGATTTCGACCGGCATCATCAGCGACGACCTCGACCCCGCGATCGTCGCCATCGCCCTCGACGTCGACGAACGCATCGAGATCGGCTGGATCGACCACTCCGCGGTCCCGCTCACCCAGCAGGCCCAGCGCTACCTCGACGAGCTGAGGGCGGTCGTCTCGGAATTTGGAGTGGAGCTGCTCGGCTAGTTGGGATCGATGCGGTCCGGGCTGAGCCGAATCGGTCCGTTCCGATCGAGCGTTCCCACTCCACGCCCGCATGGCCGACCGCCCTCGGGCATCGTCTAGGGCGGGTTATTCGTGCACCTCGATCGACCAAGGATCTGTATATGTACGCGCGTATCGGGCCTCCGCGTCTTTCAGCTTGCTGCGCCAACCGACGCTCATCCGAACGCGACGGTGGGCGAGCCCACATCCCATGTCACCATCACCCGCCGGCCGAGGATGTGAGAGAGCACTATCTCTAGCGACCGGTGATCGCCCATCGAATCCCGCGCGTCGGGCGACACAACGAAGATGCACTCGTCGTCCGACTCGATGGCAAGTGTCCGCAGTTCACTGTCGTAGTCGGCGAGATAGAAAGCGTGGCGCACCGCCTTGACCTGATCACTGCTGAATCCCATGGTCAAATCATCTCGCGAGATCCCTATCTGAACACCCGATCCGAGTCGAACTGAGTTCTGGATCGATATCTCATCCGCCCGCTAACTGTACTTCCCCGGGAGGTTGTGAACGGGTGAGGTAGGCGAAGACCTCCGGGCAGGATGTGGGTTACCACACTCGCATCCTGACCACGGAGGTCTTCGTGTCTCACGCTAACGCGCCTTTGACGCCGGAAGGGCGTCGTCGTCTTGCTGTCCTCGTCGTGGATCGGGGCTGGTCGTTGCGGCGGGCAGCGGAACGGTTCCAGTGCTCGCCCGCGACGGCGAAACGGTGGGTCGACCGGTATCGGGCCGGGCTGCCGTTGACGGACCGCAGCTTCAGGCCGCAGACCTCGCCGAACCGGCTCCCGCGGAAGACGGAGCGGAGGATCGTGTCGTTGCGGTTCACCCGCCGGTGGGGTCCGCACCGGATCGCGTATCACCTGGGCCTTGCCCGCTCGACGGTCGGCCGGGTGCTGGCCAGGTATGGGATGCCGAAGCTCGTGAACATCGATCAGGCCACCGGGCTGCCAGTCCGCAAGCCGACGCCGAAGCGGTACGAGGTCGCAAGACCGGGCCAGCTGATCCACGTCGATATCAAGAAGCAGGGCCGGATCCCTGATGGCGGCGGCTGGCGCGCCTTCGGCCGCGGATCGGCGCAGGACCGTGCCGCGGGATCCGTCCGTGACAAGGCCGCACGGTCAGGAGCGGCCGGCTCCCGCGGCTACCGGTATCTGCACCACGCCGTCGACGACAACTCGAGAGTCGCGTACTCGGAGATCCTCGACGACGAACGCAAGGAGACCGCGGCAGGGTTCTGGACCCGCGCGAACGCGTTCTTCGCGAGCCTCGGAGTCACGGTCACCGCCGTGATGACAGACAACGGCGCGTGCTACCGGTCACACGCGTTCGCGGACGCGCTCGGCGACGGTGTGAAGCACAAGTGGACAAAGCCGTATCGGCCGCAGACCAACGGGAAGGTCGAACGCTTCAACCGCACCCTCGCCGCCGAATGGGCCTACGCCAAGCCCTACGCCAGCGAAGCAGAGCGAGCCGCGGCATACGAGACCTGGCTGCATCACTACAATCACCACAGACCCCACACCGGGATCGGCGGCCAGACCCCCTCAGCCCGCGTTCACAACGTCACGGGGAAGTACAGCTAACCGACCGTTCTTGGGGCGCAGAGGTGAATCGGCCTGACTTTCGTTCCTATCGGGAGCCTTGTCCGGCAGGTGCCGGTTGGGCTGATTCCAGGTCAGCGTAGTATGCGTTCTCGACCTCGATCGGGGTGCGCATGTCGAGCTCGCCGTGGAGGCGCTGGTTGTTCCACCACCACACCCACTCGAGCGTCGCGAGTTCGACCTGCTCGACGGTCCGCCACGGTCCGCGCTGACGGATCAGCTCGGTCTTGTAGAGGTTGTTGACCGCCTCTGCCATCGCGTTATCAAACGAGTCGCCGACGGTCCCCGTGGAGGGGACCGCGCCGAGCTCGACGATCCGCTCCGTGTAGACCATCGCGGTGTAGTTCGACCCATGGTCAGCGTGATGGATGAGCCCGTCGAGCCGTCCGCCGACGCCCCAGGCGGCCATGTCGAGCGCCTGCATCGGCAGGATCTCGGCGCGCAGCGTGGATGCGACGTTCCAGCCGACGATCCGCCTCGAGTAGACGTCGGTGACGAACGCGACGTACGCGAAACCGGACCAGGTGGCGACATACGTCACGTCACACACCCAGAGCCGTCGCGGCGCCGGCGCGGTGAAGCGACGGTTGACCAGGTCGCTCGGCAGCGCCACGGTCTTGTCGGAGCGCGTGGTGAATACCCGCTTCGACTTCCGGACGCCGCGGACCCCAGCGAGCCGCATGAGGCGTTCGGTCTGGTCGCGGCCGATGTCCCAGCCTTGCCGGCGCATCAGCGCATGCATCTTCCGGCGGCCGTAGACGCCGTAGTTCTCGGCGTGCAGCCTCGCGACCTCCGGGACCAGCAGCTCATCCTTCAACTGCCGCGCGGACGGCGCACGGCCGATGGCGGCGCGGTAGCCGCGGGAGGTGAGGAAGCCCTGCACTGCCGGTCGCAGGACACGGCAGATGAGCTCGACCCCGAAACGATCCCGGTGCTCATTGATGAACCGGATCATCTCGGTCAGGGGCGGTCGAGCTCCTTCGCGAAAAACACGCTCGCAGCCTTGAGGATCTCATTCGCCTTCCGCAGCTCGGCGTTCTCCTTCTCGAGCTGCTTGATCCGCTGCGCGGCCTCGGTCGTGACCCCAGGCTTGCCGCCGGCGTCGACCTCGTAGCGGCGCTGCCAGAGCCGCAGCGTCTCCGGGCTCATGCCCAGCAACCCCGCGACGTGACGGACCGCGCTCATCATGTTCGGGTGCGACGGCCGCGTCTCCGCGAGCATCCGCAGCGCGCGCTCACACATCTCCGGCGAATACTTCCTGTTCATCGAGTTCCATCCTTGCTTGAAGAACGGAACGAAAGTCAGGCCGATTCAGTCTGCATCTACGATTCGGCTACCAGGCTGGAGCGACCAGTCATACGCGAACTTGGGCGTCACCGAGAGCGAGGTGCCGTCAGGCGTAACGATCCTTCCCTCGAATGCCGCCCAAGACGCCTCGAAATGACCGTCGATTTCCACGCGATGCTTGTCCTCGTTGTTGAGCCACGCGAGGACTGCAAGCGTGCTGTTTTCGGGTTTGGCGCCCGACGCGCGAGCCCAAATGAACGGTTGGCATGCATAGATGGCCCGAACAACGCGATCCGGTAACCCCTTGACCAGACCGCGCTTGACCGCCTCGCGCCATTTCGACGGGGAGTATGTCACCGGATATTGGAGACTGCGTGCCGGTGTCCCGCCGTCCGCTTGCACGATGCGCGTCAGCGTGGTGTTGAGGATGCTACGCAAGTGATGGGCGACTTCTCCTAGCTGCACGCCCCACTGTTCTACGCGAGGTGGTGGGTCCAGAGAATCGACTTCGATGTACCAGCCACACTCGGGCGCCTTCTTGAGGTACAGGCTCGACTTCATCGGTCCAGGTTTGCGCCACCGGCTGATGTCGGCGACGAGCGCATCGGAGCGCTCCTTGGCTAACTGCACGCGGGCGCGTGGGTGACGTCCCGCTGAGTGGTGGAGTTTCTCAACACCGTGCAGGGTCAGCTGTTGTGATTATGCCGCGGTCAGTTCTGGGATCGCCACCTCCTCGTGTTCGGCGGTGAGGAGCTTCATCGAGTGCTCCGAGAAGTAGCGGCGGTCGGCGCCGTCCCATTCATCGTGCTGCTCGATCAGGACGTGCCCCGCGAGGCGCAGCAGCGCGGCCGGGTTGGGGAACGTGCCGACCACGTCGGTGCGGCGTTTGATCTCTTTGTTGACGCGTTCGAGCGGGTTGGTGGACCAGATCTGTCGCCAGTGCGCGGCGGGGAACGCGCAGAACGCGAGGTCGGGCTGCGCGAAGATCGTGCGGATGATCGACGCGACCATCGGGCCGGCGGTCTTCGGGACGTTCGCGAGCACGTTCCGCATGAAGTGAACCCGACACCGCTGCCATGACGAGCCTTGGAACACGGTGTCGATCGCGGCGATCAGCCCGGTGTGAGCATCGGAGATCACCAACTTCACCCCGTCCAGTCCGCGGGCCTTGAGGGATCGGAGGAACGTGGTCCAGAACGGCTGCGATTCGGTGTCCCCGACCTCGAACCCCAGGACTTCCCGGCGCCCGTCGGCGGCGACACCGACCGCGACGACCACGGCTTGGGAGACGACGCGCCGGCCGACGCGGGCTTTGCAGTAAGTCGCGTCGAGGAACACGTAAGGGTATGTCGTGTCTGCGAGCGGCCGGTCCCGGAACGCGGCGACGTCCTCGTCGAGGTTGCCGCAGATCCGCGAGACCTCCGACTTCGAGATGCCGGTGTCCGCGCCGAGCGCCTTGACGAGATCGTCGACCTTGCGGGTGCTCACGCCGTGCACGTACGCCTCCATCACGACCGCGAACAGTGCTTGATCGACTCGGCGGCGGCGTTCCAGCAGCGACGGGAAGAACGACCCTTGCCGCAGCTTCGGGATCCGCAACTCGAGCTCACCCGCGGTCGTAGTGAGCGTGCGAAGCCGGGACCCGTTGCGCTGGGTCACCCGGTCCGGGCTGCGTTCGAACGGGGCGGCGCCGATGAACGCGGCCGCTTCCGCGTCGATCAGCTCTTGGTAGAGCGTCTCGGTCGCGACCCGGATCCGGTTATTCACATCTGTGAGTTTCAGCTCCCCGAGCAACTCGAGGAGGGCAGACTGGTCAAGAGCCATCGTGCGTATGTGTCCTTCCGTGAGATTCCTAGACAGTTCTCACTGACCATCGCACGATGGCTCACCACGTCATCGACGTGACACTCGAGCCGGGAAACTACACCACCCCACGGGACGTCACCGGCGCGTGCCTCATCTGACATCCGCTTCGCACGCGCCTCCACGCTCACGGTTCAATAATGACCGCACCGTAGGGCACGTGGTGCGGGGACACGAAGGGAGCTGGAAGCGTTACCACTCGAAGAGTGGCCCTTACGCAGAGACAGGCGCACCGTCACTTCGCCGACTACTTGCCTTGCAGCCCCGAGCCTGCCGACGAAATCTCGATGAGATCGTATCCAATCGCACCCGCCTGAACCGTGGCCATGATGCGGGCGCAGAAGGGTCGCACGGGCGCCTGCCCGGCCGCGACGCTATCGGTACCGAACTGCCGCTACCGGCGCCATCACGCAATCGTGCCGTCAGCTTTCAATGCCGGATGAGGACCGGCTTGCGGGCAAGCTCAGAGGTTGTTGACCCCCATGCTTTTCGCCATTCCGGCCCATTAATCGTCGCTGCCCGCGACCTGACGCCACCCGAGGGCCGCATAAAAATGACGAAGTCCGGGAACGTCGTGAGCGCCGAGGGCGACGACCGACAGGCGGGACGGAATCGACATGCCCGCAGTTTGCCACTCCACAACCCGTCGGACACCGCTCACCCCGAGCAGAGATCAACCATCGGGCACGAGTCGCCCGGGCATCGGCACTAGCGCGCCACTCACTCCCGGTGAGAAACTTCGCCGGAAGTGTCGATCTCGCCGCCTCCCGTTCGACGCGTCAGTGAGAGAGAGGAAGAGCCGATGAAGCTCACGGTCCACATCCAGATCACACTCGACGGGGTCGCTCAGGCGAACGGCGGCAACAACGAGGTCACCGACCCCGGATTCACACGCGGCGGCTGGGCGCTTCCGCTCGGCGACGACGAGGGTGTCCAGTACATCCTCGATGCGTGGCGCCGACCCGACGCGTTCCTACTGGGCCGCAAGACGTACGACATGTTCGCTCCCTACTGGGGGTCGCAGGTCGGGGACGGCGGATTCGGCGACGCGATCAGCCTCACACCCAAGTACGTCGTCTCCGACACCCTCATCGATCCGACCTGGCAGGGCACGACCGTCATCTCGGGCGACGTCGCGGCGGCCATCGCCGACCTCAAGGCGACCCGCGACGGCGAACTGCTCGTCGTCGGCAGTGCGGCCCTCGCCGGCTGGCTGCTGCAGCAGCGGCTCGTCGACGAGCTCAACCTCGTGCAGTTCCCGGTCATCGTCGGCGAAGGCAAGCGATTCTTCCCGGAGCACGGCCCCGACTATGCGCTCGAGCTGATCGAGCACCGCGTCTTCCCGACCGGCGTCGTCGGCCAGACGTTCCGCGTGGGCGGTCGGCCCGAGTATGCGTGAGTCGCACCCGGCGTGATGCCGAAGATGACGAAATTCGGAAACAGAAAAGGCCCCGCGACGGGGCCTTTTCCGGACTGTCTCAACACAGTGTGCGCCCGAAGAGACTCGAACTCCCAACCTTCTGATCCGTAGTCAGATGCTCTATCCATTGAGCTACGGGCGCAATGGCCTGCACACGAAACGGCGCGCAGGCCGTGGAACAGACTACCCGACGAATGACGCGCTCGCGAATCGACGGTGACGGTCAGGTGTCGCCGGGCGTGTCGGTGGATGCCTCCATCGGAGCGGCCTCGTCGGTCACGACCTCCGGGTCCACGGCGGCCTCCCCGTGCGCCGACCGCTGATGAGCAGCGAGCCGCGGAAGGTCGACCAGACGCAGCGCCTGCATGCGCGCGCCGCGCATCTGGGCGTAGTCGGGGTACGACTCGGCGGTCATCCCCTCGGCCCTGAGTCGGCGCTGGAGGTTCGCCTCCACGTCGCCCCACGCGGCATCCCGAGCCTGTTCCACCAGCGCGTCGACCGCGGTGGAATCGCCCGCGAGGGTGCGCAGCTGCGCGGCCACGCGGGTGTACTGACGCTGCCGTTTGCGCAGGTTGCGGGTGTCGCGATCGCGGTAATCGTGGGTGCCGTCGGGGTCGGAGAACTTGCCCCACGCGCGCTTGCGCTGGCGCTTGGCGAGGGCCGCGGCGGCGTCCTGCTCGGCGGCGAGGCTCTCGAGGGTCTCGCGGGCGAAGGCAGCGACCTGATCTACAACGAACGTCTCACCGCGTGAGATGGTCTCGACGAGGATGTGGTTGCGCACGGTCAGACGCGCGGCGGACGAGGCGATCGAGACCCCTTCCGCGACGGCATCCGCACTCTTTCCCATCACGCCCCTCTCCCCCTACGAGGGTATCGCGGCGCGACGGTCGAACCCGGCGCGGAGGGGAGCGTCAGACGATGCGGCGCTTGTCGTAGGTGGCGCTGCCGAACCCGATGATGAAGTAGCCGATGAACGAGATCAGCCACAGCAGGAAGAACGAGAACGCTCCGCCCTTGTCGAATCCCTTGCCGACCCGGATCGCCACGATGATGCCGAACACGATGTTCACGATCGGGATGATGTACAGCAGCGTCAGCCAGGCCGACAGTCCGGCGACCTTGGTGAGCACGAAGAGGTTCACGATCGGGATGATCGCGAGGATGCCGGGGTACCCGGCCTTGTCGAAGACGCGCCACAGCGCGACCGCGACGAGCACGTAGAAGACGAGGCTGAAGACTCCCGAGACCGACCACAGCTGGGTGACGTCGGCGGACGAGGTGATCGAGGAGGCGAGGACCATGCGGCCAGCATAGGGGCGGGCCGCCCGCCGCGCCTCAGCCCTGCAGCTTGGTGACGACCGCGTCGACGCGACGCGCGCGGGTCTCGGCGGCCTTGGCCGACTCCACGCTGGTCACGTGCGCCTTGCGGTGGCTCGGCGCGAGTGCGTCGAACGCGTCGCGCAGCCCCGCGGCGGCGAGCGCCTCGGCCAGGTCGGCGGGCACCTCGACGATGCGCGGGGCGGTGTCGAGGGTCACCTCGACGGTGAGCGCGTCGCCGCCCTTGATGCCCGACTCGGCGCGCCGTTCGGAGCTGAACGGGATGAGCGAGCGCCCGCCCATCGCGCCCACGGTGCTCTGGTACGAGTAGCCGTTCACCGTCACGTGCACGGCGGGGCGCTTCCCGCCGCCGAGCGCCTCGAGCACCTCGGGCGGCACCTCGATGCCGGTGTTGTTGCCCAGCTGCGCCATGGTCGTCTCGTACCGCATGGGCACGAGTGTGCCACGGATGCCTCGGCATCCACATCTGCCTCCGCGCCACGCAGTTACCAAGGGCTCCCCCGGCGCGCAAGCCCCCGCGTCGCGACGGCGCGCGACCTATCCTCGATCGCACCAGCACTTTCAGGAAGGGAGCACATCATGGGACTTCTGGATGACGCGAAGGATGTCGCCGAGACCGCCGGCCGCAAGATCAAGGACGCGGTGGAGGACACCGCCGACCGCATCGGAGACAAGGTCGACGAGGCAAAGGCCGACGCCGAGGTGAAGAAGGCGGAGGCCGACCGCGACCGGGTCAAGGAGCGCAACGACCTCAAGGAGAAGCTGCGCGACAGCTGACCCGCAGGATTCCGCGCCGATGAGCGCGGCAGAACGATAGGCCCGGAGAGTGTTCTCCGGGCCTATCGGTTTGTCCGGTCACTTACAAGCCCATCCGACATGGAGCTGTCTCCGAACAAGCTGGGAACGCGGAACACACCGCACCCAACAGGAGGTCCTTTCATGCGTCAGTCACCGAACCGCCTCGTCGCCACCATCTTCGGCGCGGTCTATCTGCTGGTCGGCCTGCTCGGCTTCGCCTACACCGGCGGCGTCGGATTCGTCGCCACCTCGGGCGGTGCGATCCTCGGCATCTTCGAGGTCAACCCGCTCCACAACATCGCCCACCTCCTCATCGGCGCCGCGCTGCTGTTCGCGGGCCTCTCCTCGGCGGTCGCCGCCAAGACGGTCAACACCGTCGTCGGAGCGGTCTACCTGCTGCTGGGCATCGTCGGATTCTTCCTCGTCGGCACGGCGTTCAACATCCTCGCGCTGAACACCGCCGACCACTTCCTGCACCTCGCCAGCGCCCTCGTGCTGCTGGGCACCGGTCTCGGTGCCGACCGCGCCGTGCGCGCTTCGGGCGCTCGGACCGTCTGATGGCACTCGGCGTCTCCACCGCCCCTCCGCAGCGGGTCACCGCTGCGGAGGCGGCGCCCGCGCGCTTCACCGCGTCGTGGCCGACCCTGGTCGCGTGGGGCGCCGGTCTTCTCCAGTTCGCGCTCGGCGCCGGGCTCATCACCGCGGGAGGGGATGTCTGGCCGCGCGTCATCGGCATCGCCCTGGTGGTGCTCGGCGCGACCGGACTGGTGTGGGGTGCGGTGACGCTCGCACGCGGACGCATCGTCGTTCCGCGTGCGGGCGTCGCCGGCTCCCTCGTGGGCATCGTCGCGGTGTTCGGCGCGATGGCCATCGACCCCGCGCACACCAGCATCGCCGCCGTCGGAGCGAGCGTGCTGCTGTCTATGGTGCTCGGCGGAGCGTGCGGTCTGCGCACACGCCGCGACGCGAACGACGGGACGGATGCCTCGGAGCCCGTCCCCGCGCGCATCGGCATCGTCGGGATGCTCGTCGGGGCGCTGCTCGTCTCGGCGCTGGTCACCCCCGCGCTCAGCTTGACCGAGGCCGGACGCCTGGCGCCCGACCACTCCTCGCACGACCTGGTCTTCAACCAGCACTCCCACTGACCCGCGTCGGGCGGGTCGGAAGCGGCGTCAGGCCTCGATCGCCTGGATCAGCCACCGCGCCGTCGCCGACTCGCCCGGCGCGATCACGATGAGCCCCGTATCGAACGGGTAGGCGTCGTCGTTGAACGCGTCGGGCGCACAGGTCATCGGCTCCACCGCGAGGCCCAGCCGATCCAGCGGGTTGTCGGCACCACCCGGGAGGTCGGCGGTGTGGATCTGCACCCACGGGCAGGCGGCATCCCACACCATCGCGACGCCGGAGCCCGAGGCATCCGTCACCCGCGCCGTCACGAGACCCTCGTCGTCTGCGGCCAGCGCCGTGAAGGCGTGGTCGATGCGGGCGGCACCGATCGTCCTGGGCGCACGGAAGTCGAAGCGGTCCGCATCGGACTCGACGTCGGCGAGCACCGTCGGCGCGAGCCGGTCGGGGGTCACCTCGAGCACCTGCGCGGCGGGGAGGTGCAGGCTCCACTCGTCGAGCAGCGACGATCCGGCGCGCAGGTACGGGTGCGGTCCCGTGCCCCAGGGCGCCGGCTCGGGTCCGTCGTTGACGGCCGTGACCGTCTGCATCAGGCCGTCGGCGGTGAGCGAGAACGTGGCCGTGACCGACACCCGCCACGGATAGCCCGCCTGCGGCTCGATCTCGGCGGCCAGAGTCACGTGGCTCGGACCCTTGTCGATCGCCTCGAACGCGAGCCATCCGGCGAGTCCGTGCAGCGCGTGCCCGCGGTCGGGCTCGGTGAGCGGCAGCTGCAGGTCACGTCCGCCGAAGCGGTAGCGCCCGTCGACGACGCGGTTCGGCCAGGGCGCGAGCGTCGCACCGCGGAATGCCGGGCGCACCTCGTCGGCGTCGAACGGCACCACGAGGTCGCGTCCGTCGAAGGTGAGCGAGCGCACGCTGGCGCCGACGGCGGCGATGGATGCCTCGTACGAGCCGGCGCGCAGGGCGTGCTGGATTCCGGACAGGGGTGTGCGGGGCACGGGGTCTCCCAGGGGTGGTGTTCGCAGGTGGTCGGGGCGACGCTTCGACAGGCTCAGCGGCCGGGACCACACCAGGCGGGACGGCCCTTCCACGGGCTCGGCGACCGCGGTCCGACGGAGGTCAGAGCCCCTGAGCCAGTCGATAGTATGCCTGGTTCCACCGCAGCTCGTGCTGGAATCCGCGGCGAGTGGTCGTCTCGTCGATCACGAGCAGCTCGGTGCGGGCGATCTCGGCGAAGTCGCGGAACACCTCGATGCCGACCGCGGTCGTCATGACCGTGTGGTGGGCGGCGCCCGCCGCGAGCCAGCACGCCGTCGAGGTGGCGAAGTCGGGCTGCGGCTTCCACACCGCGCGTCCGACGGGCAGCTTCGGCAGGTCGGGCGCCTCCACGTTCTCGACGACGTTCGCCACGAGCCGGAAGCGGTCGCGCACGTCGCTCATCGCGACCACGAGCGCGGGGCCGGGGTCGGCGGTGAAGACCAGGCGCACCGGGTCGTCCTTCCCGCCGATGCCCAGCGCGTGGATCTCGAGGCGAGACTTGGCGGTGGTGAGCGAGGGCGACACCTCGAGCATGTGCGCCCCGAGGATGCGCTCGGCGCCGGGCACGAGGTCGTAGGTGTAGTCCTCCATGAGGCTCGCCCCGCCGGGGAGCCCGGCGCCCATCACGTTGGCGACGCGCACGAGGA
This sequence comes from Microbacterium fluminis, assembly GCF_051549805.1. Classification (GTDB taxonomy): domain Bacteria; phylum Actinomycetota; class Actinomycetes; order Actinomycetales; family Microbacteriaceae; genus Microbacterium. Next base: position 790,638 of record NZ_CP196042.1, read on the forward strand.
TGGCGGTCTTCCAGTCGCCCTCGGCGCCGAAGCCGTAGCCCTCGGCCATCAGCCGCTGCACGGCGAGACCGGGCAGCTGCGTGAGCGCGCCGAGGTCTTCGAACGACGTCGTGAACGCGCCGAAGCCGCCCTCCTCGAGGAACGAGCGCAGCCCGATCTCGATCGCGGCGCCGTCGCGCAGCGACGAGTGGCGCGCGGCGCCGGGCAGCAGCTTGGCGGCGACGTCGTACAGCTCCATGTACTCGGCCACGAGCGCGTCGATCTCGGCGTCGGTCGCCCGGCCGACGGCATCCGCCAGCTCGTTCACACCCCACGTGTTCACCTGCACGCCGAAGCGCAGCTCGGCCTCGGTCTTGTCGCCCTCGGTGACGGCGACGTAGCGCATGTTGTCGCCGAAGCGGGCGAGCTTGAGGGAGCGGGAGGCCGCCCAGCCCGCCGCGGCGCGCTGCCAGTCCTCGACCTGTTGGCGCACGGCCGGGTTGGACACGTGGCCGGCCACGGTCTTGCGTGCGACGCCGAGGCGGGTCTGGATGTAGCCGAACTCGCGGTCGCCGTGCGCGGCCTGGTTGAGGTTCATGAAGTCGAAGTCGATGTCGGCCCACGGCAGCTCGACGTTGGCCTGCGTGTGCAGGTGCAGCAGCGGCTTCTGAAGGGCGTCGAGGCCGGCGATCCACATCTTGGCGGGGCTGAACGTGTGCATCCAGGCGATCACGCCGATCACGTCGTCGCGCGAGTTGGCCTCGAGCGCGAGGCGGCGGATGGCGTCGCTGCCGGTCAGCACGGGCTTCCAGACGATCTTCACCGGCAGACCGTCCAGGCCGGCCGCGACGGCCTGCGACTGCTCGGCCACCTGGCGCAGGGTCTCGTCGCCGTAGAGGCTCTGGCTGCCGGTGGCGAACCACACCTCGTAGCCGTCGAGGGTCGTGGACAGGGGCGTGCGGGTCATGAGAACTCCTGCAGGTCGGGCGTTGTGCGTGTGAAGAGACGGAACGGGCGGATGCCGGGGCTCAGAGCGCGTCCACGGCGGCGGCCTCCACGGCGAGCCCGGCACGGTAGCGGTCGAGGTACCGCGCGAACCCCGCCACATCGATCGGGTCGGGGTCGACGGTGGAGACGGCGGCGGTCGCGAACACATGCGCGGCGAGGTAGTCGCCGAGAGAGGCGCCCTGGCCGTGCACCCGGTACGCGGCGAGCACGGCGATGCCCCACGCGCCGCCTTCTGAGGCGGTCTCGCCGACGGCGACGGGAGCGTCGAGCGCCGCGGCGAGGAACCGCTGGGCGACACCCTCGGTGCGGAACATCCCGCCGTGCGCATACATCCGATCGAGCGCGACGCCTTCACCGGCGAGTACGCGCATCCCGAGAGCGAGGGTCCCGAAGACGCCGTAGAGCTGCGCGCGCATGACGTTGGCGAGCGTGAAGCTGCTGTCGGGCGTGCGCACGAACAGGGGCCGACCGGCGGCGAGGCCGGCGACCGGCTCCCCCGCGAGGTGGTTGTACGCGAGCAGCCCACCCGCATCGGGGGCACCGTCGAGGGCCTCGCGGAACAGCGTGCGGAACGCGGCATCCGTGTCCACCGGGGCACCCGAGGCCGCGCCGAACCGCACGAACAGGTCGACCCACGCGGCCAGTTCGCTCGCGCCGTTGTTGCAGTGCACCATCGCGACGGGGTCGCCGGCCGGAGTGGTGACGAGGTCGAGCTCCTCGTGCGCGGCCGCGAGCGGCCGCTCCAGCACGACCATCGCGAAGATGCTCGTGCCGGCCGAGACGTTGCCGGTGCGCGGGGCGACCGCGTTGGTAGCGACCATGCCCGTGCCGGCGTCCCCCTCGGGGGCGCACAGCGGGATGCCGGGGCGCAGGGTGCCGGTCGGATCGATCAGCGCCGCTCCGGCCGCGGTGAGCTCCCCCGCGTCGTCGCCCGCGGCGAGCACCTCGGGGAGAAGGTCGGCGAGCGGCGGGATGCGGCCCGCCGAGAGCGCGTCGAACGTGGCGAGCATTCGGGCGTCGTAGCCGCCGGTGGCCGCGTCGATCGGGAACATGCCCGACGCGTCGCCGACGCCGAGCACGGCGCGCCCGGTGAGGCGGCGGTGCACGTACCCGGCGAGCGTCGTGAGCGAGCGGATCGCCGCCACGTGCGGCTCGTCGTCACGCAGGGCCTGGCGCACATGCGCGACCGACCAGCGCTGCGGGATGTTCATTCCGAACGCCTCGGACAGCTCGGCCGCCGCGGCGCCGGTCGAGGTGTTGCGCCACGTGCGGAACGGCACCAGCAGCGCTCCGTCGGCGTCGAACGCGAGATAGCCGTGCATCATCGCGGAGACGCCGATCGCGGCGAAGGAGTCGGGCACGACGCCGAAGCGGTCGCGGACGTCCGCCACGAGGCCGGCGTAGGCGGCCTGCAGGCCCGACCACACGTCGTCGAGGTCGTACGTCCAGCGTCCGTCGGCGTACCGGTTCTCCCACGCGAACGACCCGGTGGCGAGCACCTCGGCGGCGTCGCCGATGAGGCAGGCCTTGATGCGGGTGGAGCCGAACTCGACGCCCAGCACCGCCCGACCCGCGGCGATCACGTCGCGCGCGGCATCCGTCGTCGTCATCGGCGGGCGTCCGTGCTCTGGCCGTACACGTTCTGGTAGCGGGCGTAGAGGCTGTCGATCTTCTCCTGCGGGAGCGGGATGAGCGGGCCCGCCTCCCGCGCGATGTGCACCGTGCGCGCCGCGTCCTCGCACATCACCGCGGCTTTGACCGCGTCCTTCGCGTCGGCGCCGATCGTGAACGGCCCGTGGTTCTGCATCAGCACCGCACGGGAGCGGTGACCGCGGAGCGTCTCGACGATGCCGCGCCCGATCGAGCCGTCGCCGATGAGGGCGAGCGGCCCGATCGGGATCGGTCCGCCGAACTCGTCGGCCATCCCGGTGATGACGCAGGGGATCTCCTCGCCGCGCGCCGCCCACGCCACCGCGTAGGTCGAGTGGGTGTGCACGACGCCGCCGACCTCGGGCATGTGGCGGTAGACGTACGCGTGCGCCGCGGTGTCGCTCGACGGGCTGCGCTCGCTGCCGGGCTCGCCGGGGATCGGCACGCCGTCGAGGTCGCACACGATCATGTTCTCGGGCGCGAGGTCGTCGTAGGAGACGCCGGAGGGCTTGATCACGAAGAGATCGGCGCCGGGCACGCGGCCCGAGACGTTGCCGCCGGTCCAGATCACCAGGCCGTAGCGCACCAGCTCGGCGTGCAGGCGGGCGACGTCGGCGCGGGTCGCGTCGATCGCGTCCATGGTCGGGGCATCGAAGGCGGGGGGCATGCGGTCACTTCCTCGAGACAGCGGATGCCGCGGCATCCGTCGTCTATGTTACCGATAACATATCGGTACCGCCACCCGTGGATGCACGCACCACCAGAACGGGGGCGGATGCCTCGACCGACGGTTCCTCGCCGATCACGGCCGCTACACACCTGGCCGCCTCCCCGGCCACGTCCAGGCGCACGGTGGTGAGCCCGGGACGGTAGAAGGCCGCATCGGGGTTGTCGTCGAATCCCGCCACGCCGATGTCGCCCGGCACGTCGAGTCCGGCGGTCCGCAGGCCCGCGAGCAGCCCCAGCCCCATCTGGTCGTTGGCCGCGACGATCGCGGTCGGGCCGTCCGGCTCGCGGATCGCTCGGACGATGTCCGGAGCGAGCGCGGCCGCCGACGCCGCCGACCAGTCCCCCGACCACGCCGACGACGGATCGAGACCGTGCGCGGCGAGCGCCTCCGCGAACCCCTCGGCGCGGGCGACCTCGTCGATCCAGTCCGCGGGGCCGCCGATGCGGGCGATGCGGCGGTGCCCCCGCTCGACGAGGTGCGCGACGATCGCCGCGGCGCCCTCGCGCTGCCGCACCGCACCCGGGCCGCCGTGCAGTGCGACCAGGGGAAGCCCGTGGTCGGCGGCCTCGAGCGCGGCGAGCGAGCGGGCGTGCGCGGCGACCAGCACGATGCCGTCGACGCCCTGCGCGCGCACGTGCGCCAAAGCGGCCTCGACCCCCTCGGCATCGCCTGCGGGCGCGTAGGCCGTGGCGATCCAGCGCCCGGCCGCGCGCGCGGCGGCCTCGAGCGCTGCGATCCCCACGGCGGGACCGTAGAGGTCGGAGTCGGAGGCGATCACGCCGATCGTGCGCGTGCGGGTGGTGCCGAGCGCACGCGCGGCGTTGTTCACGCGGTAGTCGAGGGCGGCCATCGCCTCGCGCACCCGCCGCCGGGTGTCATCGCGGATGTGCGGGTGGTCGTTGATGACGCGGGAGACGGTCTGCGTCGAGACGCCCGCCCGCTCGGCCACGTCGCGCACCGACGCCCGTCGGGCATCCCCGTCAGCGGAGCGGCTCATCGTGCCAGGCTAGCGGCGCGCGGCGCGGCGGCGACCCGCGCCCCTCGCACGCCGACGCCAGCGCCGCGCACGGCGAAGGGCCCGGCCGCCCCAGCGACCGAGCCCTCCGAGTGAGGATCCTTGGGATCAGCGGCCGAGGCCGAGACCGCCCAGGTCCACGCCGATACCACTCGTGACGGAGTCGACGAGGTTGTTCACGTCGGCACCGATGTTGCCGGTGGAGTTGCCCGAGCCGAGCGGGGCGGTCACCGGAGCGGTGACAGAGGTGTCGTTGCCCGATCCGACGGGAGCGTCGATCGGGGCGGACACGTCGTTGCCGGAGCCGACGGGGGCCGACACGTCGTTGCCGCTGAGGGTGCTGTTGCCGTTCAGCGTGCTGTTGCCGGAGGCGACCGGGGTGTCGTTGCCGGAGGCGATCGGGCCGTTGGCCACGTCGCTCACGAGCGGGCCGTTGACCAGCGGCGCGTTGATCAGTCCGCCGTCGACACCGACGTTTCCGGCGGTGGCGCTGTTGCCGTTGGCGAGCATGAGGTCGTGCAGCATCGCCTTGAAGCCGTCGAGCGAGCTCGTGGCCGAGGTCGAGGTCGAGGTGGTGTCCCAGGTGTTCGTCGTGTCTGCGGCGTTGGCCGGCAGGGCGAACCCGGCGATGGCGAGGGCGGCTGCGCCGGCACCTGCAGTGGCGAGGATGCCGATCCGGTTCGAGTTCTTCTTAAGCATCAGATGTCTCCTTCGGTTCCGTGACGTGTCGACGTTTTCCGTCGCACGTCGGCTATCCGGGAGGACCTCGGATTCGGATTGGACGGATGCCGCCGTCCGGCCGGGACACGCCCGGGATCACCGTCGACGCTCGCCCGTGATTCCGCGGCACGATCCGGAAACCTGGCAGAGGGCTGTGAGCCCCGATCCGCTCGCCGCCCTCTTCCCCGATCCGACCCGCTGCGCACTGCTCCGCCTGCATCGGGGACGGGTTTCGTCGCTACCCCCGGCGCCGGCGCGACAGAAGTCGTCCCCAACGCCCCCGGGAGTGGCGGGTGGGGGCGGGAGCAGACGCCGGAGTGGAGGCATTCCGTCGCTCCTGCCAGCCGCGCACGCGCGCGTCCACGTCGACGAGCGGAGTGACGACGGGTGGCCCGCCGAGCAGCTGCCGACGGGCCTCGATCACGCGGCGGTTGAAGTCCTCCAGCACCTCGCGCACGTCGCCCTCGCGGCGCAGCTCATCGAGACGGGTGTCGAGCTCGGCGTACTCGGTGCGCAGCAGCAGCGCCGGCGGCCCCAGCCCCGTGAGCCCCTCGGTCTCGATCTTGCGCTTGATCCACCAGTCGGGGTCATGGCTCGTTCCGAGACCGGGTATCGGCTTGCCCGCGCCGGGCAGGTCGTCGAACTCTCCGCGGCGGATCGCCTGCTGGATCGCCGTCTCGACGTAGGCCGCGCGTTCGCGCCAGGTCGTCTGCGCGGGGCGAGCGGATGCCGCATCCGCCGCCGTCTCCGGCGCTTCGGCATCGGCGGCCTCCCCGGCCTGCTCGAGCCGGTAGCGAGCGGCCGCTTCGCGCGGGTCGGACATGCGCATACCTCCCCTGCCAGCGTACGACGGCGCTGACATCCGGGCTCGGGACGGGCGATGATCGAGGCATGACCCGCCACTGGAGCCCGCTCGCCGTCGCCTACGCCGTCCTCGCCGTCGCGGGGCTCCTCGGCACGTGGACCTTCAACATCCTCGCCGTGCTGCAGGGGCGCGACTTCCTCGGCGACCTGTTCTCGAGCGGGCCGTCGGTGTCGTCGATCGGCGTCGACCTGATGGTGGTCGCGATCGCGGGCAGCGTGTTCGTGATCGTCGAGGCGCGGCGACTGGGCATGCGGTTCGCCTGGCTGTACGTCGCCGGCGCGCTCGTGACCGCGTTCGCGTTCGTGTTCCCGCTGTTCCTCGCGATGCGCCAGCGGCGTCTGATCGCGCTCGCGGCCGACGAGCGCTGAGCGGCCGCGGCGTCGCGCACGGAGCCGCGACGCCGTCTCAGGCGATGCCGAGCATCCGCTCCGACCGCCGCCACAGTTCGCTCGCGAGCGAGAGGTCGCGTGCCGCCGCGCTGGTCTTGGCGACCTCGCGCTCGACGAAGTACTCCCCCGTCGGATAGTCGACCCCCGGCATCCGCTCGGCCAGGTAGACCAGCGTGTCGGCGCCTTTCTCGACGGGAGCGAGCATGAGCCCGGCCAGCTTCGAGACGTACATCGCGCGCATCGCCGAGCCGGGTGCACCGGCGAAGCTCGACGCGATCACACCCGGGTGGAAGGCCGTGGCGGTGACGCCGGCGCCGCGGTGGCGGCGATCGAACTCCCGCGCGTGCAGGATCTGCGCGAGCTTGGCGTTGCCGTAGGCGCGGCGGGGGTTGTAGCGGCGCTCGGCGTCGAGGTCGTCGACGTCGAAGCGGGCGAACAGCCGGTGCGCGGCGCTGGAGGTGTTGATGACGGTCCCCTCGGCCGCGCGGAGCGGATCCATCAGCAGGTGCGTCAGCAGGAACGGCGCGAGATAGTTCACCTGGAACGTCTGCTCGTGTCCGTCGACCGTGACGACCCGATCGCGCCCGAAGATGCCGCCGGCGTTGTTGGCGAGCACATCGATGGACGGATGCCTCGCCGCGAGGTCGTCGGCCAGGCGACGCACCGAATCGAGGTCGGTGAAGTCGACGAGGTGGTGCTCGACGCCCAGCTCGGCCGCGACGGTCGCGGTCTTCTCGGGCGAGCGGCCCACGAGGACGACCTCGTGGCCGTCCCCGTGCAGCATGCGCGCGGCGGCGGCCCCGATCCCGTCGCTGGCTCCGGTGAGGACGATGGTGCGGCGCGGCATCCGCCCACTCTGTCACGTCGTGGAACGACCGCGGCGCATCTCAGCGGAACCGAAGGTGCATCTTCAAGCATGTAGTGCAAGAATGCACTACATGGAAGAGAGTGCACTTTCGTCTCGCGCCAGGCGCACGGCCGAGACGTCGCGCGGATTGCGCGCCGTCGCGCGACGGCTCACCGCCGAGCGCGGCTTCGGCGGATTCACCATCGAGGAGCTGTGCGCCGAAGTGGGCGTCTCCCGGCGCACGTTCTTCAACTACTTCGCCTCGAAGGAGAACGCGGTGATGGGGGTGACCGTGTGGTCGGACTTCACCGAGCTCGACGAGGCGTTCGTCGCCGCCGGTCCGTCGGCCTCGTCGGCCGACCTGCTCGACGCCGCGACCGAGCTCGCGATCGCGCGCTGGGAGACGGCGGGGCCGACGATCGCCGATCTGGAAGGCATCCGGGGAGCCCTCGAGCGCTCGCCCCAGCTCCTCGCGCACTTCGTCGACCTGGCGACCCAGGGCGAACGCGACGACATCGCCCTCGTGGAGCGGCGAGAGGGCTGGCCGGCCGGCGACGCCCGGGCAGCCGTCCTCGTGCAGGTCCTCGGCGCCTTCGCGCGCCCCACCACTCTCGAGTTCTTCGGCGATGGGGCCGCGGAGTTCCGCACGCTCTTCACGCGTCGCGTGCAGCTCGCCCGCTCCCTGTTCACCCTCTGACCCGACCGAACGGAATCGACCTCGTATGACCGCTCTCGCCCCGCCCGCGCCGCTTCTGCTGACGAAGCGGCGCATCTGGATCATCTTCAGCGCCCTCATCGCCGGCATGCTGCTGGCGAGCCTCGACCAGACCATCGTGTCGACCGCGATGCCGACGATCGTCGGTCAGCTCGGCGGCGTCGACCACCAGGTGTGGATCACGACCGCCTATCTCCTCGCGACCACGATCGTCATGCCCATCTACGGCAAGTTCGGCGACGTTCTGGGGCGACGCAAGCTGTTCCTCATCGCCATCGCGATCTTCACGCTCGCCTCGGTCGGGTGCGCCTTCGCCACCGATTTCTGGATGTTCGTGATCTTCCGCGCCGCGCAGGGCCTCGGCGGCGGCGGTCTCATGATCCTGTCGCAGGCGATCATCGCCGACATCGTCCCGGCGAAGGAGCGCGGAAAGTACCTCGGACCGCTGGGTGCGATCTTCGGCCTGTCCGCCGTCGCCGGCCCGCTCCTGGGCGGCTTCTTCGTCGACCACCTCACGTGGCAGTGGGCGTTCTACATCAACATCCCCGTCGGCATCGCGGCCTTCATCATCGGCCTGGTCGCGCTGACCCTCCCCAGCAAGAAGGCCACGAAGCGCATCGACGTGCTGGGGATCGTGTTCCTGTCGATCGCGACGACCTGCCTCATCTTCTTCACAGACTTCGGCGGCGACAAGAGCTTCGGCTGGGGATCCGCGGCGACGTGGGCGTGGGGAGCGGGCCTCCTCGCCGCAGTCCTCGCCTTCATCCTCACCGAGGCACGCGCCCAGGATCCGGTGATCCCTCTGAGCCTCTTCCGCAACCCGATCTTCATCAACACCACCGCGATCGGACTCACCCTCGGCATCGGGATGTTCGCGGCCATCGGCTTCGTCCCGACGTTCCTGCAGATGTCGTCGGGGACGTCGGCCGCGGCATCCGGTCTGCTCATGCTGCCGATGATGGTGGGCCTCATGGGCACCTCGATCGCCTCGGGCATCGCGATCACCAAGACGGGCCGCTACAAGCTGTTCCCGATCGTGGGAGCGGCGGTGACCGGCTTCGCGATGATCGCGATGACGACGCTGACCGCGGCGACGCCGGTGTGGCTCATCTGCGTCTACCTGTTCTTCTTCGGCGCCGGTCTCGGGCTCATCATGCAGGTCATCGTGCTCGTGGCGCAGAACTCGGTGCCGGCCGCGCAGATCGGCACCGCGACCAGCACGAACAACTACTTCCGCGAAGTGGGCGCCGCCCTCGGAACCGCGGTGTTCGGCACGATCTTCACGACCCGGCTCAGCGAGAACCTCACGGCGGTCTTCGCGGGCGCGGGCGCCTCGGCGGCCGATGCGGCCGGCGCGGCGTCGACCATCGACCCGCAGATGCTCGGCCAGCTCCCGCAGTCGGTGCGCGACGGCGTCGTGAACGCCTATGCCGACGCCCTGGCGCCGGTGTTCTGGTACCTCGTGCCGTTCATCGCCATCGCGTTCGTGCTGTCCCTCGTGCTCAAGCAGATCCCGCTCTCCGACGTCGCCGGGCTCGTCGCCCGTGGCGAGGCGGTCGGCGGCGCCGAAGCCGAGGAGCTCGAGGCGCAGCAGCGCGGACGGACGACGGATGCCGCGCAGCCCGCGGGCGCGACCCGCGGCCGTACCTCGGCCGGGGACGCACCGCCGCGCGCCGACTGACCTCGCGGGGCGGGCGGGTGCCACCTATCGTGGAGGCATCCGCCCGCCCCGACGCGAGGAGCAGCCATGGACGACGCCGCGAGCGACATCCACCCGGAGGTGCCGCCGTCCTCGACCGGCTGCGCGGAGTGCGACGAGCACGGCGGCTGGTGGGTGCACCTGCGTCGGTGCGCCGCCTGCGGGCACATCGGATGCTGCGACGACTCCCTGGGCCGCCATGCCACCGCCCACTGGGAGCAGACCGGTCATCGCGTCATCCAGAGCTTCGAACCGGGCGAGGACTGGTTCTGGGACTACGGTGCCGAGGCCATGATCGACGGGCCCGAGCTCGCTCCCCCGCACGCGCACCTGCCCTCGCAGGGCGTGCCCGGTCCGCGCGACCGGGTGCCCGGCGACTGGCAGCGTCAGCTCGCCGCCGCCCGCCGCGCCGACGGCTGAGCCCGCGCGACTCGCTCAGGGGGCGCAACACGCCGCACCGCACGCGAGCACACCGCGTGTTGCGACACCCGAACAGTCGGGGCGCCGCCGCGGGCCAGCGGATGCCTCGACCCCAGGCATCCGCTGCACTCCTTCAGGGGGCGCAACACGCCGCACCGCACCCGAGAACACCGCGTGTTGCGACACCCGAACAATCGGGGCGCCGCCGCGGGCCAGCGGATGCCTCGACCCCAGGCATCCGCCGCACTCCTTCAGGGGGCGCAACACGCCGCACCGCACCCGAGAACACCGCGTGTTGCGACACCCGAGCGAACGGACCCGCACAGCGCGGAGTGGACCCGCGGGTCAGAGTCCGGCGAGCGCCTGGTCGACGTCGGCGAGCAGGTCGTCGATCGACTCGATGCCGACCGAGAGGCGCACGACCTCTTCGGGGACGGCGAGCTCCGTGCCGCGCACCGAGGCGTGCGTCATCGCGTCGGGGTAGTTGACCAGCGACTCGACCCCGCCGAGCGACTCGGCGAGCTGGAACAGGCGCGTCGACTCGGCGAAGCGGCGTGCCGCCGCGCCATCCGCCAGAGCGAGCGACACGATCCCGCCGAAGCCCGACATCTGCGCGGCGGCCAGCTCGTGACCGGGGTGCGCGGCGAGCCCCGGGTAGTAGACCCGAGCGACGGCGCCGTGCCCGGCCAGGTGCTCGGCGATCGCGAGTCCGTTCGACGAGTGCCGCTGCATGCGCAGGGGCAGGGTCTTGATGCCTCGCGTGGTGAGCCAGGCGTCGAGCGGCCCCGAGACCGCACCGGCGGCGTACTGCAGGAAGCGCACCTGCTCGGCGAGCGCGTCGTCGTTCAGCACGAGCGCGCCGCCGACGACGTCGGAGTGCCCGCCGAGGTATTTCGTGGTGGAGTGCACGACCACGTCGGCGCCGAGCGACAGCGGACGCTGCAATGCGGGCGAGGCGAATGTGTTGTCGACGACCACCAGGGCGCCCGCCGCGTGGCCGAGGCGCGAGAGTCCGGCGATGTCGGTGATCCGCAGCATCGGGTTCGAGGGCGTCTCCACCCACACGATCTGCGCGGGGCGTTCGGCGAGCGCCGCCTCGACCTCGGCGAGATCGCTCATGTCGACCACGCGCAGCTTCACACCCCACGGACCGAGCACGCGCGCGATCAGACGGTAGGTGCCGCCGTACACGTCGTTGCCGAGCAGCACCTCGTCGCCGGGCTTCAGCGCCGCGCGCAGCAGCGCGTCCTCGGCCGCGAGCCCCGAGGCGAACGAGACGCCGTGCGCCCCGCCCTCGAGCGCGGCGAGCTGCGTCTGCAGCGCCGTGCGGGTGGGGTTGGCGCTGCGCCCGTACTCGTACCCGCCGCGCAGCCCGCCGATCCCGTCCTGCGCGTAGGTGGTGGAGAAGTGCACGGGCGGGATGACCGCGCCGGTGGCGGGGTCGAAGTCCTGGCCGGCGTGCACCGCGCGGCTCTCGAGCCCGCGGGCGACGTCGTCGAGGTTCATGCGGTGGGTCCTTCCAGGGTGAAGCCGGTGGGGAGGAGGGATGCCGGGGGCTCCACGTCGTAGCCGTGGTGCAGCATCCATTCGTCGTTGAAGATCTTGCGGATGTAGGCACGGCCGTGATCGGGGAGCAGCACCACCACGACGTCGGCGGCGGTGAGGTCGCGCGCGACGCGGAGCGCGCCGACGACGGCCATCCCGCCGGAGCCGCCCACCATGACGCCCTCCTCGCGGGCGAGGCGGCGGGTCATCGCGAACGACTCGGCGTCGTCGACCCGCTCGTACGCGTGCACCACGGTGGGGTCGTAGGTCTCGGGCCAGAAGTCCTCGCCGACGCCCTCGACGTCGTAGCCGTGCACGTCGCCGCCGGAGTAGATCGAGCCGACCGGGTCGACGCCGATCACGCGGACGGCATCGTCCGAGACGTCGCGCAGGTAGCGGCCCGTGCCGGTGATCGTGCCGCCGGTGCCGATGCCGGCGACGAAGTGCGTCACGCGGCCGTCGGTGTCGCGCCAGATCTCGGGCCCGGTGGTCTCGTAGTGACCGCGCGGACCGTTCTGGTTGGCGAACTGGTTGGGCTTGAACGCGCCCGGGATCTCGCGCGCGAGGCGGTCGGAGACGCTGTAGTACGACCGCGGATCCTCGGGCGGAACGCTCGTGGGCACGATCACGACCTCGGCCCCGTACGCGCGCAGCACGTCGACCTTGTCGCCGTCGAACTTGTCGGGCACGACGAAGATCATGCGGTAGCCGCGCTGCAGGGCGACCAGCGCCAGGCCGACGCCGGTGTTGCCGCTGGTCGGCTCGACGATCGTGCCGCCCGGCTTCAGCAGTCCGTCCCGCTCGGCGGCGTCGATGATGTTGCGGGCGATGCGGTCCTTCGCGGATCCGCCGGGGTTGAAGTACTCGACCTTGGCGAGCACCGTCGCGGCGACGCCGTCGGTGACGTGGTTCAGCCGGACGAGGGGGGTGTTGCCGACGAGGTCGGCCATGCTCTGCGCGTAACGCACGGGTGGGGTGTCCTTCGGTGAGGCCGCGCGGTGCCGCGCGGGAGCTGTCGGGGTCGTGGAGGAGAGCGGGGCTCTCAGCGACAGCAGCGACAGGTCAGCACGCCCCGAGTGTACTCCGTCGCCGCCGCGCACGAGGACGACGACGCCCAGCCGAGTGCGGAGCGCGGGAGAATGGATGCCTATGAGCACCGCTTCCGCCGAGATCACCCCCGGCACTCTCGATGTCGGCCGCGTCCGCGGCGACTTCGCGTTCACGCGCCGTCCGGGCGATCACGCCTACCTCGACTCGGCCGCGACGGCCCAGCGCCCGGCATCCGTTCTCGATGCGGAGCGCGCGTTCGTCGAGGAGTCGTACGCCGCGGTGCACCGCGGATCGAGCGAGGCGACCGGCGAGGCGACGGTGGCGTTCGAGGACGCCCGCGCCGACATCGCCCGCTTCGTGGGCGCGCCCGCCCCCGAGCGGATCGTCTTCACCGAGAACGCCACCGACGCCCTGAACGTGGTGGCTCTGGGACTCTCGGATGCCTCGCTCGGCCTGGGCGGCACGTCGCCGGGCGCGCCCGCGCTCGCGCTGCGGCCCGGCGACGAGATCCTCGTCACCGAGGCCGAGCATCACGCGAACCTCATCCCCTGGCAGCGGCTGGCGCTGCGCACCGGCGCCGTGCTGCGGTGGGCGCCGGTGGACGAGCACGGGCTCTGGACGATCGACGGGCTGGCCGCGGCATCCGGTCCCCGCACGAAGCTGATCGCGTTCGGGCACGTGTCGAACGTGACGGGGGCCGTCGCACCGGTGGCCGACGTCGTGGGGCTCGCCCGCTCGCTCGGCGCGCTGACGGTGCTGGATGCCTGCCAGTCGGTGCCGCATCGGGCGATCGACCTCGACGCGCTCGGGGTGGACTTCGCCGCGTTCTCGGGCCACAAGATGCTCGGACCGACCGGCATCGGCGTGCTGTACGGCCGCCGCGAGCTGCTCGACGCCCTGCCGCCGGCGCGCACGGGCGGCTCGACGATCACCACCGTGACGATGGAGGCGGCGGAGTTCCTCCCCGCCCCGCAGCGGTTCGAGGCCGGCACGCAGCCGGTGAGCCAGGCGGTGGGCCTGGGTGCCGCGGTGCGCTATCTCGAGGAGCTCGGGATGCCGGCGGTCTCCGCCCGCGAGGACGAGCTGGCCGCGCTGCTGGTCGACGCCGTCGAGCGCGTGCCCGGTGTGCGGCTGGTCGGGCCGCCCGCCGGAGCGGAGCGCGCGGCGCTCGTGAGCGTCGTCGTCGACGGGGTGCACGCCCACGACGTCGGGCAGTTCCTGGACGACCGCGGGATCACGGTGCGCACCGGCCACCACTGCGCACAGCCCCTGCACCGCGCACTCGGCGTCGCCGCGACCACCCGTGCGAGCGCCTACGTCTACACGACCGACGACGAGATCGCCCGGTTCGGGGCGGCCCTCGCCGAGGTGCGCGCGTTCTTCGGGGCGGACCGATGAGCGAGCTGGAGGACCTCTACCGCGAGGTGATCCTCGATCACTCCCGCCGTCCGATCGGTCGCGGCGACGTGTCGACCGCCGCGCACACGCATCACGAGCTCAATCCGTCGTGCGGCGACGAGATCACCGTGGGCGTCACCGTGACCGACGGACGCCTCGACCCGATCGTGTGGGAGGGCCAGGGCTGCAGCATCTCGATGGCGTCGGCGTCGGTGATGACGTCGATCCTGCGTGGGATGCCGCGGGCCGAGGCATCCGCTCTCATCGACGAGTACCGCGCCATGCTGCGCTCGCGCGGCGGGGAGTTCGAGCCGTCGGACGAGCTCGGCGACGCCGCCGCGTTCCAGGGCGTCGCGAAGTACGTGATGCGCGTGAAGTGCGCGATGCTCGCCTGGGTCGCCCTCGAGGCCGCGCTCCTGCAGGAACCGGCGGCCGGGTAGTCCGCCGGCTCAGGCCGCCCGGAACCGCTCGCGCAGATTGCGCTCGACGAGCGTCGGGACGTAGGCGCGCAGCCGCACCCCGTCGAACCGCTCGATCTCCTCGGCGGTCGCCGCGAGCAGTTCGTCATCGTCGAGCCACGGGAATCGGAACGACATGCGCTGCATGACGTAGAGGAGCGACTCGTACTCGGTGCGCGGATTCGTCACGCTCATACCGCCATTGTGCGACTGCCGAGTCGTGATCGCATCCCTTTCAGCCGCGGAGCGCGAGCGCGAAGGGCAGCACGGCGGATGCCCCGGCACGGCGCAGCTCGCGGGCGGCGACGGTGAGTGTCCACCGGCTGTCGGCGAGGTCGTCGACCAGCAGCACCGGACCGGCCGGCAGCGCGAGGCCGGTCGCATCGAAGCGGTCCCATAGCCCCGCCAGACGGTAGACGCTGTTGCCGCCGGGCTCGCCGCTCGGCCCTCCGCCGCGCGACGCGAGCGGACCGAGGTAGGGCAGCCGGCCCGCCTTGGCGAGCCCGCGCGCGAGCGACTCCACCAGCAGCGGATGCCGCCGCGACGGCATCGAGACGACCGCGGCCGGACGCTCCGCCCACGGCCACGACGCCAGCACCCGCACCACCGCATCTCCGACCGCGGCCGTGACCGGTGCATCCTCGGCCGCGCCCTCGAACATCCCACGCAGTGTGCCGCCCCAGCCGAGGTCGGTGAGCCGCGCGAGCGCCCGGCCCTCCTCCGCCCGCTCGTCCGCCGCGATGCGGCCCTTCACCGGAACGCCCAGCCGGTCGGCACCGGTGGGCCACTGCGCGCGCGGTTCGATCGGCACCCCGACGCGGTCGAGGGACGCGGATGCCGCAGCATCCGCCCCCTCCGGCACGTCGGTCGGGAACCACACGCCGGCGCAGCGGTCGCAGCGCCCGCAGGGTGTCGCGGTCGCGTCGTCGAGCGCGCGCTGCAGGAACTCCATGCGGCACCCGGAGGTCTGCTCGTAGTCGAGCATGCTCTGCTGCTCGGCGAGACGCGCGGCCGTGATGCGCTCGTAGCGGTCGGCGTCGTACGTCCACGACTGCCCGGTCGAGACCCAGCCGCCGCGCTCGCGCCGGACGGCACCGTCGACGTCGAGCACCTTCAGCAGCAGTTCGAGGGGAGTGCGACGGATGTCGACCAGCGCCTCGAGGGCGGGGGTCGAGGTGGGCGCGGGGCCGAGCTCGGCGATCACCTTCTCGGCGCGCTCGCGCGTGGGCATCGACGCGGTGGCGAAGTAGCGCCAGATGTCGGGGTCTTCGAGGCCGGGGAGGAGCAGCACGTCGGCGTTATCGGTGGCACGGCCGGCGCGGCCGACCTGCTGGTAGTACGCGACGGGCGACGAGGGCGCACCGAGGTGCACCACGAATCCGAGGTCAGGCTTGTCGAAGCCCATGCCGAGCGCGCTCGTGGCGATGAGCGCCTTCACCCCGTTCGCCTTGAGCAGCGCCTCGGCCTCTTCGCGCTCGCCGGTGTCGGTCTGGCCGGTGTAGGCGCGCACGTCGTGCCCGGCCTCGCGCAGCAGCCGCGCGACGTCTTCGGCGGCGCTGACCGTGAGGGTGTAGACGATGCCCGAGCCGGGGAGGTCGCCGAGGTGGCTGAGCAGCCACGCCAGGCGCGCCTTCGCGGTGGGGAGCCGCAGCACACCGAGCCGCAGCGACGTGCGGGCCAGCGGGCCGCGGATCGTCAGCACGTCGGCGGAGCCGCCCCCGAGCTGCTCGGCGACGTCAGTCACCACGCGGCTGTTGGCGGTGGCCGTCGTGGCGAGAATGGGCACGCCCGACGGCAGCCGCCGGATCAGCTCGGCCAGCCGCCGGTAGTCGGGACGGAAGTCGTGCCCCCAGTCGCTGATGCAGTGCGCCTCGTCGACCACCAGCATCCCGAGCCGGTCGATGAGCGCGGGCAGCTGCTCGTCGCGGAACGACGGGTTGTTGAGGCGCTCGGGCGACAGCAGCAGCACGTCGACCTCGTCGCGGTCGAGCGCGCCGAGCACATCGCCCCACTCGTGCGCATTGGTGGAGTTGATCGCGACCGCGCGCACCCCGGCGCGTTCGGCCGCGGCGATCTGATCGCGCATGAGGGCGAGGAGGGGCGAGACGAGCACCGTCGGACCGCCGCCGCGCCGGCGCAGGAGCAGCGTCGCGGCGAAGTACACCGCCGACTTGCCCCACCCGGTGCGCTGCACCACGAGCGCCCGCCGCCGATCGTCGACGAGGGCCGAGATCGCCTCGAACTGCCCGTCGTGGAAGTCGGCGTCGGCGCGGCCCGTGAGAGCGCGGAGTGCGGCGAGCGCTTCGGCGCGGGTGTCGTCGGTCACCGTCCGAGTCTGACAGCGCGCCCCGACATCCCGTGCGGGTCAGCGGGCGAGGATCTCCTCGGCGTGGCCGGCGATCCACTCCATGAGCGGCAGCATCCGGTCCATGAGCTCGCGCCCGCGGTCGGTGAGCGAGTACTCGACCCGCGGGGGCACCTCGGGGAACGACTCGCGCCGCACGAAGCCGTCGGCCTCGAGGGTGCGCAGCGTCGAGGCGAGCATCTTCTCGCTGATGCCGTCGACCTCGCGACGCAGCTCCCCCCAACGCAGGGTGCCGTCGGTGAGCGCCAGCAGCACGAGCGTGCCCCACTTGCTCAGCACGTGGTCGAGCACCTCACGCGTCGGGCATCCCTGCGTGAACACTTCGCCATGGGCGCCGCGGATTCCCGAAAGACTTACCTGCACGTGGGTACCTTACCTCAAAGTGGGTACCCACCATGTGGAATGCCAGGAACGACGATCACGGTTCCCCTCTGACGCAACCGCTACGAAAGGCATCCCCATGACCATCCTCGTCACCGCCGCCTCCGGCCACCTCGGCCGCCACGCCCTCGACGCCCTCGTCTCCGCCGGCGTGGAGCCCGCCGACATCGTCGCCGGCGCCCGCACCCCGTCGAAGCTGGCGGATGCCTCGGCCCGCGGCATCCGCGTCGTCGAACTCGACTACGACCGCCCCGAGACCCTCACCCCCGCGCTCGACGGCGTCGACCGGGTGCTGTTCATCTCGAGCTCCGACGTCCGGGACCGCGTGACCGGCCACCGCAACGTCGTCGAGGCCGTGCGTGCGGCCGGCGTCGACAAGCTCGTCTACACGAGCGCGCCGAAGGCGACGACGGTCGACTACGGCATCGGCGCCGACCACAGGGCGACCGAGGAGGCCATCGCCGCCGCCGGCATCCCCGCCGTGATCGTGCGCAACGACTGGTACCACGAGAACTACCTCGGCGACGTGGCCGGCGCCCGCGAATCCGGCGTCATCGCCGCCGCAGTGGGCGACGGCCGCGTGGCCAGCGCGAGCCGTGCCGACTACGCCGAGGGCGCGGTCGCGGTCCTGCTGGCGGACGGCCGCATCGGCGACGTGCTCGAGTTCGCCGGCGACGTCGCATGGGACTACACCCAGCTCGCCGCTGCGGCCTCCGAGGTCGTCGGTCGGGAGGTCGTCTACGTTCCGCAGACCCGCGAGGAGAAGGCGGCGCAGCTGTCGTCGTTCGGCCTCGACGCGGGCATTGTCGCGTTCGTCGTCGGCATCGACGATGCGATCGCGAACGGCGTGCTGGCCGACACCGACGGCACCCTCTCGCGCATCCTCGGCCGCCCGACGACCCCGCTCGTCGAGGGACTGCGCGCCGGTCTCGTCGCCGCCTGAGGTCCGCGCCGGTCTCGTCGCCACCTGAGGTCCGCGCCGGCGGGCCGCTGCAGAGGTTCGCGCCGGGGAGGAGATGGGCGCTCCGGGAGGACGGATGCCGCGCCATCCGTCCTCCCGGAGCGCACAACTCTTCCCCCAGCGCACGACTCCTCCCGACGCACGTCGACCCCGAATCACCCGCCGCGCGCGGATGATGGAGATATGGCGTGGAACTACCTGCAGGTCGAGGCATCCGGCACCGTCCTGCACCCCACCGTCGGCCCCGGCGACCTTTCCCGCGCCGACGCCCACGCGTTCGTGCGCACGCTGCTGACGCGCTTCGCCGAGACGGCGACGTACGCGGAGGCGCTCGTCGACGCGTGGGACGAGGGCGCTCCCGACGACACGGTGTACGCCGCCTCGTTCATCTGGGCGATCTACGAGGCCGACGATGCGGATTCCGGCGCCCGCGCCTGGATCGACGACCTCTCCCGGTCGCTCCGCCGCTCCGGCTCGAAGGTGCGCGTCGCCTGGTGAGAGTGCGGTGAAAGTTCACCCACGCGCCGCCCGCCCGACGTATGGTCGGGCCATGAGCGATCAGACCTCCGCGCAGGACCCGAACGCCGACGCCGTCGAAAAGCCCACATCGAGGAGGTCGACGTCGAGCACGTGGTCGAGCGCCTCACCGAGAAGTTCTCCGATCTCCCCGCCGCGGTCGTGGAGGAGACGGTCACCGAGATCCACGACTCGTTCGACGATGCCGCCGTGCGCGACTTCGTGCCGCGCATCGTCGAGCACGAGGCCACCGAGAAGCTCCGCGAGGTCGAGGCGGAGGCGTCGACCTCCGACCCCACGGCCGCGGAATAGCCGCCACGCCCTGCACGTAGCCCTGCACGTTGCCCGCCGAGGGGACGCACATCGCGCCCTTCTCGGGCGAGGGGACGGCGATCGGCGTCCCCTCGCGGAGGAACGGCTCCCATCCGATCGGCGTCCCGCGGCCGAATAGGCTGGGATCGAGGAGGGTCATGTCGTCGAGGGCCGGACGCGCGGAGCGCGCATGGCGCGGGGTCGCCGCGGCGTCGTTCGCGACCTTCGTGGCCACCGTCTCGCACGTGGCGGTCACCGGCGAGGCGCCCGGTCTCCCGAACCTCCTGCTGGCTCTCGGCCTCGCCGCCCCGATCTGCGTCCTGCTCACCGGCCGCGCGCCGTCGTGGGGGCGCCTGTCGATCGCCGTCACGCTCAGCCAGGTGCTGTTCCACTCGCTCCTCGCCCTCGACCTGACCGGCGGCGCGACGACGGCAGCGGGCGACGGGATGCTGCACCACAGCGGCGACGCGATCAGCGGCATGGCCGCGGCATCCGTCCCCGCCATGCACAGCGCCGTCCATCACGGCGCGGACTCCCCGTGGATGTGGGCGGCGCACGCCCTCGCCGCGGCGATCACGATCCTCGCCCTCGGCACCGGCGAGCGCGCCCTCCGCGCGATCGCCGGAGTGCTCGCCGACACCTTCCGCGCGCTCGTGCCGTTCCGCACGGCGCGCCCTGCGACCGTTCCCACCTCCGCACCCGAGGCGCCGCTGCTCGGCGCGGGCATCGCGGTGCTGTCGCTGTTGAGGAGGCGGGGTCCGCCGCTCGCGGCCTGACCCCCGACATCCACTTCCTCACCCGCGCGTTCTCCGCGACGTCCTGTCGCGCGCGCACTCCTCAGAAAGCAGCATCCTCATGCTCCGCAAGTCCCTGTTCCGCCGCGCCCTCGTGGCCGCGGCCGTCGGCGCCGTCCTCGCGATCGGCGCGCCGCTCGCCGCATCCGCCCATGTCACCGTCAACCCGAACACCGCCGATCCGGGCGCCTATTCGACGCTCGTGTTCCGGGTGCCGAACGAATCCGAGACCGCCAGGACGATCCGCGTCGAGGTGAGCCTCCCGGCCGACACCCCGTTCACGAGCGTGCTCTACCAGGCCGTCCCCGGATGGACCGCGACGATCGTCGAGGGCGCGCTGCCCGCGCCGGTCACCGTCGGCGGCAACGCGATCACCCAGGCCGCGCGCTCGATCGTGTGGCAGGCCGACCCCGGCGGCGGCCTGGGCACGGGCCAGTTCGTGAACCTCACGGTCGTGCTCGGGCCGGTGCCCGACACCGGTCACGTGCTGCTGCCGGCCGTGCAGACCTACGACGACGGCTCGATCTCGAACTGGACGGCGACCCCCGACGAGGTCGCCGCCGACGACACGCTCGACCCGGCGCCGGTGCTGTACATCACCGACACCCCGCCGGCCGGACACCACGGCGCGGCGACCACCGCGACGCACACGACGACGGATGCCGCAGCCACGGCGCCCGCGTCGTCGGACTCGGGTGTCGCGCTCGGCCTGAGCATCGCGGCGCTCGTGGTCGCGGCCGGTGCGGCCGTGCTCGGCGCGCTCGCGTTCGCGCGACGCCGGAAGGCCTGACCGTGCGCGGCGTTCCCCGCCTCGCCGTCCGTGCGCTCGCCTCCGTGGTGAGCGTGGCGGCGATCGCGGGGGGCGTCGTGCTCGGCGTCGCCCCCGCGGCGTCGGCGCACGACAGCCTGGTCGCAGCATCCCCCGCTCCGGGGGACACCGTCGCGTCGCTCGATGCGGTCGACCTGACGTTCAGCGCCAACCTGCTGAACCTCGGGGCCGGAAACATCGTGATCGTGGTGGGGCCCGACGGCCGCCACTACGAGACGGACTGCACCGCGGTGGCGGGCACCGCGCTCACCACCCCCGTGGCACTCGGCCCGGCCGGCGACTACAAGGTCACGTGGCGGGCGGTCTCCTCCGACGGCCACCCCGTCTCGGACACCTACGCGTTCACCTACGCCCCCGCGCCCGGGGCGGTCGCAGCGGCGGGATCGGCCGGTCCGGTGTGCGCCACCGACCCGGTCTCGACCGAGACGACGGCACCGGATGCCTCGGCCCCCGCAACCGGCGGGATCGACGGGCTCACGCTCGGGCTGGTGCTGGGCGGCGTCGCCGTGGTGCTCGTCGGCGTCGTGATCGCGGTGATCCTCCGCACCCGCGGCGGCGAGGACGAGGAGTAGGTCCCCTCGGCGATGCCCTCGTGACGGTTCGTGACGGCGGCATCGTCGAGAACGACCGGCAGCGCCTAACCTGGCCCGCATGACTTCCGCCGCCGACACTCCCTGGGGCGGCCCGGAGAACCCGGGTCGCCTCGGGTTCTCGACGCGCCAGCTGCACGCCGGTGACGAACAGCACGGCCCGCACCAGCCGCGCGCGACCCCGATCTACCTCACCGCCGGATTCGAGTTCGACGACCTCGACCAGGCGCAGGCGCGGTTCTCCGGCGCCGACTCGGGCTTCAGCTACACCCGGGTGAGCAACCCCACCAGTGCGGCCGCCGAGCGACGCATCGCCGACCTCGAGTCGGGGATCGGCGCGCTGCTCGTCGCAAGCGGCCAGGCCGCGACATCCACGACCCTGCTCGCGCTGGTCTCGGCCGGCGATCACATCCTCGCGGCCTCGAGCATCTACGAGGGCACGCGCGAACTGCTCCGCGACGACCTCGCACGACTGGGCGTGAGCGTCGACTTCGTCGCCGATCTGCGCGATCTCGACGCCTGGGAGGCGGGCATCCGCCCGAACACCAAGCTCGTGTTCGCCGAGTCGATCCCCAACCCCAAGAACGACGTGCTCGACATCGCCGCAGTGGCCGAGATCGCGCACCGCCACGGCGTGCCGTTCGTCGTCGACAACACCCTGGCGACGCCCTACCTGGTGCGCCCGATCGAACACGGCGCCGACATCGTGGTGCACTCGGCGAGCAAGTTCCTCGCCGGACACGGCACCGTGCTGGGCGGCGTGATCGTCGACGCGGGCACGTTCCCGTGGGCGGAGCGGGCGGATGCCTACCCGCAGCTCGCCGCCGAGCGCGGCCCCGACGGACGCACCGTGGTGGAGCGCTCCGGCCCGGCCGCGTTCCTCGA
The DNA here is from genome assembly GCF_051549805.1 of Microbacterium fluminis. Classification (GTDB taxonomy): domain Bacteria; phylum Actinomycetota; class Actinomycetes; order Actinomycetales; family Microbacteriaceae; genus Microbacterium. The sequence continues at coordinate 812,759 of NZ_CP196042.1, forward strand.
CCACGCCCGCCGCGTCGCGATGCGGTACGGCCCGTCGCCGTCGCCCCTCAACGCGTTCCTCATCCTCCAGGGCATCGAGACGCTCTCGCTGCGGGTCCGGCACCAGTCGGCGACCGCCCTGCGGATCGCCCGCTGGCTCGAGGAGCACCCCGCCGTCGAGTCGGTGGACTACAGCGGCCTCGCCTCGAGCCCCTACCACGCGGTCGCCCAGCGATATCTGCCGAACGGCCAGGGCTCGGTGTTCGCCGTCACCGTCCGCGGCGGACGCGAAGGCGCCCGCCTCGTGCAGAACTCGCTGCAGCTGTTCACGCGGATGTCGCACCTCGGCGACGTGCGCTCCCTGGTGCTGCACCCCGCGACCACGCTGCACGTGACGAGCACCGACGAGCAGCGCTCCGCACGCGGCATCGCCCCCGGTCTGCTGCGCCTGTCGATCGGACTGGAGGACCCCGAGGACCTCATCGCCGACCTCGAGCGCGCGTTCGTGGCGCTGGCGTCCGTCGATCCGCTCGACCCCGCTGTCAGCGGGCTGACCGCGACCGATCCGCTCGAGCCTGGCGTCGGCGGGCTGTCGACGACCGACGAGGGCGCGGCGGGACCGGCCGTCGCCGGGCCGACCGTGACAGCATGACGCCATGACCAAGCAGCAGCACTTCGGCTGGTTCCTCTCCCGCGGATTCGGCCCGCACGGCTGGGCGCGCCCCTACTACGAGTGGAACTACCGCTGGCAGACGCCGGAGCTCTACCAGCAGTCGGCGCGCGAGCTCGAGCAGGCCGGTTTCGACTTCGTGCTGATCGAGGACGCGCTGTCGGTCGGCATCAGCCCCGAGACGCTCGACCTGCGCGTGCGGAAGGCGTACGGCGGTCCGAAGCACGACCCGTGGACGCTCGCGCCCTACCTCTTCGCCGCCACCCAGCACCTCGGCGTGATCCCGACCGCCAACCCCGCGGGGTGGCATCCGTACACCGCCGCCCGCCAGTTCGCCTCGATGCAGCACCTGTCGAGCGGACGGCTCGGTCTCAACGTCGTGACGGATGTCGGGTCCGCCCACCACTTCGGCCAGGAGCGCCTCCCCCACGACGCCGCTTACGACCGCGCGCAGGAGTGGCTCGACGCCCTCCGCCTGCTGTGGCGCAGCTGGGACGACGGCGCCCTCATCGCCGACCCCGAGACGCAGATCTACGCCGACGGCACGAAGATCCGGGCCGTGGAGCATCGCGGGCAGTACTACTCGTTCGACGGACCGCTCAACGCCGAACCGCTGCCGAGCGAGCCGGTGATCGCCTCCCCCGGAGGGTCGCCCCGCGGCATCCGCTTCGCCGGTCAGAACTCCGACATCCAGCTCGCCCTGTCGAATCTCGATGTCGACCAGGTGCGCGCGTACCGCGAGAAGGTGCGGGCGGATGCCGTCGCCCACGGTCGCGACCCGTCCACGATCAAGACGATGTTCGTGTTCAAGCCGATCGTCGCCACGTCGGCGGAGGAGGCCGACCGCATCGTGGCCGCCTCGGCGAACCCCGACGAGGCGGCGCTCCTCGCGGTCGCCGAGGCCTGGTCGAGCGACCTCGAGACCGACCTCACGGCGCTCGACCTCGACAATCCGCTCGACCCGGCCATCTTCGGCCAGCACGTGTCGCAGGGCACCATCAAGGGCCTGCGCGGGCGGTTCGAATCGTTCGAGGGCGTGCCGTTCCGCGAGATCCTCGCCGGAAAGGCGCGGCTCGGGCGCATCGGCGACGGCATCAGCGGCACGGTGGGCACGGCCGAGGAACTCGCCGACGTCATCCAGGCACTCGGCGACGACGCCGACAACGACGGCCTCATCTTCTCGGGCGACCTGCACCCCGTCACCCTGCACAAGGCGCTCGACGAGATCGTGCCGATCCTGCGCCGTCGCGGCATCCTGCGCACGGAGTTCACCGGCGGCGGGCTCGGCGCCAACCTGTCCGCGTTCTGAGGAGCTTCCCCGTGGCCTCCATCGTCGTGCTCGTCGGAAACCCGCAGCCCGCGTCGCGCACGCGACGTGTGGCGGAGGAGATTGCCGCGCAACTGGCGGAGGGGACGGATGCCGTCATCCAGCCCACGATCGATCTCGCCGACGTCGCCGGACGGCTCTTCACGTTCCCCGACGCCGAGGTCGACGCCCTGCTGGAGCGGGTGGCGGCGGCCGACGTGCTGGTGGTGGCGAGCCCGACCTACAAGGCGGCGTACACCGGCCTGCTGAAGGCGTTCCTCGACCGCTACGGCAGCAACGGACTCGCCGGGGTCACCGCTGTGCCCGTGCTCACGATCGGCGCGCCGATCCACGCCCTCGCGGTGGAGCACATCCTGCGTCCGCTGCTGGTCGAGCTCGGCGCCTCGGTGCCGACGCGCGGCATCGCGTTCCCCGCGGCGGACGTCGAGCGTCGCGCGGAGATCGTGGCGACCTGGGTCGCGGCGGAGGCGTCGCGTCTGGCGCCCGCGCTCACCGCGGCTCGCTGAGCCGGCCCGAGGTCGCGGAGCCGCCGCACGGGACTCAGAGTCCGGTGACGCCCCGGACCCGGTGGCCGACGGCGATCGACTCGCCCGAGATCGCCCCGGACAACGGCGACAGCAGGAACGTCACCACCGCGGCCACGTCGGCGGGCGAGCACTCCCCCGAGCGGCCGAGCGCGACATCCGTCGACGGGCTCTCCGACACGATGCTGGGGCTCACCGCGTTGACGGTCACCCCGGTGCCGGCGGTGGCATCCGCGAGGTTCTTCGCCGCGATGATGACCGCGGCGTTGCGCACCGAGCCGGTGATGTTGCCGGTGAGGAACGCGTTCTGCCCGCTGATGCCCACGACCCGCCCGTAGCCGGTCTCCGTCATCTCGGGCAGCACCGCGTTGGCCAGCCGCAGGAAGGTGAGCGCCTTCGCGTCGAACGCCTCGAGCACCTGGGCCGGATCGCTGTTGCGCGCCGGGTCGAGGGTGCGCGCACTCGGCGCGGCGGTCACGACGAGCCCGTCGAGACGGCCGTGCGCGGCCCGCACCTCGCTCAGTCCTGCCGCGACGGACGCGTCGTCGGAGGCATCCATCACGATCCCGTCGGGCGCGTGCCGCGACGCCGGCACCGCGATCGCCCCCTCGGCGCGCAGCTGCGCCACGACGGCCCGGCCGATCAATCCGTGGCCGCCGACGACGAGGATCACGCGTCCCGTCAGTCCGAGATCCATCTCATGCCTCCTCGACGGGGAACAGCTGTCCGATCGGCTCGCGCTTCTCGGCTTGGAAACGATCCTCGGTGCGGCCGCGCGCCCAGTATGCCGACAGCGACATATCGGTGCGTCCGAGCCCCCAGCGGTCCTGCAGCAGCGCGCGCAGCGCCTTGGTCTGCTCCCGCTCGCCGTGCACGAACGCCTCCACGATCCCGTCGACCGGCTCGATCGACGACGCCGCCGCCACGACGTCGACGCCGGGCGCGCGATGCACCCAGCGCACCTCGACTCCAACCGGCGCGTCGAGCGGGATCTGGTCGTCCGCACCGTCGACCTCGATCAGCACGACACCGTGCGCCTCCCGAGGCGCCTCCGCGACCGCCGCGGCGATCGCCGGGATCGCGGACTCGTCGCCGGCGTACAGGCGGAACACCGAGGCATCCGTCGTCGGGGTGAACGCCCCTCCGGGAAGGGCCAGGCACAGGAGATCGCCCGGTTGCGCGGACGCCGCCCACGGGCCCGCGATCCCCTCGGTGCCGTGCACCACGAAGTCGATCGCGAGCGATCCCGACGCGTGGTCGACGTGGTGCAGCGTGTAGGTGCGTCGCACCGGCAGGTCCTCCAGCGGCAGCCGTTCGCGCAGCTGCTCGAGGTCGTACGGCGGCACGAGACCCAGTTCGGGCTTGGCGAACAGCAGCTTGGCGTACGAGTCGGTGCGGGCGAGCCGCTCCGGGTCGGCGGCCGCGAGGTACGCGTCGAATCCGGCCCCGCCGAGATGCACGCGTACCAGGCTGTGCGAGATCCGCTCGGTGCGCAGCACCTCGAGCACGTGTGGGATGCCTCCGCGCCGCGGTCGCTCGATCGTGCGGGGTTCGTTCGCGACGGCGTCGGGCATGGTCCTCCTCGGTCGACGTCCGGGTTCGGATGCACCCGGACACTTCGATCGTAGGCGCGGCGACTCAGCCCGAGGCCGGTGTGACCACGTCCGCGACCGGTGGGACGGATGCCGCACCCCGCGTCGCCGGCGACGACGGCCCGGCCGTCGAGCTCGGCCGGAACGGCAGCGGCACCTCGCCGGTGAACGACCCCGCGGTCGCCGTCGACGACACCGCGCCGGCGCGCTCCGGGTCGGCGAACATCTCGACCGTGGCCGTCGCCGAGACCGGCGGCCGCTCGGCAGCCGCGCCCGCCGCGTGCGCGCGCGGACGCGCGGCGATGACCGACACCGCGATGCCCACCAGCGCGATCACCCCGCCGAGCACCTTGAGCGGCTGAGGGGTCTCGCCGAGGAGCAGCGCGAAGCCGTAGCCGAGCACCGGCACCCCGGCGGTCGCCGTGCCCGAGACGACGGCCGGAACACGCTCGGCGCCGTAGTTGAACAGCACCATCGTCGGCACCGTGACCACGAAGGCCAGGAGCAGGATGCCGAGCCACCCCACCGCGTCGGACGGCCATGCGATCGTGCCGGCCACCTGCTCGGCGCCGAGCCACGGGAGCAGCATCACGACGCCCCACACCACCGTGGCGGTGGACAGCACGACCGGTTCGGGCAGGGGGCGCGCCGGGGCTTCGGGCAGCGCCCAGCGTCGCAGCAGGACGGTGTAGGCGGCGTACGCGACCAGCCCGGCCACGAGCAGCCCCGCGCCGACCCCCACCTGGGCTCCGACCGACGCGAGCGCCACCCCCGCCGTGGCGAGCACCAGACCGGTCGTCATGCCGGCGTTCATGCGCTCGCGCAGCACCAGCCACGCGAGGGCGGCCGTGAGCACCGGCAGGGACGCCGACATGAGCGCCGCGGTCCCGGCGCCGGTGGACGCGAGTCCGAGATTGCTGGGCAGATAGTAGAGGGCGACCCCGGTGAGGCCCAGGATGACCGCCCTCCGATCACGCAGCGACGCGGCCAGCGCCGCCATCCCGGGGCGCCCGCGCAGCGCGACGAGAGCGACCATCAGCGGCAGGGCGAGCAGGAGGCGCAGCTCCGACAGCACCGCCGGGGAGGCGGTGTCGAGCACGAGCGCGCTCAGCACGTAGGCCGTGGACCACAGGACGACCGAGAGACCCACTGCCGCGTACGGCAGCCACGGTCGAGAAGGCAGCACGACGAGAATCCTACGGCCGTGCGAGGGGTGCTCCGGACCGCGGACTGGGGTGGCTCCCGCGGTCAGATCCCGGGGGTGCCGAACCCCGATGTCCCGGGCTGATCCATCTGCCCGTACTTCCCTCGCTCGCGCCGCGCCTCGGCGAGCGCGCGGTCGCTGTCGGTGCCCGAATGATCCCCCGCGCGCGTGATGCGCACCATCCAGCCGATGCACACGGCGACGAACACGGCCGCGGCGATGACCCCCATCATGACGCTCTGGGTGACGAATCCGAAGAGCGCTCCGGCGCCGGTCGCGCAGATCAGCACGGCCGCGTTCGCGATGATGCGAGGCATCCGGGCCGTGGACTGCCCGCCGTTCTCGGTGTTCTCGTCCATCCGTCCACGCTACGGGCAGGGCTCGCGCGACGGAACCCGTCTACTCGTCGGCGGTCTCCTGCTTGCCGCGCATCACCAGCAGCGGGTCCGGAGTGCCGACGACCTCGTCGTCGCGCCCCTCGTAGTCGAACTGGCCGAGGAAGAAGCGCATCGCGTTGACGCGGGCGCGCTTCTTGTCGTTGGAGCGCACGATCGTCCACGGCGCGTGCTTCTTGTCGGTGCGCCGGAACACCTCCTCCTTCGCTTCTGTGTACGCCTCCCAGCGGTCGAGCGAGGCGATGTCCATCGGCGACAGCTTCCAGCGGCGCACCGGGTCGAGCTGCCGGATCGCGAAGCGGGTGCGCTGCTCGGTGCGCGAGACCGAGAACCAGAACTTCGTGAGGTGGATGCCGGACTCGACGAGCATCTTCTCGAACGCCGGCGTCTGCTCCATGAAGGTCTCGTACTCGTCCTGCGAGCAGAACCCCATGACGCGCTCCACCCCGCCGCGGTTGTACCAGGACCGGTCGAACATGACGATCTCGCCCGCGGTCGGGAAGTGCTGGATGTAGCGCTGGTAATACCACTGGCCCTGTTCGCGGTCGCTGGGCTTGGTCAGCGCGACGACGCGCGACGACCGCGGGTTGAGGTGCTCGGTGAACCGCTTGATCGTGCCGCCCTTGCCCGCGGCATCCCGACCCTCGAACAGCACGATCGCCTTCTTGCCGGTGTCCTCCAGCCAGTACTGGAACTTCAGCAGCTCGACCTGCAGGCGGTACTTCTCCAGCTCGTAGTCCTCGCGCGACATCCGCTCGGTGTAGGGGTACCCCTCCTGCCAGGTGTAGACGGGGTCGCCCTGCGGGTCGATGAGGTCGGGGTCGGGGGTGTGCCCGTCGCGCACCGAGTAGCCCTGCTGACGCAGGTGCTCGATGTACTCCCGGAGGCCTTCGACTCGATCGTCCAGCATGCTCACTCCTCGCCGGGTCGGGCGCCCGCTCACGCGCATTATCCCGACGTCAGGTGACGCGCAGGAGAACGGACGGATTCAGGCGGAGGCTGCCGCCTCCCACCAGTCGAGCACCCGCGTGCCGATCAGGGTGAGCCACGGCGACGGCTCGCCCACCGGCACGTCGATGTCGAACCACACGCGCCCGGCGAGCCGCTCCTGCTGCAGCCAGGTGCCGTCGGGCTGTCGTGCCGCCCGCACCAGGTCGATCGGGTCGGTCAGACGCGGGTCGGGCGGCGTGCCGTCGTGAAGGGATGCCGCGCGGAAGTGGTCGAGGGCGGCCAGAGCGCTGTACTGGTGGCGGTTGGGGTAGACGAACCGGTCGACGAACTCGCCCACCGGCTCACCCGTCGACGCCCGGCGGATCAGGCCGCGAGCGAGGAGGTACTCCTCGCCGCCGTGACGCGCGTCGCGCACCGACGTGTCACCGGTGAGCTGCTCGTAGGCGAGGAGGCCGCGCAGCGCATTGAGGGTCGAGTGGAACGACGACCGCGTCGAACGCTCGTCTTCGGGGCCCTCCTCGGCCGCGCAGTTCCAGCCCCCGTCGGCGAGGCGATGCGCGGGGAACCACGCGGCGAGCTGCGCGACATCGGCGCCGAGCCACGCGCCGTTCGCAAGGGTGAACGAGTTGATGCACACGTCGACCTCGCCGCCCCAATAGGGCAGGTCGTCGAACTCCCAGCGCGCGTTGCGGTCGAGCTTCTCCGCGGTGCCGGCCAGCACCGAGGCATCCACTCCGAACTCCCGCAGGTCTTTCAGCGACCAGGTCGTGGCCGTCCAGGGCTGCCCGGGTGCATCGCGCTCGGGACTGTCGAAGAAGCCGGCGGGGAAGTACGCCCCGCCCTCCCACTGGCCGTCGTCGCCCTGCTGCGCGAGAAGCGCCGCGCCGAACCCCTCGGTCGCGACGCGGGCGCGGGTCGCCTCCCACACCTCCGGCGGCGCCCCGGTGAGATCGCGCTCCACCTGCCAGCGCAGCGCCGGGTCGGAGTCGAGCAGCCAGTCGAGCACCTTCGGTTCGAGAGCCATGCCCCGCACGGTACCCGCCGCCCCCGACACCGTCCAGGGCGTTGCCTCAGTCGAACTCGGCCTCGGTGTCGCGGGGGTACCGGCCGCCGGCGAGCTTCACGAGGTGCGCGTGCGCGTACTCGCACACGAGGGCGTGCCGGTACACCATGCGCGGGACGTCGACGTTGGAGTCCATCCACAGGCTCATGCCGGCGAGCTTCCAGTGCCGGAAGGTGTCGTCGCCGGTGATCAGCGCGAGGATCTCGAGGAACGAGTCGTCGAAGCGCATCGAGTGCACCGCACGGCGGTACTCCTCGACGGTGAGCGCCATCGAGAACGGGATGTTCATGAAGCACAGCGCCGTCTGGATGTCGAGGCGCAGCCGCCGGTGCACGTGCCGCTCCGCGTCGAGATGCGGGATGTCGAGCTGCGCGAAATCCAAGGTCGCCGGGCGATCCAGCGGCACGCCGTCGAGGGCGATCAGCACGTCGTAGACGTTGACGTCGTGCTCGACGACGGCGGAGTCACCGAGTTCGGCCAACGCCACCGGGCGCAGGGTCACCGGCTCGATACGGGCGCCGGTGTTGCGGATGATGAAGTTGACGAGGTTCGTCTCGATCACGAAGTGGCGGATCAGCAGCTCGACGGCGTCGGGCGAGACGTAGTGGCGCAGGAACCACACGCACAGCGTGTCCATGGTGCGCAGCGGCATCCATCGGAACGGGAGCACGCGCTTGATGACCGACACGATCGCCACGACCACCCGCGACACGATGCGCACGACCGGGTAGAGCCACCGGCGCGACAGGCGGCGCTGGTCGCGGATGATCTGCCGCACCACAGCTCGGTCGAGCGGCACGGACGGGTCGGCGTAGATCGCCTCCCACATGCTCGGGTCGGAGCGCACGAACTCCGGGATGGTCGGCAGCGGCGTCGGCACGTCAGCGATCCAGTTCTTCGAGCTGCAGCACGTAGAGCCGGGCTACCACTTCGGCGCACCGCACGATGTCGTCGGCGGCCGCGTCGTCGACGATCCCCGATGTGAGGATCGCCTCGAGGTCGCCGGTGTGCGCCCCGTCGGCCTCCTGGTGATAACGCATGAAATGCACCTGGTTGTCGGCGAGGCCGAGCACGTCCTGGAAGCGCGCCGCCCAGCCCGCGGCGCGCTTCGCGCCGAGCCCCTCGATGACGAACATCGCTCCGAGCAGCCCCACCGGGTTGGGGCGGTCGGCGTAGTGGAACATGTAGCCCGACAGCGCCTCCGAGCCGAGGTTCTTGCGTCCGGCGCGCAGCTCGTCGAGCGAGCCGCCGATCGCCACGTAGTCGCGCTCGAGCATGAGGTGGTCGCGGTGCTCCTCCTCGGCATGCCGGATCGCCGCGGAGCGCAGGTCGAGGTGGTCGGTGTCGAAGTTCGAGGCGGCGCGCGAGATCCACGGCGACCCGTCGACCACCTGCTGACGCAGGTTGAACAGCAGCCGGCGGTAGTCGTCGAGTGTGACGGTGCCGGCGGCCAGGCGCGCGAGCACCGGCACGGTGTCGAGCCTCTCCTCCAAGTCGGCCCAGACCTCGGTGAGGCGGACGAACAGGGTGTCGGCGACGGTGTCGGTCGTCATGACGATGCTCCTTGCGGGTCGGGTGGGGCGACGACGGTGAGATGGGCGAACGCGAAGGAGAAGCGGCCCGACTCGGGCACGGCCAGCAGCACCGTCTCGCCGGGCGCGAAGCGGCCGGTGCGCCAGGCCTCCTCGAGGGCGATGAAGATGCTCGCCGCCCCGGTGTTGCCGCGCGTGGCGAGGTTGGAGAACCAGCGGTCGGTGTCGAGGGTCGGGATGCGGTTGCGGAGCGCCTCGAACGCGACGTCGCGGAACGCGTGGGTGCTGTAGTGGCAGATCACGTGGTCGAGATGGCGCACGTCGACCAGGCCGATGTCGACGAGCTCCTCGAACTGCGCGATGCCGCAGCGGGCGAGGTCGTCGAGCATGCTCACGTCCTGCCGCAGCAGGAACATCCCGGCCGCATCGGCGGCGCTCACCGGAACGTCCTGCCAGGTGGTGCCGACGGATGCCTCGGGCCCGGCCATCCCGGCGCGCATGCACACATCGTGCTCGTGGGCGAGCGACACGTGCCGCACCCAGTCGACACGCAGCGACGGCTTGTCGGGGTGCGGCTGGAACTCCACGACGACCGCGCCGGCGCCGTCCGACAGCATCCACCGCAGGAAATGCGCGTCCATGCCGGCGCGGATGCCTACATATCTCCGTTCGCGGAGGCTGCGGCTGGCCAGCTCGGAGCCGACGACCGCCGCGCGCGGGTGGTCGCCGAGGCGGATCTTGCTCACGGCCGCGTCGAGCGCGGCGAGGCTCGACGCGCACACGCCCGACGCGGAGAGCACCTGCATCGGCCCGCCGCCGAGTCGCCCGTGCACCATCGACCCGAAGCCGGGCACCAGCACGTCGCCGATCGTGGTGGCGGTCGCGAGCATGCGCAGGTCGCCGGCGCCGATGCCGCGATCGTCGAGCGCGGCGGTGAGCGCCTTGACGGCGAGCTGCTCGTTCAGCTCGGTGGGCTCGCCGTTCTCGTCGAGCGCGTAGTGGCGCTGCCGGATGCCGTTGGCCTCGAGGATGCGGCGACGGATGCGGTCGGTCACCGCATCGGTGCCGCCGAGCCGTGCCGCGATGCCGTCGTTGTCGACCGGGTCACCCGGAAGGTAGGACCCGAATCCGGTGAGGTAGGCGGCCGCGGTCGAACCCATGGTCCGAGACTATGCGAACCTCTCGCGGTGACGCGGAGGAGCGGGCGCGCCTCTCGAATCGGCGTCGTCCCGCACGGTGGAGAAACGAACAGTACGGTGGCGGTGTGCCCACGACAGATCCCCTTCCCGACCATCCGGCGCCCGACAACCCCACCGGAAAGCTCGTGCTGTTGCGCCATGGCGAGACCGAGTGGTCGAAGAGCGGTCGGCACACCGGGCTCACGGATGTGCCGCTCACGAATCGGGGCGAACGACTCGCCCGTGAGGCCGGCGGTCTGGTCGCCGGCTACGACTTCTCCCTTGTACTCACGTCCCCGTTGGAGCGGGCGAGACGCACCGCGGAGCTGGCGGGCCTCCACGCCGAGGTCGACCCTCTCCTGGTCGAGTGGGACTACGGCGGCTTCGAAGGGCGCACGACCCGCGACATCCGCCGCGAGCTCGGCTACAACTGGAGCGCGTTCACGCACGGCGTGATCCGCGGCACGACCCCCGGCGAGACCGTGGAGGAGGTGGCCGGCCGCGCCTCGCGGGTGCTCACCCGGGTGCTGCCGGCGATGACGGAGGGTGACGTCGCCCTCGTCGCCCACGGCCACTTCCTGCGCATCCTCACCGCGGTCTTCCTGCGGATGGCTCCGCGATTCGGTGCGCAGATCACCCTGGACGCCGGATCCGTGTCGGTGCTCAGCTTCTACCGCGAGCAGCCGGCCATCCTGTCGTGGAACTACGGCCCGGAGCTGCCGCTGGAGCCATCCGAGTCCTGACCGCTGACCGCGGGCGCGGGACCCGTCAGACGCGTGCAGCGCAGAGACTGCGCGTGCGTACTGCCGGTGAAGAAGCCGACGATCGGATCTCCTCCGGATGCCGACCGCAGCGCCGCGACGTCCGTGTCAAGTCGTTGCCGATGCGACCCTCGTCGACTGCAGTGGATGACATGGACACGGAACCGGAACGACATCGCGTGCTCGTGATCGGCGGCGGCAACGGCGGCCTTTCCGTCGCGGGTCGACTGCGCCGCGGTCGAGTGAAGGGTGTCGCGGTGATCGAGCCGCGGACCGAACACGTGTTCGCGCCTCTGCAGTCGCACATCGCCGGAGGCGTCGCGCGAGCCTCGGCGGCCGTCCGCCCGCAAGCCGACGTCACGCCCCGGGGCGTGACGTGGATACCGACAAGGTCGCACGTGTGGACCCACTCGATCGCACCGTCACGACCGAGACGGGAAGGACCATCGGCTACGCACATCTGATCGTCACCGCGGGTCTGGAGAACCGGTATGGCGACGTGCCTGGACTCGAGGCCGCGATGGCGGAGCCGAGCGGAGTGTCGAGCTATACGTTCGAGCTCGCTGCGAAGGCGTCGCCGGCGTTGCGGGACTTCCGGCAGGGCACCGTCGTCTTCGTTCAGCAGCCGGAACCGGCCTCGGCGGCAGGCGTGGCGCAGAAGCCGATGTACCTCGCGAGCGATTGGTGGCGTGCTCTGGGACGCCTCGATGCGATCCGGGTCGTCTTCGTCTCGCCCGAGTCATCGCCGTTCAGGGTTCCCGCCATCAGCGCAGAACTGCAGCGGAAGATCGATGAGTACGGGATAGAGACGCGATTCGACTCCGAACTGGTCGAAGTACGGCCGGAGGAGCGCGAGATCGTCATCCGTCATGGCTCCACCGTCGAAACGATCGGATACGACTTGCTGCACGCCGCGCCGCCGCAGTCGCCACCGGATTGGATCGCGTCGTCCGGGCTCACGGATGCGGAAGACCCGCACGGCTTCGTCGACGTCGACCCCGAGACGCTCCGATCGCGTCGGTTCGACGACGTCTGGGCGCTCGGGGATGCCGCCTCCGTCACGACCCTCCGATCGGGCGGCGCGATCCGGACACAGGCGAAGATCCTGACACGTAACCTCATGGCGGTTCTCGATGGTGGGGCACCATCCGACCGATATGACGGATACACGGTGTGTCCGATCACGGTCAGCCGCCGCACAGTCGTCTTCGCGGAGTTCGACGGTCTCGGCCGGTTGGCGCCGACAGTGCCCGGGTGGAAGACCCTCTTCACAGAGCGGCGCCTGTCGTACGTCTTCGATCGGTGGATCCTGCCGTGGGTCTACTGGAACCTCATCCTGCAGGGCCGCGGTTGAGCGCCTTCCCGACGTCTCGAGTGGCGCGGCTGTCAATCCCCTTCGCCGCTGGGCAGTCTCGGGAGACGCTGTGAAACCGACGAAGGAGAAGACGATGACCGGTACGAACAGCTCGGACTCGGACACGACGGACGACGGAGGGTTCGAGGGACCCGATGTGGAGAAGTCCGTGCACGACCAACCGGTGATCGACCGGGGACATGACGAACTGAACGACAGTGCCGACTCCTACGCGAGCCCGGCGCGGTCCGAAGACCACGACTCCGCTGCGGACGCCGGTGCCGAATCCTCGGAAGAGGGCGCGGCAGCGATGAAGGATGCTGACGAGGCTGAGCTCTGACCGTCGCGATCTGCGGGTGCTACCGCATGACGACGAGCTCGTTCAGGTCGTCATCCGGCAGCACGTCCGCGACGGCCGTGACTTCCATGGCGGCGAGGTCCACCCGACCGGAGATGGTCGTCAGGAACGCCGAGTCCGCAGCATCCCGTCCCGTCGCGATCCGCACCAGGGTCGATCGGGGCGCCAGGGTGGTGGCATCGACGACGCGCCACGCGTCGTCGACCCATGCTTCGGCGACGGCGTGGAAATCCATCGGATACAGGCCGGGCGCGTACACCGACACGAGTCGTGCGGGAACGTTCAACGCGCGCAGGAGCGCGACGGTCAGGTGCGCGTAGTCGCGGCAGACTCCCCGGCGTGCCAGCAGCGTGCGGACCGCACCGTCCGTCGGCAGGCTCGACCCGCTGACGTACGCCAGGTGCGTGCCGACCCAAGAGGCGACCGAGGTCAGAAGCTCGGCCGGGTCGGTGATACCGCCGAACTCGGCGAACGCGGTGGGACCGAGGGCATCCGACTCCGCGTACCGGCTCGGACGACGGTAGACGACCAGGTCGGTCCCGTTGGCGACCGTCGCCTCCGCCTCGCCGACGATCGACGCGCGGTACGACGCGACGAGGCGCCCCGCGGGGCTGGACACCCGCTGCAGCCGCGTGCCGTGCGAGTCGTTCAGGGACTCGAAGGACAGCGGCTCGCCATCGAGCGTGAACGTGAGCGCCTCGGTGACCGGGGTGTGATGCCTACTCACCGCCATCGAGAAGACCATCTCGGCGCGTTCGGTGACGTCCAGTTCGATCCGGCTGCTCACGTCCCTCTGCATGGCACCCAGCGTGTCATACCCGCGACGCGACCTCTGTCGGTGGCACCCGCACGTGTCAAGCCCGTCCACAAGCTGTGGCGCGGCTCATAGCCTGGAGACCCTCGGCGCTTTCGACAGAGCCGCCGAACGCGCGGCCACGAGGATCCGCTGACACGAAGAGAGATCATGGCGGCGAACGACGAGAACCTCCCCCGGGATGAGAAGCGCGCTCACGGCGTCTCCGGCGAGCTCCACGAGGACCGGTTCGTCGGCCCCGAGGATCTGACGCGCTGGCGAACCAGGTTCGGGGAATGGCTCGGCCGACTCGCGCGTGCCATCACCGATCGACTGGGGCCCTACGCGACGCTCGTGATCAGTCTCGTCGTCGGCATGCTGGTCGCGTGCCTGCTCAGCGTGGTCGCGGTGCAGGTGTACGACGCGGTCACGGACCGAGAAGGCGTGGCGAACCTGGACCGCCCGCTGCTCGACCTCTCGCTTCAGCTGCGCTCACCGGTCGGTGACGTCGTCATCACGGCGTTCACGGATGTCGCCGGGCCGATCGGGATGCCCATCATCGCCGCCGTCGCGATCCTCGTGCTCTCGCTGACGCGGAAGTCGTGGACCCCGGCGATCCTGATCGTGTCAGCTGCGGCCGGGTCGTTGGCGATGACCATCGCCGGCAAGGACCTCATCGCACGGCAGCGCCCTCCGTTGTCGGATGCCGTTCCGCCGTACGAGTTCTCGCCGTCGTTCCCCAGCGGCCACACGCTCAACGCCGTCGTGGTCGTGGGGATCATCGCCTATCTGGTCCTCTTGCGTCAGCATTCCCGGCGCACACGCATCCTGACCGTGACCGGAGCGGTGCTGTTCGCGGTCCTCATCGGCCTCAGCCGCGTATACCTCGGCCACCACTGGTTCACCGACGTCCTCGGCGGGTGGCTGCTGGGTGCGGCCTGGCTGTCGTTGGTCATCACCGCGCATCGCATGTATCTCACGGCACGCGCGCATCGGCACGCGTCAGCCGATGCGGACGCGACCACGAGCTAGACGGCGGGACTCGCCGCTGAGCGGATGGAGCGGGTGCAGCCGCGCTGCGCCGGCCGCGCCTGCCGATCGCGGTCACACCTCGATGTCGCGCAGCAGATCTTCCAGGGCGTCGAGGAGCTGACGCCATCCGGGTTCGAGACCCGCGACGGCGGGCCCAGCGGCGGGCGAGGCATCCTCGACGTCGATCGTCAGCTGAAGGTCCGTGCCCGCGGCTTCCTCTGCGCCTCCGCGGTCGCCCCCACCCTCCCAGAGCGTGAGGGAGTACCGCGCGCGGAAGAGGTCGCGGCCGGCATCGTCCAGTGGAGCAAGACTGAACTCGAGCAGATGTGGAGGCTCGACCGTCTCGATGCGGCCCGCGGAGACGTACCGAGCGCCGTCACCTTCGCGAAGCGCGAGACGGACAGCGCTCCCCGGCTCGGGTCCGATCTCGAGCGCATCCACGGTGAAATGGCGCGGCGCCCACCATCGCGCGACGAGCGCTGGATCCGTGCATGCGACCCAGATATCCGACACCGAGGCGGGAAGGCGGCGCTCGAGTCGGATGCGGTGCTTCGCGCCGGCGTCATCGGTCCGGTCTCGGATGGCTTGTTCGTAGGCGTCGAGTTCGACGTCGTCGGGATCAGCACGACCGAACGCTTCGAAGTGCTCCGCCAGCATCCGCATCGCTCCCCTGTCGAGACGCGCGACGCGACGGCGCCCCAGCCTGTGCACGACGATGAGTCCCGCGGACTCGAGCGCCTGCAGATGCTTGGTGGTCTGAGGCTGGAGCGCGTCGATCGCGGCCGCCACCTCGCTGACCGTGCAAGCCTTCTCCGAGAGAAGATCGAGGATGCGAAATCTGGTCGGCTCGGCGGCGACCGCGAGCGCGCGCTGGATGTTGATGCGGGTCACCCGCCTGCCAGGAGCGCCGCGAGGTTGTCGAGCTCGTTCGCCCGCCCGGCGAGCAGACGCTGGGTCCATTCCTCGTCGTGCATCGCCTCCACGCGCATGACGATCCGCGTGCCGTCCCCGGCCGGCGACAGCTCGACCGTCGTGAGCTGCTGGTACGGCTCGTGGTCGGGCACGAAGTCGACGACGGACCGGTACGCGAGACGGCGGGGCTCGTCGAGTTCGGTGAAGTACTTCCGGGATTCGGCGGACAGCGGCATCCCATACTGCTCCATGAAGGCGATCTGCTCCGGCGCGACGGCCGTCATCGTGTACAGGAGCTCACCCCCGGGCGTGAGATCGAGCTTCGTGACGTCGGTGCGGAACCCCTCGGGAGCCCACCACGACGAGATGCCCGCCGCGGTGGTCCACAACTCCCAGACACGAGAAGGCGGAGCGGAGACTGTTCTTTCGATGGTTTCGGTCATAGCCCGAAGTTACATTCGTCTAGACGAATGTGTCAATCCAGGTCTCACGACCGTGTCGAGGATGCGGCGCGGCTGGGAGCTCACCGAAGTGTCGATCCCCCGACCTGCAGCTCGGGCGCGAGGCGGCTCCGTCGGAAGGCGCCGGTGCTCCCCTCGATGCGGTCGATCAGAAGCCTGACGGCATCCGCGGGGATGGAGAGGTCTGTTCTCGGACATCGAGCGCTTAGCCAGCAGCGAGGGGCCGCCGACTCCCAGTGTTTGCAACGGCTTTGGCCGAGCGAGAATGCGGAGACGGAGGGATTTGAACCCTCGGTCCCCGTGAGGGGACTCCACCTTAGCAGGGTGGTGCACTAGGCCGAACTATGCGACGTCTCCAGGCGAGAGTCGTCGGAACGACCCTCGCGCCCAGCAAGCATAACCGCTCGGCGACCCCGGCGACGAACCCGCTGGCTACTTCTGCGGCTGCGTGCAGGTGACCTGCGCGGCGGTCGAACCGGCGATCTGGCTCGGCAGGGCGACCGTGTCCGACGCGGTCGCCGACGGCGCGGGAGTCGCCCCGGGAGCCGTGGTCGGGGCGGTGGTCGGGGCTTCCGTCGGAGTCGCCGTGGCGGCATCCGTCGGCGTCGGGGTGGGCGACGGAGTGGCGGAGCCCGTCACCGCGACGCCGTAGCCCTGGCTGGCGTCGCCGGTGAGCTGAAGCGCCTTGTTGGCGGCGAGCGCCTGGAAGAGCGCGTCGGCGGCGCTCGTCACGGGCAGCACCCTGCTCGCGCCGACACCGGACGCGTACTGCGTCGGGTACTGCACGAAGACGATGTCGGCGAAGGGCACGCTCTTGAGCGCCATCGCGATCTGCACCATGCGCGTGGGGTTCGCCAGGCCCGAGCTCAGCACGAGCTGGCCGGAGGTGACCTGCTGCATGGCGGTGGTCGCGATGCCGAACAGGGTGGTCGGGTTCGTCAGCACGGACTGGTTCTGCAGCTTTCGCACCAGGGACGACATGAACTGCTGCTGGTTGGAGATGCGTCCGAGGTCGGAGCCGTCGCCGATGCCGTGGCGGATGCGCAGGAACTGCAGCGCCTCGACGCCCTGCAGCGTGTGCTGCCCCGCGGTGAGATGAAGGCCGGTGTGCGTGTCGTCGATGTTCCCGGCGACGCAGACGTCCACACCGCCGATGGCGTCGGAGAGGTTGATGACGCCGGTCCAGCGGATCGCGGCGGCGTACTGGATCGTGGTGCCCGTCAGCTTCTCCACGGTCGCGACCGAGCACGCGAGCCCGCCGTGGGAGTAGGACACGTTCAGCATCGCCGCGCGCTGCGAGCCGTACGTGGTGCCGTCGGGACCGGTGCAGGTGGGGATGTCGACGAGCATGTCGCGCGGGATCGAGATGACCGTCACCCGGCGCGGGTTGGCGCTGATGCGCACCAGCATCGTGACGTCGTTGCGCTCCCCCGCGGTATCGCCGGCCTGGCACGCACCCGACAGCGCGGCATTGGGGCCCGCGCACGAGTCGGTGCCGACGATCAGCATCGTGACGTCGCCCTCGATCTCGCCCATCGTGGGCGGCGGAAGAGTGGCGTCGCTGCCGATCGTCACGGAGTTGGCGGCGATCGCGTCGGTGGTGTTCCACAGCGCGAAGGCGCCCACGCCACTGATCGCGACGACCGCCACCAGGACCGCTACGCCGAGCGTGCCGAGCAGCTGCAGCACGGGGTTGGGGGTGTGGAGGCGCCCGTGTCGGGCGAGCGGTACGCGGGTGCGGCGGGTCGGGCTCACTCGATCGTTCCTTCGGCGCGGTGGATGTCGTACGTGGTGCGAAGACTCAGCCGCGCAGGTTGCCCGCCGAGCACGTGGCCTGAGCGGCCGTCGTCCCCGGGATCGACGAGTCGAGCTGTACAGCCGACTCGCTGGGCGCGGGCGTCGCGCCGGCGGTCGCGTCGGGCGACGGCGTGGTGGGGGCGGGTGCCGTGGGCGCGGTCGTGTCGACCACCACGCCGCCGGTGTTGTTCGGGTCGCTCGTCGGCACGATCGGCTGGTTCGCCGCGAGCGCCGCCCACAGCTCGTCGGCCGCGGTGTAGTTCGGCACGACGCGGTTGACGTCGGCCGGATCGGTGTTCACGGGGTACTGCACGAACACGATCTGGTCGAAGGGGACGCTCTTCACCGCGAGGGCGATCTGCGCGAGGGTCACCGGGTTGGCCAGGCTCTGGCTGGGCGTGACGTTGTCGACGGCGGTCGTGGCGAGCTTGAGGAGCGTCGCCGGGTCGGCGAGCACGTTCTCGGCCACCAGCTTGTGCGCCAGGCGGGACATGTACTGCTGCTGGTTGGAGATGCGCGCCAGGTCGCTGCCGTTCTCGAGGCCGTGGCGCGTGCGCAGGAACTGCAGCGCGTCCAGGCCCTGCACCGTGCGCATGCCGGCGGGCCAGTCGATGCCGGTGTAGCGGTCGCGGATGCCGCCGTTGCCGATGCACACGTCGACACCGCCGATCGCGTCGGTAATGTTGATCACGCCGCCGAAGTTCACCTTCGCGGCGAACGGGATGCTGAGTCCGCTCAGCTCGGCCACCGTCTTCACCACGCAGTTCAGACCGGTCTTCGTTCCGCCGTTCATGTAGGCGGAGTTGATCTGCTGCTTGCTCATCGCCGACGCGGTGGAGCCGTCGTCGCGTGTGCACGACGGGATCGGCACCATAAGGTCGCGCGGGAAGGAGATGACGGTCACTCGGCGCGGGTTGTCGGAGATGTGCACGAGCAGGTTGACGTCGTTGAGCTCGCCGCCGGCGTCCGCGCCGGTGCAGCGGTCGCCGAACGCCGCCGCGAACTCGGGAGCGCATTCGTCGGTGCCCGCGATGAGCAGGTTCACTCCGCCTTCGATCGCGCCGATGTTGGGGGGAACCGAACCCTGGCCCTCGATGGCGACCGCCTTGTCGGAGACGGTGCTGATCAGGTTCGTCACGTAGTAGGCGGCCACGCCGGCGCCGGCGACGAGCACGACGGCCACGGCGACGGCGAGGATCTTCAGGAACTGACCGACCGGGCTGGGCGATTTCAGGGCACCGTGACGCGCCACGGTGCGACGGCCACGCTTGGTGGTCTGGCTCACGCGGGTCCTCTCGGGGTGGGGTATCCAGGCGTGGATCCGACACACCCGTCGACAGCGGAGGGTGTGGGATTCGAACCCACGGGACATCTCTGCCCACTGGTTTTCAAGACCAGGTCCATCGGCCGCTCGGACAACCCTCCCGGCGGGCAACCCGGAGGCGCCCGTCGACAACGGCCGAGTCTAGTCGACGGTTCGGTCGCGTCCCATTGTCGCGGCAACGGCTGGGCGGGTGCTGAACGGCACGCAGGCGGATGCTATGGGTGAGCGGATGCCGCGGGCCGGGCGACGCTTCGACAGGGTCAGCGACCGGGGGTCGGACTCCGGGCGACGGGAGCCGGTCGGGTCAGAGGGTGCGGAGCACCTCGGCGACGCCGCCGTCCTGCACCGACGAGGTCAGCTCGCCCGCCGCATCCCGCACCTCCTGCGGCCCCTGCCCCATGGCGACCGCGCGTCCGCCGTGCTCGAGCGCCCAGCGGAACATGCCGACGTCGTTGCGTCCGTCGCCGAACACGATCACGTGCGCCGGGTCGAACCCGAGCCACCCGCGCACGAGCTCGAGCGCCGAGCCCTTGTCGACGCCCATCGGCGCGATGTCGAGCCACGCCGTCCAGCCGATCGCGTACGAGACCTGGTTGAGGCCGATCTCGGAGACGAGCTTCACGAAGTCCGCTTCGCTCTGCCCCGGCGCGACCACGACGACCCTGCTGACCGGATGCTGCGACAGCACCTCGAACGGTACCACACGGGCGTCGGTGAGGTTCCAGTCGTCCATCGAGTCGGTGTAGAGACGTTCGCCGTCTTCGAGCTCGACCATGTAGTGGGCATCCGGCAGGTGCTCGCGCAGCAGCCCCAGCACCGTGGCGGGGTCGAAGGTCTCGGTGTGGAAACGGACGTACGACGCGGCGCCCGAGGCATCCGTCTGCCGCTTCAGGATGACGGCGCCGTTGGAGCACACCACGTACTCGGGCTCGATCTCGAGCAGCTTCTGGATGTGGAACGTGCCGCTCCAGCTGCGGCCGGTGGCGAGCATGACCTCGTGGCCGGCGGCGTGCGCGTGGGCGACGGCCGCGACGATGCCGGGGCTGAGCGTCTCGTCCTCG
This sequence comes from Microbacterium fluminis, assembly GCF_051549805.1. Taxonomy (GTDB): domain Bacteria; phylum Actinomycetota; class Actinomycetes; order Actinomycetales; family Microbacteriaceae; genus Microbacterium. Next base: position 833,027 of record NZ_CP196042.1, read on the forward strand.
AGCAGCACCGTGCCGTCGATGTCGAGCACGACGAGAAGGCGCTCGGTGGGCGTGGAGGGGTCGGATGCCTCGGCGGCGAGCTCTTCGACCAGCTCGGCCGCGACGGATTGCGGGGCGACCTCGACCGTGCGCGTCTCGGGCAGGTGCGCCGCGGTGTCGTCGGTCACTCCACGGGCTCCAGCACGTCGAGGCCGCCGAGGTAGGGGCGCAGGACCTCGGGCACGGCGACCGACCCGTCGGCGCGCTGATGGGTCTCGAGGAGCGCGACGATCCACCGGGTGGTGGCGAGTGTGCCGTTGAGGGTGGCGACCGGCGTCGTCTTCGCCGGCGCCGCACCCTCTTCGACGGCGGGCCGGTAGCGGATGTCGAGGCGGCGGGCCTGGTAGGTGGTGCAGTTCGAGGTGGAGGTGAGCTCGCGGTACGCGTCCTGCGTGGGCACCCAGGCCTCGACGTCGTACTTGCGCGCGGCGCTGGAGCCCAGGTCGCCGGCGGCGACGTCGATCACCCGGTACGACAGACCGAGATCCTGCAGCATCCGCTCCTGCAGCTCGACCAGACGCAGATGCTCGGTCTCGGCCGCTTCGGGCGTCGTGTAGACGAACATCTCGAGCTTGTTGAACTGGTGCACGCGGATGATGCCGCGGGTGTCCTTGCCGTACGACCCGGCCTCGCTGCGGTAACAGGTCGACCACCCGGCGTAGCGCTTGGGTCCGCGGCCGAGGTCGAGGATCTCGCCCATGTGGTAGCCCGCGAGCGGCACCTCGCTGGTGCCCACGAGGTAGAGGTCCTGATCGTCGAGGTGGTAGACCTCGGCGGCGTGCTTGCCGAGGAACCCGGTGCCCTGCATGACCTCCGGACGCACGAGCGTCGGGGGGATGATCGGGGTGAACCCCGCCTGCAGGGCCCGGTCGAGGCCGAGGTTCATGAGGGCGATCTCGAGGCGCGCCCCGATGCCGGTGAGGAAGTAGAAGCGGCTGCCGGACACCTTCGTGCCGCGCTCCATGTCGATGGCGCCGAGCAGCTCGCCGAGCTCGAGGTGGTCGCGGGGGGTGAAGTCGAAGACCGGCGGCTCGCCGTGCGTGCGCAGGGTGATGAAGTCCTCTTCGCCGCCGGCGGGCACGCCGTCGAGAACGATGTTCTCTATCTGCGACATCGCGGCGGTCGCGGCATCCTCCGCCTCGGTCACGAGGTGCTGCGCGGCCTTGACCTGCTCGCTGAGCTGCTTGGCCTCGGCGACCAGCGCGGCCTTCTCGGCCTTGGGCGCCTGGGCGACCTTCTTGCCGTGCGCGTTCTGCGCGGCGCGGAGCTCTTCGAACGAGGTGATCGCGGCGCGACGGGCGCGGTCGGCGGCGAGCGCGCCGTCGACGGTCTCGACGGGCACGCCGCGCGACTCCTGCGAGCGCTTCACGAGCTCGGGCTGGTCGCGGAGGAGCGCGGGATCGATCATGCCTCCATCCTACGGAGGCCGCTCCGCGCGGCCGGCCCGACTTCCTCGTCCATCGCCCGTGAGGGGTGAGGAGGGGAGGGTGAGGCGCGGGACGGATGCCGCGCCCCGCCGACGGTGCGGCGAGCCCCGGCGACATTAGAGTCGTACCCATGCCCCAGGGTCCCGGCGACACCGACGACAGGCCGCGACGCGCCGCCCTCGTCTACAATCCCATCAAAGTCGACGCGGAGGCGCTGCGCGCGAGCGCGGAGACCCTGTCTGAGGCGGCCGGGTGGCAGCATCCGCTGTTCTTCGAGACGTCGGTCGACGACCTCGGCGACGGCGTCACGCGCGAGGCCCTCGCCGAAGGCGTGGACGCAGTGATGGTCGCCGGCGGTGACGGCACCGTGCGGGCCGTGGCCGAGGCGATGACCGAGTCGGACGTGCCGCTCACGATCGTGCCCAGCGGCACCGGCAACCTGCTCGCGCGCAACCTGAACCTGCCGCTCACCGACGCGGAGGCGATGATCCGCGCCACGTTCGAGGGTGACCGCCTGCCGATCGACATCGCCTTCGCGGCGCTGCGGCGCGACGACGGAGAGAACGTCGAGCACGCATTCGTCGTGATGGGCGGAATGGGGCTGGATGCCGCGATGATCGCGAACACCAGCGGCGACCTGAAGAAGCGGGTCGGCTGGATCGCCTACGTCGACGGCGCCGCGCGGTCGCTCGTGAAGGCCACGCCGTTCCGCATCATGTACCAGATCCCCGGGCGCCGGCTGCACTCCGCGCGGGTGCAGTCGATCCTGATCGCCAACTGCGGATCGCTGCCGGCGGGACTCGAGCTCATCCCCGAGGCATCCGTATCGGACGGGCAGCTCGACGTCGTCATCTTCCAGCCGAAGAACGCGCTCGGCTGGCTGCTCGTGTGGCGGCGGGTGGCGTGGGACAACAGCTTCCTGCGGAGGTTCCGCGCGGGACGCCAGGTGCTCTCGCTGCGCACGAAGGACAACACGGTCATCTACTCGCGCGGCGAGGGGATCGAGCTGCAGGCCGAAGAGGCCCAGCCCGTGCAGCTCGACGGCGACGAGTTCGGCTCGGCCACCCGCATCCGCGTGCGCATCGTGCACGGCGGCGTGATCGCCGTGGTGCCGAAGGGGCCACGAGACCGCCAAGCTCTGACGGGCGGTGAGCGGATGCCTCGGCTCAGCCCTTCACGGCACCGCCGAGGCCGGCTCCGTTGAGGAACAGCCGCTGGAACACGAGGAACAGCACGATCGGGATCACCGTCGCGATCGCCAACGCCGCCAGGAAGACGTCGAGCTCGATGTACTGCTGCAGTTGCGGCAGGCGCACCGACAGCGGCTGCATCGCCGGGTCCTTCAGCACGAGCATCGGCCAGAGGAAGTCCTTCCACGCGGCGATCACCGCGAAGACCGACACGACGCCGATGATCGGCCGCGACATCGGCAGCACGACCGACCAGAACAGGCGGTACGGCCCCGCGCCGTCGACGCGCGCGGCCTCGAACACCTCGCGCGGCAGCGCGTCGAAGAAGCGCATCATGAGCAGCACGTTGAACGCGTTGGCGCCGGCGGGCAGCCACACCGCCCAGAAGGTGTTGATGAGCGACTGGCCGAGGAGGGGCGGCTGCACGATCGTGAGGTACAGCGGCACGAGGAGCACGATGCTGGGCACGAACAGCGTCGCGAGCACGAGACCGACCACGATCCTGCCGTAGCGCGGCCTCAGCACCGACAGCGCGTAGCCGGCCGTCGTCGCCACGACGAGCTGCACGATCCACACCCCGACCGCGAGGATCACGGTGTTGAGGAAGTACTTGTCGATCTCGACCCGCGTCCATGCCTCGGCCAGGTTCGCCCAGTCGATGCCGTTCGGCCACAGCGCGAGCGGCTGGCGCAGGGTGTCCTGGGTGGGGGTGACGGCCGACTTCGCCAGCCACAGCACCGGGCCGAGCCCGACTACGATCAGCGACACGAGCAGCACGAGGTGCGTGATGCGGGTCGGGATCCGAACGCGCCGGCGGCGCAGATCGGCGGTGGACAGGATGCCGCGATCCGCGTCCGACGGCCGAGGGGCCGTCCGCGGCACGCGCACGGTGCGGGTCGCGGTTCTCACGAGGTGCTCCATCTCTTCGTAAGGCGGAAGTAGACGGCGGAGAAGATCGCGAGCACCACCGCGAGCATGAGGCTCAGTGCGGTGGCGGCGCCGTAGTCACCGCCCAGGCTGCTCTGGAACGCGTACTTGTAGATGAGCATCAGCACCGTCATCGTCGAGTTCGCCGGGCCGCCGGCGGTGAGCAGGAACGGCTCGAGGAAGACCTGCGCGGTGCCGATGATCTGCAGGATGAACGTCACCAGCAGCACGCCGCGCAGCTGCGGAAGCGTGACGTGCCACACCTTGCGCCACACCCCCGCGCCGTCGAGCTCGGCCGCGTCGTACAGCTCGGGAGGCACCCCGACGAGCGCTGCCAGGTAGATGATGACCGTCCCGCCTGCGGCGGACCACGTCGCGAACAGCACGATCGACGGCATCGCCGTGGCCTGGTCCTGCAGCCACGGCAGCGGACCGAGACCGACCCAGCCGATGATCGTGTTGAACACGCCGTTCGGCGAGGCGTCGTAGAAGAACTTCCACAGGAGCGCCGCGACCACCGGCGGCACGATCACCGGCAGGTACGCGAGGGCGCTGAACAGGCCGCGGGCCCGGCGCCGATGTGCTCGAGTGCGACGTCGGCCTCGGGAATGCCCAGCTCGTCGCCCTGGTAGATGTACATCGAGCCGGGAAGAGCCGCGATCATGAGTGCCGCAGCACGCGCACGGGCGGTGCCGCGCACGAGGTCGGTCGGGGTGCCGAAGCGCTTGCGCTCGAACGCGAAGCCCGAGTCCGCGCGGCCGTACCGGGTCACCGGCCGGGTGATGTCGTGGTTGGACAGCACCCAGGTCGCCGGCGCGCCGATCGGGTCGTGCTCGGCGAGGGTGCGCGCGATCGACGCGCGCATGCGCGCGGCGCTCCACGGCTGGGTCATGAAGTCGAAGTTGAACGCGGTGTGCATCTCGTCAGGGCGCAGGTAGCGGGCGAAGCGCTCCGCATCGGCGAGCCACACCTCGCCCACGAGCACGCGCGAGCCCGCGTACTCGTCCGCGACGGCGCGCCAGCCGCGGTAGATGTCGTGGATTCCGTCGCGGTCGAGGTGGGGGTGGGCCCCCGGTCCGGGCGCGGCCGGCACTTCGGGCAGGTCCGGGTCCTTCACCGGGAGCGCGGCCGAGTCGATCCGCACACCGGCGACGCCGCGGTCGAACCAGAAGCGCAGGATGTCCTCGTGCTCGCGGCGCACCTCGGGGTGGTTCCAGTTGAGGTCGGGCTGCTCGGGGGTGAACAGGTGCAGGTACCACTCCCCCGGCGTGCCGTCAGAGGTCGTCGTGCGGGTCCACGTGTCGCCCTGGAAGCTCGACACCCAGTGCGTGGGCATCTCGGAGCCGTCCTCGCCCTTGCCGGGATGGAACCAGAACCGCTCGCGCTCGGGACTGCCCGGCCCCGCGGCGAGCGCCGCCTGGAACCACGGGTGCCGATCGGAGACGTGGTTGGGGACGACGTCGATGATGGTGCGGATGCCGAGGGCCAGGGCGTCGGCGATGAGCTCCTCCGCCTCGGCGAGCGTGCCGAACCGGGGGTCGATGTCGCGGTAGTCGGCCACGTCGTAGCCGCCGTCGGCCAGGGGGCTCGGGTACCAGGGGTTGAACCACAGGGCATCGACGCCGAGAGCCTTCAGGTAGCCCAGGCGCTGCCGCACGCCGGCGAGGTCGCCGGTGCCGTCGCCGTTCCCGTCGGCGAAGCTGCGGACGTACACCTGGTAGATCACGGCCGTGCGCCACCAGTGCGGGTCGTCGGTCGACGGCACGACGGGGCGGGTCGGTGCTGATCTCGTCAGGACGTCGCTGTCCACGGGTCTCCTCGTCATCGGGGATCGGTGCTCTCGACACCGAATGTAGCTTTTAGCCGCGTTGATTGCAAGATTTTGACATGCAGGCGAAATATTGCGATCTCATAACGCCACACGCGCGAAGGAGTCATGACCGCGCGCCGGGGATCCTCCGGGAACGCCGATCGTCGTGCACTCTCCGGCGCGAGGTGCGGGTGGGGGCGGCCTCAGGCGGCCGGGCCGGTGGAGGAACGCAGCACCAGCTCGGGCTCGAACAGCAGCTCGTCCCCGGCGCTGGACGTCCCGGCGATCTGCGAGAGCAGCAGCTCGATGACGGTGCGCCCCATCGACTCGATCGGCTGACGCACCGTCGTCAGCGGGGGCTCGGTGCAGCTCATCAGTGCCGAATCGTCGTAGCCGACGACACTCACATCGCCCGGCACGGCCAGACCCGCGCGGCGCGCGGCGCGCACGGCGCCCAGCGCGAGTGGGTCGCTGGCGCACACGATCGCGGTCGCGCCGGCGGCGAACAGGCGGGATGCCCCCGCCTGCCCCGACTCCAGGGAGTACAGCCCGCGGACGATCAGCTCCTCGCGCAGCGGCGCCCCGAGCCGGTCGAGCACACGGCGGGCGGAAGCCAGCTTGCGCTGGGAGGGCACGTGATCGACAGGCCCCAGAAGCAGGCCGATGCGGCGATGACCCAGCTGGTGCAGGTGCAGGAGCGCCTGTTCGGCGGCGGCGGCGTCATCCGTCGACACCGTCGCGAAGGCGAGTCCGTCGATGCGGGCGTTGACGAGCACGGTCGGCAGGTTCACCTGGCGCAGCCGTTCGTAGTGATCGTGCACGGCATCGGCCTGGCTGTAGTTGCCGCCGAGGAAGATCACGCCCGACACCTGCTGCTGCAGCATCAGATCGACGTAGTCCGATTCGGTGATGCCGCCCGCGTTCTGGGTGCACAGCAGCGGCGTATAGCCGTTCTGGGTGAGTCCGCCGCCGATGATCTCGGCCAGGGCGGGGAAGATCGGGTTCTGCAGTTCGGGCAGCACCAGTCCGACCAACCGCGCCCGCTCGCCGCGCAGCTTGGTGGGCCGCTCGTACCCCAGCACGTCGAGCGCGGTCAGCACCGCCTGGCGCGTAGCCTCCGACACCCCCGGCTTGCCGTTGAGCACACGGCTGACGGTGGCCTCGCTGACTCCGACTTTGCGCGCCACCTCGGCGAGACGCTTCGACATGCGCTCAGCTTACGCAAGAACCTGCGCGCCTTGCGCAAGAGCTTGCAATCAATGCGCGGCGCCCTCGTGTCAAGGGCGCGCGGACGACCGGGCGGCCCGGCCAGGATGGGCGCATGGTGAGTCCGTCCCTCGTGTGGTTCCGCGACGACCTGCGGTTGGCCGACAACCCGGCCCTGCGCGCGGCACTCGAGCGGGACGAACCGGTGATCGGCCTGTACGTGCTCGACGAGGAGTCGCGTGGCATCCGTACGCACGGGGGCGCGGCCCGCTGGTGGCTGCACCACTCGCTGGCCTCGCTCGCCGAACGGCTGCGCGAGCGCGGCGGGGTGCTCGTGCTGCGGCGCGGCCCGGCCGAGCGGGTCGTGACCGAGTTCGTGACGGATGCCTCGATCGGCGCCGTCTTCTGGAACCGCCGCTACGGCGGTCCCGAGCGCGCGGTCGACGCCGCCCTCAAGTCCTCGCTGCGCGAGGACGGGGTCGAGGTCGCCTCGTTCGCGGGCTCACTGCTGTTCGAGCCGTGGACCGTGACCACCGGCGCGGGCACCCCGTTCTCGGTGTTCACCCCTTACTGGCGCGCGTGTCTGCACCTTCCCACGCCGCGTCGGCCACTGCCCGAGCCGCGCGAGGTGCCGGGTCCGGGCACCCCTCCCGCCTCCGACGACCTCGACGACTGGGCGCTGCTGCCCACGACGCCCGATTGGGCGGGCGGCCTGCGCGACACGTGGGAGCCGGGCGAGCCGGCCGCCCGAGCGCGGCTGCGCGCGTTCCTGCGCGACGACCTCGACACGTACGACGCGGCGCGCGACGAGCCCTCGGCCGGAGCGACGTCGCTGCTGTCGCCGCGCCTGCGGTGGGGCGAGGTGAGCCCCTACACGGTGTGGCACGAGACGGTCGACGCGGGCGCCGGCGGCCGGTTCCTGACCGAGGTCGGGTGGCGCGAGTTCGCCTGGCACACGCTGTACCGCTTCCCCGAGCTCGCCACGAAGAATCTCCGCACGGAGTTCGACGCCTTCCCCTGGCCCCGGCTGAAGCCGACGGCACTGGAGGCGTGGCAGCGCGGCGAGACCGGATTCGCCCTCGTCGACGCGGGCATGAAGGAGCTGTGGCGCACCGGGTACATGCACAATCGCGTGCGCATGGTCGCGGCATCCTTCGTCATAAAGAACCTGATGATCGACTGGCGGCGCGGCGAGGAGTGGTTCTGGGACACGCTCGTCGACGCGGATGCCGCGAGCAACCCGTTCAACTGGCAGTGGGTGGCCGGATCCGGCGCCGACGCGGCACCGTACTTCCGCGTGTTCAACCCCGAGCTGCAGGCGAAGAAGTTCGACCCGCAGAACCGCTACATCGCCGAGTGGGCCCCCGAGCACGTCTCGGGCATGCCGCCGCAGCCGATCGTCGATCTGGGCGAGACGCGCAAGGCCGCCCTCGAGGCCTACGAGCACGTGAAGCAGGCGCCGCGCGGCTGACCGGGCATCGGAGAAACACTCGCGTCGACCGTGTCGCGAAACGGCAGAATGCACCGTATGAGCCTGCTGCCGGTTCCGCGCCCCGAGGAGTGGGAGCACATCGACCTCGCCGAGGCGCATGCCCTCGCCCTGCACGCGCCGCTCGGCGTGTGGGAGCGGGTCGAGGGTCTGCTGCAGCTCGTGCGCCTCGCGGCGCTGCGCCAGCTCCCGCAGCGCACCCGACGCATCCTCGCCGACGTCGACACCCTGCTCGCCGGCGTCGAGGTGCCCGTCGAGCTGACCCGCTCCATCGACGCCGAACGGCTGTGGATGTCGATCTCGGAGCGCGGAGACGTCGCCGAGGTCGCCGCGCTGCTCGACGACGGGCTCGCGCAGCTCGACGCGTGCGGTCCCGACGAGCTCGCGACCCGTGCCCGGCTGCTGTTCTGCATCGGATACAGCGCGGCGTGGCTGAACGACCCCGCACGACTCACCCGCGCGGTCGATTGGCTGGGCGAGTCGGTCGGCCTGTACCGCGTGCTCGACGAGCCCGAGCTGCAGGCGCAGGCGCTGCTGACGCTCGGCTACATCGTGTACCCCGCGCAGCGTCTCTACGGCCGGGCGATCACGGCGCTCGAACGCAGCGTGCGTCTGCTTCCCCCTGGATCCAGCGCGCGCGGCGTGCACCTCACCTACCTCGCGGAACAGCGCATCATCATCGATGACCTCGTGCCCGCGGAGGCGGAGCTGCGGGAGGCGCACGCGCTCGGCGGACGCCACGGCGACCAGCGTCTCATCGGGTACGCGGCGTGGGAGCTCGCCCGCATCGCGGATCTGCGCGGAGATGCCGTGACGTGCGACCGGTGGATCGCCGAGGCCGAGCACCACGGCGGGGAGTGGTACGGCCGCACGTCGGGCAACGAGTTCGTCGCCGACACCGTGCTCTGGGCGTACCGGCAGGGGCGAGCGGATGCTGCGCGCGACCGGTATCGGACGCTCGCCGAGCGCGGCGACCGCATCACGGAGGGCCAGGATCTCGGAGCGCGCGGGCTGGTCGCTCTCCTGGACGGCGATCCTCGGGCGGGGGCGGAGCTGATCCAGCGCCACCTCGACCTGGAGTGGCAGGAGCCGCGCAAGTGGCACTGGCAGATCCTCCTCGCCGACGCATGGTTGCAGGCGGGGGAATCCGACCGCGCGACGCGGCTGGCGGCGCAGGTGCGCGACGAGCTCTCACTGCTGGGTCTGACGTGGCTCGCGTCGCGGCGCGAACCGGCGCGGTGGGCTCGCGTGAGCGCCACCCTCGAACCCGATGTCGCGGCCGTGCGCCTCGAGGTCTTCACCGTTCCGACGGTCGTGTCCGGCGGACAGCGCCGCATCCTCCCGGACGGTCGCCCGGCCGCCCTGGCGGGTCTGCTCGCCGTCGCGGGGCACGCGCTCTCGATCGAGGAGGTGTGCGACGAGCTCTGGCCGGATGCCGCCCCGACCATCGCCCGCCGCCGTCTGCGCAACGTGATGGCCCGCCTGCGGGCGGCCGCCGGGCACGATCTGGTGCAGCGGGTGAGCGACGGGCTCCGGCTCGACCCCGCACTGCGCGTGGACTGTGTCGATTTCGAACGCGCGGCCCGCACGTCGACCCGCGAGGACGGGGTGCCGAGCGCCCGCGAGCTGCGCAGCATCCTGGACTCCTTCGGCGAGGGCCTCCTCCCCGGAGTCGGCGGCGAACGGATCGAGGCGCACCGTCGCCGGCTCGCGCGCCTCGCCACGGGCGTGCGTCGGCGTCTCGTGGACGTGCTGCGGGACGCGGAGGATCCCGACGCGGCCGCCGCGGAGGCCGAGCGCGTGCTCGCGGACGATCCGTTCGACGAAGAGCTGGCGGTCTCGATCGCCCGCTCCTACGCGATGGCCGGGAACGGCGCCGCGGCGCGGGTCTGGGAGGAGCGCGCGCGGAGCATCGCCGCGGATCTCGAGCTCTGAGACCTCCGCCGGATCCGGCGTGGTACGCCGGTGGTACGCGCATCCGGCACGCTTCGCGACATGCGTGGATTCTGGGGCCTGCGCGCCTTCGTCGTCGTTCTCGTGACCTTCGTGCTCGCCGTCACTGCGGGCGTCGTGTGGGCGCCGCCTGCGGTCGCGGCCGGTCCGGCACCGCAGCCGTGCGCGGGTGACCAGGTGTTCCCGTCCTGCATCCCGGCCGACGTGGGGACGTCCGCCACCACGGGTGCGGTGACCACCGGCGCGCCGATCGAGCTCGCGAAGAGTCCCACGTACTCCCAGTGGGAGATCCCGGTGTTCCCCCGGCCCGCGGCGTACCCGAACTGCGCGTACGGCGCGTTCGGCTATCTCTACGAGGTGCCGTGCACCGAGACCTCCCTGCAGGCGTGGTACTGGTACGTCCCCGCCGAGCAGACGTCGTGGAGCAAGCCGATGTGGGACAACGGCGGGAGCTTCCGGCTCGAGGAGTGCAGACCGGGCCGATGCTCGGGCAGCGCCCCGTACCGGGTCGTGCTGTTCTCCGCCGACCCCTCCACTCCGCTGCTGTTCGCGACCGGCACGAACACCTACATGTCGCGGTCCACGCCGCAGGAGCAGGCCACCGCGTACGACGTGGTGGGCGGGCCGGTCGGGCCGGCGGCACCGGTGGCGGGATTCGATGTGCGCAACGACACGACGACGCCCGGCCAGATCTTCGTCACCTCGACGAGCACGCCGAGCCCGAACGAGCTGTTCACCACGTGGGACTTCGGCGACGGCGGCACCGGCACCGGGGTGTTCACCGGCCATGTCTACGCCAAGCCGGGCGCGTACACCGTCACCATGACGGTGCGCGACCAGCTCGGCCGCACCGCGACCACCACCCGGACCGCCACGGTCGCAGCACCGACCCTCGGCGTGACCGTCGACCTCCTCGGCGCCGCTCCCCCGCTCGCCGAGGACGCCGACGTCACCGCACGGGTGACGGTGTCGGCCTCCGCGGACGGCGTCGGGCCGCTCGGCGGCCTGACCTTCGACGGCGGCTCGCTCCTGGCGAGCGCGCCCGCCGAAGCGTTCACCCGCACGGGCGACCCGACCCCGGCCGCCCCGACGGCGACGTTCACTCTCGAACCGGGCGAGAAGAAGGAGTGGACGGTTCCGCTGCACACCGCCCGACGCGGGCCGTACACGCTGTCGTCGACGGTGAGCGGAACGGATGCCTCCTCCCGCCCCGTCACGGCGACCGGAACGTCGCCGGGCGAGATCGGACAGCCGTTCCCGGTGCAGGTCACCTTCCTCGACGCGCAGGGCGACGCGATCACCGAGCTGCACCTCGACGCGAAGCCCGACGGCACGCCGATCCCGCAGACCGTCACGGTCAAGACCGTGGTCACGAACGACACCGCCGCACCCCTGACGGGGTTGGAGGCGCAGCCGGTCGACCTGCGCGCGGCCGACCCGCAGCATCCGTACGAGCCGTTCCCCGCCGCTGTCGACGCGCCCAACGACGCCGTACGCCTGACCGATCTCGCGCCAGGCGCCTCGCTGACGACCACCCGCACCATGACCGCGTCCGGCGACGGCGCGATCGTGGCCTCCCAGCTCATCGCCTCCGATCAGGGCCTGGCGATCGGGCGAGGCCCCCTCAACGTCGGACTCACCGCGATGCTCGTCATGCAGCTGTCCGGCGAGACGCAGCGCTCGGTGACCGCCGGCGCCCCGATCACGATCTTCGGCACGCTGAAGAACGTGACCGCCGACCGCACGCTCGCGCTCACCGACGCGGTGAAGATCGCCCGCACGGGCAATCTGCTCGGCGGCGGGTACCTGGCGCGGACCGACGGGCAGAACGCGACCGGCCCGTTCCCGGCACCGCTCGTCGGCGAGATCGCCCCCGGCCAGACCGTGACCTTCCAGGTGCAGCTCACCAGCGCGCGCCCCGCGCCCGAGGAGTACGAGTACGGCGGGTGGGCGGACGACGCCTACACGACGGGCGTCGCTCTGTTCTCGTTCCCGCTGCGCGCGGCCGTGAAGGAGAAGGACGGCACATGGTCGGCCCTCACGACGGCGCCGGTGTCGACCGAGTCGCGGTACCCGGGGTCGATCCGCACGAAGGGCGACAGCTCGGTCTCGTTCACGATCGACACGGCCCGGGTGAGTGACACGACCGCGTTCCAGAACACCGTCGTCACCGGGTTCGGCCTGAGCGTGGGCGCGCTGGAGAACACCAAGAAGCGGCTCGACGACCTCACGACGTTCGCCTCGCGGTTCGCGATGGACTCGTCGTACCGCAGCAAGGAGATCGCCGACGCCCTCGATGTGCTCACGACGATCGCCGTCACGATGCCCAAGGCCGACCACGACGCGCTCGTGAAGGAGATCGCCGGGCAGGTCACCACCTCACTCACGCGTTTCGGCGGCGAGGTCGTCGGCGGGTTCCACCAGGAGGCGCCGACGGAAGGCAGCATCCAGGCGCAGCTCGAAGCCATGACCGCGAAGCTCCAGGGGGCGTGGGGCAGCGGCGACCCGATGCGGGTGATCGACGCCGTGCGGCCGACCGGCAACCTCATCGGCGCCGCCGCGACCGATGCGCTCGCGCAGGAGCTCGCGCTCGCCGGCTTCGTGAAGCTCGCCACCACGACCCGTTACCTCGAGCCGGCGTTCCAGACCTGGCGCGACAACCGTACGATCGCGAAGATGCAGGCGAACTTCCCGAGCGCGGCGCAGATCGCCCTGGAGAAGAACGCGATCGAGATCAGCAAGAGCAAGTACCCGCTGCTCGAGAAGGCCTACCTCACGCGCAGCGCGCTCACCGACGCGGATCTGGGCGTCGGCGCCGACCTCGACGGCGCCGGGCTCGCCCAGCAGACGATCGACAAGGTGCGCGAGTGGACCAAGGCCAATCCCAACCGCTCGATCGTGCTCATCCCGAACGAGGCGAATGTGGCCGCCGCCCGCAACCTCGGCGAGGCGGTCGGGAAGATCGAGAACATCAAGCCGAAGTCGATGGCCGAGATCGAGTACCTGGTGTTCGGCGGTCGCGCCGAGGACAAGAACATGGTGATCCTGCGGGATCTGTCGGGCACCTCGACCAGCGACGCGAACCTGCTCGTCGACCGCGCGATCGCCCGCGGCGACCTCGTGGAGGAGGACTGCGCGGTGGCGCAGCAGATCCTCGACAAGCGCAAGAAGGAGTGGGCCCTGTTCACCAACCGGGGCGCGGTGAAGAAGGTCGACGGCGTGTACGTGCCCGACGTCGACCCGGCCACCGGGAAGATCAAGGCCGATGGGCTGGGCATCGGCAACCTCAAGGGGTACGCCGAGGCCGACCGCATCCCGAACCAGTTCCGCGGCGTCGACAACGCGCTCGAGGTGTCCGGTCCGGAGCTGGCGCCGAAGTTCGGGCTCGACTACTTCGACGCGTTCCACCACCCGACGACCCCGGACAAGGGTGTGTACGTCGTGCTCAAGCAGGAGCACCCGGTGACCGGGAAGATGGTCAAGATCACCGGCGACGACGACGGCATCTTCATCGGGCAGCTCAACGGCCTCGGCCTCAAGTCGACCGAGATCAACGACGCCTACGCGAGTCTGATGGATGTCTTCAACCACCCGTTCTCCGACACGTGGAAGGCGTCGATCGAGAAGAAGCTCGAGATCTTCTCCCGCTACTTCGAGACCATCCCCGGCACCCAGACCAAGGGCGCGCCGCTGGTGATGGTCGTCAACGGCGAGGCGTACGCGGTGAAGATCAACGGCGCCACGACGCGCTTCGACATCGGCGCCAACCGGGCGTTCATCGACTTCGTCGGCGCTCCCGCCGCGGTCGATCCGTTCGCGGCGCGGCCGAGCTTCGCGCAGGTGCTGCTGAACCAGCTGGAGCCGTACCTGCTGCCGGCGATGTTCCTGAAGTCGCTGCTGTCCGATCCGGCCGCGTTCCACGGCCAGCCCATCACGACGACCGAGGGCGGCAAGATCGTGCGGCTGACCCTGCAGGGCTCGGTGGAGAGCTGGACGCTCGCAGGAGGGTGGCAACCGGATCCGGATGCCGCAGCCCTGGCCCGGAGCGGGAAGCTGAGGCTCGCACCGCAATCGCTCGTGACCACCACCACGTCCGCGGGCGCGACGCGCGTCGAGCTCCTGAGCGCGGACCAGGTGGCGATGGCCGGGGACTGGTTCGTGCCGGGCGACCGCGTCGTCATCGACCCGGGCGGACCGCATCAGGAGACCGCCGTGGTCTCGGCGCTCGGCTCGCTCATCTTCGCGACGGGTCTGACGCAGCCGCACACGCGCGGCGAGGTGGTCGCAAGCCTCGGACCCGTCGGGGCGGCGGTCGACCCCGGAACCGGCGGCGGGCCGGGCGGTGCCGGCGCGGGCGCCTCCGGCTCGGGCTCCGGCTCGACGACAGCGACCGGAGGAGGCGGCGCGACGACCGGCGCGGGGTCGGGCGCAGCATCCGCCTCCTCCGGCGAAGGCTCCCTCGCCCGCACAGGTGGCGCACCGCTGCCGGCCGGAGACCTCGCCGCGTTCGCGGCGCTGCTGATCGCTCTCGGGGCGATCGTCGTGCTGCGCGGCCGCCGACGGGTGGGCTGAGGGCGGCACCCGGCCGAGGAGTTCTGCACGGCGACGCCGGAATACCCGCCACGCATGCGGACGTTGCACCCCGTGATGAGCACCTCGACACCGGCCCTGTCCGTCCTCGACCTCGTGCCCGTGCGCGCGGGTCAGACGAGCGCACAGGCGGTGGCGGCATCCCTCGACCTCGCCGCCCGCGCCGACGCCGCCGGCTACCGGCGCTACTGGTTCGCCGAGCACCACAACATGCCCGCGGTCGCCTCCACCACGCCGCCCGTGCTGATCGCCGCCGCGGCGGCCCGCACGACGCGCATCCGCGTCGGCTCGGGCGGGATGATGCTGCCCAACCACGCGCCGCTGATCGTGGCCGAGCAGTTCGCCGCACTCGAGGCGATCGCTCCGGGACGCATCGACCTCGGAATCGGCCGCGCCCCCGGCAGCGACCCCGTCATCACGCAGCTGCTGCGCCAGTCGGGCACCACGAGCGACGTCGACCGCTTCCCGGACCACGTCGCCGACATCATGGCGCTGGTCTCGGCCGACGGGGCGACGCTCCGCTTCACCTCCGGCCGCGACTACAGCGTGCGCGCCACGCCCGCCGCGACCGGTGTGCCCGAGGTGTGGCTGCTGGGATCGAGCGACTACTCCGCGCGGCTGGCCGCGAGCCTCGGCCTGCCGTACGTGTTCGCGAACCACTTCTCCGGCGAGGGCCTGGAGCGCGCCCTCGACCTGTACCGCTCCGGCTTCCAGGCGACCGAGGCCCACCCCGAGCCGCGCACCTTCCTCACCGTGAACGTCGTCGCCGCGCCGACCGCCGCCGAGGCGGAGGAGCGCGCGCTCCCTCAGCTGCGCATGATGGCGCGTCTGCGCTCCAACATGCCGCTCGTTCCGCTCGAGTCCGTCGAGGCGTCCATCGCCGGCGAAGCCGATTTCGACGGCCTCGCCCGCTCGGTGATGACCGCGACGCGCGCGAAGTGGTTCATCGGCACCGGTCCGGACGTCGCCGCCGAGCTGTCGGCCTTCGCCGCCCGGCACGGCGTCGACGAGGTGATGGTCTCTCCGATCGCGGGCGCCTACGAGGGCGAGCCGATGGATGCCTCGCCCGCCCGCGTCCAGACGCTCGAACTGCTGGCCGCAGTCGCGGTCGCCCGCTGAGGTCCGCGCGTCAGACGGGGATCCACTCCGTCGCGGTCGTGAACTCCTCGAGGATCTCCGGGACCGGCTCGACGCCGAGCCCCGGCCCGGTGGGCACCTCGAGGTGGCCGTCCTGCATCACGAAGGGCGGCGTGATGTCGGTGGCGTAGAAGCGATCGCTCGCCGACACGTCGCCGGGGAGCGTGAAGCCCGGCAGCGACGCCAGCGCGATGTTCGCCGCACGGCCGAGGCCCGATTCGACCATGCCGCCGCACCAGACCGGGATCCCGTGCGCCACGGCGAGATCGTGGATGCGGCGCGCCTCGAGATAGCCGCCCACGCGCCCCGGCTTGATGTTGATCACCGAGGTGGCGCCCAGGCGGATCGCGGCGGCGGCCGTCTGGGCCGACGTGATCGACTCGTCCAGGCAGATCGGCGTGCGCACGAGCTTCGCGAGGTCGGCGTGGCCCAGCACGTCCTCCTCCTCCAGCGGCTGCTCGATGAGGAGCAGGTCGAAGTCGTCGAGCTTCGCGAGCTGCCGCGCGTCGCGCAGCGTGTAGGCGGTGTTCGCGTCGACCTGCAACAGCACGTCGTCACCGAACCGCTCGCGCACCGCGCGCACCGGCTCGACGTCCCACCCCGGCTCGATCTTGAGCTTGATGCGCACGTAGCCGGCGTCGAGGTATCCGCCGACCGCGTCGAGCAGCTGCGGGATCGTGTCCATGATCCCGACCGACACCCCGCACGGCACGCGGTCGTGCACCCCGCCCAGCTCACGGGCGAAGGAGCGTCCTTCGGCGCGCAGCTCGGCGTCGAGCACCGCGGTCTCCACCACCGCCTTCGCCATGCGGTGCCCCTTGAACGCGTGCAGCGCCGGCGCCACCGCCGTGGCCGTGCGCATCCGCGCGGCGCCGAGCGCCGGAAGGACGAACCGCTTCAGCACGTCGACGACGCCCTCGGTGTACTCGGGCGAGTAGAGCGGGTCGTGCAGGCTGACGCACTCGCCCCAGCCTTCCGAGGCATCCGTCACCGCCTTGACCAGCAGGATGTCGCGCGCGGTCTGCGTGCCGAAAGACGTGCGGAACGGCGACACCAGCGGCATCGCCACGCGCCGCAGTTCGAAACCTTCGATGTTCATCGGATGCCTCCTCCCGCCCGAGTCTGCCCCATGCGGACAGGGCGGGTCGAAGCCGCGGTCGGCCGGTCATGTCTCCGGTTCGCCGCTGACGAGACCGCGGAGCCAGTCGCGCGCCTCGACGAAGATCTCGTCGGCGTACCGCTCGGGGTAGTGCACCACGGCACGGTCGGCACGCGGGTACGAGCCGAGGAACAGCACCCGGGGGCTGAAGCGGCGCAGCCCCAGCAGGGCGTCGGCCATCCGCTCGTCCTCGACGTGACCGTCCGCGTCGATCACGAAGCGATAGCGGCCGAGAGCGTCGCCGATCGGCCGCGAGGCCAGCAGGGAGAGGTTGATGCCCCGGGTGGCGAACTGCTCGAGCATGTCGAGAAGCGAACCCGGGCGGTCTTCGGGCAGCTCGACGATGAGCGAGGTCTTGTCGGCGCCGGTGGGCGGGGCGGGCGCCACGGTGCGCGCGACCAGCACGAAGCGCGTCACGGCGTCGGGGTTGTCGCCGATGTGGTCCGCGAGGGGCTCGAGGTCGTGGTGCTCGAGGATCCCGGGCGGGGCGATCGCGGCATCCGCATCGCTCGATCCGTCGAGCAGGCCCATCGCGCTGGCGACGTTGCTGGCGGCGGGCAGGTGCGCATGGGCGGGCAGCTCGCGGCTCAGCCACTGCAGGCACTGCGCGTAGGCGACGGGGTGCGCGGCGATCAGCGACACATCCTCGAGACGCGTGCCCGGCCGGGCGACGAGGACGAAGTCGACGGGAACGAGGTATTCGCCGACGATGCGCAGCCCCGGGATCGTGGCCAGCGCGTCCTGCGCGGTCGAGACCCCGCCGTCGACGGAGTTCTCGATCGCGATCATCGCGGCGTCGGAGCGTCCTTCGACGACGTCGGCGAGCGCCTCGCCGACGTTGCGCACCGGGCGCCACACCTGGTCGCGCGCCTCGGGGACCTGCGCGAGCGCCGCCTCGGTGAAGGTGCCGGCGGGGCCCAGGAAGCTGTAGGTGCGGCGCGCGGGCAGGAGGTCTGAGGTCACCCGGCTCAGCCTAGCTATGCGCGCGCCCCCTCGGCGTGGTCGGTGCGGGGACGGGCGCGGCGACCGATGACGCGGGCGGCACAGCGCCCCCGCGGCGACGGAGGCTCGCGACGAGCACGCCGCCGACGAGCAGCACGCCGCCGGCGACCTCGGCGACCGTCGGGATCTGACCGAGCAGCAGCGCGGCCGACGCCATCGCGACGACCGGCGCGAGCAGCACCCAGGGGACCACGGCGGCCGAGCGGTTGCGGCCGAGCAGCCCGTTGAAGATCGCATAGCCGATGATCGTGCACAGCACCGCCGTATAGAACGTGGAGACCGCGGCGCGGCCGCCGAACGCCGCGATCCCCCCGACGACGACGGCCGGGCCCTCGACCGCGAACGACAGGGCCAGGGCGGGCACCGGCACCACCAGGGCCGACCACACGGTGAGCGACAGGGAGCCGAGCCGGCCGCGGCCGCTCACCACGCCCGCCCGCCGCGAGATGACGTTTCCGATCGCCCACGAGAGCGCGGCGGCGAGCGCGAGCGCCACGGCGAGCGCCGGGGCGTCGCCGCCACGGCCCGCCGCGACCACGGCCAGTCCGATCACCCCCAGGGCGACACCGGCGACCTGCATCGGGGTGGGGCGCTCGCGCAGCACGCCCGCCGCGATCACGATCGTGAACACCGCCTGCGCCTGCAGGAGGAGAGCAGCCAGGCCCGGCTGCAGCCCCAGCGCCATCGATGTGTACAGCAGCCCGAACTGCCCGAGGCTCATGAACAGCCCGACGCCCACGATGGTGCGCCACGACGCCGCGGGACGCGGCACCACCACGATCATGGCCGCGACCACGAGAAAGCGGATCGCGACGAAGAGGAGGGGAGGGATGCCGCGCATCCCCCAGTCGATGACGACGAAGTTGAAGCCCCACAGGGACGCCACCGTCGCGGCCAGGATCATGTCGCGTCTGCTCACGTCTCCATTCGAGTCGATCGATCGGTGAAGCACCAGCGAATGATTGTGTGCTCGATCACGTAGCATCCCTTCATGATCGATCTGGACGCCGTCGTCTCCCTTCGCGCCGTGGCGACGCAGGGGAGCGTCGTGGCCGCCGCCGCCGCGCTGGGCTACACACCGTCGGCGGTCTCGCAGCAGGTGAAGCGGCTCGAGCGCGAGACGGGGGTCGCGCTCCTCGAGCGCGTCGGGCGCGGGGTCGTGCTCACCGACGCGGGCTCGCGGCTCGTGGTCGCCTCCTCCCCGATCCTCGCCGATCTCGAGCGGCTCCGCGCCGACCTGCAGCACGCCGCCGGCGAGGACGCCCGCGTCGTCGGCGAGATCCGGGTCGCCGCGTTCTCCACCGTGGTGCGGGGTCTGGTGACCCCCGTGCTCGCGGAGCTCGCCGCGCGGCATCCCGACCTCCGCCTCCCCCTTCGCGAGAGCGAGCCGTGGGAGACGATCGCCCTGGTGGCATCGGGTCAGCGCGACCTCGGCGTGGTGCACCGGTGGGGCGGTGTCGCGCTCGCGATGCCCGACCACCTCATCGCGACGCCCCTGTTCACCGACGTCGCCGACGTGATCCTCCCCCGCGATCACCCGCTCGCGGACCGCACCGTGCTGCACCCGGCGGAGCTCGCCGACGAGCGGTGGGTGGCGACGTTCGAGGCGACGATCTGCCGGCAGTGGCTGCGAAGACTGTTCGACGGGGTGCCGAACGCGCCGCGGATCGTGCACGAGTCGATGGAGTTCCAGAACCACCTCGAGCTCGCCCGGGCGGGGCTCGCGGTCGCGCTCGTGCCGCGGCTCGGACGCGGCGAGCTGGGCCCCGACCTGGTCGCGATCCCCACCGCCGAGCCCGCCTCGACCCGCGACGTGCTCGCGATCCATCGCCGCACACAGGCCGACTCCCCCGCACTCCAGGTCGCGCTCGACGCGCTCGTGGCCTGCGCCGGCGAGGCGCCGTTCCGATCCGAGTCGCCGGACGCTGTCGCGGGCCGGGGCGAGCATGCAGACTAGGGTCATGAGCCGCGCAGGACAGCCCGCCGAAGCATCCGATCTCATCGACGTCGATGAGCTGATCGCCGCCTACTACGACCGGAAACCGGATGCCTCGGTGCCCGCCGAGCGGGTCGCCTTCGGCACGAGCGGCCACCGCGGGTCGTCGCTGAGCACCAGCTTCAACGAGGACCACATCCTCGCCACCACCCAGGCGATCGTGGACTACCGCAATGCCCAGGGCATCGCGGGCCCGCTGTTCCTGGGTCGCGACACCCACGGCCTGTCGCTCCCGGCCGAGCGGAGCGCCGTCGAGGTGCTCGTCGCGAACGGTGTCGACGTGCGTCTGGACTCGCGCGACGCGTGGGTGCCGACGCCGGCGCTCAGCCACGCGATCCTCGCCTACAACAAGGGCCGCGCGCTGGATGATCCCGGCCGCTCCGACGGCATCGTGGTCACGCCCTCCCACAACCCGCCGCGCGACGGCGGCTTCAAGTACAACCCGCCGAACGGCGGCCCGGCCGACACCGACGCCACCGGGTGGATCGCGGATCGCGCCAACGAGCTCATCGCCGGTGGGCTCGAGGGCGTGCGCCGCACCCCGTTCAAGGACATCGACGGCGACGCGCTCGGCGCGTACGACTTCCGCGACGCGTACGTGCGCGACCTGGTGGACATCATCGACGTCGACGCGATCAAGAAGGCCGGCGTGCGGATCGGCGCCGACCCGCTGGGCGGAGCGTCCGTGGAGTACTGGGCGCTCATCGCCGAGGTCTACGGCCTCGACCTCACCGTGGTGAACCCCGACGTCGACCCGACGTGGAGGTTCATGACGCTGGACTGGGACGAGAAGATCCGCATGGACCCGTCGTCGCCGAGCGCGATGGCGTCGCTCGTCGAGCGACGCCACGAGTACGACATCCTCACCGGCAACGACGCCGACGCGGACCGGCACGGCATCGTCACCCCCGACGCCGGGCTGATGAACCCCAACCACTACCTCGCCGTCGCCATCGACTACCTGTTCTCGCACCGCGAGGGATGGCCGACGGATGCCGCGGTGGGCAAGACCCTCGTGTCGTCGATGATCATCGACCGGGTCGCCGCGTCTCTCGGCCGCACGCTGCTGGAGGTGCCGGTGGGCTTCAAGTGGTTCGTGCCCGGCCTGCTCGACGGCTCGGTCGCGTTCGGCGGCGAGGAGTCGGCCGGTGCGTCGTTCCTGCGGAAGGACGGCTCGGTGTGGACGACCGACAAGGACGGCATCCTGCTGTGCCTCCTCGCCTCGGAGATCCTCGCCGTGACCGGCAAGACCCCGTCGCAGCGCTACGCCGAGCTCGAGGCCGAGTTCGGTGCCTCCGCCTACCAACGGGTGGACGCTCCGGCGACTCCCGAGCAGAAGGCGAAGCTGGGCAAGCTCGCGCCCGAGGCGGTCACCGCGACCGAGCTGGCCGGCGAGCCGATCACGGCCAAGCTGTCGCACGCACCGGGCAACGGCGCGGCGATCGGCGGGCTCAAGGTGCAGACCGAGCACGCCTGGTTCGCCGCGCGGCCCTCGGGCACCGAGGACGTCTACAAGCTCTACGCCGAGTCGCTGCGCGGCCCCGAGCACCTCGCCGAGGTGCAGGCCGAGGCCCGCGCCGTGGTCTCGGCCGCGCTCGGCGCCTGACGCACGCCCCACGCCCTCGGTGAGACTGCACTCCCGCATCGAGACCACGGCGGAGCGCCGGTGTCTCGATGCGGGAGAGCAGTCTCACCCCGAGGGGGGTCGGGTCAGGCGAAGGACGCTGCGTCGATCACGAAGCGGTAGCGCACGTCGGAGGACAGGACCCGCTCGTAGGCGTCGTTGATCCCGGATGCCTCGATCAGCTCGATCTCGGGCGCGATCCCGTGCTCGGCGCAGAAGTCGAGCATCTCCTGCGTCTCGGCGATCGAGCCGATCCCCGACCCCGCGAAGGAGCGGCGGTTGCCGAACAGGGTGAAAACGTGCAGCGGAAGCGGCTCGGCCGGCGCCCCGACGTTGACCATCGTGCCGTCGAGGGCGAGCAGGCGCAGGTGCGCGTCGAGGTCGAGCGGCGCGCTGACGGTGTTGATGATGAGATCGAAGGTATTGCGCAGCGTCCGGAACGTCTCGGGGTCGCTCGTGGCGTAGTAGTGGTCCGCGCCCATCGCGAGGCCGTCGTCCTTCTTGCGCAGCGACTGCGAGAGCACCGTGACCTCAGCGCCCATCGCGTGCGCGATCTTCACGGCCAGGTGGCCGAGTCCGCCCAGGCCGACGACGGCGACCTTCTTGCCCGGGCCGGCGTTCCAGTGCGCGAGCGGCGAGTACGTCGTGATGCCGGCGCACAGCAGCGGAGCAGCCGCCTCGTACGGGATCGCCTCGGGCACCCGCAGCACGAAGTCCTCCACCACGACGATCTTCTCGGAGTAGCCGCCCTGGGTGATCGTGCCGTCGCGATCGACGGACGTGAAGGTCTGGGTGTTGCCGTTCAGGCAGTAGTTCTCCATTCCGGCGAGGCAGTTCTCGCACTCGCGGCACGAGTTCACCATGCAGCCGACACCCACCCGGTCGCCGATCGCGTGCAGAGTGACCTCGGATCCGACGGCCTCGACGGTGCCGACGATCTCGTGACCGACCACCTGCGGATAGGTGATCGGACCCCAGTCGCCGCGACGGTGTGGATGTCGGAGTGGCAGATGCCCGCGTAGGCGATGGCGATGAGCACGTCCTTCGGGCCGAGGTCGCGTCGCTCGATCGTGGTGGGGACGAGCGGCTCGGTGGCGGAGGGGGCGGCGTAGGCGTTGACCGTGAACATGGGTTCCTTCGCGAGAGATCGGGTGGTCTCTCCATTCTCGCGACACCCATGACCCGCTCGGGCGGCTTCGGCCCGGTGAAGGGGGCCCTGCGACTACCCCTCAGACCGTGCCTGCCAGCCGCTCCCCCGCCGCACGGAGCCACCGTTCCGGGTCGGAGATCGCCGCCTCAGCCGATCCGGCGAGATCGGTGAGCGAGACCGTCGCGCAGAAGGCGTCCGTGGAGGCATCCGGAGCGATCCGCCCCGCCACGAGCGCCACCGGCACGCCCCGCGCGGCGGCGAGCGCGGCGACGTGCGCGGGCGCCTTGCCCGCGGCGGACTGTCCGTCGAACGACCCCTCGCCGGTGACGACGACGGATGCCCGGGCCACCGCCTCGTCGAGACCGATCAGGTCGGCGACGGCCACCGCGCCGGGCACCAGCTCGGCGCCCCAGACGCGCAGCGCGTAGCCGGTGCCGCCGGCCGCTCCGGCGCCGGGCTCCGCGGCGAAGGCGTCGGTCGGCGATGCCATCGCCGCCCAGCGGGCGAGGGCCGCGTCGGCGAGGGCGATGTCGTCGCGACCGAGTCCCTTCTGGGGCCCGAAGACGGCGGCCGCACCGGTCGGACCGAGGAGCGGATGGGTGACGTCGGTGAGCACGACCACCCCGCCCGCGGGCGGCGGCCGCAGTGCTCCGGACCCCACGGCCGCGAGCGTCGCGAGTCCGCGGAGCCCCGCCGCGATCGGCCGGCCCGCAGCATCCGTCGCCTCCAGTCCCAGCGCGTGGAGCACGCCGATGCCGCCGTCGGTCGACGCGCTGGAGCCGATCCCGAGCACGAGCCGCTCCACGCCATGGTCGAGAGCGGCGACGATCGCCTCGCCGAAGCCGATGGTCGAGGCATCCATCCCGCGCAGCCCACCCCCGAGCAGCTCTATGCCCGAGGTGCTCGCGAGCTCGACGACACCCGTGCCGTCCGGCAGCAGGAGCCAGGATGCCGCGACCGCGGTGCCGTCCGGCCCCGTCACCGTGACCGGCATGCGGCGAGCGCCCGGTACCGCCGCGGCGAAGGCGTCGAGCGTGCCCTCGCCGCCGTCGGCCATCGGAAGCAGCCGCACCTCGGCGGCGGGGTCGACCTCGTGCCACCCCTCGCGCAGCGCCGCCGCGGCATCCGCGGCGAGGAGGGAGCCTTTGAACGAGTCCACAGCGATCACGACGGCCATAGCGCTCATCCTGCCGCACGCGCGTTTCCGCACCCCGTTTCCTTCCAAAGCCCGTGCCGTGGACGAAAGCCCCCGGGATGCCCGGTTCATCCCGGGGGCTTTCGGTCAGAGCACGGGCTTTGGACGAGAAGGGAGGGAGGGCTCGGGGAGCAGGACCGGGGCGGTAGCGTGGGTGCCGCGACCACGGCGATCCGCGTCGACGCCGCCGACCCCCGGCATCCACCTCGAGGAGTTCCATGTCCTGGCTCGTGACCGGCGGTGCCGGCTACATCGGAGCGCACGTCGTGCGCGCGCTCGCCGCCGCAGACCTGTCCCCGGTCGTGCTCGACGACCTCTCCAGCGGGCACGCGTCGTTCGTGCCCGAGGGCGTGCCGTTCGTCGAGGGCTCGATCCTCGACACCGCACTCGTCGAGCAGACCCTGCGCGAGCACGGGGCGGTCGGCGTCATCCACGTCGCCGGCTACAAGTACGCGGGAGTGTCGGTGCAGCGCCCCCTGCATACGTACGCGCAGAACGTCGAGGGCACCCGGTCGGTGCTCGAGGCGATGGTGGCGGCCGGAGTGGCGACCATCGTGTTCTCCTCCAGCGCCGCCGTGTACGGCACGCCCGACGTGGCCCTCGTCACCGAGGGCACCCCGAAGGCCCCCGCCTCGCCGTACGGCGAGTCGAAGCTGATCGGCGAGTGGCTGCTGCGCGACCAGGGGATCGCCACGTCGCTGCGGCACACCTCGCTGCGCTACTTCAACGTGGTCGGCTCGGGCGATCCGGGCGTGTTCGACACCAGCCCGCACAACCTCTTCCCCCTCGTGTTCGAGGCGCTTCTCGAGGGGCGCACGCCGCGGATCAACGGCGACGACTACGACACCCCCGACGGCACGAACGTGCGCGACTACGTGCACGTCGCCGACATCGCGCTCGCCCACGTCGCGGCGGCGCTGCGCCTCGACAACGGTCAGCCGGTCGAGGCCGCCTACAACCTCGGCTCGGGCGACGGCCTCAGTGTGCGGCAGATCATGGACGCCATGGCCCGCGTGACCGGCGTCGACTTCACCCCCGAGATCGCCGCGCGCCGGCCCGGCGACCCCGACCGCATCGTCGCCTCCGGAGAGCTCGCGGCGCGCGACCTCGACTGGGCGATGCGCTGGTCGGTCGACGACATGGTCCGGACCGGCTGGGAGGCCCGCCGGGGCGCGACCGCCTGACCCCCTCCCCTCGCCGCCGAAAGCCCGTGCGCTCGACGAAAGCCCCCGCGGTGCACGGTACAGAGCCGGGGCGCTCGTCCAGCGCACGGGCGTTGGACGGGGTGAGGGTGAGTGCACGGCCCGGCCCGGGGCGGCGGCGGGCGGGCTACCGGACCGAGCTGGCGCGCACCACGAGCGCCGGCGTGAGCGTCACGGCCTCGGGCTCGGCGTCGTGCTCGATGACCTCGACGAGCGCGGCCACGGCCCGTCGGCCGAGGTCGTCGAAGTCCT
The DNA here is from genome assembly GCF_051549805.1 of Microbacterium fluminis. Classification (GTDB taxonomy): domain Bacteria; phylum Actinomycetota; class Actinomycetes; order Actinomycetales; family Microbacteriaceae; genus Microbacterium. The sequence continues at coordinate 858,375 of NZ_CP196042.1, forward strand.
GCCGCACGGTGGTCAGCGGCGGGGAGTACTGCGCGGCATCCTCGACGTCGTCGAATCCGGCCACCGCGACATCCTCCGGCACGCGTCGCCCGGCCTCGGCGAACGCGCGCAGCGCGCCGAGCGCCATCTGGTCGTTCGCCGCGAAGAGCGCGGGGACGGATGCCTCGACTCCCCGCGCGAGCTCGAATCCCGACCGCGACGTCCAGTCGCCGCGGTGCAGCGCGCCGGTCGCACCGGCCGCGGCGAGCGCCTCGCGCCATCCCCGCTCGCGCTCGGCCGCCGCGAACGAGTCGGCGGGGCCCGCGAGGTGGTCGACGGCGCGATGCCCGAGGCCGAGCAGATGCTCCGTCGCCGCGCGGGCGCCCGCCGCGTGGTCGGTCTGCACCACGCCGACCCCGGGCGCGCGGCCCTCGGCCGGGGTGTCCACGACGACCAGCCGCAACCCCGACGGCGCGTGCGCCGCCCGGGCGAACGCCGTCGCCTCGTTCAACACGATCGCCCCGTCGACCCCCTGATCGCGCAGACGGTCGAACGCGTCCGAGATCGCATCGGGCCCGGTGAGCGTCACCACCGTGAGGGCATAGCCGCGGGATGCCGCGGCATCCGCCACCGCCTGCAGCATGCGCGAGTTGCCCACCGTCGCGAGGGTCGACACCAGGAGCCCGATCGTGCCGGTGCGCCCGGTGCGGAGTGCTCGGGCGGCGCGATGCGGACGGTATCCGAGGGTCGCCATGGCCTGCTCGACGCGCGCCCGCGTGTCGGGGTCGACGCGCGGGCTCGCGTTGACGACGCGCGACACCGTCTGCCCCGAGACCCCCGCCGCGACCGCGACGTCGGCCATCGACACCCTGCGCGGGCTCACCGCCGCATCTCCGCGTACGGAACTCCGGAAGCTGTTCACGTGTTGACGATAACACGCCCCTGCGCTACCGTGTTGACGTGAACACACCGGAGTTCGGCACCGAGCCCACCGCCGCGCCCATGCCCGGATCGGCCCCCGCCTCCGCGGCCGCCCCCGAGACCCTCGGCGCGGGCGTCGTGAAGCGCTCCACGCGCCTGGCCGACGGGCGCGAGCTCGTCTACTACGACGATCCCGGCACGACGCTCCCCGCCGAACGGTCGATCGACGCCCGCACGCTCGACCCGCGCCCGGCCACGGCGTCGATGCGCCGCGACGTGCTCACCGGCGACTGGATCTCGATCGCCGCCGCTCGGCAGAACCGCGCGTTCCTGCCGCCCGCGCATCTCGACCCGCTCGCGCCGCAGGCTCCCGGCAACCCGTCCGAGATCCCGTCGCTGTACGACGTCGCCGTGTTCGAGAACAAGTCCCCGTCGTTCGGACCCGCGCTGGCCCAGGAGACCTCGGGCGCACCGGCCGCCGCCGACCCGCCGCAGAGCCTCGCCGACCTCGACGCCGCCGGGCTCGGTCGCACGCGCGACTCGGTCGGTCGATGCGAGGTGGTGTGCTTCTCGCCGGAGCACGAGGGGTCGTTCGGCACCCTCACCCCCACCCGTGCTCGCACCGTCATCGAGGCGTGGGCCGACCGCACCGCGGCGCTGTCGGCGCTGCCGGGGGTGCAGCAGGTGTTCCCGTTCGAGAACCGCGGCGAGGCGATCGGCGTGACGCTGCGGCATCCGCACGGACAGATCTACGCCTACCCCTATCTCACCCCCCGAACGACACTGCTGCTGAACTCGATCGAGCGCGAGGGTGCCGACCTGTTCGAGCGCATCGTGGCCTTCGAGTCGGAAGGCCCGCGCGTCGTGCTCGAGGGCGAGCACTGGATCGCCTACGTGCCCTTCGCCGCCCGCTGGCCGCTGGAGGTGCACCTCGCCCCGCGGCGGCACGTGCCCGACTTCGCCGCGACCTCGAGCGACGAGCGCGACGAGCTCGCCGGACTCTACCTGCGCCTGCTGCGCGGCGTCGACGCGCTCTACGGCGACCCGACGCCCTATATCGCCGCGTGGCATCAGGCGCCCGTACACGTGGGGCGCGACACCGTGCGGCTGCACCTGCAGCTCACCTCCCCGCGGCGGGCCGCCGACAAGCTCAAGTACCTCGCCGGATCCGAGGCCGCCATGGGCGCCTGGATCGGCGACGTCCCGCCCGAGACGGCGGCGGACCGCCTGAAGGAGGCGATCGGACGATGACGGATGCCTCCTCCCGCGCCGGCGCGCTGCTGGCCGGGCTCACCTCGGCCGACCCGATCGGCACCTGGTCGGCCCCCGGCCGGGTCAACCTGATCGGCGAGCACACCGACTACAACGACGGCTTCGTGCTGCCGTTCGCGATCGACCCGCGCACCGTCGTGGTCGCCGCACCCCGCGCCGACGGGCGACTTCGGGTCGCCTCCACGTTCGCGGAGACACCGGTCGAGACCGACCTCGCCGGGCTCGCGAACCTCTTCCCGGGAGCCGGGGTGCCGGAGTGGGCGGCGTATCCGCTGGGCGTCGCGTGGGCGGCGGTCGCGGCATCCGGAGTCGATCCGTCACGCCTGAACGGCCTCGATCTCGCGATCTCGTCCGACGTGCCGGTCGGCGCGGGGCTGTCGTCGTCGGCGGCGATCGAGGGAGCGGCGGCCGCCGCGCTCGACGAGATCTGGGGGCTCGGCCTCGACCGGGTCGCCCTCGCCCGCGTGGGACGCACCGCCGAGAACGACGCCGTGGGCGCACCCACCGGCATCATGGACCAGATGGCCACGATGCTCGGCCGTCGCGACGCCGCGATCTTCCTGGACTGCCGTTCGCTGCGCACGGAGGTCGTCGATCTCGGCTTCGATGCCGCCGGCCTCGAGCTCGTGGTGATCGACACAGGCGTGAAGCACGCGCACTCCACCGGCGGCTACCGCGACCGGCGCGACGCGTGCGAGCGCGGTGCGGCGGCGCTGGGCGTTCCCGCGCTGCGCGATGTGTCGGTCGACGACCTGCCGCGCGTCGCCGACCTGCTCGACGAGGTCACGTTCCGGCGGGTGCGGCACATCGTCACCGAGAACCAGCGCGTGCTCGACACGGTGCGCACGCTGCGTGCCGAGGGACCGACCGCGATCGGCGACCTGCTGCTCGCGTCGCACGCGTCGATGCGCGACGACTTCGAGATCTCGGTGCCCGAGCTCGACGCGGCGGTCGAGGCGGCCATGCGCGCCGGCGCGATCGGCGCACGCATGACCGGCGGCGGCTTCGGCGGTGCGGCGATCGCGCTCACTCCCCGAGACCGTGTGCAGGACGTGACGGATGCCGCCCGCGCCGCGTTCTCCGACGCCGGGTTCCGCGCCCCGACCGTCTTCTCGGTCACACCGTCCGACGGCGCCCACCGCGACGACTGAGACCCTCGCGCGGCGCTCCCTGCATGCGCAGTCGGGTATCTTCGGCACATGGCACGTCGGGGGGCATACGCCAAGGGGATCGCCAAGCGCGAGGAGATTCTCAGCACGGCGCTGGAGGTCATCGCGCGCGAGGGGTACAGCGGCGCCTCCGTGCGCCAGCTCGCCGAGGCGGTGGGCCTGAGTCAGGCCGGGCTCCTGCACTACTTCGACAGCAAAGAGGAGCTGTTCACGTCGGTGCTGCGCAAGCGCGACGAGGTGCAGTCGCGCGCCTTCACGCGGGAGCAGGAGCCCGCGGGAATCGACGAGTTCCTCGCGCTCGTGCGAGACAACGCCGACGTGCCGGGGCTCGTACGCCTCTACGTGAACGTATCGGCCGCCGCGAGCGACCCCGACCACGCCGGACACGACTACTTCCGGGCGCGCACCGCGCACATCCGCAGTCTCTTCGTGCCCGTCCTGACCGAGGTCAAGCAGCGCGGACGACTGCCCGACGACCTGGACCCGCAGCGACTCGCCCGCATCCTCGTGGCGATCACCGACGGCCTGCAGGTGCAGTGGCTGATGGATCCGAGCATCGACATGGCCGCCGACATCGCCGCCGTGCTGCACGCCCTCGGGATCGACGCGTCGGCTGATCGCGCGGCCGCCCTCGACGCCGCCGAGCCCGCCCTCGAGGCCTGAGCGCGGCGGTCACGCGAGCGCGGGGATGACCTCGCGCTCGAACAGCTCGATGCCGGACCGGTCGTAGGCGTGCTCCGGGAAATAGTGGATCGAGTAGCCCAGGCCCACGTCGGCGCGCGCCTGGAGCTTCTCGACGATCTGCTCGGGGGTGCCGAACCCCGGCGACGCGCGGTACTCCCGCTCGATCCCCGCGGCGCGCTCCTCGCCCACGTGCGGGGTGAGGCGGGCGATCACGGCGGCGAGGCGGTCGTCCGCCTCGGCCTCGGTCGCCGCGACGATCGTGTTGGCGTTGGACGAACGGGTGATCTCGTCGACGTCACGGCCGAGCGCCTCGCAGTGGCCGCGCAGCACCTCGGACTTGTGCACGAACTCCTCGATCGAGCCGGTGAAGTTCGTATAGCTCGCGTACTTCGCCGCGATCTTGAGGGTGACCTTCTCGCCGCCGCCGGCGATCCAGAACGGGATGCCTCCCTCCTGCACGGGCAGCGGGCGCACGATCGCACCGTCGACCTGATAGTGCTTCCCGTCGAGGGTGGCGGTGCCGGTCGTCCACGCCTGATGCATGATCTCGACGCCTTCGCGCAGCATCCCGAGCCGGTCCTTGATCTCGGGGAAGCCGTAGCCGTACGCGCGCCATTCGTGCTCGTACCAGCCGCCGCCGATGCCCATCTCGACGCGTCCGCCCGAGATGAGGTCGACCGTCGCGGCCACCTTCGCGAGGTAGGCGGGGTTGCGGTACGCCATGCACGTGCACATCTGACCGAGGCGGATGCGGTCGGTCACCGCCGCGAACGCCGACATCAGCGTCCACGCCTCGTGGGTGGCCTCCTCGCTCGGCACCGGCGTGGTGTGGAAGTGGTCGTAGACCCACAGCGACTCCCACGGCCCCTCGTCGGCGCGCTGCGCGAGCCCGCTCATCACGCGCCAGTGGTCGGCCGGCTCGATGCCGACGAGGTCGAAGCGCCAGCCCTGGGGGATGAAGGTTCCGAATCGCATGGGACCAGGCTAGGGCCGGACGGATGCCTCGGGGGCGAGCACGACGGTGGCGTGCGGCATCCGTCGCCTCATCACCGCGATCGCCTCGGGATTGGCGTCGACGAGCACGGCGTGGCGCCCGAGGGCGGAGGCGACCGCGCCCGTCGTGCCGCTGCCGGCGAAGAAGTCGAGCACGCGGTCACCCGGGCGGGAGGATGCCTGGACGATGCGCCGCAGGATGCCCTCCGGCTTCTGCGTGGGGTACCCGGTCTTTTCGCGTCCGCTCGTGGGCACGATGGTGTGCCACCACACATCGGTGGGGAGCTTGCCCCGCTCGGCCTTCTCGGGTGTGACCAGGCCCGGTGCCATATAGGGCTCGCGGTCGACGGCGTCGGAGTCGAACCAGTAGGCGTCGGGGTTCTTGACGTAGACGAGGATCGTGTCGTGCTTCGTGGGCCAGCGACGGCGGCTCTTCGCGCCGTAGTCGTAGGCCCAGATGAGCTCGTTGAGGAAGCGGTCGCGGCCGAACAGCGCGTCGAGCAGCACCTTCGCGTAGTGCGCCTCGCGGTAGTCGAGGTGCACGTAGAGGGTGCCGTCGTCGGCGAGCAGCCGCCACGCCTCGGCGAGCCGCGGCTCGAGGAAGCCCCAGTAGTCGTCGAAGCGGTCGTCGTAGGTGCGCAGGTCGCCGCGCAGGCGGGCGTAGTCGCGGCCGTGGAACCCGGTGCGGACGGCGGGGGCGTTGTTCTGTGAACAACTCCGGTCGGCTGGGTCCGGGGCTGCGGGAGCGAAGTGTGGTTCCGCGGGAGCCTCGGCGAGCGCGTCTCGGTCGTCCGGAGTTATGAACGCGCGGGCGGTCTCGACGGCGCGGCCCTGCACGCGGCCGGTGTTGAACGGCGGGTCGAGGTAGATGAGAGTGAAGGTGGCATCGGCGAAGTCGGCGGTCACGGCGAGGTTGTCGCCGAGGTGGATCTCGACCGAGCCGGGTGCGGTGGCCGACGCCGGGACCGGCTCGGCGAGCGGCCCCGGGACAGGCTCGGTCACGGCACGCGGCGCAGCCACGCGTCGGTCGCGAACTTCGACTGCACCAGCGCCTCCGCCTCGACGTATTCCTCTTCGGTGATATGGCCTGGAACCGCGCCGTAGAGGGTCGAGAAGGTCTCGATGAACCGTTCGATGATCGCCTCGCGCGGCATCCCAGTCTGTCGTCGCAGCGGGTCGACGCGCTTGGCGGCCGAGGTCGTGCCCTTGTCGCTGAGCTTCTCGCGGCCGATGCGCAGCACCTCGGTCATCACCTGACCGTCCATGTCGTAGCTGAGGGTGGCGTGGTGCAGCACCCCGCCGTTGGCGAGCCGCTTCTGCGCGGCCCCGCCGATCTTGCCCTGCGGCGAGGCGATGTCGTTGAGCGGCTGGTAGGTCGCGTCCACCCCGACCGAGCGCAGCGCCTGCAGCACCCAGTCGTCGAGGAAGGCGTACGAATCGGCGAACGTCATGCCCGAGACGAGGGATGCCGGCACGTACAGCGAGTACGTGACGATCGAGTTGGCGCCCATCATCATGGCGCCGCCGCCTGAGATGCGCCGGACCACGTCGTACCCGTGCCGGGCCGCGCCCTCGGGATCGACCTCGTTGCGCAGCGACTGGAACGAACCGATCACCACGGCCGATTCGTCCCACTCCCACAGCCGCAGCGTGGGGGCGCGTCGCCCGTCGCCGACACGGGTCGTGAGCACCTCGTCGAGCGCCAGGTTCATGCGCGGGGAGACGGGTCGGTCGTGCACGACCTCCCACGCGAAGTCGCGCCACCCCGGCGCGGTCACGAGGGCGCGGCGCACCGCCGTGCCGACAGACTCGGGCGTGAAGCCGAGCAGCTGCGCACCCTCGGGGAGCGCTCCGCGCACCGCCGCGGCGATCTGCGTGACGTCGGATTCGACCGGCAGCCCGGCGACGGCGGCGTCGATGTCGGCGAGCGCGTCGTCGGGCTCGAGGAAGAAGTCGCCCGCGAGGTGGAAGTCCGCGATGCGGCCGTCGCGCACCTCGAGGTCGACGACGACGAGCTTCCCGCCCGGAACCTTGTACTCACCGTGCATGGGCATCAGCCTACGGCGAGCACGGCGACGGCTCGCCCGGCGCGATGTGTACCGGTGGATGCCTCGACCTCCGCCTCCACCTCCTCCGTCGAGCGGTCGCAACACGCCGCGAGCGCGGGTGCCCGCACGGCGTGTTGCGACCGCTCGACCTGGGGTTGACGGGGCGAGAGGACAGGGCGGGTCAGCGGGAGGGGACGAGGTCCGCGGTGGCCGCGGCATCCGTCCCGGTCTTCGCCGCGCTCACGATGTGCGCACGGCCGATGACCACGGCGGCGATCAGCATGAGCGCGGCGCCTACCCAGTACGGCGCGGCGTGGCTGACCACGGCGTACAGTCCGCCGGCGATGAGCGGTGCGACGGTGCTCATCGCCGCGTTGAGCGACTGCGTCGCGCCGCCGAGCCAGCCCTGCTCGTCGTCGCCGACCGCGTTCGACATCGCGCCGTCCATCGCGGCCTGCGCGGCGCCCTGGCCCGCGGCGAGGGTGAGCGCCCCGACGATGAACAGCCACGGCTGAGCGAAGATCGAGGCGACCAGCGCGAGGGCGACGAGGCCGAGGGCCTGCGCGACGATGCCGCTCACGATCACGCCTCGCTCGCCCATGCGGGGCAGGAGCACGCCCAGCAGTGCGCCTTGCACGATGATGTCGATGATGCCGACGCAGGCGATGAGCAGCCCGATGGCCGTGGGACCCCACTGGATCGAGTCGTAGGCCATGACGCTGAAGTTGTTGACGAAGAAGCCGAACGGCAGCGCGAGCAGACCGAAGCCGATCATGAGGCCGCGCAGCTCTCGGCGTCCGAACGCCTGACGGAACACCGCGAACGGGTGCAGATCCGCGATCCGGATGGCCGGGATGCGGTTCTCGGGCTTCAGGCTCTCGGGCAGCAGGAAGATGCTGAGGATCGCGATCAGGAACGACACGGCGGCCGTCACGAAGACCGGGAGGTCGACGCTCACCGCGGCGAGCAGTCCGCCGACCGCCGGTCCGACCATCGTGCCGATTCCGGAGAGGGCGCCGAGGATGCCGAAGCGCTGGGCGCGCTTCTCGGGCGGAGTGATGTCGGCGAGATAGGCGAACAGGGCGGGGAGGTCTCCGGCGGTCGCACCCTGGATGACGCGGGCCAGGAGCAGCACCCAGAGCCCCCCGCCGATGCCGAACAGCGTCATGCCGACGGCCGCGCCGAAGGCGGCGACGATGATCACCGGTCGCCGGCCGAAGCGGTCGGACAGCCGGCCGAGGAAGGGCGCGATGAGGAAGGCGCAGAGGCCGTTGACGGCCTCGAGCACGCCCACCCACACCGCGAGGTCGTTCTCGTTCGAGACGTACTGCAGCACGACGAAGGGCAGGACGGGCAGCACCACGGTCATCCCCGCGGTGGTGAGCATCGTGAGGACGATGAGCATGATCCACGCGCGGCGGGAGGTGCGCGTCGGAAGCGGTTGGTTCAGTGAAGTCATGCCATAACTGTACCGATACCAGGTTTGGTGTCAAGCCAATTTTGAAGCGAGTCCACGTTAGACTGGACGCATGAGCGAGAGCGAACCCCTCGGACGCCGCGAGCGCAAAAAGGCGGCGACACGCAAGACGATCTCCGACGTCGCGACGATGATGTTCCTCGAGCGCGGTTTCGACAACGTCAGCATCCGCGAGGTCGCCGACGCGGCCGACGTCTCGCCGACCACGGTGTTCGCGCACTTCCCGCAGAAGGAGGCCCTCGTCTTCGACGAGGACGACGAGCAGCGCGAACGGCTCGTCGCCGTCGTGCGCGATCGCGCGGCGGGCACCAGCATCCATTCCGCCATCTACGACTTCTACGCGCGCGAGATCCGCCTCAGCGCCGAGGAGCACGGCGACGACGTCACCCGCGTCTTCATGGCCTTCCTGAACGACACGCCCGCCCTGCGCGACTACGCCACGCGGATGTGGCTGCGGCACGAGGATGCGCTGTCCTCGGCGATCGCCGAGGACGTCGGTCTCGGCGTCCCGACCGACGAGATCCGCGCGTATGCACGGTTCGTGCTGCAGATGCAGCAGCTCGTGAACGAGGCGGAGGATCCGATCGCCGCCCTCGACGCCGGCTTCGGCATCCTCGACGCGGGCTGGTCCGCGGCCGAGGAACGGCTGCGTCGCCGGTAGCGGGGTCCGACGTCAGTCGCGCACGGGGAAGCGCGCGTCCAGCCACGCGAGCAGGTCGCCGCGCACCTGCTCCTGCGCCACCTCGTTGAAGATCTCGTGGCGCGCGTCGGGGTAGACGAGCGTCGTCACGTCGGTCAGTCCGGAGCGGGTGCGGTACTCGTCGGCGAGCTTGTGCACGCTGCGTGGTCCGCCCACGGTGTCGTCGCGTCCGACCATGAGGAGGGCCGGGATGTCGCGCCCGAGGTCCTTCCGCGGACGCCCGAAAAGCCGCGCCGCCTCGACGGGGCCGAACAGCCGCGCGAGCGGCGTCATCGTCGTGAGCGGGTCGCGCACGAACGCCTCCCCGACGGAGACGTCGCTGGAGAGCCACTCCACGCCCGAGGCATCCCTCGTCTTCCATGGCGCGTTGAGGTCGCCGGCGTTGAGCGAGCCGGGCATGCGCAGCGCCGAGCCGCTCAGCACGAGGGCGTCGTAGGCCTCGGGATGCTGGTTGAGGAGGATCTGCGCGAGGAACGACCCCCAGGAGTGGCCGAGGAGGACGAGCGGGAGGTCGGGGTTCTCGCCGCGGATGATCCCGGTGAGCTGCCAGACGGCGGCGACGGCGGCGCGGTGCCCGCCCTTTCCGAGCCGACCGAGGGACGCGGCATCCCCGTGCTGCTTCATCCCGGTGCGCCCGTGCCCCCGGTGGTCGTCGGCGTACACCGTGAACCCGTCGGCGGTGAGCGCCTCGATCAGTGCGCCGTAACGGCCGGCGTGCTCGCCGACGCCGTGCAGCAGCTGCACGACCGCCCGGGGGCGGGTCACGGCGGGATGGACGTCGTACACGATCGCGACGCCGTGCGCGTCGGTGAACTCGGGCATGCCCGCGAGCCTATCGGCGCCCCGCTCACCCGCGGTCGACGGGTTTGTTTAGGATGACTAATGAGCTAGGCTAACGATCGACGATGAGCGACACGAACGATATCCCCGACCACGACGAACTCCGCGCCGCGGCATCCGATCTGCGGATGGCGACCTTCCGGCTCGCCCGGCGCCTGCGGGCGCAGCGCGCCGTCGACACCATGAGCGACGCGCAGTTCGCCGTGCTGGCGGCCCTGAAGGTGCACGGGCCGCACACCCTCGGCGAGCTGGCCGAACGGGAGCGGGTCACCGCCCCCTCGATGAACCGCACCGTCAACTGCCTGGAAGAGCTGGGGTACATCGCCCGCACCCCCGATGAGGTCGACCGCCGCAAGGTGAACGTGGCCGCCACCGAGGTCGGCCGCGAGGTCGTCGAGGAGACCGTGCGCCGCCGCGATGCCTGGCTCGAGGACGCGCTCTCCGGCATGACGGATGCCGAGCGCGCCGTGCTGGCCGAGGCCGCCGCCCTCATGCGCGGGGTGGCCGACCGATGAAGATCCCCACGCCCTCTCCACGCGCCGCTGGCGCGTCGCGCGGAGCCTCTGGGCGCGTGGGCCCAATGTTCCGCAGCCTCTCGCTGTTCAACTTCCGCGTCTGGATCATCGGCTCGCTGGTGTCGAACATCGGCGGATGGATGCAGGCGACCGCGCAGGACTGGGTGGTGCTCACCGAGCTGACCGATCACGACGCGACCGCGATGGGCGTGACGATGGCGCTGCAGTTCGGCCCGCCCCTGCTGCTCGTCGGCGTGACCGGCTGGGTCGCCGATCGCTTCGACCGGCGCCGCCTGCTGATGCTGACGCAGTCCACGCTCATGCTCCTCGCGATCGCCGTCGGCGTGCTGCTGCTCACGCACGTCATGACATTGCCGCTCATGTGGATGTTCGCCCTCGCGTTCGGTGTCGCGACCGCGTTCGACGCCCCCGCCCGGCAGGCGTTCGTGTCGGACGTAGTGGCGCGCGAGAACGCCTCCAACGCGGTCGCCCTGAACGCGGCCTCCTTCAACATGGCGCGCCTGATCGGACCGGCCGTCGGCGGCGTGCTCATCGTGCTGATCGGCACGGGATGGATGTTCCTCGCCAACGCCGCCACGTTCCTGGCGATGCTCATCGCGCTGTGGGTGATCCGGGCCGACGAGCTGGTGCCGCGCGTGCGGCAGACCGAGGCGGCACGTCTGGCCGACGGGTTCCGCTACGTCGCCGGGCGTCCCGACCTCGTCGTGGCGTTCGTGATGGTGTTCCTGCTCGGCGCGTTCGGCATGAACTTCCCCATCTTCGCCTCGACGATGGCGATCGAGTTCGGGCAGAACGCCGACGGGTACGGCTTGCTCAGCTCGGTGCTCGCGATCGGGTCGCTCGCCGGCGCCCTGATGTCGGCCCGTCGCGACCAGGCGCGCCTGCGGGTGGTGATCTACGCCGCGGCGGGGTTCGGCGTGGTGTCGCTGGTGTCGTCGTTCATGCCGCTGTACGCGCTGTACGCCGCGACGCTGGTCCTGGTCGGCTTCTGCACCGTCACGATGCTGACCACGGCCAACGGCTATGTGCAGACGACGACCGACCCGGCTCTGCGCGGGCGCGTGCTCGCGCTGTACATGGCGGTGCTGATGGGCGCCACACCGATCGGCGCACCGATCGTCGGATGGGTGGCCACGACGTTCGGGCCGCGGTCGGCGATCCAGGTCGGTGCGGCGGCCGGGCTGCTGGCCGGCGCGATCGGGCTCGTGTGGGTGATGGCGTCGGGACGGATGCACCGCCACGCCACGAGCCGCTTCCGGGTCACCATCGACCAGACCCGGCCGCTGCGGGTCGTCGCGCCCGAAGAGTTCAGCGACGTCGTGGCCGAGACCACCCCGATCCGCCTCCCCCGCGCGGAAACCCGGCGTGACACGGGCCCCGCTCGTGCCCGGGAGGCACGCGCGCTGCCCTGAGGCAGCGGGTCCTCGTCACGCTCTGACGGTCGTCACCCGATCGCCGCTCGCAGCCGCGCGTACTGCTCGTCGAGACGGCGACCGAGTCCGGCATCGGGTTCGACGGTCATGGCGGGCCGGGCGAGCGCCGCCGCGGTGACGGACAGGGCTTCGCCCCGCAGGACCGACGCGGCGAGCACCGCGGCGCCGAAACCCGAGTCCCGCGTGCTCGCCACCTGCACGGAGCGCCCGAGCGCCGAGGCGCGGATGCGGTTCCAGAGCAGGCTCTGCGACGCTCCACCACTGAGCACGTGGCGTCTCGAGGGGACACCGGCATCGGCGAGCACCTCGAGTCCCCATCGTTCGACGAGAGCGACCCCTTCCAGCACCGCGCGATACGCCTCGGCCATCGAGAGCCCCGCCCAGTCTCCTCCCACGACCGTCGCGGTCGCCGTCGCATTCCGCCAGGGGAACCGCTCGCCGGCGAAGGGCAGCGGATAGACGACCACCGGCGACGACACCGTGGCGACCTCGTCGTCGAACGCGCCTTCGCGCCCGGCCGCGGAGGGGACCAGTGCGCCGAGCGACGCCGCGCCGACATTCGACGCGCCGCCCGGCAGCCAGACCCCGTCGGGGGTGAGGTGCGAGTAGAGGCCGCGCGCCGGATCGCACACCTCCCGATCGGCCCCGGCCTTGAGCACGAGAGTGGTTCCCAGCACCCCGACCGAGTCGCCGACGCCGACGGCGCCGGTGGCGATCTGCGAGGTGCAGCCGTCGGTCATGCCGGCCACGACGACCGCCCCCGTGAACGGTCCTGCCGCGGCCGTGCCGACCTCTGCGCCGGGGGCGACGAGATCGGGCAGCCGGGAGGAGTCCACCTCGGCGATCTCCAGGGCGGTCGGATCCCAGCGGCGGGATGCCGGATCGACGGCCGCCTTCAGTGCGTGCGAGGTGTCCATCGGCACCGCGTCACCCACCAGCCAGGCGGCCACCACGTCCGCGGTGGATGCCACTCCGGCGTCGGGATACGCGGCGAGGACGGCGCCGATCCGCGCCAGCATCCCTGCCGGGCGGCGGATCCCGGCCTCAGCGATCCGCCGTTCCAGGGACGCGGAAGCGCCGTCGTTGTACATCACCGCGGCGCCGGCGGCCCGACCGCGCCGGTCGACGGGCACGACGGTGCCGGAGGTTCCGGTGACGCAGATCGCCCCGACATCGCCGCCGCGTCGGCCGAGGTCGACGGCGAGCGCGGCCAGGAGGTCGCCCGCGACCTCGGCGTATCGCGGGTCCTGCTGCCGCGCCGAGCCGTCGACGACCGGGGGCGGAAGCGGCGCGGACCGGGTGGCGACCACGGCTCCGCTGTCGATGTCGACGGCGAGCGCCCGCGCGCCCGCGGTCGCCAGGTCGATCCCGACGGCGATGCCGGTCATGGGAAGAGCACGCGATCCACGCCCGCGAGGCCGGGCACCACGAGGTCGGCGACCGCGGCCTGCTCGGGAAGGGCCACGTCGGGCGCCTCGCCCCGCAGCACCCACACGGTGCCCAGACCCAGTTCGTGCGCCGGGAGCACGTCGTTGTCGAAGCGGTTGCCGATGTGCACCGCTTCGCCCGGTTCGGCCCCGGCCCGATCCAGACACCACTCGAACAGCTCCCGTGACGGCTTCTCGTAGCCGACCACCGCGGACACACCCCAGATCGAGATTAACTCGCCCGCGCCGTCGCGCCGCAGCGCGTCGATCACGCCGGCCTCCTGATTGGCGAGCACCCCGATCGGCGCATGCGCGGCGACGGCGGCCAGGAAGGGCAGCGCGTCGGGGTACAGAGTGCCGGCGGGGTGGACCCAGTGCGCACGCGTGCGCTCGTGCAGCTCGCCGCGTCGCGACGCCGAACCGAGGAACCGTTCGGCCAGCGCGGTGCGCAGCGACGTCCCGTCGCCGTTGCGGAACCCGTCGTACAGGGCGCGCAGCTCGCCCCGATCGACGGCACCTCTCCCCTCGGCGGCACGCAGCTCGTCGAGCGCCGACGTCACGGCGACGACGAAGTTGTCGTCGTCGTACAGGGGTCCGCCCACGTCGAGGAAGACGACCTTCGGATGCGCGAGCCGCTCGATCCCCACCTCAGCCGTCCGCGCCGGCGAGGGCGGCTCGCCGCTCGCGGAAGTCGGCGCGGTCGAAGTAGTGCGCGGTGGAGGCGGCATCCAGTCCCGCCACCCCGCCGGCCTGGATCGCCCCCAGGCGCACGCGCGCGGACTTGACCGCCATGAGCGAGATCGCCTCGGCGCCCTCCGCGGACCCGGAGGTCGCGACGATGCCGTGGTTGCCCAGCAGGATGAGCGAGGGCACCTCGCCGAACTCCTCGACGTGCGCGCCCAATCGCTCGAGGAAGACGCGGCCGAGGTCGATCCCGGGCTGGGCGTAGGGGACGAACAGCGAACGGCCGAGCACGACCAGTTCGTCGGAGTAGACGGCCTCGGTGAACGCGTCCTCCGCGCGGGTGCTCGCCAGGAGCGACACCACGGCGGTCGGATGCGTGTGGGCGACGTACCTCGCCGGCTCGAAGGCGCGCACCGCGACGTGGATGAGCGTCTCGATCGACGCGCGCACGGGGCGCCCGTTCCGCTCTCCCGCACTGAGTGCGGCGGTCAGGGCGTCCTGGCTCGATGACGGATCGCGCAGCAGCTCGAGCAGCGGCGAGACCTCGACGGCGACGAAGTGGTCGGCCGCGGCATCCTTCATCGACGATCCCGAGGTCTTCACGACGATGGTGTCGTCGCCGACGCGTTCGCTGGTGTTGCCCTCCGCGAGGATCACGAGGTCCTGGGCGGGGTCGCCCAGACGTCGGGTGAGGGCGACGAGTTCCTCGCCGACCAGTTCTGGGGCGAATCGCGCCACGTCAGATACCTCCGTATTTCCGTTTGGTCAGTCCGTTGAGCAGGGCGGCGAAGATCAGCACGGCGCCGAGGGCGAACAGCTGCATCTGGGTGCCCTCGTTGCCGGGGACGAGCAGCAGGATGCCGGCGTTCAGCCACACGATGAGCAGCGCCGCCAGCACCACCCCGGCGACCCGGCCGATGCCGCCGGTGATGGCCACCCCGCCGAGCACGGCGATCGTGATGGCGGGCAGCGCCATGCCGTTGCCGGAGGTGCCCGCGTCCGGTCGTGCGGAGGCGAACTGGGCCACGGTGTAGATGGCCACGACGCTGGAGATGACGCCGGACAGCACGTAGGCGCTGGCCCGGGTGGATCGCGTGCCCAGGCCCGCCCACACCGCCGCGGTGTCGTTGGTGCCGATCGCGTAGACGCGCCGACCCCAGGTGGTCTTGGTCAGCGCGATCCACACCACGACCACCGCGGGGATCAGGAAGGTGAACACGCCCAGCGGCACGAGAGGGAGCGCACCGCCGACGACCGGGATCTCCACGGCGCGCGCGGCGTCGTAGAAGTCCTGGATCGACGGCGAGTTGAGCGGCTTCTGCCCGCTGACCACCAGGGCGAGCGATCGGTACATGTAGAAGGTTGCGAGCGTGGAGATGAGGGCGGGGAATCCGATGTACGACACGAGGATGCCGTTCACGCCGCCCGCGATCGCGCCGGCGACGATGGTGATGAGGATCGCGACGATCAGCGGGAGCTGCATCACCCCGTACGTGTAGCCGAACACGATGCCGGTCAGCGACACGATCGAGCCGACCGACAGGTCGATGCCGCCGCGTCCGGAGGTGATCACGATGAGCTGGGCGAGCCCGAGCAGCGCCAGGGGCACCGCGCTGATGAGCGACGCGGCCAGGTAGTCGGCGTTGTACGAGCCGCTGAGCTGCCCGGCGGCGTCCAGGATCGTCATGACGACGAGCAGGACGACGATCAGCACGGCCAGCAGCACGATGCGCTGGGTGAGCAGCGCCTGCACGGCACGGCTCCACCAGGATCGCGGCCGCTCGACGACGTGCGTCGCGGTCGTGGCGTCGCCGACGGGCTCCGGGCCGGTCTGCGCAGGGGTCTTCTGCGTGGGGGTGGTCACTTCTTCCTCCTCGCCTTCTCGCGAAGCAGATCGGTGCCGACGGCGATGATGATGAACAGTCCGACGAACAGGAAGCCCAGCTGCGAAGGCCAGCCCAGCTGGGTCACGCCGCTGAGGACCGTCTGCACGAGGATCGCGCCGAACAGGGTTCCCACGACCGACCCGCGGCCGCCGAGGATCGACGTGCCGCCGATGACGACCGCGGCGATCACCGCGAGCTCCCGGCCCGAGCCGACGGACTGGTCGAGGCTCGACGTGCCCGCCGCGATGATGAAGCACGCGGCGAGACCGACGAGGGCGCCGGTGATCGCGTAGGAGCTCATCACCCGCGGCCGTACCCGCACACCGGCGAGCCGGGCGGCGTTCTCGTTGCCGCCGATGGCGTACAGGTGACGGCCGCCGCGCGTGTACCGCAGGTACCACCACGCCACGATCACGACGAGCACAGTGATCGCGAAGCTGTGCGGCACCCCGAAGGTGCGCCCCGCCTCTCCGCGCCCGAACACCTCGAGAGTCGTCGGGATGCCGTTCACCGTCGAGGAGCCGAAGATCCGCAGCCCGAGGAACTGGAACAGGTTGGCCGTGCCGAACGTGATGATGATCGCGTGCACGCGGCCGTAGGCGATCAGCACGCCGTTGAGCAGGCCGAGCAGGGTTCCGGTGACGATCGAGACGATCACGGCGACCAGCAGCGGCACGTCGGCGCCGACCATCAGCTTGGCGGTGATGACCGCGCACACCATGATCGCTCCGCCGACGGAGACGTCGATGCCGGCGGTCAGGATGATGAACGTCATCCCGACGCCGATCAGGGCGATCGGGGCGACGGCGACCAGCAGCGGCTGCACGGAGCCGGGGCTGAGGAACGCCGGCGTGAACACCCCGAGGAGGATCCACAGCAGAGCGATCACCCCGACCAGAACCCACTCCTGACCGGTGACGGCGGGCGGCAGGATGCGGCGTGCCGTGGCCTGCACGACGGCGCCCTTCTCGGGCTGGACGGTGGGGGCGCTCACGGGGTGCTCCCTTCGGCGGAGTCGGGACGGGGATCGGATGCCGCGCGCGGCGTCGACGCCGCGTCGCCGGGCGCGGTCGTCCCGGTCGGGAGGAGGCCGGCCTCCTCCTGCGCGCGCTCGTCGCCGGCGGCGGCGGCGAGGATCTGCACCTGGGTGGCGTCGGGTCCGAACTCGGCCGCGATCCGCCCCTCGCGCATCACGAGGATGCGGTCGGAGATGCGCAGCACCTCGCCGAGGTCGCTGGTGGTCACCAGCACGGCGGCGCCGTCGTCGGCCAGACCGGAGACGATGCGATGGATCTCCTCCTTCGCCCCCACGTCGACGCCCTGCGTGGGCTCGGCCAGCAGGAGCAGCCGCGGCGGCTGCACGAGCTGCCGGGCCAGGATCACCTTCTGCGCGTTGCCGCCGCTCATGGCCGAGATCGGCTGGCGGCCGGACGGGGTCTTGATCGCCAGCCGGCCGATCATGTCGTCGGAGATGCGCTGCTCGCGCCTCCCGGAGACCCAGCCGCGGATCGCGCCGAGCACGCCGAGCGAGCCGACGGTGATGTTGAACGCGATCGACTGGAAGCCGAACGACCCCTGCGCCGAGCGGTTGGCGGGGAGCATCGAGATGCCCTCGCGCTTGGCCTGCCGGGGGTCGGCGAATCTCCGCTCCGCACCGCAGAACCACAGCGAGCCGCCGGTCACCGGGGCCATGCCGAACACGGCGGCGGCGATGTCGCCGGCCCCCGAGCCGATCAGTCCGTACACGCCGACGATCTCGCCGGCGGCGACCTCCAGGTCGACGTCGGAGAACCGGTCGCCGCTGGAGAGGCCCCGAAGCCGCAGCACGGCGTCGCCGTGCGTGGCCGCGGCATCCTCACGACGCGACTCGGTCACGATCCCGCCGACCATGAGCTCGGCGATCTGGCGCACCGAGAGGTCTCCGATGGGGCGGGTCGTGATCGTGCGACCGTCGCGCATGACGGTGACGCGGTCGGCGATGCGGAAGAGCTCGTCGAGGCGGTGCGAGATGTAGATGACAGCCACGCCGTCGGCGGTGAGGCGGCGGATCACGGTGAACAGCACCTCGATCTCGCTGTCGGTCAGGATCGCGGACGGCTCGTCGAGGATCAGGATGGTGGCCTCGGCGGCGAGGGCCTTCGCGATCGAGACCTGCTGTTGCTCGGCGATGGAGAGCTGGCCCACCGGGACCGTCGAGATGCGGTCGGGCAGGCCCACGGTGGCGAGCAGGCGATGCATCTGATCGGCCTGCGCCTTCCAGTCGATGCGGCCGGCGCGGGTGAGCTCGCGGCCGACGAACACGTTCTCGGCGACCGACAGCTCGGGGAACAGCTGCGGCTCCTGGTAGACGGTCTGCACGCCGAGGTCGATCGCGTCGCTCGTGGAGGAGATGGTGACGTCACGGCCGTCGAACCGGGCCGATCCCGCATCAGCGCGCTCGGCCCCGGCGAGGATCTTGATGAGGGTGGATTTGCCGGCGCCGTTCTCGCCGACGAGGGCGTGGACCTCTCCGGGCAGCACCGAGAGGTGCGCTTCGCGGATGGCTCGGACGCCGCCGTAGCTCTTGCGGATGTCGGAGAGCTCGACGCGGGGCTGAGGGGGCGAGGCGGGAGCCGCCGGTGGGGTCTGTGCGGTCGCTGCAGGCACGATGTTCCGTTCGAAGTCGCGGGAGGGGTTCGCGGAGCGAGCCCCCGGTGGCGGGGCCGGGCGCCTGCGCGCCCGGCCCCGCGGGGGCCGATCAGTAGTTGAACTGGTCGACGTTGTCCTTCGTGATGCGCAGTGCCGGCCCGAGCAGGAGCTGCTTCTCCGCGCTGATGTACTCGACGGCGGGGAGATCGGTGCTCACGTTGTTCGTGGCGCTGAAGGTCTTCCCGGCCGCCAGCTGCACCCCGGCCCAGCCGGTGAGGTAGCCGAGGTTCTCGACGTTCCACAGGATCGACGCCGACGAGGAGCCGTCCGTCAGGTAGTCCTTCATGGACTGCGGCGTACCGAGACCCACCGTGAAGACCTTGCCGATCTTCCCGGCGTCGCGGACGGCCTGCGCCACACCCGGTGCCGACGAGGTGCACTCGCCGACGAGACCCGTCAGATCGGGGTGGGCGTTCATCAGGTCGGTCGCCATCGAGGTCGCCATGGCCTGGTCCTCGCCTGCGTACACGACGTCGACGATCTCGACGCCGGGGTACTTCGACGCGGTGTAGGCCTTCTGCACGGCGATCCACGCGTTGAGGTTGGCCGCCGTTTCGCCGCACGAGACGATCGCGTACTTGCCCTTTCCGCCCATCGACTCCACCAGCGCGTCGGTCAGGCCCTGACCGATGCCGTCGACGGAGGCCTGGTTCACGAACACCTCGCGCACCGAGGCGGGTGCGTCGGTGTCGCTCGTGGCGACCTTGATGCCGGCATCCGCCGCCTCCTTCAGAAGGGGCGCCATCGAGTCGGGGTCGTTGGGGGCGACGATGAGCACGTCGACGCCCTGCTGGATGTAGGAGCGCACGATGTCGGCCTGTGCGGCCGCGTCCGCCGTGGTCGGCCCCTGGTAGAGCCACTCGAAGCCCAGCTCGCTCGCGGCCTTCTTGCCTCCGGTGTTCATGGCCTCGAAGTACGGGATGCCCTGCAGCTTCGGCACGAAGGCGACCCGCACCGTCTTGCCCGATCCGCCGCTCGGGGCGGCGGACCCGCCGCCGCTGTCGGCGCCACGGGACGTGCAGCCCGCGAGCACGAGCGAGGCGGCCACGGCCAGCGCGCCGATCGCGATGATCTTCTTCCGCATGTGTTGTCTTCCTCTCTGAAGGGATGCCGCGACTGCTTCGCCGCGACGCGGTCCGGCGACGACGCCGGTCGATTTCGTCAGCCGACGTCGGCCAGGGGCGCGGGCTCCGTTCCGGGACGGAGACCGCCACTGCCGACACGGCAGCGGTCGACGTCGACGCCGGCGCTCTTCCAGCGCGCGACGTCGTCGTCGGAGAAGTCCGTGTCGGTGATGAGGCGGGTGACGCGGTCGGATGCCGCGAAGCTGTGCAGTCCGAACGCGTCGGCCTTGGCGGACTCGAACAGGGCGTAGACCTCGCGCGAGGCCTGCATCATCGCCCGCTTGCTCTCCGCCTCGGCGCTGGACAACTCCAGCAGGCCGCGCTCGAACGAGAGCGCGGCGAGACCGGTGAAGGCCTTGCCGATGCGCCCGCGGCCGACGAGGACGTCCGAGATGTCGCCGACCGTCGAGGTCGCCATGCGGCGGACTGTGCCGCCCAGGAGCACGACCGTGGCGTCGGAGTCCTCCGAGAGGACCATGGCGGTGCGCAGCGAGTTGGTCACCACGACGAGGTCGCGGCGCGTCAGCAGTTCGAGGGCCAGGAAGTACGCCGATGTGGACGAGTCGAGCGCGATGACGTCGCCGTTGTGCACGAAGGTCGCCGCGTGACGGGCGATCGCGCGCTTCGCGCCGGCGGCGCGGCCGAGCCGCTCCGTGAACGAGCCCTCGTCCTCGGACGCGCGGGGGCGGGCGCCGCCCCGGACGCGCTGGAGGAGCGCCTTGCGCTCCAGTGCCTCCAGATCCTTGCGGATGGTGACGGCCGAGACGCCGAACTGCGTCGCGAGCTCGCTCACCGACACCTGGCCGCGGTGCTCGAGCAGCGAGAGGATCCCCTCGACCCGCACATCGCCGTCGATGTCCATCGCGTGCCTCCGCTCGATCGCCCGCTCCTCGGTGAGGCGGGCCGTGTCGGCGAAGCTAATGCATTTCGAAACCCTCGTCAACGCTGGAACTCGCAAAGTGCGGTTTCGTTTGAAAGCTGTGACATTGACGAACGAAACCCTCGCCGGGTACGTTGGCGGCACGTCCGCGTCCGCGATGACGCTCGATCCTGCACAGGAGCAGTACATGACCCACCCCGCCGTCGACGATCTGATCGCCCGGAGCCACCGGCTCGGCGCGGATCCCAAGAACACGAACTACGCCGGCGGCAACACCTCCGCCACAGGCGTGGACGTCGACCCGGTCACGGGCGAGGACGTCGAGCTGATCTGGGTGAAGGGATCGGGCGGCGATCTCGGCACGCTGAAGCCCGAGGGCCTCGCCGTGCTCCGTCTCGACCGCATCCGCTCGCTGGAATCGGTGTATCCGGGCATCGAGCGCGAGGACGAGATGGTCGCCGCCTTCGACTACTGCCTGCACGGCAAGGGGGGCGCCGCGCCCTCGATCGACACATCCATGCACGCGCTGGTCGAGAAGGCGCATGTCGACCATCTGCACCCCGACTCGGGGATCGCGATCGCGACGTCGGTCGACGGCGAGGAGCTCACCGCCGCCATCTACGGCGACAAGGTCGTGTGGGTGCCGTGGCGTCGCCCCGGCTTCCAGCTCGGACTCGACATCCGCGCCATCCAGCGGGCCAACCCGTCCGCCGTCGGCTGCATCCTCGGCGGCCACGGCGTCACGGCATGGGGCGACACCTCGGCCGAGGCGGAGGCCAACTCGCTGTGGATCATCGACACCGCCGCCGCCTACATCGCCGAACACGGCGCGGATGCTCCGTTCGGCTCCGTGCGCGCGGGCTTCGAGCCGCTGCCGGTCGACGAGCGTCGCGTCAAGGCCGCCGCCCTGGCACCCACGATCCGCGGAATCGCCTCCACCGATCGCCGTATGGTCGGCCACTACACCGACTCCGCCGAGGTGCTCGAGTTCCTCGCCTCCGAGAAGGCGCCCGCCCTGGCCGCGCTCGGCACGAGCTGCCCGGACCACTTCCTGCGCACCAAGGTCAAGCCGCTGATCCTCGACCTTCCCGCGGGCGCGACGATCGAGGCATCCATCGCCCGCCTGCACGAGCTGCACCAGGAGTACCGCGCCGACTACCAGGCGTACTACGACGCGCACGCCGTCGCCGACTCCCCCACGATCCGCGGCGCGGACCCCCTCATCGTGCTGGTCCCCGGCGTCGGGATGTTCTCCTACGGCGCCAACAAGCAGACCGCGCGCGTCGCCGGCGAGTTCTACGTCAACGCGATCAACGTCATGCGCGGCGCCGAGGCGCTGTCGACGTACGCCCCCATCAGCGACGCGGAGAAGTTCCGCATCGAGTACTGGGCGCTGGAGGAGGCGAAGCTGCAGCGCATGCCGAAGCCGAAGAGCCACCAGGGGCGCATCGCGTTCATCACCGGCGCCGCCGGTGGGATCGGCAAGGCCGTCGCGACGCGGCTGGCCGCCGAGGGCGCGTGCGTGGTGATCGCCGATCTCGACCTCGAGAAGGCGCAGGCCACCGCGGCCGAGATCGGCTCGACCGACGTCGCTGTCGGCGTCGCGGCGAACGTCGCCGACGCCGATGCGGTGCAGGCCGCGGTGGATGCCGCGATCCTCGCGTTCGGCGGCATCGACCTCGTCGTCAACAACGCCGGCCTGTCGATCGCCAAGAGCCTCCTGGAGACGACCGAAGCCGACTGGGACCTGCTGCACGATGTGAT
This sequence comes from Microbacterium fluminis, assembly GCF_051549805.1. Taxonomy (GTDB): domain Bacteria; phylum Actinomycetota; class Actinomycetes; order Actinomycetales; family Microbacteriaceae; genus Microbacterium. Next base: position 880,880 of record NZ_CP196042.1, read on the forward strand.
GTCCAAGGGCTCGTTCCTCGTCTCCCGCGCCGCCGCCCGCGCGCTCATCGACCAGAAGCTCGGCGGGGACGTCATCTACATCTCGTCGAAGAACTCCGTCTTCGCCGGGCCGAACAACATCGCCTACTCGGCCACCAAGGCCGACCAGGCCCACCAGGTGCGTCTGCTGGCCGTCGAGCTCGGCGAGCACGGCGTGCGGGTCAACGGCATCAACCCCGACGGCGTCGTGCGCGGCTCGGGCATCTTCGCCGGCGGCTGGGGCGCCGACCGCGCCAAGACCTACGGCGTCGACGAGAAGGACCTCGGCCAGTTCTACGCCAACCGCACGATCCTCAAGCGGGAGGTGGTGCCCGAGAACGTCGCCGATGCGGTGTACGTGCTCACCGGTCCCGACCTCAGTCGTACGACCGGCCTGCACGTCCCCGTCGACTCCGGGGTCGCCGCGGCGTTCCTGCGATGAGCGCGGGGCGCGTCGTCGCGCTGGACTTCGGCGCGACCAGCGGGCGGGTCGTGCTCGGCTCGGTCCGTCCCGACGAGCTGACCATGCAGACGACGGGGAGGTTCGCGAACCGCCCCGTCTCGGTCGGCGGGACGCTGCACTGGGACGTGCTGTCGCTGTGGGCGGGGGCGGTCGACGGGCTTCGCGGCGTCTTCCGCGACGCCGCGGACGTCGCCTCGATCGGCGTGGACTCGTGGGGCGTCGACTACGGCCTGCTGCGGGCGGGCCGTCTGCTCGGCAATCCGGTGCACTATCGCGACGACCGCACGACGGAGGGCATGCGCCTGATCGGCGAGCGCCTCTCGCGCGAGGAGCTGTTCGCGCGCAACGGGCTGCAGGAGATCCCGATCAACACGATCTATCAGCTCGCGGCCGAGGCCCAGGGGCCACTCCTCCCCGTGGCCGACCGCATCCTCCTCATCGCGGATCTGATGTCGTACTGGCTCTCCGGCGTCGAGGTCGCCGACCGCACGAACGCCTCGACCACGGGCCTGCTCGACGTGCGCAGCGGCTCGTGGAGTGCGGAGCTGGCCGACGCCGCCGGGGTTCCGACCGCGCTCCTGCCGCGTCTGGTCGATCCCGGCACGCGCCTCGGCGCGCTGCGCGCGGACGTGGCCGCCGACATCGGCGCACCCGACGGCGTGCAGGTGATCACGGTCGGCTCGCACGACACCGCCTCCGCCGTGGTGGCCGTGCCGATGGACCGGCACCACGCCGCCTACATCTCGTGCGGCACGTGGGGTCTCGTCGGTGTCGAGGTCGACCGCCCGGCCCTCGGACCGGAGGCGCAGGCGGCGAACTTCACGAACGAGGGCGGCGTGGACGGCCGCATCCGGCTGCTCAAGAACGTCATGGGCCTGTGGGTGCTCAGCGAGTCGGTCCGCCAGTGGGAGCGCGAGGGGGCCCAGGTCGACCTCCCGCTGCTCCTGCAGGAGGCGGCCGCCCTCGAGGCGGACGTTCCCGTGTTCGACGTCGACGACGTGCGCTTCCTGGGCCCGGGAGACATCCCCGGTCGGATCGTCGCCTGGTGCGGTGAACACGGTCTGGCCGCTCCGCGCACCCGCGCCGAGTTCGCCCGGAGCATCGTCGAGTCCCTGGCGCAGGCGTTCGCGGATGCCGCGCGCGGCGCCGGTCGCCTCGGCGGCGTCGACGTGCGCACCATCCACATCGTCGGCGGCGGTTCGTTGAACGAGCTGCTGTGCCAGCGCACCGCCGACCGCTCGGGTCTGCCGGTGCTCGCCGGTCCGGTAGAGGCGACCGCGCTCGGCAACCTCCTCGTGCAGGCACGCGCCGTGGGTCTGATCGACGGCAGCCTCGAAGACCTCCGCGACCTCGTCGCACGCACCCACGCTCCTCGCCTCCACACCCCCCGATGACGCGTCGACGCTGACGCGCACGAAAGGATCAACCCCGATGTCGCAGTTCGGATCCCATGGCTCGGTCTGGTCTGGCCGCTTCGACGCGGACGGCTTCCGTCTCGCCGCCCGGCAGAACGCGGAGGCCGGGTACGACCTCCTCGAGGTGCCGCTGCTCGACCCGGAGTCGTTCGATGTGCCCGCCGCCCGGGCGGCGCTGGCCGACCATGGTACGACCATCACCGCCTCCCTCGGCCTGACCGCCGGCACCGACATCAGCGGCGACGACCCGGATGCCGTGGCCGCCGGCGAGCGCCTGCTCTCCCGTGCCGTCGACGTCGTCTCCGAGCTCGGCGGGCGCCATCTGGCCGGCGTGATCTACGGCGCGATGCGCAAGCACGAGGGTCCGGCGACGCCGAGCGGTCGGCACAACGGGATCGAGGTGCTGCGCCGCGTCGCCGATCGCGCACAGGCGGCCGGCGTGCAGCTCAACCTGGAGGTCGTGAACCGGTACGAGACGAACATCATCAACACCGCGCGCCAGGGCATCGTCTACCTCGGAGAGATCGGGCACGACAACGTGCGTCTGCACCTGGACACGTACCACATGAACATCGAGGAGTCGGGCATGTTCGAGCCGTTCCTCGATGCCGCCGACGTCCTCGGATACGTGCACATCGGCGAGAGCCACCGCGGCTACCTCGGCACCGGCACGGTCGACTTCGACGCCACGTTCCGCGCCCTCGCGCGCATCGGCTACGACGGTCCGATCGTGTTCGAGTCGTTCTCCACCGCCATCGTCGACCCGGCTCTGAGCAACACGCTGGGGGTCTGGCGCAACCTCTGGGACGACAACGTCGACCTCGCCGGGCATGCCCTGTCGTTCATGAAGGACAGGGTGCGCGCCGTCGAGACCATCGCGCTGCACTGACCGGGCGCGAGCACTCCCGGGTGCGGATCACCCCGTCGTGGAGGCCCGGGCGACGAGCTCCGGCCGGAAGCGCACCTGACGCGGCTGCCCTTCGCGCGAGGCCGGCTCGTCGAGGAGCAGCTCGACCGCGGTGGCCCCGATCAGCCGCGCCGGCTGCCTCACCGACGACAGCGGCACGACCGTCGACTGGGCGAAGTCGATGTCGTCGTACCCGATGACGGCGAGGTCGTCGGGCACGCGGAAACCGCCGAGGATCGATGCGCCCTGCATCACCCCGACGGCGAGCAGATCGTTCGCGCAGAAGACGGCGTCGGGTCGATCCTCGGCGCGGCGGCGCGCGAGCGCCTCGCCGGCCGCGCGACCGTCGAGCACGGTGAGCGCCCGCTGCTCGATGATCTCGAGGGTCGCCGTCCCCGACTCCGCCAGGGCACGTCGCGCGCCGTCCAGACGGTCGGCGACCTGACGGATGGCGAGGGGGCCGCCCACGAACGCGATCCGGCGGCGACCGCGCGCGAGCAGATGCGCCACGGCGAGGTATCCGCCCTCGACGTCGTCGACCGCGACGGAGGGGACACCGGCGCCGGGGAGCGCACCGTCGACGAGCACGGGACGGATGCCGGCATCCTGCATCCTGCGCAGCGGGACGTCATCGACGTCGGCCGGCGTCAAGAGCACTCCGTGCACCCGCTGTTCGAGGAACAGGTCGACGTAGGCGCGTTCGCGCAGCGGGTTCTGATCGCTGTTGCCGATCAGGACCACCATGCCTTCGACCGCAGCGCGCTCCTCCGCCCCCCGGGCGACCTCCGCGAAGAACGGATTCGCGCTGTCGAGCACGATGAGGCCGATCGACCGGCTCCGGCCCGCGCGCAGCTGGCGCGCCGCGTCGTTGCGGACGAATCCCAGGCGCTCGATCGCCTCGTGGACCCGGGAGACGGTGGCAGGCGAGACGCGGTCGGGTCGATTCAGCACGTTCGACACCGTTCCCACGGAGACGGATGCCGCCACTGCGACATCCTTGACGCTGACCGCCACGGTCCTCCTCGCCGCCGCGTCGCGATCTCTTGACCCGGCCCCGCATCCAGATTAGTGTTCTTGAAACGATTCAGGCGGTGAGGTCGCCGCCCGACATCGCTCGGACGCCGCACGAAGGAGTGACATGCCACGCGTCGCGTTCACCCTGCGCCTGCACGCGGGGATGGTCGACGCCTACGTGGCCCGCCACGATCCCGTCTGGCCCGAGATGCTGGCCGAGATCGCCGCCGCGGGCCGGCGCGACTACTCGCTCTTCCTCGATCGCACGCGCAGCGAGGTCTTCGGCTACTACGAGACCGACGACGATGAGGCGGCCCGCGCCTACCTGGCGTCGTCCCCCGTGGCCGCCCGATGGGAGGCATCCATGTCCCCGTTCTTCGTCGACCTCGGTGGACGCGCCGATCGGGTCGCCCCCCTGATCGAAATCTTCAACCTGCACGACCAGCTGGCCGACCTCGACGCCGGCACCGAACACGGAAGCACCCCATCATGACGATCCTCTCCCCCGAGATCCGGACCCTGCTGGAAGCCCAGGCGATCGAGCTGCCCTCGTGGGCGTTCGGCAACTCCGGCACCCGGTTCAAGGTGTTCGCCACGCCCGGCACGCCGCGCGACCCGTTCGAGAAGATCGCGGATGCCGCGGAGGTCAACCGCGTCACGGCACTGGCCCCCTCCGTCGCGCTGCACATCCCGTGGGATCGCGTCGACGACTGGAGCGCCCTGCGCCGGCACGCCGAAGGTCTGGGCGTGCAGCTCGGCACCGTCAACTCCAACACGTTCCAGGACGACGACTACAAGTTCGGTGCCCTGACCCACGAGGACGCCGCGGTCCGCCGCAAGGCGATCGACCACCACCTCGAGTGCATCGACATCATGGATGCCACGGGCTCGCGCGATCTGAAGATCTGGCTCGCCGAGGGGTCGAACTATCCGGGTCAGGCCGATCTGCGCGGACGACAGGACCGGCTGCAGGAGTCGCTGCAGGAGATCTACGCGCGCCTCGGCGCCGACCAGCGCCTGGTGCTGGAGTACAAGTTCTTCGAGCCGGCGTTCTACCACACCGATGTTCCCGACTGGGGGACGTCGTACGCGCAGGTGGCATCGCTCGGCGGCAAGGCGATGGTGTGCCTCGACACCGGGCACCACGCGCCGGGCACCAACATCGAGTTCATCGTCATGCAGCTGCTGCGCCTCGGCAAGCTCGGCTCGTTCGACTTCAACTCGCGGTTCTACGCCGACGACGACCTCATCGTCGGCGCCGCGGACCCGTTCCAGCTGTTCCGGATCCTCTACGAGGTGATCCGCGGCGGCGGACTGGACAACCCCGACGTCGCCTTCATGCTCGACCAGTGCCACAACGTCGAGAAGAAGATCCCCGGGCAGATCCGCTCCGTGCTCAACGTGCAGGAGATGACGGCGCGCGCGCTGCTCGTCGACGGCGACGCCCTGCGGGCTGCGCAGGTGTCGGGCGACGTCCTGGCCGCGAACGCGGTCTTCATGGACGCGTTCTACACCGATGTGCGCCCCGCGCTGGCCGAGTGGCGCGCGGCGCGCGGTCTGCCCGCCGACCCGATGTCCGCCTACGCCGGGTCCGGCTACCAGGAGCGGATCGAGGCGGACCGCGTCGGGGGCGTTCAGGCCGGTTGGGGCGCCTGAGGACCCTTCCCCGCAGCCCCCACGCCGTCCGGCGCCGCTCTCACCGAGAGGGGCGCGATCGTCGTGCCCGCACGGTTGCGACCCGCTCGCCATTCGTGGACGGACTTCCCCGCACAGGGTGTTGACGGCCGCGGCGACCCCCGCTACCGTTTCGCTTGATTCCGATCGTGAATCGTTTCATCAATGAGGAGAAACGAATGCGTCGCTCAATCCGCGCCGTCCTGGCCCATCTGGCCATAGCCGCCATCGTCTCGACATCTCTCGTCGTCCTGCCCGCCGCGGGGGCGTCTGCAGCGCGGGAGGGATCGGGGGCGACGCTCAGCGTCGGCACGCTCGAGACCAACGCCGCGGTCGACCCCCTCGGCATCCCGCTCGCCGCTCCGGCGCTCAGCTGGAACCTCACCGCCTCGACGCGCGGCACGGTCCAGTCCGCCTACCAGGTGCGCGTGGCCAGCAGCGCGGCACGCCTCTCGTCGCCCGATGTGTGGGACAGCGGCCGCGTCGTCTCCCCGAACTCGACCGAGGTCGTCTACGGCGGCCCGGCCCTGACGGGCGCCACCTCCTACGCGTGGCAGGTGCGGGTGTGGGACGCGAGCGGTCGCGACTCCGGATGGAGCACCCCTGCCCGCTTCGAGACGGCGCTCGCCTCCGCGGCCGACTGGGCCGGGGCCGAGTGGGTCGGCGCCGACCGGTCGATCCCGGCCGCCTGGACCGACTACACGATGACCTTCCGCGCCTCCGGCATCAGCGGCGCTCTCGGGGTCTTCCTGCGCGGCCGCGACGGGAGCAACACGCACATGTGGCAGATCAGCGAGAGCGAGAAGGCCCTCCGCCCCCATGTGAAGACCGATGGCGCCTACACCGTGCTGGCATCCACCCCGTTCCCGGCGGGATTCGACTTCGCCGCCGAGCACGAGTACGCGGTCCGCGCCGAGGGCACCACGATCCAGACGACCGTCGACGGCACCGTGCTCGACACCCGCACGGTGACCCAGAACACCGCTCCCGGGCTCATCGGCTTCCGCACCAACGGCGCCGAGAAGGGCGCCGTCCTCCAGGCGAAGGTGGTGGCCAAGGACGGAACCGTCCTGCTCGACACGTCGTTCGACGACGGCGACCGGACGTTCACGTCAGGGACGGTCTCGGGCGGCGCCCTGCAGATGTCGGGGAACACCGAGATCTTCGTGTCGCTGGGGAACGACGTCCCGGTCGTGCGCACCGAGTTCACCGCGTCGAAGAAGGTCGCCTCCGCCCGGATCTACGCCGCCGCGCGCGGCGTGTACGCGCTCACGCTCAACGGCAAGCCCGTGGGTGACGCGCAGCTGGCACCGGGCTGGACCGACTACAACACGCGGATCGACTACCAGACCTACGACGTCACCGCCCTGCTCGCGAACGGCAGGAACGCGCTCTCCGGTGAGATCGCCGACGGCTGGTACGCCGGCAACGTGGCCATGTTCGGCAACGGGGTCTACGGACGCGACACGTCGCTGATCGCCCAGCTGCGCATCCGGTACACCGACGGCAGCCAGCAGACGGTCGCGACCGACGGCGCGTGGCGCACGGCCAACGGGCCGACCACCTCGGCGGACCTCCTCAACGGGGAGTCGTACGACGCACGTCGCGCGGCCGCCCTCGGCGACTGGACCAAGGCGGGCTACGACGACAGGGCGTGGACGGCCGTGACGGTGCGCCCGAGCGCGACCGACAAGCTGGAGACGCAGACCGCTCCCCCGGTGCGTGTTACGCAGGAGCTGAAGGCGACCCGGATCGCGGATGCCGGAGCCGGCGTCTTCGTGTACGACCTGAAGCAGAACATGGTCGGACACGCACGGGTCACGATCGCGGGCAAGGCCGGGCAGACCGTGCGCATCCGCGTCGCCGAGGTGCTCAACCCCGACGGCACGCTCTACACCGCGAACTTCCGCTCCGCGAAGGCCACCGACTACTACACCTTCGCGAAGGACGGGACGGCGACGTGGGAGCCGAAGTTCACCTTCCACGGGTTCCGGTACGTCGAGATCACCGGCGTGCCCGCGGCTCCGGATGCCTCGGGCATCACGGGCGTCGTGGTCGGGTCGGACAACGCCCAGACGGGCACCCTGCAGACCTCGTCCGCCCTGGTCAACCAGCTGCAGAGCAACATCCTGTGGGGCCAGCGCGGGAACTTCCTGTCCATCCCGACCGACACCCCCGCGCGCGACGAGCGCATGGGATGGACGGGCGACATCAACGTCTTCGCGAACACGGCGAACTACAACATGGACTCGCAGCGGTTCCTGACGAAGTGGCTGCAGGACCTCCGCGACACGCAGAACGCCGCAGGCGCCTTCCCCGGAGTCGCGCCCGTCGTGCCCGGCAGGTTCGACGGCGGGTACGGGCCGGCGGGATGGGCGGATGCCGGCGTGCACGTGCCGTACTCGGTGTGGCAGGCCTATGGCGACACCCGGGTGATCCGCGACAGCTACGACTCGATGAAGCGGTTCGTGGACTACCTCCAGGCGACCTCGACCGACCACATCCGCAACGTCGGCGGCTACAACGACTGGCTCAACCTCGACGACGACACACCCGCGACCGTGATCGACACCGCGTTCGCGGCCAAGAGCACCCGCGAGTTCGCGGAGATGGCCGCCGCCATCGGCCGCACCGACGACGCCCAGGCGTACCGCGCGCGATACGAGGCGATCAAGGCCGCCTACGGCGCGGCCTTCGTCACCGCCGACGGCACGGTGCGCGGCGACTCGCAGACCGCGTACATCCTGACGATCATGAACGGGCTCATCCCGGCCGGGCTGGAGGGCAAGGTCGCCGACCGCTTCGTGCACACCCTCGAGCGCCGCTCCTTCCACCTGTCCACGGGCTTCCTCGGCGTGGACGGCCTGCTGCCCGCCCTCTCGGCGATTGGACGCACCGACATCGCCTACCGGCTGCTGCAGAACACCGACTACCCCTCGTGGGGCTACGAGATCGGCAAGGGCGCGACCACCATCTGGGAGCGCTGGAACTCGATCATGCCCGACGGGTCGTTCGGGCCCGTCGACATGAACTCGTTCAACCACTACGCCTACGGCGCCGTCGGCGAATGGATGTACCGGACGCTGGCAGGGGTGTCGGCGCTCGAACCAGGGTTCCACAAGGTGCTCATCGCGCCCCAGCCCGGATCCGGGATCGACTGGGCGAAGTACTCGCTGAAGACGCCGTACGGCGCGGTGTCGTCGTCGTGGACGTCGACGGCGGGGGCCATGAAGCTCGACATCGCCGTGCCGGCGAACACGACGGCGGAGGTGCGCATCCCGGCGAGCAGCCGCTGGGCCGTCACCGAGGCCGGGGTGCCGGCGGAGTCCGCGAAGGGCGTGACGTTCGTGCGGTTCGAGAACGGCATCGCGGTGTACACGGTGGGGTCCGGGACCTACGCGTTCGCGACCGACGACAACCTCGGCCGCCTCGGCGACGTGCGCGCCGCCGCCGGCGAGCTCACCGCCCGGATCGACGCGCTCTCGACGGGCGGCGGCCTCACCGCCGCCCAGGCGTCGAAGCTGCGCGCGCTCGTGAAGACCTTCGCCGCGAAGGCCGATCTCACGTGGAACGCCTTCGTCAACACGCGGCCCGGGCGCATCCGCGACGCCGTGGTCGCCGCCGCGGCGCACACGACGCTGGGCTCGGCGCAGGCGATCGCCGCCTATGTCGAGAAGGAGGCTGCGGGCGGCAGGATGCCACTGCCCTCCGCCGCCGCGCTGCGCGGCATCCTGCGTCCGGTCGATGCGAAGCTGTCGGCGGCGATCTCGGCGCTCGTCGGGGCCTCGGCCACCATCACCGTGCCGACCACGCCCGTCTTCCCGGGCGACAAGGCGCGGGTGACGCTCGAGCTGAATGTGACGGGGCCGACGATGCTCGGCACAGTCCAGGGCCGGCTCACCTCGGTCGACGGCTGGACGGTGACACCCGTATCCACGGCAGGCGATCGGGACGTGCGCCCCGGTGCGAAGAAGTCCTTCGTCTACGACGTGACGGTTCCGGCGGATGCCGCGCCGGGCGCCTACACGCTCGACGGGGTCGTGACGAGCACCCTCATGGGCACGACGGTCTCCATCCCCCGCAGCGCCCCTCTCACAGTGTCCGCGCCGATCGGGGTGACCGGCGCGACGCTGTCGGCGCCGTCGGCGCATCCGGGCGACGAGGTCTCCCTCGATGTGGTCGTCGAGAACCGGACCCCCGCCGCGCGATCGGGGACCCTGACGCTGACCCCGCCGACCGGCTGGGCGGCACCGACGGTGCCGTTCACCGCGCCCGCGGGTGGTTCGGCCACCGTGTCAGCGCGTCTGACGGTGCCCTACACGGTCACGGCCGGGCCGGCCGAGATCACGGCGTCGGTGGGCGCCTCCGCCCAGGAGCGCACGACCGCGTCGCTCGCGGTGGCCCTCTCGGCGGCGCCGGCGGTCTCGTTCGACTACGTCGACCTCGGCGTCGCGGCGTCGGAGCGTGCCCACGCCCTCACCGCGTCCGCGAACTCCGGGACCTCGACCGAGGCGGGACTCACCCGTCGCTACACGCATTCGTCGTACCCGGGCGGATGGTTCGAGATGGATGTCGCGGTGCCCGCGGGGCAGCCTTTCGTGGTCCGCGCGCGGGAGACCTTCGACGGCGCCCGGACCAAGACGTACGACGTCCTGGCGGACGGAGTACGGGTCTTCTCGCAGGGTTACACCCGGTCGGCCTCCGGCGAGGGCGTCATGGAGTATCAGTTCGTCGTCGACGACCCGACGATCACCGCCGACGGCACCGTGCGCCTGCGTTTCCAGGACGTCGACGGCGCCTACGACCCCTCGATCGCCGATGTCTGGATCCTGCCGGTGCGGGCGGGGCTGGACGCCGCGCAGAACGTTCTCGCGGGCTCGACCGCGACGGCGCGGACGAGCCTGCAGGCCGCGCCGTCGTGGAGCGTCGGCAATCTCGTGGACGGGCTCCGCACGAGTGTGGCCGGCGGTGCCAAGGGCTACACCTCCGACGGTCCCGACCGCGCGACGGCGGGCGTCGACCAGTGGGTCGCGTTCGACATGGGCGCGACGACGTCGCTCGACACCGTCGTGCTCTACCCGCGCACCGCGACCGCCGACGAACCCGCGGCCGACGGCGTCGACGGGGCGCATTTCCCGAAGGCGTTCGACATCCAGGTCAGCACCGACGGCACCACGTGGACCACGGTGAGATCGGTGAGCGGACAGGCCGACCCGGGGGCACGACCCCAGGTGTACTCCTTCACCGCCGTCGAGGCCCGGCACGTGCGGATCGCGGTCAGCGAGCTCGGTCGCCCGACGGTCGAGGAGGGGGCCCTGGGCTACCACCGCCTCCAGCTCGCCGAGGTTCAGGCCTTCCGGCTCGGGGCCTGACCGCAACGCGAGACCGGCCGTGCCAGAGAGGGTGCGGCCGGCCTCGTTCGAGCGGCGCGGACCCCGGGCCGAATCCTCGACCGGCAGGCGCGCGCGGCGTTGAGCCGACGCGGACGAGCGCCTAAGCTTTGAATGACCGTCATACGATCTTTCGAAGAGGACTGCTCGTGACCTATGCCTCCCCCGTTCCCGCCGGCCCTCGCGACCCGCGCGACACCATGACGCACCTTCCGACGGGAGAGCCCGTCTACGACGTGCTCGACGACCGGTTCATGGCGTGCATCGACCTCGTCGCCCAGCTCGAACGCCTGGCGACCGGGTACCGGTGGGCCGAGGGTCCGGTGTACTTCGCCGACCAGCATGCGCTGCTGTTCAGCGACATCCCCAATGGGCGCATCCTGCGCTACGACGAGCACTCGGGCGCCGTCTCGGTGTTCCGGGAGGGGTCGGGCAACGCCAACGGCAACACGCGCGATCTGCAGGGCCGCCTCGTCACGTGCGAGCAGGGCGTCGGTCGCGTCACCCGCACCGAGCCCGACGGCTCGGTGACGGTGCTCGCCGACGGCTTCGAGGGCCATCGCTTCAACTCCCCCAACGACGTCGTCGTGCGCAGCGACGGATCGGTGTGGTTCACCGACCCGTCGTACGGGCGCGAGACGAGCTTCGTCGGCATCCCGCGACCGCGCGAGATCGAGGGCGACCACGTCTACCGGCTCGACCCCGCGACGGGCGCACTCACCGTCGTCGCCGATGACTTCTGGAAGCCGAACGGACTCGCGTTCTCGCCCGACGAGTCGCTGCTGTACGTCGTGGACTCGGGCTACCTGCCCGATCCGGCCGGTCCCCGTCACATCCGCCGCTTCTCCGTGCGCGAGGACGGCACGCTCCGGGGCGGCGAGGTGTTCGCCGAGATCACCCCCGGCATCCCCGACGGCATCCGCGTCGACGAGGACGGTCGCGTCTGGGTCGGCGCCGGCGACGGGGTGCAGTGCCTCGCACCCGACGGAGACCTCATCGGACGCATCCGCGTGCCCGAGGCCGCGGCGAACCTCGCGTTCGGCGGTCCGCGTCGCGATCGCCTCTACATCACCGCGACGACCTCGCTGTACGCGGTCTTCACGAACGTGCGGGGCGTGCAGCGCCCCTGATCCGCCGTCTCCTCTTCACGAGGGCGAGCGGGACCAGGACCCGGGGGGAGGGTCCTGGTCCCGCTCGCGTCGCGGATCGCGCGGCGACCGGGATCAGCGCCGCGCGAGCGGGTTCCGCGACAGGGCCAGGACGACCACGATGAGTGCGCCCTGGATGATGAACTGCCATCCCCCGCTGAGCCGGGTGATGTTGCCCAGCGTGGTCAGCAGCGTCAGCAGCACGGCGCCGGCCCACAGGCCCGACACGATGCCCCGGCCGCCGGCGATGAGCGAGCCGCCCAGCACCACGACGGCGATCGAGGCGAGCTGGTACGCGGTGCCCAGACCCAGCGACGGCCCGCCGCTGTACGCGGCCAGCAGCACGCCGGCGAGGCCGGCCATCCCGCCCGAGAGCACGTAGGCCGAGGCGCGGATGAGCGCGGGGCGCGTGCCGGCGAAGCTCGCGGCGACGGGCTTCTGCCCGACCGCCTCGATGCGACGGCCGTAGCTCGTGCGCTTGAGGAGCACCGCGAACAGCACGGCGATCACGACGCCGACGAGGCCGAACACGGGGATGGGGCCGAGGCGGGCGGTGGTGAAGTCGGCGAGCGCGGGGCTGGCGACCCCGACGACGCTGCCGGAGTAGATGAGCGTGATCGTCTGCAGTGCGAACCCGACCGCGAGCGTCCCGACCAGGGGCGGCATGCCGACGAACTCGATGAGCAGCGCGCTCACCGCGCCCGCGACGATACCGGCGACGACACCGACGATGAGGCCGGTCGCGATGTTGCCGTCCTGCCCGGCCATGATCTGGCACGACAGGAAGGCGCTCAGGGTCATCACGTACGACACCGACAGATCGATGCCGCCGTTGCCGACCGTGATGACGAACAGCTGCCCGATGCCGACGATCACGAGGAACGTGGCGATGATGATCGCGGCGCTCATCGTGTCGACGATCCCGCGTCCGGCGAGGAGGCCGATCGCGAGCCAGACCAGCACCATCCCGATGAAGGCGGGGGCGGCGGGGTGGGTGAAGATGCGGACCAGGATGCCGCGGGTGCGCGCGCCGTCGAAGCGGGTGTCCGCGCGGGTGTCGAGATCGGTCATAGCGTCCTCCGCAGCTTCTGGATCCAGCGCACGAGCGATCGCAGCACCAGGACGAGCACCAGCACGAGCCCCTGGGCCGCGGCCTGGAAGCTCGAGGAGACCCCGATGAACTGCAGCAGCGAGCCGAGCAGTCCGATGACGAGACCGCCCGCCACCGCACCGACGACCGAGACCTCACCGCCCGAGAAACTGCCGCCGCCGACGATCACGCCGGCGATGCTCAGCAGCACGAAGCTGGAGGCGATGTAGGCGTCGCCGCCGCCGGTCTGCCCGCTCAGGTACAGACCCGACAGCACGCCGAAGAGGCCGGCGAGCGAGTACAGCGAGACCTTCGCGCGGATCACCGACCAGCCGGCGCGGCGCACGCCCTCGGCGTTCGCGCCCGAGCCGCGCAGCACCGCGCCGTACTTGCTGCGGTGCAGGAAGAGCGCGGTGACGACGGTGACGAGCGTCAGCACGATGATGACGCCGGGCACGACGACCGGGTTGAACCGCACGAACGCGACGATCCCGGGAGGGACGACGCCGCCGGGAGTGGGCAGGATCAGGATCGCGATGCCGAGCCACACGAAGGACATGCCGAGCGTGACGACGATCGACGGAAGTCCGCGCACGGCGATCAGCACGCCCATCGCGGCGTACGCGGCGATCATGCCCACCAGGAACAGCACGCCCAGGACCGCGTTCTGCGGCACGATGATGGCGATCGCCACGTTGGCGAGGCCGATGAACGAGCCGATGCCGAGGTCGATGTCACCGGCGGCGATGATGAACATCTGGGCGAGCACGGCGAGGATCAGCGGGATCAGCGGCGTCAGCACGAGGTTGATGCCGTTCGGGGTGGCCACGAGCGGGCGCAGCACGACCATGAGGGCGAACACCACGACGGCGGCGACCGACGGCAGGAACCACGGCCCCAGGATCGTGCTCCAGCGGCGCGGAGAGCGCGAGTCGGCCGGCAGGTCGGTAAGGGTCGAGGCGCTCACGGACGCTCCTCCTGTGCAGCGGGCGATGAGTCGTCGGCTCCGAACGACAGGGCGATGACGGCATCCTCGGTCGCCTCCTCGCCGCGGATGGTCGCGACGATGCGGCCGACATGGAAGACGAAGACGCGGTCGCAGTTGCGCAGCTCCTCGTTCTCGGTCGAGTACCAGACGATGGTCTGGCCGGCGTCGGCCTGGCCGCGCAGCATGGCGTAGACCTCGCTCTTGGTCGACTGGTCGACGCCGCGGGTGGGGTCCTCCAGCAGCAGGATGCTGGATTCAACCGACATCGCGCGGGCCATCAGCGCCTTCTGCTGCGTGCCGCCGCTGAGGCTCGTGATGACGTCGGACGGGCGTCCCTTGATGCCCAGCCGGCCGTACCACTCGTCGACGAGCGCACGCTCGGCACGGGGCCGGATGAGACCGCCCGCCGTCACCTTCGACAGGCTCGAGAAGCTGATGTTGGAGGCCACGTCCCAGATCGGGAAGATTCCGCGCACTCCGCGGTCGCCGCTGACGTAGGCGCCCTCGCCGGTGACAGTGACGGACTGGTGCGGCGTGCGACGGGTGGCGGTGTGGCCCGAGGGCCGTGCGGCGCGATAGAGGGCTTCGAGCGCGGTCAGCTGGCCGTGCCCCTCGAGACCGGCGAAGCCGATGATCTCGCCGGAGCGGATCTCGAACACCTCGCGGTCGGCGTCGGCGCCCTGCTCGATGCGGACGACGACGTCGCCCGTGCTCGGCGGCGCGGCATCCGTGCTGGTGACGCGGGCGGTGTCACGCGCGGGCGCGGCGGCGGCGTGCTCGTGCGAGGCCACGCCCATCGCGGTGACGAGCGAGGCCTTGGTCGCCTCGGCCGCGGGCTGCTCACCGAGCACGCGACCGTCGCGCATGACGTAGATGCGCGAGAGGTTGTCGATCATCTCGTGCAGGCGGTGCGTCGTGATGATGGCCGAGACACCGTCGGCCGCGCGCTTCTTCAGGTAGGCGTAGAAGGAGGCGGTCGCCGCGGCATCCAGCGATGACGTCGGCTCGTCGAGGATGACGAGTGCGGGCGGCTGCGCGCCGTCGACCATCGTGCTCGCGCACTCGATCATCTGCCGACGGGCGATGGAGAGATCGCGGATCTTCGCGTCGCGGCGGATGCCGTGACCGGGGAACATCTCGTCGAGCACGCGCTCGAGGTTCGTCCACGCCGCGCGCCGCCAGCCGAAGCCGCGCGCGGAGTGGTCGAACACGGCGGCCGTCTCGTCGACGCGCAGGCTCGCGCACAGCGACAGCTCCTGGTAGACGGTGCGCACCCCGAGCTTCTCGGGGTGCGCGACCGTCTCCTGGGCGGGGCGCGCGATGCCGTTGACGGTGACCTGTCCGCCGTCTCCGGCGACGGCGCCGTTGACGACCTTCAGGATCGTGCTCTTGCCGGCACCGTTGTGGCCGGCGATCCCGATGAGCTCGCCCCGACCGACCCGGAACGACGCGTCGTTCACGGCACGGGTGGATCCGTAGCTCTTCGAGACGCCCGACACCACGAGGGTGTCGGCGGATGCGCCGTCAGGCATGGAGTACCTCTTCGTCTTCGAATGCGGCCGATTGTCTCACTGCGCGGGCGGCAGCGGCTCCTCGACCTTGATGGGCTTCCCGTCCAGCGCCGACTTCAGGTACGTGCGCGTCTGGTCGAGCGTCGTCGGGTTCTCGGCGATCTGCGTGTAGCCGAGCGCCGTGGCCCATGCGTCGCGGTTGGCCTCGGGGATGACCAGCAGCGGAGCGAAGATCGTCTTGTCGGGGACGGTCTGGGCGTTGTCCTGGTTGTTGCGGACGAGCCACGACAGCCACAGGGCGGTCGACGAGATGCTGGGCTGCGACGAGATCGACATCGTCTTGTAGGCCGGGTTCTGCGCCGCGACCTTGGCCCAGCCCTGCAGGCCCTGACCGGAGTTGCCCTGGATGATGACCGGCAGCGGCGAGGTGCCCGCCTGCAGGAACGCGTCGAGCGTGCCGCCGCCGTCGTTGCCCTCGGTGAGCACACCGGCGATCTGCGGAAGGGACGGGAGGATCTTCGCGACCTCCTGCTGCGCCGTCGATTCGGTCCACTGGCCGTAGACCTCGCCGACGAGCTTCATGTCGGGGTACTTCGCGAGCACCGACTGCGCACCCTTGTAGATGTCGTCGTCGACCGTGTTGCCGGCGATGCCGCGCACCATGAGCAGGTTGCCCTTGCCGCCGAGCTGATCGGCGAGGAACTGCGCCTCGAGCTGGCCGTAGGTCTGGTAGTCGAACGCGACCTTGTAGGCGCAGCCGGCGGTGGCGAGCGAGTCGAACACGACCACGGTCACTCCCGCGTTGCACGCCTCCTCGATGGCCCCGTTGAGGGCGGTGGGCGATGCGGCGTCGATGATGATCGCGTCGTAGCCCTCGAGCACCAGCGACTGGATCTGCTGCGCCTGCTGCGGCGCAGAGCCGTCGGAGTTGACGACCTTGAACTCGCTGACCTTGTCGGGGTTCGCCTTCGCGGTCGCCTCGAAGCTCGCCTCCATCTGCTTGCGCCAGATGTTGCCGTTGAAGTAGTTGCTGAGTGCGATCTTGATCGGCTTGGCGCCGTCGGCGCCGCTGCCCGCGTCGGTCGCGCCGGTCGCGCATCCCACCAGCAGGGTGGCGGATGCCGCGACCACCGTGCCCAGCGCGATCAGGCGCCGCACGCGGCTCGTCATGGACTTCATGTCTGTCTCCTCGTTGAGTGGACTACTCGGGGGGTGGTGCCGGTCGATCAGCGGTGCGATCGCTCGCGCCGTGTCGTGGGGGCTCCGGGTCGGGTGCCGTCATCGGGAACGGCCTCCGGGGTGATGCGCTCGAGCGATGCGGCGACGGTCGGAGTGCTCCGCGTCGTCGCGTCGTGATCGAACCTCATCGTTACCTCATTGTCAGATTGTCGGACAACTGACGCTGTCACAGTAACTGCGACTCTCCCGGAATGCAAGAAGATTGTCTGACGAAATCAGGATGCTCCGCCGTCGATGACGAGCGCATGCCCGGTCACGAACGACGACGCCTCGGAGGCGAGGAAGAGCATCGCTGCGGCGATCTCCGACGGCTGACCCTGTCGCTGCAGGGGCACCCCGGCGCGCACCGCGGCGTCCTGGGCGGCCCGGCCGCCCATGTGCGCGACGATGGGGTCGTTGAAGGGCGTGTCGACCCACCCGGGTGCGACGCAGTTGACGCGGATGCCCTCGGGGCCGAGCTCCGATGCGAGCGTGCGCGTGAAGGCGATGATCGCGCCCTTCGATGCCGAGTAGGCGCTCAGTCCCGCGGGCGCTTTGAAGCCGCCCACCGAGGCCATGTTCACGATCGCCGGCAGGTGTCCGTGCCGCAGGTGCGGCACACCGTACTTGGCGGCCAGGAAGCACGAGCGGGCGTTGACCGCCATGTGCAGATCCCACACCGACTCGTCCATCTCGGTGACCGGAGACGAGCGCTGGATGCCGGCGTTGTTGATGATGACGTCGAGCCCGCCGAGCGTCTCCGCGGCCGTGTCGAGCAGCGCCTTCATCGATGCGGCATCCGACACGTCGGTGCGCACGAACGTGGCGTCGGCACCCTGCGAAGCCAGTCTTTCCGCGGTTTCCGCGGCCCTCGAGTCGATATCGCCGATCACGAGGCGCGCCCCTTCGGCCGCGAGCAGATCGGCGGTCGCGCCGCCGATGTTGGCGGCGGCGCCGGTCAGCACGACGCGGCGGCCCTCCATCTGCCGGCCGGTCATCGGTTCCACTCCTCGAAGAGCGCGACGGCCGCTCGGGCGATCGTCTCGTCCTCCTCGAGCGACCCGCCGCTGGCCCCGACGGCGCCGACGATGTCGGATCCGACGACGAGCGGGAAGCCTCCGGCGAAGGTGATGAGACCGCGTGCTGAGCCGTGCGCGAGACCCGCGAACGGACCGGCCGGACTCGTCGCCTCGGCGAGCGCCCCCGACGGCTGACGCAGGGATGCCGCGGTGTACGCCTTGGCCGTCGCGACCTCGCCGGTGAGCAGTGGCGCGTCGTCCTGGCGCCCGAAGGCGACGACCTCCCGGGTGGCGTCGAGGATGGCCACGCTCGCGGGGACCGCGATCCGCGTCGCCGCCTCCAGCGCGGCATCCAGGAGCACCCGCGCCTCGGCGTAGCTCAGTGCACGCACGGTGCGTGGTGCAGGACTCTCGTTCGTCATCGTCGACGTCCTCCCTAGGACTCGTGGGCTCGGCCAGCAACGCTACGGCGTCGTTGACCTTTGCGTGTTCTTCGTCATACGATCGTACAGAATCGTCCCGTCGCCCACATCCCCCCGGATGGCGTGCGGCACAGATTCCCGATGGACGTGACGAAGGAGTTGCCCATGACCGCCCCGCAAGCCCGGCGCACCCGCGACGAGGGCGCGCCCGCGCCCGACCTCGCCGACGTGGTCATCGTCGGCGCCGGCCCCGCCGGTGCCGTCGCCGCCCGGCGCTTCGTCGAGGCGGGCATGAGCGTCGTCTGCATCGAGCAGGGCGACTGGCCCGACTACTCCACGTCCCACGTCGCCGACGAGTTCCTCGAGCTCAGCGCCGCGAAGCCGTGGAACCCGCAGCCGTCGGTGCGCAAGGCGCCCAGCGACTACCCGATCGACACGAGCGCCTCCGACGTCGAGCCGCTGATGTGGAACGGCGTCGGGGGCAGCACCGTCATGTATGCGGGCATCTGGATGCGCCTGATGCCGTCGGACTTCCGCGTGCGCACGCTCGACGGGGTCGCCGACGACTGGCCGCTGAGCTACGAAGACCTCTCCCCGTACTACGACACGATCGAGCGCGACTTCGGCGTCTCGGGGCATCCCGGCGACCCGGCGTTCCCCGACATCACGTCGTACCCGATGAAGGCCGCCCCGATCGGCAAGGCCGGGCGCATGATGGCCGAGGCGCACAACCGTCTCGGCTGGCACTGGTGGCCCGGCAGCAACGCCATCGCCACCGAGGACTACCGCAACCAGGGCGCGTGCGTGCAGCGCGGCGCGTGCATGTGGGGATGCGTCAACAAGGCCAAGGCCTCGCCCGACGTCACGCACTGGCCCGATCTGCTGCGGCAGGGCGTGACGCTCGTCGTCAACGCCTCGGTCAGCGAGATCGAGACGGACGCGCGCGGGCTGGCGACGGGAGTCGTGTACCGCGACGCCGACGGTGCGACCCACCGGCAGCGCGCGTCGATCGTCGTGGTCGCGGCCAACGGCCTCGGCACGCCGCGTCTGCTGCAGCTGTCGACGAGCGCGCGGTTCCCGAACGGGCTGGCGAACTCGTCCGGCCTGGTGGGCAAGCGCCTCATGATGCATCCGTTCGCCACCGTCGTCGGCATCTTCGACGAGCAGCTCGACCCGTGGAAGTCGGTCTGGGGCCAGCCGATCTACTCGCTCGAGTTCTACGAGACCGTCAAGAGCCGCGGGTTCGTCCGCGGCGCGAAGTGGAACGTCACCCCCACCGGCGGACCCCAGGCGATGACCGCCGCCTTCCCGTGGGGCGGCCAGTCGATCTGGGGCGAGTCGTTCCACGAGACGGTGCGCGATCGCCTGGGTCACTCGCTCGCGTGGGGCATCGTCGCGGAAGACCTTCCCGAGGAGCACAACCGCGTCGAGCTCGACGAATCGCACCTCGACGGCTTCGGCGTGCCCGGCGTGCGCATGGTCTACCGCACCGCGCAGAACACGAAGGATCTGCTCGCCTTCAACGTCGACCGCGCCACGGAGTCGCTGCGCGAGGCGGGGGCGACCGAGACGATCGTCGCGCCGATGATCCGCGAGACGGGCTGGCACATCCTCGGCACCGCGACGATGGGCGCCGACCCCGCGGCATCCGTCGTCGATCAATGGGGCCGCGCGCACGACGTGCCGAACCTCTTCATCGTCGACGGCAGCACCTGGCCGACGTCGTCGGGCATGAACCCGACGCCGACGATCGCGGCGTTCTCGCTGCGGGCGGCGGAGCACGCCGTCACCCACCGCGGCGCACAGGCGGTGGCGCTGTGAGCGCGCTCGACCTGCGCGACCGCGAGCGGCTCGCCGCGCTCGCCGACCTGCTGATCCCGGCGTCCGACGGGATGCCGAGCGGATCGTCCGCGCAGGCGCATAACACGTACCTCGACTCCGTCTTCGCGGTGCGCCCCGACCTCGTCGAGGTCGTGCGCGCCGGGCTCGACGTGCTCCCCGACCCGGTGCCTGCCGCCCTCGCCGAAGTGCCGATGCCGCAGCTGCGGCCCGTCGCCGACGCACTCACCGCCGCCTACTTCCTCAACCCGGACGTGGCGGCGAGCGTGGGGTACCGCAAGCGCTCCGTGATCCCCATCCGCTTCGACGACGATCTCGACGGCTTGGTCGCCGATGTCGTCGCCCGCGGAACCATCTACCGCCCGACCCCTGGAACAGAGGAGAGCTGACGTGGCATTCGACCACCGCGACGGCGTCGCCGCCAGCCCCTACGCCCCCGTCATGGGCCGCACGTTCGTCGACTTCGACGAGACGGGCCCGCTGACGGTGCTCGACGAGCGCCGCGCCGCGCTGCTGTCGGCCTGGGCGACCCGCATCATCCCCGCCGACGGACCGTGGCCCGCGGCCGGCGACCTCGACACCGTGGCGTACATCGACGCGGTGCTGCGCAAGGCGCGGGAGCTGCGTCCGGTCGTGCTGGCCGGCATCGACGCGGTGGATGCCGCGGCCTCCGCCGCCCACGACGCGCCGTTCGCCGAGCTGGACGAGCCCGCGCAGATCGCGATCCTGCAGGAGGCCGAGAAGACGACGGCGCCGGTGGCGTTCTCGATCGTGCTCGAGCTGACCTACGAGGCCTACTACCGCGCCCCGAGCGTGCAGCAGGTCGTCAAGGACGTGACGGGCTTCGATGTCCGCAACACCGTCGACGGCAAGAAGATGGCGCCCTTCCCGACCGAGCGGATGCTCGAGGTCGGTGCCCGCCCCGATCGCTTCAGGAGCGTTCCCGCATGACCGATGACACCACCGCCGACATCCTCGTGATCGGCGCCGGCGCCGCGGGCGCCGCCCTCACGTGGAGCCTCGCGCGCCGCGGACTCAAGGTCGTCTGCCTCGAGCAGGGCGACTGGGTCGACGAGGAGACGATCCCGAAGAACCACGCCGACTGGGAGGTGCGCGGCCGTCACTACTGGAACCCCAGCCCCGGCAAGCGGCGCGGCCCGGCCGACTACCCCGTCACGAACCTCGGCGAGAACCCCGTCGACGTCTACATGTACTCGGCGGTCGGCGGCAGCGCGATCGGCTACGGCGGCCACTTCTGGCGCTTCCAGCCGTCCGACTTCAAGGCCAAGACGATCGACGACTTCGGCGTCGACTGGCCGATCGGCTACGAGGACCTGATCCCGTACTACGAGCTCAACGAGCGCATGGTGGGCATGTCGGGCGCCGGCGGCGACCCCGTGCAGCCCGGACGACCGAGCGTTCCGCTGCCGCCCATCCCGATCGGCCGTCAGGGCAACCGGTGGATCGACGGCTTCGACAAGCTCGGGTGGTACTGGTGGGCGCAGTCGCAGGCGCTGCTGTCGCAGGACTACAAGGGCCGGCCGGCGTGCGTCAACCGCGGCTTCTGCGCCTTCGGGTGCCCGAGCGGTGCGCTCGCGCTGCCGTCGAACACGTACTGGCCCGAGGCCCTCGAGGCCAGCGCGCACCTCGTGACGCAGGCGCGCGTGCGCGAGATCACGGTCGACCGGACCGGCCGCGCGACCGGCGCGCTCTACTACGACTACGAGGGACGGCTGCGCGAGGCGAAGGCGTCGGTCGTCGTCGTGTGCGGCAACGGCGTGGGCACTCCGCGCCTGCTGCTCATGTCGACGTCGAACCGGTTCCCCGACGGTCTCGCCAACAGCAGCGGCCAGGTCGGCCGCAACTTCATGCCGCACGTGCAGACGATGGTGATCGGCCACTGGGACGAGCCCACCGACGCCGACCACGGCGCCTGGGGCGGCACGGTGTCCTCGCGCCACTTCTACGAGACGGATGCCGCGAACGACTACGTGCGCGGGTTCACGATGGTGGCGATGCGCGGGTACTCCCCGCTCAACACCGCCCTCGCGGTCGCGCCGTGGGGTGCCGACCACCACAGCCGCCTCGAGCACCACCTCAACCACGAGGCGACGATCTGGGTGTGCGGCGACGACGCCCCCGAGGAGCACAACCGCATCGAGCTCGACCACGACGACCTCGACGCGTTCGGGCTGCCCGGTGTGCGCACCTATTACACGCTGAGCGATAACTCGAAGCGGCTCGGCGCCGACGGCGTGCGGCGCGCGACCGAGCTGAGCTACGCCGCGGGCGCCGACTCGGTGCGAACGACCGGCTTCGACTCGATCCTCGGATGGCACCTGCTCGGCACGGCACGCATGGGGGCGGATGCCTCGAACTCCGTCGTCGACGCCGACAACCGTGCGCACGACGTGCCGAACCTGTACGTCGTCGACGGCTCGAGCTTCTCGACCGGCGGGGCCGTCAACCCGACCCACACGATCCAGGCGCTCGCGCTGCGTGCCGCCGACCGCATCTGGGCGGCCCGCAATGGCTGACACCACGCCCCGCCCCGCAAACCAGGTGCTGATCGTGCGCTACGGCACGCGGTCGACGAACCGCTCCGACGTGTACCTCAATCACGGGGTGTACCGCGAAGACGACGGTCCGATCGACATGGACTACTTCTTCTGGGCGATCCGCACGCCCGACGAGACGATCCTCGTCGACACCGGCTTCTCGGTCGCCGGCGGGGAGGCGCGCGGACGCACGATCCTGATCGACCCGGCGCGCGCCCTCGCGCTGGCCGGCGCCGAGCCGGGCACCGCGCCGCGCATCATCGTCACGCACGGCCACTACGACCACATCGGCAACCTGCCGCTATTCCCGGACGCGGAGCTGATCGTCTCGCGGCGCGAGTTCGACTTCTGGGCAGGGCCCCACGCGACCAAGCCGCTCTTCCACCACTCGGTCGAGGACGTCGAGCTCGCGCACCTGCGCGATGCCGCTGCCCGCGGCACCGTCACGTTCTTCCAGGGCTCGCTCAACGTCGCCCCCGGCGTCCGCATCGTCGAGATCGGCGGCCACACGCCCGGGCAGAGCATCGTGTTCGTCGAGACGTCCGAGGGCACCGTCCTGCTCGCCTCCGACGCCGTCCACTACTACGAGGAGTATCAGCGCGACATGGTGTTCACGTCGGTCGCCGACATCGTCGAGATGTACGACAGCTTCGCCCACATCCGCGACCTCGAGGCATCCGGAGCCGTCGCGCACGTCGTCTCCGGCCACGATCCGTCCACGCTCGAGCGGTTCACGCCCGTCGAGGGCGACCTGCACGGCAACGCCGCCACCATCGGCGCTCCCCCGGCGGGAGCGGCCCGATGAGCGGCCGGTTCGAGGGATCCGTCGCGGTCGTCACGGGTGCCGGCGGCGGTCTCGGCCGCGCGTCGGCCCACCGGCTGTCGTCGGAGGGCGCGCGCGTGGTCGTCGTCGACATCGACGGCGACGCGGCCGAGCGCACGCGCGCGGAGCTTCCCGGCGAGGCGATCGCCGTGCGCGCCGACATCGCGACCGAGGAGGGCGTGCAGTCGTACGCGGATGCCGCGATCGCCGCGTTCGGACGCATCGACCACCATCACCTCAACGCCGGCATCTTCGGCGGCTTCCAGCCCCTTCCCGACATCTCGGTCGACGACTTCGAGCGGGTCATGGCGGTGAACGTGCGCGGCCAGTTCCTCGGCCTGCGCGCGGCGTTCCGCTGCTACCGCGCGCAGCGCAGCGTCGGGGCCATCGCGGTCACGGCGTCCATCGCCAGCCTCACCGCCGCCGCCGACCTGCTGCCGTACCACACGTCCAAGCACGCCGTCGTGGGGCTCGTCCGCGCCGCCGCGATGTACGGCGGACCGCTCGGCATCCGCGTGAACGGCGTCGCCCCGGGGATCGTCCCGACCGACCTGTTCGCGGCAGCGGCCACCACCGCCGGCGGCAAGAACGACATGGAGCAGCGCGCGTCGACGACGCCGCTGCGCCGCGCCGGGTCGGCCGACGAGATCGCTGCGACCGTCGCGTTCGTGCTGTCGCAGGATGCCTCGTACATGACCGGGCAGATCCTGTCGGTCGACGGCGGCGCCACCATCGTCAACACCGTCCGCCCGTCGGGCGGCGCCGGAGCCTGGGACGCCGACGCGGTCGACGCGCAGCTGTACGGCGAGAACTGGAAGGAAGAGATCTCATGACCGATCCGAAGCTCGGCTTCATCGGCCTCGGCAACATGGGCGGCCGGATGACGCGCTGCATCACGTCGAAGGGCATCGACGTCGTGGGGTTCGACACGTCGGCCCCGAACATCGAGGCGGCCGGGGCGACCGCCGCGGCATCCGTCGCCGATGTCGTCGCGCAGGCCGATGTCGTGTTCCTGTCGCTGCCCGACAGCCGCGTGGTCGAGGCGGTCATGCGCGGACCCGAGGGCGTCATCGCCCACGCGCGTCCCGGTCAGATCGTCGTCGACCTCAGCACGGCGGCGCCGGAGTCCACGCGCGCGCTGGGCGTCGAGCTCGCCGAGGCCGGGGCGGTCTACCTCGATGCCGGCATCTCGGGCGGCGCGGCCGCCGCCGAGAAGGGGACGCTCACGCTCATGGTGGGCGGCGACGCCGCCGCGCTCGACGCCGTGCGCCCCCACCTGGCGCATTTCGCGTCGAACGTGTTCCACATGGGCGCGCCGGGCGCCGGCCACACGACGAAGCTGCTCAACAACTTCCTCAACGCCGTCGCCCTGTCGGCGACGTCGGAGGTGATGATCGCCGGCAAGCGCGCCGGGCTCGACATGGACGCCCTGCTGGGCGTGCTCAACACCAGCTCGGGCGTCAACTTCGCGACCCTCAACCGCTTCCCCAAGATCGTGCACGGCGACTACCTCAAGGGCGGCCTGACCAACGCGCTCATGATGAAGGACGTCATGCTCTACACCGAGCTCATCGCGGGTCTCGGCATCGCCGGGGTGCACGCGTCGGGTCCGCTCGCGAGCTTCGGGTCCGCGATCGCCGCGGGCCGCGCGGGCGACATCAGCAACACCGTCGTCGACGTGCTCGGAGCCCTCTCCGGCGGCATCGTCGTGCACGACGCCGATCAGGAGGACCCCCGATGAAGCTCATCCGCGCCGCCGAGCGCTCCGGCACGTCCGGCAAGACCGGCTCGCAGTTCACCGGACAGGTGCACAACTTCCTCACGATGCCGGCGACCGACGGCATCACGATCAACACCGTCACCTTCACGCCCGGAGCGCGCACGTTCTGGCACAGCCACACCGACGGTCAGATCCTCGAGATCATCGCCGGCCGCGGACTCGTGCAGTCCGAGGGTGCGGAGGCCGTGAGCGTGGGCGCGGGAGACACCGTCTGGGTGCCGCCGGGCGAGCGTCACTGGCACGGCGCCGCACCCGACTCGTTCATGACCCACACCGCCATCTCGCTCGGTCCCACCAACTGGGACGACGCCGTGGCCGATTCCGACTACAACCCTCGTCCCGAAGAAACGGAAGCGCGATGACCGACGACACCACGACCCACGCCGACACCTACGAGGCGGGTCTCGCCAAGCGCAAGGAGGTGCTCGGCGCCGATCACGTGACCCGCAGCCTCGGCAACGTCACGGAGTTCTCCCGCCCGATCCAGGAGCTCGTCACCGAGTACTGCTGGGGCCAGATCTGGACGCGCGACGGACTGCCGGCGCACACCCGCAGCCTGCTCAACATCGTCATGCTCACCGCCCTCAACCGGTCGCACGAGCTGTCGGTGCACGTGCGCGGAGCCGTCCGCAACGGGGTCACCGACGCGGAGATCCAGGAGGCGCTCCTGCAGGCGGCCATCTACGTGGGCGTGCCGGCGGCGCTGGAATCGTTCCGCATCGCCGAGCAGGCGCTGCGCGAGGCGCGTGCAGAAGTCCCCGCGGATGCCTGAGCGCGGCGCGGTCGCGGTCATCGGCCTGGGGAACATGGGCTTCCCCATGGTCGGGCGACTCGTCGCGGCCGGTGAGGAGGTGCGCGGCTTCGACGTCGCCCCCGACGCCGTCGCGCGGCTCGCCGAGGTCGGTGCCGCGGGCGCCGACTCGGCGGCGGACGCGGCGCGCGGTGCGGGTGTCGTGGTGCTCATGCTCCCCAACTCGCGCATCGTGACGTCGGTCGTCGACGATCTGCTCGCCGCCGACGCGCTCGTCGAGGGCTCGATCCTCGTCGACATGAGCTCGTCCGAGCCCACCTCGACCCGCGAGCTCGCCGAGCGTCTCGCGCCGCACGGCGTCGCCCTCGTCGACGCCCCCGTCTCGGGCGGCGTCAAGGGCGCGGTCGCCGGCACGCTGACGATCATGGTGGGCGGGGAGGATGCCGCGGTCGACCGCGTGCTGCCGGTCGTCACCGCACTCGGCACGGCGATCCGCTGCGGCGGCGTCGGCGCCGGCCACGCTGTGAAGGCGCTCAACAACCTGCTCTCGGCGACCCACCTGTGGGCGACGTCCGAGGCGATGGAGGCGGGCGCGGCGTTCGGGCTCGACCCCGAGGTCATGCTCGCCGTCTTCAACCGCTCGAGCGGACGCAGCGGCTCCACCGAGAACAAGTGGCCCAACTTCGTGCTGCCCGGCACCTACGACTCGGGCTTCGGGCTCGGTCTCATGCTCAAGGACATGCGCATCGCCCTGGGCCTCGCCGAGGCCACGGGCACGACGCGCCGGCTGAGCGCCGACGCCGTCGAGCTGTGGGCCGACGCGGCATCCCACCTCCCGGCCACCGCCGACCACACCGAGATCGCCCGCTGGGTCGCGGTGAAGGACGCGCACGGCGCGGGCCCGACCGCCGCTCCCGGCACGGACGAGTTGCGGAGAGAGAATGATCTCAGTAAGGGTGAGACACCCCATGCGTGATCGAGGTGCAGAGCAATGACGTCCAACTCCCTGTCGGGGTCGTGGTCGAGTGAACCGGTGGGCCGCGTGGCGGCCCCCCTGCGCGAGCAGGTGACCTCGTCACTTCGCCAGGCCATCCTCGACTTCTCGCTGCAGCCCGGTCAGCGTCTCGTCGAGCGCGAGCTCATCGAGCGGCTCGGCGTCTCGCGCACGACGATCCGCGAGGCCATCCGCGAGCTCGCGGCCGAGGGCATCGTCACGGTCGTGCCGCAGAAGGGCGCGATCGTCACGGCGCCCTCGCTCGCCGACGCGACCGACCTCTACGAGGTGCGCGCATCGCTCGAGTCGCTCGTCGTGCAGCGGTTCGTCGAGCGCGCGACCGACGAGCAGGTCGCGCGTCTCGTCGCGACGGTGGAGGAGTTCGCCGGCGTCACGACGTCGACGACGTCGATCCGCGACGTGCTCAAGGCGAAGGACCGCTTCTACGCCGTGCTCATCGAGGGTGCCCGCAGCTACGCGCTGCAGCAGCTGCTGGAGAGCATCCAGGCGCGCGTGCAGGTGCTGCGCGCGACGTCGATGTCGGAGCCCGGACGCCCCCTCGAGGTTGTCAACGAGCTGCGCGGCATCGTCCGCGCCGCGGCGGCCCGCGACGCCGAGCTCGCCTCGCGGCTGTGCGCAGCGCACGTGCGCAAGGCCTCGATCACCGCCCTCGCGCACCTGCGCGCCGAAGCCGGGGTCTGAGCCCCGGCATCCATTCGCCGACCCACCCCCTCGCGCCGAGCCGCCCTCTCCTTCCCTCGCTCCCCCACCCTCTTCGTGCGCCCAACGCCCGTGCGTCGGACGAGAGCCCCCGCCGTGAACGGTTCATGCCGGGGGCTTTCGTCCATCGCACGGGCTTTGGACGAGAAAGGGGGAGCGAGGGGCGGGAGGGAGGAGACGAGGAGCGCGCCGGATGCTGCGTTCCCCGCTCAGCGCGAGGAGTAGCCGCCGTCGATCGGCAGCGAGACGCCCGAGATCATCGCGGCGCCGTCGCTCAGGAGGAACACGATGGGGGCGGCGATGTCGTCCTCGGTCGCCCACTTGTGCAGCGGCATCGCATCGAGGAACGGGCCCTCGATCTCGGGCCGACCCCAGTACCAGGCCGACATCGGCGTCATCACGACGGTCGGGTTGACGCTGTTGACGCGGATGCCGTACCCGCCGAGCTCGAGCGCCGAGACGCGCGTGATGTTGTCGAGCGCCGCCTTCGAGGAGCCGTACGAGATGTGCCCCGACAGCGCGACGAGCGACGCCTGGCTCGAGACGTTGACGATCGCGCCGCCCTTGCCCAGGCGCACCATCTCGCGCGAGGCGTACTTCGTCACCAGCAGGGAGCCGCGTGCGTTGATCGACATGACCTTGTCGAACACCGCGATGTCGGTGTCCATCGGGGTGGCGATCTCGCCGCCCCAGCCGCCGCAGTTCACGACGCCCCACAGGTCGCGGCCCTCGATCGCGGCGCGGATCTCGTCCTCCGACTCCAGGTCGAACACGATCGGCTCTGCGCCGGTCTCGGCGACGATCGCCTCGAGGTTCGCGGCGGTGCGCCCGGCGGCGAGCACGTGCGCGCCGGCGGCGACGAGGTGGCGCACGGTGGCGCCGCCGATCCCTCCGCCGGCTCCGGTGACGAGGATGGTGCGGCCTGCGAGGTCGGTCATGGGGTGCTCTCTTTCGACGATGAAGTGGATGCCTGGGGTGTCGCGGCGGCCGGCGGCCGAACGCGTGCGCCGCAGACATGCTACCCGCAGAATAACGCTCATGACTCCGGTGTCATCACCTTTTCGTCACGGCGCTTGACACCGGTGACATGATGCGCGTACGTTGCTAAAGATCTCGGAGCCTCCCGACTCCGATCCGCTTCATCGACGCAGCGCGCAGACGCCGTCGTCACCAACGAAGGAACGACAGACCGTGACCACCACACCCGGCGAGAGCACCCCGCCGACCGTGCAGGAGAGCATCCCGCAGCTGGTCGAGCGTGCCCGTGCGCTGATCACCGGCGGCGGTCGCCGCATCCTGGGTCTCACCGGAACCCCCGGGGCCGGCAAGTCCACCGTCGCCGCCGAGCTGCTCGACGCCCTCGGCGACCAGGCCGTGCTCGTCGGCATGGACGGATTCCACCTCGCCAACGCCGAGCTCATCCGACTCGGCCGCCGCGACCGCAAGGGCGCGCCCGACACGTTCGACGTCGACGGCTACGTCGCCCTGCTCGCCCGCCTCCGCGCCCAGACCTCCGGCGTCATCCACGCCCCGCTGTTCGACCGCTCGATCGAGGAGTCGATCGGCTCGGCGATCGCGGTGCCCGCCGGCATCCCGCTCGTGATCACCGAGGGCAACTACCTGCTCCACGACGCGCACGGCTGGGACGCGGTGGCCGACCACCTCGACCAGACGTGGTTCCTCGACGTGGATGCCTCCGAGCGCCGTCGCCGTCTGGTGGCGCGTCGCGAGTCCTACGGCCACGCCCCCGACGCCGCCCTGGCGTGGGTGGCCGACGTCGACGAGCCGAACGCGCAGCTCGTCGACCCGGCGCGCGATCGCGCCGACCTGATCGTCCGCGTCTCGCCCACCGGCGAGGCATCCGCCCGCACTGAAGGAGTTCCCGCATGAGCACCGCACCCGTTCCCGTCCTCCAGGCGCGGGGGTTGTCGCGTCAGTTCGGTCATGTGCGGGCGCTCAACGAGGTGGATTTCGAGGTCTATCCGGGTGAGGTGACCGCGTTGATCGGGGATAACGGGGCGGGGAAGTCGACCCTGGTGAAGGCCCTCTCCGGCAACCTGGCCGTGGACAGTGGGACGATCCTGTTCGACGGGGAGGAGGTGGACATGTCCACCCCGTCCGCCGTGTCCGCCCTGGGGATCGAGACCGTCTATCAGGACCTGGCCCTGGCCCCGCATCTGGACCCGGTGCAGAACATGTACCTGGGTCGGGAGATCCGCCGCCCGGGCATCGCCGGTGCGTTCGGGTTCATGAAGACCAAGGACATGGCCAAAGCGTCCCGGGCCGCGTTCGACGACCTGGGCGCCACGGTGCGGTCCCTCACCTCCCCGGTCGGGGAGATGTCGGGCGGGCAGCGGCAGGCGATCGCGATCGCCCGTGCCGTGCACTGGGCGTCCCGGGTGGTGTTCCTCGACGAACCCACCGCCGCGCTCGGCGTCCGGCAGACCAAGAACGTCCTGGACACCATCCGGCGGGTGTCGGACAAGGGCATCGCGGTGGTGTTCATCTCCCACTCCATGCCCCACGTCATCGAAGTGTCCGACCGCATCCAGGTCCTCCGCCTCGGCACCCGCGTCGCGAACGTGAACGCGAAAGACACCTCGATGGAAGAACTCGTCGGCCTCATGACCGGCGCCGTCACCAAGGAGACGACCCGATGAGCACCACGAAGACGCCCGCCACCCCGGCCACCGAGACGGTCGCGATCGGGACGTTCGACGAACCGCAGATCGGCTTCTTCAAGCGGATGCTGCGGGCCCAGGCCTTCCAGATCTTCCTGGTGCTGCTCGTCATCATCGCGGTGTTCGGCTTCATCGCGCCCGACACGTTCGCGCAGTGGTCGAACTTCCGCCTGATCATCCAGAACGCCTCGATCCTGGCCGTGCTCGCCGTGGGCATGACCTTCGTCATCTCGACCTCCGGCATCGACCTGTCGATCGGCTCGGTGCTGGTGTTCTCCGGCGTGGTCGCCGCGATGACCATGCGTGCCCTCGGCGGCGAAGGATGGGGCGTCGCCCTGATCGGTGTGGCCGTCGCGATCGTCTCCGGCACGTTCTGGGGGCTGTTCAACGGCTTCCTCATCGCGAAGGGCAAGATCCCGCCGCTCATCGTCACCCTGGGAACCCTCGGCATCACGCTCGGTCTCGCCCAGATCCTCACCGGCGGTGTAGACATCCGCGAGGTGCCGCTCGTGCTCACCACCTCGATCGGCTACGGCAACGTGCTGGGCAGCATCCCCACCATCTCGGTCATCGCCCTCGTCGTGATCGTGTGCGGCGCGGTCGGGCTGCGCTTCACCCGCTTCGGCCTCTACACGCTGGCGGTGGGTTCGAGCGAGATCGCCGCACGCCGGGTCGGCGTCAAGGTCGACGGGCAGCTGATGCGCGTCTACATGCTCTCGGGCGGACTCGCGGGAGGCCGGCATCCTCTCGCTCTCGCAGTTCTCCACCACGGCGATCGCGGGCCAGTCGCAGACTAACCTCAACGTGATCGCGGGCGTGGTCATCGGCGGCACCTCGCTGTTCGGCGGAGTCGGCACCATCCTCGGCACCGTCGTGGGTCTGTTCATCCCCGCGGTGCTGCAGAACGGGTTCGTCATCACCGGCGTGCAGCCGTTCTGGCAGCAGGTCGCCGTCGGCGCCGTGCTGATCACCGCGGTCTACGTCGATCAGGTGCGCCGCTCGGCCGCCCTGCGCGGCAACTCGCAGGGGATGTGGCGCAAATTCCTCAGCGGCGGCCGCAAAGGCTGACCGTTCCCGCCCCGCACGGGCGGACCCAGATGTCCGGCGGACTCCGCCGGCGAATGCCGGGACAGCGTTCTCGACACCCGGCTCACACCTCACAACAGAGAGAAACGGTAATCACAATGAAGTGGAGCAAGAAGACTCTTGCCGTCGCTGCCCTCGGCGCCAGCGCCGCCCTGATGCTGGCCGGATGTTCCGGTGGCGGCTCGGGAAGCGCGTCGGGCGGTGCGGGCGCGGGTGGGTACAAGATCGCGTTCGTGCAGGGTGTGGCGGGGGATGAGTTCTATATCTCGATGCAGTGTGGGATCGAGTCGGCGGCGAAGGCGGCCGGGGCGACGGTGACCACGCAGGGTCCGGAGAAGTTCGACCCGACGCTGCAGAAGCCGATCGTGGACGCGGTGGTCGCGTCCAAGCCGGACGCGCTGCTGATCGCCCCGACGGATGTCGCGGCGATGCAGGCGCCGATCGCTGCGGCGGCGGCGGCCGGGATCAAGGTGGTCCTGGTGGACACCACCCTGACGGACCCGTCGATGGCGGTCTCGCAGATCTCCTCGGACAACAAGGGTGGCGGGGCGGCCGCGTTCGACGCGATCAAGGCCGCACACCCCGAGGGCGGCAAGGTCCTGGTCGTCTCCATCGACCCGGGCATCTCCACCTCCGACGCGCGTGCGGCCGGGTTCGAGGAAGCCGTCGCGAAAGACTCCAAGTTCTCCTCCCTGGGGATCCAGTACTCGCACAACGAGCCGGCCACCGCGGCGGAGATCGTCACCGCGGCACTGCAGAAGGACCCCGACATCGTGGGCATCTTCGCCGCGAACCTGTTCGCCGCCGAAGGCACCGCGACCGGGATCAAGCAGGCCGGGAAGACCGGGGTCACCGTCGTCGGGTTCGACGCCGGCCCCGCCCAGGTGAAGGCCCTCAAGGACGGCACCGTGCAGGCCCTCGTCGCCCAGGAACCGGCCACCATCGGCACCGACGGTGTCACCCAGGCCATCAACGCGCTCACCGGCAAGGCCACCGAAGCGCAGATCCAGACCGGGTTCACCATCCTCACCAAGGACAACATCGACACCACCGGCGCCACCGCCGTCTACCAGTCCAAGTGCAACTAACCACCCGCACTGAATGAGACCGCCGGCGGGCACCCACACCGGGTGCCCGCCGGCCACCACTTTCCCCACCTCGACCTCTGCAGAGGAGCACCCATGACCACGCTCGGCGCAGCATCCCTCGGTGCCCTCGACCCGGCCGTCGCCGTGCCCGGCTACGACCGCTCCGCCGTCTCCAGCGCGATCGTCCACTTCGGCGTCGGAGGCTTCCACCGCGCGCACGAGGCGATGTACCTCGACCGCATCCTCGGCGCCGGTTCCACCGAGTGGGGCATCTGCGGCGTCGGCATCATGCCGTTCGACCTCGCCATGCGCGACGCGCTCACCGCGCAGGACGGCCTCTACACGCTCGTCACCACCGCCCCCGACGGCACCACCGAGGCGCGCGTCGTCGGCTCGATCGTCGAGTACCTCTACGCCCCCGACGACCCCGAGGCCGTGCTCGCCAAGCTCGCCGACCCCGGCACCCGCATCGTCTCGCTCACGATCACCGAGGGCGGATACGGCGTCGACGACGCCACCGGCGAGTTCCGGCCGACGGATGCCACGACCACCGCCGACCTCGTCGCCGGCGGGGTTCCCGGCCACACGCCGGCCAGCGTGCTGGGCTACCTCACGGAGGCACTCCGTCGGCGCCGCGCCGCCGGCATCCTCCCCTTCACCGTCATGTCGTGCGACAACATCCAGGGCAACGGGCACGTCGCCCGCACCGCGCTGCTCGGCTTCGCCGGCCGCGTCGACCCCGAGCTCGGCTCCTGGATCGCCGACAACGTGTCGTTCCCGAACTCGATGGTCGACCGCATCACTCCGGTGACGACCGACCAGACCCGCGACGACGTGCGCGCCGCGTTCGGCATCGAGGATTGCTGGCCCGTGCACTCCGAGTCGTACGAGCAGTGGGTGCTCGAAGACGCCTTCACGCTCGGCCGCCCTCCGCTCGAGGAGGTCGGCGTGCAGCTCGTGCCCGACGTGCTGCCGTACGAGCTGATGAAGCTGCGGCTGCTCAACGCGTCGCACCAGGCGATGAGCTACCTCGGCATCCTCTCCGGAGCCGAGTACGTGCACGAGGTCTGCACCGACCCGCTGTTCGTCGGATTCCTGCAGGACTACATGCACCTCGAGGCGATCCCCACCCTGCGCCCGGTGCCCGGCATCGACCTCGACGCCTACTGCGACCAGCTCATCGCCCGCTTCGGCAGCGAGGCCATCCGCGACACCCTCGCCCGCCAGATCGTCGACGGCTCCGACCGCATCCCGAAGTTCCTCCTGCCGGTGGTGCGCGAGCAGCTCGCGGCCGGCGGCGACATCTCGCGGGCGGTCCTCGTGCTGGCGGCGTGGAGCCTCTTCCTGGAGACGGATGCTGCCGTCGACCGTCGTCTCGAAGAGCTGCGCGCCGCGGTGGCCGCCGAGGCCACGGCGCCGGGCCAGTTCCTCGACTACGCCCCCGTCTTCGGCGGCCTCGGCGCGAACGAGACCCTGCGCGCGGCCTTCATCGCGGCTCGCTCATCGATCTCCTCGTTCGGAGCCCGCGCGTCGATCGAGGCCCTCTCCCGACCCGGTCGCTGAGGTCGCGGCGAACGAGCTGGACCAATGCTGTTGCAATTCCCGATCGAGCGGACATTCAGCCGCACGACTCGTCGACGCACCGCTGACACGCTGGTCAGTTGCGACTCGCCTAGATTTGCGCGTCAGAGATCTGGAACCTTGGCGCCCCGCGGGTAAGCGGAGACCCCCCAATCCACGATGCTCCCCGTTGCAGAATGCACAGCGAAATGCGGGCGAAGCGCATCCCACAAGTACCCCAGCTCTGTGGGCGGAGCGCCCCGCTCAAGGGCAATCGTCACGGTGTAGCTGGCGATGTCCGCGAGCTGGATGATCTCGCGATCCCAGGTGCTGAGTGCGGTGTCCACCCACAGCGGCTTGTCGAGCACGAGGTTGTAGTTCGGCTTTCGACGCAAGTTCTGCCCGAGCAGATCACGCATTTCGTGAACGACCCCGTCGCGGTACAGCCGTTCGTGGTGGGATTGCTGATCCGCAACGACAATCGCGCCTTCACCCGCATGGATGTCCTCCATCGTTAGAGCGATCCTTTGGTGGAGGTAGGTATAGGCGACACCAACAGGGTTCACCATCTTGTTCCTCCGGATGGCCTCGCGCTTGTCGAAGGAGATGACGAAAATCAGCGGTCGGAACTTGTCGAGAAGAAGGCCGATATCGCGACTCAGTGCGTCGACCTTCTGAACGGAGTCGATTGCAGCCCACCCGCTCGGTCGCTGCTCACGCAGGTTCGCCGTCGTGTCCGGCATGGATCGAGTGATGAACTTGCCCTTGATCTCGGTGTCTCCCCACACTCCATCCACGGTGTCCCCGAAGTGTTTTCTCTTGAGGATGAGGAGAGCCTCTGCAAGCGGTCGCCGAGAAGAGTCTCGTATCCCTACTCCGGACAAGCTGAAGTAGTGGCTCTGCCCGACTTTCAGGTTTGGTGTCACGATGTGCTCGTCCAGATCAAAACCCGCATCGCCGGTCTCGTCGGTGTAGAAGATCAGCACTCTTAGCCCCCATCTATGCGCCGTCGACCACGTCGACTCCCCCAGCGATACGGCTACAAACCGTTCGTCCTCGTGACGAGTGAAGCGAGCCGACTCGCGCGCAGTCAAGAGGAGCGTGCGAAGTCCTCTGGATCCTGGAGGACGACCGAACTGAGCGGACCCGCCTCTAGACCGGCTCGGTCGTGCGGATCAGACCGCAGGTGAGGCACGACCACGCGACGAGGAACCGCTCGTCGTCGAGCACCTCGAATCTCAGCGGATCCCCGCACGTCGGGCAGACGAGCGGATCCGGTCGCTCCTGCGTCACCCCACCAGCCTAGGGACGCTGGCTTTGAGAGCGGCCGCTCCGCCGCTCGGGTTCAGCGCAGGATGCGGTAGCGGAGGTGCGTGACGCCGCCCTCGCCTTCGAGCACCCGCACCCGCTCGAGTTGCCGCTGCCCCACGCCGAGATGCTCGAACAGGAGTCGGCCTACACCGAAGAGCACCGGCACGAGGTGGATCTCCAGCTCGTCGAGGAGACCCGCGACGATCGCGCGCTGCGCCGTGCTCGCCCCGTGCACGAGCACGTTCTTGTCGCCTGCTGCCGCCTTCGCGTCGCGGAACGCCGTCTCGAGGTCGTCGGTGTACTGCACGGCATCCATGTCCCGCGTCCACTGCGGGCGTTCGCGGCGGCTGATCACCCAGATCGGCACGCCGTCGTGATGGTCGCCGTGCCAGCCGTTGGCGGGCTCGAACGTGCCCCGACCGGCCAGCACCGCACCCGTAGACATGAACTCGCCGACGATCTGCGTGTTGACCGGCCCCTCGGGCGGGAACACCCACTCGTGCAGCCGCATCCCTCCGTCTCCGAGGCCGTTCTCGTCGGCGACGTTCGGCCCGGTGATGAACCCATCGACCGACATGGACATGTACAGCACCGTTGCACCCATCGCCCGCTCCTCCACTCCGACGACACCACCCGCATTCTCGTCCGCGTGCACGTTCTCGGCTACGGTCTCGTCGTCACGCGCACCACCTTCGGTGAGGCATCGGGAGTCATGGCTGACTCGAGCCGCGCGCCTCGAGCGGCCCTTCGAGATCAGCGGCTCCGCATGGGCCGCGCGCGGAGTCGTTCCGGACTGACCCGATCGGATGCCTAAGCCCGCCCGCGACCGACAAGTCCCGAGCCGACGAGCCGCCGCACACCCCCGCGCGCGAGCATCAGCACCACGATCAGTGCGGTGACCGGGAAGAAGCCGCCCAGCTGCACCGCCCCTCCGAAGACGAGGTCGGTGAGTTCGAGCACCAGGAACTTGCTGCCCGGCAACACGAGCAGGAGTGTCGCAGCATCCACGGTCCGCAGCCATCCACGCTCGGTGTCGCGGGTGCGCGCGACGATGCGCTTCTTCACGACCATCACGAGTTCGAGCACCATCTTGAGCAGCACGGCCGTCAAAAGCGACAGCAAGAACGACTCCGAGATGACGCTCGGGAAGAGCTGCACGAACGCGCCGAGCACCACGAGGTAGACGAAGACGTCCACGAGGTCGATCGCACGCACCCGCACGCGACGAGCCTAGTGAGCGGTCAGGTCCGAATCCGCCCCGCCACTCTCGCGCGGGCGCGGCGGTGCGGCGGCGTGCGCCGCATCCGTCGACGGAGGTCTCGGCGACCGGACGCGCGCGGTGTCGCCCATGTCTCCGTGGGCGACGATCTCGACGCGCACCGACGCGTGGCGCGTCACGACAGCACCCGCCTCAGGATGCTGCGTCACGATGTAGAACAGTCCGGGCCATGCGAGAGCGCCGATCGGCGGCCCGTCGGGATCGAGGCTGGCGAGGGTGACGCCGCACTCCGCCGCACGGGCACGCCCCAGGTGGAACGGCATCCCGACCACGTCGGGAACCGCGACCAGGTCGCCCACCGCCTCCCACATGCCGACAGGCTACCCGCGCGATCTCGGGCTGTCAGGAGTGCTGTTCCCCCACGTCGCCCACAGGTCGACAATGTCGTCATGACGGCGCACGAGATCAAACCGCTGACGCTCGACACATACCCGGCCTGGTTGGCCCTGGCCGAGAAGCACAACGGCGTGTGGGGCGGGTGCTACTGCAGCTACTTCCACGGCGACACCGCGACCACGAAGAAGGACGACGTCGACCGCCCCACCTTCAAGCGGCGGCTGATCGAGGAAGGCGTCGCGCACGCTGCGCTCGTCTTCGACGGTGACCAGGCGATCGCGTGGTGCGAGTACGGCTCCCCCGCCGAGCTGCCGGGCATCTATCACCGCAAGGAGTACGACGCCGGCGAGGCCCACCCCGCGCCGTGGCGCATCACGTGTTTCTTCGTCGACCGCGACCACCGCCGCAAGGGTGTCGCGCTCGAGGCGCTGCGCGGAGCCCTCGACCTGATCGCGCAGGCCGGCGGCGGCGAGGTGGTGTCGTTCCCGAACATCGTCGAACCCGGCAAGCGGGTGTCGTCGTCGTTCCTGCATAACGTCACCCCGGGCATGTTCGAGGAGGCCGGCTTCACCTTCGAGCGCCGGATCGGCAAGAACAAGACGGTGATGCGCCGCGTCGTCGAGCCGGCATGAGAGCGGATGCTGCCACCGCCCCCTTGCGCTGACGTTGCGCTGGTCTGACGAGGCCTGAGGAGAGGTATCCGCTCCTCGAAGCTCGCCACGCTTGTGACCCCCGAGTCAGTAGCGTGAGGTCATGCCGTTCGCCCTCGCGTTGACCGTCGTGCTCGCTCTGCTGGCCGTGTTCCAGCTCGCGCTGGCGCTGGGCGCACCGCTCGGTCGATTCGCGTGGGGCGGCCAGCACCAGCGCCTCCCCGCACGCCTGCGGATCGGAAGCGTGATCTCGATCGTGATCTACGCCTTCATCGCGCTGGTCGCGTGGGACCGCGTCGGCGCTGTCAACGTGTTCGGCGACCTCTTCTCGCAGGTGGCGATGTGGATCGTCTTCGCGTACTTCACCCTCGGAATCCTGCTCAACGCGGTCTCGCGCAGCATCCCCGAGCGCAACACGATGGTGCCCGTGTCACTCGTGCTCGCCGCCCTCTCGCTGCTCATCGCCCTCGGCGTGGGCGAACTGGCGATGGCCGCCTAGGACGTCGCTGCCGAGACTCCGCCGACGGCGGGCGCATAGCCGTCGCCCCAGCGCAGCATCCAGAACTCCGGGTCGGTGATGCGCTGGAAGCCGTACTGCTCGTAGAGTCCGTGCGCGTCTTCGGTGAACAGCGCGGTGCGCTTGAGTCCGAGGGGCTTCAGGTCGTCGATGATGCCCGCCATCAGGCGCTTACCGACGCCGCGGCCGCGCGCCTCCGGGTCGACGAAGACGTCGGCGATCCACCCGAACGTCACCCCATCGGTGATCGCCCGGGCGTAGGCGAGCTGCTGCCCGCTGCGCGCATCGAAGACGCCGTAGTTGCGCGATCCGGCCATGGCCGCCTCGTGCGTCTCGCGCGTGCGGCCGCGCGCCCAGTACGACTCCTCCGCCAGCCAGCGGTGCACGCGCGCGACATCCATGCGCGCAGCGTCGGTCGAGAAGTCGAGGTCGTCGGACATGCTCCGATCCAATCACCGGCCGGCGGCGCGGCCGGTGGCCACAGCGGGACGAGTGGATGCCTCGGGCTAGCCGCCCAGCCCCAGGAACACGGTCGGGTCGAACTCCTCGATGGGGATGACCCGGATGCGCGGCAGCGGTGCGTCGAAGACCCGCGCGTCGTACTCGAGGTCGAACTTGTGGAGGCCCGGGATGGAGGCGAACCCGATGTTGCGGAACTCCGAGAAGCCCACGACTCCGACGCGTCGCTCACCGTCGATGAGTGCCGCGAGGTCGTCGAGGAAGTCGCCGTCGTGGCTGGCGAGGATCACGTCGCCCGGGCGGTCGGCGAAGGCCTGCAGCGTGCGCTGGATCGCGATGTCGACGATCTTCTCGTCGGCCACTCCCGACAGCGGGACGACGATGTAATCCATCGCCTTCAGCGCCTGGACGAACGACATCGGGATGCCTGCCGACGCGTTGAGGAAGAAGACGCCGCGTGCGGGCTGTCCCCACGTGCGCGCGGCGAAGGCGGTGAGGCGATCCCATCGCGGACGCTCATCGGGCTGCGGACGCCGGTTGAGGATCGACCCGCCCAGTGTCGCGTCGATGTTCTCTCCGTCGACCAGCAGCCAGGTGGTGCGCGCATCGGCATCCGTCACGGGTGCCCTCCTCGAGGTCTCGTCGGCGTCGTCCGCCTGCGAACAGGCTACGCGGCGGGCGGCACCTCCTGCGCGGAGGCGGACCCGCCGGCCGCTCCCGGACGACGGGTCCGCTCCCTCAGACGCGCTCGACCGGAAGCCACAGCTCGCAGGTGGCTGGACTGAAGTCGTCGGCGCGGTCGAGCACCGCGACGATCGACCGCCCGAGGCGCCAGCGCGAGGAGTTCGAGGAGTCGTGCGTCCGGACCCAAGAACCCTGTACACCAACTCGGGTCGGCGCCATGGGCACCGACTTCGCATTCGGGCCGAACGCGATCGGCTGCGAGCACGGGCGTTCAGACCGAAGACGGATATCCCATGAATTGCAACTTGATCAGCGGTGCCATCCACGGCTGCTTGGGGTCCAATAGTGAGGTTTTCAACGATCTGTCGCTACGTTCGAGAGAAACCAGCACCTACGACGGAGTGGATATGGCTGAAGAGAACCCCTGGAACGCCGCACGTCTCATCCCTACGTCGGGGATAAACGGAGCGGAGGAACAAGAACGCCGCGCAACCTCCGCATTGCTCGCGGTCATGAGTTCCGTCAAGGAGTATGGCCGCACACTGACTAGCGCGATGGGTGCACCAGCGGGCACGCTCGAAGCATTCATCGAAGTTCCGTTTCTCCTCGGCGACAAGAAGGTGTTTCCCGACGGCCTCATCCGCATCAAACGCGGCTCGCGAGAATGGACCGCGCTCGTCGAAGTTAAGACCGGGAGCAACGAACTTCAGCGCGAGCAACTCGAGAACTACCTGGATGTCGCCCGCGCGCATCGCTTCGATGCGTTACTCACGATCTCCAACGAGATTCCCCCCGCTCCCGGGTCCCACCCGACTGCTGTCGATAAGCGCAAGGCGAAGAACGTCGCCATGCACCATCTGTCCTGGACGGAAGTCCTCGCGGCGGCCGTGTTGCAGAAGGAGTTCCGCGGGGTGGCTGATCCCGACCAAGCGTGGATCCTCGGAGAGCTGATCCGCTACTTGGAACATCCAAAGTCGGGAGCGGTCGAGTTCACCGACATGGGACCGAGTTGGGTACCTGTCAGAGATGCAGTGTCGAGCGGGACACTCCGCAAGAACGACAAAGAACCGGCGCAGGTAGCCGGGCGATTCGATGCGCTCCTGCGCTACGGGACCCTCAAACTCGGTCAACGTCTCGGAGCAGATGTCACGCAGGTTCTATCGAGAGCGGAGATCGAGAACCCGTCGCTTCGCGTCGCCGCCGTGACAGAGATGTTGGTCACCGACGGCAAGATGGCTGGTGCTATCCGAACCCTAATGCGGTGTCTCCCCTGACTATCGCAGTCGACATCCGCGCCGCGCAGATCATGTGCTCATTCACGACGCATGCGCCCGGAGAGGGGAGGCCCACGACGCGAGTGAACTGGTTGTTGCGCCAACTCAAGGATGCGCCTGACACCCTGCGCATCGAAGCCTTTGCAGCGCGTCAAAGAGGCGGCACCGCGGAGCTTCTCGGCACCGTTCGCGAGAACCCCGCGGTACTCGTGGCCGATCCTTCCAAAGAGATCAAGTCGTTTACAATCACCTACCTCAGCAAGATGGGCGGCGCGCGTCTTGCGGGGAGGTCCGGCTTCATCGACTCGGTGATCGACTCGATGTTTGCGACATACGACGTCGTCGGGCAGCGACTCAAGGACTGGTCGGCTGCACCGCCACGTCTACGAAAGCCTGACGAAGTAGTCGTCGATCAGACTGTCCCCTCTGAAATCCCCTCGGCGGCACTCTCATCGCAAGATGACGAAGCTCCCGGCAGTCTGAGCGGCGCGCAGGTGTAGCGGACGGGAGCCCGCGCCATCGTGCGCCCGAAAGCGCAAACAGCGC
Organism: Microbacterium fluminis; assembly: GCF_051549805.1. Lineage (GTDB taxonomy): Bacteria > Actinomycetota > Actinomycetes > Actinomycetales > Microbacteriaceae > Microbacterium. Next base: position 922,093 of record NZ_CP196042.1, read on the forward strand.
GGCCAAGGCCCCCAGCGGGTATGGGTCGTGGTCGATGACCGATCGACGGGTGAATCGCGCGGCTGTCGATTCCTCGCCATTGCGATCGTCATAGGGGTACGACGAACAAGGGAGCCGAGATGAACAGCACCACCGGACCGCTCGATGTCAGGTTCACCGCAACCCTGGGTCGAGTGCGGGACGGCGACACGTGGATATGCGTGCAGTTGCCGGACTCGGCCGCGATCTTCGGCACGCGTGGGCTTGTGAAGGTATCGGGAACGGCAGACGGCCACCCGTTCGACGGTGCGTTCATGGCTTTGGGAGACGGAACCCACAAGCTCCCCATCTCCACTGCGATCCGTCGCGCGATCGGCAAGCACGCAGGTGACGACGTCACCATCCACCTCACCCACAGACGCAGCTAGAGCGACGATGGTGCGCAAGTTGATCGTGCAGATCGCGCCTCGCACACCCGCGCCGGGGTTACGTTCGAGAGATGTACAGCGCTGACGAATGGTCGCGGATCGCGGACAGCCACTTCGTCTCGCTCGTCACATATCGAAAGTCGGGTGCGATAGTTGCGACACCGGTGTGGATCGCCGCGGAGGGTGACGACCTCGTGGTCACCACCGAGCGCTCGACTGGCAAGGTCAAGCGGCTTCGCCGCAACGCGAGCGTCAGCATGCGTCCGTGCACCCGGATGGGCCATGTCGCCGACGATGCGATCACCGTCGCAGGAACCGCCGCGTTGGACGAAGACCAGACCGCGGGCAATCGCGCACTCGCCGCGAAATACGGGTTGCAGTTCAAGATCTTCCTGGCGCTCGAGCGACTGGTCAGGCGCGTGCAGCGGAAGCCGGGGCAGAGAGTCATCGTTCGGATCTCACGCACGATCGGCTGAGCTCACCGGCAGCCATCCCGCCTTCTGCATATCGCGCGTAGGTGAGGGAGTCCGCCGACTCCTCCCGAAGCCGCGCTTCCGGAAGATGTGGCGGTCGGCTGCCGCGAAACACGCTATGCGACTCCATCCACACGCTTAGCGTCACTTCGACCAGCTCGCTCCCCCGGGGTGGATGCGTGGCCCAAGCGATTGCTCGTTTCGAGTCCCTATCCGCAACGCGGTGAGCGGCAGGCAGGTCGGCGGAAAAACAAGCGCCTGCCCAGCTCAGTCGGTTTGCGATGCGTCTTCGGAAAGATGCCGTTCGACGGCCTGGGCGAGGTCGTCCACACCGTGTTGCACGGTGGCGGCGTAACCGATGAAGAATCGGTTAGCCAGCGGCACCGCCCAAGCGCTGCGGCCTGCGATGTTGAAGACTCGATAGTGAAGCGTCGTGGGGTTGCTGGTCACGCTGATCTCGCCGCGATACCACCAATGACCTTGGATCCCGACGGCCCGAGGGCTGTAATCCACATCGACGTATTTGGCAGCGTCCTCGGCTGTCGTGGATGACTCATCTCCCGAGAGGAACCGACGAAGCATCCAGCCGTCATCGATGAGGTGTTCGACAGCGATGGGATCCGCGTTCACGGGCGCGGATGCCTCGAAGAGCAGTTTCACCGATACATCCCATCGGTTGAGCGACCATTTGAGCGTAGACCTGGAATCCGCGGGGATCCTCTTGCGTGCACTGCCCGACTGAGGTGTGTTGCCGGCGATCACTCCGCTCTCGCCAGCGCCGATTGTTAGTCGCGCTCGTGGTCTGTGGATTGAGCTTGGTCACCGTGCGTCAGGATGTGCTCCGCGTGTGTCAGGCCACCACGGATCTGCGAGAGCAGGTCCATCAGGTCTACTGGCTGGTCGGATTTGAACATGTCCCAACGGCTTTCGGGGTCGGGAGAGTTCCACGCGATCGAGTCGATCCATTCGGGCCACGGAGTCACGTCGTCCCAACTCTCGACGATGCTGACCCCCCTTGCAAACATGTCCTGCGCGTCGTCGCCGTAGTGGTACTCGATCGGTGTGCGCCAGACACCCCAGGCGTACCCGTCGAGGCCGTAATGAACAAGGAGGTACTCCATCGCCGTTGGCGGAACGACGGCGTCCGACGCGGTGGGGCTAGGCACTCCTCCCGAGTGCAGGGAGAGTTCGCGGTCGGCTGCACCATCGCGCTCCTCGTCAACCTCGGTAGCCATGTCCCACGCTCCGAAGGACACCTCCTCGGCCTCTGGGAGCGGGAACACTCGCCTGTGCCCACCCCAGGGATCGTTGAACAGGTAACCGCCTATCCCGTCGTGCTCGACATCGCGCGGCAACACCGTGTTCGCACCGTCGGCGACCCACAAGTTGATCCAGTCAGGGTTGTCCGGATGGGGCTCTACCCTCCCGTGGATCGGGAGATGGTGTGCTTCATCGAGGCGTTGCATTCCCATCCCGAACTTGAAGAGATGGCGAATGTCGTTGTCGGTCAGCCGCATTTCGCTCCCTGCACTGGAACGTTGAGGCCACCTAGTCTTGCGCAACGGACGGTCGGCCGGGACCGCGCCGATCCCCTTGCGGGCACCGCGCGGCTTCGGCCCCTAATCGCGCAGACCTAGAGAACGCTGCGTGATGTTTGATCAGCGTGCGCACACGCCTCGGCAGCATCGAGCCAGCTGCTCAGCAAGCGCGCCGGGGCGAGGTATTTCACGTAGGTCTTCGGTCGAGTTCGCAGTGATGATCATCGCCCGCGGATATAGGAGAGCGGCCGCGAGCGATTGATCTCAGATAAGGCGCTTGTCTGGGGAGACGGAAAGTAGGGAGTAGCTCGGATGAGACTTCGATCCGTCAGCGCGCAGCGTGACGAGTCGTTCGATTCGCGCGACCACCGGCTGGCCGACGAGATCCATTACGGTCGACAACTGCGATTCGTCGACTGCGCCGTAGAACTCGTGACCGCTGTCACGTTCCTCGATATAGAACAGGCGCCGCCGTGTGCGCATACCGTCCATGATCCCGTAAACAGTCAGGGTGTCCTTCTTATCTTGAGCATCGGAAAGGAGCTCTGGAACTTCCGCGGCTTGTTCAACCGTGAGGACGGAGTGCTGCTGCTCTGCCTCGCCCGTCGGGGTCATCGACAGCGAGATCGACGACGTGCCGCCCAGAGCGGCGGCCAACGACTTCACAGCCGACCTGTATTGAGGCCGGCGGAGGGGTAGAGCGCGGAGGGTCCGCTGGTCGTCGGAATTCTCCGGAAGTATCTCGATCAGTTCCCGCACGGCGCTCTCCGCAAGGTGCGCCGTCGGCGACCGTTCCATCGCTTTGGGGTCGACATCGGTTGTCGGGAACTCGAAGTAGAGCGTGCCTCGGGACTGTCCGACGGGCACTAGCGGGGCGCGCTCGAGCAGCCCGGCCTGCACATTGATGGCCGCGTTCGATGGGTAAAGGAGCGCCTTAGCGGCCAGCGCAGTAGCTCGCTGCAGCGCGGACGTGACGTTCGCGATGACCGTCGCGGTTACCGGACCGTCGATGTCGACACGCAGTTGCGTGGTGGGCGGAGTGAACTTTGCTCTGAGCGCAAGGAGCGAGCCGCGTCGGTACTTGTCGACGCGAGTATCGGTGCCGATCGTGGAGAGCAAGCCATCGATCTCGTCGCGGATCACCAGACCACCTCCACCACTCCTCGATATCCAGGGACATCGTCGCCTGTGGGAAGGGTAACGGTACCCATCCACGTGACTACTTGGTCAGCATCCTCAGGCACCACGAAGTACGACTCGAGTCGACCCCCAAACGGGTGCAGCACCTCGAAGTACTCTGGCCCGAGCGACGCGACGATCACGTCGTGCAGAGACATACACAGTTGGAATCGGTGCTCCTCGCTGTCGGTCCAGTGCTCGATCGTGCTCGGTTCATCGGGGATGATTGCCACTTCGAGAGCTTCGCAAGGGCCTGCCTGCCTGGACACGAAGGTCCCGGCGAGCAGCAGCCTGCCGCTAGGGAAGAGCTCCCTTAAGTGCGCCAGGAGCTGCTCGAGCGCCATCCAAGCTGTGCGGCGATCGCTTCCGCCGTCAGCCGCGAACTCGCGGTAGACGTCTTCCATCTCCACTTCGTGCACGCCGGGCACCAGCCAGCCTGTGCGTTCGTCGAGCATCATGGCCCAGTCCAGTCCGTCCCCCACGAGGGCGAGTATGGCAGACGCGTGGTCCGGATTCCGCTAACCACGGCTGGGTGAGATCGACACGCGAGCTGCGAGCGCCTACGACCTCATGGGCGCCGCGTGCGGAGGGATCGGCCGGGGGCAGCGGCAGGAGCTGGCGGTGCGAAAGCTACACTCGCGCGAGCCGACGAAGTGTCTTTCGGTACTCCGCGATGAACGCGTCAACCGGGAGTCTGTCGGTTCCGTAGAAGGCAGCAGAGTCGATGCCGAACTCATCTGAAAGCTGCAGTTCCCGCCTCAGCTCCTTGATGCGATTGCGAGCGACCTGCCTGCCGTCGCCACCGTAGGGCAGGTTGTATCGCGCGCGTTGAGATCTCGGCCGCGTACCGAGGAGCGAACGTCGATTGACAGTCACTGTGCGCTCGACCACAGCCCGGCCCCCGCGGTTGCTGGTTATCTCTACCGAGCAATCGAGAGCGGTGAGACGTCGTCGAAGCTGCGCGAAAGTGATGACCCGCTCGCCCGCTTCGATTCCTCGGCTGTGCTGCAGTAGCCACTGCGCCATCAGCTGAAGTTCAATGTCGCTGCGGTCGCCAGTGAACTTGTTCGCGCCAAGGCGATGTCCCGCGACCCGGACTGTCCACTTGACAAGCTCGTCTTGTGAAGAGGTGAGAACCAGCCCGTTCTCGTCCATGAACGCCATCATCGTGAATCGGCCTGACTTTCGTTCCTATCGGGAGCCTTGTCCGGCAGGTGCCGGTTGGGCTGATTCCAGGTCAGCGTAGTATGCGTTCTCGACCTCGATCGGGGTGCGCATGTCGAGCTCGCCGTGGAGGCGCTGGTTGTTCCACCACCACACCCACTCGAGCGTCGCGAGTTCGACCTGCTCGACGGTCCGCCACGGTCCGCGCTGACGGATCAGCTCGGTCTTGTAGAGGTTGTTGACCGCCTCTGCCATCGCGTTATCAAACGAGTCGCCGACGGTCCCCGTGGAGGGGACCGCGCCGAGCTCGACGATCCGCTCCGTGTAGACCATCGCGGTGTAGTTCGACCCATGGTCAGCGTGATGGATGAGCCCGTCGAGCCGTCCGCCGACGCCCCAGGCGGCCATGTCGAGCGCCTGCATCGGCAGGATCTCGGCGCGCAGCGTGGATGCGACGTTCCAGCCGACGATCCGCCTCGAGTAGACGTCGGTGACGAACGCGACGTACGCGAAACCGGACCAGGTGGCGACATACGTCACGTCACACACCCAGAGCCGTCGCGGCGCCGGCGCGGTGAAGCGACGGTTGACCAGGTCGCTCGGCAGCGCCACGGTCTTGTCGGAGCGCGTGGTGAATACCCGCTTCGACTTCCGGACGCCGCGGACCCCAGCGAGCCGCATGAGGCGTTCGGTCTGGTCGCGGCCGATGTCCCAGCCTTGCCGGCGCATCAGCGCATGCATCTTCCGGCGGCCGTAGACGCCGTAGTTCTCGGCGTGCAGCCTCGCGACCTCCGGGACCAGCAGCTCATCCTTCAACTGCCGCGCGGACGGCGCACGGCCGATGGCGGCGCGGTAGCCGCGGGAGGTGAGGAAGCCCTGCACTGCCGGTCGCAGGACACGGCAGATGAGCTCGACCCCGAAACGATCCCGGTGCTCATTGATGAACCGGATCATCTCGGTCAGGGGCGGTCGAGCTCCTTCGCGAAAAACACGCTCGCAGCCTTGAGGATCTCATTCGCCTTCCGCAGCTCGGCGTTCTCCTTCTCGAGCTGCTTGATCCGCTGCGCGGCCTCGGTCGCCCCAGGCTTGCCGCCGGCGTCGACCTCGTAGCGGCGCTGCCAGAGCCGCAGCGTCTCCGGGCTCATGCCCAGCAACCCCGCGACGTGACGGACCGCGCTCATCATGTTCGGGTGCGACGGCCGCGTCTCCGCGAGCATCCGCAGCGCGCGCTCACACATCTCCGGCGAATACTTCCTGTTCATCGAGTTCCATCCTTGCTTGAAGAACGGAACGAAAGTCAGGCCGATTCAGTTGACGCGTTCGAGCGGGTTGGTGGACCAGATCTGTCGCCAGTGCGCGGCGGGGAACGCGCAGAACGCGAGGATGTCGTTCTTCGCGTCCTCGAGCATGCCGGCGATCTTCGGGTGCGACCGGGTCAGCATGCGGACGACCTCATGGAACTGGGTGAACACATGCTCGGTGTCGGGCTGCGCGAAGATCGTGCGGATGATCGACGCGACCATCGGGCCGGCGGTCTTCGGGACGTTCGCGAGCACGTTCCGCATGAAGTGAACCCGACACCGCTGCCATGACGAGCCTTGGAACACGGTGTCGATCGCGGCGATCAGCCCGGTGTGAGCATCGGAGATCACCAACTTCACCCCGTCCAGTCCGCGGGCCTTGAGGGATCGGAGGAACGTGGTCCAGAACGGCTGCGATTCGGTGTCCCCGACCTCGAACCCCAGGACTTCCCGGCGCCCGTCGGCGGCGACACCGACCGCGACGACCACGGCTTGGGAGACGACGCGCCGGCCGACGCGGGCTTTGCAGTAAGTCGCGTCGAGGAACACGTAAGGGTATGTCGTGTCTGCGAGCGGCCGGTCCCGGAACGCGGCGACGTCCTCGTCGAGGTTGCCGCAGATCCGCGAGACCTCCGACTTCGAGATGCCGGTGTCCGCGCCGAGCGCCTTGACGAGATCGTCGACCTTGCGGGTGCTCACGCCGTGCACGTACGCCTCCATCACGACCGCGAACAGTGCTTGATCGACTCGGCGGCGGCGTTCCAGCAGCGACGGGAAGAACGACCCTTGCCGCAGCTTCGGGATCCGCAACTCGAGCTCACCCGCGGTCGTAGTGAGCGTGCGAAGCCGGGACCCGTTGCGCTGGGTCACCCGGTCCGGGCTGCGTTCGAACGGGGCGGCGCCGATGAACGCGGCCGCTTCCGCGTCGATCAGCTCTTGGTAGAGCGTCTCGGTCGCGACCCGGATCCGGTTATTCACATCTGTGAGTTTCAGCTCCCCGAGCAACTCGAGGAGGGCAGACTGGTCAAGAGCCATCGTGCGTATGTGTCCTTCCGTGAGATTCCTAGACAGTTCTCACTGACCATCGCACGATGGCTCACCACGTCATCGACGTGACACTCGAGCCGGGAAACTACACCACCCCACGGGACGTCACCCGCGCTATGGGTGGAACCTCGACATCACGCTGCACGCATCTCGCTCCATCCCGGCATCGCGCTTGCTGGGTGTTGCACTGCCTTACCGAAAGCGGATCGGTCGATCCAAGATCTCGAGCAGCTTTCCAGGACTAGTACTAGCGGCGATCGACCATATCCGAGTTCTCTGGACTCACTCCCGTGCCTCGAGGGGAGGATAGCAACGTTGGAAAGATGTGCAAGGGGGGTCTCATGCGCCGGCTTGCCTCTGTTTACTCGGCGACCGCCGTTGACGATCGAATGCCCGTCGGTCTGCGGGCGTTTGATCACCGACGACGTCGAATGACTGTCTGTGAGAGTGGGGGACGCGCTTCCCGTGAATGCGCTGAAGACGCCATCGGCTCTATTGCGGCCTCGGGATTGTTGCGCCAATACTGTCGTCAGCGATCGGCGTCCGCCCGTGGCTTCCGAAACCAGCATGTGTGTACTCCGTGCTTGTTCTTTGGGGGCCGAATGGACCCGAATCAAATTCTCGTCGAGGTGTTGCGGTCGACGCCGTGGTACTGCGTGGTGTGGCTCGCCCTGTCGCTCTCGAAGCGCCTCAGAGTCGGCGACGTACTCTTTGAGTTGACGCGCATGGCCATCTGCGACGCCTACGTGCGCCGACTACGCCGCTATGGAGCCTCTGACAAGCAAATCCGTGCCTTTATCGCGCGCTTCGCGGGACATGAAAGCGAGAAGCGAGATCGCGGATCGATCGCGACCGAATGAACGGGGATCGCGTCAATCGGCGAGATGCTCCCTCTTCTTTCTCGGTCGCCCGCGACTTAGCCCCGCGCCGAACCCACCCGGCAGGACTCCCGCTCAACCAGTGACACGTCGAGCACGCTCACCTCGGCCTCGACCTCCTCGTCGGCCAGCCGGGCGAACACGCGCCCCGCGGCCAGGGTCCCGAGCCGGTACGGGTCTTGGTCGATGACCGTGATGGACGGGGTCAGGGTGTCCGCCATCGGGAAGTCGCCGAAGCCGACCATCGCCATCGGCGAATCCCGCAGCACATGCGCCAAAGCCATCGAGGTACGGGCGTTCGCGGAGAACAGCGCCGTGGGCGGATCCGCAAGACCGCGTAGCCGCGACACTGCCAAAGCCGCGGCATCCCGATCCGACACGAGACGCGCGACCAGGTCGTCGCCGACGCGGATGCCGGCCTCGCGCTGCGCGCGGCGCCAGCCCTCGAAGCGCTTCGTCTCGGTCGACAGGCGCACGACGTCGCCGATGTAGGCGATGCGGCGGTGGCCGTGCGAGATCAGGTGCGACACCGCGTCGAACGCGCCGCCCTCGTCGTTCTCGGTGAAGGTGTCGGCGTCGAGGTGCACGGGGCCGCGGTCGACGAACACCAAAGGTGTGTGCGACCGCCAGCGCTCGAGCCAGGAGTGGTCCGACCCGACGGGGGCGACGACCAGCCCGGAGAGCTGGCGGCCGAGCATCGATTCGAGGGCGTCGCGCTCGTCGTCGGGGTTCTCGCCGAGGCTCGTGACCATCGTCGAGATGCCGCGGGCGCGCGCCGTGTCTTCGATCGCACGGGCGATCGCGGCGAAGAAGGGGTCGACGATGTCGGGCACCGCGACGCCGATCACCGGGGCGCGGCCGGCGCGGAACGTCGTGGCCAGCGCGTTCGGCACGTAGTTCAGCTCGCGCATGGCCTTCTCGACCTCGGCGCGGGTGTGCGGCAGCACGTGCGGGTCGTCGTTGAAGACCCGGGAGACCGTCTTCGTGCTCACGCCGGCCAGCGCGGCCACGTCACGCATGGTCGTCACGTGCGGTCTCCTTTCGCGAGCGAGGGACGGATGCCTCGCGCCACCCTATCCTCCGGGAACCGCGCGGGCGGCTCCCGGAGGATCAGCGGTCACTGTCCGTCGACGGCGGCGGCCAGCTCGTGCAGACGCGGGAGCGCACGGTTGGTGAGCAGGTCCTCGCGGAGCGCAGCATCCGCCGACAGGCTGTCCTTCCAGAGCGACCGGCCGGCCATCGCACCGGCGGCGCCGTTCGCGACGGCGGTGCGCACCTGGCCGATGAAGGTCTCGTGGTCGACGCCGGCCGACAGCACGGCCCACGGCACGCCCTGGGCGGCCTCGGTCACGCGGGCGCTGGCCTCGGCCGAGCCCGGGTACTGCAGCTTCAGGATCTTCGCGCCGCACGCGACCGCGAGGGCCGCACCGTCGATGACCAGGTCGGCGAACGCGGCCTTGTACTCCTCGTCGCTCTCGCCCTCCAGCTGGTAGGTGAGCAGCTCGACGATGAGCAGTAGGCCCTCGGCGTCGCACGCGGCGACCAGGTCGCGGATCTCCTGCGCGACGCGCGAGTTCACGTCCTGCTTGTCGGGGCGCGTGTACCAGAGCATCTTGGCGACGTCGGCGCCCTGCTCACGGATCGAGTGGGGCGTCGCGCCGGGCACGTAGCGCGTGTACTTGAGGCCGTCGACGGTCTCGAAGCCCGAGGCATCCAGTCCCACCACCAGCGCGGTGTCGCGCGACAGGACGCCCTGGTCGACGATCGCGGGGAGCGCGACCTCGGGGTCGAGCAGGATCGCAGGAGCGTGGTTCGCGAGGTGACGCACCAGGTCGGCCTTCACCTCGGCGAGCTCCTCGCGGGTGATCGCGTCGGAGCCGTTGGGGGCGTCCTTGATCGCGGCCTTCATGCCGTTGCGCTGGTCGGCGGCGACGATCAGCATGTGGCCGTCGGGGGTCGAGATCGACTGCAGCGCGCGGCGCTCGAGGGTGTTCAGGGCGTTCATCGGGTGTCTCTCTTTCGTGTGGGTGCGGTTCGAGGCGAGCGGATGCTGCACTCGAGGTCTAGACGGCGGATCGCTGCAGCAGCCGCGCGGCGACGCGAGCGGCGCCGAACGCGGTGTCCTGCTCGCGGGTGGAGGCGGTGAGGTTCGGGAGCACCTGGGCGCGGGCGCGGACGACCGAGGCCATTCCCGCCCAGCCGCCGGTGAGGGTGGCGTGCGTGGCGGGCGGCACCTCGCGGTCCATCACGGCGATGAGGTGGGCGATCTCGTCGTTCGAGTGCCGTAGCGTCGCCCCGAAGATCTCGGCGGGGGTGGCGCCGTCGGCGTGCAGGGTGAGGCGCAGCACGCCGTCGTCGTTGCGCGCACCGCTCACCTCGATGGCACCTGCGGGGAGGGCGCCGTCGAACGGCAGGGCCATGACCTCGGCGTCGAGCGCGTCGCGTCCCGCGCGATCGGAGATGCCCGCGGCGTGCAGGGCGCGGCGCAGGAGCAGCCCGGTCTTCACCCCGGCGACGAGCACGTGCTTGCCGGGCACGATGTGCGCGACCTCGTTGATGAGCGCGTCGGCCAGGCGCTGCCGCGCCTCGAACCCGAGGGGCGCGTCGAGCACGCGCAGCAGCACCTCGGCGGTGCCGAGCGAGACGTGGTAGCCGTCGGGGTCTAGCGTGCCACCGGCCTCGGCCGCGACGAGGTGGTCGTGACCGGCGACGGTGAGCTCGGCATCCGCGAGTCGCGTGCCGAACCGGCCGTCGATGCGGCCCCACGACTGCCCGCCGCCGCGCAGCTCGGGGAGGATCTCGGTGGTCACTCCGAGCGCGTCGAGCATGGCGGGCCACGCGGCCTCGGCGTCCTGATCGAGCAGTCCGGTGCGCGAGGTGAGCGAGAACTCCACGGCGACGTCGCCGCCGAGGGATGCCGCGACGAACTCGGGCAGGTTGAGCCAGCGGGCTCCGGTGAGGTCGAGGCCGCCGTCGCGCAGGTAGGCGAGCTTGGCGACCGTCACCTGGGCGCCGAGCGGAAGTCCGGTGCGGCCGGCGAACTCGCTCCGCACGTCGTCGGGGAACGCGGCGATCTGCTCCAGCCCGCGCGGGTCGAACCACGCGAAGCCCGGGGCGATCGCACGCCCCTCGGCGTCGATCAGCATGCCCGTCTCGCCCATGCCCGCGATGCCCACGGCGGAGATCGGCGCGTCGGTGACGGGGGCGAGCGCAGCATCCGTCTTCTGGATCAGCTCCGCGATCGAGGTCAGCAGCGCATCGGCGTCGAGCTCGGTGGTGCCGCCCTCCCCCACCCGCCACGGGGTCGGCACCTGCTCGCTCGCGACCTCGGCGCCGTCGGGGTCGACGACGAGCATCTTCAGCCCGGTGCTGCCCAGGTCGATGCCGGCGACGAGCGTCGTGACGTCGGATGCGGCAGGGGCGGCGGGGTCGGCGAACCGCTCGCGTGCGTCGTCGGCCACGGGGCTCCTCTCTGAGATGCGTTTCGGAGCGAGTCCCGGAAAATCAACCATGACACCGGTGACTTGCTACGACTATGGTGGGGGTATGAGCGCCGCATGTCAAATGTCCGATCCCGCCGTGATCGTCGTGGCGGGTGTCGCGGGCACCGGCAAGTCCACGCTCGGTCGCGCGCTGGCGACGAGGCTGCGGATGCCTCTGCTCGACCTCGATGCGGTCACCAACCCCCTGCTCGACGCGCTGCCCGCGTCGGTGTTCGACGGGCACTGGCTGTCGTCGCCGCTCGCCGGTGCCGTGCGGTCGGGGAGGTACGCGGCGCTGCGAGCCGTCGCCGCCGACGCGGTGGCCACCGCGGGCGGCGCGGTGCTCGTGGCGCCCTTCACCGCCGAACTGCGCGGAGGCGCCGAGTGGGGTGCGCTCGTGGCCGCGGTCGCGCCCGTACCGGTGCGGGTGGTGCACCTGACGGGCGACGCCGGACTGCTCGCGGCGCGTCGCGGGCTGCGCGGCGAGGAGCGCGACGCGCACCGCCCCGAGGTGGAGCCGCTGCCGCCGGCGGTGCCGGTGATCCCGATCGACGCCGAGCTGACCACGACCCAGCAGCTGCTGCGGCTGCTGCCCGCGCTGGGGGTGCGGACGGAGGTGGATGCCTCGGCCCCGCTGTTCGCCCGCGACTTCGACGCCGTGCTGTTCGACCTCGACGGCACGCTCATCGACTCGACGGCGTCGGTCAACCGTTCGTGGCGCCGCTTCGCCGAGCACTACGCCGTGTCGGCCGAGGCGCTGCACGCCAATCACGGGCAGCCCGCGCGCGTGCTGATCTCGAAGCTGCTGCCGTCCGAACTGCACGAGGAGGGGCTCGCGCGCGTGACGTCATTGGAGGTCGACGACGCCGTCGACCTCGAGCCGATCCGCGGGGCGCACGACTTCTTCCAGTCGGTGCCGGCGGGCCGTCGCGCGATCGTCACGTCGGGCTCGGTGCCGATCGCGACCGCGCGGCTCGCCTCAGCCGGTTTCGCTCAGCCCGACGTGTTCGTCACGGCCGACGACGTTACGCGCGGCAAGCCCGACCCCGAGCCGTTCCTCACCGCGGCCGCCCGCCTCGGCGTCGACCCTGCGCGCTGCCTCGTGGTCGAGGACGCCGTGGCCGGCATCGCCGCGGCCCGCGCCGCCGGCTGCGCCGTCCTCGCGATCACCGGCACGGTCGAGGCATCCGCTCTCCCCGGCGACGTCGTGGTCGACGGCCTCGACCGGATCGCGCTGGAGGTGGACGGCGGGGTGCTGCGCCTCCGCGCGGTGGTCTGAGCCTCGACCCCCTCGTTCCGGGGTCGCGACACGCGGCGAGGACACTGCACGCACCGCGTGTTGCGACACCCGAATCGGGTAAACGTACGGCTACGGCGACGCCGGCTCGGAGAGCGGGGTCGCGAGGTCGGGGGCGCGGGTCACCACGGCCTCGGGCATCCCATCGAGTGAGGGCAGAAGAGTGGATGCCTGGGCGACGGCGTGCGCGCCCCAGGAGGCGGCGGCGGATGCTGCGGCCACGAGCGCATCCGCATCGTCGAGCGCTCCCGACCCGAGACCCACGAGGAACCCGGCGAGCGAGGCATCCCCCGCCCCCGCGGTGTTCGCCAGCCGCACGGCGCGGGCCGACGCGTGCACGGCGAACGACGCGGTGACGACCAGCACGCCGTCGGCGCCGAGGCTGGCGTAGACGGCCTCGATGCCGCCCGCGATCACGGAACGCGCGGCCTCGACCACGTCACCCAGGGTCCGCAGCGCGCGGCCGGTGAGCTCGGCGAGCTCGTCGGCGTTGGGCTTGATGAGGCGCACGCCGTCGGGGTGGGCGGCGACCCGGGCGAGCACCGCGCCGCTGCCGTCGACGGCGATCCGCACCCCGCGGTCACGGGCTCCCGCGAGCAGGGCCGAGAGGTCGGCGAGGCCGTCCCCGACGACCGGCACGGTGCCCGACACCACGAGCCAGTCCGCACCGTCGAGCTCGGCGAGCGTCGCCTGCACGACGGCATCCCACGTCTCCGCCGTGACGGGAAGGGTCGGGGCGTTAACCTTCGTGGTCGCGCCGGCGTCGTCGATGATCGACGTGTTCACGCGCGTCGCGCCGGGCACCGTCACCGGTCGCAGCAGCGCCGCGTGCGGGGAGCGGTGCGCGAAGTCGAGGTCGTCGGCGCCGATCACCACGACCGCCGCCGTGGGCACGCCCGCGAGCGCGAGGCCGGCCGAGACGTTCACGCCCTTGCCGCTCATCTCGCGCTCGTACGACGAGGCGCGGGTGAACGCGCCCGGGCGCACCGACGCCACCCGGTACGTGGCATCCACCGCGCCCGCCGCGGTCAGCGTCACGATCGTCATAGACGCCCTCCGACGACCACCCCGAGCAGCCGCTCGATCTCCAGAGCCACCGCCTCGCGCGCCGGCGCGACGTACTTGCGCGGGTCGACGACGTCGGGGTGGGCCTCCAGCTGGGCCCGCACCACGGCGGTGAACACCACGTTGAGGTGCGTGCCGATGTTGATCTTGCGCATCCCGGCGCGCACGGCGCCGTCGATGCCGGCATCCGACACCCCGCTCGACCCGTGCAGCACGAGGGGCACCGGCACCGCCGAGGCCAGTCGCCCGATCAGCTCGACGTCCAGAGCCGCGTCGCGCGACAGCATCGCGTGCTCGCTGCCCACCGCGACCGCGAGCGCGTCCACGCCGGTCGCCGCGACGAAGGCCACCGCATCGTCGACGTCGGTGCGCACGCCGGGCACGTGCGCACCCTTGCCGCCCACTTCGCCGAGTTCCGCCTCGACCCAGGCGCCCGCACGATGGGCGCGCGCCGCCACTGCGGCCGTCCGCACGACGTTCTCGGCGTCGGGCAGGTGCGCGGCGTCGAACATCACCGACGGCACGCCGAGGGCCAGCGCCTCGTCGACGAGCGCCTCGTCGGTCGCGTGGTCGAGGTGCACGAGGATCGGGGCGGACGAGGCATCCGCCAGTCGCAGCGCTGCGGTCGCCGCGGGCGCCATGCCGCCGTGGAAGGCGACGGCGTTCTGCGACAGCTGCAGGATCGCCCCCGTTCCGGCCCGCTCCGCGCCGGCGACGATCGCCTCGGCGACCTCGAGCTGGATGAAGTTGAACGCCCCGACCGCGCGGTGACCCGCCAGCAGCGACGGCATGTCGACGAGCGGCATCAGATGGGCTGTCCGGTCGGCAGCAGCACGAGGTCGCGCACGACCACGTGCGACGGGCGGGTGAGCATGAACACGATCGCGTCGGCGACGTCGGACGAGCGGATGCCGGTGCCCTCGGCGATGCGCGCCGCCTCCTCCGGCGATCCGTGCTCGAAGCCCCACAGCGGGTTGAGCACGACGCCCGGGGCGATCGCCCCCACCCGCACGCCGGTCTCGGCGACTTGCCGCCGCACGGTGTGCACGAACGACTGCACGGCGTGCTTGCTGGCCGAGTAGACCGGCTCCCACTCGATGTCCTGATGCCCCGACACCGAGCTGGTCACCAGTACGTCGCCGGACCCCTGTGCGATGAGCACCGGCAGCGCCGCGCGCACGAGGGTCATCACGCCGGTCACGTTGGTCGCGACCAGCGCGGCGATGTCGGCGGCGGATGCCTCGACCAGGTCGCCGCCGACGTAGATCCCCGCGTTCGGCAGCACGATGTCGAGCCGGCCGTGCGCCTCGAGCGCCTCGTCGACGAGCCGCTGGGCGGTCCCGGCGTCCGACACGTCGGCGCGGATCGTCGTGATGAGGTCGGGAGCCGTCGCGGCCAGCGCCGCCAACGCGTCGGCGGAGCGGGCCACCGCGACCACGCGGCATCCCTCAGCCACCAGCGCCTGCGCGGTCGCCAAGCCTATCCCCGAGCTCGCGCCCGTCAGCAGCGCGACCTTTCCGTCGAGCGTGGTCATCGTGCGTCTCCCTCTGCGGCGGCGAGCAGTGCGCGCCGGTACTTCTCGTCGGGCCGCGAGTCGATGCGCGCGACCTCCTCGGCGGGCATGAACTCCACGCCGCCCACGGCCTGAGCGCCGATGATCGCCTTGGCGCACTTCTGCGCCATCGCGGTCGCGCCGAGCACCTGCCCGGGCGTCGCGCCGAGCGCGAACATGCCGTGATTGCGCAGATAGATCACGCGCGGGATGCCGTGCTCGGCGATGTGCGCACGCAGCAGCGTGCGCGCTTCTCGCGCGAGCCGGATGCCCGGGTCGATGTAGGGCACGAGCAGCGGCCGCGCGCCCAGCACCACGATCTGGTCGGGGAACAGGGCGCCGTCCACGAGCAGCTCGGCCGAGCGCGAGCACAGGATCGCGTTCACCGAGGTGGGGTGGCTGTGGGCGATCACCGCCGCGTCGGTCTCGGCGTAGATCACCACGTGCAGCAGCGCCTCCACCGACGGGCGGCGTCCCTCGACCTCGGCGATCGCGGAGAAGAACGCGTCGACCTCGGCGTCGCCCGCATCGGGGTCGGAGATCAGGGCGAGCGCAGCATCCAGCTCCACCCGCACGAAGTCGGCGTCGGTCGCCTCGCCGAGCACGGCGCCGCTGGCCTTCACCCGCATCGCACCGCCTTCGCGCACGGAGGTGTTGCCCTCGCCGAGCAGCGCGGCCTCCATCGCGGGCGCGCCGAGACGGCGGCTGAGGTCGACGAGCGGGTCGAGCGCAGGATCGAGAATGACCATCAGATCGCGGTGTAGCCGCCGTCGATCACCAGGGTCTGGCCGGTGAGGTACGACGAGGAGTCGGAGGCGAGCAGCAGCACGAGACCGTCGAGGTCTTCGGGCTCGCCCATGCGGCCGGCGGGGATGCGTGCGATCCAGTCGGCGGCGAGGTCGGGGTTCGCCTCGGTGAACTGCCGGGTCATGTCCGAGAGGAAGTACCCCGGCGCGATCGCGTTCACCCGGATCGCCGGTGCCCACTCGACGGCGAGCGAGGTCGCCAGGTGCGCCACGGCGGCCTTCGACGCGTTGTACGACGCCTGGTTCTGCGGGACGTTCACGATGAAGCCCGACATCGACGACACGAGGATCGCCGAGCCGCTGCGGCCCGCGGCGATCAGCGGACGGGCGAAGCTCTGCGTGGCGTAGAACGTGCCGCTGAGGTTGATGTCGATCACGCGCGACCACGCGGCGGGGTCGACGTCCGCGGCGTCGCCCCAGGTGGTGATGCCGGCGGCGGTGATGAGGATGTCCGCGGTGCCGAGCTTCGTGCGCACCTGGGCGAACGCGGCCTCGACCGAGGTCGCGTCGGTGACGTCGACGGTCGCGGAGGCAGTGGCCACCCCGGTCTCCTCCGCGAGGCGGGCAGCGGATGCCTCGACCTCCGGCAGCAGATCAAGGAGAGCGACCTTCGCGCCCTGGCGGGCGAGTGCGGAGGCGAGCGAGTAGCCGAGGCCGCGCGCGCCGCCGGTGACGACGGCGGTGCGACCGGCCAGGTCGGGGAAGTTCATGGGGGCTCCTGAGAGGAAGGCGGGGGATGCTGTCGGTCGCGACGACGCCTCGACGGGCTCAGCGACCGGCGCTTCCCGGTCTCTGGGCCTGTCGAAGGGTCGGGCGTGGTGGCCGGCGGGCACCCGGTGTGGGTGCCCGCCGGCGGTCTCATTCAGTGCGGGTTAGTTGCACTTGGATTGGTAGACGGCGGTGGCGCCGGTGGTGTCGATGTTGTCCTTGGTGAGGATGGTGAACCCGGTCTGGATCTGCGCTTCGGTCGCCTTGCCGGTGAGCGCGTTGATGGCCTGGGTGACACCGTCGGTGCCGATGGTGGCCGGTTCCTGGGCGACGAGGGCCTGCACGGTGCCGTCCTTGAGGGCCTTCACCTGCGCGGGACCGGCGTCGAACCCGACGACGGTGACCCCGGTCTTCCCGGCCTGCTTGATCCCGGTCGCGGTGCCTTCGGCGGCGAACAGGTTCGCGGCGAAGATGCCCACGATGTCGGGGTCCTTCTGCAGTGCCGCGGTGACGATCTCCGCCGCGGTGGCCGGCTCGTTGTGCGAGTACTGGATCCCGAGGGAGGAGAACTTCGAGTCTTTCGCGACGGCCTCCTCGAACCCGGCCGCGCGGGCGTCACTGGTGGAGATGCCCGGGTCGATGGAGACGACGAGGACCTTCCCGCCCTCCGGGTGTGCGGCCTTGATCGCGTCGAACGCGGCCGCCCCGCCGCCCTTGTTGTCGGAGGAGATCTGCGAGACCGCCATCGACGGGTCCGTCAGGGTGGTGTCCACCAGGACCACCTTGATCCCGGCCGCCGCCGCGGCCGCGATCGGCGCCTGCATCGCCGCGACATCGGTCGGGGCGATCAGCAGCGCGTCCGGCTTGGACGCGACGACCGCGTCCACGATCGGCTTCTGCAGCGTCGGGTCGAACTTCTCCGGACCCTGCGTGGTCACCGTCGCCCCAGCCGCCTTCGCCGCCGACTCGATCCCACACTGCATCGAGATATAGAACTCATCCCCCGCCACACCCTGCACGAACGCGATCTTGTACCCACCGCTGCCGCCGGAGGCGGAGCCGCCCGCCGAACCGCCCGAGCACGCAGCGAGCATGAACACAGCCGACACGCCGACGGCCGCGGCCCCCAGCGCCTTCTTGTTCCACTTCATTGTGATTACCGTTTCTCTTGATGAATTGATGGTTGGACTGATTGATTCATCGGGTCGTCGCGGGCCGTCACCCGCGGCGACCCCCACTGACGAACTTGCGCCAGAGGCCTTGGGAGTTGCCGCGCATGGCGGCCGAGCGCCGCACCTGGTCGACGTACACGGCGGTGATCAGCACGGCGCCGACGGCGACCTGCTGCCAGAACGGCTGCACGCCGGTGATCACGAACCCGTTCTGCAGCACCGCGGGAATGAAGAGGCCCACGACGGTGCCGAAGATCGTTCCCACGCCGCCGAACAGCGACGTGCCGCCGATCACGACCGCGGCGATCACGTTCAGGTTCGTCTGCGACTGACCGGCGATCGCGGTCGTGGAGAACTGCGAGAGGGACAGGATGCCGGCGACACCCGCCAGCGCACCCGACACCGTGTACACGGCGATGAGGTGACGGTCGACCTTGACGCCGACGCGACGCGCGGCGATCTCGCTCGACCCGACCGCGAAGGTGTGCAGCCCGAAGCGGGTGTAGTGCAGCACCACTCCACCGATCACGACGATCACGAGGGCGATCACGGAGATCGTCGGGAGAGAGCCGAAGACGTTGCCGTAGCCGATCGAGGTGGTGAGCACGAGCGGCACCTCGCGGATGTCGACGCCGCCGGTGAGGATCTGCGAGAAGCCGAGCGCCATGCCCAGCGAGCCGAGCGTCACGATGAGCGGCGGAATCTTGCCCTTGGCGATCAGGAAGCCGTTGAACAGACCCCACGCGATGCCCGACAGGATCGCCACCACGATGCCGACGGTCGCGACACCCCAGCCCTCGCCGCCGAGCGCCCGCATGGTCATCGCCGACACGACGCCCGAGAAGACGAGCACCGATCCGATCGACAGGTCGATGCCGGAGGTGATGATGATGTACGTCATGCCGACCGCGAGCACCGCGAGGATCGAGGCGTTCTGGATGATCAGGCGGAAGTTCGACCACTGCGCGAACGTGTCGGGTGCCAGCGCGCTGAAGACGATGATGATGGCGATCAGCACGAGCAGGATCTGGAAGGCCTGAGCCCGCAGCAGACCGCGGAAGAAGCCCTGCTTCGGCTCGTCGAACGTGCCGATCGCGACCGTCTCGGTCGCCGGCTTGGTCGCGCTCATCGCTGCGTCTCCTCGGGGGTCTGGTCCGTGCTCTGGGTCTCGATCAGGTCGCCCGCCGCAGTGAGGTCCGCCGGCGGCGTGGCGTCGGCGTTGCGGGTGACGGCGCCGGTCATGAGGCCGACGAGTTCTTCCATCGAGGTGTCTTTGGCGTTGACGTTCGCGACGCGGGTGCCGAGGCGGAGGACCTGGATGCGGTCGGACACTTCGATGACGTGGGGCATGGAGTGAGAGATGAACACCACCGCGATGCCCTTGTCGGACACCCGCCGGATGGTGTCCAGGACGTTCTTGGTCTGCCGGACGCCGAGCGCGGCGGTGGGTTCGTCGAGGAACACCACCCGGGACGCCCAGTGCACGGCACGGGCGATCGCGATCGCCTGCCGCTGCCCGCCCGACATCTCCCCGACCGGGGAGGTGAGGGAACGCACCGTGGCGCCGAGGTCGTCGAACGCGGCCCGGGACGCTTTGGCCATGTCCTTGGTCTTCATGAACCCGAACGCACCGGCGATGCCCGGGCGGCGGATCTCCCGACCCAGGTACATGTTCTGCACCGGGTCCAGGTGCGGGGCCAGGGCAAGATCCTGATAGACGGTCTCGATGCCGAGCGCGCTGACGGCGGAGGGGGTGGACATGTCCACCTCCTCCCCGTCGAACAGGATCGTGCCACTGTCCACGGCCAGGTTTCCGGAGAGGGCCTTCACCAGGGTCGACTTCCCCGCCCCGTTATCCCCGATCAACGCGGTCACCTCACCCGGATAGACCTCGAAGTCCACCTCGTTGAGCGCCCGCACATGACCGAACTGACGCGACAACCCCCGCGCCTGCAGCACTGGAACAGCCATTTCAGTTCCTCTCCTTCGTGGGTGCGGCGGAGCCGGAGTGGCCCGCCAGGAATGCGGCCGCGACGGCCTCGAACGTGTCGGATGTCGTCGGGCGCACGGCGTACGCCGCGAACAGCGCCGCGCCGTAGGCGGTGCCCTCGTCGTGGGTCGACACCGTCACGGCGGGGAGCACGAGCTCCCGCGCGCGGACGACGCTCGCCATGCCCGCCCAGCCGCCGGTGAGCAGCGTCGAGGTGGGGGCCGCGACCTCGCGGTCCATGATCGTCATGAGCTCGGCGCACACGTCGTTGCCGTGCAGCAGGGTCGCCGTGAACAGCTCGGCGGGCGAGAGCCCGTCGCTGTCGGCGGTGATCTTCAGCACGCCGTCGTCGTTGCGTGCGCCGTCGACCGAGATGCCGCCGTGGGCGAGCGCACCGCTCGTCGGCGTCGCCATGACCCGGGCGTCCAGCGCGGCCCGCCCCGCCTCGTCGCCGATGCCGAGCAGCTGCAGCACGCGCCGCATGAGCAGACCCGACTTCGTGCCGGCCAGCAGCACGCGCTTCCCGGGCAGCACGTGGCGGACGGTGTTGATGCCCGCGAGGGCCAGGCGCTCCCGCGCCGCGAACGGCAGCGGGCCGTCGAGCACGCGCACGAGCGCCTCGGCCGTGCCCATCGAGTCGTAGATCTGGCCGCTGTCGGTCGCGCCCGCCGCGACGGCCGACACGAGGTGGTCATGGCCGGCGACGGTCAGCACCGCGCCGCGGAACCCCTCCGGCATCCGCTCGTCCGTGATCTCGCCGACGCCCGTTCCGGCGCTCACGCGCTCCGCGAGCACCGCGTCGTCGGTGCCGAGCACGGCGAGCGCGGCATCCCACGGGCTGCTGTCGTCCTGGTCGATGAGCCCCGTGCGCGAGACCAGCGAATACTCGGCCACGCGCGGGCCGCCCAGGGCGCGCACGATCGACTCGGGCACGTTGAGGAAGGTCTTGCCCGCGAGGTCGATGCCGCTGTCGCGCAGGTGCAGCAGCTTGGAGATGGATGCCAGGGGCCCCACCGGCAGCCCGGTGCGGCCGGGGAACTCGGCGCGGAACTCCTCGGGCGTCGCCGCGATCTGCGCCGCACCGCGCGGGTCGAACCACGCCATCACCGGCGCCGCGGGGCGGTCGGCGGCATCGAGGAGCGCCCCGGCCTCGGCCATGCCCGAGATGCCCAGCGCGCGGATGCGGTAGCCCGCAGCCAGGGCCCGATCGGCTTCGGCTGCGAGCTCGCGGACGACGTCGACGGCGCGATCGAGGGGCATCTCGGCCCGGCCGCCCTCGAGGTTGGTCCACGGCGAGCGCCGGCTGACGACCAGCACCTCGGCGCCCTCGAGGGTGGCGACGAGCAGCTTGATGCTCGTCGACCCCATGTCCAGGCCCGCGACGTAGTCGGTCATCGCACTCCGCCGTCTCGCAGGGTCTGCGGCCAGCCCGTGCCGGGCTCGCCCAGGAGCACGGCCGCGTCGCCCTCGACGCGCCAGTCGCCGAAACCGTGCGGCACGGCGAGCACCTGTCCGCGCGCGACGTCGATGCGGCCGTCGACGCCGACCAGCGCGCCCTCGCCGTCGGTCACGAGCACGACGCCGAACCCCGCCGGGCGGGTGTCGGTCGAGGTGCCGCCGGCCGCGGCATCCGTCAGCCGGAAGTACGGGTCGGCGACGGCGGGCAGCAGCGAGCGGAAGGCGGAGCCCGCGGGACGCGTGCCGGCGTCGCTCACGAGCGTCGCCAGTTCGGCCTCGGTCAGGTGCGCGGTCGAGACGGCGGGCATGACGGCGTCGAAGCCCAGGTCGAGGTGCGACTCCTCGCGGGTCGAGGTCGTCACCGACCACTCCAGCAGGATCGAGAAGTCGGTGGGCTCCTGCACCTCGGCGACGAAGATGCCGCCGTCGATCGCATGCGCCGTGCCGGCCGGCACCAGCACGCCCATGCCTTCGCGGGCCACGAGACGGTTCATGTGGGCGAGCATCCACTCGCTGTCCTGCGCATCGCGACGGCGGTCGAGCTCGTCGCGATCGATCTCCTGGTTCCAGCCGACGTAGAAGGCGCAGTCGGGCTCGGTCTCGAGCACGTACCAGGCCTCGGTCTTGCCGTACGGGCAGTCGAGGTGACGGGCGGCGAAGCCGCGCTCGGGGTGCACGTGGACGGGGAGGCGCTGGCGCGCGTCGAGGAGCTTGACGAGGATGCCGACGTCGGAGGCATCCCGGCCCTCACCCGGTCCGATCCACCCGGCGGTGTCGGCGGCGACGAGGTCGCGCAGGAACGCGCCGTCGGCGGTCACCGCGAGCCCCGTGACCGGGTCGCCGAACCGCGAGACCGTGGCGGCGAGCCACTCCTCGGGCTGGCGGTCGGTCTGCGGGACGATGCCGCGCAGCGCCGCGATGCGGTCGCCGCCGCGGTAGAAGTGCTGCACCGGGTTGGGCGGGAGGACGACGGGGATCATGCGGGTACTCCGGTTTCGCGGGGGGCGAGCTCGCCCGAGCCCCGCTCGATGAGACGGGTGGGGACGACGATGTGCGCGGCGGCGGCGTCGGGGTCATCGACGAGCTCGAGCAGGCGGCGGAAGGTGGCCTCGCCGATGAGCACCGGATCCTGGTCGACGCACGAGATGCCGGGGTCGATGGCGCCGGCGAGCTCGAAATCGCCGAACGAGATCAGCGCCGGCATGTCGAACTCACCGGCACGGATGCCTCGGATCGTCGCGATCGCGGCGGGGCTCGACGCGCACAACAGCGCCGTCGGGGCGTCGGCGCGGTCGAGCAGGCTCTTCGCGGCGGTGGCGCCGCTCTCGCGGGTGCGCTCGTGCTCGGTGACGAGGCTGGAGTCGAACGGGATGCCCGCCTCGTCGAGGGCGGCGCGGAAGCCCGCGAACCGCGCGGCCACGGTGGGGTACGGGGTGACCTCGCCGATGAATCCGATGCGGCGGTGGCCGCGCGCGATGAACGCCCGGGTCGCGTCGCGCGTGGCCCCGAAGTCGTCGACCACGATCGAGTCGATGCCCTCGCGCGAGCGGTCGACGCACACGACGGGGAAGCGACGGCGCAGTGCGGCGAGCTCGACGGAGGAGACTCCGACCGGAGCGACGATGAGTCCCCGGAGACGGTGCCCCGAGAGCCGGGCGATCTGCTCGCGCTCGCGGGCGGCGTCGAAGCCGGTGCTGGCGAACAGCACGCTGAGGCCGCGGGCGAGCGCCAGCTCCTCGATCACGGCGACGATGGCCGCGACGAAGGGGTCGGCGATCGCGTCGATCACGATGCCGATCGTGTCGGCGTCGCCCTTCTTCAGCGCACGGGCGCGGAGGTCGGGCACGAACCCTAGCTCGCTCACCGCCCGCTCGACGCGGGCGCGGGTGTCGGGGAGCACGCCGGGCTCGTCGTTGACGACGCGCGACACGGTCTTGATGCTGACCCCGGCGAGGGCGGCGACGTCGGTGATGCGCGCGTGCGACCGCGGGGCGGTCTCTCCGCCGGTCGTCTGACCGTTCTGCGTCATCGCGTCCTCGACATCGTTGTCATCGTTGTATTTCCGGGACTCCCCGGATCGGTGGGATCGATCATGCACCCGGCTCGACAACGTTGTCAAGCCTCGTTACCGAACCGCGTCCGCACCGTTGCCCCCGACGGCGACGGCGCCTCAGGGGAGCGTGACGGCGACCTCGACGCCCAGCATCCGCTCCTCGCCGGGGGCCAGAGGGCGCAGCAGGCCGCGGGCGCGCGCGTCGGCGCGGCCGAGGATCGTCGGGGCCGTGGCGGGCTCGATCCCGAGCACGTAGTGCCCCGGCTCGGCGACCCGCCACTGGATCAGCCCGGGCAGCTGCGCCGTGTCGAACGCGATCCGCACGGCGAGTCCCGACGGCGCGGCCACCTCGACCGCGACGGAGCGATCGGCCGGAAGCCCGTGCGTGAACACCTGCTCGGGGTACTCGTCGGCGAGCGCCGGGAACGTCTGCCACGACTCCACCCCGGCCTTCGCCTGCGCGTCGCGCGGCACGACGGCGGTCGCGGGGCTGCGCACCACCGTGCCCTCGTCGACCAGCGGCCAGCCGAGGTTCAGGTGGTAGAGCACCATCGGCTCGACGGGCCGCGAGCCGCGGTTGACCACGACGTCCTCGACCCGGAGGCGCGGCTCCCCCACCGGCAGCACGATGCGCCGGCGCAGCTCGAGGTCGGGGCCGAACACGGTCGTCTCGCGGACGACGCCTTCGACGACGACCTCCTGCGCCGTGGCCTCGGTGCGCGTGATGCTCGCCCGCAGCGACGAGTACCGGCCGTGCATCGGATGCTGCTCCCCGCCGTCCTCGCCGGGGGGCCCGTAGGTGAGCAGCCCGCACGTCGTGAGCAGACCGCCGCCGAAGGCGCGCATCCATCCCCGCCCGTCGGCGTCCCCGGTCGAGAGCGGCGGGAACCCCGCCCCGGAGATCCACGCGAGCGGGATGCCGGCGGCGCGCACCTGCGCGATGTCGAGCCCGCGGTCGGGAAGCACCTCGACCGCGAGCACGCCGTTGTCCAGGCGGATGCGGCGAGCACCGGCATCCGGACCGTCGGTCACCGTCGCGGACTGCACCGACACCGCCTGCCCCAGCGAGCCGAGGCGCGCGAGGGCCTCGTCGATCGGTCGCCCGTACAGCTCCGCGGTCATCGCGCCCGCCTCTCGCTCGCCGGCGCGGCTGCTCCGCCGCACTCGAAGCGCCACGGTAGCGCATCGTCGCGAACCGCCCGTCCGCCGTCCTCTGCCGCCCACCCCGCCTCTCCTCAGCCCACTCGGCGTCCAAGGCCCGTGCGATGGACGGAAGCCCACGATATTTCCGGTACACCGCGGGGGCTCTCGGCGAAAGCACGGGCGTTGGACGAGCAGGGGAACGGCTATTGCCCGCTGCCAGAGGGCAGCGGGGCCGTGTCCGTCGAAACTTCGATTGACAACGTTGTCTCAGAGTGCCCATACTGTCTCCCGGGCACACAGCCGCGCCCGTCCGCCCGAGCTACGGAGCAGCACACCGATGTCGACGTACCGCCTCAATCGACTCTTCAACGCGCAGTCCGGCCGCGCCCTCGACGTGGCCGTCGACCACGGCGCCTTCCACGAGCACGGCTTCCTCGCCGGCATCGAGGACATGGCGCAGACGGTCTCGACCCTCGTCGAGGCCGGACCCGACGCGATCCAGCTGACGCTCGGCCAGGCGCCGCTGCTGCAGTCGGTGCCCGGGAAGCAGAAGCCCGGACTCGTGCTGCGCACCGACATCGCGAACGTCTACGGCGATCCGCTCGAATCGCCGCTGCACAGCATCCACGTCCCGGACGCCATCGAGGTCGCCGTACGACTCGACGCCGTCGCGGTGTGCGTGAACCTGCTCGACCTGCCCGGCCACCCCGAGGTGCGCGCCGACTGCATCCGCTCGATCCTCGCCCTGCGCACCGAGGCCGCCCGCTACGGCATGCCGCTCATGATCGAGCCGCTGGTCATGCAGACCGCCGCCGGCAAGGGCGGCTACGGCGTCGACGGCGACACTGCCAAGATCGTCACCCTCGTCCGCCAGGCGCGTGAGCTCGGCGCCGACCTGATCAAGGCCGACCCGACCGACGACATCGAGGACTACCACCGGGTGATCCAGGCCGCGGGCGACACCCCCGTGCTCGTGCGCGGCGGCGGCCGCGTCGACGACCGCACCCTCCTCGAGCGCACCCAGGCCGTGCTGGCGCAGGGCGCGCGCGGTATCGTCTACGGCCGCAACGTCATCCAGCATCCCGATCCCGCGGGCATCACCGCCGCGCTCATGGCGGTCGTGCACGAGGATGCCTCGGTCGACGACGCTCTCGCCCTGATCGGCGGTGCCGCATGACCGGGGGCGGCGCGACCGGGCGCGCGTCCGCGCGACGTATCAACGTCGGGATCATCGGCGGCGGCCTGATGGGCCGCGAGATCGCCGCGGCCCTGCGCCGCTGGCCCGCGCTCGTCGACCACCCCGCCGACCCGCAGCTGGTCGCCGTGTGCGACATCAACCCGGCCGCGATGGACTGGTTCGACGGCATCGACACGGTGCGCCTCAAGACCACCGACCACCGCGAGCTGCTCGCCGACCCCGACATCGACGTGGTCTACATCGCGGTGCGGCACGATCTGCACGAGGCGCTCTACATCGACACGATCCGCGCGGGCAAGGCGCTCCTGGCCGAGAAGCCGTTCGGCATCGACCGGGCGGCGGCGGATGCTGTGACCGCCGCGATCGCGGAGACGCCGAACGCCTTCGTGCGCGTCTCGAGCGAGATGCCGTTCTTCCCCGGCGCGCAGTGGGCGATCGACTACGTGCGCTCGGGCGCGCTCGGCCGCATCGTCGAGGCCAAGTGCACATTCCTGCACTCCAGCGATCTCGATGTGAACAAGCCGCTCAACTGGAAGCGGCAGCAGAAGTTCTGCGGCGTCGCGGGCGTCATGAACGACCTCGGCATGCACACGTGGCACGTGCCCCTGCGGCTCGGCTGGGCTCCCGAGAAGGTGATGGGCGTGCTGCAGGACATCGTCACCGAGCGCCCCGGACCTGACGGCGCGCTCGTGCCCTGCGACACGTGGGACAACGCCGTCATCCACTCGTGGTCGACCCACGACGGCGCCGCGTTCCCGCTCGCCACCGAGACCAAGCGCATCGCTCCCGGCGAGAAGAACACGTGGGAGTTCGAGGCCGTCGGCATGGACGGCGGCGTGCGCTTCAGCACCAAGAACCCCAAGTCGGTCGAGGTGTTCGCCCTCATCGACGTGCCCGGCGTGGGCGCCCAGCAGTCGTGGCAGCAGGTCGACGCCGGCAGCCAGTCGGTGTGGCCGACGGTGACCGGCCCGAACTTCGAGTCGGGGTTCTCGGACGCGATCCTGCA
This sequence comes from Microbacterium fluminis, assembly GCF_051549805.1. Classification (GTDB taxonomy): domain Bacteria; phylum Actinomycetota; class Actinomycetes; order Actinomycetales; family Microbacteriaceae; genus Microbacterium. Next base: position 949,010 of record NZ_CP196042.1, read on the forward strand.
GATGTGGGCGGCGTTCCTGGCCGAGCTCACCGGGGACCTGGGCGACCGCTTCGGCTGCGTGCGGCCCGAGGAGGCGGCGCTGACCCACCGGATCTTCGCGGCCGCGATCGCCTCGCACGACGAGGGCCGCCTGGTCGCGCCCGAGGCGTGAGCGGGACAGGCCGGAGAATGGATGCCGGTGCCCGCAGATCTGCGCGGGCGCCGGGCGAGGAGGGCACGATGCGCGGAAGCGGGCGACCGACCATGGTCGATGTGGCCGCCGACGCCGGTGTGAGCCTCAAGACGGTGTCGCGCGTCATCAACTCCGAGCCGAATGTCGACGTCGAGATGGCGGCGCGGGTCGAGGCATCCGTCGTCCGTCTCGGCTACCACCGCAATGCGATCGCCGCGTCGCTGCGCTCGGGGAGCCGCGACACGATCGGGTTCGTCTCGGCCGACCTGTCGAACACGTTCTACATGGCGATCGCCGCGGCCGTTTCGACGGTGGCGGTGACCCGCGGAATGCAGGTGATCGTCGCCTCGAGCGAGGAGGATGCCGCGCGCGAACGCGCCCTCGCCCTCGACCTCGCCCAGCGACGGGTGGCCGGGCTGATCGTGGTGCCGGCCGGGGACGACAGCGCCTACCTGTCGGGCGAGGTGGAGCGCGGCACGCCCGTCGTGTTCCTCGACCGCCCGGGGCGAGGCATCCGCGCCGACGACCTGCTCATCGACAACCGCGGCGGAGCGCGCGCGGCCGTAGCCGAGCTGCTCGCGGTGGGGCACGAGCGCATCGCGGTGCTGCTGGACTCCCCCGCGATCTACACGATGGCCGAGCGCCGCGCGGGCGTCGAGGAGGCGTTCGCCGCGGCGGGCCGTGCGATCGACCCGCGCCTGGTGGCCGAAGGTCTGCACACCCCCGCGGCGGCCCGCGAGGCGATGCAGCGCCTGCTGTCGCTCGCCGAACCGCCCACCGCGGTGTTCTGCGGGAACAACCGCTCGACGATCGGCGCCCTCGAGGCACTGCTGGCGACGGAGGCGGATGTCGCGCTCACCGGGTTCGACGACTTCGAGCTGTCCCGCCTGCTCCCCCGTGCGATCCGCATCGTCGACTACGACACCGCCGCGCTCGGCGAGCGCGCCGCGACCACCCTGCTCGACCGCATCGCCGGCTCCCCTCCCGCCGGGCAGCCGTTCCTGCTCCCTACCCACCTCGTCACGCGCGGCCTCGGCCTCGGCGGCTGACGCGGACTACTCCTCGCGGGTGATCGTGACCGAGACGTTGAGCTTGCTCTTGAACAGGCCGGCGTACACGCCCCGCAGCGGCGGCACGTCGTTGTAGTCCCGGCCCCGGCCCACGAGCACGTGCCGGTCGCCGATCTCGATGTTGTTCGTGGGGTCGAAGCCCTGCCACTCGCCGGTGAACCACTCCACCCACGCGTGCGACTCGCCACGGACGGCCTCGCCGACCTCGGCGCTCGGCCGCGGGTGCAGGTAGCCCGACACGTACCGGGCGGGGATCCCGATCTCGCGCAGGGCGCCGAGCGTGATGTGCGCGATGTCCTGGCAGACGCCCTTGCGCGCCTCCCACGCCTCGCTCGCAGTCGAGTGCACGCCGGTGACGCCCTGCATGTACTCCATCGCATCGCCGACCGCGACCGCCACCGCGAGCGCCGCCGGGCCGGGCCGGGCGTGGCGCCCGGCGACGGAGCGGGCGAGCTCGACGACATCCTCGCTCGGACGGGTGCGACGCGTCTGCACGAGCTGCTCCACCGTGCCGATCCGGCGCGGCGCCTCGGCGGCCAGCTCGTCCCACGACATGTCGGCGTGCTCCAGCGGACGCGGACGCACCTCGACCAGGCTGCGCGCGGTGATCTGCAGCGCGGAGTGCGGCGAGAGCACGTCGAAGGATGCCACGCGGGTGCCGAAGTAGTCGACGTACTGGTTCACCGACGTCGAGGGCTCGATGTCGAGCGACGAGCTCAGCACGAACTGGCTGTCCGTCGAGCCCGGCAGCATGCGCGCCTCGTTGTACGACGCCGTAACGTCGCCCGGATAGCTGAACCCGGTGGAGTGCTCGATGCGGAGGCGCTTCACGAGATCTCTCCGATCCAGCTCGGCTCGGCCTGCGTCGGGAAGAACCGGTGCCGGATGGCCTCGGATGCCTCCCGCGTCACCTTCTGCACCCGCTGCATGTGCTGCGGCAGCTCGCCGAGGATCTCGCCGATCGGGCGATACTCGAGGTCGTTGCGGATCTGCCCGAGCGCCCGCAGCACCTGGTTCGAGTGACCGACGCGGTCGGCACGGGGGTCGATGGCGCTCATGCAGTCCTCCGCGCGCGAGATCGAGTAGATGATCGACCGCGGGAACAGCCGGTCGAGCAGCAGGAACTCCGCCGCGTTGCGCGCGCTCGGCATCCCGCGGTACGTCCGCAGGTACGCCTCGTACGCGCCGCAGGAGCGCAGGATGGTCGTCCACGAGGGGCCGGATGCCTCGGTCAGCGACCGCGTCGCGAGCATGCGCGCCGTCATGTCGGTGCGTTCGATGGAGCGCCCCAGGGTGAAGAACTGCCATGCCTCGTCACGGCTGGTGGACGAGTCGACGACACCCACCGAGAGCGCCGCGCGCTCGCGCACCCACTGGAAGAACTCGTGCACGCGGTCGGCCTGCAGGCGGCGCGGCATGCGCGAGTTGGTGGTGTTGAGGCATTCCCACAGTTCGGTCGAGACGATCTCACGAGCACGGCGGGCGTTCTCGCGGGCGGCGGTGAGCGCGTACCCGATGCTCGCGGGGTTCGAGCGATCGACGGCGAGCCGCTGGAGCACGTCGGCACGACGGACGGTCTCGGTCTCCGGCACGGCCGAGCCCATCACGCTCAGCAGCGACCGGCACGCGGTGTCCTCATCGACCCACGGGTCTTCCAGCAGCAGCTGCAGGTGCACGTCGAGGATGCGCGCGGTGCCGTCGCTGCGCTCGATGTAGCGCCCGATCCAGAACAGGCTTTCGGCGATGCGGCTCAGCACGACGCACCTCCGGTCTGCTGCTGCTGTTCGGCCTGCGAGTCGTGCGGAGCCTCCAGCGGCTCGGGAGCGTGCTCCTGCTGCTGCTGTTCGCTCTGCGAAGCGCCGCCGTCGGGGTCGCGCGGAGAGTGCGCCGGCTGGGGTTGGCCGTCATAGAGGATCGGGATCGCGCCGGTCAGCGACGCGGCCTGATCGGCGACGAGCCCGGCGAGACCGTCACCCTGTCCGTACTCGACGTGTCCGGGCGCCATACCGCCCACGATCCAGGTGTCCTTCGAGCCGCCGCCCTGGCTGGAGTTGACCACGAGCTGCCCCTCGGGCAGTGCCACGCGGGTGAGCCCGCCGGGCAGCACCCAGATGTCGTCGCCGTCGTTCACCGCGAACGGACGGAGGTCGGCGTGCCGCGGGCGCATCCCGTCCTCCACCAGGGTCGGGATCGTCGACAGCATCACCACGGGCTGCGCGATCCATCCGCGCGGATCGGCGACCAGCCGCTGCCGGAGCGCGGCGAGTTCGGCGGGCGAGGCATCCGGCCCCACCACCAGTCCCTTGCCGCCGGAGCCGTCGACGGGCTTGACCACGAGCTCGGGCAGGCGGTCGAGCACCTCCTCGAGGGCGCCCGGATCCTCCAGACGCCACGTGTCGACGTTCTTGAGGATCGGCTCCTCGGCGAGGTAGTAGCGGATGAGGTCGGGCACGTAGGTGTACAGCAGCTTGTCGTCCGCGACGCCGTTGCCCACGGCGTTGGCGATCGTGACGTTGCCGAGGCGCGCGGCGAGCATGAGCCCCGGCGCGCCGAGCATCGAGTCGGCCCGGAACTGCAGCGGGTCGAGGAAGTCGTCGTCGACGCGGCGGTAGATCACGTCGACCCGGCGCGGCCCCCGGGTGGTGCGCATGAACACCTTGCCGCCGGCGCACAGCAGGTCGCGCCCCTCGACCAGCTCGACGCCCATGAGCCGCGCGAGCAGCGTGTGCTCGAAGTACGCGGAGTTGTACACGCCCGGTGTGAGCACGACGACGTTCGGCTCCTCGATGCCGGCCGGCGCGGAGGCGCGCAGCGCGGCGAGGAGCTTGTTCGGGTAGTCGCCGACAGGGCGCACCCGCATCGAGACGAACAGCTCGGGCAGGGTCTGGGCCATCACGCGGCGATTCGAGATGACGTAGCTCACGCCCGACGGCACGCGCACGTTGTCTTCGAGCACGCGCATCTCGCCGTGCTCGTCGCGGATCAGGTCGATGCCCGACACCTGGATGCGCACGCCGTTGGCGGATTGGATGCCGGCGGCCTGGCGATAGAAGTACTGGCTCGACGCGATCAGCCCGGCCGGCAGCACCTCGTCGCGTACGCAGTGCTGGTGCCCGTAGGCGTCGTCGAGGAATGCCTCGAGGGCCCGGACGCGCTGCTTGACCCCGGCTTCGATGCGCGCCCACTCGTCGTAGGCGATGACGCGCGGCACCGCGTCGAGGGGGAAAGGGCGCTCCTCGCCGGCGAAGTCGAAGGTGACGCCCTGCGCGAGATACGAGCTGGCGAGCGAGTCGGTGCGGCCCCGCAACTCCTCCTGCGTCATGCGCGCGAGCGCCTGGTACAGCTCCCGGTAGGCCTCGCGTGACTCTGCCGGCGCGCCGGGGTGCTCGGGCGAGCCGAACATCTCGTCGAACGCGGGGATGCCGGTCGGCGTCTTGCGCGGGGCGAGCGTGGAGCCGTAGCCGTCGAACAGATCACCCATGCCGGAAGCCTAGTCCGGCCCGTGTTGCGCGGGTGTTTCCGCACACCCTCACGCGTCAGCACTCCGCGGATGCCGCGCTCACACGCTGAGGGCCCGCACCGACGACCGCATGGGGGCCGGGGTCAGGGCGACTGCAGCAGCGCGGCCGCGAGAGCCTCGGGGCGTGCGAACGCGGGCAGGTGCCCCGTCGGGATCGGCTCGACCTCGACCCCGAGCCGCTCGCGGGCGACCCGGCGCTGGAGGGCGAGGGGGAACATCCGGTCCAGTTCTCCCGCGATCACTCGGGTCGGGATGTCGGGCCACGCGTCGAGCGGGAACTCCTGGGCGAAGATCGACTCGGACTGCGGCGGCTCGCCCTCGGCCCACAGCTGCGCCTGTCGTTCGTCCGGCACGTCGTGGAAGAAGGTCGTCGCGGGGTCGAACTCCGGCGAGACGCCGACGGATGCCGCGTACTCGGCGACGGCGGCGGACTGCCCGACGTCGTCGCCCCACCGGCCGGGCGTCTCGTGCGGCGCGGGGATCATCGGGCACACGAGCACGATCGCGCGTGGCCGCACGCGCGATGCCACGACGCCGGCGGTGAACGCGCCGATCGACTGCCCGACCACGACGTCGACAGAGGCGTCGCCTACCGGGCCGAGCGCAGCATCCGCGTAGTCGTCGAAGGTGGCCCCGTCGACGGTCGTCGGAAGGTCGGCCGCCCACGCGGTGTGTCCCTCGTCTTCGAGCCGGGGCGCCACGAAGCGCCAGTAGCCCGCGTTCGCGGCCGCCCCGTGGATGAGCAGGAAGTTCGCCATGCCGCACACGTTAGCCACGCGGCGCGATCGCGACCACGGGCTTGACACCTGTGCGGCCGCGCGCCGATGCAGCGCGCGGCCGAGACATCCGCTCCGCAGTCAGTCTGCGAGCACGACCTTGAGCTGCTCGATCGCCCAGTCGAGCTCGGTCGCGCGCACCACCAGCGGCGGTGCGATGCGGATGGTCTGGCCGTGCGTGTCCTTCACCAGCACACCGCGCGCCAGCAGCTGCTCGGCGACCTGACGGCCGGTACCGACCGCACGATCGATGTCGACCCCCGCCCACAGCCCCGCGACCCGCACCGCCGTCACGCCGTGTCCGACGAGCTCGGCGAGCCTCGCCTCGAGGTGCTCACCGAGCGCGGCGGCGCGCTTCTGCAGGTCGCCGCTCGCCAGTAGCTCGACCACCTTCGTGCCGACGGCGCTGGCGAGCGGGTTGCCGCCGAACGTCGACCCGTGCTCGCCGGGGCGGATCACCCCGAGCACGTCCGCATCGGCGACGACGGCGGAAAGGGGCAGGATGCCTCCGCCCAGCGCCTTGCCGAGCAGGTACACGTCGGGCACGACGCCCTCGCGGTCGCACGCGAACGTCGTGCCGACGCGGCCGAGTCCGGACTGGATCTCGTCGGCGATGAACAGCACGTTCTCGCGTGCGGTGATCTCGCGCACGGCGCGGAGATAGCCGTCGGGCGGGATCACCACGCCGGCCTCGCCCTGGATGGGCTCGATGAGCACGGCGGCAGTGTGCGGAGTTATCGCCGCCTCGATCGCGGCGGCGTCGCCGAACGGCACGTGCACGAAGCCCGGGGTGAACGGCCCGAAGCCCTCGCGGGCCTGCGGGTCGTCGCTGAACCCGACGATCGTCGTGGTGCGGCCGTGGAAGTTGCCGTCCGCGACGATGATCGTCGCCTGCCCCTCGGGGATCCCCTTCACCCGGTAGCCCCACGCCCGGGCGACCTTGATGCCGGTCTCGACGGCCTCGGCGCCCGTGTTCATCGGCAGCACGAGATCCTTGCCGCACAGCTCGGCGAGAGCCGCCGCGAAGGGACCGAGCCGGTCGTTGTGATAGGCCCGGCTGGTGAGCGTGAGCCGGTCGAGCTGCGCACGCGCGGCGGCGAGGAGCGCCGGATGCCCGTGGCCGAAGTTCAGCGCCGAATAGGCCGAGAGCAGGTCGAGGTAGCGCTTGCCCTCGGCATCCGTCACCCACACCCCCTCGCCCTCGGCGATCACCACCGGCAGCGGGTGGTAGTTGTGGGCGACGTGCTGCTCCTCGGCCTCGATGATGCGCCGGGAGTCGACGTCGACGCGCGGCGAGGGGGTCATCGCCCGGCTCGCAGCTCGAGGGTGCAGCACTTGATGCCGCCGCCGCCGAGCAGCAGCTCGGACAGGTCGACCATGATCGGGTTGTAGCCGCGCTCGCGCAGCTGCTTCTCGAAACCGGCCGCGCGCGGCGAGATGATCACGTTGTAGCCGTCGCTGGCGGAGTTGAGGCCGAACACGGCGCCGTCGTCGTCGGAGACGCGGATCGCGTCGGGGTAGCGCTCGGCGAGGATCGCCTGGCTCGCCTCGTCGAAGGCTGACGGCAGGTACGCGATGTTGGCGTGGTCGACGCCCTCGGGCCCCTGGACGGGGTCGAGCACGGCGATGGCGGTGTCGAGGTGGTAGAACCGCGGGTCGACGAGGGTGAGCGACACGACCTCCCGGCCGAAGACCTCGCCCACCTCGCGGTGACTGTCGCCCGTGGAGCGGAAGCCGGTGCCCGCGAGGATCGTGTCGCCGACGAGCAGGAAGTCGCCCTCGCCCTCGTTCACCTCGACCGGCTCGCGCACGTCCCAGCCGCGCTCGGCGAACCAGTCCATGAAGGCCGGGCCCTCGGGGCCGCGCTCGCGGAAGCGGAACTTCGCGCCGTAGACGACGCCGTCGATGACGAACCCGCCGTTGGCGGTGTAGACCATGTCGGGCAGGCCCTGGATCGGGTCGATCAGCTCGACCTCGTGACCGAGCGCGAGGTAGGTGTCGTACAGGTCCTGCCACTGACGCAGGGCCACCGCGGTGTCGGTCGGGTTGGCCGGCTCCATCCACGGGTTGATCGTGTAGCTTACGGTGAAGTGCTCGGGCCGGCACATCAGGTAGCGGCGGTGCTGTGCGACGCGCTGCTGCGTCGGGGCGGCCGTGGCGGCGGACTCATGCGTGGACATGGTGCTCCTCGTGAGAAGGTGCGGCGGACGCTGTCCAGGGGCCCGGCGGCTCCCGGAGGAACGGGGGACAGGCCCGGGCACGCCGCCACCATTCTCACACGCGTCCGCACGATCTCCCAGAGCGCCGGCTCAGGCGACGACCACGACCTTGCCGACGGTGTGACCGGCGGCGACGGATGCCACGGCCGCACCCGCGTCCGCGAGCGGAACCGTGCGCTCGACAGGAGGCGTCAGGCGCCCGGCGGCGGCGAGCGCGACGAGCTCGGCGACCACCGCGGTCCTCGTGACGGCGGCGATGGAGCGGAACCGGCGTCCGGGCCGCGCGGTGACTGCGGCGCGCAGCATCCGCGGGATCGGTCCGAGCAGGCCGCCGCCCTCGCCGCCCACGAGCGCGACGGTGCCGCCGCCTTCGGAGCGGGGTCGCAGGAGGGCGCGCAGCAGCGGGAGCGGCGGTTCGCCCGCGATGTCGATGACCGCGTCGAACGTGCCCGCGGGCAGCTCGGCGAGGTCGGTCGTGCGGTAGTCGAACGTGCGGGCGGCACCGAGGTCGCGGAGGGTGTGCTCGGCGCGCGCTCCGCACGTCGCCCACACCTCGGCGCCGCGATCGGCGGCCAGCTGGACCGTGATCGTGCCGACGCCGCCTCCCGCACCGATCACGAGCACGCGCGATCCGGACCCGACGCGGCAGGCGTCGAGCGCGGCGAGTGCCGTGGCGCCCGACACCGGGAGGGTCGCGGCGAGCGCGGCATCCACTCCCGCCGGACGAGCCGCGAGCCGGCGCGCCGGCACCGTCACGTACTCGGCGAGGGTGTCCCTCCAGCCGCACACCACGGCGTCTCCGACGGCGAACCCCTCGGCGCCCTCTCCGAGCGCCACCACCGTGCCGGCGAGATCGATCCCGCGGCCCGCCACCCGCGGGCGACGCAGGCCGGAGAACAGCCGCACCATCCGCGGGTCGCCGCGCAGCAGGTGCACGTCGCCGGAGTTGATGGAGGCCGCCTCGAACCGCACGAGCACCTCGCCGCGGCCGGGCGTCGGCACGCGCACGGTCTCGGAGCGCAGCACATCCGCTTCCCCGTACTCCCGCTGCCGCCACGCGGTCATCGTGGCCGGGATACGGGCACCCCCCGCCCAGCGAGACTGCACTCCCGCATCGAGACCTGCGCGGTCCGCCGCGGTCTCGATGCCGGAGTGCAGTCTCGCCTCGGGCGAGGGGATGGTCGGGGCGGAGATCGCCGGGCGGGGTGCAGCATCCATCGTCTTCTCCTTCATGTCGTGGGGTACTGGAACACGTCGTCGAGGCCGACCTCGAAGACGGAGGCGATCTGGAACGCGAGCTCGAGCGTGGGCGAGTACCTGCCCTGCTCGATCGCGATGAGGGTCTGGCGGGTGACGCCGATGCGTCGGGCGAGGTCGGCCTGGGTCATCTCGTCGGAGGCGGCGCGCAGCGCCTTGATCGAGTTGGTGACGCGCGTGGGCTTGACCATCAGGCGAGCCCGCGGCGGTACATGATCACCCGGGCGGTTCCGCCCACCAGCGCGGACAGCGCGAAGCCGAAGTAGACGGTGTTCGCGATCCAGAACCAATCGGCCTCGATCGCGCACAGGGCGATCGCACCCAGGCCGCCGATCACGAGGAACGCCTGTCCGACCCGGTCGCCCGCGCGTTCGATGTCGCGGTCGCGCTGGTCGGAGCGCCCGACCCCGTCGGGGTCGCGGCGGGCGACGGCCATGCCCCATCCGATGCTCAGGAGGATCGAGCCGACGATCCCGCCGCCGATCGTCCACAGCATGATCGGCAGCCAGTCGACCTCGGTCAGGGCCCGACCGGCCGCAGCCTGCAGCGTGACCACGACGTAGACGACGAGGGCGATCACGGTGACGATCAGCCCCGCCCAGGTGTTGCGCTCCTCGTAGACCATGACGTCCTCCGATGTAAGGAATCTTTGACATCATGAAGGTACGCCGGGCGCGGCATCCGTGTCAAGAATTATTTACACGATCGGATGCCTCGCCCCGCCGCCCGCCCGCTCGGGCCCCTCGCGAGGAGTACTGTTGACCCGCGACAACCACCTCGTGGCTCGCCGCATCCGCTCCCCCTCGATCGATGGAGGTCCGATGTCCGACGTCGCCGCCCCGCAGCGTTCCGCCGCGCCCGTGATGACGCACCGCATGATCCTCTTCGTGATCTTCGGGCTCATGGCGGGCATGTTCCTGTCTGCCCTCGACCAGACCGTCGTGGGCACCGCGATCCGCACGATCGGCGACGATCTGCAGGGCCTGAGCCTGCAGGCATGGGTCACGACCGCCTACCTGATCGTGTCGACCATCTCGACGCCGATCTACGGCAAGCTCTCCGACATCTTCGGCCGCCGGCCGCTGTTCCTCATCGCGATCGTCATCTTCATCATCGGCTCGATCCTCGCGAGCTTCTCGACGTCGATGATCGAGCTCGCCGCGTTCCGTGCGATCCAGGGCCTCGGCGCCGGTGGTCTCATGTCGATGCCGCTCGCGATCATGGGCGACATGCTCGCCCCACGCGAGCGCGCCAAGTATCAGGGCTACTTCCTGGCGGTGTTCGGCATCTCGAGCGTCATCGGCCCGCTCGTGGGCGGGCTGTTCGCCGGGGCGGGACAGATCCTGTTCATCACCGGCTGGCGCTGGGTGTTCCTCATCAACGTGCCGATCGGCATCGTCGCCCTCGCGATCGTCTGGCGGTTCCTGCACCTTCCGAAGCAGCCGCAGCGCTCGGTGCGCATCGACTGGTGGGGCGCGACGACCGTCATCCTCGCGCTGGTGCCCTTGCTGCTCGTCGCCGAGCAGGGCCGCGAATGGGGTTGGGGGTCGCCCATCGCGATCGGATGCTACGTGGTCGGGGCGCTCGGAATCGCGGCGTTCGTGATCGTCGAGACGCTGATGAAGGACGACGCGCTCATCCCGCTGAAGCTCTTCCGCTCCCCCACGTTCTCGATGGCCACCGTCATCGGCGTGCTCGTCGGCTTCGGCATGTTCGGCGCCATGCTGACCCTGCCGCTGTACCTGCAGCTCGTGCTCGGCTCGAACCCGACCGAGAGCGGCTTCCAGATGCTGCCGATGATCCTCGGGCTGATGATCGCCTCCATCGGCAGTGGGCAGATCATCGCCCGCACCGGCCGCTACCGGATGTTCCCCATCCTCGGCACCTTCCTGATGTCGGTGGGCTTCTTCCTCCTCACCTTCATGAAATACGACACCTCGTACTGGTTCGTCGCCGCCGCCATGCTCGTGATCGGACTCGGCCTCGGTCAGCTCATGCAGACCCTCACGATCGCGAGCCAGAACTCCGTCGGCCTGCGCGACATGGGCGTGGCCACGAGCTCCTCGACGTTCTTCCGGCAGATCGGCGGAACCCTCGGCACCGCCGTGCTGCTGTCGCTGCTGTTCACCCTGATGCCCTCGAACATCATCGGATCGTTCGCCGACCGCGGCACGCTCGTGGGGGCGCTCGACGCCGCGTTCGACCCCGCGGTCGCCGCGGCGCCCGAGAACGCGCGGATCATGTCGTCGATCTACACCCCGATCGTCACCCGCGTCACCGACCAGACGACGACGCAGCTGCAGAGCGGCGTGGACCAGGCGACGGATGCTGCGACCCAGGCCGTCGCCGATCAGGTCGCGGCCGGTCGGATCCCGGCCGCGGCTCAGCGGGCCGCGACCGCTGCCGCGGTGACGCAGGCGCGCACCGCCGCGGCGGACAAGATCCGCGCGCAGGTACCGGTCGCGCGGGTGGGCTCCGACGGCACCGTGACCCTGGACTTCACCGACGCGGCCGCACGCAGCACGTTCGTGGACTCCCTCGCCACCACGCTGCAGGACCAGTTCACGTCGGGCTCGGGCGACACGTCGATCGGGTCGTCGACCCTCAACGACACGTCGTTCCTGCTCGGCGCCGACAAGCGGCTGAGCACTCCGTTCCTGGTCGGCTTCAACTCGTCCGCCGTCACGGTGTACTGGGTCGCGATGTCGGTCGTCCTCCTCGCGTTCGTGCTGTCGCTGTTCTTCCGCACGCCTCCGCTGCGCGCGAAGTCGGCGCTGCAGGAGGCCGCGGACGAGCGCAACGGCAAGGAGGACGAAGAGCTGCGCGCCGCCGACGCCGCCACGACGACCGGCTCGCTCGTCCTCCCCTAGCCCGCGGGTTCGTCCGGCGTGGGTGCCGCGGAACGCCGCTCTCCTCCCCGCCGAACCCATGGTTCGTCTGCGCCGTCCCGACGTTCACGGCGTCCCGAACCTCGGAAAGGCGCAGACGAAACCAGGACGGCGATACGGGGAGCGGATGCCGCGGCTCGAGACCGCGGCATCCGTCGAGGTCAGATGACGGACTCGCTCCAGGGGTCGGGGTTGCCGAAGCGGTGCGCGGTGATCGCGATCGCCTGCTCGTGCAGAAACGGCAGGAGCTCGAGGCGACCGGCGGTGGTGACCTCGTTCGCGTAGACCGCGAGGTCGGGGTCGCCCTCGACCTCCGCGGCGAGCGCGAGGTGCAGGGCATGCACGGTGTCGGGGCGACCCACGAGACGCACGCGGGGCGGGCGCGGGGGGAGCGCCTCGGTCGCGGCGTCCGCGTCGTCCGGGACGCGCCCGGCCATGCGCTCGAGCCACTCCGTGTCGGACTCCACGTGCACCGGCACGTCCGCCGCACCGAGGGCGCGGCGCACTTCGGCGGGCAGCCCGACCGGCGCGCTCAGGGAGAACGCCGACTCCGAGCGGATGCCGGCCACCACGACGCGCAGCACGGACTGCCACGAGGCATCCCCCGTCGCCCGCACGGCCACGTCGACGGGACGGTAGCGGAAGAGGTTCCGCTCGACGCCCAGGTGCGAGACGTCGCGCACCTGACCGAACTCGCGGCTCCAGGCGACCGCGTCGGACAGCGCGCCGCGGCGCAGCCACTCGAACGACTCGTAATCCAGCGACGGCTGCGCGGCCTCGATGATCGCCGTGATGCGCGTGTCGAGGCCGCGCAGGTGCAGCGTCGATGACGGCGCACCCCCCGACGACGCGCGCCATGATCCGAGCCCGACGAGGTAGTTCGGGCCGCCGGCCTTCGTGCCCGCGCCGACCGACGAGCGCTTCCACCCGCCGAACGGCTGCCGCTGCACGATCGCGCCGGTGATGCCGCGGTTGACGTAGAGGTTGCCCGCCTCGACGCCGTCGAGCCACTGGCCGAGGTCGTCCGGGCTCTGCGTGTAGAGCCCCGCCGTGAGCCCGTAGGCGACGGCGTTCTGCAGCTCGATCGCGTGCGCGAGGCTGCGCGCATGCATGATACCGAGCACCGGCCCGAAGAACTCCTCGAGGTGGAAGCGCGATCCGGGCCGCACACCGGTGCGGATGCCGGGGCTCCACAGTCGCCCGTCGAGATCGCCCTCCGACTCGACGGCGCGCGGCTGCACGAGCCACCGCTCCCCGTCGTCGAGCTCGGTGAGGGCCCACTCCAGCTTGCCGTGCGGCCCCTCGATGACCGGGCCGACCTCGGCGAGAGGATCGGTGGGCGGCCCGACGCGGAGGGAGGTCGCGGCATCCACCAGCTGGCGCGCGAAGCGCTCCGACCGCGCGACCGGTCCGACCAGGATCGCCAGCGACGCGGCCGAGCACTTCTGGCCCGCGTGCCCGAAGGCGCTCTTGATGAGATCGGATGCCGCGAGGTCGAGGTCGGCCGACGGCATGACGACCATGGCGTTCTTACCGCTGGTCTCGGCCAGCAGCGGAAGCTCCGGGCGCCACGAGCGGAACAGCGCGGCGGTCTCCCACGAACCGGTGAGGATGACGCGGTCGACGTCGGGGTGCGACACGAGCCGCTGCCCGAGGCCGCCCTCGTCGAGGTCGACCAGCGCGAGCACGTCGCGCGGGACCCCGGCCTCCCAGAGCGCCTCGGCGATCACCGCGGCGCACCGACGGGCCTGCGGCGCGGGCTTGAACACCACGCCCGACCCGGCGGCCAAGGCCGCGAGCACTCCGCCCGCGGGGATCGCGAGCGGGAAGTTCCACGGCGGGGTGACCACCGTCAGCCGGGCCGGCACGAACACGGCGCCGCTCACCCGATCGAGCTCGCGCGCGGTCGCGGCGTAGTAGTTCGCGAAGTCGACCGCCTCGCTGACCTCGACGTCGGCCTCGGCGAACACCTTCCCGGTCTCGGACGCGGCGACCTCGATGAGCTCGCCCCGCCGCGCTTCCAGCGCGCGCGCCGCCGCCTTCAGCACCTGCGCACGCTCGGCGGCGGGTCGCGCTCCCCATCCTTCGGCGGCGGACCGCACGCGGGCGACGATGTCGTCGAGGACGGATGCCTCCTCCACCCGCGCCGCGGCGATCGTGGCGTCGCCGGCGGTCGAGGTGAGGACGCGATCGAGGATGCCTGCGGCCCACTCTCGATTGACGGGGAGCGCCGGATCGGAGTCTGCGGCGTTGCGGAACCCCGGCGCTCCGTCGGCCGCCCCGGCCTCGCGCGGCGCGAACACGGCGGTCTCGACGAACGCGTGACCGGCGAAGGCCCGCGGCTCGGTCGGCGCAGACGGCAGACCGAGCACCGCGCGAGTGAGCGCGTCGTCTTCGTCCGCGGCCGCCGAGCCCGCCTCCGCGGCCGCTGAGTCCGCCGCCGCGGCCGCCGAGCCTGTCGACGTGTCGCCTCCGAGATCGAGCGCATCCCCGGCGACGACATCACCCGTGCCCGCGCGGGCCGTGGTTCCGCGATCCTGGGTGCGGTTCGCCCCGACGGGGAGCGCGGCATCCGTCGACCGCTCCAGCGAAGCGAGATAGCGGTCGCGCTCCCGCACACGCATCGCCGCATCCTCGGCGAGGTCGAATGCCACCGAGAGGAAGTTGTCGCTCGACGCGTTCTCCTCGAGCCGGCGCACGAGATAGCTGATCGCGACGTCGAACTCGTCGGGGCGCACGACCGGCACGTACAGCAGCACGTGTCCGACCTCACGGGCGACCGCCTCGACCTGGCCCTGGGCCATGCCCAGGAGCATCTCGAACTCGATGTCGGCGCGCACGCCGCGTTCGCCGGCCAGGACCCACGCGTGTGCGATGTCGTAGAGGTTGTGCCCCGCGACGCCGATGCGCACCGCCGCGGCGTTCTCGGGGGTGAGCGCCACGTCGAGGCAGCGCAGGTAGTTGGCATCGGAGTCGACCTTCGCGCCGAAGGTGGCGAGCGGCCAGTCGTGCATCACGGCGTCGACGCGCTCCATCGCGAGGTTCGCGCCCTTCACCAGGCGCACCTTGATGCGCGCACCACCGGCCGCCACGCGCTGTCGCGCCCACTCGGTGAGCTGCTGCAGCGCGGGCAGCGCATCGGGCAGGTAGGCCTGCAGCACGATGCCGGCTTCGAGGTCGCGCAGTCGCGGATCCTCGAGCAGCCGCGTGAAGACGGCGATCGTCAGGTCGAGATCGCGGTACTCCTCCATGTCGAGGTTGATGAAGGTGGGTCCGCCCGTCGCCGTCGACGGTCCGGCCGCGGTGAGGTACAGCGGCAGGAGGCGCTCGACGACCTTGTCGACCACCTCCTCGAACGCCCACATCGAGATGTGACTGGCGATCGCCGACACCTTCACCGACACGTAGTCGACGTCGTCGCGCCGGATGAGGTCGTGGATGCCCTCGAGCCGGCGCAGCGCCTCCTTCTCGCCGAGCACGGCCTCGCCGAGCAGGTTGAGGTTGAGGCGCGCGCCGCCGTCGCGCAGCTGTGCGATCGCAGGGCCGAGCTTGTCGGCCCGCGCGTCGACGACGAGGTGGCCGACCATCTCGCGCAGCACGCGCCGCGCGATCGGCACCACCGGACTGGGGAGCACCGAGGCCACGGATCCCCCCGCGCGCACCGCCGCCCGCAGGTACCACGGCAGGAACGCCGGAACGAGCGGGGCGACGCGATGCAGATTGGATGCGGCCGCCGACAGGCTCTCCGGACGCATCACGCCGTCAACGAATCCGATCGTGAACGGCAGACCGTTCGGGTCCTTCAGCACGCCGGCGAGACGCTCGGCCGCGGGGTCGGCGTCGACCGCGGCGCTCTCCGCGATCCACCGCTCCGCGAGGTCGACGACCGCGCGCGCGTGCTCCGTCATCGCCGGGCCGTCCGTGCTCGTTCCCATGGTGTCCGCTCCCGATCCCTCGGCTCCAGCCTGCACCTCGATGCGCGTCATGCCTTCAGCATGCGGCACCGAACTATTCGAGAAAAGCGACGATCTATGATCAGTACCATTCGATGCTATCGAAGGGAATCCGGATGCTGGAGCTCCGCCGCCTGCGGCTGCTGCACGAGCTCTCCTTGCGCGGCACGCTCGCCAGCGTCGCCGAAGCGCTGTCGTACAGCCCGTCCACCGTCTCCCAGCAGCTCGCGCAGCTCGAGAAGGATGCGGGTGTGCCGCTGCTCGTCGCGGACGGGCGCCGCGTGAGACTGACGGAGCACGGCGCGATGCTCGCCGCACATGCCGCGCGGGCGCTCGAACTCGACGAGCAGGTGCGCGGCGACCTCGAGTCGCTGCGCACGGGCACGGCACCGGTGCAGGTCGCGGTGATGCAGACGGTCGCGCAGTCGCTCCTCGCCCCCGCTCTCACCCTGCTGCGCGACCACGACCCCGACGTCGTCGTCGCGGTGACCGAGCTCCCGCCGGAGGAGGGCCTGTTCGAGTTGGCGGCACGACGGTTCGATCTCGTCGTCGCGGAGCAGTACCCGGGGCACTCGCGTGCCCATCCGACCGGCATCGAGCGCACCGAGATCGGACGGGACGCGATCCGGTTGGCCGTGCGGCGCGGAGAACCCGCACGAGACCTCGACGCGCTGCGCGGGAGACCGTGGGTCATGGAGCCGAGCGGCACCGCGTCCCGGCAATGGGCGACCCAGCAGTGCCGTGCGGCCGGCTTCGAGCCCGATGTGCGGTTCGAGATCGCCGATCTCACCGTGCACGTACGACTGATCGCCGCCGGCCTGGCGGTCGGACTCCTCCCCGACCTCGCTCGGGCTCCCGGTCGCAAGGAACTCACACTCGTCGACCTGCCGGGCTCACCGGCGCGCGAGGTCTTCGCCGCAACACGCACGTCGTCGACGCGGCCGGCGATCGCAGCCGTACGCACCGCGCTGAAAGACGCGTTCACGGCCCGCACCGCGCGTTAACCACGAAGAGCCCATCCGACAATGGATGGGCTCTTCGATCGAAGTAAGTCCGGCGGTGTCCTACTCTCCCACAGGGTCTCCCCTGCAGTACCATCGGCGCTGAGAGGCTTAGCTTCCGGGTTCGGAATGTGACCGGGCGTTTCCCTCTCGCTATGGCCGCCGAAACACTATGGATGTTCCGTCGTTACAGCAAAACAGTGTTTTGTTGTGTTGTTCTCGACCGTACATCGAGAACCACTCAGTGGACGCGTGCACCAAAGATTCGGTGTGTTATCAAGTCATCGGCTTATTAGTACCGGTCAGCTTCACGTATTACTACGCTTCCACATCCGGCCTATCAACCCAGTAGTCTGGCTGGGAGCCTCTCACCATAAATGGTATGGAAGTCTCATCTTGAGGCCGGCTTCCCGCTTAGATGCTTTCAGCGGTTATCCATCCCGAACGTAGCTAACCAGCGGTGCACTTGGCAGTACAACTGGCACACCAGAGGTTCGTCCAACCCGGTCCTCTCGTACTAGGGTCAGATCCTCTCAAACTTCCTACGCGCGCAGCGGATAGGGACCGAACTGTCTCACGACGTTCTAAACCCAGCTCGCGTACCGCTTTAATGGGCGAACAGCCCAACCCTTGGGACCTACTCCAGCCCCAGGATGCGACGAGCCGACATCGAGGTGCCAAACCATGCCGTCGATATGGACTCTTGGGCAAGATCAGCCTGTTATCCCCGAGGTACCTTTTATCCGTTGAGCGACAGCGCTTCCACAAGCCACTGCCGGATCACTAGTCCCGACTTTCGTCCCTGCTCGACCTGTCAGTCTCACAGTCAAGCTCCCTTGTGCACTTACACTCGCCACCTGATTGCCAACCAGGTTGAGGGAACCTTTGGGCGCCTCCGTTACTTTTTGGGAGGCAACCGCCCCAGTTAAACTACCCACCAGGCACTGTCCCTGAACCGGATTACGGTTCGAAGTTAGATATCCAGAGTGACCAGAGTGGTATTTCAACAATGACTCCACCATAACTGGCGTCATGGTTTCATAGTCTCCCACCTATCCTACACAAGCCACACCGAACACCAATACCAAGCTGTAGTAAAGGTCACGGGGTCTTTCCGTCCTGCTGCGCGTAACGAGCATCTTTACTCGTAATGCAATTTCGCCGAGTTCGCGGTTGAGACAGTTGGGAAGTCGTTACGCCATTCGTGCAGGTCGGAACTTACCCGACAAGGAATTTCGCTACCTTAGGATGGTTATAGTTACCACCGCCGTTTACTGGGGCTTAAATTCTCAGCTTCGCCTTGCGGCTAACCGGTCCTCTTAACCTTCCAGCACCGGGCAGGCGTCAGTCCGTATACATCGTCTTGCGACTTGGCACGGACCTGTGTTTTTAGTAAACAGTCGCTACCCACTAGTCTCTGCGGCCACCACACCCTTTTCGGAGCAAGTCCGTATAAGTGGATGGCCCCCCTTCTCCCGAAGTTACGGGGGCATTTTGCCGAGTTCCTTAACCACGATTCTCTCGATCTCCTTGGTATTCTCTACCTGACCACCTGAGTCGGTTTGGGGTACGGGCGGCTAGAACCTCGCGTCGATGCTTTTCTTGGCAGCATAGGATCACCCACTTTTCATCCGCATCGTGTCTCAGCCTTGATGACTCCCGGATTTGCCTAAGAGTCGGCCTACGCACTTGCACCCGGACAACCATCGCCGGGCTGGGCTACCTTCCTGCGTCACACCTGTTAATACGCTAACCGCACCAGAATGGGGTCGTGCGCTAGGCCCAACGTCTCACCCCGAAGGGATCGATCAGAGGGATTCAGACACTTAGCACTACTGGATTAGCTGGGGCGGTTCTTCGCCGGTACGGGAATATCAACCCGTTGTCCATCGACTACGCCTGTCGGCCTCGCCTTAGGTCCCGACTTACCCAGGGAAGATTAGCTTGACCCTGGAACCCTTGGTCTTTCGGAGGACGTGTTTCTCACACGTCTTTCGCTACTCATGCCTGCATTCTCACTCGTGTGGCGTCCACGGCTGGGTCACCCCGCCGCTTCACTCGCCACACGACGCTCTCCTACCCATCAACACGGCTGGACCACGAAGGCCTACCAATAATGTCAATGCCACAACTTCGGTGGCGTGCTTGAGCCCCGTTACATTGTCGGCGCGGAATCACTTGACCAGTGAGCTATTACGCACTCTTTCAAGGGTGGCTGCTTCTAAGCCAACCTCCTGGTTGTCTAAGCAACTCCACATCCTTTCCCACTTAGCACGCGCTTAGGGACCTTAGTTGGTGGTCTGGGTTGTTTCCCTCTCGACTATGAAGCTTATCCCCCACAGTCTCACTGCTGCGCTCTCACTTACCGGCATTCGGAGTTTGGCTGACGTCAGTAACCTTGTAGGGCCCATCGGCCATCCAGTAGCTCTACCTCCGGCAAGAAACACGCAACGCTGCACCTAAATGCATTTCGGAGAGAACCAGCTATCACGAAGTTTGATTGGCCTTTCACCCCTATCCACAGCTCATCCCCTCAGTTTTCAACCTAAGTGGGTTCGGCCCTCCACGACGTCTTACCGTCGCTTCAGCCTGGCCATGGATAGATCACTTCGCTTCGGGTCTAGGACATGCGACTGAATCGCCCTATTCAGACTCGCTTTCGCTACGGCTACCCCACACGGGTTAACCTCGCCACATATCGCTAACTCGCAGGCTCATTCTTCAAAAGGCACGCTGTCACACCTACCAGGGGTGCTCCAACGGTTTGTAAGCAAACGGTTTCAGGTACTATTTCACTCCCCTCCCGGGGTACTTTTCACCTTTCCCTCACGGTACTTGTCCGCTATCGGTCATCTGGGAGTATTTAGGCTTATCAGGTGGTCCTGACAGATTCACACGGGATTTCTCGGGCCCCGTGCTACTTGGGATACTCTTCACGCTGCGTCACACATTTCGGCTACGGGGCTGGCACCCACTCTGGCCCGCCCTTCAAAACGGTTCGCCTATACGCACGCATCACGTCGACCATCCGGCAGGATGATCAGAAAAGTCCCACAACCCCGAACGTGCAACCCCTGCCGGGTATCACACACGCTCGGTTTAGCCTGTTCCGGTTTCGCTCGCCACTACTCACGGAATCGCTGTTGCTTTCTCTTCCTGCGGGTACTGAGATGTTTCACTTCCCCGCGTTCCCTCTACCCGCCCTATATATTCAGGCGGGAGTCACCAGGCACGCACGCGCCCTGGCGGGGTTTCCCCATTCGGACACCCTCGGATCAAAACTTGCTTATCAGTTCCCCGAGGCTTATCGCAGATTGCTACGTCCTTCTTCGGCTCCAGATGCCAAGGCATCCACCGTTTGCTCTTAAAGACTTGAAATCACATGAGTTCGAATCGTCAATCGAAATTGACTAATGATCTTTAAGATCATCAATGAGAACCGACCCCGAAGAGTCGGCTCAAAGATGCTCGCGTCCACTGTGTAGTTCTCAAAGTACGGGCGGAACCCACCCCCACCACCATGCCGGCAGCAGAAAGCAGGCCCAAGAGGATCTGGAAACGACCACACCCGAAGACGTGGCCATGCCCGGTCCCTCAGGACCCAACAGCGTGCAGACACCCCGCTCACCCACCCCCACGTTCCCGAACCATCCGAAGACGGCACGTACTAGTGAGGATCAGTCGCGCTGATGCCATGTCAAATGTTCCACCCATGAGCTACCGGCAAGACACATTCGATCTCGATCCGGCGCCTGGACACCCACACCCCGAAAGGCCCGGATGCCAGATGCTCCTTAGAAAGGAGGTGATCCAGCCGCACCTTCCGGTACGGCTACCTTGTTACGACTTAGTCCTAATTACCGATCCCACCTTCGACGGCTCCCTCCACAAGGGTTAGGCCACCGGCTTCAGGTGTTACCGACTTTCATGACTTGACGGGCGGTGTGTACAAGACCCGGGAACGTATTCACCGCAGCGTTGCTGATCTGCGATTACTAGCGACTCCGACTTCATGAGGTCGAGTTGCAGACCTCAATCCGAACTGGGACCGGCTTTTTGGGATTCGCTCCACCTCACGGTATTGCAGCCCTTTGTACCGGCCATTGTAGCATGCGTGAAGCCCAAGACATAAGGGGCATGATGATTTGACGTCATCCCCACCTTCCTCCGAGTTGACCCCGGCAGTATCCCATGAGTTCCCACCATTACGTGCTGGCAACATAGAACGAGGGTTGCGCTCGTTGCGGGACTTAACCCAACATCTCACGACACGAGCTGACGACAACCATGCACCACCTGTTCACCAGTGTCCAAAGAGTTGACCATTTCTGGCCCGTTCTGGTGTATGTCAAGCCTTGGTAAGGTTCTTCGCGTTGCATCGAATTAATCCGCATGCTCCGCCGCTTGTGCGGGTCCCCGTCAATTCCTTTGAGTTTTAGCCTTGCGGCCGTACTCCCCAGGCGGGGAACTTAATGCGTTAGCTGCGTCACGGAGACCGTGGAATGGCCCCCACAACTAGTTCCCAACGTTTACGGGGTGGACTACCAGGGTATCTAAGCCTGTTTGCTCCCCACCCTTTCGCTCCTCAGCGTCAGTTACGGCCCAGAGATCTGCCTTCGCCATCGGTGTTCCTCCTGATATCTGCGCATTCCACCGCTACACCAGGAATTCCAATCTCCCCTACCGCACTCTAGTCTGCCCGTACCCACTGCAGGCCGGAGGTTGAGCCTCCGGTTTTCACAGCAGACGCGACAAACCGCCTACGAGCTCTTTACGCCCAATAATTCCGGATAACGCTTGCGCCCTACGTATTACCGCGGCTGCTGGCACGTAGTTAGCCGGCGCTTTTTCTGCAAGTACCGTCACTTTCGCTTCTTCCTTGCTAAAAGAGGTTTACAACCCGAAGGCCGTCATCCCTCACGCGGCGTTGCTGCATCAGGCTTCCGCCCATTGTGCAATATTCCCCACTGCTGCCTCCCGTAGGAGTCTGGGCCGTGTCTCAGTCCCAGTGTGGCCGGTCACCCTCTCAGGCCGGCTACCCGTCGACGCCTTGGTGAGCCATTACCTCACCAACAAGCTGATAGGCCGCGAGCCCATCCCCCACCAAAAAATCTTTCCAAACACTAACCATGCGGTTGCGTTTCGTATCCAGTATTAGACGCCGTTTCCAGCGCTTATCCCAGAGTGAGGGGCAGGTTGCTCACGTGTTACTCACCCGTTCGCCACTAATCCACCCAGCAAGCTAGGCTTCATCGTTCGACTTGCATGTGTTAAGCACGCCGCCAGCGTTCATCCTGAGCCAGGATCAAACTCTCCATAAAAAATGTTTGCCACCCCCGGTCGGAAAAAGACCAGAAACGACGAGCTTGATCTGACAAACAGAACATCAATACTGACATTCCAATTTCTCAAAGAAATCCCAACCGACCCGAAGATCGGACGGGGTAAATCAAATTGGCATTTGACAAGTGCACGCTGTTGAGTTCTCAAGGAACGGACGCACCCACATGCTGGGCCTCTCGGCTTCGCCCGTGGGGCAGTTTCCTTCCCCACCGCATCCTTCACGGAAGCGGTTCGAGACGACAGATCGGATCTACGTCTTCGAGGGGTTGTGTCCGCCGCTTGAGGGGGTGAGGCTCTCGGCCTCCCGCATCCCTGTGGGGCGAACTCGATATAACTTACGCACGTTGCGGCGACTCGGCAAATCGAGCGCGCACCCCGGGCGTGTCGCGTTCGGCCCCGTCATTCCCAGGTGCTGGGGGCCGGCAGCCGCGTCGACGGGAGGGCCGACGCGGCCGCCCACTCCTTCACCCACGGCTGCAGCGGAGGCAGGGTGTCGCGGCGCCCGAGCGCCTCGAACAGCTCCTCGAGCGGCACGATGCCGCCGGCCTTGCGGAGGAAGCGCGCGCGCACGATCATCTCGGCGTACACCTCTCCCTTCACGACCGCCCGGTGCATCATGTACACCGACTTGTCGTCGTGCGAGAGCAGGCGCGACTCCACGGTGAAGCGCTGCCACAGTTCGAGCGACTTGCGGAAGGTGATCGTCTCGCTCGCCACCACCGCGTACCACCGACGTTCGGCGAACAGTTCCCAGAAGCCGGTGCGGATCAACAGGTCGAAGCGGCCGAGGTCGAACAGCGACGCGTAACGGCCATTGTTCATGTGCCCGAGCAGGTCGAGATCCGTCGGCAGCGTCGTGAGCCGCACGCGCCCCACAGAAGCCGCGTCGACGGGGCTTCGACGCCGGCGCATGACCTTCGCGTGCCAGATGACCAGAAGAGTGCGCCAGATCACGTTCACGAGGAGCGATGGTAGCCACCGGCCCTCGACCACGGCATTCCTTTGTCGATCACCGACAGTGGCCGCGCAGCACCCCGGCCCCTCCGCCGCCCCGCCTCGCGGCGATTTCTCCCGGCGCGGAGGCCCGCGTAGAGTCTGGCCATGGGAGCCGAACCGCGAACTGACATCGTCGTCCGTCCGGTGCGAGACGTGGATGCCGAGGCTCTCGGCCGCGTCCACGCCACGTGCTGGCACGAGACCTACGACCACCTCATCAGCAAGGCCGCGCTGGAGAAGGTGTCACCGCGCCGGATGGCCGAGCTCTGGACGCACTGGGCCTCTCAGGGTCCCGATTTCCGGATGAGCGCCGCGCTCGTCGACGGTGAGATCGTGGGCTTCGTCGGCTCCGGTCCCGCGCGCGACAAGGACGCACCCGCCTTCCGGGAGCTGTACTTCATCTATCTGCTCGACGCGTGGCACGGCAGCGGCATCGGGCAGCGCCTGTTCGACGCGGCCGTCACGGAGGGCGAGTCCCTCTACCTGTGGGTCGCCGAGGACAATCCCCGCGCGCACCGCTTCTATCAGCGCAACGGATTCGCACTCGACGGCGCCTCGCACACCGAGCCCTTCCTCGGTGAGACGCTGACCGAGGTGCGGTTCGTCCGCTGACGTGCTGCAGATCTGGGCCCTGGACGGCATCGGCGAGATCACGCCGGGAACCGACCTCGTCACGGTGATCGCGGATGCCGCGGTGTCGCCCGCCCTCGAAGACGGCGACATCCTCGTGGTGACGTCGAAGATCGTGTCGAAGGCGGAGGGTCGCATCATCCGCGCCGACGACCGCGAGGACGCCATCACCGCCGAGACCGTGCGGGTCGTGGCATCCCGCACCTCCGAGTCCGGTCACACGACCCGCATCGTCGAGAGCCGCCTGGGCATCGTGGCCGCGGCGGCGGGCGTGGATGCCTCCAACACCCCCGACGGCACGGTGCTGCTGCTGCCGGTCGATCCCGACGCCTCCGCCCGAGCACTGGCGGCGGGCCTGCGCGCACGCCTGGGCGTGGAGGTCGGCGTGATCGTCTCGGACACGCTCGGGCGCGCATGGCGCGAAGGCCAGACCGACGCGGCCATCGGCGCCGGTGGCGTGCGGGTCTTCGAGGACCTCCGCGGGCAGACGGATGCCGAGGGTCGGCCGCTGGTCGTGACGATGCCGTGCGTCGCCGACGAGCTCGCGTCCGCCACCGACCTGGTCAAGGGGAAGGCTGCCCGACGCCCGGTCGCCGTGGTCCGTGGGCGCGCCGACCTCGTCGGCGGGCTGGATCTGCCCGGCGCGCGCTCGATCGTGCGCCCCGGCGACCGCGACATGTTCCGCCTCGGCGCCGACGAGGCGTGGGCCGAGGGCTTCGCGGCGGGCGAGGCATCCGCCGGGTCGTCCACCCGAGATTGAGACGCGTACGTCGACTCGCGGCCGTCAGCGGCTCGAGACGGTGCCGAACAGGCGCGCGATCGGCGCGAGGACGAGCGGGCGGGCCGCCACCCAGGCGGCGGCGATGACGATCATCGACGCGACGAAGAGCCAGAAGCCGAGCCAGTTGTCGGCGTAGGCGTTCGGATCGGTGGACCCCTGCGCGGCGTACATGTGGTTGAGGTTGCGCAGCGCCCCGGTCGCGAAGACGAGGAACACGTGCACGGCGATGAACGCGACGAAGTAGAGCATCACGGGGAAGTGCACGGCTCGCGCCCACTCCACCGGGTAGATCCGGTTGAGGGTCTTTGCGTTCTTCGGCCACACCCCACTCATGCGCACTCCGGTGATCGCGGCGAGCGGTGCGGCGAGGAAGATCGTCGCGAAGTACGCCAACTGCTGCACGGAGTTGTAGTTGACCCAGCCGTTCTCGGTGGGCCAGTCGAGCGAGATGTACTGCAGCACGGCGCTGAGCGCGTTGGGGAAGACCTCCCATGATGTGGGGATCACCCGCATCCACTGGCCGGTGACGAACAGCAGCACGATGAACACCACGCCGTTCACGAGCCACAGGAGGTCCAGTGCCTGGTGGAACCACAGGGTGAGGCTGATCTTGCCCTTGGGATTCGTGCGCGGCGTCCAGAACACGGCCGGGCGCTTCTCGGAGCGCACGCGGAGCCCCGACCGGATGATCAGCACCATCAGGAAGACGTTGAAGAAATGCTGCCACCCGAGCCAGCCGGGCAGACCGACGGGTGCGCCCTCGGGCAGGTGGTACTCGCCGGGGTAGGTGGTGAGGAAGTCCTGCAGGGCAGGGAGCGAGAGGAACCAGCGCACCGCGAGCACGGCCATCCCGGCCGCGAACAGCAGCCCGAGACCGCCGACGACCGTCGCGCCCGCCCACTGCGCGCGCGTGAAGGGGCCGTACCGGGTCGGCTCAGGACGCGGCTCCGGGCGCGTGCGCGCAGCCGCACCGGGGAAGACGGTCTGACGGAAAGGAAGCGGTGCGCGCGGGCCGGAGGGGACGACGGCGGCAGCGGGCGCCGAAGGGACGAGCTCCGTGGTGGACGACGACGCCTCGACGGGCTCCGTGACCGGGATTGGCGACGCGACCGGCGGTGCGGGCGACGCGAGCGGCGGCGGTTCGGGCGCGGCGACCACGTCCTGGACGGGGGTCGCGGTGGGAGCCGGGGCGAAGCCGGCCGGCGGCCACGGCTCTCCTCCGGTGACGCGCGGGAGTCCGCGGCGCAGCGGTGTGGTTCCGGATTCGGTGGCCGCGACACGCGGTGCGGCGGCGACGGGCGCCGCGTGTTGCGACACCGCAGCGGCCTCGGCAACCGGTTCAGGGGTCTCGACACGCGGTGCAGACGGTGCAGACGGTGCGGCTGCGGCGTGCTGCGACACCGGAGCGGTGGCGGATGCCGGGGGCCAGGGCTCGCCGCCGGCGACCCGTGGCAGACCCCGGCGGAGCGGGCGGCCCGCGGCGGACAGCGCCGGGGACGACGCGTCCGCAGGCTCAGCGACCGCGAAAGTCGGCTCACCGAGCGCGGAGGCAGACGCAGCGGACGCGGGAGCCGGGGACGACGCGTCGACAGGCTCATCGACCGCGGGGGGCGCCACGGCGACCACGGGGGCCGGCTCAACGACCACAGGGGCTGCAGTGACCTCGAGGGCTGGATCCGCGACCGCAGGAGCCGGCGCCGCGCCGGCGGGCGGCCAGGCGGCCCCGCCGGGCACCCGCGGCAGGCCCTGCCGCAGCGTCGTACCGAAAGTCGCCACCCCTGCCGTCCTACGCCTTCTTCGCCTGGAGCGCGGCGATCAGCTGGGGCACGACGGTGAACAGGTCGCCGACGACCCCGTAGTCGGCGATCTCGAAGATCGGCGCGTCGGCGTCCTTGTTGATCGCGACGATCGTCTTCGCGGTCTGCATGCCCGCCTTGTGCTGGATGGCGCCCGAGATGCCCAGCGCCACATACAGCTGCGGCGATACCGACACGCCCGTCTGGCCCACCTGCGCGGTCTGCTTCACGTAGCCCGCGTCCACCGCGGCACGCGATGCTCCGACGGCCGCGCCGAGCGCGTCGGCCAGTTCGTCGACGAGCGCGAACTTCTCCTCCGACCCCAGACCGCGCCCGCCCGAGACCACCTTCGCGGCCCCGCGCAGCTCGGGGCGGGTCGAGGAGACGACGGCCTCCTGGAGGGCGCCGAACGTCGCCGCCTGGCGGCCCGACGCGGCCACCTCGAGCGTCTCGACGGCGGGATCGGTCACCGCCGCGGCCCGAGCATCCACCGCTCCCTGCCGCACGGTGATCACCGGAGCGCCGAACGTCGTGGCGGATTGGACGTTGTAGGCGCCGCCGTAGACGGAATGCTGCGCGACCACGCCCTCTTCGTCACGTGCGACCGCCACGGCGTCGACCGAGAGGGCCGAGCGGGAGCGTGCCGCGTACCGGGCGGCGGCCTCGCGCCCCTCGATCGAATGCGACACCAGGATCGCGTCGGGCTGCACGAGTGCCGCGGCGGCGGCGACCGCGTCGACGCGGTCGCCGGAGGCGACGAGGACGGATGCCGCGCCCAGCGCGCCGGCGTCGGCGGCGAGTGCCGCGTCGCCCACGATCAGGGCGACCGGGGTGCCCACCGCCGAGGCCGCACCGAGCAGTCCGGCCGACGACTTGGCGAGCCCGTCGGAGGGCGTCACGTCGAGCAGCACCAGGATCGAGTCCGAAGGAAAGGTCATCTCACGCTCCTCACACGAGCCGGTTCTGGATGAGGTACTCGGCGAGCTTCTCGCCCGCATCGCCCTCGTCGACGATCTTGACGCCGGCCTCGCGCGGCGGCTTCTCGCTCAACCCGATCACGATCGAGCGCGCCGCGGAGGCATCCTCCGCGTCCACGCCCAGATCGGCCAGCGACACCGTCTCGAACGGCTTCTTCTTCGCCGCCATGATGCCCTTGAAGTTAGGGAAGCGCGCGTCGGGCATCGCCTCGGTGATCGAGACGACCGCGGGGAAGGCCGCCGTCACCTCGACGACTCCCGCATCCGTCGCGCGGGTGCCGGACACCGAACCCTCCGCGATCTCGATCGTCGTGAGGTTGAGGGCAGCGGGCACGTCGAGCAGCTCGGCCATCATCGCCGGCACCACGCCGCCCGAACCGTCGGTGGACTGATTGCCCGCGACCACCAGATCGAAGCCGGCGCGCTTCACCGCGGCGGCGAGCACCTCGGCCGTCAGCACCAGATCCGCACCGAGGAGGGCCTCATCGACGACCTGCAGCGCAGCGCCGGCACCCATCGCCAGCCCCTTGCGCACCGTGGCGGCGGCGCCCTCGGGCGCCATCGACACCACGACCACCTCGGTGCCGGGGTTCTTGTCGGCATGGCTCAACGCGACCTCGATCGAGCGCTCGCCGATCTCGTCGAGCACCGACTCGCTCGCCGCGCGATCCGCAAGGCCCGTCTCCAGACTGAGCTTCCGATCCCCGTAGGTATCGGGAACCTCTTTGACCAGAACGATGATCTTCACTGATGCTCCTTCGCCTCTTCGAGTCTATGGCGCCGACGTGCACCGACGTCCACGCAGTCGATCTGGGTAGCGTGGAGCGCAGCATCCGCTCTCCGGAAGGAGCTCCCATGGCCGCACCGCGACGCCTGCCCATCGACCCGATCGCCGAGGCGAAGCGTCAGTGGCTCGCGCACGGATGGACGGATGCCGCCGTCGGCATGACCGCGGTCACCTCGATCATCCGCGCCCAGCAGCTGATGCTCGCGCGCGTCGAGCGCACGCTGAAGCCGTTCGCGCTGTCGTTCGCGCGCTACGAGATGCTGCGGCTGCTCGCGTTCACGCGGGAGGGACGGATGCCGATGGCCAGCGCCATCGCCCGCCTCCAGGTGCATCCGACCAGCGTCACGAACACCGTCGAGCGGCTCGTGCGCGATGGGCTGGTCGTGCGCGAGCCGCACCCTGAGGACGGTCGCGCGGCGATGCTCGTGCTCACCGACGACGGCCGCGAGCTGGTGGACCGGGCCACCGCGGCGCTGAACACCGAGGTGTTCCGCGAGCCGGGACTCGACGAGGGCGACACGGAGGACCTGGTGTCGATCATCGCCCGGCTGCGGCGCAACTCCGGTGACTTCGCCGACCCGAAGCCGCAGCCCGAACCGCTCTGAGCGCCGAACCCTCACCGGTGGGTGAAGTCGGGCGTCCGCTTCTCGCGGAACGCGGCCATCCCCTCCTTCTGGTCGTGCGTGGAGAACAGCGCCGCGAACGCCTGACTCTCGAACCTGAGTCCCTCGGCGAGCGTCGTCTCCATCGCCGCATCCAGCGCCGCCTTCGCCGCGTACAGAGACGGGAGCGACTTCGACGCGATCGCCTGCGCCGTCTTCTCCGCCTCGGCGAGCAGGTCGGCCGCGGGCACGACGCGTGAGACGAGTCCGGAGCGCTCGGCCTCCGAGGCATCCATCATCCGGCCCGTCAGCACGAGCTCGGCGGCCTTGTAGTAGCCGACGGCGCGGATGAGCCGCTGCGTGCCGCCCATTCCGGGGATCACGGCGAGGGTGATCTCGGGCTGGCCGAACTTCGCGGTGTCGGCGGCGAGGATGATGTCGCACATCATCGCCAGCTCGCACCCGCCGCCCAGGGCGTAGCCCGAGACGGCCGCGATCACCGGGGTGCGCACCGCGGCGAACCGCGCCCACGCGCCGAAGTGGTCGTCCAGCACCATGTCGAGACCCGTCTTGCCCTCCATCTCCTTGATGTCGGCGCCCGCGGCGAAGGCGCGCTCCGAGCCGGTCACGACGATCGCGCCGATCTGCGGGTCGGCATCGAAGAGGACGGATGCCTCGACCACGTCGCGCATCACGCGACTGTCGAGCGCGTTCAGCGCCTCCGGACGGTTGAGCGTGATCCACCCGACGCGTCCGCGGGTCTCGACGAGGATGGTCTCGTAGTCGGTCATGCGTTCGTTCCCTCCTGCGGCCGGCTCTGCGCGCGGACCGTTCCGATGATGCCGGAGAAGTCCTGGGCGGCGCCCGGCCCGGCGGCGTATTCGTGGTAGATCCGCCGCGCGAGCAGTCCCATGCGCGCGTCTACTCCGGTCAGGGTGAGCGCCTGCTCGGCCAGCCCGAGGTCCTTGTCCATCAGGGCGCCGGCGAATCCCGGCTGGTAGTCGCGGTTGGCGGGACTGGTGGGCACCGGACCGGGCACGGGGCAGTTGGTGGTGAGCGCCCAGCACTGGCCGGACGCGTTCGAGGCCACGTCGAACAGCGCCTGGTGGCTGAGCCCCAGTCGTTCGCCGAGCACGAAAGCCTCGGCGACAGCGATCTGCGAGATGCCGAGGATCATGTTGTTGCAGACCTTCGCCGCCTGACCGAGGCCCGCCTCGCCGCAGTGCACGATGCGACGCCCCATCGCCTCCAGCAGCGGCAGCGCAGCGGCGAAGTCCGGCTCGGACCCGCCGACCATGAAGGCGAGCGTGGCGTTCTCGGCACCCACGACGCCGCCCGACACGGGGGCGTCGAGGCAGCGGTGCCCGGCCGCCTCGCCGAGTCGGTGCGCCTCCTGCGACTCGTCCACCGCGATCGTCGAGCAGTCGATGAAGAGGCTTCCGGGCGCGGCCGTCTCGATCAGCCCCGTCCGACCGTCGACCCCACGGTAGGCGTCGATCACGTGGCGGCCGCTCGGGAACATCGTGAGAACGACGTCGGCGCGCTCCGCGGCCTCGACCGACGAGGCGGTGACGGTCAGCCCCGCGGCGCGCGCAGCATCCGTCGCCGCCGGCACGACATCGAAGCCGAGCACCTCGTGCCCGGCACGCGAGAGGTTGAGGGCCATGGGCAGGCCCATGTGCCCGAGCCCGAGGAACGCGATCGTGGCCATGCTGTCTCCTTCGACGAAGCGGCGGGCGCCGGCGCGGGCGCCGATTCCTGTCTAGCAGTCGGGGCTGAGAGCGACGGGGACGGGGTGCGCGCAGCTGCAGGACACCCACGCGTCCCCCTCGTTCCCGGGTGCGTGCCCGGTGGTCAGCGTCCGGGCGCGAGGAGCTCGCGTCCGATGATGACGCGCATGATCTCGTTGGTGCCCTCGAGGATCTGGTGCACGCGCAGGTCGCGCACGACCTTCTCGATGCCGTACTCGTGCAGGTAGCCGTAGCCGCCGTGCAGCTGCAGGGCGTCGTTGGCGACGCGGAACCCGGCATCCGTCGCGAAGCGCTTCGCCATCGCGCACTGCATCGCGACGTCGGGGCTCTTCGAATCGATCGCGAGGGCGGCGTCGCGCACGAGGGCGCGCGCGGCCTGGAGCTCGGTGGCCATGTCCGCGAGGGTGAACACGACGCTCTGGCGCTCCGACAGCGGCTCGCCGAACGTGAACCGCTCGTGCACGTAGCGGGTGGCGCGGTCGAGCGCCCACTGCGCGCCGCCCAGCGAGCAGGCGGCGATGTTGATTCGGCCGCCGTTGAGGGCCGACATCGCGATCTTGAAGCCGCCGCCGAGCTCGCCGAGCACGGCAGCCGCCGGCACGCGCACCTCGTCGAGGATGACCTGGCGGGTCGGCTGGGCGTTCCAGCCCATCTTCTTCTCGGCGGCGCCGAAGCTGAGGCCGGGGGCGTCGCCCGGGACGAGGAACGCGGTGATCCCCCGTGCGCCCGGCTCGCCGGTGCGAGCCATGACGACGTACACGGATGCCTCGCCTCCGCCGGAGATGAACTGCTTCACGCCCGTGACGACGAACTCGTCGCCGTCTCGGATGGCGCTCGTCGCGATCGCCGCGGCGTCGGAGCCGGCGCCCGGCTCGGTGAGGCAGTAGCTGCCGAAGTCGGTCATGGCGGTCAGGCGCGGCAGCCACTCCTGACGCTGGGCCTCGGCGCCGTAGGTGTCGATCATCCACGCGACCATGTTGTGGATCGTGACGAACGCGGCGATGGCGGGGTCGCCCTTGGCGAGCTCCTCGACGAGGGCGACCGCGTCGGCACGGGACAGGCCCGACCCGCCGACGTCTTCGCGCACGTAGAGACCGCCGAGCCCGAGGTCGCCCGCGCGCTGGATCACGTCACGAGGGAAGTGGTGCGTCTCGTCCCATTCGAGCGCGTGCGGGGCGAGCTCGGTCTGCGCGAAGTCGCGCACCGCCTCGACCATCGCGGCACGTTCCTCTGCATCGACGGACATCATCAGATCGGTCATCCTGCGTACTCCTCCTGTGGCTTCGTGGGCACAGTGATGAGAATACTAGGAAGACCTTCTAATTGCGAGGAACCCCCGCGAACTCGTCTACGGCGCACACGGTTCGACCGTCGTCGTGGGAATCCCACCCGGGATCCCCACGGCGACTGCCGAATGGCGGCGCGCTACTCCTGCGCGTCCCAGTCCATGAACGCGCGCAGCTCGATCTGGCCGTTCCGGGCCATCGGATGCCGCGACGCGATCTCGATCGCCTCGTCGAGGTCGGCGACCTCGAGCACGTCGAAGCCGAGGATCACCTCGCTCGTCTCGGCGAACGGCCCGCGCGTGGTGAGCACCTTGCCGCCGCGGACCTTCACCACGGTCGACTTCGACACGGGCTCGAGCACGTCGCCGATCAGCCGCTTTCCGGCCGCATCGAGCGGGTCGACCCACAGGTCGACGTCGGAGTCATCGGTCGGGCTGTCGGGCTGGGCGTCGCTGACGACGAACATGACGAACTTCATGGGTCGATCCTTCCGGTCGGGGTGGCCGGTCGCCACCCTCTACCCGGGGCGTCGAGCGGAGGCATCCGATGTCGACACTTCGTCGAGAACGTTCTCGTCGACGGTCAACGGCCCCTGGCTCGCCGCGTCAGAGCCTCTCGATGATCGTGGCGTTGGCCATTCCGCCGCCCTCGCACATCGTCTGCAGGCCGTAGCGGCCGCCGGTCGCCTCGAGGTGCGCGAGCAGCGTGCCCAGCAGGCGCGTGCCCGACGAGCCGAGTGCGTGGCCGAGGGCGATCGCGCCGCCGCGCGGATTGAGCCTCGCCGGATCGGCGCCGACCTCGGCGGCCCACGCGAGCGGCACGGGCGCGAAGGCCTCGTTCACCTCGTAGGCGTCGATGTCGTCGATCGACAGTCCGCTGCGCTCGAGGATGCGGCGGGTCGCGGGGATCGGTCCGGTGAGCATGAGGAGCGGGTCGTCGCCGACGACGGAGAACGCGTGGAAGCGGGCGCGGGGCGTGAGTCCGAGCTCGGCGGCCTTCTCCTCGCTCATGATGAGCGCGGCCGACGCGCCGTCGGTCAGCGGCGACGAGTTGCCGGGCGTGATCCGCCAGTCCAGTTCGGGGAACCGGTCGGCGAGCGCGTCGGTGCGGAACGACGGGTTCAATCCCGCGAGCCCCTCCACGGTGGTGGCGGCGCGGATCGTCTCGTCCGCGACGACGGTGCCCGCGTCGGTGGGAACCGGCAGCAGCTGCGAATCGAAGAATCCGGATGCCGCGGCATCCGCCGCCCTCCGGTGGGACTCCGCCGAATACCGGTCGAGCTCCTCGCGGTCGAAGCCCCAGCGCTGCGCGATGAGCTCGGCCGAGACGCCCTGGTTGACGAGCCCTTCCGGATAGCGGGCACGGATCCCCGGAGACATCGGGCTGCCGGCCACCGCCGTCGAGGCGCCCAGCGGCACACGGCTCATCGACTCGACGCCGCCCGCGATCACGATGTCGTAGGCGCCGGCGATCACGCCCTGCGCCGCGAAGTGCGCAGCCTGCTGGCTCGAGCCGCACTGCCGGTCGATCGTCGCACCGGGCACGCTCTGATCGAAGCCCGCGGCCAGCGCCGCCTGGCGGGCGATGTTGAGGCCCTGATCGCCCACCTGGCTCACACAGCCGAGGAGGACATCGTCGATCTGCGTCGACTCCAGGCCGTTGCGCTCGAGCACCGCGGTGAGCACGCCCGCCGCGAGGTCGACGGGGTGCACGCCCGACAGGGCGCCCCCGGGCTTGCCGCGCCCGGACGGCGTGCGGACGACGTCGACCAGGACCGCGCTGCGGACCACGACTCAGCCCGCCGCTTCCTCGGCGCGCTCGGCGACCGTGATCGCCGCCGTGTCCGGGACGTACCCGTCGATGTGCCGCTCGTCGACGCCGTTGTAGGCCGACAGCGGGCGGATCAGGGCGTTGGATGCCTGCTGCTCGATGATGTGCGCGGTCCATCCGGTGATCCGCGAGGCGACGAAGAGCGGCGTGAAGGTGAGGGTGTCGAACCCGATCAGGTTGTAGGCGGGCCCCGAGGGGTAGTCGAGGTTCGGGTAGATGCCCTTGCGATTGACGAACTCCGCCTCGAGCGTGTCGTAGAGGGCGGCCACATCGGGGCGGTCGTAGTGGGCGACCAGGGTGTCGAGGGCGCCCTTCATGGTGGGCACGCGGGAGTCGCCTCGCTTGTAGACGCGGTGGCCGAAGCCCATGATCTTGCGCTTCTCCGCGAGCGCCCTGTCGAGCCACGGCACCACGTTCGAGGCCTCGCCGATCTCGTCGAAGATGTGCAGCACCGCCTCGTTCGCGCCGCCGTGCAGCGGGCCCTTGAGCGCGCCGATCGCGCCGACGACCGCCGAGTAGATGTCGCTCAGGGTCGAGGTGATCACGCGCGCGGTGAAGGTCGACGCGTTGAACGAGTGCTCCGCGTACAGGATCATCGAGCGGTTGAAGGCGTCCACGACGACCGGGTCGGCCTCCTCGCCGAAGGTGAGCCAGAGGAAGTTCGCGGCGTAGTCGAGGTCGTCGCGCGCCTCGACGGGTTCCAGGCCCCGGCGACGGCGCTGGCCGTACGCGACGATGGCCGGCAGTTCGCCGAAGAGGCGGATGCTGCGCTCGAGGTTCTCCTCCGGAGTGCCGACCGCGTCGAGCACGTTGAGGATCCCCGCCGTCTCGCGCGCCCCGATGACGCTGACGGCGGTGCGCACCTCGTCCATCGGATGGGCGCTCGTCGGCAGGAGGTCGATGGCGGCCTTCACGTCCGGCTGGAGGGCTCGGTTCTGCCGCTCGGTACTCCGGAACTCCGCCAGCTGCGCGGCATCCGGAAGCTCCCCGTGCCACAGCAGGTAGGCGACCGCCTCGAACGACTGCGTCGCCGCCAGCTCCTGCACCGGGTAGCCGCGGTACAGCAGCGAGTTCGTGTCGGGGTTGACCTTGGAGACGGCGGTGTAGTCGACCGTGACGCCCGCCAGCCCCTTCTTGATCTCGATGTCGGTCATTTCTCTCCTTCGAGGTGGTGGAGCCGTGCGGGTGAGGCGATGAGGGCGGGGTGCCGGGATCAGCGCTGGATCTGGAAGTTGAAGACGCTGGTGTCGAAGTGGTTGTAGGACTCGTAGTCGATCAGGTCGTAGAGGTCGGCCCGATGCTGCATCTCGTCCAGTCTGCCGGTGAGGTGCCCCTCGGTGGCGAGGGTGTCCAGAGCCCGACCTGCGGCGCCCATCGCCATGCGCAGGAGCGACACGGGCCAGATCACGATGTTGATGCCGACATCGGCGAGCTGCTGCGACGAGAACAGCTCCGACTTGCCGAACTCGGTCATGTTGGCGAGGATCGGCACGTCCACGGCGGCCCGGACGGCGGCGAACTCCTCGAGCGAGCGCATGGCCTCGGGGAAGATCGCGTCGGCGCCGGCGTCGACGAGCGCCTTCGCACGGTCTATCGCGGCCTGCAGTCCGTCGACCGCGGCGATGTCGGTGCGCGCCATGATGAGGAAGTCCGGATCGCGCCGCGCGTCGACGGCGGCGCGGATGCGCTTGAGGGCGGTGTCCTCGTCGACGACGGCCTTGCCGTCGAGGTGGCCGCAGCGCTTCGGATTGACCTGATCCTCGATGTGCGTGCCGGCGAGCCCCGCGTCCTCGAGCGTCTGGATCGTGCGTGCGACGTTCATCGGCTCGCCGAAGCCCGTGTCGGCGTCGATGATCGCCGGCAGCTCCGTCATGCGCGCGATCTGCTGCCCGCGCGCGGCGACCTCCGTGAGCGTCGTGAGCCCGATGTCGGGCAGACCGAGGTCGGCCGACAGCACGGCGCCGGAGATGTACACGCCCTCGAAGCCCGTGCGCTCGATGAGCCGTGCCGACAGCGGGTTGAACGCGCCGGGGAACCGCAGCAGCTCGCCGGTGGCGAGCCGCTCCCGCAGGAGCCGCCGCTTCTCGTGCGCCGGAGTTGTCGCGTACAGCATCAGAACAAGCCCTTCGGGGCGGGGGCGCCGGCCAGCACGCCGGACTTGGCCACGATGGTGAGCTCGGCGACCTCCTCGGCCGTGAGCTCGGGCAGCCGCTGCACGAGCTCGAGGAACCGCTCGATCTCGGCCGGCTCGAGCACGGGCTCGGCCAGCGTGCGGAACTTGCGGACGTAGTCCTCGCGGGCGAACGGCCGCGCGCCGAGGGGGTGCGCGTCGGCGACGGCGATCTCGTCGATCAGCTCGGTGCCGTCGGTGAAACGGATCACGACGCGGCCGCCGAAGGCCTTCTCGTCGGGGTCCTCCGAGTGGTAGCGGCGCGTCCACTCCTCGTCTTCGGCCGTGGTGATCTTGTGCCACAGCTCCACGGTGTCGGCGCGGCCCGCGCGCTCCGGCGCGTAGGAGTCGACGTGGTGCCATCCGCCGTCCTGCAGCGCTACGGCGAAGATGTAGGGGATCGAGTGGTCGAGGGTCTCGCGGGAGGCCGCGGGGTCGTACTTCTGCGGGTCGTTCGCGCCCGAGCCGATGACGTAGTGGGTGTGGTGGCTCGTGTGCAGCACGATCGACTCGACGTTGGCCGGGTCGGCGGCATCCGGTCGCTCGCCGTGGAGCTTCCGGGCCAGGTCGATCCAGGCCTGCGCCTGGTACTCGGCGGAGTGCTCCTTCGTGTAGGAGTCGAGGATGCCGCGCTTCGCCTCGCCGGGTGCGGGGAGCGGCACCTCGTAGGCGGCGTCCTTGCCGTCGAGCAGCCAGGCGATCACGCCGTCCTCGCCCTCGTAGATGGGCGACGGGCTCGTCTCGCCGCGCATCGCGCGGTCGACCGCCTCGACGGCCATCTTGCCGGCGAACGCGGGGGCGTGCGCTTTCCACGTGGAGATCTCGCCCTTGCGCGACTGGCGCGTGGCGGTCGTGGTGTGCAGGGCCTGGCCGACGGCCTGGTAGATCGTCTCGGCGGGAAGGCCCAGGAGCGTGCCGATGCCCGCCGCCGCCGAGGGGCCGAGGTGGGCGACGTGGTCGATCTTGTGCTTGTGCAGCGAGATCGCGCGTACGAGGTCGATCTGGATCTCGTACCCGGTCGCGAGCCCGCGCACGAGCGCTCGGCCGTCGCTGCCGACGTGCTGCGCGACGGCGAGGATGGGCGGGATGTTGTCGCCCGGGTGGGAGTACTCGGCCGCGAGGAACGTGTCGTGGTAATCGAGCTCGCGCACGGCGACGCCGTTGGCCCACGCCGCCCACTCGGGGCTCGTGCGGCGCTCCAGCGCGCAGCCGAAGATCGTGGCGCCCCGGCCGCTGATCGACACGGGGTGGTCGAGTGCCTGTTGGCGGGCAGCGCTCACGGGACGACGGGTGAGGGATGCCGCGGCCACCGCGGCGTTGTCGATGATGCGGTTGACGATCATCTCGACGACGTCGGCGTCGACTTCGACGGGGTCGGCGGCGATCTCGGCGATGCGCCACGCGAGCTGTCCCTCGCGGGCGAGGTGCTCGTCGCTGCGGTGGACGCGGAGGTGGTGGAGAACGGTCATGCTGCCCCTTGTTCGTGGTTGTGCGCCTCGAGGGAGTCGAGGATGCTGGTGAGCGCGTTGTGCAGGTGCACATGCGTGGCGTGCGCGGCGAGATCGCCGTCGCCGTCGGCGATCGCCGACGCGATGAGCCGGTGCTCCGCGACGGATGCCGCGAGCCGCCGGGGGTTGTCCCGGGCGAGCCGTCGCACCCGCACGAGGTGGGTGCGCACGGTGCGCAGCGCCGCGGTGAGGTAGTCGTTGGCGACGGCGGCGTCGAGCGCCGTATCGAAGCGCCCGATGAGCCGGTAGTACTCGTCGGTCGCCTCGGGGTCGTCGAGCGAAGCCGCGGCGAACGCGTCGGCGAGCGGACGGAAGACGGCGGCGTCCGCACGCTCGGCGGCGAGGCGCGCGGCGGTCTCCTCGAGCGCACGGCGCACGGCGAACAGTTCGCGGATGTCGGTGGCGTCGACCTCCGACACGACGGTCACACGCGGCGACTGCTGCACGACGAGCCCGTCGGCGGCGAGGCGGGCGAGGGCTTCGCGCAACGGCGTCCGGCTCACCCCGAGCCGGGTGGACTGTTCGACCTCGCCCAGCACGGCGCCGGGGGCCAGCATCCCGCCCTGGATCTCGTCGAGGAGGGTGGCGTAGGCGCGGTCGCTCGCTCGCATCCTGCACCTCCTCGTTCCGATGATCACTTTCAGTGTATACATAATTCGCGGATTCGAACCGCTCCGAGCATCTTTGCCCCTCTCCGGTATACACAGTCGACGATGCGTTCCCCGGAAACGGTGCGCTCGGCACGCGCCCGGCTACTTTCTTCACACTCTTGTGAAATCGGCGTATCGTTCCGCTCATGAGCACGACCCCTGTCATCCGCACGCGCGGACTGCGCAAGAGCTACGGGCGCACGCACGCCCTCGACGGCCTCGACCTCGAGGTCTCCCCCGGCGACGTGCACGGCTTCCTCGGACCCAACGGCGCCGGCAAGTCCACGACGATCCGCATCCTGCTCGGGCTCGCGCGCCGCTCGTCGGGCGAGGTCGCGGTCTTCGGCGGCGACCCCTGGCGCGACGCGGTCGCCCTCCATCGCCGCATCGCCGCGGTGCCCGGCGACGTGAGCCTCTGGCCGAATCTCTCCGGCGGCGAGGCGATCGACGTGCTCGCGCGGCTGCGCGGCGCCCGGCGGAACGACCGGGCCTATGCGACCGAGCGCGAGCGTTTGCTCGAGGCGTTCCAGCTCGATCCGCGCAAGAAGGGCCGCGCCTATTCGAAGGGCAACCGCCAGAAGGTGGCACTCGTCGCGGCGTTCGCGGTGCCCGCTGAGCTGTACATCCTCGACGAGCCCACGAGTGGCCTCGACCCCCTCATGGAGGTCGTGTTCCGGCGCGAGGTCGCGCGCGTGCGCGACGCGGGGGCGACGGTGCTGCTGTCGAGCCACATCCTCTCGGAGGTGGAGCAGCTGTGCGACCGCGTCTCGATCATCCGCGCCGGCCGCATCGTCGAATCCGGCACGCTCGACGACCTGCGCCACCTCACGCGCACGGAGGTGTCGTTCGAGGCGGCCGGATCCACGGATGCCGCGAGCCTCGGCATCCCCGACGCCCACGACGCGATCGTCGAGGACGGACGTCTCCGTTTCACCGTCGACAGCGACCGGGTCGCCGCAGTGCTGCCGACGCTCGGGGAGCGGAACGTCTCAGGACTGCGGATCGCGCCGCCGTCGCTCGAGGAGCTGTTCCTGCGCCACTACGGCGATGACGTGTCGGCCGGGGCGGACGACGCTGCGGCAGGCTCAGCGACCGGCGGCGCGGCGACGACGCGGGCGGCGACCCGGCGTGCGAGCGCGCGATGAGCGGCTTCGGCGCGCTCCTGGCACAGCGCCTCCGCCGCGACCGCGTGCAGGTGCCGATGTGGGCGGTGGGCACCGCGCTGCTCGCACTCCTCACGTATGTCGGCGTGCATCAGTCGTTCGGAACGGCCGCCGACCGCATGGCGCTGCTGGCCACCGCGGCGGCGAATCCGGTCGTCCTGCTCTTCCGCGGCCTGCCCTCCGGCCCCGACGAGGGCGCCTTCGTGGCGTTCCTGATCTTCCCGTTCCTGGCGATGCTGGCCGCGTTCATGAGCTCGTTCCTCGCGGTGCGCCACACCCGCGGCGAGGAGGAGCCCGGTCGCGCCGAGCTCGTGGCCGGCACCCCTGCCGGACGCACGACGCCGCTTCTGGCCACGATCGCCCACGGTGTGCTGGCCAACGCCGTGCTCGCGGTGCTCACCGCGCTCGCCCTCGTCGCCTGCGGCTTCCCCGGTCCCGGATCGTGGATCGCGGGCGTCGGGGCCGCGGCGGTCGGTCTCGTGTTCCTGGGCGTCGGACTCGTCGCCGCGCAGGCGTTCTCGACATCGCGCGGCGCCAACGCGCTCGGGGTCTGGGTGCTGCTGGTGACCTACCTGCTGTGCGGCATCGGCAACGCCCTCGGCACCCCGAGCGCCGACCTGCAGCGCATCGAGAGCTCGTGGCTGACGTGGGTCTCGCCGTTCGGCTGGGGCGAGAACACGCGGCCGTTCGCCGACGACGCGGTGTGGCCGATCGTGCTGTGCGCCGCGGTGGCCGCGGTGCTGGCGGGCGTCGCGGTCGTGCTGCAGGCCACGCGCGACGTGGGTGCGGGCTTCGTCGACGAACGTCCGGGGCGCGTGCACGCACGCCCCGTGCTCGCGACACCGCTCGCCCTCGTGTGGCGCCTCACCTGGCCGGGCATCGTCGGGTGGATCGTCGGCGGCGTGCTCACCGGCGTCATCGCGACCAAGCTCGCCTCGGTGCTCGGCCAGGCCGCGTCGGCTCTGCCGTCGGTACAGGCGATCCTCGACGCGCTCACGAAGGACGGCTCGCTCGCGCAGGGCGCGATCGTGATCTTCTTCACGATGCTCGGGATCCTCGCCGCGGCCTGCGGCGTGCAGGTCGTGTGCCGCGCGCGGCAGGAGGAGGCGCACGGCACCGCCGAGCCCGTCCTGTCGTCCGCGGTCGATCGCGTCCGGTGGCTCGCCGGCTACGTCGCCGTGGGTTTCGCGGGCATCGTCCTGGTGATCGCCGGTGCCGTCGTCGGCGCGACGGCCGGACTCGCGACGCTCCCCGCACCCGATTGGACGCTGCTGGGCGACGTGCTCGTGACCGGCGGCGGGCAGGTGGCCGCGGCATCCGTGTTCCTCGTGGTCACCGCCCTGGTCTTCGTGGTCGCGCCGCGGCTCACGATCCCGCTCGGCTGGACGCTCGTCGCCCTCGGGATGATCCTCGGCCTCTTCGGCGCCCTGTTCGGATTCCCCGACTGGCTCGTGCACCTCGCGCCGATCGCCGACGCTCCCACCGTGACCGGTGCCGGCGTGGATCTGAACGGGCTGTGGTGGCTCGTGCTCGCGGTCGTCGTCGGGGCCGCGGCATCCCTCGCCCTCATGCGCCGTCGTGAACTGGCGCCCGCCGGATGAGCGCCCGGGACGACCATCGCGCGATCGTTCCGGCGGAGGACGCGGCAGCGGTCATGGCCGAGGCGGGGATGCCGCGCATGCCGGCGCGCGTCATGATGGCGCTCGTCGCGGCCCCCGGCGACGGCTACACCGCCGCGGAGCTGGCAGACCGGCTCGGGGTGAGCGCCGCCGCGGTGTCGGGCGCGGTGCGCTACCTGCAGCAGATCCGCTTCATCCGTCGCCGGTCGCGTCCGGGCGAGCGTCGTGACCGTTACGAGCTCGTGCACGAGACCTTCTACGGCTCCGTCGCCAGCAACAGCCCCGTGTACGAGCGGATGGCCGCCCACCTCGACCTCATCGCCGACGCGCAGCACGACGACGAGGCGGCCCGCGCCCGCGCGACCGAGATGGCGTCGTTCTTCCGCTTCATCGCCGCCCGGCTGCCCGGACTCATCGAGGAGTGGGAGGCGGCGCAGCGCTGATGCGGCGGGCCGCCGGGCGCCGCTCGCGCGGTCAGGTGCGCGGCACGGTCGCCGGAGTGGCGGCGATGGCCTGGGCGCGACGATGGAACGTCCGAGCGGTCACCCGGTCGAGGGCGACCTGCCGGCGGAGGTCGTCGGCCTTCTCGTACAGCGACGGTGCGCCGAAGCTCGTGAGCACCTTCACCAGCACCGGGAGCAGCTCGATCATGAAGAACAGCGCGGCGATGAGCCAGTGCGCCCATGCGAGGGTCGGCTCGCGCTGCGAGAGCCGCTCCAGTGCGCTGATCTGGCTGAGCAGACCGACCGCCTGCGCGTTGCCGGACGCGACGGACGCGACGCGCTGGTCGTAGGCGGCGAGCGCGGCGTCGTACTGCGCCTGGGCGGCGGGGAGCTGGTCCTGCGCGAGCTTCTTGTTCTGGTCGGCGGATGCCGCCGCGGCGCCCGTGCTCGACGCCCCTGCGGCGGTCAGCGCCGCCTGCGCCTGCTGCAGCTGCGTCGACAGGGCGTCGTAGGCGGTCTGGGCCTGCGCGAGCTGGGCCTGCGCCGCCGACGAGCTGGCGCCGTTCCCCTGCACACCGGTGCAGCCGGGCACGGTGCCGGCGCCCTGGCCGGTGAGCTCGCACTGGTACAGCGCCCGCGCCTGATCGATCACCTTCTGCTGGGCGGCGAGCTGCGCCGTGAGCTGGTCGACGCTCTGCTGCGCCGCGACCACTTCGGCCGACGTCGACGAGGTCCCGGCCACGATGCCGGTCGCGGCCTGGTTCTGCAGCGCGCCGAGCTGGGCGCTCGCGGCATCGAGCGCCTGCTTCTCGGGGCCGCTCGTGACCGCGCTCTGATCGGTCTGCGCCTGCACGACGTTGGTCGAGGTCACCTCGCGCGCGATGTCGTTGCTGAAGACCTGCAGTACGAGCG
Organism: Microbacterium fluminis; assembly: GCF_051549805.1. GTDB lineage: Bacteria > Actinomycetota > Actinomycetes > Actinomycetales > Microbacteriaceae > Microbacterium. The sequence goes on from NZ_CP196042.1 coordinate 991,110, forward strand.
GCTCCGCCACCACGATGCCGATCAGGGCGGCCATGATCACGCGCGGAAGCGCCAGTCCCAGCAGACGTGCGACGTTGCGCGTGGAGCGCATGGTAGAGGTGAGGAAACGGTCGAGATTGAAGATGAGCAGTGCCCACACGAGGGCGAGGGGCACCGCGATCCACACCGAGATCCGCACGCCGGTGACGAGGGCGAAGACCATCGACAGCGCGGACACCAGGGCGGTGCCCGCCAGCACGAAGAACATCTGCACGAAGCGCCCGGTCTCCTCCGGAACGTCGTCGAGCACGTCCGCCTCGGCGCCGCCCAGCACGGCGAGCCGCCGACCGAGAGGGAGTCGCGGACGGCGCGGGCCACGGCCGCTGCGCCGGGCGGCGGTCGATGGCACGACGTCGTCATCCACCGGCGAGGTCGCCGGGAGTGCGGTCGCAGGCTCCTCCACAGGGGCCGCAGGCGGCGCCGGCTCGTCGAGCGGCGCCGTCTCGGTGGCGGGGATGACGCGGTCCCGGTGGATGGGCACGGTGTGCGTCTCCTCGCCCTCCTGCTCGGCGAGGACGTCGCTCAGGTACACGGGGGTCTCCTCCGCAGCGGCGGAGGACTCGAGACGGCCGTCGGAGCCGAAACGGCCGGGCCTGTGGGCGGAGAAGGACATCGACCGAGGGTAGGCGGCCCGCCCTATGGGTCCGGTGTGCGCGGGGTGTCAGGCTCCTGCGACATCCAGATGCTCCTGGAGTGCATCGAGTGCGGGGCGCTGGCCTTTCACGAGGCGCTCGCGCGCGGCATCCAGCGTCGTCCACTCGGCGCGGTCGACCTCGGGGAACGACTGCCGGCGGCCCGAGCGCGGTGGCCATTCCATCTCGAACTCGCCGAACACGAGACCGTCGAGCGGGAACTCCGCCCCGTCGGCCACGAACACCACGACGCGCTTCCCCGACGAGTACGGGAAGGTGCCGAGCTCCGCCAGCGGCGCGTCGGGGGGCTCCACGCCGAGCTCCTCGACGAACTCGCGTCGCGCGGCATCCACGGCGGACTCGGCGTCGCGATCGAACTCGCCCTTCGGGATCGACCATGCCGCGGCGTCCTTCGACGCCCACAGCGGACCGCCCATGTGCGCGATGAGCACCTCCGGTTCGGGGGTGAGCCGATAAAGGAGGATTCCCGCGCTCCAGGTCGGCATGGGCGTCAGGGCACGCGGTGCCCGGCGGCGCGGAACAGCTCGTACCACTGCGGCCGGGTGAGGGGGACCTCGGAGCCGAGCGCGGCGCCCGCGACCCGCTCGGTGTTGGTCGTTCCGAGGACGACCTGCATGCCCGCGGGGTGACGGGTGATCCAGGCGGTCGCGATCGCGATCGCCGGCACGTCGTACTGCGCCGCGAGCCGGTCGATCACGGCGTTCAGCTCGGGGTAATCGGGCGAACCCAGGAAGACCCCGGTGAAGAACGCCGACTGGAAGGGCGACCACGTCTGCACCGTGATGTCGTTCACGCGGCAGTAGTCCAGCATCCCGCCGCCGTCCAGCGTCACCGACTGGTCGAGGTCGACCATGTTCGCCGCGACCCCCTGGGCGATGATCGGCGCGTGCGTGATCGACAGCTGCAGCTGATTGGCGACGATCGGCTGGCGCACCGACGTCTTGAGGAGGTCGATCTGCCGCGGCGTGTGGTTGGAGACGCCGAAGTGGCGCACCTTGCCCGACGACTCGAGCTCGTCGAACGCGCGGGCGACCTCGTCCGGCTCGACGAGCGCGTCGGGGCGGTGCAGCAGCAGCACGTCGATGTAGTCGGTCTGCAGCGCCTCCAGCGACCCCTCCACCGAGGCGATCAGGTGCTCGTACGAGAAGTCGAAGTAGGGGCCGTCCTTCACGATGCCGGCCTTGGTCTGCAGCGTGATCTCGGCGCGCTGCGACGACGTGAGCTGCATCGCCTCGGCGAATCGCCGCTCGCAGCCGTGGAAAGGCTCGTTGCCGTAGATGTCGGCGTGATCGAAGAAGTCGATGCCGGCGTCGCGGGCCGTCGTGACGAGCGCGCGGACGGCGTCGTCGTCCATGTCGGGGATGCGCATGAGGCCGAGGACGACGTTGGGAACCTCGAGTCCGCTGGTGCCGAGGGGAACTGTACGCATGGGTCACGTCCTTCGTTGGCCGGGGTGGTTCCAGCCTAGGACGGCGGGGACGGGATCAGGCGTCCTTGCCGATCCAGCGGAACGTCAGGCGCACGGCGACGAGCCCGACCACGAGCCACAGCAGCGTCACCCCGAGGGTCCAGGCGTGCTCCCACGAGCCGTTCGGCTCGGCGGTGACGAACGCCTCGGGCAGGAACACCGACCGCATCCCCTGCGCCAGCCACTTCAGCGGGAACACGCTCGCGACGTTCTGCAGCCACGACGGCAGAGCCGAGAACTGGATGTAGACCCCCGAGATGAACTGCAGGATCAGCACGATCGGGATCACCACGGCCGTCGCGCTGCGACCGCTGCGCGGCAGCGCGCTCAATCCGATGCCCAGGATCGCGCACGTGGTCACGCCGAGGAGGAACACCCACGCGAAGGTCGCCCACCGCTCCGCGTCCGTGGGCAGCGGCACCTGGAACACGACCGCGGCCACCACGATGAGCAGCGCCGACTGCAGGATGCCGGTGACCAGCACCTGCCCGATCTTGCCGATGAAGTACGACACCGGGCTGAGCGGAGTGCCGCCGAGGCGCTTCAGGGTGCCGTCGCTGCGTTCCATCGCGATGTCGATCGCCATGTTCTGCAGACCGGACAGGAGCACCCCGGCCGCCACCATGCCCGGCAGGTAGTAGCGCGCCGCCGACACCTCGTCGCCCGGGGGTCCGAACGTCTGGGAGCTGAACGCCACCGAGAAGATCAGCAGCATCACCAGCGGGAACAGGAACGTGAAGAACACCGAATCGCCCTGCCGGAAGTAGCCCTTCACCTCGTAGCCGACGCGGGACAGCCCCAGCCGCACGGTGCGGGTCGGACCGAAGGATGCCGCGGGCACGTCCGTCGTGGTCACGACAGCACCTCCGTCGGGGTCCGGGCGTCGTCGCCGAGGAACGCGAGGTAGATGTCCTCGAGGCTCGGACGCACCACCTCCAGGTGGGAGGGCTCGCCGCCCGCGGCATCCCGCAGTCTCGCGACGAGCTCCGCCGGACGGTCGGTGCGCTCCTCGTGGGTGCCCGCGGCGTCGCGCCACCGCACGATCGGCACGCGTGCTGCGGCGCCGCCGAGCTCGTCGATGCGGCCGAGGGAGGCGAGGCCGCCCCCGACGAGGATCGCGGCCCGCTCGGCGAGGGCCGCGGCCTCGTCGAGGTAGTGCGTGGTGAGCAGGATCGTGGTGCCGTCGGACTGCAGCAGACGGATCAGCTCCCAGAACTGGCGCCGCGCCTCCGGGTCGAATCCAGTGGTGGGCTCGTCGAGGAACAGCAGCTCGGGCCGCCCGACGATGCCGAGGGCGACGTCGACGCGCCGGCGCTGCCCGCCCGACAGCTTGCGCACGGGCGTCTTGGCCTTGGCCGCGAGGCCCACCGCCTCGATCACCTGGTCGACGTCGCGCGGTCGCGGGTAGAACCCGGCGAAGTGCGACAGCAGCTCGCGGACCGTGGCCGTGGGCGCCTCGCCGGTGTTCTGCAGCACGATGCCCAGGCGCGCCTTCCAGGCGAGTCCGCCGCGGTGCGGGTCGACGCCCAGCACCGATACGGTGCCGCCGGTGCGGTCGCGGTAGCCCTCGAGGATCTCGATCGTGGTGCTCTTGCCCGCGCCGTTCGGTCCCAGCAGGGCGAACGTCTCGCCGCGACGGATGTCGAACGTCACCCCCGTGAGCGCCTCGAAGCCGCCGCGATAGGTCTTGCGGAGGTCGTGCACCTCGACGACGGCTTCGGTCATGGTCCCACCCTGCCCGGGTTGGGGGCTGAACGCGAGTGATCGGAGGCGCGGGAGTCGCGGTGACCGGCGGCGACCCGCTCATCGGGGGCAGGATGCCCGGGCTCAGGCATCCGTCGGTCAGGAGACCGGGCTCACCCCGGCTGCCGCGACCTCGTCGGCCTCGGTCGCGACGAGCTGCCCGCAGGCGCCGTCGATCTCCTTGCCGCGGGTGTCGCGGAGAGTGGTGGGGATGCCCGCCTCGTTCAGGCGGCGCACGAACTCGTTCTGCACAGGGATCTCCGACGCCGTCCAGATCGACCCGGGGGTCGGGTTCAGCGGAATGGGGTTCACGTGCACCCAGCCGCGGCCGCGGGCGTTGAGCTTCTCGGCGAGGAGGTCGGCGCGCCACGCGTGGTCGTTCATGTCCTTGATGAGCGCGTACTCGATCGACACCCGTCGACCGGTCTTGTCGAAGTAGGCGCGGGCGGCATCCAACGCCTCGTCGACCTTCCAGCGCGAATTGACCGGGATGAGCTCGTCGCGCAGCAGGTCGTCGGGGGCGTGCAGCGACAGTGCGAACGTGACAGGGATGTCCTCGTTCGCGAGCTTGGTGATCGCCGGGACGAGTCCGACCGTCGACACCGTGATGCCCCGCGCGCTCATGCCGAGACCGTGGTCCTTATCGACCATCACGCGCACGGCCTGCATCACGCGGGCGTAGTTGGCGAGCGGCTCCCCCATGCCCATGAACACGATGTTCGAGACGCGGTCGAGCGAGTGGTCGTCCTTCTTCTTGCCACCTAGTCCGCCCTCGGCGATGAGGCGGTTGGCGCGCACGACCTGCTCGACGATCTCTCCCGCCGACATGTTGCGGGTGAGCCCCGCCTGGCCCGTGGCGCAGAACGGGCAGTTCATTCCACAGCCGGCCTGGCTCGACACGCACAGCGTGATGCGGCCGGGGTAGCGCATGAGCACCGACTCGACGAGGGCGCCGTCGTGCAGCTTCCACAGGAACTTGATCGTGTCGCCGCGGTCGGTCTCGAGGCGGCGCACCTCGGTGAGCAGCGGCGGGAGGAGCCCGTGCACGAGCTCGTCGCGCTGCACGGCCGGCAGGTCGGTCATGTGGGCCGGGTCCGACGTGGAGTGGGTGAAGTAGTGCTTCTCGAGCTGCTTCGCCCGGAATCCCGGAAGCCCGAGCTCGGTGACCTTCGCGACCCGCTCGGCGGCCGAGAGGTCGGCCAGGTGCACCGGCGGCTTGCCGCGCTTCGGGCTCGCGAACTGCAGGAGCGGACGGCCCTCGGCATCCTTCTTCTGCTGCCAGCCCTCGGTCGCGGGGCGCACCTGACGGGGCTTGGTGGTGCGCACGGGGGTCTGGTCGGTCATGCGTCCAGGGTACCGGCGGGATGCTGCGCAACCCCCGAGCGGCTCCGTCGCCCCCGACGGGCTCGTCGGAGGATCGCGCAGACGTCGGATCCGATCGGGCTTCCGATCCGACGCGGGCTCGATCCTCCGACATGCGTGCAGGGGTGAGGCGCCGGGGCCGGCCCCGACCCCCACCGGCGCGAGTAGCGTGAGGCGCGTGGACGACGATGCCGCCGAGCTCGCACGACTGCGGCGGCGGGCGTACGGACCCGACGCCGACATCGACCGCGACCCCTCGGCGCTGGCCCGGCTGATCGAGCTCGAGGACGCCGTGCGCGCACCGGCAGCGTCCGCGGCTGAGGCCGCTCCGACCGGCGGGGCCGCGGAGGCCGCCGCCCCCGTGCTCGTGGACCGCGAGCCGGACCCGCGCGGTTTCGTCGAGGTCCCCGAGGGCGCAGTCGCAGCGGCGGGCGCGGCATCCGCTCGCCCGCGCTGGCACACCGCGCTGGTGGCCGTCGTCGCGGCGGCGGCGGTCGTGCTGGCCGCGGCGGGCGCGACGCGGACGACGGATGCCTCGTCCCCCGCGCGCTCCGTCGATCCCGCGCCGACGGTCAGCATCACGCCGCTCGGCGCCGGCTCCCCGTTCGCGGGCGACCCGACGACGCGGGTGCTCATCACGGTCTCCATCGGCGGATCGTTGGGCGACTACTTCGACCGACCCGTCGCCGGTGACGCCCCGGCGTTCCCCGTGGCCGAGGACATGCAATGGTCCGCGCCCTTGGGGCGGTACTACGGACGCGAGCTGTGGCTGGGGCGCAGCCGCAGCGGACTGCCGTGCCTGGCGATCGTCGCCAAGCCCGACGTGCATGCCGGGTGCACAACGCCGCACGAGTTCGGGCTGCAGGGGCTCACGGTGACGCTGCCGTACGCCGAGATCTCTCCCGCAGACCGCCCCGACGGGATGACGTCGACCGAGAGCCTGGGCTTCCAGTGGCTGCCCGACCAGAGCGTCGTGATCGGCGTCGGCCGGCGGAACGGGCTGCGAGGCTGAGCGGGTCTATCGTTCTCTCGTGGTCCCCGTCGACAACCTCCTCGCCTTCACCGCCGCTGCGGTCGTGCTCATCGTCATCCCCGGGCCGAGCGTGCTGTTCTCCGTGGGGCGCGCGCTCGCCCTCGGTCGCCTCGGCGGACTGCTCAGCGTGCTCGGCAACGCGCTCGGACTGCTGCCGATCATCGCCGCCGTCGCGCTCGGGGTCGGCGCGATCGTCGCCGAGTCGGTCGTGCTGTTCACGATCATCAAGGTCGTCGGCGCGCTCTACCTGATGTACCTCGGCATCCAGTCGATCCGGCACCGCCACGACCGGGCGAAGGCCGTGAGCGGTGACGCGCTGCCGCGGTCCCGGTGGCGCCAGCTCGGCGAGAGCTTCGTCGTCGGCATCACCAATCCCAAGACGATCGCGTTCTTCGTCGCGGTGCTGCCCCAGTTCGTCGACCTCCACGCCGGGTCGGTGCCGCTGCAGATGTTCGAGCTCGGCTTCGTCTTCTTCGTGCTCGCGCTCATCTGCGACGGAACGTGGGCGATGGCCGCGGCCGCGGCGCGCACGTGGTTCGGCAAGTCGCCGAAGCGCATGGCGACCCTCTCCGCCACGGGCGGCGGGATGATGATCGGCCTCGGCGGCATCCTGCTGCTCACCGGCAACAAGCACTAGCCCGTCGGCGGAGTCGCGAGGTGGACGAGGTTGCCGTCGGGGTCGCGCACCTGCGCGACGCGCTCGCCCCACGGCATATCGCTGGGCCGCTGTTCCACGGCGCCGCCGAGGCGCGTCCATGCGGCGAACGAGGCGTCCACGTCGTCGACGTAGAACCACAGCGCGATCCGATCGCCCGCCACGGGTGTCTCCGCGACGCGGCCGATCCCGAGTGCGGCGGCGCCCAGTCGCAGGGAGACGTAGTCGTCCTGCCCGTCGGCGCCGAATCGGTAGTCCACGACCGCGTCGAGGGCGGCCTCGTAGAACGCGATCAGTCGCGCAAGATCGCGGCTCGTGACGATGGGGAACAGCTGCCGCACACCCACGGCGCCCACCCTACGCGGGGCGTCCGGCGATCGGAAGGTCGACCGATCGCCGCGCGCCGCGGCGCCGCGTCAGGAGAGCGAGGCGGTCGTGTCGAACGAGATCAGCTCGCGACGGTCGCCGTCGATGAGCACCGTCGCGACGGCGCAGTTCGGCACCACCTGGTCGAGCAGTCCGGGCACGAGCACGTCGACGAGGCTGCCGAGCATCGCGCCGTGGGTGACCGCGAGCACCTCGCCGCCGTCGCCGGCGGCCTCCACGAGCGCCGAGATCGCGGCATCGCGACGGACCGCGATCGCCGCGGCATCCTCCGCCAGTCCCCGCGGGTCGCTCGCGGCGATCGCATCGAGGAGCTCGTCGAGCGATGCCACCGACGACCAGTGCGCGCCGTCGGCGACATCGCCCTGCAGCTGCGCGTACACCGCCGGCCAGACCGCGGTGCCCGGATCGCCCTCCCACCAGCCGAAGTCCCACTCCCTCAGGTCGGTCGTGAATCGCGGCTCGAGGTGCGGGTGACGGGCCGACACCGCGGCGGCGGTGGTGCGGGTGCGGGTGAGGTCGCTGACGTGGATGGCGCGCAGCGGCTTCTCGGCGAGAAGGGCGCCGAGCGCCTCGGCCTGGGCGACGCCGCGGGCGGTCAAGGGCGCATCCGACCAGCCCTGGATGAGGCCCTTCACGTTGAACAGGGTCTCCGCATGCCGGGCGAAGTGCAGGGTGACGGCGCTCATGAGGGCCTTCCGGGGTGGCGCGGACGATGTCGCACGAGGGGGTCGGGTGGGTCGCGGCGCCGTCGCCGCCCACCCAGCCTCTCGCGGATGAACCGCCCGCGCCAGTCGGCCGCGGGACGGATGCCTCAGTCGAGGAAGATGTCGGGATACAGGGCCGCGTCGGGGGTGCCCGGCACGGCGGCGTATCCCGAGAAGTCGGTCACGCCGGCCGCCTCGAGCACGTCCTCGACGACGAGCGTCTGCCCGGTGTACTCCCGCGCGGGGCGGATGAGCACCTCGTACGCGGCGTCGGCGTACACCTCGGGCGTGCGGCTGACCTGCATCAGGGCGTCACCGCCGATCACGTTCTGCACGGCGGCGGTGGCGATCGTGGTGCGCGGCCACAGGGTGTTGGCGGCGATGCCGTCGGCGGCGAACTCCGCCGCCAGACCGAGCGTCACCATCGTCATGCCGTACTTCGCCAGCGTGTAGCCGGTGTGCGCGCCGAGCCACTTCGGGGTGATGTTGAGCGGCGGCGAGAGCGACAGGATGTGGGGGTTCGCGGCATCCCGCAGCATCGGGAGCGCCGCGCGCGACAGCAGGAACGTGCCCCGCACGTTGACGTCCTGCATGAGGTCGTACTTCTTGGCGGCGAGGTCGAGCGACCCCGACAGGTCGATCACCGAGGCGTTGTTGACGACGATGTCGATGCCGCCGAACTCGCCCTGCGTCGTGAGCACGGCCTCAGCGATGGAGTCGTCGTCACGCACGTCTCCGACGATCGGGAGCGCCTGGCCCCCGGCATCCCGGATCTGCTGCGCCGCGGTGTGCACCGTGCCCTCGAGCTTCGGATGCGGGGTGTCGGTCTTGGCCAGCAGCGCGATGTTGGCGCCGTCGCGCGCGGCGCGCAGGGCGATCGCCAGGCCGATGCCGCGGCTGCCGCCCGACATCAGGATCGTCTTTCCGGCGAGGGTCTCGGTCATGACGGCTCCTTCGGGGCGGAGTTCTTGCGGGATGCCGCGGCGAAGGCCGCGACGCGCACCTTCGACTCGTCGGTGTCGAAGCGGACGCCGATCGTGGCGGCCTCGTCGGCGAGGTTCTCCTCGAACGTGCGGTCGGCACCGGTGCGGACGAGCCGCTTGGCCTGCCCGAACGCGCCCGTGGCGTTGTCGAGCCAGAACCGGGCGATCTCCTCTGCACGCGCCGCGACGGCGTCGGGGGCGACCACCTCGGCGACGAGGCCCCACTCGAGCGCCTCGGCGGCCGAGAGCGTGCGGTCCTGCAGCAGCAGCTGCAGCGCCCGGCGCTGGCCGATCGCGGCGGGCAGCAGCGTGGAGACGCCGAGGTCGGGCGTCAGTCCGATGTTGGCGTACTTCGAGACGAACTTCGCCGACTCCGACGCCACGATGTAGTCGGCCGCGAGCATGAGGCCGAGTCCGCCGCCGGCGACCGCGCCCTGCACGGCGGCGACGATCGGGGTGTCCGACAGGGCGAAGGTGCGGATGCCGTCGTGGATGACGTGCGCGGTGTCGGTGACCGCCGCGCCGCCCGCCCCGGACATCGCCATCGCGAGAACGTCGCCGCCCGCGCAGAACGCCGGGCCCGCGGCATCCAGGATCACGGCGCCGACGGATGCGTCGGCGGTCACCTCGTGCGCGATGTCGCGCCAGCGCGCGCCCATGTCGAAGTCCATCGCGTTGAGGAACGCCGGACGGTTGAACGTCACGCGCGCGAGCGCGCCGTCGCGCGTGAGCAGGATCGAGTCGCCGCTCATCTCGGCGCCATCCGGATCGCGCCGTCGAGGCGGATCGTCTCGCCGTTGAGGTAGCCGTTCTCGACGATCGACATCACCAGTCGCGCGTACTCGTCGGGTCGGCCCAGTCGCGAGGGGTAGGGCACCTGCTGGCCGAGCGAGTCCTGCGCGGGCTGCGGCAGGCCGGCGAGCATCGGCGTCTCCATGATTCCGGGGGCGATCGTCAGCACGCGGATGCCGTAGCGGGCGAGCTCGCGCGCGATCGGCAGGGTCATCGCGTGCACGCCGCCCTTGCTCGAGGAGTACGCGGGCTGGCCGATCTGCCCGTCGAAGGCCGCGACGCTCGCGGTGTTGACGATGACGCCGCGGTCGCCCGACTCGGCGTCGGGCTCGGTCCTGGCCATGGCCGCCGACGCCTGCCCGATCACGTTGTAGGTGCCGACCAGGTTGACGCGCACGACGCGCTCGAAGTCGGCGAGCGGACTGGGGTTGCCGTCGCGGTCCAGCACCTTGGCCGGCGGAGCGATGCCCGCGCAGTTGACCACGACGCGCAGGGGGCCGGATGCCGCAGCCACCGCGACCGCGTCGGCCACCTGCTGCGGATCGGTTACGTCGGCCGGGGCGAAGGCTCCGCCGAGCCCGGCGGCGATCTCGGCCCCCGCGGAGGAGGGCAGGTCGATGATCGTGACGGCCGCTCCCGCTTCGGCCAGACGGCGGGCGGTGGCGAGGCCGAGACCGCTCGCCCCTCCCGTGACGAGGGCGCTGGCGCCGGTGAGGTGCATGGGTTCTCCTTCGAACGGTCTCGGGGCGATGGCGCTCGTGGCGCGGCATCCCGTGTCAGCTTACGTGGCACTCAGTCCCAGGCGAAGCGGGGGGGGACGGACGCCGCACCCAGGCTAGTGCGGCACGCTCCCCGCGGCCAGCGTCGGAAGGCGGGATCGCGAGCGGGGTGCTCACGACCAGACGAAGCGGAAGGTCCCCGCGGCGACCGCGGCGGCCAGCGCCAGGGCGATGACCGCGAGCGCGCCGAGCACGGCCACCGCGTCGCGCGGGTGCAGTCGCGACGGCCGGGCCCACGTGCGCGGGATGCCCGAGCCGAAGCCGCGCGCCTCCATCGCGGTCGCGAGCTTCGTGCCGCGGCGCACGGCGAACACGAGCAGCACGAACGCCATCGAGAAGAACCGTCGCAGCGCGCCCGAGTCGCCGAGCCCCCGCGCGCGGCGGGCGAGCGCCATGGTCCGCCAGTCGTCGACGAACAGGCCGAGCGTGCGGGTGCCGGCGAGCACCCCCAGCACGAAGCGGCTCGGCAGCTTGGCCACCTGCGCGAGTGCGTCGGCGAGTTCGGTCGGGTCGGTCCGCCCGAACAGCAGGATCGTCGGCAGTGCGAGGGCGATCACGCGCAACGTGACCGCGACCGCCAGCGCGATCGAGTCGTCGCTGATCGTGGCGTGCCAGAACGCCGCGTAGACGTGCCCGCCCGGTGCGGCGTAGAGGAGCATGCTCAGCCCTGCGACCGGGGCGAACAGCGCGATCGGCGCGAGGCGCCGAAGCACCGTGCCGAGCCCGAGTCCGGTGAGCGGCACGCACAGCAGCTGCAGCGCGATCGCCGCGGCGGCGGACACGACGTCGATCGACGCGAACAGCGGCACCGACAGCACGAGCGCGACCATGATGCGCGCGACGGGGTTGACCCCGTCGATCCACGCCCGCGCCGGGAACGGGCGGGCCGCGACCACGTCGACGCGACGATCCGTGTGCGGTTCGCCGACCGGCATGGGTCTCGGCGGTCCCGAGTGCGCGGCGGTCATGCGGCAACCCCCGAGGCGTCGGCGGCCCCCGCGGCGCGGGGGGCCTCGAGACCGATCCGGTGCGCGCCGAGGTGGTGCACCACGTCCGCGTCGTGGGTGACCGCCACGACGGTGCGGCCGGCAGCGGTCTCGGCCTGCAGCAGCGCGACGAGCTCGGTCCACCCGCGACGGTCCTGTCCGAAGGTGGGCTCGTCGAGCACGAGGACGGCGGGGGATGCCGCGAGCACCGTCGCGACCGACAGGCGCCGCTTCTGCCCGCCGGACAGGGTGAACGGATTCGCGAGGGCGAGATGGTCGAGGCGGAGCCGTTCGAGCAGCTCGTCCACGATCGCTGCGACCCGGTCGCGCGGCATCCCCAGTGCCCGTGGCCCGACGGCGAGCTCATCGCGCAGTGTCGCGGCGAGGAACTGGTGCTCGGGCTCCTGGAACACCGTGCCGATGCGGGTGAGCAGCTCGGTGGACCGCCACCGCGACGGGGTGCGGATGCCGCGCGCGGCCAGACCCTCGGCGGCGACGACCTCTCCGCCGAGCGGGGGCAGCAGCCCTGCGAGCGTGAGCGCGAGCGTGGACTTGCCCGCGCCGTTGGGCCCGGTGATCACCGTCGCGGCGCCGGACGGGATCGCGAGCTCGAGGCCGGTGCGCACGGGCGCGCGGCGGTCGCGGCCGATCGCGAGTGCGGAGGCGGCGAGGGCGGTCTCCCGGACGCCCCGAGCCGGCGTGGCCGCGGGGAGGTCGACCGGCACCCCCGGCACCCAGACTCCGCTCGCGGCGAGCGCCGCCCCGTGCCGTGCGAACACCGTGCTCGGCGTGCCGTCGGCGATCACTCCGCCGCCCTCGCCGAGCACCACGACCCGCGTCATGAGGTCGGCCCACACAGGCGTGCGGTGCTCGATCACCACGAGCGTCGCACCGGTGGCCTCCACGGCACGCTGCACGCTCGCCCGCACCTCGGCGACCCCGTCGGGGTCGAGGTTGGCGGTGGGCTCGTCCAGCAGCAGCAGCCCCGGACGCATCGCGAGCACGCCGGCGAGGGCGAGCCGCTGCTTCTGCCCCCCGGACAGCGCCTTCGTCGCTCGATCCCGCGACACCGCCAGGCCGACGGCATCCATCGCCTCCCGGACCCGCGCCCCGATCTCTCCGGGCGGTACGCCCAGGTTCTCGCAGCCGAATGCGATGTCGTCTCCGACCTTCGACAGCACGATGCCCGCGTCGGGGTCCTGCAGCACGAGGCCGACGCGACCGCGCTGGGTCTCGGGCGGGGCCCCGTCGACGAGGATGCGACCGGACACCTCGCCCTCGTCGCTGTCGCCGAGGAGCCCGGCGAATCCCGCCAGGAGGGTCGACTTGCCCGCGCCGGAAGCACCCAGCAGCAGCACCCGCTCGCCGGGCTCGATGACGAGGTCGATGTCGCGGGTGGCGGGCAGCCGGCGTCCGGCGTAGCGCCACCCCCACGCCTCGACCTCGACGCGTGCGGGCGCGGCGGGCATCAGACCTCGCGGCGCCGTTCGCGGCCGGCGGCGAAGCGGCTGAGCGCCCCGGTCGCCGCGAGTGCCCGCACGAGCAGCCAGCCCACCAGACCGGCGAGCACGGCACCGGAGACCACGACGCTGCTCAGGTAGATGATGTTGAAGTCGAGGGTCTTCAGGATGTTGGGCGAGCTGCCGTAGAACAGCTCGAACACCCAGGCCGCCGCACCCGCGGCCGCTCCGGAGAGCATCGCGACGGGCAGACCGAAGCGCTTGTAGAGGAACAGCAGCAGGATCAGCTCGGCCCCGAATCCCTGCACGAGTCCCGACAGGATCGTGGAGACCCCCCACACGTTGCCGATCAGCATCGACACGACGGCGGCGACGACCTCGACGAGGATCGCCGCGCCGGGCTTGCGGATCACGAGGCCGCCGACGACGCCGCCGAGCAGCCAGATCCCCACGGCGATGCCGCCGAATCCGGGGGTGAGGCCGTCCATGGCGACGAACCAGGCGTAGCCGACGGTGTTCCAGCCCCAGAAGACGAGGCCGAGGGCGACGCCGAGAACGGCGGCGACGACGATGTCGACGACCCGCCAGCGGAGGCGGTGCGCCGGTGCGACGGTGGTGCGAGTGTCCGCACGCGCGGACGTGGATGTGCTCATTCGAGGCTCCTCCCTGCGCCGGCATGATCCGGATCAGGTTCGACGGTCGAAGCGTGGTTCGCTTCCTCTCAGCCCGGCTCACCGGACTCCCGTGGTTGTGGCGTTGAGTATATCCCGGATGATCGCAGGGTATTTTGGGCGGGTGACCCTGGACGACGCGCCGCCGCGACCTCACGACGATGCGCCGCCGACGCGGCGCTCCCGCCGTTCGCGTGCGCGGAACGGAGCGGATGCCGCCCCCGCCGCGGCCGCCCCGATCGAGGCGCCCGCGCTCGACGCCGGCACGCTCGGCAGCGACGCGACGATCGCTACGCCCGCCCCGTCCCCCACCCCCGCACCGGTGATCGATCCGGATGCCCCGATCGGCCCCGCCGCCCCGAGCGGCCCCGACCGGCGTCGCGCGGTGAAGAAGAAGGATGCCGCGATCCCCCGCGCCGCGTTCGCGTGGGTGGAGGAGCGCGCCGTGTCGGTGCCGCCGCGCACCACGGCGGCCACCGGCGGCGGCTACGTGCCCGTCGAGCCCGACCTGCTGTGGGACGCCCCGCGGCGGTCGCCCTGGCGCCCCGGGATCCTGGTGCCGATCGGCGTCATCCTGGCGCTGATCGCGGTCTACTGCGCGACGACGCTGCTGTGGCCGCTGCACGCGCTCGCTCCCACGGTGGGCGCCCTGCAGGTGCCCTCCGCCGTCGCGCCTGCGACGACGCCCGCCTGGCCGGCGCAGGGCAGTGCGGCCGTGTCGGTCACGGGCATCGGCGCCGTGGCATCCACCGTCGACGCCGCGCAGATGGCGAGCATCACGAAGGTCGTCACCGCTCTCGTGGTCCTCGACGCGATGCCGCTGGCCGTCGGGGAGACCGGGCCGGAGTACCGCTTCACCTCGGCCGACAGCTCGGCGTACTGGGCCTACCGTCGCGGCAACCAGTCCGCCCTCGACGTGCCCGCCGGCGGCACCCTCACCCAGCTGCAGCTGCTGCAGGGCATGCTGATCGGCTCGGCCAACAACTACGCCGACCGCCTCGCCGGCAACCTCTGGGCCTCCGATCGCGTCTACGCGTCCGCGGCCAACGGCTGGCTGGCCGCGCATGGGGTGACCGGGGTCACGGTGGTCGACCCGAGCGGGATCGAGGCAGGCAACACCGCGACCCCCGCAGGACTCATCGCCCTCGGCGAGCGCGCGATGGCCAATCCGGTGATCGCGCAGATCGTGGCGACGAAGCAGATCGACCTCCCCGGGGCCGGTCTCGTCACCAACACCAACGCCCTGCTCGACGACCCCGGCATGGTGGGCATCAAGACCGGCTCGCTCGACAGCTACAACCTGCTGTCCGCCAAGGACGTCGCGATCGGCGGCACCACGGTGCGGCTCTACGCGTCGGTGCAGGGCCAGGTCGACGACGCCGCGCGCCTGGGCGCCTCACGGGCGCTGTACGCCCAGCTCGAGGGCGAGCTGCAGCCCACCACCGCGGTGGCCTCGGGCACCGTCGTCGGCACGGTCGACACCCGATGGGGCGAGACGGCACGGGTGGTCGCCGACTCGGACGCCCGGGTGATCCTGTGGAACGGCGGCGCCGGCACGGTGTCGTCGTCGTTCGACCTGGGCGAGAACCGCACGGCCAACGACGTCGTGGGCTCCCTCTCGGTGAAGGGACCGCTCGACGCCGCCTCGGTGCAGCTGCGTCTCGCCGACGACATCGCCCCGCCGAGCCCGTGGTGGCGCCTCACCCACCCCCTCGACCTCTTCGGCCTGAACGGCTGAGGCCGCGCGCCGGGCCTCAGACGAAACGGACCGTGTGCTGCAGGCGGGTCCGCACGTCGAACACCTCGTTGCCGCCGATCGAGCGGGCACCGGTGACGCCGCGGCGCAGCACCGTCGACAGCGCCGAGCGGCCGACGACGGCGACCGGCGTGCCGCGCACCTTGCCGAGCTCCTCGATCTGGCTCGTCACGTCGTCGTCGGGCAGCACCACGATCGCGCCGCCGAATCGCACACCGGCGGCGCGCGCGACCGCGCGCAGACGCGCCAGGAGCTCGGCGATCGGCGCGCCGCCGACACCGCCGCCGATCAGCTCGCCGCGCCGCGTGCGGACGGGACCTCCGAAGTCCTCCGACAGCACCCCGTAGAGGCCGCTGGGGCCGAGGACGATGTGGTCGATCTTCGTCTCGGGGTCGCCGCCTCGGAGGTCTGCCGCGACGTCGTGCCACACGGTGTAGCCCATGCCGAGGTCGGCGACGATGCGCGCCGTCGCCTCCTCGGCGAGCGCGTCGGCGAGGAGGCGCCGCAGGTGATGCGGGGCCGACCGCACGAGCGCCGGATCGTAGGGGTCGGGCAGGTCGACGCCGCGCCCGACCCACTCGCGCACGAGGGCGAGGTAGCGCTCGCGTCGCCATCCGCCCGGCTGGCCGTGCGAGCGGGCTCGAGGACGCGTGTCGGCCGGGGCCGACGGGGTGTGCCAGCCCGCGGAGGCGGAGAAGTCGGGGACGGATGCCTCGCCGAACCCGTGACCGCGGTCGTACGCCGCGCGCGCCTCCGGCGTGCCGACGAGCTCCCACGCCCGCTGCACCTGGATGAACACCGCGGCGTCGCCGCCGGTGTCGGGGTGGGTCTGGCGCAGCCGTACGCGGTAGGCCTTGCGCAGCTCGTCGTCGGTGGCGGTGGACGCGACGGCGAGGAGGTCGTACGCCGAGGCGGACAGCGGACTGTCGAACACGCGCGCTCCCCCTCCTCCGTGCGGCGTTACAGGCTACCCCGCCCCAGCCGGGTGGTCGCTGAGCCTTCGGCGGCCGTCACTCGGGGCGGGGCTCCTTGCGACGGGCGTAGGCCGCGGCGCTGCGACTCGACAGCGCGAGCAGGATCAGGATGTCGAACGCGAGCGACAGCAGCGTGCCGCTGATGCGGATCTCCTGCCCCTGCCACCACCACCCCACGAACGCGCTCGTGATGGAGATCACCGAGAACACCATCACCCACACCCGGGCGATGTTCGATCCGCGCAGGATCATCAGACCGAGCAGGAGCTGGATCAGCAGCCCGATCCCGGTGACCCCGACGTAGACCCACAGGCCGAGCGCGGCATCCTCCGCCGTGAAGTCCGATCCGACGAGAGTCGTGTACACCGAGGAGTCGGTGCCCGCCAGCACGAGCGCGCCCAGCACGAGCGCGCCCGTCACCACCCGCAGGATCACCAGCAGCGCGCCGGCGACGATCGACGAGGGCCGTCGCATGTCCGGATCGAAGTCCGGACGCTGCGCGAGCCGTGCCGCCGACTCGAACGCGGCGCGCTTCTCGGGCTCGCGGGGAGCGGGAGCCGGGGCGGTGTCGCTCATGCCACCACCTCCCGCATGTCGAGGATCGGCAGGTCGCCGTCGGTGCGGATGCTGTCTCCGCCGCCGTTGCGCGCGTGGTAGCCGGTGGAGAAATCGCGGAGCACGTCGAGTCGCACGTGCGGCGCGGCATCCGTCACCGTCCGGACGATGAAGTCGCGCTCGACGTCGGTGTCGGCGTCGATCTTGTGCGTCACCTGGAGGGTGAACAGCGACAGCCCCACCGAAGTGTCGAAGGTGCCGGCCGCCAGCCAGTCGACGCGCTTGCCGCCGGGGAGGAGCCAGTCGTCCGGGCATCGCCAGAACCGCACGTGGTGACGCTGCGCCGGGTTGCCGTCGACCTCCTGCTGGTAGGCGAAGTCCTGCGCGCGGCCGAAGAGGAACAGCGGACTGACCGGAGCCTCGTCGTAGCTGCGCCGGGTGATCGTCGTCCTCACGATCTTCCACGACGAGCGCAGCGTGACCGGATCGGCCTTCGTCCAGCCCGCGGTGCGCATCGCCGCCTCGATCTGGTCGCCCGAGCCCATGAGCGCGAGATTGACCGGGTCGCCGAGCAGGCCGTCGCTCGTGCGGGTGCGGCCGATGAAGTAGTCGGGCACGTAGATCGTGGTGAGGATGCGGTGCAGCCGCGGCAGCACGAGGTAGGCCAGCAGCGCCCAGAACACGATGCCGCCGAGGATCCCCCACCAGCCCAGCTGCAGGCTCTCGTCGACGCTCAGGTAGGCCAGCCAGATGGCGGCGAGCCCCGCGAACACGAAGAACGCCCAGTCGAGCGCGACCCCGCGGGAGTAGCGACGGGCGGCACGACGCTGCCGCCGGTCGGCCTTTCCCGAAGCGGTCGCGGTCATGTCGCGATTCTATTGAGCGGCGGCGCCGCTCAGCGGGAGGGCCGGCGCGTACGCGAGAGCGGATGCTGCGGCATCCGAGTCCACCTCGGCGATCGTCGCCGGCTGCCACCTCGGGTCGCGGGTCTTGTCGACCAGCTGCGCGCGGATGCCCTCGACGAGGTCGGGCTGGGTGTGGGCGAACCACATCACCAGTCCGTACTCCTGCGCGAGCGCGGCACGCAGATCGGGCAGGTCGCGGGCGCGGCGGACCGCGGCGAGGGTGACGGCGAGCGAGGTGGGCGACAGCTCGGCGAGCGTGTCGGCGGCGGCGGATGCCTCGGGCTCCGGGCGTGCGCGCAGCCGCTCGACGATCTCGGCGACCGTGTCGGCCGAGAAGGCGGCGTCGATCCACGACTGCGCCGCTGCGAGCGTCGACGGCCCGGGCGTCTCGTCGAACAGCAGCACGATCTCGGCTGCGCTCCCGGGGTCCGCGCGCGTCTCGAGCGCCTCGCGCAGACCGTCGAGGGAGGCGCTGGGCACGAGATGGTCGGCGAATCCGGCATAGACGGCGTCGGAGGCATCCATCACCGCGCCCGTGAGCGCGAGGTACTCGCCGATGCGCCCCGGTGCGCGGGCGAGCAGCCACGATCCGCCCACGTCGGGGGTCAGCCCGATGCGCGTCTCGGGCATCGCCAGCTTCGAGCGCTCCGTGACGATGCGGATCGCCGCGTGTCCTGCCAGGCCGATGCCGCCGCCCATCGTGATGCCGTCGGCGAGGGCGACGAACGGCTTCGGATACTCCGCGATGCGGGCGTTGAGCGCGTACTCGGCGCGGAAGAACACCCCGGTGTCCTCGGGGTGGCCGTCGGCGATGCGGTCGTAGAGGCTGCGCACGTCGCCGCCGGCGCACAGACCGCGCTCGCCCGCGCCGTCGAGCAGCACGAGGTCGACGTCGGTGTCGCTTTCCCACGCGTCGAGTGCGTCGGAGAGCAGCTCGATCATGCCCAGGTCGAGGGCGTTGATCGCCCGCGGACGGTTGAGCGTGAGGTGCCCGAGACTGCCCGCCCGGCGGGCCAGGACACGGGGCTCGGATGTCTCGGAGGGGGTCGGAACGGGGGCGTCGGGCTGCGTCTCGGGGGCTGCGCTCACGCCGCCACGTTACCCGGGGGTCGCGGGGTGCGGGCGGGCGCGGTTTCGTCTCAGGGGCCGCATATCCCGCATTCCGGGGACGTTTCCGGAAAGATGAGGGAAACGGTTCATGACGACGAGGGGTGCCGCATGCCGGACGGACAGCTGCTGGAGTTCTCCGGCCTCACCAAGCGCTTCGGCGCGGTCGAGGCGGTGGCCGGCTTCACCGCGCGCGTCGAACCCGGTCAGGTGACGGGCTTCCTCGGCCCCAACGGCGCGGGCAAGACCACGACCCTGCGCATGCTGCTCGGCCTCATCCACGCCGATGCCGGCACGGCGACGATCGGCGGCGCGCGCTACGCGAGCCTGCGCGAACCGCTGCGCGCGGTCGGCGCGGTGCTCGAGGCATCCAGCTTCCATCCGGGGCGTTCGGCGGCGAACCACCTGAAGATCTACGCGCAGGCGGCGGGTCTCCCGGTGTCGTCCGTCGACCGCGCTCTGGGCCTCGTGGGACTGGCGGATGTCGCCGGACGCAAGGTGGGCGGCTTCTCGCTCGGCATGCGTCAGCGGCTCGGGCTCGCGTACGCACTGCTGGGCGATCCGGGTGTGCTCGTGCTCGACGAGCCGGCCAACGGGCTCGACCCCGAGGGCATCAAGTGGCTGCGCGGGCTGCTGCGCGACCTCGCTCGCGAAGGACGCACCGTGCTGGTCTCGTCGCACCTCCTCGCCGAGGTGCAGCAGACGGTCGACGCGCTGCTGATCATCGCGCGCGGTCGCCTGGTGTTCCAGGGCGGCCTCGACAAGCTCACCGACCCGTCGGAGTACGTCACCGTCGTCGACTCGCCCGACCGCGCGGCGCTCGTGCAGGCGCTGCGCGACGCCGAGGTGCCGTTCGAGGTGCTGCGCTCGGGCCTCACGGTGCGACGCCTCGACCCGGCGGCGGTCGGCGTGATCGCCGCGGCGGCGGGCGTGCCGCTGTCGAGCCTGCAGCGGCGCGGTCCGGCACTGGAGGAGGTCTTCCTCGACCTCGTCAACGGCGTGCGCGTGCACAGCAGCGCCAAGACGGACGCGCCGGGCGAGCTGCCCGCAGGAGCACCGCAGACGGATGCCGCTCCCGCCGTCGCGGTCGCGGGTGTCACCGCCGCCGAGGCCGTGGCCGAGCCCGAGCCCGAACCAGTCGCCGACCCGGAGCCCGTCGCCGAACCGGAGCCCGTCGCCGACCCGGAGCCCGTCGCCGAGCCCGAAACCATCGCGGAGCCCGAAGCCGTCGCCGAGCCGGTCGCGGAGCCCGAACCCATCGCCGAGCCTGTCGAAGCGTCGTCCTCGACGCCCGATGACCCTTCGACGAGCTCGGAGACCGAGAACGCCACGGAACCCGACGACACCTGGCCGCCGTCCACCGACGACGCGGAACCGGTCGTCGAGCCCGACGCCGTCGCCGAGCCCGTCGACCCGTCGCCCCCGACCACCGACGACCCTTCGAGCTCCTCGGGGACCGACACCACCGAGCACCACACGTGGGCCGTCGCAACGACGGGCGTGATCGACGTCGTGCCGGCGGAGTTCGCCGGGACCGAGGCATCCGATCCGGCCCCGTCGTCGGGCAGCACCTTCGCCGTCGCGAGCACAGGACTCATCGACATCGTTCCGCCCGCGGATGCCGACCCCGACGTCGAGGCGATCGGCGACATCGACGACGCGCTCACCGAGCCCGACGGCGAGCAGCTCGATGCGCCGGCGAACGAGGCATCCGATCATCCGGAGCACCACGACGGCGAAGGAGAGAACCGATGAGCCTCGTGAACGCCGCACGCGCGGAGTCGACCAAGCTGTTCTCGACCTCGATCTGGTGGATCCTCGCGATCGTGTTGGCGGTGTACGTCGCGTTTACCTCGTCGGCGCTCGGCTTCGTGCTCTCCGCGTCGGCCACGGGCGCCCTCGGCGGTCGCGGGCCGCAGCCGGACGCCGCCGGCCTGCCGGCGATGCTCTACAGCACCGCCACGGCTGTCGGGTACGTCTTCCCGCTGCTGATCGGCACCCTTCTGGTGACGGCGGAGTTCCGCCACAAGACGCTCACCCCGACGTTCCTGGCCACGCCCCGGCGCGCGCGCGTGCTGTGGGGCAAGGTCGCGGTCGGTGTGGTGATCGGCGTGATCTACGCGGTCATCGGCATCGCCGCGTCGGTCGGCCCGGCGGCGGGGTTCCTCGTCGGCTACGGCCTCGACACGGGATTCGGCGCGTCCGACACCTGGGCGCTGATCGGCCGCATGGTGATCGCCTTCGTGCTGTGGGTGCTCGTGGGCATCGGCGTCGGCGCGCTCGTGCGCAACCAGGTCGGGGCGATCGTCGGTGTGCTCGTGTTCACCCAGTTCATCGAGCCCATCGGCCGGGTCGCGGGAACCTTCGTGCAGGGCCTGTCCGACGTCACGCGCTTCCTGCCGGGAGCCGCCGGCGACGCCCTCGTCGGCTCGAGCATCTTCTCGGGCGCGACCGGCGCCACCACCTCCGGCACTCTGGAGTGGTGGGCGGGCGGGCTCGTGCTGCTCGGCTACGCCGTCGTGCTGCTCGTTCTCGGATCTCTCGTGAGCTGGCGCCGCGACATCAACTGACGCGGCGCGACGAGAGTCGGAGGATCGCGCGAAGTTCGGAGGATTCCCGGCGAATCCTCCGAAGTACGTTCGACTCTCCGAAGATCGTCGGGCACCCAGTGGGCTCGGGCGACTGCGCGCTCACGCGCCCGGCGGCGTTCCGACCGACGGAGGTCAGGCGGTGGCAGGGGCCGTGCGCGGCGCGCGCTTCTTGCGCGGCGGAGGCGCCGTGACCGGCTCGGCCTCCGCGGCGAGCTCGGCGACATCGGTCGCCTGGGCGCGGGCGTCGTCGAGGCGCAGCGCCTGCACCAGCGCCAGCCCGTGGCGCGTGGTGAGCACGATGCGGGCGAACTCGGGATCGCCGTCCAGGTCGATCACGACCGCGGGGCGACGGCGGCGGATGAGCACGAAATCGTTCGCCCCAGCCGACTTCCACGTGCCCATCGCGACCGCGCCGCGGATGTACGTCCCGGGCGACGCGACCCCGCGCAGCCAGGTCCAGGCGTCGTCGACCAGCTGCACCTTCGTGATGAACGGGCGGTCGACGAACACATTCCCCTTGCGGAATGAAAGCGCCCGCTCGGTGCCGGACAGCGCGACCTCGAGCCGCGTCGAGTCCAGCAGCAGGGTCACCATGCTCTCAGTCTGCCAGCGGCGTCCGGGCTCCGCCTGGATGTTTGCTTACGGACATGCAACGATCGCGCGGCCCGCGGCTCCGTTCCGGAGTGGAAGACTGGCCCGGTGACCCTGATCGACCGCGCGGCGGCGGACGCCACCGCCGAGAGGATCGCGACAGCCCTGTCCCGCGTCGAGTCGGGCGGCCGCCTCGACACCGATGACGCCGAGGCGCTGCTGTCGGCGACCGGCGGCGATGCCGCTCGGATCCGCGCAGCGGCGGCGAGCCTGCGGGATGCCGGGCTCGTGGCATCCGGTCGCCCGGGCATCATCACCTACTCGCGCAAGGTCTTCGTCCCGCTCACGACGCTGTGTCGCGATCGTTGCCACTACTGCATCTTCGTGGACACCCCGAACCAGCTCCTGAAGATGCACAAGCCGGTGTTCATGTCGCCCGAGCAGGTGCTGGCGGTGGTGCGGCAGGGCGCCGCGCTGGGCTGCAAGGAGGTGCTGCTCACCCTCGGCGACCGTCCTGAGGATCGCTGGCCCGAGGCGCGCGCGTGGCTCGACGACCACGGCTTCGCCTCCACGATCGAGTACGTCGCCCACATCGCGCGGCTCGTCACCGCCGAGACCGGCATGCTCGCGCACGCCAATCCGGGGGTGATGTCGTACGACGAACTGCGAATGCTGCGCCCCACCGCCCCCTCGATGGGCATGATGCTCGAGACCACCTCTCGCCGCCTGTTCGAGGAGCCCGGGCAGGTGCACTACGGCTCGCCCGACAAGGATCCCGATCTGCGCCTGCGCGTGATCGACGACGCCGGCCGGGCGGCCGTGCCGTTCACCACCGGCATCCTCGTCGGCATCGGCGAGACCCTGCGCGACCGGGCCGAGTCGCTCGTGGCGATCCGCGACGCACACGAACGGCACGGCCATGTGCAGGAGGTGATCGTGCAGAACTTCCGCGCGAAGCCTCGAACGGCGATGCAGTCGGCACCGGATGCCTCCGTGCTCGAGTACGTCGCGGCGGTCGCCGTCGCGCGGCTGGTGATGGGGCCGCGCATGCGCATCCAGGTGCCGCCGAACCTGTCCGACCCGGCCGAGTTCGAGCTCCTCGTCCAGGCGGGCGCCGACGACTGGGGCGGCGTGTCGCCCCTGACCGCCGACCATGTCAACCCCGAGCGCCCGTGGCCGCACCTGTCGGACCTGGCCGAGCGCACCGCCGAGCTGGGCTTCGAGCTGCGCGAGCGGCTCACCGCGCAGTCGGAGTTCGTGCAGGATGCCGAGACGTGGATCGACCCGGCGCTGCGCGGCGCCGTCGCCGACCTCGCCGACCCCGAGACGGGGCTCGCGCGGGCCGACGCGTCGCCCGCCAACGGACCCGACTCAGCCATCTTCGACTCCGTCGAGCCGCACGGCCCCGAGAACACCGACCGGATGCCCGAGGCACCCGCGGATCGGCTGGGTCCTGTCCGCGCGACCGGTGCACCGGCCGGGCTCGCGCGGCTGGCGGAGGCCGCGGCGGCCGACCCGCTCGCGCTCGGCGACGACGACTGGACAGCGCTGCTGCGGTCCACCGGCGCCGATCTCGAGGCACTCGTCCAGGCTGCCGACGACGTGCGGCGCTACACCGTCGGCGAGGCGGTGAGCCTCGTCGCCAACCGCAACCTCGCCTCATCGGGTCTGCGCACCACTGCGACCGACGAACCCGGCACGTACACGCTCGACGATGCGGCGGCGATCGCCCGTGACGCCGACGACCTCGGCATCACCGAGATCTGCGTCCAGGGACGGATGCCGGCGCACGACGATCCCGACAACTATCTCGCCCTTATCCGCACCCTGCGTGCCGCGGCCCCGCGCATGCACCTGCACGCCTACCGCCCGCAGGACATCGCCGACCTCTCCTCCCGCACCGGTCTCGTCCTCGACGATGCGCTCTCCGCACTGCGCGACGCCGGAGTCGACACGGTCCCGGGCACAGGCGTCAAGGTGCTCACCGAGCGGGTGCGCGCCCTCGTCGCTCCCGAAGACCTCGGCATCGAGGAGTGGATCGCGACGATCACCGCCGCGCACCGTGCCGGGTTCAGCTCCACCTCCGTGCTGTTCTACGGCCACGTCGAGACGGCCGCCGAGCGCATCGCCCATCTGCGCCGCCTCCGCGCGATCCAGGACGACACGGGCGGATTCACCGAGTTCGTCCCGATCCCCCTCCCTGGCCCCGCCGGCGGTGCGGCGCTCGCCGACGGCCGCGCGCCGCTCGACGAACACCGCGCGATGGTGGCCGTGTCGCGGCTGCTGCTCAACGGCAGCATCCGGCACATCCAGATCCCCTGGACGCGGGTCGGACGCGCCACCGCGGCCGCGCTGCTGCAGGCGGGCGGCGACGACCTGGGCGGCACGCTGCTGGACGGCCGCGTGCGCCCCGACGCCGGTGCGGAGCAGGGCCTCGAGCTGCCGATCCAGGATGCTGCGCAGCTCGTCGGCCGCCTGTTCCGGCCGTTCCGCCAGCGCACGACCGACTACCGTGAGCCGGCCGCCGACCGACGGGTCGCCCTGTGACCGAACGCGTGGGGGTCGCGATCGTCGGCGCCGGGTTCGCCGGCCTCGGCATGGCGATGGCCCTGCGCCGCGCCGGGCGGGAGTCGTTCCTGCTCCTGGAGCGGGCGGCATCCGTCGGCGGCACCTGGCGCGACAACACCTACCCGGGCGTCGCGTGCGATGTGCCCTCGCACCTGTACGGCTTCGCGGCGCACCCGAACCCCGCCTGGTCGGGGGTGTTCGCGCGGGGCGAGGAGATCCGTCGCTACCTCGAGGACGTCGCCGAGCGCGAGCGGCTCGGCGACCGGCTGCGCCTGCGCACACCGATGCTCGCGGCCGAGTGGACGGGCGACCACTGGCGCATCGAGACCGGGGGCGACGCCCCCCGCACCGTGACAGCGGACTCGCTCGTGCTCGCTTGCGGGCGGCTCACCGAGCCCGAGGTGCCCGACATCCCCGGGCTCGAGGGGTTCCCCGGCGCGCTGTTCCACTCCGCCCGCTGGGACCACGGCGCCGACCTCGACGGCGCCGTGGTCGCCGTCGTGGGCACCGGGGCGAGCGCCGTGCAGCTCGTCCCCGAGCTCGCCCGCAGCGGCGCGCACGTCACCCTCTTCCAGCGCACGCCGGCGTGGATCGTCCCGCGCGGCGCGCGGGCGTAC
The DNA here is from genome assembly GCF_051549805.1 of Microbacterium fluminis. Classification (GTDB taxonomy): domain Bacteria; phylum Actinomycetota; class Actinomycetes; order Actinomycetales; family Microbacteriaceae; genus Microbacterium. The sequence continues at coordinate 1,016,489 of NZ_CP196042.1, forward strand.
ACCGCCGCCGAGCGCGCGGAGTTCGCGCAGCATCCCGATCTGCTCGACCGCCTGCGCGCCGAGCTGTACACCGAAGGCGAGGCGCGCTTCGCGTCACGATCCGGAGATGCTGCGGCCGCCGCAGACGCCCGCGCACAGGCCGCGGCGCACCTGGCCGCCTCGGTCGCCGACCCGGCGCTGCGCGCCGCCCTCACCCCCGACTACGCGTTCGGCTGCAAGCGCGTGCTGCTGTCGGACGACTTCTATCCCGCCGTCGCCTCGGACCGGGTGACACTCGTGCCGAGCGCCCTGCGCACCGTCGAGGGGTCGACCCTCGTGTCGGCGGGCGGCGAGCGGCACGAAGCAGACGTGCTGGTGCTGGCGACCGGCTTCGCCTCGACGCGTCAGCCGTACGCCGCACTCGTGCGGGGTGAGAGCGGAGAGACGCTCGACGCGCACTGGGCGGAGGGCATGACGTCGTTCGGCTCGACGGTCGTGAGCGGGTTCCCCAACCTCTTCGTACTCAACGGCCCAAACGCCTCGCTCGGCCACAACTCGTCCGTGCTCATGGTCGAGGAGCAGGCCGCCTACGCCGTCCGCGCGCTGGCGCGTCGCGACCTGACGGCCGACCGGGTGCTGCGCGTGCGACCGGAGGCGGAGGCGGCCTATACCGACGAGATCGGGCGGGCCGCGGCATCCACCCCCTGGATCACCGGGGGGTGCCGGAACTGGTACGTGGACGACCGCTCCGGCCGCCTCACGCTGCTGTGGCCGGGAACCGTCGACGCCTTCCGGTCGCGACTGGCCCGCGCCGACGGCTCGGAGTTCGTGGACGTGCACGCGAGTCCTCGCGGCGCGTGGTCGGATGGAGAACGTTCGGACGACGCGGCGACGCGCGCCCGGGGAGGAGAAGAGTCATGACACTTCGGTTCGGCTACAAGGCGTCGGCGGAGCAGTTCGGTCCCACGGAGCTCCTGGAGTTCGGCGTGCTCGCGGAGGAGATGGGCTTCGACTCGGTCTTCGTCTCCGACCACCTGCAGCCGTGGATGCACGAGGGCGGCCATGCCCCCGCCGCGGTGCCGTGGCTCGGGGCGCTCGGGGCCCGCACGTCGAAGATCCTGATGGGCACGTCGGTGCTCACCCCGACGTTCCGATACCACCCCGGTGTCGTGGCGCAGATGTTCGCGACGCTCGGCGTGCTCTACCCGAACCGGGTGATCCTCGGCGTCGGCACCGGCGAGGCGCTCAACGAGGTCACACTGGGGCTCGAGTGGCCCGATGCGCCCGAGCGCTTCCAGCGGCTCAAGGAGGCGATCACCCTCATCGAGAAGCTGTGGGACGACGAGCGCGTCGACTTCGACGGCACGTACTACTCGGTCAAGGGCGCGACGATCTACGACCGTCCCCCCGCCGAGTCGAAGGTGCCGATCTACATCGGCGCATCGGGTCCGGCCGCCACGCGCCTCGCCGGTCGCATCGCCGACGGCTACATCACGACCTCCGGCAAGGATCCGGCGCTCTACACCGACACCCTCCTGCCCGCACTGCGGGAGGGGCTGTCGAAGGCGGGCCGCGCGGACGATGCGATCGACACCCTCATCGAGGTGAAGGTGTCGTACCACCCCGACCACGACACCGCGCTGCAGAAGACCCGGTTCTGGGCGCCGCTCGCCCTCTCGCCCGAGGAGAAGCGCGACATCCACGACCCGATCGAGATGCAGCGCCGTGCCGACGCCCTCCCGATCGAGCGGGCCGCGTCGCGGTTCATCGTCTCGACCGACCCCGAGGAGCACGTCGAGCGGATCGCGAAGTACGTCGAGCTCGGCTTCCAGCACCTCGTGTTCCACGATCCCGGCCACGACCAGGAGGAGTTCCTCCGCATGTACGGTGCCGAGATCCTCCCCCGCCTGCGGGCACGATTCGCCGAGTGACCACGGCGGGCTGGACGGTCATCGTCCCCGTGAAGCCGTCGGCGGTCGGCAAGTCGCGGCTGTCGCTCCCGGGCGTCGACCGCGCCGCACTCGCCCGATCGATCGCGCTCGACACCATCGAGGCGGCGACGCGCGCGGAGGGCGTCGCCGAGGTGATCGTCGTCACCGGCGATGAGGAGGTGGAGGCCGCGGCATCCGCTCTTCCGAGGGCGCGGGTCGTGCCCGAACGCGACGCACGCGGGCTGAACGGGGCGATCGCCGCCGGCGCCGCCACGGCGCAGGGTCCCCGGGCGGCGCTGCTCGGCGATCTGCCGGCACTGCGCTCCGCAGACCTCGCCGCCGCCCTGTCGAGCGCCGCGGGCGTCGACCGCGGGGTGGTGGCGGATGCCGAGGGCACCGGTTCCACGCTCGTCACCGTGCGCTCGGGCACGGCGTGGAGCTCGGCGTTCGGCGACGGCTCGTTCGCCCGCCACGTCGACCTCGGCTTCGCACCGCTGGACGTGTCGGCGGTGTCGACGCTGCGTCGCGACGTCGACACCGCCGATCACCTCGCCGCGGCGGGCGTGCTCGGCCTCGGACCCCGCACCACCGCCCTGCTCGGGGCGCGCGGACTCCGGACCTCCTGAGCCGCGCCGCAGCGGCGAGCCGGTTCGGCCGCCCTAGTCCACCGAGCGCCGGCCCGGCTCCCGCCTGGCGGAGCGCGTCAGGGGCGCAGCGCCGCCACCATGCTGCGCAACGCCCGCAGGGCGTCGGCCTGCTCCGAGGAGGACATGGCCGACAGCATCCGGACCTCGACCGAGCGCACCGCGGCGCTCGCCTCCTCGAGCCGGCGGCGTCCACGGGCCGTGAGTCTCGCCGGGAGCACCTTTCCCACGGGCGCCTGCGCCGGCCGCGCGACCTCGCCGTCGCGCTCGAGCGTCTGCAGCAGCACGTTCATCGTCTGCCGTGTGACGAACGCTCCGCGGGCGAGGTCCGAGTTCGACATCCCCGGCCGCTGCGCGAGCAGCTCGAGGCACGAGTAGTGCGTCATGCTCATGCCGAGCGGTCTCAGCACGTCCTCCATCGCTCCGCGCAGTGCGCTGGAGGCCTCCTTCACGAGGTACCCGAGCGAGGTGTCCAGGTCGATGACGTCGTCGGCTTGACTCATGTCAGTAGTCTGACATACACTTCTTTATGTCAGCAAACTGACACGCAAACGAGGAGCACACATGCCCGTCACCGGACCCGACTTCATCTCCCTCCAGGTACGCGATCTCGACGCGTCGCAGGCGTTCTACGAACGGCACCTCGGCCTCGTGCGCTCCCCCGCCGGACCGCCGCACGCCGTCGTCTTCACGACCACGCCCATCGCCTTCGCCCTGCGCGACATCGTGCCGGGGACCGACCTCGGCACCGCCTCCCACCCCGGAATCGGCGCCGCCATCTGGCTCCACGCCACGGACGTGCAGTCCATCCACGACGATCTGGTCGACGCCGGCCACGAGATCGTCGTCGCCCCGATCGACGGGCCGTTCGGCCGCACGTTCACCTTCGCCGACCCCGACGGCTATCGCATCACCCTGCACGACAGGGCCTGAGAGCGGCTCAGCCCGCGCGGAGCTCGTGGATGTCAGACGAGAGCGACGTGCCGTTGAGGTCGAGGAACACGTGCCGCTCGGTGACCGAGAGCGACATCGTGTTGCGGCGCTCGAGCGCGCCGGCGGCCCCGTCGATGAATCCGGCGTCGAAGCTGTAGAGCGGGATCCCGGATGCCTCGTGGATGCGCTTGCCCGCCCACGTCGCCGCCACCTTCGCGGGGTCGCGGTGGGTGTAGACCGCGGTGCGGTCGGCGAGCTTGCTCCCCGTGTGCAGGCGCGCGGCATCCGGGGATCCGACCTCGATCCAGGCCGTCACCCGCCCGGTCAGGTCGCGGACGAGCACGGCGGGCTCGTCGGTCGCGGAGATGCCCTCGCTGAACCCGATGCCCTCCTCGTACTCGAGCAGGTAGGCGAGCAGCCGGGTGACCATGAACGCGTCGGTCTCGGACGGATGCCGCGCCACCCGCAGCGTCAGATCCTCGTACACGCCGCGGTCGACGTCGGCCAGCTGCACGTCGAACGTGTGGATCGTCGCGCCGATGGCCATGGTCACCCAGCCTAGACGGAGGGCGTCCTCCGGCCGTCCTCAGAAGAGCAGGTAGACGGCGCCGATCACCGTGAAGGCGATCACCAGCCGCTCGAACACGCCCTGATTCAGACGGCCCGCCAACCATCGACCTCCGAGCGCGCCAGCGACCACGGCCGGCACCAGCACCAGGTCGACGAGCAGCCCCGGACCAGTGATGAGACCCAGCCCGACCGAGAAGGGCACCTTCGCGAGGTTGACGATCGCGAAGAACCACGCGGCGGTTCCGAGGAACTCCTTCACGGGAAACCGCATCGCGAGGAAGTACATCGACATCACGGGCCCGCCCGCGTTCGCGACCATCGTGGTGAAGCCGCCGAGAGTGCCGTACGTCGCGGCGGCGATCCGATGCGGTCCCCGCCTGCCCGGCTCGGCGATCGCCCCCTGCGCCCGTCGGCGGAGCAGGGTGATCGCGATCACGACGAGGAGGATCACACCGATCACGCGCTTGACCCACGCGTCGTCGGCGACCGCGAGGAAGACGACGCCGAGCCCCACCCCGACGATGACGGCGGGGATGAGCCGCAGCAGGGTTCCCCAGTTCGCGTGTCGCCGATAGGTGAGGATCGCGAACACGTCGGCGGTGATCAGCAGCAGGAGCAGCGTGCCGGTGGACTGCTTCGCGGGAAGCGCCGCCGCGAACAGCGCGACGGCGACCGTCCCGGCTCCGGGCACCGCGGTCTTGGAGATCCCGACGATGACCGCCGCGACGGCGAGCACCACCCAGGCGAGGGCGGACAGGTCGGGCATCAGACCCCGGCGGCGTCGAGCGCCGCGTCGACCATGACGCCGGTGGTGGCGGCATCCGTCATCCACAGCGGGCGAACGACGGCACGGATGCCTGCGGCCTCGACCTGCGCGGCGGCGTCGGCGTCCTCCTCGGCCATCAGCCACGCGTCGAGCAGCCCGCCGTCGGCGCGCGCGCCGTAGTGCGCTGCGACCGCGGAAGCCGAGGTCTCCACGCCGATCGTGGCGAGGCACACATCGGCCATTCCGCGCACGACGCGGCCGCCGATGATCGGTGAGACACCGACGACGGGAGCGGATGCCGCGCGCACCGCGTCGCGGATGCCGGGCACGGCCAGGATCGGGCCGATCGAGACGACCGGGTTCGACGGCGCGATCAGCACGACGTCGGCCGCGGCGATCGTCTCGACGACCCCGGGCGCGGGGACGGCGCGGTCGATGCCGGGATTCTCGAAGCGCTCGGGAGTCAGGGCGGCGCGGTGACGCGTCCACCACTCCTGGAAGTGCAGGCGGGCCCCGCCGTTCAGCACCACCCACGTATCGACCTCGGCGTCGGTCATCGGCAGCAGGTCGACGCCGAGCGGCCAGCGCTGCGACATGCGCGCGATCACCTCGGTAGGGGTGAAACCGTCGCGCAGCCACCCGGTGCGCGCCAGGTGCGTGCCGAGATCGAGGTCGCCGAGGGTGAACCACGGCCAGCCGGCGCCCCACGCCTGAAGCTCGGCGTTGACGCGTTCGGTGTCGCCGGCGCGACCCCAGCCGCGCGTGGTGTCGTTCTGCCCCGCGAGGGCGTAGACGATCGAATCGACGTCGGGCTGCAGCCGCACCCCGCTGAGCCACAGGTCGTCGCCGGTGTTGACCACGACGGTCGCCTCGGGAGCACCCCGACGGGCGAGCGCCTCGCGCACGCCGAGGGTGAACTTCGCGCCGCCGACGCCGCCGGCCAGGACGACGACGCGCGGCCCGGTCATCGGCCGAGCACCGCGGGGTCGAGGGCGACCGCGGCGGCCCGGGCGGCGGCGGGAAGCGCGGCGACGATGTGTTCGAGCGCGGCGTCGTCGTGCGCCGCGGTGAGGAACCACGCCTCGAACACGCTCGGCGGCAGCGAGACGCCCGCGTCGAGCATCGCGTGGAAGAACGGGGCGTAGCGCCACGACTCCTGGGTCAGCGCCGTGGCGTAGTCGCGCGGCGCCTCGGGCAGGAACGCGACGCCGAACAGCGAGCCGGCGCGCGGGATCGCGTGCATCACGCCCGCGGCGGTCAGCGCATCGCCGAGGGCCGAGGCGACGACGGATGCCGCGGCATCCACCCGCTCGTACACAGCGGGCGTCGCGAGCCGCAACGTCGCGATGCCCGCCGCGACCGAGAGCGGATTGCCCGACAGCGTGCCGGCCTGGTACACCGGGCCGGTCGGGGCGAGCTGCTCCATCACCTCGGCGCGGCCGCCGAGGGCGGCCAGCGGCATCCCTCCCCCCACGACCTTGCCGAACGTGAAGATGTCGGGGGTGTACTGCTCGCCCTGCGCCTGCTGGAGACCCCAGAACCCGGCGGGGTGCACGCGGAACCCGGTGAGCACCTCGTCGAGGATGAGCAGCGCGCCGTGCGCGTGGGCGATGTCGGCGAGTGCGGCGTTGAAGCCCGGCAACGGCGTCACGACGCCCATGTTGGCGGCGGCGGCCTCGACGATCACCGCGGCGATGCGGTCTCCGTGGGTCGCGAACGCCTCCTCGACGGCGGCGAGGTCGTTGTAGGGAAGCACCATCGTCTGCGCCGCGATCGGGGCGGGCACGCCGGCCGACCCCGGGAGTGCGAGGGTCGCGACCCCGGATCCGGCGGCGGCGAGCAGGCCGTCGGAGTGGCCGTGGTAATGCCCGGCGAACTTCACCAGCAGGTCGCGGCCGGTGACGCCGCGCGCGAGGCGGATCGCGGTCATCGTCGCCTCGGTGCCGGTCGACACGAGCCGCACGCGCTCGATCGGCCGCGCGTCGCCGACCACGACCCGGGAGGCGATCAGGTCGGCGAGGCCGACCTCGGCGCCGGTGGGCGCCCCGAACGACAGACCACGGGATGCCGCCTCCCGCACCGCCTCGACGACCTCCGGGTGCGCGTGGCCCAGCAGCGCCGGGCCCCACGACGCGACGAGGTCGACGTACTCGCGGCCCGCGGCATCCGTCACCCGCGGTCCGCTCGCGGAGGCGAGGAATCGGGGCGTGCCGCCCACCGAGCCGTACGCGCGCACGGGAGAGTTCACCCCGCCCGGGATCACCGCGCGGGCACGGTCGAAGAGCTCGTCGTTGCGGTCGGTCATGCGGGAGCCTTCCTGCGAAGTGCGGAGAATCGTGCGTACCTCGGAGGATTCCGGCGGGATCGTCCGAAGTACGCGCGATTCTCCGAGGGATGAGTCGGGTTACAGGTCGTCCCGCAGCCAGCGGGCGGCCTCGAGGGCCCAATAGGTCAGGATCGCGTCGGCGCCGGCGCGACGGATCGCGATCAGGCTCTCCAGGGCGGCTCCGCGGCGGTCGATCCAGCCGTGGGCGGCGGCGGCCTCGACCATCGCGTACTCGCCCGACACCTGGTACGCCCAGACCGGCACGCCGACGGAGGCGCGCACCTCGGCGAGCACGTCGAGGTACGGCAGCGCGGGCTTGACCATGACGACGTCGGCGCCCTCTTCGACGTCGAGCAGCGCCTCGCGCACGCCCTCGCGGCCGTTGCCCGCGTCGAGCTGGTACGTGCGGCGGTCACCGGTGAGCTGCGAATCGACGGCCTCGCGGAACGGTCCGTAGAACGCGCCCGCGTACTTCGCCGAATACGCCAGCAGCAGGGTGTCGGAGAAGCCCTCGGCGTCGAGCGCCTCACGCACGTGCGCGACCTGGCCGTCCATCATCCCCGACAGGCCGAGCATCGCCGACCCGGCGCGGGCCTGCGCGAGCCCCATGGCGGCGTACCGCTCGAGGGTGGCGTCGTTGTCGACCCTCCCACGGGCGTCGAGGACACCGCAGTGCCCGTGGTCGGTGAACTCGTCCAGGCACAGATCGGTCTGCACCACGAGCGCGTCGCCGACCTCCTGTGCCACGGCGGCGGTCGCGACGTTCAGGATGCCGCGCGGGTCGTCGGCACCCGAGCCCACCGCGTCGCGTACGGCCGGAACGCCGAACAGCATCACTCCGCCGAGACCGGCGGCCGCAGCATCCGTCACCGCGCGACGCAGCGAGTCGAGCGAGTGCTGCACCACCCCCGGCATGGAGGAGACCGGCAGAGGCTCGGTGAGTCCTTCGCGCACGAACAGCGGCAGCACGAGCTGCGACGGGACGAGATGCGTCTCGCGGACGAGACGACGCACGGCCGGCGATTGGCGCAGCCGGCGAGGGCGGTGGATCGGGTAGGGCACGCGGGACCGCCTCAGACGGAGAACTCGTCCGCGGCGTGCGGGAGGGAGAAGCGCGAGACGGCCTCGATCAGCGCGTCGACGGTCTGCCGGTCGGCGACCACGTCGACCGAGAGGCCGGCGCGGCGGGCGTCCTTCGCGGTGCGCGGGCCGATCGCGGCGATGACGGTGGTGTCGGGGATGTCGGGGAACTGCTCGTGCACCTGCTCGGCGACCGAGCCGCTGGTGATGAGGATCGCGTTGATGCGCCCGGAGTGCACGTCGTGCGCGATCTTCTCGGTGACCGGCACCCCGACGGTGCGGTAGGCCACGACGCTGCGCACGCGGTGCCCTGCCTCGATCAGCAGGCGGGTGAGCACCGGCTTGGCGATCTCGCTGCGCAGGGTCAGGATGTCGCGGGGTTCGGGCTCTTCGCCGATGAGCTGTTCGGCCATCCCTGCGGCCGAGTTGTCCTGATCGGGGATGAGATCGACGCGGTAGCCCATCGACTGCAGCGCGGCCGCGGTCGTCTCGCCGACGGCGGCGACGCGGGTGCTGGCGGGGATCTGCGCACGATAGGCGTAGAGCACATCGGCCGTGGTCGCGCTGGTCACGGTCAGCCAGTCGAACTCGCCCGCGGCGAGGTCGGCGAGGGCCTGCACGAGCGTCGGCTCGTCGTTGGTCGGGGCGAAGTTGATCAGCGGCGCGACGACCGGGGTCGCCCCCTGCGACCGCAGAGTGGCGGCGACGCCGTCTCCCCACGGACCGCCGCGCGGCACGAGCACCCGCCAGCCCGCGAGGGGCTTCGGGATCTGATGCGTGCCTGTGTTCATGGGGTCGACTCTCGTGGTACGACATCGGCCGCCCCACGTTCGAGCAGCCGACGTGCGACATCGGTCCCGGCGCGCGTAGCTCGCGCGATCGGGTTCGCGCCATCGGCAGCATCCGCGTCATTGCCACTGCCTGAATCCCGAGCATACCCCTGCGCGAGAGCGATGGTCCGGTCGAGTCCGACGCGTCGCGACCCGTCGAGGGCGTAGGCGACGGCATGGATGCGCAGGTCGCCGTCCTCGATCAGCGCGTGCGCGGCGACCGGGGCGTGGCAGCCCGCCTCCAGGGTCGCGAGCACCGCGCGCTCGGCGGCGACGGCGGCCGCGGCCGGCTCGTCCCCGAGCAGGGCGACCGCGGCGTGCAGGTCGCCGGGGGCGTCCTCGCGGATCTCCACGGCGAGCGCGCCCTGACCGGGCGCCGTCGGCCACTCGGCCAGACCGAGATGCTCCACGTGCAGCCCGTCGGTGACTCCGTCCAGCCGATCGATGCCGGCGGCGGCGAGGATCACGGCATCCAGCTCACCGGTGCGGACCCGGCCGAGGCGGGAGTCGATGTTGCCGCGAAGGTCGGTCACCTCGACCCGCGGATTGCGGCGGCGCACCTGTGCGATACGGCGCGGCGAGCCGGTGCCGACCACGGCGCCCGCGGGGAGCTCGTGCAGGGCGGTGCCGTCGCGGGTGACCGATACGTCGCGCGCATCGGCGCGCGGGGGGATCGCGGCGATCACGAGTCCGGGGTGCGGGGCGGTGGGCAGATCTTTGAGCGAGTGGACGAGGAGGTCGCACTCCCCCGCGAGCAGCGCCTCGCGCAGCCGGGTGGCGAACACTCCGGTGCCACCGATCGCGGCGAGCGAGGCGCGCGAGACGTCTCCCTCCGAGACGATCTGGACGAGTTCGACCTCGCGGCCGGATGCCTCGCTCAGCGCGCGCGCGACGAGCGTCGACTGCGCGACCGCGAGGGCGCTGCGACGCGTGCCCAGGCGCAGCGGCGCGGTCATCGGAGCGGCCGCCCGCTCACTGGAGCACCTCGGGGATCTCGTGCAGCTCGAGCCGGCGCCCGGTGTAGAACGGCACCTCCTCGCGCACGTGGCGGCGTGCCTCGGTGTAGCGCAGGTCGCGCATCATGTCGACGAGGTCGGTGAGCTCGTCGGCCTCCATCGGCAGGATCCACTCGTAGTCGCCGAGGGCGAACGAGGCCACCGTGTTGGCGACGACGCCCGTGAAGGCGGCGCCCTTGCGTCCGTGGTCGGCGAGCATCGCCCGACGGTCGGCCTCGGGCAGGAGGTACCACTCGTAGCTGCGCACGAACGGGTAGACGCACAGCCACTGCCGGGCGTACTCGCCGCGGAGGAAGCCGGGCACGTGCGAGCGGTTGAACTCGGCGTCGCGGTGCACGCCCATCGCGTTCCAGACGGGAACGAGCGGGCGCAGCAGGTCGGTGCGCCGCAGTCGTCGCAGGTCGCGCTGGAGGTCTTCGGCGTCGGGCCCGTGCAGCCAGATCATCAGGTCGGCGTCGGCACGCAGTCCGCTGACGTCGTAGAAGCCGCGCACGGTGACCCCGCCCTCCTCGATCAGCGCGGTGAGAGAGGCGAGCTCGGTCGAGTCGAGTTCGGTGACCGGATGCTGGGGGTCGCGGCGGAGCACCGCCCACAGCGTGAACGCGGCAGGGGCGGAATCGGCGTCGGGCGTCATGGATCCAGTCTCCCCCGCGTCATCCCGAGCGCCAAACGGGGGACGCGCGCTAACTGTACTTCCCCGTGACGTTGTGAACGCGGGCTGAGGGGGTCTGGCCGCCGATCCCGGTGTGGGGTCTGTGGTGATTGTAGTGATGCAGCCAGGTCTCGTATGCCGCGGCTCGCTCTGCTTCGCTGGCGTAGGGCTTGGCGTAGGCCCATTCGGCGGCGAGGGTGCGGTTGAAGCGTTCGACCTTCCCGTTGGTCTGCGGCCGATACGGCTTTGTCCACTTGTGCTTCACACCGTCGCCGAGCGCGTCCGCGAACGCGTGTGACCGGTAGCACGCGCCGTTGTCTGTCATCACGGCGGTGACCGTGACTCCGAGGCTCGCGAAGAACGCGTTCGCGCGGGTCCAGAACCCTGCCGCGGTCTCCTTGCGTTCGTCGTCGAGGATCTCCGAGTACGCGACTCTCGAGTTGTCGTCGACGGCGTGGTGCAGATACCGGTAGCCGCGGGAGCCGGCCGCTCCTGACCGTGCGGCCTTGTCACGGACGGATCCCGCGGCACGGTCCTGCGCCGATCCGCGGCCGAAGGCGCGCCAGCCGCCGCCATCAGGGATCCGGCCCTGCTTCTTGATATCGACGTGGATCAGCTGGCCCGGTCTTGCGACCTCGTACCGCTTCGGCGTCGGCTTGCGGACTGGCAGCCCGGTGGCCTGATCGATGTTCACGAGCTTCGGCATCCCATACCTGGCCAGCACCCGGCCGACCGTCGAGCGGGCAAGGCCCAGGTGATACGCGATCCGGTGCGGACCCCACCGGCGGGTGAACCGCAACGACACGATCCTCCGCTCCGTCTTCCGCGGGAGCCGGTTCGGCGAGGTCTGCGGCCTGAAGCTGCGGTCCGTCAACGGCAGCCCGGCCCGATACCGGTCGACCCACCGTTTCGCCGTCGCGGGCGAGCACTGGAACCGTTCCGCTGCCCGCCGCAACGACCAGCCCCGATCCACGACGAGGACAGCAAGACGACGACGCCCTTCCGGCGTCAAAGGCGCGTTAGCGTGAGACACGAAGACCTCCGTGGTCAGGATGCGAGTGTGGTAACCCACATCCTGCCCGGAGGTCTTCGCCTACCTCACCCGTTCACAACCTCCCGGGGAAGTACACCTAGCCCTCCCGGTCGCGGTGATGTCGATGATCCCGGTTCTGCAGTTCGAGTACTGGCAATGGCTTGCCCTAACCCTCACCGCCCCCGTCGCGGTGTGGGGGGCGTGGCCGTTCCACCGTGCCGCGGCCGTGAACGCCCGCCACGGTGCAGCCACGATGGACACACTGATCAGTGTCGGCGTGATCGCCGCGTTCGGGTGGTCCCTGTACGCACTGTTCTTCGGCGGAGCCGGGATGGCGGGCATGACCATGACGTTCACCCTCATCGGCACCCCACAAGCCGGCGGCCACGAGATCTATCTCGAAGTCGCCGCGCTGGTCACAGTGTTCATCCTCGCCGGACGGTACGCCGAAGCCCGCGCCAAGAAGTCCTCCTCGGAAGCGCTGCGGGCGTTGCTGGAGATGGGCGCGAAGAACGCCACCAAGCTTGTCGAGGGGCTCGAGCGCACCGTCCCCGTCGCGGACCTGGTGGTCGGTGACCTGGTGCTGATCCGGCCGGGGGAGAAGATTCCCTCCGATGGCCTCGTGACCGACGGGTCCTCCGCCGTGGACGCGAGCATGCTGACCGGCGAGTCCGTTCCCCTCGAGGTCACTACTGGGTCCCGGGTGGTCGGTGCGACCGTGAACGTTGGCGGTCGGCTCATCGTGGAAATCACCCGCGTCGGCGCCGACACGGAGCTGGCGCGGATGTGTCGTCTGATGGAGGAAGCTCAGACCGGCAAAGCCCGGGTGCAGAGACTCGCTGACCGGGTCTCGGCGGTGTTCGTCCCGATCGTCATCGGCCTGGCCGTGGCCGCGTTTGCCGGGTGGATGCTGGCCGGTGGCTCGTTCGAGCTAGCGTTCACGGCGGCGGTGGCGACGCTGATCATCGCGTGCCCGTGCGCGCTGGGCCTGGCCACCCCCACCGCCCTCCTGGTGGGCACCGGCCGCGGATCGCAGCTGGGCATCCTCATCCGCGGGCCGCAGGTGCTGGAACAGACACGCACGGTAGACACCATCGTGTTGGACAAGACCGGCACCGTCACCACGGGGCAGATGGCCGTGACCGACGTACACCCCGCACCCGGGGTCACCCGCGCCGAGCTGCTGCGGGTTGCAGCGGCGGTAGAGTCCGGGTCCGAGCACCCGGTCGCCCGCGCCGTCGTCGCCGCCACTGAGACCGTGCCCCGCGCGGAAGCGTTCGCGTCGCACGCCGGGTTCGGCGTGCAGGGCATCGTGGACGGTTCCGCGGTCGTCGCCGGCCGCGCATCATGGCTGGCCGAACAGTGGAGCATCCACCCCACCCCGGAGACCGCGGCGCAACTGGGTACGCTCGCGCAGGACGGCACCGTGATCGCCGTGGGCCGAGACGGCGACTACCTCGGCGCGATCGTGGTGGCCGACACCATCAAACCGACCAGCGTCGAAGCGATCCGCCGGCTCCGCGGTCTGGGACTGTCACCGGTTCTGCTCACCGGCGACAACGCGCACACCGCCGGACGGGTCGCCGCAGCGGTGGGTATCGAGGACGTGCGCGCGGGTGTCACCCCCGCGGGCAAGCTCGACGTGATCCGCCAGCTGCAAGCGGACGGGCACGTGGTCGCGATGATCGGCGATGGGGTCAACGACGCCGCCGCTCTGGCCGCCGCGGACCTGGGGTTGGCGATGGGAGGCGGCACGGACGCGGCGATCGCCGCCAGCGACATCACCATCGTCTCCGGCGACCTCCTCGTCGTCGCTGACGCGATCCGGTTGGCCCGCCGCACCCTGGGCACTATCAAGGGCAACCTGTTCTGGGCGTTCGCGTACAACGTCGCCGCGATCCCGGTCGCCATGGCGGGCCTGCTGAACCCCCTGGTCGCCGCCGCGGCGATGGCGCTGTCCTCCGTGTTCGTCGTCACCAACAGCCTCCGGCTGCGTCGCTTCCGCGCGACGCCCACCCCGTCGCGCACCGCGACCCCCATATCCGTGCCCCAACCGGCCTGACCCGCGCGCCACCACCGAGCGGCACGCCCCCAGCGAAGGAGGCTCTGATGAGCCAGCACGACCACACCCCCACACCCGTCGCCCACCACGACACGCACACTCACCACGACCGGACGGGAGACGTCGACGAGGCGGCCCCGGCGGAAGGGCAGTCCGGACACGGTCATGCCGACCACGGGGGCCACGCCGGGCACGGAGACCATGTCGCCCGGTTCCGTCGCCTGTTCTGGATCATGCTGATCCTCGCCGTTCCGGTCGTCGGGTTCTCGATGATGTTCTCCATGCTCCTCGGCTACCCGCTGCCCGATGCCGCATGGGTGGGCTGGATCTCCCCGATCCTCGGCACCGTCATGTACGTGTGGGGTGGGGCGCCGTTCCTCACCGGGGCGGTCAGCGAGCTGCGCGCCCGCACACCGGGGATGATGCTGCTGATTGCTCTGGCGATCAGCGTCGCGTTCCTCGCGTCCTGGGGGGCCAGTCTCGGGCTGCTGGATCACGAGCTGGACTTCTGGTGGGAGCTGGCGCTGCTGATCGTCATCATGCTCCTGGGGCACTGGATCGAGATGCGCTCCCTCGCGCAGACCACCTCCGCCTTGGATTCCCTCGCCGCGCTTCTTCCTGACGAAGCGGAGAAGGTGGAGGGTGACACGACCGTTATCGTTGCCCCCGCAGATTTGCGGGTCGGGGATGTGGTCGTGGTGCGTCCCGGTGGCCGGGTGCCGGCGGACGGGAAGATCGTGCAGGGCTCCGCCAGCATGGACGAGTCGATGATCACCGGCGAATCTCGCCCGGTGCGCCGCAGCGACGGCGACCAGGTGATCGCCGGTACCGTCGCCACCGACTCCGGAGTCCGTGTGCAGATCACCGCGGTCGGGCAGGATACCGCCCTCGCGGGTATTCAAAAGCTCGTTACCGAAGCGCAGAACTCGTCCTCCCGTGCGCAGCGCCTCGCGGACCGGGCCGCCGGGTGGTTGTTCTGGTTCGCTCTGGGTGCTGCGGCGATCACGGCGATCGTCTGGACTCTCGTGGGGCTCCCCGACGACGCGGTGATCCGCACCATCACTGTCCTGGTCATCGCCTGTCCCCACGCGCTCGGGCTGGCAATCCCGCTGGTGGTGTCGATCGCCACCGAACGTGCCGCCCGCGGCGGTGTGCTCATCAAGGACCGGCTCGCGCTGGAGAGCATGCGTACCGTCAACACGGTGCTGTTCGACAAGACCGGCACCCTCACGAAGGGCGCCCCCGCTGTCACCGGCATCGAGCCCGTCGACGGTGTTGACGGTGACGAGCTCCTCGCCCTGGCTGCCGCGGCAGAGACCGACTCGGAGCACCCCCTGGCCCGCGCGATCGTGAACGCCGCGAAAGAGCGGAACCTCACCGTTCCCGGCGCCACCGACTTCGAGTCCTCACCTGCTGTCGGGGTCAACGCCCGGGTCGATGGGCGCACGGTCCGGGTCGGCGGCCCATACATGCTCGAGCAAGAGAACGCCACCGAGCTGCGTGTCGCCGACCGGTGGCGCCAGGACGGGGGGATCATCCTGCACGTCCTGGTCGACGGATCGGTGGCCGGCGCGCTGCGCCTCGCGGACGAGGTCCGCCCCGAATCCCGGCAAGCAGTCACCGCCCTGCACGAGCGTGACGTGCAGGTGGTGATGATCACGGGAGACGCCGAAGCCGTCGCCGCGGCGGTCGCTGCGGAGTTGGGCATCGACCGGTTCTTCGCCAGTGTCCGCCCCGAAGACAAGGCCTCCAAGGTGAAGGAACTGCAATCGGAGGGTCGCAAGGTCGCGATGGTCGGTGACGGTGTGAACGATGCTCCCGCCCTCGCTCAGGCCGATGTCGGCATCGCGATCGGTGCGGGCACCGATGTCGCGATCGCGTCCGCCGGGGTGATCCTTGCCAGCGATGATCCCCGCTCGGTGCTGTCGGTGATCGAACTGTCCCGCGCGAGCTACCGCAAAATGAAGCAGAACTTGTGGTGGGCTGCCGGCTACAACCTCCTCTCCGTCCCTCTCGCCGCCGGCGTCCTCGCCCCGATCGGGTTCGTGCTGCCGATGTCTGTCGGCGCGATCCTGATGTCGCTGTCCACGATCGTCGTCGCCCTGAACGCGCAGCTGCTGCGCCGGCTGAACCTCAGCCCCGACGCTGTCACCCGCACATAACCCCCCCCGTCGCGGGGCCTACCCTGTAAGGAACGGGAGGTGAGCATGTCGCTGATTGCAGTCGCACACCAGGTGCGGGGCCCGCGCACGCTCACCCGCACCCTCCTGCTGCTGATCGCGGTCACCGTCGCCCTCATCGTCGGACTCCTGGCGATGCACTCCCTCAACACCCACGCCACCGCGACCGGGCACGGCGACACCGTCACCACGACCAGCGACACCTCCGCCGCCATGCATCACGACCGGACCGCCACCACCCCAGAGGCAGCCGGGGCGTGCGCGGACTGCGGCAGCGACGGGCACGCGATGGCATGGATGGCGTGCGTGCTCGCCCTCCTCGCAACCGCCCTGCTGCTGTTCCGCCCCACCGGCGGATGGCGCATCATCAGCCCCGCGACGGTGCGTACCGGCCCCACCGCGACATGGCCCGCCCTGGCGCATACTCAGCCACCCCCGTCGCTGACGGTTCTCTGCACCAGTCGCACGTGATGACCGACGTGCCAGGCCACTCGACGCCCGGCACTCTCATCCGTTCTGCCCGGCCCCCGGCCGGGCTCATTCGCTGACCCTTTGGAGAACCCCGGATGAAGATCCGTGCCGCGGCAACCGCCGCGATCACCCTCACCGCCCTACTCGCCCTCGCCGGCTGCGCCGGCACCACCGGTTCCGGCAGCATGCCCGGAATGGACCACGGCGGCAGCAGCAGTGCTGCACCCGCCGCGGATGCCAACGACGCCGACATCATGTTCGCGACCATGATGATCGAGCACCACACCCAGGCCGTCGACATGGCCGACACCCTGCTCAGCAAAGACGGCATCGACGAGCGCGTCATCGCGCTGGCCGAACAGATCAAAGCCGCCCAGCAACCCGAAATCGACCAGATGAAAGGCTGGCTTGAGGACTGGGGCGCGGACCCGATGTCCACGGGCGGAATGGACCACGGCAGCGGGATGATGTCCGATTCGGACATGCAAGCCCTCGACGACGCCACCGGTGTCGAGGCCGCCCGGTTGTTCTTGGAACAGATGATCACCCACCATCAGGGCGCCATCGACATGGCGCAGACCGAACTCGAGTACGGTAGCAACCCCGACGCCCTCGCGCTTGCCCAAACGATCATCGACACCCAGACCGCCGAGATCGCCACCATGCAGGACCTCCTGACCCAGCTCTAACGACACTCAGGGAGAGGGGCGCCGCGTCAGCGTGCGTGGCGCCCCTCTCCCTTCTCACGAAAGGGTCCCATGAGCATTCCCCGTCGCGCGATGACCGGCGTTGTCGCGCTCCTGATTCTGACCCTCACCGCGTGCGCCGCACCCGAGCCGCCGTCCACCGGAGCCGACCACGCCACCAATCCCACTGACCACGTTCACGCGATCGTGACTGACCCGGGCGGTGACGGGTTCCTCATCGGCACCCACCAAGGGATCTACACCGCAACCGGCGACGGCACGCTCGGCAGCCGGGTCGGCGCCGGCTTCGACGCCATGGGGCTCACCGTCGTCGGCACCGAGCTGATCGCCTCCGGGCACCCCGGCCCCAGCACCCCGACAGAGTGGGGGAGCCCGAATCTGGGCATCATCCGCAGCAGCGACAACGCGCAGACCTGGGACCCTGTGGCGTTCACCGGCGAGAAAGACTTTCACGCTCTCACCGCCGCACCGGACGGGTCGATCTACGCTCTGGCGACGGATTCGATCGACCTGCAGCGCAGCGTCGACGGGGGAACCAGTTGGGCTCCCACCGGCGCGTCCCTCATGGCCAGTGCCCTCACGGTCGATGCGACCGGGCGACTGGTCGCCACCACCCCTGACGGCCTCCGCACCAGCACCGATGACGGCGCGACGTTCAGCCCGTGGCCGGATGCTCCGCTGCTCTACGTTCTCGCCGCGTCACCTGATCAGCAGCGTCTCGTCGGCGTGGACACGAAAGAACGCATCTGGGTCACCACCGCCGGCGCCTCCGGGTGGGTCGAGGCCGGCACCGCCCACGGCGCCGCGCAGGCGGCCACGATCACCAACAGCGGGAACCTTTTCATCGCTGACGACAGTGGACTCACCTACCTTGAATCCCAGGAGGTCCGGTGATGTTGCGAGCACTACGAAGCATCGGGGTGCAGGCCGCGTTGGTGTCCGCGGTGCTCTTCGGTGCCGGCACACCACTGGCGAAGATCCTGCTTGACGATGACGTGAGCCCGTGGCTCCTTGCCGGGCTGCTGTACTGCGGGTCGGGGATCGGGCTCGGCCTGTACCGGCTGATCCGCCGCGCCCCACGCGTACGCATCGCCCGCAACGAACTGCTGCCCCTCGTGGGGGCAGTGTTCTTCGGCGGGATTGCCGGGCCGGTGCTGCTCATGCTCGGACTGTCGAACATGCCCGCGTCCGGGGCATCGCTGCTGTTGAACGCGGAAGGGGTGTTCACCGCCGCGCTGGCGTGGTTCGTGTTCAAGGAGAACTTCGACCGGCGGATTGCCGTGGGCATGATCGCCATCGTCGCCGGCGCCGTCGTGCTCAGCATCCCCTCCGGTGCCAATTTCGGTAGCCCCTGGCCGTCACTGGCGATCCTCGGCGCATGTCTGAGCTGGGGGCTGGACAACAACCTCACCCGCAAAATCGCTCTCAACGATGCCACCTGGCTCGCCGCGGTCAAGGGCGGGGTGGCCGGCCCGGTGAACCTCCTCCTCGCGTTCGCGCTCGGCGCGCAACTGCCGGGCGCGGTCAACATCGCCGCGGCGATGGTCGTCGGGCTCTTCGCCTACGGCGTCAGCCTCGTGCTGTTCATCATCGCGATGCGACACGTCGGCACCGCCCGGGCCGGCGCGTACTACTCCATCGCCCCGTTCTTCGGCGCCCTGCTCGCAATCGTGCTCGGCGACCCGATCAGCTGGCCCGTCCTTGTCGCCGGAGCCCTCATGGCTGTGGGGGTGTGGCTTCACCTGACCGAGCGGCACGAACACCTACACACGCACGAACCGATCACGCACGAGCACGCGCATATCCACAATGAGCACCATCAGCACACCCACGAGCCCGGACAGCTGGCCGGCGCTGGCGGACGGCACACCCACGTCCACACACACGAACCGATCACCCACACCCACGAGCACTACCCCGACAGCCACCACCGCCACGTCCACAGGCCGCCCGGAAAGAGCGAGTCAACCGGGTAGGAGAGCAAGAACGATTCCGCCGGCACCGCCGACGATGACCACACCCCACGCGGGTACGCGCCAGGCGACCAGCAGCACGAAGCAGACCAGCGCGAGTCCGAACGATGCCGGCCCTGTGATCGCTGTGGTGAAGACCGGGTCGTAGAGGGCCGCGGCGAGGATGCCGACAACGGCGGCGTTCGCGCCGCGCATGATCGCCTGTGCCCAGGGGCGGGTGCGGAAGGCGTTCCAGAAAGGGAGCACGCCGACGAGAATCAGGAAACCGGGGAGGAAGATACCGGCGAGGGCCACGGCCGCGCCGGCTATGCCACCGGGCCCGGTGGTCGAGAGAGTGCCGAGGTAGGCGGCGAAGGTGAACAGGGGGCCGGGGACGGCTTGGGTGGCGCCGTAGCCGGCGAGGAACTGGTCGGAGGTGACCCAGCCGCTGTCGACGACACCGGCCTGGAGCAGGGGAAGGACCACGTGACCGCCGCCGAAGACGAGGGCGCCGGCCCGGTAGAAGGCGTCGAAGAGCTGCACGGTGCCGTTGTGGGTGGTGCTGGCCAGGATCGGCAGGCCGACGAGCAGCAGCACGAACAGCGTCAGGCAGATCACGCCGGCAATGCGGGTGACCGGGAACCGGATCATGGCACTGGAGGGGTTCGCGGCCGCGCGGCAGAAGATCAGGCCCGCGATCGCGCCGACAACGAGGGCACCGATCTGGCCGACAGACCCGGCGAGCAGGAGCGCGATGACGGCGGCCACCACGGCGATACCGGCGCGCTGCCGGTCGGGGGTGAGGGTCCGGGCCATTCCCCAGACGGCTTGGGCGACGATCGCGACGGCAACGATCTTCAACCCCGTGAGCAGGCCGCCCCCGATCGGGCCGTGGAACAAAGACGCACCGAACGCGAAGGCGACCAGCAGAATCGCGGAGGGCAGGGTGAAAGCCAGGAACGCGGCGATCGCGCCGGCCGGCCCGGCCCGATAGAGGCCGATGCCGAATCCGACCTGGCTTGACGCGGGGCCGGGCAGGAACTGCCCCAGAGCGACAAGGTCGCCGTAGTCGTTGTCATTGAGCCATTTCCTGCGCTGCACCAGCTCGTCGCGGAAGTAGCCGAGGTGGGCGATCGGGCCGCCGAATGAGGCAACTCCGAGCTTCAAGAAGACCCAGAAAACCTCCCAGACGGTGCCCTGTCGCGGCTGGGTCGGGGCTTCGGTCACGGCGGGGGAGTCGGTCATGCGTCGGAGTCCTTCGGTGCGAAGATCCGGACACGTTCTCGCGCTACGGCAAGACCGGCCCGGCCTTTCTCGGTGGCGGTGTAAAGCTTGCGGACGGTGCGGCCGTCGCGTTCGGATCGGACGGTGAGGTACCCGTCTTTGACCATCTTGTGAAGCATCGGGTACAGGGTCCCGGCCGAGAGCCGGTAGCCGTGGTGCGCCAGCTCGTCGATCAACCAGACCCCGTAGACCTCTTCCTGAGAGGCGTGATACAGGATGTGCATCCGAACGAATCCGGAGAGAAGGTCGCGGTACTCCAGCTCGTCGGACGCGATCGAATCGGTCATAACCTCAGTATCAATGTTTCGATATCGAAATACGTTAACGAAAGTCGAACGCTGTGCAAAGCGGCGATGGATTGGTCAGTGGGGGAGTCTGAACGCGCCGCCCTCAATGAGGATGACCAGGCCGATGACGATCAGCACGACCGGAGAAATGATGTGCCGCACCGGCCCTGCAGATCGGGCGTACGTCCGCCTCAGTCTGACCAACGGCAACTCGACGGTGAGGCACGCAGGCCCGCCCTCCCGTTCGACTGTTACCAGGTGAGAAGCGCGGCCTGAATCTTGGTCGACACGGCTTCGCGTAGCGGGCGAACCGCCTCGACATCCCACGACTCCGGGTTAGGGAACGACCACTCCAAGACTTCGCCGCGCGGCGTCGTCGGCAGCGTTAGGCCAGGCTTCATCAGCACCACGACGTCGGCGGCCTCCAAGTCGCTGGGGGTGACTTCCCGCGGCGCGCGATCGGTGATGTCCATGCCCAGCTCCGCGACCGTCGCGGCGACGGCGGGGTTCACCTCCTCGGCGGGCGAGAGGCCGGCAGAATCCGCGGTGAACCGGTCGCCCGCGAGGTGTTCGAGCAGGGCTGCGCCGAGCTGGGAGCGGCCAGCGTTGTGCTGGCAGATGAACAGGACGGTGGGGGCAAGGGTGCTCATGATGGTCTTTCTGTCGCGTCAGTGGGCGGCGAGTCGGGGGGCGAGTTCGGTGATGCGGCGTTCCAGCTCGTCGTAGGCGGCATCGAACGCCTCCTCGGAGCCGACGCGCACCGGGTCGGGGATCGACCAGTGCAGGTTCCCCGTCACCCCGAGTTCCTCGTGGGCGTTATCGCAGACCGTGATGACGAAATCCTCATCGTTGATCACGTCATCCAGCTTCCGCGGCGCATCGGCCGCCAACTTAAGTGCGTGACGTTCGGCGGCGGCGACCGCGCCCGGAGCGACACGCTCGGCGGGGTGAGTGCCGCCCGAAGCTGCCGGGATGCTGCTGCGCGTCGCCCACAGCGCGGCGGCGAGCTGCGACCTGGCCGAATTGGCCGTGCACACGAACACCACCCGGCTTGCCCGCTCTGTTCGCCCCGGCGTAAGTCCTGCAAGCGCCGTCTCTGTGAGGTGCACGTAGCTGCGGCGCTTATCAGCCTCCGACCGCGAGCGAGCAACCATGCCCACTGATTCGAGGACGTTCAGGTGATGCGTCACGAGGTTCGACGGCAACCCCAGCGCCACGTAGATCTCAGACGGGGACAGATCGCCCAGCGTGAGCAGATCGACGATCCGCAGACGTGACGGGTCACCGAGCGCCGCGTGCCGTGCCGCACGCGCCTCCACCGGGTCTATTCGCTCAACGGTCATTGTTTCAATCTTGACTGAACTACCTACCGCGGGTCAAGATGAAGCCGACATGAAACCTTCCCCCGCCTCCTCACCCCCCGACCGGCCCCACCTTGCACGGCGGGCTGCCGCGGAGTTCGTCGGCACGGGACTCCTCGTCACCGTCGTGGTCGGCTCGGGGATCGCGGCGCAGCGCCTGTCGCCGGGCGACGTCGGGTTGCAGCTTCTCGAGAACAGCCTGACCACCGCCCTCGGTCTGACCGTGCTGATCCTGATGCTCGGCCCCGTGTCCGGGGTGCACTTCAATCCCGTCGTGTCGATCGCGGACTGGCTGCTCAGCCGTCGCGCCGGCACCGGTCTCCCACTGCGCGACCTCAGCCCGTACCTGGCCGCGCAAATCCTCGGCGGCACCGCCGGAACGCTCCTGGCCGGCGTCATGTTCGACACCGCACACGCGTTCTCCGATAATCAGCGCGCGACCAGCGGGCATCTGGTCGGGGAGGTCGTGGCCACCGCGGGGCTCGTGCTGCTGATCTTCGCGCTCGCGCGCACCGGAAACGGGCGGGTCACCGCGGCCGCGGTCGGCGCGTACATCGGCGCGGCGTACTGGTTCACCAGCTCCACATCGTTCGCCAACCCCGCCGTGACCATCGCCCGCATGTTCACCGACACCTTCGCCGGCATCGCCCCCGTCGCCGTCCTACCGTTCATCCTCGCCCAGCTCGTCGGCGCCACCCTCGGGCTCGCACTGCTGCTGATCTTCTACCCGACCGCCGCCCGCACCGCGGGAGACGTCGTGGTCCCCACGCAACCCGAACACCAGCCCTGAAAGGCACCCCCATGCATCTCGTGGCCATCGGCGGAAGCGACGCCGGAATCTCCACCGCCCTCCGCGCCCGCGAACTCGACCCCACCGTCGACGTCACTGTCGTCGTGGCCGACTCCTATCCGAACTTCTCCATCTGCGGCATCCCGTATTACTTCTCCCGCGACGTGCAGCCTTGGCAATCCCTCGCCCACCGCACGCACGCCGACCTCGAAGCCACCGGCATGAACCTCCGCCTCGACACCCTCGCCACGAGCATCGACGTCGGCGGCCGCCGCCTCACCGTGCGTGACGCGGCCGGCACCGAATCGGAAATCCCGTATGACGCGCTGATGGTCGGCACCGGAGCATCCCCCTCCACCGCCGGCATCACCGGCCTCGATCAACTCGGCCCCGACGACGGCGTGCACCTGCTGCACTCGATGGGCGACACCTTCGCGCTGGAGCGCTACCTCGACGAGCATCAGCCTGAAACCGCGATCATCGTCGGCGCCGGCTACGTCGGCCTCGAAATGGCCGAAGCCCTCACCGTCCGGGGCCTGCACGTCACCCAACTCCAACGCGGCCCCGAAGTGCTCTCCACCCTCGACCCCGAACTCGGCTCCCTCGTCCGCGACGAACTCACCCGCCACGGCGTCGACGTGCTCACCGGAACGCGAATTGAAGCTGTCACCCGCGACGCGGGACGGCTCACCGTGACCGGCATCCGCGACGGTGACGCTTTCTCCCGTAGCGCCGACCTCGTGCTCGTCGTCGTCGGCGTGCGCCCCAACACCAGCCTCCTCACCGCGGCCGGGGCAACCACGGGGGCCGGCGGTGCGGTCGTCGTCGACGAGCACATGCGCACCGGCCTGCCGAACGTCTGGGCGGCAGGCGACGGCGTGGTCACCCACCACCGCCTCCTCGGCGTCACCTATCTGCCCCTCGGCACCACCTCACACAAGCAGGGCCGCGTCGCCGGAGAGAACGCCATCGGCGGCAACGCCCGATTCGCCGGCAGCCTCGGCGCCCAGGTCGTCAAGGTCTTCGACGTCGTAGCCGCCCGCACCGGCCTCCGCGATCACGAAGCCGCCGCCGCGGACTACGCCCCGCACAGCTACACCGCCATTGCGGACGACCACAAGCGCTACTACCCCGGAGCCACCCCCATCAGCATCCGCATCACGGGAGACGCCCGCGACGGCCGCCTCCTGGGTGCGCAGCTCGTCGGCACCCGCGGCGCCGAAATCTCCAAGCGCGTCGACACCTACGCCACCGCCCTCCACCACGGGATGACCGTCGCCGGGATGAGCGACCTCGACCTCTCCTACACGCCTCCGCTCGGCTCCCCCTGGGATGCCGTGCAGATGGCTACCCAGGCATGGGAGCGCGACGCGCGCTCGTTGACGGCCGCGATCTAGCCGCTACGACCCTTTCGCCGTACACGACGAGGGCCTGCACGTATGCACGTGCAGGCCCTCCGGTCCGATCAGACGCGCTGGCTGATCGTGCCGCTCGGGTTGCGGTTGGCGGTCGATTCGGTCACGAACCGGCCCGTCGATGCGGAGCGGTGCACGGTCGTCGAGTTGCCCGTGCCGGAGCCGACACGTTCGGTGGTGGTCTTTCCGGGCCAGCGGGCCGCGGCGGCCTTGGAGACGAAACGACCGGTGGATGCGGAGCGACGAACGGTTCCCATGGGAACTCCTTCACTGATTGGTGCCGGGTGCCGTGAGACGGAGCGCCGCTAGTCTGCGGCTGCCAACTCCGGTACAGTCAGTGCTCTGGATGAGGCCTGACTTTCTCAGGGCTTGTGAGCCGTCCCGTTACCGCGGGGCGGCTCTTTTCAGTTGTGATCCCGACATTTCGGTATATGTCCGCCGGTGGTCACTTCCCCTCGCGGCCCCTCAGCTTTTTTGGCTGAGCGTTGCCCGTCATGGATCGTGAGACGAGCGATTGAGCTTTGCTGGCGGGCACGGTTCGGCGTGCTGCCTTCGCGCTCTGGGTGCCGAAGGACGAGCGCTCGATCTTGCCCCGAAATTCACTGCTCATGCGGACTCCCGGTTCTCTCGTACTTGCTGACGTGCTCGCGCGATCGCTGACTCCACCGCTTTCGCGGTCATGCCGAGCTTCTCGCCGATCTCGGCGTGCGTGAACCCGTGCGTCACGCTTAGGTAGAACGCAGAGCGGACACGCTCATCCTTGATACTCCCGAATGCACGACGCAGCTCGTCCTTGATGTGCGCTGCCTCGCTCGCATCAGGAGCCGCCGGCGTCGACGGACTCTCCTCGAAGTCGTCGGCCCAGGCCGCGGCGGGCGGCGGGGCCTGCGGCTCCGCGTAAGAACGCAGCTCTTCTCGACGCCAACGCTTGTAGACGTTGCTGAACTGCAACAGGCACTGGCCCACAAAGAACGTGCGCAAGGACGCCCCCTTGGAGGGATCCCACTTGCCCGGAACGAGCACCTTGTCTCGGAACCCACTGAGTGCCAGGACAACCGTTTCATCCGCCAGGCTCTCGGCGTCTTCGATCATCGACCCGTGGCGAGGCTCCGGCTCCAGCGCGCCGAAACCTTTCCGCTTCACCTCGCCACGGATCTGGCCCTTGTAGATCCACGCGCGGATGACAGCCCACCCGTACTTCGCGATCTCGTTAGCGAACAGCTCGTAGTTGCGGCCACGGTATCCGCTGGCTTGAAGTGCGGCTGCGAGGTCGCGGTCTCCCGCGAGCCGGTCGAATCGTTCCTCAGCGCGATCGCGGTCCGCGTCGGCCAGCCAGGCCTGATCCGTTGCCCACGCGCTGAGAGTAGGAACGCCATCGGAAGACGAATGCTCTTCGGGCTCGTCGTTACCGATCATGGCGTTCCCTCGCGATCCTGGTCAGCTCATAGTCACCACCATCCCTCATATGTCCGACATCGCGGGCTTCCCCTCGCCGCTCTCGAGAAAAGTTGGGAACCCCACGGCCACGGTGCCGTGGCCGAAAACGATCGTCCACGGCGGAGCGCCTCGTGATCGCCGAAAAAGTCGGCGCATCGTTCCGCTACCCACGACGCACTATCCATGGGACGAGCGGCCGTATGAGTACCCCGATCATCGCCATCGTCTGCGCCCTCGGAGTCATTGTTCCACTGGCGCTCGGCTTCCTGCCCAGCCAGCGCAAGCGGCGCGCAACTCGCCGCTGATTCGCACAGCCGCGTTGGTTGGCACAGGGCAGCGCTGACGACCGCGGTCGTGACGCTTACCCCTTTGCGGTACCGGCTCATCATCAGAACCGCTGTCAACGTCACGATGATAACGAGCACAGAGACGAATGGCGCGACCACCGCAAGCGTGTGCAGAGCGTATGCCCTGGGATCGAGCAGCGGAACCGGGGATTATCCCGGCTCGATCGCTACACATCAACTCAAGGCGAGCCCCTTGTCACGTGGTTCCTGGGGGGGGTTTGCTGTCTAGTGATGGGGCAGGCGTCGGAGAGGCCTTGCCAGAAAGACATCGAGCAACACATCGGATCGGAGTGGACATGAAGGCAGTGGTGTATGAGGGGCCCCGTCAGGTCAGCACGAAGGAGGTCCCGGACGCGAAGATCGAGCGCCCCACCGATGTCCTGGTCAGGGTGACGACGACGAACATCTGCGGCTCGGACCTCCATATGTACGAGGGGCGGACTTCCTTCGAAGTAGGCCGGACGTTCGGTCACGAGAACATGGGGGAGGTCATCGAGGTCGGTAGTGGCGTGGAGAAGGTCAGGGTCGGAGACCGGGTTGTGCTCCCGTTCAACATCTCGTGCGGATTCTGTAAGAACTGCGAACGCGGCCTGACCAACTACTGTCTCACCACCCAGCCCGAACCATCATTCGCCGGAGCGGCCTATGGGTTCGCCGACATGGGCCCCTATGGCGGTGGCCAAGCGGAGCTTCTCCGCGTGCCGTTCGGTGACCACAACGCGCTGCGCCTGGGCGAGGATGCGGAGGAGAAGGAGAACGACTACGTCATGCTCTCTGACATCTTCCCCACCGGCTACCACGCCACCGAGATGGCCGGCGTGATCCCCGGCGACAGCGTTGTGATCGCTGGGGCGGGTCCGGTCGGATTGATGGCCGCCCTGTCCGCGATGATCAAGGGCGCAGCAAAGGTGATGGTGGTCGATCGCCACCCTGACCGGCTCGCGCTGGCCGAGCAGATCGGTGCGATTGCCATCGACGACTCCAAGGTCGACCCCGTGCAGGCTGTGCTGGACGAGACGATGGGGCTCGGAGCTGACCGTGGTTGCGAATGCGTGGGCTACCAGGCCCACGATCCGCAGGGCAACGAGGACACCGCCGCCACCTTGAACATGCTCATCAACTCGGTGCGTTTCACCGGAGGAATCGGCACCGTCGGCGTGTTCGTTCCCCAGGACCCGGGGGCGGAGGGCGAATTGGCCAAGCAGGGCAAAGCGGCCATCGACTTCGGAACGCATTGGTTCAAGGGGCAGACCATGGGGAGCGGTCAGGCCCCGGTCAAGCGGTACAACCGCCGGCTACGGGACTTGATCGCGGCCGGCAAGGCGACCCCTTCGTGGATCGTCTCCCACGAAATCTCGCTGGACCAAGCCGCCGATGCCTACAAGAACTTCGACGCCCGGTCCAAGGGTTGGACCAAGGTCCTCATCAAGCCCGGCATGTCGACCGAGAAGAAGGCGAGCTGATATGGCCGAGACGCTGCAGGGCAAGAGAGTCGCCATCCTCGCCGCGGACGGGGTCGAGCGGGTCGAGCTCGAGAAGCCCCGCGAGGCGCTGGAGCAGGCTGGTGCTCAGACCGAGGTTCTGTCGATCCATGACGGTGAGATTCAGGCCCGTGAGAACGATCTGGATGCAGCAGGCACCTTCACCGTCGACGGGTTGGTCGCGGACGCGTCCGTGGCCCACTATGACGCCCTGCTTCTCCCCGGCGGTACGGTGAACCCCGACCAACTCCGGGTTGATCCCGACGCGGTCTCCTTCGTCCGCGAGTTCGTCGAAACTGGCAAGCCCGTTGCCGCGATCTGTCACGGGCCGTGGACGCTGATCGAGGCCGGCGTGGTCGAAGGTCGCACCTTGACGTCCTTCCCGAGCATCCGCACAGACCTGCGCAACGCCGGCGCTGACGTCGTCGACCAGGACGTCGTGGTGGACGGGAACCTGATCACCAGCCGCTCGCCCGACGACCTGCCTGCGTTCTCCGAAGCGATAGTGTCCCAACTCGCGGGCACCACGACAAAGAAAGAGGAGAAGTCATGAGTGTGACCAAGGGATTGCTGGTCAGGTTCGAGGCGTTGCCCGGGAAGGAGGACGACGTGAAGGAGTTCCTTGACAGCGGCCGTGCGCTTGTTGAGGACGAGCAGGCGACCACCGCGTGGTTCGCGATCCGTCTCGGCCCGTCCTCATTCGGGATCTTCGACGTGTTCCCCGATGACGCCGGCCGCGACGCGCACCTGTCCGGCGCAGTTGCGACCGCTCTCGGCGAGCAGACCGGCAAACTGTTCAGCGAGCCGACGATCGAGAAGCTCGACGTCCTGGGCTCCAAACTCCCCGCCTGACACCACAGAACGGGAGTACTGGCCCAGAAAGGAGGGGTCGCTGCGCGCGGTGACTTCGGGCTTACACAGCCCGCTGGCGTCGTGGCAGCGGCCCCTTCTCTTGCGGCCTATCGCTAATCAGCAACAGATCGGGGAACCGCGATGACAGCAACTGACGACGGCGTTGCCACGACGCGTTCACCCGAGGTAGCAGTGATCGGGGGCGGGATCGTCGGTCTGTCGACGGCGTACGCGCTGCGGGAGCAGGGCGTGCCGGTGCGCTTGTACGAGGCTGGTGTGCCCGGGACGGGTCAGTCCGCAGGCGAGGCGCGGATCTTCCGGCATGCCCACGACGACCCGCGCCTCGTCGCTTTCGCGCGCGAAAGCCGCGGCGTATGGGATGAGTGGGCCGAACACTTCGACGTCGAGCTGGTCTCATCAGACGGTGTCCTGGCGATCGGAGACAGCGCCCAGGCGCGGCTGCGGGTGCTCGACCAGGTCGGCGGCGTGGAAGCGCACGAGATCGATGCGGCCGAGGTCGCCCAGCGGATGCCGCTGCTCGCTGGGTACTCGGGGCCAGCGGTGCTCGATGAGTCGGGCGGCGCGATCCGTACCCGAGCCGCGATCACGGCACTCACGGGTGCCCTCGCAGATGCGGTCACCACCGGTGAGGTCATCTCCATCGATCCCCGCGCCGACGGGACGGTCGAGGTGCGCAGCGTCACCGACCGGGCTGTCTACTCCAAGGTGGTCGTGTGCGCCGGCCGCGAAACCGCCCGCCTGGCACGCAGCGTCGGCCTGTCGCTGCCGGTTCGCCTTGCCGCACACGTCAGGCTGACCTTCGACGTGAAAGCCGCCGCCCCGGCACGAGTCGCGTGCCTGCAGGACAGCAGCGGCGTCTTCGGCGAAGTCGGCGTCTACGCGACGCCGCTACCGGGCAACAGCAGCTATTCGGTCGGACTCAGCGACACCGTCGGCGTCCGCGACGACGGAACTTTCATCGACCCGGCGGCGATTCGATCGCTGGACGAACGCGCACGCGAATACGTGACACGGGCGCTGCCCGGTCTCCACCCAGAGCCGCGCGATTTCCTTCACTGCTGGGTGACCGACCTCCCGTGGAGTGAGGACGGCGTGGCCGTGTGGGAGGCAGGCTCTGTCTTTTTTGTGGCCGGTCACAATTTGTTCAAGCAGGCACCTGCGCTGGGTCGCGCTCTTGCCCGGGCTGCGACCGGCGGCGGTCTCCGCGCCGAGCTCACGCCCGAAGCGCGCCTCGGCGAGGCCCAGAGCTAGGGCGTGTCTCCCAATCGCGGGGGGGGTGACCCGCGATTCTGGCCGGCAAACTGTTCAGCGTGTCCGACGCTACCCCGCCGGCCGGCTTCGGCCGCCCTGACCTGACCGCCTTCGCGGCTTATCCCAATCGACTCTGATCGGGTCTGCTGATCCTCTCGACGAGAACCAGCGACATCACAGCCACCCAACCCCGACCGTCCGGGAAGCCGGGACACGTCACATGGCCTGTGCTGCGGGCGTGTCGAGTGGGTCGTCCAGGGGCGACGCAGGAGCGTCGACGCGACGTGCTGAGAGGTGGTTCCAGTCGAGCACTGGCACACCGGCTACAGGCATGGCGATAGGTCAGGAACGGCGTCGCTCCCTGCGCAGGAGGGAGCGCAGAGTCTCGGCGTTCGCGTAGCCGACCCGTAGCGCGATCTCGGCGGAGGTGAGGTCCGTGGTTGCTGAGAGGTGCCGAGCTCGTTCGATGCGAAGCCGTTGGACGAAGCCGAGCGGAGTGAGGTTGAGCGCCGCACGGACTCGTCGTTCGAGGGTGCGCCGGCTGGTGCCGAGCGACTGCGCGACGAAGGCGACGTTGAACGGTTCGTCCAGGCGGGCGCGCACGAAGCGTTCGAACTCGATGACGATCGGGTCCTCGTGCCGGAGATGTTCGTAGGCGACGAAGGCCGCCTGCGACGGGCGCTCGTCGATCATCAGGAGCTTGGCGACATGTTGGGCCAGGTCGGGGCTGATCGATCGCACGAGCGAGAGCGCGAGGTCGATGTGGGCGAAGGCGGCGCCGGCGGTGACGAGGTTCCCGTCGACCACGACCATGGTGTCGAGATCGAGGGCGACGGTCGGATAGCGCTTCAGGAACTCCGGCCCCAGGAACCAGCTGGTGGTCGCCCGCCGATGATGCATCCGTCCGGTCTCGGCGACGGCGAACACGCCGGTGCACGCCGCGGCGATCCGGGTGGTCGCCTCGTCGAGGCGCCCGAGCGAGGCGATGACCGAACGAGCATCTCGGCTCTGGAGGGCGTCGTTGGTAGCGGCGGCCGTAAGGGTTCCAAGCGCAGGGACGACGACCACGTCGAACTCTCCGGACTCCGACAGCGGGTGGTCCACCGACAGGGTCATCGATGCCGTCGTGGTCACTCGCCGTTTCGGTCCGAGGATGGCGAGTTCGATCGGGTCGATCCGCGGGTCGACATCGCCGCGGGCACCGTCGGCCACCCGCACGATGTCGATGATCGACGCGATAGCCGAACCGAAGCAGCCGTCGATCGCGATCAGTCCGATACGCATGACGTAAACAATAGCAATACTGCCGTATACGCCACTCCCCACCGGCCCTCGCTCGTCATACGCTGAACTCGTCCCACGAAGAACCCCGATTTCAAGGAGAGTCCCTCATGTCCACACCCGCATCACTTCCGTATGCCTTCGTCGCCAAGATCGTCGCGGCCGATGGACAGCACGACGCGCTCGCCGATCTGCTCGCCGGCGCTGTCGCACTCGCCAACGAAGAAGTAGGAACGATTGTCTGGTTCGCGGTCAGGACCCACGCCGACACCTTCTGGATCTTCGATGCATTCCCCGACGAGGCCGCTCGCGACGCCCACGCCAACGGGGCCATCGTCGCAGCCCTGACGGACAATCAGCACCTCCTCAGCGCAGCACCCGAGATCATGGCGGCCGACGTCCTCGCGTCCAAGCTCCCGTAGTCCGCCAACGCACGTCCGCAACGCGAACACAACACGAGCGCTGTCGGGCACAAACTCAACAGGCAAACCAACGGGCGGCTCTGGAGCGGCTCGAGCCACAAAGCGCACGCCACATTCGAAGGAGCAATTGATGCCATCTATTCCTACATTGTCGTTGGACGACGCCAAACGTGTCATCGCGGCAGCAGAAGCTGAATCCAGCACGCAGGGTCAGCCCAGTAACATCGCCGTCGTCGAT
Source organism: Microbacterium fluminis (assembly GCF_051549805.1). Lineage (GTDB taxonomy): Bacteria > Actinomycetota > Actinomycetes > Actinomycetales > Microbacteriaceae > Microbacterium. Next base: position 1,048,088 of record NZ_CP196042.1, read on the forward strand.
GCCGGCGGCAATCTCGTCGCTCACGTACGGATGGACGGAGCGTGGCTGGGCAGCATCGACATCTCGATCAACAAAGCTTTCACGGCCCGAGCGTTCGACACAGCCACCAAAGACCTCGGCGACCTCGCCCAACCCGGTGAGCAGTTCTACGGCATCAACGCCTCCAACGACGGTCGGGTGATGATCTTCGCCGGTGGCATCCCGCTCGAGCGCGACGGCCAGGTCGTCGGCGCCGTCGGCGTCAGCGGAGGAACCGGCGTCCAAGACCAGGCCGTCGCCGAAGCCGCCGCCAGCGCCTTCTGAGACCGACCCGCACCGAACCCGGCCCCCGGCCGGCACGGGGCTGGATGCGTGCGTCGTCGACGTAGACGGTCACGGCTCGGACCTGGTCGCAGCCCTGATGGCCAACCAGCACCTCCTCAGCGCAGCACCCGAGATCCTGGCGGCCGACGTCCTCGCGTCCAAGCTCCCGTAGTCCGCCAACGCACGAGACGATCGCGCCCCGCCGAGCCGTCGCCAGGTCGCGACGCAACGCCATGCTGCGTTGCCGAGCGGTGCGAGGCCTATCGGCACACGGACAGGATGCCGGCCGCGAGCGCTCAGCCGGCGAGGGGTCCGTCGCAGAGGAGAGCGACGTCGGTGTCGGGCAGAGTCGTGAGGCCAGCGCATCGCGCGACCACCAGAACCGAACAGCCCCTGACCTGCGTTTCCGCAGGTCAGAGGCTGTTCGCCGGAGCCGCCTGTCGGAATTGAACCGACGACCTAATCACGTCGGCTTTGCGTCTATCGCTTGATGCGCCCACTGGGCGAACGAGCGGCTGACCTGCGCAAACGCCGAGCGTGGGGGACGCCGCCATCCGGTGGTAACCGACGACGACCGACCAGTACCGACCGTTTCACCGGAGCTTGCGGCGGCGTCGAAGCCGAGCAAGCTCCATTCCTTTAGCTCACCGCGCCCTCCTCCTCGCCGGTCCCATCGTCGTCGAAGACGTTTCAGGTCAGTACGATCCGGTCATGACTTCGTCTGATTCTTCACCCGCCGCCGACGCGCAGGTTCGGGTCTCGGGTGCTCGGGAGCACAACCTGCGGAATGTGGACCTCTCCGTGCCGCGGGACTCGTTAGTGGTGTTCACGGGTGTGTCGGGTTCCGGGAAGTCATCGTTGGCGTTTGGGACGCTGTACGCGGAGTCGCAGCGACGGTATTTGGAGTCGGTGGCGCCGTACGCTCGCCGTCTAATCGACCAGGCGGGCGTTCCCGATGTTGACTCCATCACCGGGATGCCGCCGGCCGTGGCGTTGCAGCAGCAGCGTGGAGGACGCAGTGCCCGGTCTACGGTGGGAAGCATCACCACGGTGTCCAGTCTCGTGCGGATGCTGTACTCCCGCGCCGGGGAATATCCGGATGGGCAGCCGATGCTCTACGCGGAGGATTTTTCTGCGAACACGGTGCAGGGGGCCTGCCCGGAGTGTCACGGCATTGGTCGTGTCTACGCGGTGCCCGAGGAGCGGATGGTGCCGGATCCGTCGCTCACGATCCGGGAGCGCGCGATCGCGTCCTGGCCGACGGCATGGCACGGACACCAGCTCCGCGACGTGTTGGTGGCCCTCGGCTATGACGTTGACGTGCCATGGAAAGATCTGCCACGAAAAGACCGGGACTGGATCCTTTACACGGATGAGACTCCGTTCGTTCCGGTCCACTCCCGGTTGACGCTTGCTGAGGCTCGCGCCGCGACCAAGGCCGGGGTCGAACCGAGCTATTCGGGCACCTTCGTCGGAGCCCGCCGGTATGTGTTGGACACATTCGCGAACTCGAAGAGCGCGTCGATGAAGCGCCGCGTCGCGCAGTACCTCGACGCTGCCCTATGCCCGGTTTGTCACGGGAAGCGGCTGAAGCCTGAAGCGCTCTCGGTCACGTTCGAGGGCCTGGACATCGCGGAGTTCTCGCAGTTGCCGCTTCGAGAGCTTGCTGACATGCTCTCCGACGTTGTTGCGGGAGCGCAACAGGCCGAGACCGTTCCGAATGGTGCTGTGCTTCATGCCAATTCCCGTCGCGCAGCCACGGAGCAGCGCATCGCCGCCGGAGGGTCCGCGCACGCCGCCGCACCCGATGTGCGCCGCACCGCAAACCGTTCGCCGGAGAAGCGCGCCGCTGCGTCCCGGCTCGCTTCCGGGCTGATCGAGCGACTCCGCCCACTGACCGATCTTGGCCTCGGGTATCTGTCGTTAAGTCGAACCACCCCGACCCTGTCGGGTGGCGAGTTGCAACGAATCAGGCTCGCGACACAGCTCAGCTCCGACCTGTTCGGCGTCGTCTATGTCCTCGATGAACCATCCGCAGGCCTTCACCCACAAGACGTGACAGCGCTCTTGAAGATCCTCGACGGGCTCAAGAGAAGCGGAAACAGCCTGTTCGTCGTCGAACACTCCGTCGATGTCATGCGGCACGCGGACTGGCTCGTGGACATCGGCCCCGGCGCGGGCGAGCATGGCGGCCGCGTTCTCTACAGCGGCCCTACCGATGGGCTTGCCGACGTCAAGGACTCAGTGACACGCGGCTACCTATTCGGTGGCAGTGGACTGCCCCCGCACACCCCTCGCGACCCGCGCGGGTGGCTCCACTTGAAAGACGTGACTCGTAACAACCTGCGCGGCGTCTCCATCGACATTCCCATGGGTGTTTTCACCGCGGTTACCGGAGTCTCGGGTTCCGGCAAGTCGAGCTTGGTCAGCCAGACCCTCCCGGCTCTCGTCGGTGACCGCCTCGGTCACAGCATTCCGGCGGAGGACGAACCGACCGGCGACGAGCTGCTCCTTGCCGATACCCCAGAGCGGCTCGACGGTGTCCTCGACGGCTCTCTCGAGGGGGTCCGGCGGGTTGTCAACATCGATCAACGACCCATCGGCCGAACCCCCCGATCGAACGTTGCAACATATACGGGCTTGTTCGACCACGTCCGTAGACGCTTCGCTGAGACCCCCGAGGCTCGCTCGCGTGGGTACAAGCCCGGCCGTTTCTCCTTCAATGTCTCCGGCGGCCGCTGCCCCACCTGTGAGGGCGAAGGGTCCGTGATGGTCGAGCTACTCTTCCTCCCATCCGTGTACACCGAATGCCCCGACTGTCACGGGACCCGGTACAAAGCCTCGACCCTCGAGATCACTTGGCGGGAGCGCACCATCGCTGACGTGCTCGCGATGAGCGTTGAGGAAGCCCACCCGTTCTTTGACGGTGAAGACGACATCACCCGCTCACTAGCTGCACTGTCAGACGTGGGCCTCGGATACTTGCGACTCGGACAACCGGCAACCGAGCTCTCTGGAGGTGAGGCACAACGCGTGAAGCTCGCAAGCGAGCTACAGCGCGCACAACGAGGAGACACCTTGTATGTTCTCGACGAACCAACTTCGGGCCTGCACTGCGCTGACGCTGACCGGCTCGTGACGCATCTGCAAACCCTCGTCGACGCAGGAAACACCGTCGTCGCGGTGGAACTTGACATGCGGGTGGTGGCAGCAGCCGACTACGTCATCGACCTCGGACCCGGCGCGGGCGATGATGGCGGCGCAGTCGTCGCCGCTGGAACTCCTGCACAAGTTGCCGAGAACGGCATAGGCGCGTCCGCGGAATACCTTGCCGCGGCGATCAAACTGATCGTTGCGGCTACCTGAGCAGAAGAGCCGACGCTTGACAACGGGACTGAATCGGCCTGACTTTCGTTCCGTTCTTCAAGCAAGGATGGAACTCGATGAACAGGAAGTATTCGCCGGAGATGTGTGAGCGCGCGCTGCGGATGCTCGCGGAGACGCGGCCGTCGCACCCGAACATGATGAGCGCGGTCCGTCACGTCGCGGGGTTGCTGGGCATGAGCCCGGAGACGCTGCGGCTCTGGCAGCGCCGCTACGAGGTCGACGCCGGCGGCAAGCCTGGGGTCACGACCGAGGCCGCGCAGCGGATCAAGCAGCTCGAGAAGGAGAACGCCGAGCTGCGGAAGGCGAATGAGATCCTCAAGGCTGCGAGCGTGTTTTTCGCGAAGGAGCTCGACCGCCCCTGACCGAGATGATCCGGTTCATCAATGAGCACCGGGATCGTTTCGGGGTCGAGCTCATCTGCCGTGTCCTGCGACCGGCAGTGCAGGGCTTCCTCACCTCCCGCGGCTACCGCGCCGCCATCGGCCGTGCGCCGTCCGCGCGGCAGTTGAAGGATGAGCTGCTGGTCCCGGAGGTCGCGAGGCTGCACGCCGAGAACTACGGCGTCTACGGCCGCCGGAAGATGCATGCGCTGATGCGCCGGCAAGGCTGGGACATCGGCCGCGACCAGACCGAACGCCTCATGCGGCTCGCTGGGGTCCGCGGCGTCCGGAAGTCGAAGCGGGTATTCACCACGCGCTCCGACAAGACCGTGGCGCTGCCGAGCGACCTGGTCAACCGTCGCTTCACCGCGCCGGCGCCGCGACGGCTCTGGGTGTGTGACGTGACGTATGTCGCCACCTGGTCCGGTTTCGCGTACGTCGCGTTCGTCACCGACGTCTACTCGAGGCGGATCGTCGGCTGGAACGTCGCATCCACGCTGCGCGCCGAGATCCTGCCGATGCAGGCGCTCGACATGGCCGCCTGGGGCGTCGGCGGACGGCTCGACGGGCTCATCCATCACGCTGACCATGGGTCGAACTACACCGCGATGGTCTACACGGAGCGGATCGTCGAGCTCGGCGCGGTCCCCTCCACGGGGACCGTCGGCGACTCGTTTGATAACGCGATGGCAGAGGCGGTCAACAACCTCTACAAGACCGAGCTGATCCGTCAGCGCGGACCGTGGCGGACCGTCGAGCAGGTCGAACTCGCGACGCTCGAGTGGGTGTGGTGGTGGAACAACCAGCGCCTCCACGGCGAGCTCGACATGCGCACCCCGATCGAGGTCGAGAACGCATACTACGCTGACCTGGAATCAGCCCAACCGGCACCTGCCGGACAAGGCTCCCGATAGGAACGAAAGTCAGGCCGATTCAGACAGCAAGACGACGACGCCCTTCCGGCGTCAAAGGCGCGTTAGCGTGAGACACGAAGACCTCCGTGGTCAGGATGCGAGTGTGGTAACCCACATCCTGCCCGGAGGTCTTCGCCTACCTCACCCGTTCACAACCTCCCGGGGAAGTACACCTAGAGGTGTCGCCGATAGTCCTCCTGGCGGATTTCGCTGCGCCCGACGCCCCGTTGTCAGTTCCAGGCCTTGGCCCAAACTTCGCACGCATGACGGCGATCGAGTTCGATGCATGGATACGCAACCGGAACGAAGACCTTCGCGACGTCCAGCTCGGGCTTCCTGCGCAGGTGTATCACCTGCTAAACGCCCGGGCGGTTGTTCGATTGCGCTGGGTCCGCCAGCTCCGTCTCGAACGAGTGGACAAGGCCGTCAAGATGAAGAAGCGTCACGACGCGCCGGCCGAGTTCGAAGCCCTCGTGCGGTCAGTGCACGAAATCGAGAGTCAGTTGCGCGATGCCCTCCGCGCCGGACGTGGGATGGGAATGGATTACGACCCCGAACTCGATCCGGAGCCCGACTACGGCGCTCCCGCTCCCGACGAGCCCCGAAGTGCCACCAAAATCCCAGCATCGGAAGTACGAAGCCGTCGCCTGAGGTATAGAGAAGCCGGCCGCTGAAATCACTGGGCAGCCGAGGGCAAAGGGTCGCGGAGCGACCCGCGGCAGCCTGCGACGCTAGCTCGCTGGCAGTTCCAGCTCGATCTGCGGCTGGATAGGCACGAGCAGGTCGGGGTAGGTGGCAAGGATCTCCTGGTGGAGATTGATCATCTTGGGCGCTTCGATCGTGATGACGAGCGCATACTTCAGCGGCGCTGTCTCCCTGCTCTGGTCTCCCTGGTCACGTGCGTTGTAATGCACATCGAACACCGGATCGCCGAGCGTTGACGCGTTCATCCGATCAGTGGCTTGGAGAACAGTCTCCCACTTGCCCTCGTCATTCCTGAGCGAGGCTTCGTCGGCGGCAGCGGAGAAGAACGACCGCGACTTCGGAGTCTTCGCACCCTTTGCGAACTTCGTGACGTCGGGACGGAACACCACCTCGAGGCCAGCCCGCGTGTAGACATCGGGCGACTGAGTATCGATTGGGCTGGCGAAGCAGAAGGTTGCTGACACCCGCACCATGCCGCGAAATCCGCCCAGAGGAACCGGCAGCTGCGCGCGCAGATACTTACCGGGGCGGAGTTCGCCTTGATATACGATCCGGGCGACACCATCGCCCGCAGAGATGATCCCGTCCACGTCGAGCGGAAGGTTGCCCCACCCCACCTCAGCTCGCGGGAGGCCGGCATCATCGGCCGAATGTAGGAGCAGCGCGCGGATTGCGAGCGTGGACAACTGCGAACCGAGCATTGCACGCACCTCGGTCGCGCGTCGTAGCGCAAGTGGGGCGGCAAGACTGGTTCCCGCACCCGGCACCAGAACGGGCGAAGCTCCTGCATCGAGATAGTAGAACGGTTCGGCGTCGACGCCCCCGAAAGCCAGCGCGTCAGGCTTCACCCGGCCTGGGCCACGGCCGGGACCGATCGCTGAGTAAGGCGCCCGACTCCAGGCGCCCGTCTCGCTCGACGCACTCCCGATGGCCAATGCGTTCACGGCATCGCTGGGCACCTGAATGCGAGCGTTGCCCGATGCGGCGTCCATCTCACCGTTGTTTCCAACGGCAACTGTGAGGAGAGTCTCTCCGTCGCTGAGTAGATCATCGATCAACGATGTCCAGGCGTGCACGTCCTGATCCTCGACGGGCAGAGCGGGCCCGAGACTCAGGTTGATGAAGTCGTAGTTGCGAGACAGAAGCACCTCCTCTACGTGCGCGAGGGTGCGATAGAGCTCGAAGGGGTCTTGGTTGTGGCTATCGGCATCCAAGACTCGAATGACTGAAATCTTGGCGGGCGGAAGCGGAGGCTGAATCCCCGCCCGCATCGGGCCGAACAGGAACGCTGAGGCCACTGCTAGCCCGTGCGCTTCGTACGCCGCCGAGTTCGCAACGCCCTCGTTCATCTCTCGGTACGTCTCGATCCACGGCGCCAACGAATGATCCTTCGGCAGCCCGCCATCGAGAATCGCGACGCGCGCCGTCGGGTCGACGACCTCCGGGCGTGGGAGTCGTGCTCGGGTGGGGATCTGAACGCTGCGCGCTATCGGAGCGAGCGCGAGCGCCGGCATCGGCCGCGCCACTCGAACGGTGCTGTACCGAGCGAGCTCTCGGATCTGACTCTCCGAACCAACTGCCGGCACGAACCACAGCCCACGCACTTCGAGCGACAGGCCTTGCTCTACCTCAACGCCGAATTGTTCCGCCAGGCGCAAGAACTCGGACCGGTTGTGAGGAGCGAGACGCGCGGAGGGCAGGTGCAGAACAAGTTCATATGCGTTTCGCGGGTGCGTGCCAGGTCGGACCTTTTCAGAGACACGCAAGGAAGAGATCTCCTCGATCTCACGGATCTCTTCAAACGCTGGAGGCAGTGCCGACTCGGCGGCCAGCAGCTCGCTCAGTCGCTCGAAGCTCGACTTTTTCCCTGCAACGAACAACTCGGAGGTCGTGAACTCGCGCTCTTCCCAGTCCTTCGTGACATGCGCCTCCGGCCGGATCGGGCGGTCGCGGCTGCCGACTGCTTCCAGCTCCGCCTGCCTAAGCAGTTGCGCCGGGTAATACGACTTCGCGATGTATGCGGGGTGAAGAGCGAAGCGCATCACGTACACGCTGTCAGGAGCTAGCGCGTCGCTCTCGATCTCGGCCACCGCGCTGGCGAGCTGCGGAGCGAGACGAGCCTTCGCCTCCTCGACGGTATACGGGTGAGCCTTCGTCGGTTTTATCGGCGGCGGAGCGACGGGCTCCGTGAGAAGCCCCTCGTCCGATCAGGTAGTTCTTAGCCATCGGATGTACCCCCCAGGTCTCGTCCGTGCTTACGCAGTGTGTCGCGGCTGACGTTCATAAGCCTTGAAATCTGGTGCTGCGACATCGGCGACGATCGCTGAAGGTCGGTGGCGATCGCAATTCGCTCAGCCCGTGTCAGCGCGTCGCGCGCGCCCTTCACGAGCCCTTCGACGGACGCTGCCGCGTCTCCGCCTCCAAGGACCAGTTGCTTGCGCACTCGGCTCATTGCTCTCTCGATGTCGCTGAACGAGGACGACGCGAGCAGCTTTTCCATAGCGGGGAGGAACGGACGAACCTGCTCGATCTCGTCCCCGAGATATCGCTCGATTGCCGCCGCCACCTCTGCCCCTTCGGGCATCGGAAACTCAATCCGCAAGTCGAACCTGCGCCACAGCGCTGGGTCAATCAGCTCCGCATGATTGGTCGCCGCAATGAGCAAGCTCGTTGACGGCCAATCGTCGAGCTCCTGCAACATGATCGTGACGAGCCGCTTCAGTTCGCCCACGTCAGCATCGTCCGCGCGACGCTTGGCGATTGAATCGACCTCGTCTAGGAACAGTAGGGAAGGGGCGCTACGCGCGTAGTCGAGGACCGATCGAAGGTTAGCGCCCGACTGCCCGAGCCGGCTGCTCATTACAGCCGTCAGATCGAGAGAAAGAAGAGGTAAATCGAGCTGGTTCGACAGCCACTGGGCAGTGAAGGTCTTCCCTACCCCGGGCGGCCCGGTGAAGATCGCGGAGGACACGGGTCGGAGGCCGCGTGCGGCGAGCGCATCTGCCTGCCGCCATTCGCTGACGAGTTGCTCTAATGACGCAAATACCGACGGCGCCAGGACGGGCGAGACTAGGTCCACCCGGCCGCCCACAGGCCGAAGCATCGGCAAGGAATCTTCTACGGGACGAGCACCGAGATCCATCCGGCGGTCCGTGCCACGAGCGGGCTCATGGGTCGCCGTTTCGAGTATCCGGCCGAGTTCCGCGGACAGTTCCGGCATCGGTCGACGGAACCGTCGCGCGAGGCGCGCAAGAAACAAGCGCAAATCCTCGTCTTTGTGCTCCGCGGCCAGACGCGCTACTTGGACTAGTTCTTGTCCGATCTTCGCTACTTCGTCCATGATGCGTCCAATCCCATGTCTTTACTGTACACCGATCTGGACTAGTTCTAACCCTTACGTCCGACACTCGCCCATGCTGTTCGCGAACGGCCGCAAGGCAGCGGTCTTCGACAGCACTTACGCGAGGAGCCTCCGTGACGCCGCAGGCGCGGCAGTTTGGTCACAGAATGGCCACAACCACGCGACCTCAGTACGACGGAAAGTGATCACGGAAGCACGCGATCATCACTCGATCGCAGAGCAGCGCGTCGCGCTCGGACACCGCAATGAGACGGGGGATGACTGAAAATCGTGAGGTCACGGGATCGACGCCCGTCGGAGCCACTGGACCCCCGAGGTGGCTTCTACACCGAGGGGGTTCTTCTTTTTCCGCGTGATTCCGCGGAAGTCGGCCCGTTTCGACGCTCTACGTGTTCAGGTCAGTACCGGTCATAGCGGCGTTCTCACCCCCGCTCTGGTGACCTCTTGCTGGAGAACCGAAGAACGCCGACAGCGGCGCAATGCTCCTCCTCGCAGCGAGCCGACGTGTGTCGGCGTACAACTGAGTGACTTGCAGGGACGAGTGCCCGAGCAGCGCTTGCACGTCGGGCGCTGGCAGCCCGGCATCGAAGAAGAACACGGCTGCGGTGTGGCGCAGGTCGTGCCAGTGCAGAGCAGGCTCTCCCGGCGCGAACTGCTTCACGTGCACTCGGTTCCGGTGCCAGTTGAGAGCGCGGCTCAGGTTCTTCGAACTGAGGAATCCGCCGCGCGGTCCAGTGAAGAGGTAGTCGTGCGCGCCCTTGCCTGCCGCAGCTTCACGGAGAACGGGAAGGAACTGATCGACAATCGGCACCGTGCGGTCTCGGCGACCTTTGGTCGGGCCAACGGCGGTCTCACCACTGAGCCCCGGCGACACCGTTCGGAGCACCCGCACCGTTCGCTCGCTCCAGTCGACATCGGACAACCGGAGACCAGCTACCTCACCGAGACGGCATCCTGTGTACACCATCGCCAGCACGAACCGTCGATAAGGGCCGGTCGGTGGCAGCACGTCGAGCAGGCGAGCAAACTCCTCCCGGGTCAGCGCCCGCCCTGCGACGTCGGCAGACTGCTGGCGGCGACGATCTACTCCGATACATGGATTGGTCGGAATGAAGCCACCCTTGACGGCGACGCGGCACAAGGCCGACAGCGCACCAAGAGCATCCGCCTTAGTCGATTCAGCGCCGGACCAACCTGCGAAGGCTTCCTCGACGTCCAGCGTCGTGATGCTCGCAATCGTCCGATCCGCGAACCAGGGCTCAACCCGGCGCCTCCACGCGTAGGTGTACGCCCTCTGAGTTCCCGGCGCGACCTTCGAGAAGACCACGGGGCGGTAACGCTGCCAAAGGGCGCCCACCGTGGGTGAGTCGTCGCTCTGGTCTAGTCGCATACTGCGAGACTAGACCAGGCGGCAAGATAATCGCAATATATGCGACTATTCGTCGGCGCGCTTCCCGTGCCGAGCCGCGAAGCCCGCCGCGAACTCCGCAGGATTCAGATCGATCCCGTCGAACTTGTACACGTCGGGATGCTCGCCAAAAGCCTCGCGGAACTGTGCGATCCTCCGATACATCTGCGACTTCGAGATGCCGAGCGCGTTCTGCGTGTTCTCGAATCCGCCGCACAGATGCCACATCAGCCAGAATCCGACGAGGTCGAGCATCCGTGCGCCCGCGTAGCCTCGCAGCATGTCCCTCAGTTCGGGGAACGCACCGAAGAGACGCTTATTCGCGGCCTTGTTGACCTTGTAGTACGCCTCGTACGCGGACTCGATCGCAGACTTCGCTCGCCCCTCGCCCTCAGGTGACGGCATACGCTCCGATCGGAAGTCAGCCATCGGGACACCTCCTAGTCGCGAGCTTCGAGACTAACGCTACGGGACGTCCCTGACAGCGCCAACGCTCGACGGATGGCTGGCGAAGATACTCCCGAAATCTCCTACACAAGATCAAGGGCGGCGGTGCGCACCCTTGGATCGCTCTCCCGTGCGCCCGACATCGATCTTCACGCTGCGCGCGGGCTGAGCCGATGCGCTCCGCGCCGTGCTCCCGGAAGTTGCTCGCGAGTTGCCGACGGCCGCGCCGCGTGGACCCGAGGAGTAGTCGCTGGACCCAGACATATTGAAGTTGATCATGACGCTCCGTTCAGTGGGTTGAGTCGCGTCTCGAAGAAGTGCTTACGTCGGACCCACTTGAAGTCCTCGTGCTTACTGATGGTAGCAATCTCAATCGGCCCACCGACCGTCGGGTTCCCAGGTGAGAATCGGACGACCTGGATCGTCGCGTGCACCAGGAACTCCGCTAGATCGATCGCATCTTGGATCGGCATCGCCGCCGTGACCATCTGCGGATTGAGCTCCTCGCGAACCGCGCCATAGATCGCTGCCGCATCGGCGGCAGTTGATACTAGGCCCCTATTCACCAGGGCGTCGGGGAACGCGATGCTCATGCCGTTGAGGATCCGCGCGATGGCATCAGGCTGGCCCCACCAAGCTGCTCCGGCCTCGTCCGGCACGACGGTAGCGATATCGGGCGAACCGTTCTCGCCGAGTTCGATCACATACGCTTCAGGCTGATCGGCACCGCTCGAGTATCCGGCAACCAGGAACCCCAAGTATGGCGCTGGCTGACCCTGCGCAGCGGCCTCCGCCTCCACAACCTCGTAGCGACCATCGTTCAGGAACTCTCGTGCGCGAGCAGCAACGTCTGACACCAAATAGTTCTCAGGATCCAGCTTCCAGTCGGCGAACGAAGGGTCGTTGCCGGTGAACCGGCGCCGAAGATCCTTCGCGAGCGTTGCGATAGACGCCGGTCCGATGCTGCCAAGACCCCAGGTCATCGCCCCGACTGGCAATCCCTTGTAGAGATTGAAGACCTTGTTGGCGTTGTTGTAGATGTTCGCCACGGCGCTTGCGCCACCAAAGCTCATCGTCAGCGTGGTTGCACTGTCGGACGCGAGAACGAGGCCGTCGTGAACCTTGACCACGAGAGCGATCGTCATACCCGAATGATGACAGACACCCGTCATTCGGGGGGTCTACGCCGCGCCATGAACTGCCGCCCTACGCGCTTCGCGCTCCGGTTGCCCTCGTCATCGTGTCCCGGCTCAGGTGCGTCGCGCGTGAGCGGTTCGGCCCGGGCGCGCGCGTGCCGCACGCGGCACCGCTTCGCGCCCGGGCCGTCCCACTCACGCCCCGTCGTACATCGACCACGGTGGCTCGATCTGCGACCGCACCGCGATCAACGGATACTCAGCCAGCTCTGGGCAGAACGACAAGAAGGCCGCGAGCGCGGCCTCAGGAGTGAAGGCCAGCCCCGTGACCCCTCCTACCGGCTCGCCGGGGCGACCGAATACGTCGCGCAAGTGAATCTCCCAGTCGGGGATCGGATCGCTCTCGGAGCGGTTCAGACACATCATGGTTGTTCCTTTCATGGCGCGGACCAGCCCCGCGCGATCAGCTCGCGCCGCGACCGCGCCGCAAGGTCTTCCAGCGGTGCAGCCGAAGGAGCCGGCGCAGCGTCGCCGGCCTCTTCCCGCAACCGCGACTCCCACCACTCGCGCCGTAGCCGGCGCTGCACGGTGCGCGTCAGGTCTGTGAACGACCAGCCCGTTCGGTTCTTCGTGCGACGCGACGCGCTGACAACCTGAGAACGGGAGCCGTACCGCTTGTGCACGAGGCTCACGCAGTCCTGCGGCTGGCAGTCGCGCGAGCATCGCATCCTCCGCGCCGCATCCCCGAGGGCGACCTGATGCCGCCACACATCCACCGGCGCATCTCCGGATGCCGACGCCACGTCCTTGAGCACGTAGTTCAGCGCCTTGGACAGGTACCAGATCGTCTTGGCCCCGTCGCCATCCGCACGGAACGCATCACACCGCGCCTGCACGCCCCATTCCACGAGCACCCCGGCATCCACCCGCGAAACCGCCGTCGCGGTTCGCGCCGCATCCCGCAACACGTCAGGCGACGGAGCCTCGAACCGAGCTATCCGGATGATCGCGTGCACGTGCAGCACACCGCGGTCCTGCCACTCTCGAACGATGAAGTATTCGAAAGAGTCCCATCGGTCCCGCATCCGCCGTCGCGTGCGATCCCACAGCAGCCCGGCATCCCGATTCCAAGCAACCTGTCCCGCGTAGTCGTATGCGCCGCCGTCCAGCGGCACACCTCTCAGCCCGGCATCCCCCGCGGAGTGCTCGACGCCGCAGCCGCAGACCCCGACGCGCTGCCCACCGTCGCGCGGCACCCGGTGCACGCGACCGAATGACGGAGCGGTGAGTGTCAGCAGGTAGAAGCGAAAGTCTGCGACCGCCCCGTCGAAGACACCCGAGCGGGCGATTGCCGCCCAGTCACCGCGGTAGAGCTCAGCGCAGGACTCGCACTTGGACTTGATCCGCGAACCGCAGCGCACCCACACGCCAGTCGCTGTCTTGACGGGCGTCGAGCAGCCGCGCGCGAGAATCGCGGCGCGAGCAGCAGAGTCTTCCGGAGTGCGTTCCGCCATATCGGCGCCGCACCGGCAGTTCGCCTGAAAATCGTGAGGTCACGGGATCGACGCCCGTCGGAGCCACGGAGACCCTCGTGAGGCTTCTACTCACGGGGGTTTCTTCATGTCCCGGACACGTCGGGGACAGCCCATCGATAGGCGCGGCTCACCGGTCACGCAGGATCACCTCATAGCCTCGGTTCCGCGAGCGAACCGCGGAGGAGACCATGCGCAGAATGATCATCGGCGTCATCGTCGCAACCGTGGCAGCGGTCGGCATCGGCGGGGTCGCGGCATCCCTCGCCGTCGGCTCCGCGGTGACGAGCATCGCCAGCGCCTCCCCCACGCCGACCTGTCCGCCGGCCGACCCCGTGACGGTCGGAGGCATCACCGTGCCCGCCGGACCGGTCGCAGGGTACTGCCAGCCCGAGCTCATCAACGCCGCCCACGTGCTCGACGCCGCGCATTCGCTCGGCATCGGCACCCGCACGCAGACCGTCGGGATCATGACCGCGATCGGCGAGTCGGGGCTGCGGAACCTGACCTACGGCGACGCCGTCGGTCCCGACAGCCGCGGACTTTTCCAGCAGCGCGACAACGGAGCGTGGGGCACCCTGACCGACCGGATGGACCCCTACACCGCGGCGTACAACTTCTTCGTCGCCGTGACCCACGTCAACGGGTGGCAGACCATGGAGCCGACGCTCCTCGCGCACGCGGTGCAGGTCAACGCCGACCCGTACCACTACCAGAAGTACTGGGCCGAGGCGCAGGCGATCGTGGCCGCGCTGGGCGGCTGAGCGCGACGGCCCTCCCTGCCCCGAGCGCGTCGGCTCAGACGATGCCGCCGACCATCGCGTCTCGGCGCAGCTGCGCGTGCGTGGCGTGGAACCCGCCGTCTGGCGTCCACCAGGCCTCGTGACCCGCGGCATCCGGGTGATCCTCGATCACGACCGGCCAGTGGTCCTCGATCTTCTTGACGTAGTAGCGCAGCTCGCCGCCGACGGTGCGCTTCTCCAGGTGGGGCGAGTTCTCGAGCTGCTCCTGCGTAGGGTCGTCCATACCGCGAGCGTAGCGGCGCGGAACGGGAACGGGAGGGATGCCTGGGGCCCCGGCATCCCTCCCGTCCGGCGTCAGTGGGCGAGCACCGGCTCCGCATCGCCGGCCGGGGCGTGGGCGAGCGACAGCCCGTGGCCGCGACGGCGGAAGAGGGTCGCCGAGACGACGGCGCCCACGGCGAAGAACGCCGCTCCCCACCAGTAGGCCGTGGCGTAGCTGGCGATCATGGCGTCGCCGATCACCTGCGGCGTGGACGGCGCGTGCGCGGCCAGGTAGTCGGTCATCGCCGTGGCGGCGAGCGTGTTCAGCAGCGCCGTGCCGATCGAGCCGCCGACCTGCTGGCTGGTGTTGACCATCGCCGAGGCGACGCCGGCGAACTGCCGGTCGACGCCGAGGGTGGCGGTCTGCATCGAGGCCGGCATGATCGTGCCCATCGCGAAGCCCATGACCATGAGCGGCGGCAGCACGTTCGCGGCGTAGGTGCTGGATCCGTCGAGCTGCGTCAGCCACACCATCGCGATCGCACCGAGCACCATCCCGGTGGGCACCAGGATCTTCGGGCCGAAGCGCGGCACGAGCAGGTTGGTGCCGAGCTGGGCGGCGAGCACCAGCATCCCGATCATCGGCAGGAACGACAGGCCCGTCTGGATGGGCGAGTAGCCGAGGGTGAGGCGCAGGTAGTAGGTGACGAACAGGAAGATGCCGAACATGCCGGCGCCGGCGATCAGCACCGAGAGGTACGCCGCACCGCGATTGCGGTCGAGCACGATCGACAGGGGCAGCAGCGGGTGCGTCGCGCGTCGCTGCCAGAGCACGAAGGCCACCAGCAGCACGACGGCGCCCGCGAGCATGCCCCACGTGACCGGCGCGTCCCAGCCCTCGGTCTCGGCGTTCGAGAAGCCGTAGACCAGGCCGAACAGCGCCCCCGAGATGAGGACCGTGCCGGGCACGTCGAGCCTCGGACGCGGGCCGCTGCGGGCGATCGACGGCACGTACAGGAAGGCGCCGACCAGGGCGACCGCCGCGATGAAGACGTTGATGTAGAGGTTCCAGCGCCAGTCGAGCGCCTCGGTGAGGAAGCCTCCGAGCAGGAGCCCGACGGCCCCGCCCGCACCGGCGATCGCGCCGAAGACGCCGAACGCGCGGGCGCGCTCCTTCGGGATCGTGAAGGTCGTCGTGAGCACGGCGAGCGCCGTGGGAGCGAGGAGTGCGCCGAACACGCCCTGCAGGGCGCGGGCCGCGACGAGCAGCTCGAAGGTGCTCGCGGCGCCGCCGAGTGCGGATGCCGCGGCGAACCCGATGAGCCCGATGACGAAGGTGCGCTTGCGACCGATGAGGTCGGAGAGGCGCCCGCCGAGCAGCAGCAGGCTGGCGAACGCGAGGGAGTAGGCGGTGATGATCCACTGCCGTTGCCCGTCGCTGAAGCCGAGATCGGCCTGCGCGGACGGGAGGGCGATGTTCACCACGGTGGCGTCGAGAACCACCATGAGCTGGGCGAGACCGACCACGACGAGCGTGATCCAATGCCGGCGGTCGGTGACCGTCGGGGCGAGTTCAGAAGACATGCGGATCACTATACGGTAATGTGGAGTTCCGGATCTACTAAGTTCTAGAACTGTTCATTTCAGGATCTCTCCAGTTCCGGAACATATCCTTGATAGCGTCGGAACAAGATGAGAGGAGGCGCTGCGATGACGCAGACAGGCCTCGCAGACACCGAGAGCAAGCCGAAGCTCGGCCGCAGGCGCGATCACTCGCGCGACCCCGAGATCCTCGAGGCCGCGCTCGACGTGCTCGCCGAGACCGGCTACGAGGGGATGACGATCGACATGGTCGCCACCCGCGCGAAGGCCGGCAAGGCCACGCTCTACCGGCGATGGGCGTCGAAGTCCGAGCTGGTGCTCGACGCGGTCGTGTGCATGAAGACGCAGGGCCTCGACCTCACGTCGCCGCCCGATACGGGCACCCTGCGCGGAGACCTCGTCGCGATGGTGAAGTCGCCGACGCTGCAGGAGAGCCAGCGCAAGATCAAGGTCATGGCCGGCATCGTCTCGATGATCGCGCGCGATCCGGAGCTCGCCGCCGCGGCGCACGCCGCGCTCATCGAGCCGCGCGTCAACGCCAACCGCATCATCTTCCGCCGGGCCATCGAGCGCGGCGAGATCCCCGCCCACTCCGACATCGAGATGCTGTGCACGATCGGGCAGGCGATGGTGAACTTCCGCGTGCTCATGCTCCAGCAGCCGGTCGACCGCGCATTCCTCCTGCGCACGATCGACGAGGTCGTCCTCCCCGCCGCGCACGCCGGCGGCACCCGCTCCTAGGCCGCGTCGAGCGTGACGTCGACCTGCAGGTCGGCGGCGAGCGCCTCGATCGACGCCCGCACGGCATCGACGTCGACGGATGCCGGGACCGCCGCGGCGATCGTCGCCTCGAAGAGGCGTCCCCCGGCCATCGCCGCGTCGCGCGTCTCGGTGGTCATCCGCTCGATGCTCAGCGCGTGTCCCGCGACGGTGGACGACACCTCGCGCACGATACCGGCGCGGTCGTTGCCGAGCACGCGGATCGTGAGACGACGACCGGCGGATGCCTCGGGCCCCCGCGCGCCGGTGTGCACCGTGACCGACAGCATCCCCTCCAGGCTCGTCAGCGCCGCGCGCAGCTCGGCCTCGCGGGCCTCGGGGACCGAGACCTCGACGATGCCCGCGAAGGCGCCGGCGAGCTCGGCCAGCTCGCTGTTCTCCCAGTTGCCGCCGTGCGCGTCGACGACGTCCGCGACGGCGGACACCAGCCCGGAGCGATCGTCTCCGACCACGGTCAGCACGAGGGTTGTCATGCGCCTCAGCGTAGCGACGAGACCCGGGCGCGGCGAGGCTCCGAACGGCGTCCGAGCGGGGATGGGGTGCCTGAGCGAAGAGTTAGCCTCGAGCGCGTATCATCTCCCCGGGTTCGCGGGGGCGACCCGGAGAGCTGCAGGGGATGAACCACTCGTCACGGGCGAATCGCGCCACCGCCCACTCGACGCGCCGGCACACGATCGCTATCGTCGGCGCGGCCGCGGGCGTCGCCGCGATCGTCGCCGCGATCCTCATCGTTCCGCGGCTGATCGACGACGGGTCGCCCGTCGCCGCGCCGGCTCCGACGCCGAGTGCGACCGTCGAGACGCCCACTCCGACGCCCACGCCGCGCACGCCCGCGCAGCGACTCCTCGACCAGACGACCGATCCCGCGGCGTGCGCGGTGAGCTTCGCCGGCGACGGCATCGCCACCGCGCCGGTGCTCGAGACGCAGGGCACCCTCTACGCCCACCTGCCGATCCCCGACCGTGCCGGGCTGGTGTTCGCGGGCTGGTACGCGACGGCGGCGGATGCCTCGGCCTACACCGTCGCGCAGCGCGTCAACGGTGCGCGACCGGTCGCGTGCGTCGCGCACGAGATCACCCTCCACGCCGCGTGGAAAACGCCCGAGCAGAACGTCGCCGAGAAGGCGCGCATCCCCATCCTGATGTACCACCAATTCACCGCCAATCCGCAGGGCGAGAAGGGGTGGCTGCGCGGGAACTACGCCTACGTCGGCGACTTCGAGGCGCACATGAACCACATCGCCACGGGCGGCTTCTACCTGCCCACGTGGCAGGAGCTGAGCGCGTTCATCGACGGGAGGCTCTTCCTGCCGAACCACTCGGTGATCGTGACCGACGACGACGCCGACCAGAGCTGGTTCGACCTCGCCGCGCCGATCGTCGCCAAGTACCGCGTGCTGTCGACGTCGTTCATGATCACCGCATACCGGCAGGATCCGCCGCCGAACGTGTACGTGCTGCGACGGTCGCACACGCACGACCTGCACAAGGCCGGCGCCAACGGCAAGGGGCTGATGGTGAACCTGCCCGCCGACCAGATCGCGGCCGATTTGGCGACGTCCGCGTCGGTGCTGGGCGTCAAGGAGGTCGTCGCGTATCCGTTCGGGCACTACAACGACACCACCAAGCAGGGCGTGCGTCAGGCCGGGTTCGAGATGGGCCGCTCGATCGAGCCCGGATACGTCTCGATCGGCACCGACAAACTCGCTCTGCCCGTGCAGCGCGTCAACTACGGCATGGGCGTGGACGCGCTGATCTCGATGATCGGCTGAGCCCCGGACGTCGCCGTATGACGCGCCGGAGAAACTTTCTGCTTCCGGTTTGCGCGTTCCGGGGTTAGAGTGATCGCGGCGAGGACGAGGGGTCGTCCTCATACCGGTTGTGGGAATCGGTAGAAGCCGACTGGGGAAGACAAGCGAGTTACGGCTCGTCTGTCGTGTGCATTTCTGGGGAATGTCATGACGTTTGGGGACGCGTCTGTGCGCGTGCGGGCAACCGCGTGCGCTCGATGACGGCGATCGATACGCCGATCACGGTTCGAGGGTTCGACACCCTCTCGCCGTTCCGACCGGTGTCCGCGCCACGTGCGGTGCACGAGCACCTCACCACCTCCGTCGCGCCGGCTGCTCAGCCGGCCGTGGAGCTCCGTCGCCAGTGGGAGCGCCGATACGCGCGCCGCCTGCTGGCCACGGATGTCCTGATCGTGGTCGCCGCGACGACGGTTGCGCAGGCCGTCGAGCTCGGTCTGCACCCGACGGCGCTGCTCGGCGCCGCCTGGGTGCCGCTGCTCGCGGCGACCACATGGCTTGCGCTGCTGGCCGCGTTCCGTACGCGCTCGGCGGCGATCGTGGGTGCCGGCGCGGGCGAGTACCGCCGCGTCGCGCACGCCACGGGACTCGCGTTCGGCCTGATGTCGATGATCGTCGTGCTCACGGCTGCACCGGACGCCCGCCTCCAGCTGATGGTCGCGCTGCCGACGGGACTCGGGGCCCTGCTGGTCGGCCGCTGGTCATGGCGCCGCTGGCTCACCGCCCGTCGTCGCTCCGGCGAGTACGCCGCGCGCACGATCGTGACCGGCACCCGCGAAGACGTCGAGTACGTCATCCGCAGCCTCCAGGGCAGCGCGACGGGCGGCTACTTCGTGCTCGGGGCGGCGACCACCGACGACAACCCGACCGACATCGTCGTGGACGGCCGGTCGTACCCCGTCGTGGGCAGCACGCACACGGTCGCCTCGCTCGCGCGTCAGCTCGGCGCCGACTCGATCGTGGTCGCCAGCCGCCCGCTCGACGATCCCGACTACATCAAGCAGCTCAGCTGGCAGCTCGAGGGCACCGCCGCCGAGCTCATCCTGTCCAGCCGGCTGACGGATGTCGCCGGCCCCCGCATCTCGCTGCGCCCGGTCGACGGTCTTCCGCTCATCCACGTGCGCATCCCCGAGTTCGAGGGCGGCAAGCACGTGCTCAAGCGCGCGACCGACATCGCGTTCTCGGCGCTCGTCCTCATCCCGATCTCGATCGTGTCGCTGTTCATCGCCGCGCTGATCAAGCTCGACGACGGCGGGCCGGTCTTCTTCCGCCAGACCCGCATCGGTCGCAACGGAGAAGAGTTCCAGATCCTGAAGTTCCGCACGATGCGCGTCGACGCGGAAGCCCAGCTGGCGGCGCTGCAGTCGCAGAACGAGGGCTCCGGTCCCCTGTTCAAGCTCAAGAACGACCCGCGCATCACGCGAATCGGCGGCATCCTCCGCAAGCTCTCGCTCGACGAGCTGCCGCAGTTCTGGAACGTGCTGACCGGCGACATGAGCGTGGTGGGCCCGCGGCCGCCGCTGCCGCGCGAGGTCAACGAGTACAACGGCACGGTCTACCGCCGCCTGTACATCAAGCCCGGCATCACCGGCCTGTGGCAGGTGAGCGGTCGCAGCGACCTGTCGTGGGATGAGAGCGTCCGCCTCGACCTGCGCTACGTCGAGAACTGGTCGATCATGTCCGACCTGATGATCATGTGGCGCACCGCGCAGGTCATGGTCCGCCCGAGCGGCGCCTACTGAGAAACCTCGGAGCCTGAAGCTCCGACCCCGAGACCGGATCCGCGGCCGTGTTCCCCCGCATCCCCGTCGGCGACGTCCATGCGACGCATCCCGCGCCGACACCCGCGGCCGCGGATCCCTCGAGACCACCTTCCGTGCGGCATCCGTCCGCGGAAATCCGCACATCGGACATGCCCGCAGGGGAGGATGAGCACATGTCGAACACTCGCACGTCGTCGGGCGCCCGCGCGCCGCACGTCCTGATCATCGTGCAGAACCTGCCCGTGCCCCTCGACCGTCGCGTGTGGCTGGAGTGCCAGGCGCTCGTGACCCGCGGCTACCAGGTGAGCGTCATCTGCCCGAAGGGCCCTGGCGACCCGGCCTTCGAGCGGCTCGACGGTGTCGACATCTACAAGTACAAGCCGGCACCGGAGGCCAAGGGCCTCGCGGGCTTCGCGTGGGAGTTCGCCTACAGCTGGGTGCGCACGGCGTGGCTGAGCCTGAAGGTGCGCCGGCGCAGCGGACGCTTCGACGTGCTGCAGGCCTGCAACCCGCCCGACACCTACTGGGCTCTGGCGCTGCTGTGGCGCCTCGGCGGCGTGAAGTTCGTCTTCGATCACCACGACCTCAACCCGGAGCTGTTCCGCTCGAGGTTCGGCGAGCCCGTGGGCCTGGCCAAGAAGCTGCAGTACCGCATGCTGGTGTGGCTCGAGCGGCGCACCTTCCGCGGCGCCGATCAGATCATCTCCACGAACGAGTCGTACAAGGCGATCGCGGTGCATCGCGGCGACCGCGATCCCGCCGACGTGACCGTGGTGCGCAGCGGACCCGACACCCGCCAGATGCGCCCGATCGTGCCCGAGCAGCCCCGCGCCGCCGACGCCGTGAACCTCGTCTACGTCGGGATCATGGGCCCGCAGGACGGCGTCGACACGGTGCTGCACGTCGTCGACGAGCTGGTGCACCGCCGTGGCCGCACCCACGTGACCGCGACGATGCTCGGATTCGGCGACTGCCTCGAAGACCTCAAAGCCGAATCGACCGCGCTGGGCCTCGACGGACACGTCACCTTCACCGGTCGCGTGGACCGCGTGCAGATGGCGGAGTACCTCAGCCGCGGCGACATCGGCGTGTGCCCCGACCCGCGCACCCCGCTCAACGACGTCTCCACCATGAACAAGACGATGGAGTACATGGCCTACGCGTTGCCGTCGGTCGCGTTCGACCTGCGCGAGACCCTCGTCTCCGGCGGCGACACCGTGCTCTACGCCCCCGACGGCGACCTGGGCGCGTTCGTCGATCAGGTCGAGCGCCTTCTCGACGATCCCGCGCTGCGTGCCGAGATCGGCCGCAGCGCCCGCGCGCGCGCCGCCGAGATCATGGACTGGCGACCGCAGGCCGAGGCGTATGTAGGAGTGTTCGATCGGCTCACCGGCCACCACCTCGACGTGCCGGCCGTGCCGACTCCTGTCGAGCTCCCGGCCCTCGACGCGCAGGGGCGCACCTACGTCGACCTCGACGACGCCGACGGCTTCGCCGACTACATCGTGCACCGCGGCTCCGCCGCCGTCCGTGAGACGCCGAGCGGAGGCTGACGGATGCCGCACGACCGGCCCGCCGTGACACCCCTCCCCTCCTTCGTCA
Source organism: Microbacterium fluminis (assembly GCF_051549805.1). Lineage (GTDB taxonomy): Bacteria > Actinomycetota > Actinomycetes > Actinomycetales > Microbacteriaceae > Microbacterium. The sequence goes on from NZ_CP196042.1 coordinate 1,070,219, forward strand.
TCGCCGCGCACGACGAGGAGAAGGTGATCGGCGCGTGCCTCACGGCGCTGATCGCGCAGGGGGTGCCGCCCACGCGGATCGTGGTCGTGCCGAACGGATGCTCCGACCGCACCGCCGACGTCGCCTCCGGGTACGGCGTGGTGGTCGTCGACCGGCCCGAGCCGGGCAAGGCGGGTGCACTCAATGCCGGCGACGCCGTCGCGCCCGCGGGTCCCCGGGTGTACCTCGACGCCGACATCGTCGCGCCTCCCGGCGCCGTGGCGGCGCTGACCGCACGCTTGGGCGCCGCTCCCGCGGTGCACGCGGTCGTGCCGGGGCGACGCCTGGAGACCGCGGGCCGTCCGCTCGCCGTGCGGGCGTACTCCGCGATCAGCGAGCGGCTGCCGGCATTCCGCACCGGACTGTTCGGGCGGGGCATGATCATGCTCTCCGAGGAGGGACGCGCCCGATTCGGCACCTTCCCCGCGATGGTCGCGGATGACCTCTTCCTCGACTCGCAGTTCGCTCCGGCCGAGAAGGCGGCGGTCGAGGCGGTCGCGGTGAGCGTCGAGGCGCCGTTCACGACCCGAGAGCTGCTGAACCGCCTGGTGCGGGTGCGTCGCGGCAACGCGCAGATGCGCGCGGCGGTCGCGGCGGGCGAGATCGACCTCGACGTGCGCCCGGCCGATCGGTGGGCGTGGCTGAAGGTCGCCCTGCGCCGCCCCTGGCTGCTGCCGGCGGCGGCGGTCTATCTCGTCATCACGGTGACGGCGGCACGGCGGGCGCGTCGATCGGCGGGGACCGCCATCGGCTGGGGACAGGATTCCGGATCGCGTGAGCGCGCGGGCGGGCGAACGGGCGGGGCCGCGGCGTGACCATCAACATCTGCTTCCACGGGGTCGGCGTGTGCGCACGCGAGCGCGAGGAGGGCGAGGCGCACTACTGGGTGCGCGAACCGCACTTCTTCCGCATCCTCGACGAGATCGCGGAGCACGACGACGTCCGGCTGAGCTTCGACGACGGCAATGTTTCGGATGCCGCGATCGCTCTGCCCGCGATGCAGGACCGTGGGCTCACCGGCACGTTCTTCGCGCTCGCGGGGCGCCTGGACGACCCGGCCAGCCTCACCCCCGCCGACCTGCAGATGCTGCGCGGTGCCGGGATGGGGATCGGCACTCACGGGTGGTCGCACATCCCGTGGCGCGGAATGGACGAGGAGACCGCTCACCGCGAGCTCGTCGAGGCCCGCGCCGTGCTCGCCGAGGCGAGCGGCGGGGCGATCGACGCGGCAGCACTCCCCCTCGGCCGCTACGACCGTGAGTTGGTGCAGCGACTCAAGCGCGCCGGCTACGCCCGGGTCTACTCCAGCGACCGGTTCCCGGCGCGCTCGGGATCGTGGTTCCAGGCGCGCTACAGCGTCACGGAGACCGACACGCGCGAGTCCATCCGCGACATCATCACGCACCGCCCGCTGCTGCAGGACTCCCGCAACGCCGTCAAGAGCGCGATCAAGCGGGTGCGGTGAGCCGATGCATCCGTCACCACTCCAGCAGCGCGAGCTCGCTGTAGAGGTAGTCGATCTGCGGCGCGGTGAGCACCTTGCTGCGGAACATCTTGGCGCGCGGTGCGGCGAGCGGGCGGCCCGGCGCGGGGGCGAACCCCAGGACGCGCGGCTCGGCGAGCGTCGCCGCCAGCCTGTGACGTACCAGCAGGTGCGCAGCGACGGCGCGCCAGGCACGACGCAGCAGGGCGCGGTCCCCCCCGACGTACAGCGGCGTGGCGAAGACCGGGATGCCTTTGCGGCGGTCCTTGCGGAAGACCAGGTAGGCGTACTCGTCGCCGGAGGCCACCACGACGTGTCGCGCGGCCGCGGCACGACGATGATCGCGGTAGACCGCGGCATCCGCCCCTCGGAGGACATGCTCGATCACCGCGGGATCGCCGGAGACGCGCACACCGCGCGGACGCGGACCCGGGACGTTCAGGGCGAGCACCGTCGCGGTGTCGAGGCGCTCGAAGCCGAGGCGTTCGTTGAGGGCGACCACGTTGCCGCTGGGCGAGAGGTCGGTGAACTCGAAGCCCTTCTGACCGAGCACGGCGCGCATCACGCGGAAGCTGTGCCCTCGGTGCTCGTCGAGCACGCAGAAGGCCGCGAGGTTGCAGAAGCGGCGTGTCTCGCCGTCGATCTCGCGCTCGGAGTAGACGGCCGCGTAGACGCCGACGATCCGGTCGCCGAGGCGCAGCTGGAAGCCACGGTTCGGGGCGTCGACGCTCCATGGCTGCGTCAGCAGAGCGCGCCAGGCGGCGACCGTGACCCGGGGGTTGAGCTCGGTGTGCAGGAAGGCGGCCGCGTCGTCGAGATCGGCCGGCAGGAGCGGTCTCAGTTCGACCTGTGCGCTGTCCATCACGCCGTATCGTACGGTACGGCTGGAGGGGCTCGACGGGTATCGTGGAGGGCTAGGGGATCGCGCGTCGGGGGACCGCGATGAACGGGGTGCATCGGTCATGACCGAAGAGAAGAAGACTGCGGGTCTGTCGCCTGCGATGCGATGGACGCTGATCGGCGTGGGCGCGGTCGTGGTGATCGGCGTGATCGTCGCCGTATGGCTGCTGACGACGGGCGGGCGCAGTGGAACGGGGTCCGGCGCCGACGGAGGACCGTCGACGAACGTGACGCAGGGACCACTCCCGGATGCGACACCCACCTCGGGCAGCGAGGTGCTGCCGCCGACAGGCTCGGTCGACAACACACTGCCGCCCGTTGCACCGCCGGTGCCGATCGAACCGGTGGCCCCGGCCGAGGCCCTCGTCCCGCCGCCGTACCCGGCCTCGGCGACGGCCGAGGGCGACCTCGCCGCGGGCTTTCCGGTCGACGTGCTCGGGCCGATGCCCGCCTCCGACGTGATCTCGAGCTCGATCGCGACCGAGGGCTCGACGATGCAGGTCACGCTCGAAGGCCGCACCGACACCGCCGTGGCAGACGTGCGCGCGTACTACGCGCAGAAATGGGCGGCGCTCGGTCTCCAGGAGCAGAGCACCAGCGACGGATCCCTCACCTACACCGGGCGGGGAGCGGCACTGTCGCTGTCGGCCAACGAGGGCGGCACCGGCATCCGCTACACGCTCTTCGGCGTCTTCCGGGCGAGCTGAGCGCGCGTGTACATCTCGTTCTCGAACAAGCCCGATCCCGACGAGGAGGCTGCGGCGGCCGAGACGACGACCGACGGGAAGAAGCCGCGTCGCGGCATCCGCACGGTCTCGTCGACCGTCATCAGCCTGGGCATCGTCTCGATGCTCACCGACATCTCGTCGGAGTCGGTCTCGGCGATCCTGCCGCTGTACATCACCAGCGTGCTGGGGCTGTCGGCGGTCGCGTTCGGCTTCATCGACGGGCTCTACCAGGGCGTGAGCGCGCTGGTGCGCATCGCCGGCGGCTACGCGTCCGACCGCGTGCATCAGCCGAAGTGGATCGCGTTCATCGGCTACGGGCTCGCCGCGGTCGCCCGGATCGGGCTCCTGGTCGGCACCGGCTTCGCGATGATCACCGCCGTGGTCACCGCCGACCGCATCGGCAAGGGGCTGCGCACGGCCCCGCGCGACGCGCTCATCACCGCCACGTCGCGGCCCGACAACCTCGGCACGTCGTTCGGCGTGCACCGCACGCTCGACAACATCGGCGCCGCGATCGGCCCGCTGCTGGCGTTCTTCATCCTGCTGCTGATCCCCGACGGCTACCACGTCATCTTCGTCGCGTCGCTCGCCTCGGCGATGATCGGGCTCGCGATCCTCGGCATCGTCGTGCCGAATGTGCGCACCGACAAGCCGGCCGCCCCCGTCGGCCCCGATCCGGCTCCCGCAGAAGCGGAGACGGATGCCGCCCTTCCCGCTCCGCGCAAGAAGTTCGACTGGGCGGTGGTGACCACCGGTCCGATGCGTCGCGTGCTCGCGGCCGCCGGCATCCTGGGTCTCCTCACCATCGGCGACGGTTTCGTCTACCTGTTCCTGCAGGCACGCAGCGACTTCGCGGCGCAGTGGTTCCCGCTGATGTACGTGGGCACGAACGTGGCGTTCCTCGCCTTCGCGATCCCCCTCGGCCGCCTCGCCGACCGAGTGGGCCGCGCACGCGTGTTCGTCGTCGGCCACGTCGGCCTCCTCGCCGCCTACGTCGTGGCGACGCTGGCGATCGACAACTTCGTCGCCACCGTGCTGTGCCTGGTGTTCCTCGGGGCGTTCTACGCCTCGACCGACGGGGTGCTGGCGGCCCTGGCCGCCCAGCTCACCACGCCCGAGACGCACGGCACCGGCATCGCCGCCGCCCAGACCGTGGTGGCGCTCACCCGGTTCCTGTCGGCCACCGGATTCGGGTTCCTCTGGAACGGCTTCGGGCCGCAGACGGCGATGATCATCGTCGCCGTGCTGCTGGTCGTCGCGATCCCGCTCGTCGCGGTGCTGCTCAAACCGTTCCTCGTACGGCGCGCGGGAGCGACGACGTGACCGCCCGCACGAAATGGCTGCTCATCGTCGCGCTGGCCGTCGTCGCGGTCGGAGCGACCGTCGCGGTCGGCGTGTTCGCGTGGCTGCAGTACCAAGGCCGCGCGGGCGCCCCGAGCGCCGTCGAGACCGGCGCGCCCGGTGACTGGGCGAGCGGCGACCGCATCGTCTTCCGCAACACCGCGATCGGACAGGGCTACGGACTCGTGGGCAGCGTCCCGCTCGGCGATCCGTCCGGCGCACGCTCCCTGACGGGTGTCGCGTGCGACCGCGTCGACGCCACGGCCACCGAGTTCGACTGCCTGCGCAGCGAGCGCGGCATCGTGCCCACCTACACCGGTACCGTGTATGCGAACGACGGCACACAGCTCGCGCAGTGGCCGATCCCCGGCATCCCGAGTCGCACCCGCTTCTCGCCCGACGGATCGCTCCTGGCGACCACCGCCTTCGTGACCGGCCACTCCTACGCCTCGGTGGGCTTCTCGACCGAGACCGTGATCCGCCGTGCGGACGGCACGAGCCTCGGCAACCTCGAGGACTTCGCGCTCATCATCGACGGGGCGCCGGTCGCCCCCGTCGACCGCAATCTGTGGGGCGTCACGTTCATCGACGACAACCGCTTCTACGCCACCGCCGGCACCGGCGGGAAGACCTACCTCGTGCAGGGCGACATCGCCGCGCGCACCCTGACATCGGTCGTCGAAGGCGTCGAGTGCCCGTCGCTCTCGCCCGACGGCACCCGCATCGCCTTCAAGCGCGTGACCGCCGGCACCGGCGTGACCACCCACTGGACCCCGGCGATCCTCGATCTCGCCTCCGGCGCGATCTCGCTCCTGCCCGAGACCCGCAGCATCGACGACCAGATCGCCTGGCTCGATGAGAAGACCGTCATGTACGGGATGCCGCGCGACGGCGCTCCGGGAGACACGGATGTGTGGTCCGTGGCCGCCGACGGGTCAGCCCAGCCCGCGGTGCTCATCGAACACGCGTGGTCCCCGAGCGTGGTGCGCGGCAAGTAGGTCTCAGCCGCGGGACACTGCGGCATGACGCCTGCGCGAGGCGAGGACCACCACCCACGCGATCAGGGCGCCGATCGCGGCGCCGAGACTGTTGGCGAGCACATCGCGCAGCGTCGCCTGGCGAGCCGGGATGACGATCTGGGCGATCTCGGCGCCCGCCGAGAGCGCGACGGCGAGGAGCGTTCCATACCAGGGATGCCGGAACAGCAGGGTGAGCAGAAAGCCCAGGGGAACGAACATCAGGACGTTGGCGGAGAACTCGATCCACCCCGACCCGAAGGTGGTCACCCCGGTCGCGCCCTGCACCCAATCGGTGAGCCGATTCACGATGGCGGAATACCCGACCGGGAGCAGCAGGACGACGACCACCACTGCCGCGTAGACCCCCAGGGCCCACACGACCCAACGCCGGCGCGGCACCGCATCCTCACCCATCGTCTCCCCTTCAGGCCCCCGCTCGCCGTCGTCGGTCGCGTCGGCCGAACATTACGAGCGCGGGAAGAATACATGAGTTATCTCTCATTGCATGGTGGATCCGCGGCGGATCAGGTCATACTTCCATTAACCCGAATACGATTCCCCCATCGGAAACTCATGCCTCGTAAAGAAATCCGCGCGCGCGCGCGAATCGCCCTCCAAAGAAATCGCTTCCTCCGTCTGACGATCGGCACCCTGCTCGCGGGGGCGGTCGTCGCAACCGGGATCGTGGTGGCACCGGCCATCGCCGCTCCCACCACGACCGGCATCTTCGCCGACGATCTCGTCCCCGCCGTCGCCGCCGACCCGGACCGCGTTCCGGTCGAACTCGGCGTCCGCTTCACGCCGGAGAAATCCGGCGACGTCATCGCCCTGCAGTACTACCAGGGCGAGCGCACGGCCGCCGTGACCCAGGCGACGCTGTGGGGTGCCGACGGTGCCGTGCTCGCCCGCGCATCGTTCTCCGCATCCAAGACCGTCGGCTGGCGCACCGTGGCGCTCGACAGGGCGGTGACGCTCAAGGCCGGGAGCACCTACGTCGCGTCCTACAACGCCCCGCGCGGCGGATACGTCGTGACGGAGCGGCAGCTCGACAAGCCGCAGCGCATGAACGGCTTCTCGTTGAGCACGGGCGCCGGCGTCTACCGCTACGGCAAGACCACCTCTCTGCCCACGAGCACCTACCAGGGCTCGAACTACCTCGTGGACGTCGTCTACCGGCCGTCGGCGACCGATCCCGGCGTCGTCACACCCCCATCGCCGACCGCGAGCCCGACAGCGACGCCCAAGCCGACGGTGACACCGTCTCCGACGGCGACGGCCACGCCGACGCCCACCCCGACGGCGACGCCCAAGCCGACTCCGACGACCGCGCCGACGACGGCCCCCACGACGCCGCCGTCCGTGCAGGGATGCATCGGCGCCGCCAATACGCCCGGCGGCCCCGACCCGTGGGGCGGATGCTGGCCGGGACCGCAGAACACCGGATACCCGCAGGGCCTCCCCGGAGACACGCGCCAACCCGTCACCCTGACTCCGTACACCGGGCCGACGACCATCCGTTCCTGCGGTGTGGTGATCGACTCCAAGCTCGTCAACACCACGCTGATCATCGAGGCCGGCAACGGATCCACCTCACCGTCCACGCCGTGCGTGACGATCAAGAACTCGCTCGTGAAGGGCGTCATCTTCGCCGAGAAGACGTCTTACGGACCGGTGGTCGTCACCGACACCGAGGTGTCGCCGACGGACCTGCCGTGGTGGGAGAACATCGGCCGCTCCAACGTCTTCGTCACGCGAGTGAACAGCAACGGCGGTGAGGGCGTCGTCAAGTGCGACTCCAACTGCGCGGTCGTCGACTCCTGGATCCACGGGATGCGTCTCGGCGGCCAGTACCACTACAACGCCATCGGCGGAAACGGCACGGACGGATTCAAGATCGAGCACAACTACGCCAGCTGCGGCGATTGGTCGGTGATCGAGAACCCCGGCGGAGATGCAGGATGCTCCGCGGTGATCGGCTTCTACGGCGACTACGCGCCGGCGAGCAACATCACCATCAACCGGAACTTCCTGGCGTCCACGTTCGATACGAGCCCGTCCGGAATCTGGCGCCAGGCCGGCTACTGCCTGAACCCCGGGTACTACCCGGGCAAGCCGTACGGCACGACGAACAACATGATCGTGACCGACAACGTGTTCGCGCGCGGCGGCTCCGGCAAGTGCGGCGTGTACGGACCGACGAACAGCCTCAACAAGAAGGGCGCCTCCAACGGCAACGTCTGGCAGGGCAACCGGTACAGCGACGGCACGCCGATCGGCGTCGTCGAGGAGTGATCCGACCAACGCGGAACCGCCCCGGAGTCGATGACTCCGGGGCGGTTCCGCGTGCGGCGTGCGGTCGCCCGCTCCTCAGCGCGGGACGAGCCGGTCCGACAGGCCGAGCACGGCGGGGCGCGTCGAGGGACGCACCAGAGCGCGCACGGCGGCCCACGACCGGCGCCGACCAAGCACGGCCCGGCGGAGTTCGACGAGGATGCTCGAGGAGTAGTAGAGCCACCCGCGGACGGGGCCGGTGCGACGGCGGTAGATCCGGATGCGATTGAGGATCTTCATGACATGCGTGGTCGAACTCTCCCCGGATCCGCCGCCGATGTGCATGGCGCCTGCGTCGGGGGTGTAGCGCGTCGACCAGCCGGCGTCCTTCGCGCGGAGACTCAGATCCGTCTCTTCGGAATAGAGGAAATAGGACTCGTCCATCCCACCCAGCGCGCGATAGCACTCGGAGTCGACGAGAAGGATGGCTCCCACCGCCCAGTCGACGTCGTGCGCGTTCACGTATTCACTCGGATCCTCGACGCGCTCCGCGAATCGCGCCCACCCCGTGAAGCTGAGACCGCCGACCCGTCCGAGGGTGGGTGCGCGTCGAAGGGTGGGCGACAGGCTCCCGTCCGCCTCCCGGACACGGGGCGCGACGATCGCCACGCCCGGCTCGTCGAGGACAGCGAGCATTCGCGGAACCGCATCCGGATCGAGGGCCGAATCGGGATTCAGGATCAGGAGGGCGCGGGACGGCGGAGAGGCCGCGAAGGCGCGGTTCATTCCGGCCGCATACCCGTCGTTGGTCGAGCGCACGACCACGCAATCGTCCCGCGCATCGAGGATCTCGAGCGTCCTGTCGGTGGATCCGTTGTCGACCACCACCACGGATCCGGACGCGTCGCCGAGGGCCGCGGGGATACTGTCCAGGAGTGTCGCGACGTGCTCCTCGCTGTTGTAGGTGACGACGACGGCGGCCACGTCCACATGCATGCGCTCATCGTATCGACGACGGGGAATCCGCCGCTCGAAGTGGTCGCCGCTCTCATAGACTCTGTGGTGTGACGCCGCCCGAATCATCCACGCGCACCGCCCGACGCGTGCCCGTGTCGATCGTCTGCGTCTACAACGACGAGCCGGTCCTCGCCTCGTGCCTGCAGCGTTCGGTGCTCGCACAGGAGGCAGCCGCCCCCGACACGGAGCTGCTGGCGATCGACAATCGCGAGGGGCGTTTCGCGACGGCGGGCGCCGCGCTCAACCACGGTGCCGCTCAGGCCCGGAATCCCGTCGTGGTCTTCGTGCACCAGGACGTGGTGCTGCACTCCCTCCCCGACCTCGAAGAGGCCGCGGCCGAGCTGCTCGACGATCCCGGCATCGGCATCGTCGGCGCGGTCGGCATCGATGACGCCGACGTGATCATCGGGCGCATCCGCGACCGCATCGTGCAGATCGGCGAACCGGCATCCGCTCCCCGCGACGTCGACACCCTCGACGAGGTGCTGCTCATGATGACCGCCGAGCAGGTGCGAGCGGAGCCGCTGTCCGAGGACCCGCTGCTCGCGTGGCACGCCTATGGCGTGGAGTACACCCTCAGGATGCGGCGGGCCGGTCGACGAGCCGTGGCGCGCGACATCCCACTCACCCACAACAGCCTGAGCACCAACCTCGCCAAGCTCGACCTCGCCCACCGGCACGTCGGCGACGCGTATCCCGAGCTCCTCCCCATCCACACCACCTGCGGAACCGTGTACGAGGGCGGGGAGCCGCCCTCGCTCGCGGGACTGCGCCGGCGCTACCGCAGCGCACGTCTGTGGTGGAACGAATCGCGCGTGGCGCGTGCGGGACATCGCGTGAGCCCCGACAGCGAGCAGGTCATCGCCGACATCCGGATGCTGATCGACGACGCGATCGAGCGCAGCGGAAGCGAGCGCCTGCGGGTGCTCGATCTCGACCCCGACACGAGCGCCGACCACGCGGACGACCTGATGCGCTTCGACCGCCCGTTCACGGTCTCCGTCGTGGACATCGGCGGCGCCCGTGCAGCCATCGCCTCGCGTGATGCGCGGGAGCTGCTGTTCGTCACCGGGCTCACCGACGACAGCCTGGCGGCGCTCGCACCCTTCGACGGGCAGCCGCACGTGCTGGGCAACTCCATGTCGACCGGTCGGTGGGCTCTGGTGGGGCTCTCACCAGAGGACGTGGCGCCGCTCTGGGCGTCGTGGCGGAACAAGCCCATCCCCGGCTTCGTCTGAGCCGGGGACCCGTTCGATGACGTCCCGCCGCCCGATCGGCGCCCGAATCTCATCGTGGGCGTGGACGGGAGCCGTCTTCGCCGTCGACTGTCTTCCCCCCCGCGTGCGCTACGGGTACGTCCATCGCCTCGCGCGCCCGCTGTTGTCACGATCGATTCCCTCGCTGGACGCCGTTCCCGGTGCCGGTGCCTCCCGCGCCGCCTCTCGGACCCCCGCTCGCTCGGCAGGGACAGCGAAGATGCTCACCTGTCTCCTCGCCCTGGACGACCTCGAGGTCGGGGGGATCGGCGCCGTGGTCGAGACGCTCGCGAACGGACTGACCGCTCACGGGGTGCGGCCCGTCGTCCTGTGTCGAGGCGACGACGGTCGCCGTGCGGCGCGACTGCGAGAGGGCGGTGTCGAGGTGCGTTCGGCGCACGACGAGCCGTCGGCGCTCGCCGCGATCGGTCTCATCGCTCCCGCTGTCATCCAGTCCCACAGCGCGTCACCGTTCATGGAGCAGGCCGCCATCCGCAGCAACGTGCCGCTGATCCCCGTGATGCACAACACGGAGATCCACTACACGTCGGCCCGCTGGGCGGCTTTCGCGACTCTGATGGCGCATTCGGTTGCCGGGATCGCCGTGAGCGACATCGTGCGGGCATTCCATCTCAGGCATATCGGTGACGGCACCCCCGTCGAGGTGATCCCGAACGGGGCGGCCGACGCCGGCGTCCCTCTTGCCGAGGAGCGCAGGGAAGCGCGCGAAGCGCTGTCGCGCGTCGTGGGTGCCGAAATCGCCGAGGACGTCGTGTTCGTCAGCCTGGCGCGATACGACGCGCAGAAGAACATCGCGGGCCTCGTCGCCTCGTTCGCGGCCGCCGCCGAGCGCTGCACCGTCCCGATGCGCCTCGTCTGCGCGGGCGACCCTTCGGACTGGCTGGAGTGGCGTCGTGCCGATGCGATCAGGCGGTCGCGGGCCGCTGCAGACCGCATCCACCTGCTGGGCAACTCCGATGCGCGCACGCTGCTCACCGCGGCCGACGTCTTCGTGCTGGATTCCTTCTTCGAGGGCTGGCCGGTGGCTGCCACCGAGGCGGCCGCGTTCGGCAGGCCGCTGCTGCTGAGCGACGTCGGTGGAGCGCGCGAACTCGTCTCGCGCGACGCGGGGCGATCGGTCGTGATCCCCAACCCGACCGGTGAGGCGAGCCTCGTCAGCGACGCACGGGTCCGCGTGGCCCGGTTCCGGTCGTCACGGCAGGCGAACCTCGACGAGTTCTGCGTCGCGGTCGCGACCATCGCCGAGACCGTGATCGCCGAGCGGACCGGTCAGCCGCGGAGACGGGTCACGGAGCAGGTCGGCGTGGGGGCGATGATCGCCCGGCACGCCGAGGTCATCCTCGACGCAGCGCGGACGCCGAGCGCGTAGGTCGGCGAACAGACGAGGATCAGGCGAGCTTCGCGTCGACGAACTCGGTGAGCGAGCCGACGGTCTCGAAGAGCTCCGCACCGAACTCGTCGTCGTCGATCGTGATGTCGAACCGGTCCTCCAGGGCCCCGACCAGCGCGACCACGCCGAAGGAGTCCAGCTCGGGGAGCGAGCCGAACAGGACGGTGTCGGGATGCAGGTCTTCGGGCGCCTGAGACAGTTCGAGGGCGTCGATCAGGACGGCGCGCACGGCATCGAGGGTGTCAGCGGTCATTCGGGGGCTCCTGGGTGGGTGGTCAGACGAGCACCTCGGCGGGCGCCGGGTGTCCGAGGAAGGCGGTCGGGCTGGCGGTGAGACCGTACGCGCCCTGCTGGAAGATCACGATGAGGTCGTCGATGTCGGCGGGCGGCAGCGCGATGTCGTCACCGAGGAGGTCGAGCGGCGTGCAGAGGCATCCGACGACCGTCACGGAGTCACCGTCCGCCTCCGCGGCGCGATTGCCCACGACGACAGGATAGTTGCGACGGATGGCCTGCCCGAAGTTGCCGGACGCGGCGAGCTGATGGTGCATACCGCCGTCCACGACGAGGTAGGTCTTCCCGCGCGACACCTTCCGGTCGACGACGCGGGTCACGTAGACACCGCACTCCCCGACGATGAACCGGCCGAGCTCGATCACGGGGCTCGCGTCCGGGAACCGCGACGCGATGGGGCCGTCGACGAGCTCGCCGAGGTGCGCGGCCACGGTGGCCAGGTCGAGAGGGCGGTCCTTCTCGCTGTAGGGGATGCCGAAGCCGCCGCCGAGGTTGAGGTAGCGCAGCGCTCCCGGAAGGTGAGCCGCGAGGTCGGTGATGAGGTCGACCGTCTTGCGCTGGGCCTCCGCGATGATCTCGGCGTTCAGGTTCTGCGAACCGGCGAACACGTGGAAGCCGAGGATGTCGACACTCGAAGCGAACTCCGCGAGCACGGCCGGAACCTGCTCGGCGTCGATGCCGAACTGCTGGGGGCCCCCGCCCATGCGCATCCCCGAGCCCTTGACGGCGAAGTCGGGATTCACCCGCACCGCGACCTGCGGAGCGATCCCCAGCTCGTCGCCGGCGGCGATGACCCGCTTCAGCTCGGTCGTCGATTCGACCTCGACGAGGATGCCGGCGGCCACGGCCTGCCGGATCTCGGCGGGGGTCTTGCCCGGTCCGGCGAAGCTCACCCGGTCGGGACGGATGCGCGTGTCGAGGGCGTGATGCATCTCGCCGGTGGAGGCGACGTCGATGCGGTCGACCCGCGTCGCCAGGTGCTGGACGACGGCCGGCATCGGGTTGGCCTTCATCGCGTAGCTGAGCTCGACTCGTGCAGGCAGCATCTCCCGGAGGAGGTCGACCCGTGCATCCAGCCGCACGCGATCGTAGGCGAAGAACGGCGTCGAGCCGACACGTGCGGCCAGACGGCTCAGCGGCACGCCCCCGACGCGGAGCTCTCCGTCGAGAGTGCCGAAACCGGCGATCAACTCCTGCGGCGTCATGCGGTCACCTCCGAGGTGATGAGCGGGCGGTCGAACTTGCCGTTCGGGGAGCGGGGCAGATCGGATCGCACATCGACCCGCGACGGGAGCATGTAGGCGGGGAGCACCGGGCGCAGCGCCGCCACCAGCGCCGCCGGCTCGAGCTGGTCGCCACGAGGCGTCACCACCAGGACGATGCGCTGACCGAGCGCAGGATCGGCAACGCCGATCGCGACGACGTCGCGGACCAGCCCCGTGCCGTACGCGGCCTCTTCCAGCTCGGTGGGACTCACCCGGTAGCCGGACGTCTTGATCATGTCGTCGGCACGGCCGACGAAGTACAGGAAGCCGTCCTCGTCCGCGACGACGGTGTCACCCGACCAGACCGCCAGTTCGGGCGCGCGCCACTCCTGACCCACGTGATGGACGGGACGGAACCTCTCCGCGGTGCGGACGGGGTCGTTCCAGTAGCCCAGCGCGACCAGTGCACCACGATGCACGAGCTCTCCGTGCTCCCCGGGATCGCAGACCGAGCCGTCCGGTCGCAGCACGAGGATCTCCGCATCCGGAATGGCTTTTCCGATCGAGTCCGGACGGCGGTCCACCTCGGTGGGATCGAGGTAGGTGGAGCGGAACGCCTCCGTCAGTCCGTACATCAGGTACGGGTCGGCGCCGGTGAAGGTCCGTCGCAGCGCGTCCAGGGTGGTGCGCGGCATCCGTCCGCCGGTGTTCGCCCAATAGCGCAGCCGCGCCGCGGTCTCCTCGGGCCACGTGACGCCGGCCAGCTGCAGCCACAGCGGAGGAACGCACGTCAGTCCCGTCACTCCGTGCTTCTCGGCGAGTTTCACGACCTCCTTCGGCAGGAGGTAGTTCATGAGCACGCAGTGCGCGCCCACCGCGAAGGCCGTCGTCACCTGGCTGAGGCCTGCGTCGAAGCTCAGCGGCAGCACGCTGAGGATGACGTCGTCGCTCGTGTTGCCCAGATAGGTGCTGACGCTCTCGGCGCCGACGATCAGGTTGCGGTGGCTGAGGACCACGCCCTTCGGGCGTCCCGTGCTGCCGGAGGTGTAGAGGATCGCCGCGGGATCGATGTCGACCGGCGCCGGGTCGCGCCACTCCGCGGCGTCGGTGCGGCTCGCGTCCCACCGGTGCACGCCGTGATCGCCGGTGGGCTCGGGAAGAGAGTCCCCCACGACGACGGCCTGTTCGATCGCCGTGGCGGACAGGACGGCGGACAGCTGCCCGAGCCGATCCCCCGAGGTCACGAGGATCCGCGCGCCGCTGTCCGCGAGGATATGGCCCACCTGACTCGCCTTCAGCACGTGGTTGATCGGCACGAACACGCCCCCGGCGGCCGAGACCGCGAAGATCGCCGCCACGAGCTCGAGGCGCTTCTCGAGGTAGATCGCGACGCGATCGCCGCGCTGCATACCGAGCTCGGCGAGCTGTCGCGCGACCGACCGGGCACCCCCCCACACGTGCGCGTAGGTGGAGGTGACCCCCTGATAGGTGAGGGCGGGATCGTCGGGATGCGAGGAGGCGCGCTGCGCGAGCAGATGATGGACGTTGGTGCGCATCAGGATTGCCTCCGCTTCGGGACGGGACGGGTAAGAGCCTGTGATCCGTCGAGGCTATCGGGCAGTTGCCGATCCTCGCCGACCCGGTGCGCGGTGACTGCTCCCGCCCCGGTCGCCGGGACCGAACCGGTCACGTCGGTGTCCGGCCGCGCGGCGCGCTCACTCGCCCGCACGAGTGTGATGTCGGAGGCGGCGATCGTGCGCATGGTCGCGGTCAATCCGGTGACCAGGAACAGCAGCCCGGCCGAGATGGGGAACGACAGCCCGTCGAAGAAGATCAGGAGGACCGCGATCGTGAGGAGGGACGCGGCCAGCCCCCGGCTCATCGCCTTGGTGTCGTCGAACGGAGACCGGTGCGCGGCCCAGATGGCGCTGCCGATCGCCGCGAGCACCATCCCCGCCATGCAGAGCACGCCGAGCAGTCCCACCTCGACGGTGAGCAGCACCCAGGCATCGTCGAAGATGTAGTAGCGGGGGAGGAACGTGCCGAACCCCTGTCCGATGACGGGCGACGAGGAGATGAACTCCGGGACGCGCGCGAGCGCCGCGGTCCTCGACTGGGTGCTGGGGTCATCGGATGCTCCGACGAAGAGGTTCACGAGCGTGCCGAACATGCCGGGGACCAGGGCGAACACGGTGGCGGCGATGATCGCGCCCAGTGTCGCGACCCCCCATCGGTACGCCCGCGGGATCGCCGGGAGGGAGGCCACGACGGCGACTCCGAGCCCGATCAATGCCGAGCGGGACACCGTCACCAGGGAGGCCAGGAGGATCACCCCGACCGCCACCCACCACCACCCGGCGAAGCGCGACGCGCGATTGCGGAAGCCGCGGTTCACCGCGGCGGTGATCGCGAGAGGGAGGGCGGCGACCACCGCCGTACCGTACTCGAGGGGATGCGTGGCCGTCCCCGATGCGCGGGTGAACGCCCCCCGGGTCGCGACACCCGACGCATCGACCGCGAGGCCCGGGATGTTGCCCCACCAGTCCAGGAGCGTCTGCCCGGAGAAGAACTGCGCCAGGCCGAGCGCGGCGAGGGCAGCGCCCGCGATCGCGAGTCGACGCACGAGCTTGGCCGCGTCGGCGTGGGTGCTGATTCCGTCGATGGCCACGAGCAGGACGCCGCTCCATGATGCCAGCCGCAGGAGGGCCGTCGTGGCCGGACTGATCTGATCCGCGGGCTGGCCGCGGAGCATGGCCGCGGCGAAGCTCACGAGCACGACCACCACGAAAGCGGCGAGCATGTAGCGGACGGGCTGGGAGACCGGCTTCGAGGTGAGAGCACGAGCCTGCAGGCGGGACAACATCCACCAGAACAGCAGCACGAGGCCCCACAGCATCGACGGCCGACCCAGGCTCCCGAGTGCCCCGATGGTCGTGCTGGAGGGGATCGCGAGCAGCAGGACGAGGTAGATCGTGAGCATCGTGGCGGCGCTGATGCCGGCGCCGCGGCCGACAGCGCTGTGCGTCCCCGCTGCGACGGGGCTGAACGCCTCACCGCCGGGCGTCATCGTCGTCGAGCGAGAGGGGCGCGTCGGCCCCGACCGTGGCCCCCACCGGGGGGAGTCGACGCAGTGGGCTCGTCGGCGGACGGGACCTCCGGCTGGGTCTCAGCGTCGACCACCGGCTCGGCCGCGGGCACGATGTCGATCGCGACCGTGTCATCGGGCTCGAGGTCGGCCACCGGCACGACGTCGGTCCGCTCGGCATCCGCCTCCTCGGCATCGGCCTGCGGTTCCTCGACTGCGCCGTCGTCGTTCGGATCGTCGGCGATCGGGCTGCTCGGCAGCGAGGACCCCTGGCGCCCGGTGCGCCGGCCACGGCGGGCGAGACCATCCACGAGGCTGGCGATGATGAGTGTCAGCAGGACGAGGCCGATGCCCACACCGGCGCTGAGGAGGAGGCGGTTCTTCTGCTGCAGCGTGCTCTGCTGGTCCTGGGTGAGGGTGGAGACCGTCATCAGGTCGTCCGCGGTCACGTTCTGCTCGGTCTGGAGGCGATCGAGAACCGTGCTCGTCTCGTTCACGAGCGCATCGAGCGCCGCTCCCGCGTCGGCGTCGCTCCGCGCGGTGACGATGATCTGGATGACCGGTCCCGACACGGTGGGGTTGCGTTGCACCACCACGTCCGTCCCCGGGTATTCGGAAGCCACGACGCCGGCGACCTCTCCGGACTTCATCACGGCGACGACGATGTCCGCCGCCTGGGTGAGGCCGCCCAGGTACAGGAAGGGGTTGGTGACCCCGGGGGGCACCGTCCCCGTGCCCGGGAGGAGCAGCTGCGTCGCCGTGCGCTCATAGCCCGGGGGGACCGCGGCGAAGGTGCCGAGCGCGGTCGCCATCGCGACGATGATCCCGGGGAAGACGATGTACCACCGTCGGAGAAGCCCTCGGAGGGTGTCAGCGATGTTCATGTCGTCCTTCCGGTGAGCGCATAGTCGCGCGCGTATCGGGCGGACGACGGCGCCTGCGCACGTCGACGACGCCGGATGATGCGGTCCACACCCACCGCGGCCGTGGTGGCGACGATCAGCCCCGCGGCCGTCATCGCCGCGGCGGCCATCACCTGCGAAGATCGCCCCGCGGTGATCTGGCTGATCTCCGTGCTCAGCGGCGCGATGCTCGTGGTGATCTGATCGGCGCTCGGAGTGGTTGCGTCCGTCTGCTGCCCTTGAGCGACCGCCGCCACCTTGGCCAGCAGATCGGACTGGCGTTCAGCCACCCACTCCTTGGAGCGGCCGACGATCTGGATGTCGATGGTGCCCGACGGGAAGTTGGAGACCCACTGATTGCCTCCGTTGCGGAGCGACACGATCACGCCTTCGCGTACACCGGCGCCGTAGTAGGGGGCGTCCGCCTCCGAGTAGGTGAGGATCGGCTTGCCCTCGTTGATCGCGACCGCGACCGCGCCGGCGAAGGCGATGATGCTCGTGTCGGTGTTGCCGCTGTCGGGCAGGAGGGTCGGCCGCTCCGGGAGGCTGAAGGTGACCGTGGTGTGAGTGAAGTACGAACCGCCGTCGCGATAGAACGCGAACGTCAGCGCACCGAACGCCACGAGGACGACGACGAAGACGTACCACCGCCGGCCGATCGCCGCGAGGACACCACGAACCGTCACACATCCCCCTTCCCCCAAACGGAGTGTAACCGACATAGCATACCGAGCCCCGCTGTGCGAGCCCTGGCAATCGTCGGATCAGCGGCGCAGGCGCGCCTTGAGCTCCAGCATCCCGTCCTTGCCGAAGACGGCGACCGCCAGACGCCGCAGTGTCGAGCGGGCGGTGTCGCGCACCCACCTCAGCGGCCCCCACAGCAGATGATCGCGCAGAACCCGGCCACGAGGCGGCACATCCACGTCGTCGAGGAGTCCCGGGAACAACGCGCCCCACGTGCGCGGGGAGACGAGTCGCCCGCGCACGCGGTTGCTGACGTTCTCACCATGGATGACCTGGAGCCATCCGGGCGCCCCGCCGAGTTCGACCGTCGGCATGGAGCGGGCGAGCATGATGTGCCAGTCGTCCCAGCTGGTGCGGGCATCCGCCCACGGCTCGGCCACCGAGCAGAAGGCATTCTCCGGATCGCGGCGGAGATACGCGCCGTCGGAGCTCTTGATGACCCCGTTGGTGACGAACAGCGCGCGGCGATCGTCGAAGTCGACCGCGTCGCGCAGTCGCTCGAGGAAGTCGACCGCGATTCCGTCGTCGTTGTCGAGGTTGGTGGTCAGCAGCATCCCGTCGTCGCGTCCCACGATGTCCCGCAGGTCGGCGACGAGCACAGGAGTGGGCACCTCCGCCCGGAAGACGGGCCGGAACAGGCCGCGATCGACGTACGGCCGGATCGCCTGCTTGAGCCATTCGGGGCTCTCCGGGTCGAAGTAGATCACCCAGGTGAACTCGGTCGTCGTCTGCGCGGCCACCGACGGGGCGCAGTACCGTTCGAACAGCTGCCAGCGGTTGGTCAGCCACGAATCGCTCGCGCGGATGCGGGCCTCCAGCCCTCCCGTCGGGAGGTTGAACCGGGTCAGCAGGACGTGGTCGACCCGCCGGAGCCGGCCATCCGCCCTCACCGTGGACACCTCATCTGAACCTCCGGATGTACGGCAGTCGGGATCCGAACTTCGAGCGCCCCACCATCGCCAGCGCCTCCGGGAGCACCCGCGGAGCGACGACACGCGTCACCAGCAGGTGCACCACCGTGACCGCGAGACCGATCAGCACCAGCGACACGAGCGACGGGAGGCTCGTGGTGAGCACCATCACCCCCCATCCGGCCGCGCCCGACACCAGGACGGCGACGGCGAGGAAGAGGAATGGTCCGGCCACGACGCGGGTGCTGGTCTGAAGCACCCGCGCGGTCAGGAACCATCGACTGAACGTCGCGACCGCGCACACGCCGACGAAGCCCCATGCCACCGCCACGAGCCCGAGCGGTGCGAGGACGGCGGTCGTGCCGAACGTGATGCCGTCGATGATCAGTGCGTAGACGAACCACACCCCGGGACGACCGACGCCGTAGAAGAGGCCGTGGTCGAGCCACGCGCCGACGGTCATCGTGCCGGCCAGGGCGAGGATCTGCGCGACCTGGTAGCTCTGCGCCCATCCGCTGCCGAACACGATGGGCACGACCAGCGGCGCCGCGACCGCGAGGACGGTGAGCGGCAGCGAGAGGAGGAAGTACGTCAATCGGAGCGCACGCAGGTAGGCGCTGCGCAATCGATCGGGATCGTCCCGGACCTTCGCGAAGGCCACCTGCGTGACGGGCACGATGGCACTGCCGGTGAGATCCTGCACGACCTGGATGAGCCGCTGTGCGATGTTCATGAAGCCGAGCGCGGAGACGCCGAGCATCGCCGAGATGATCGCGGCCTCACCCCACGCCCGGAGCATCGCGATGAACTCGACACCGAGCACCTGTCCGCCGAACGCGGTCATCGTGCGGAAGTCGGACCGCGAGAAGGCGAGCGTGGGTCGCCACCGGGCGGTGACCCAGGCCAGGACCGTGGTGATGGCGGGGGCGACGAGGCTCTGCCCGACGAGCGCCCAGACGCCGAATCCTGCGAACGCCATGGCCATCGCGACCACCTGCGCGATGCCCGCGGCGACAGCTCCCTGCCAGGCCAGGGTCGCGAAGCGCATGTCGCGACGCAGAAGCGCCATCGGCACCGACCCCGCCGCCGTGAGGATCACCCACAGCGACAGCGCCTGCAGCACGGGCGCCACGCCGTCATCGCGGAAGACGCCGCCCAGGAGCGGCGCGAGCGCCACCAGCGAGAGGCACAGCACGAGGCCCGCGCTCAACGAGAACCAGAAGGCCGTGCTGAGCATCCGGCGATCGGCCCGGTCGACCTGAACGATGTACGCGGCGAACCCGAGGTCGGCGACCAGGAAGAAGAAGGGCAGGACGGTGGATGCGGCCGCCACCGTTCCGAACTGCTCGGGGCTGAGCAGTCGCGTGAGGACGGCGATCGTGACGAAGCCGAGGAGACGCGTGGCCCATTTCTGCGCGGTGAGCCAGAACACTCCCGACGTGGCACGTCTGCTGACATCCCCGGATCCGGGGTCGGGCGACGTCCCTGCCGTGACCAATCCCTCCCCTTCGGGCAGCGGGCTCGGCGGCGCCCACTCGCTCTCGGGAAGCCGATCGAAGTCCGGGTGGTCCGGACTGGGACGGGCCATCACGCGCCTGCGCCGGAAGGACGGATGCGGCGAGCCACCTTGTCGGCCAGACGTCGAGCCTCGCGGGGCAGATCACGGAGCCACTCCCGCCGACCGTAGGAGGTGAGGGCATCCGTGTAGACAGTGGCCATCCGGTCGGACATGGCCTCGAGACCGAACCTCTCGACCGCGAACGGCCGACCCAGCGCGCCCAACGCGGCGCGGCGGGCGGGATCCGCGATGAGCGGGCGGGCGATGTCCACCAGATCCGCGACGGGATCGGCGGGACGGTCGGGGCTCCAGTAGCTCGAGCGCGCGAGGGATGCCGCCGTCGACTCCTCGAACAGCTGGCTCCACCCCTCCTCGCCCGTGACGATGAGCGGCTTGCCGAAGGCGAGCGATCGGGCGGCCGAACCGCCCATGCCCAGCATGATGTCCGCCGCCGCGTAGGCCGGGCGAGGATCGGCCATCGCGCCGACCAGCCGCACGGCCGCCCGCCCGACATCCGTGTTGACTTCGTCGGCGATCGCTCGCAGATGCGGCTCGGCGTCGCCCGCACCGACGACCACGAGGGTGGCCCCCGTGTCGTGGAGCTCCCGCATCGCTCGGATGGTCGTCTCTATCGCGAAAGCCTTCATGTTGCTGTCCAGACGGCTGATCATCACGAGAAGCACCTCGTCGCCCAGCGCATGCTGCTCACGGAATGCGTCGCCGTCGATGATCGCGGGGTCGTCGGCGACGAGGTCGACCGGCGGTGAGACGAGCACGGTGGGTCCCGGCCGGTCTGCGAGCTCGTCGATCAGATACCCGGTGCCGACGATCAGCGGCATGTGCCGATGCACGACGGACGTGACGCTCATCTCGTAGACCGTCTCGACCCACGGCATGCGCCCGAACCGTGCAGGACCCCAGTAGACGGGACGAGCTGCCCCCCACATCCCGTAGGCGTGGATGAGGTCGATCCCGAGCTCGTTCGCCATCCTGCGCAGCTGACGTCCGTGGGCGATGATCCCCGTCTCGGGATCATAGGCGCGCACGTCCACGTCGCGCGACCGCGCGTAGTCGAGCAGGCTGGGACCGTCGCCGGCCGTCGACGCGTCGCCGACCAGCACCGATTCGATCCCGCGGTCGCGCAGTTCGTGGGCGAAGTCGACGGCATTGCGCTGGGTGCCGCCGAGCTCGAGGTGATTCAGGTGCATCATCACCCGGATCGGGGCTGGAGGGTTCATCCGTGCGCCGGCTTGCTCATCCGCCCACCGCGGCACGAACCGCGGCAACGACCGCGTCCTGCTGAGCTTCGGTGAGGTGCGGGAACATCGGCAGCGACAGGATGCGGTCGGCCGCGGCCTCCGCCACGGGGAACTCTCCGCGACGGTGACCGAGCGACGCGTACGCCTCCGTGAGGTGCACGGGCGTCGGGTAGTGGATGCCGACCCCGATGCCCGCGGCGCCGAGCTCGGCCATGACGCGGTCGCGCTCGTCGACGCGCACCACGTAGAGGTGCCATACGTCGTCGTTGCCGGGGAGCACCGCCGGGGTGCGCACACCGGAGATGTCGGCCAGCAGCGTGCCGTAGCGGGCTGCCGCGACACGGCGTGAGGCGTTCCAGCCGTCGAGACGGCGCAGCTTCGCGCGCAGCACCGTGGCCTGGATCGCGTCGAGACGGGCGTTCATGCCGACGTGGTCGTGCACGTACTTCACCGAGCTGCCGTGGCCGCCGAGGTTGCGGACGAGATCCGCCACGGCGGCGTCGTCGGTCATGACCGCGCCGGCGTCACCGGCGGCGCCGAGGTTCTTGCCGGGGTAGAAGCTCGTCGCCGCGACGCGCGAGAGCGCCCCGGCACGTCCGGCGGTCGAGGCGGCGCCCTGGCTCTGCGCGGCATCCTCGATCAGCACCAGTCCGTGCTTCTCGGCGATCGGGGCGATGCGGTCGATCGGCGCCGTCTGGCCGAAGAGGTGAACCGGCACGATCGCCTTCGTGCGGACGGTGATGGCGGCCTCGATCGCGTCGGGGTCGATCAGCAGGAACTCATCGTCGACGTCGACCGGGACGGGGATCGCGCCGATGCGCGAGACCGCCTCGGCGGTGGCGATGAAGGTGTTGGCCGGGATGATGACCTCGTCGCCGGCCTCGACGCCGACCGCGCGGTAGGCGAGTTCGAGCGCGTCGGTGCCGTTCGAGACGCCCACGACGTGCTGCACACCGATGTAGTCGGCGAACTCGGCCTCGAACGCGGACACCTCGGCGCCGCCGATGAAACCTGCCGAGGCGAGCTGGCGCTGCCAGACGGGCAGCACCTCGTCGGCGACCTCCGCCTGCTGAGCGGCGAGATCGAGGAACGGGACGGTCGTGAGTGTGTTCGTCATTCGTTCGCTTCCAGCTGTCGAGCGGGCACGCCGGCCCAGGTCTGTTCCTTCGGGACGTCTTCGAGCACGACGGACCCCATGCCGATCGTCGCGGAGCGTCCGACCGTGAGGTTCTGCCGGATCGAGGCGTTCATGCCGACGTACGCGGCCTCACGGATGCGCACCGTGCCGCCCAGGGCGACTCCGGCGGCCAGCGTGGTGAAGTCCTCGAGGACGCAGTCGTGGGTGATCGTGCAGTTCGGCATCACGACGACATGGCTGCCGATCGAGGCATCCGCCGTCACGACGAGCTGGTCGAGGAGGATGCTGCCGGGTCCGACGCTGCTCGTCTTGCCGATCCGGGCCGAACGCGCCACGAAGATCGCGAACCGCTCCTCGGCGACACCGAACTTCGCGAAGCGACGCACCACGTTGCGCCGTGCGGCGCTCGGTCCGATGCACACCAGCAGCGACTCTTCGCGTTTGACGGCGTCGGCGGTCGTGCCCACGACCGGCACGCCGGAGATCTCGGTGTCGAGAAGCTCCGGGTCGTCGTCGACGATGCCGACGACGCCGGTGATGCCGGCCGCGATCACCTCGCGCGCCAGCCCACTCGCACCGACGAGCAGCAGTCCCCCTGCCGACGAACCGGTCACGACACCGCGCTCCCGGGCTGGCGGAGCACGGCGATGACGCGCTCCTGGTCGGCGTCGGTGAGGGTATGGAAGACCGGCAGGATCAGCGTGCGATCGTTCAGGTGCTCGGTGACGGGCAGCCCCGACGCGGGCGTCAGATCGCGGTAGGGCGCCTGGCGGTGCGAGGCCATGATCCCGCGGCGCGCCGAGATGTCGGCGTGCGCGAGCGCCTCGAGCAGACCCTCCCGGTCGGTGGGGTACTCCTCGCCGACCTCGACCCAGAACGACTGGTAGTTGCCGGTGCCGTACTCGGGGTCGCGCACGGCACGGAGCCCCGGGATCCCGTCGATCGCCCGCTGATACGTCTCGGCGATCTCGCGCCGGCGCGCGACGATGGCGGGCAGGCGACCGAGCTGCACGAGGCCGACCGCGGCCTGCAGGTCGGTCATGCGGAAGTTGTAGCCGACCTCGCCGTACTCCTCGGCGGGCGGCAGCACCGACGCGTGCCGGTCGGCGGCGGAGACGCTCATGGCGTGCTCGCGCAGGTTCTTCGCGCGCTTCGCCCAGTCCTCGCGATGCGTGGTGATCATCCCGCCCTCACCGGTGGTGAGGAGCTTGCGCGGGTGGAACGACCATGCCGCGATATCGGCACCGGCGCCCACGGGGCGACCCTTGTAGGTCGAACCGGCGCCGCACGCGGCATCCTCCACGACCACGATGCCCCGCGGATCGGTGACCGCGCGCACGTCGTCGAGGTCGAGCGGAACGCCGCCCTGGTCGACCGCGATGACGGCCTTCGTCGCGTCGGTGAGCGCGGCGGCGACGGTGGCGCCGGTGACATTGCCCGTCACCGGGTCGACGTCGCAGAACACCGGGTTCGCGCCGACGTAGCGGACGGCGTTCGTGGTGGCGATGAAGGAGAACGACGGGATGACCACGTCGTCGCCCGGGCCGATGCCCGCGACGATCAGCGCGAGGTGCAGCGCCGTGGTGCAGCTGGTGACGGCGACCGCGTGGGGGGCCAGCATCGCGGCCGCGAACTCGGTCTCGAAGCGCGCGACCCGCGGCCCCTGCGCGACCCAGCCGCTGGCGATCGCCTCGGCGACAGCGTCGGCCTCCTCCTGGCCGAGCCAGGGGACCATGACGTTGATGCGCTCGCTCACGCCGACACCTTCCGGCCGGCCGCGATCTCTTCGCGCAGCGGAGCCCACCAGTCCACGAGCTGTCGCAGTCCGTCCTCGATGCCGATCGTGGCCTCGAAGCCGAGATCGCGCTTCGCGGCCGACGTGTCGGCGAGACGACGGGCGACGCCGTTGACGGCACGCTCCGGGCCGTGCTCGACGCCGAGGTCGGAGCCCATCACGCGCAGCAGCGCCTCGGCGAGCTCGAGCAGGCTCGTCTCGGTGCCGCTGGCGACGTTGTAGGTGCCCTCGACGATGTCGCTCTGCGCGGCCAGCACGTTGGCGCGGGCGATGTCGGGCACGCACACGAAGTCCATGGTCTGCAGCCCGTCGCCGAAGATGAGCGGCGGCTTGCCGTCGGCGATGCGCTCCATCCAGCGCACCAGCACCTCGGTGTAGAGACCGTGTACGTCCATGCGCGGGCCGTACACGTTGAAGTAGCGCAGCAGCACGTAGTCGAGGCCCTGCATCGCGCGGAAGCTGCGGACCAGACCCTCGTTGAACGTCTTCGCGGCGCCGTAGATCGTGTCGTTGTTCTCGTGGTGGTGGCGCTCGGTGGTCGGGAACTCCTCGGCCATGCCGTAGACGGAGGCGCTGGATGCGGCGATCAGCTTGCGCACCTTGTGCTTGGCGGCCGCCTCCACCACGTTGAACGTGCCGTCGACGAGCACCTCGAGCGCGAGCCGCGGCTCCTCGGCGCACTGCGTGATGCGGATGGCCGCCTGGTGGAACACGACGTCCTTGTCGGCCGTGAGCTCGTCGACGAGCTTCGCGTCGCGGATGTCGCCGTCGATGAGGGCGACCTTGCCGGTCGCGATCGCGTCGTCGAGATTGGCGACGCGCCCGCGGACGAGGTTGTCGAGGACGTCGATGTGCGCGGCGCCCGCGTCGACGAGCTGATCGACGAGCGTGGACCCGATCGTGCCCGACCCGCCCGTGACGAGGATGCGGGTGCCTTCGAGGTTCGTCATGCGCTGATCTCTTCCTTGCTGAATCCTGCAACGGGCGCCGGGGCGCCGTGAATGGTCTGGCTGGCCGCGGCGGCCTCCAGGACGGACAGTACGCGCAGTCCCGATTCACCACTGGTGCGTGCCGGGCGCCCCTCGCGGATGGCCGCGGCGAACTCGGTCGCGACGCCCGCGAGGGCTTCGCGCTCCGGCAGCGCCGGCGACCACGTGTCGCCCAGGCGGTACGAGATGTTCGAGGCGCGGGTGTCGGCGGTCTCTGCCGACTGCGAGGCGAGGTCGACGCCGCGGTCGTACACACTCAGGCGCTGCTGCGGGTTGAGGTCGTCCCAGACCAGCGTGCGCTTCGTGCCGCCGATCACCATCTGACGGATCTTCGTGGGGCTGAGCCAGTTGACGTGCACGTGCGCCATCGCACCGTTCTTCAGCGGCATCGTGAGGTACCCGACGCACGACTTGCCCGTCTTGAGCGGGTCGGCGCCCTGCGCGGCGACCGTGTCGACGTCGAGGCCGCCGGGCAGCACGAAGTCGAGGATCGACAGGTCGTGCGGAGCGAGGTCCCAGAACACGTCGACGTCGGGCTGGATGAGTCCGAGGTTGATGCGCACGCTGTCGACGAACAGGATGTCGCCGAGCGACCCCTCGGCGATGAGCTCGCGGATCTTCAGCACGGCGGGCGTGTAGCAGAATGTGTGGTCGGTCATCAGGACCAGCCCGCGCTCGCGCGCACGCTCGACCATCTCGACACCCTTCTCGCGGGTGTCGGCCAGCGGCTTCTCGACGATCACGTGCTTTCCGGCATCCAGCGCCTTCAAGACGATCGGGTGATGCGTGCGCGCCGGCGTCGCGATGGCGATCGCGTCGACGGCGGGGTCGGCCAGCACCTCGTCGAGGCTCGCCGTCACCGGCACCCCGCCGACGCCGTCGGCCACCCGCTGGGCGCGCTCGATGTCGAGATCGCAGATCGCCGCGAGATTCCAGTCCGGGCTCGCCCGGAAGTTCCGCGCCAGGTTGGGACCCCAATACCCCGCACCGACGACAACCACATTCAGTCGTTCAGACACGCTGAACACACTCCCCCCTCGACCGCACCCCCGCGCGGTGTGTTGATCAGATCGTAGAACGATAAGACTCAGTTGTCTGGGCTGAAGACCACATCCACCCAGAAGTTCGTCGTCGATGTCGTGTTGGGGAATCCCGTCCCGTACACATAGGCACCGCCGGTCGCGATGGTCGACAGCGGCCCCGAGGTCACCGCGTTGGTCAACCCGCTCGTCGTCGACGGGTAGCGACCGGTCGAGCTGTACATGCTCACGCGGTACTCGGCACCGACCGTGAGGCGGACAGGCGTCGACAACGTCGCGGTCTGCCAGCCGGAGGCGGTCTCGTTGGTGAAGGTGACGGTCGCGAGCCTGGTGCCGTTCGCGGCCCACAGGTACCCCGTGTGCGTGCCGGTGTTCTGGGTGCCCTTGTAGAACCGGATCGCCGTGACCACTCCCGCAGCAGAGCTCTTGAAGCGCGTGCCGATCTGCACGGCCTGGGCGATGCTGGTGTTCGCGTTGGCCGGCGTCGCCGTCGCGCCGAAGATGGTCGACGGCGCGGACTTGGTGGTGAAGCTCCAGGCTCCGCCGGTCACGGCGGCGCTGTTCGCGGTCACCGTCGCGGTGTAGGTCTTGGTCCAGTCCAGGGCGACGGTCGGGGTGAAGGTGACCACACCGGTCGTCGTGTTCAGCGCGGACGTCCCGGCGACAGCGACCCCGCCGAGGGTGAGCGCGATCGAGGCGTTCACCGCCCCGGTCAGTGTCGCGGTCACCTTCGCCGTGGTGGGGTCGACGCCTGTGGCGTTGACGGCCGGCGTCCGCGCGGTCAGCGTGGCCTTGACGAACGTGGTGAACGACCATGATCCGTTGGCGACCGACGTGCCGTGGGCGGTCACCGTGACGGTGTAGGTCTTCGCCCAGTCCAGCGGCGCGGTGGGGGTGAAGGTCGCCACCCCGGTGGCCGTGTTGAGCGCCGTGGTGCCCGGGACGTCGATCGTGCCGTTCTTGACACCGATGGATGCCGTCACCGCACCCGAGAGGGTCGCGGTGATCTTGGCGGTGGTCGGATCGACGTTGGTGGCGCTGACGCCCGGCGTGCGCGCGGTCAGCGTGGCCTTGGCGACCGTGGTGAAGGTCCACGACCCTCCGGCCGGCACGGCGCCGTCCGCCGACACGACGACGGCGTAGGTCTTGCCCCAGTCGAGGGCGGCTGACGGTGTGAAGGTGAGGACACCGGTCGCCGCGTTGAAACTCGTCGCACCGGCCACGCCGACTCCGCCCGCGCTGACCGTGGCGGTCGCCGAGGTGGCGTTGGACAGGGTGGCGGTGATCTTCGCCGTCGTGGGATCGACGTTGCCGGCACCCGCCGACGGCGTCACCGCGACCACACCGGGCTTGGGCACCGTGCTGAAGGACCACGACCCGCCCGCGACCGGGGAGAGGTTGGCCGTGGTGGTCACGGCGAACGTCGCCCCACGCTCGAGCGGCGCGCTGGGGGTGAAGGTCACGACGCCGGTGGTGGCGTTGTACGAGGACGCTCCCGGTACGGGGAGCCCCGCGGAGGTGACCGCGATCGCGGCCGACGCCGCGTTGGTGAGTGTGGCGGTCACGGCGGCTCCCGGAGCGACGTTCGTGGCGTTCGCGGCGGGGCTCGTGGCCGTCACAGCGGGTGCCGGGAGGGTCGAGAACGACCAGCTGCTGCCGAGAGGCGCGCCGTTGGCGGTGACCTGCACGGTGTAGGTCTTGCCCCGCTCGAGCGGCGCGGTCGGCGTGAAGGCGACGACACCGGAGGTCGCGTTGAACACCGACTGGCCGGGGACGGCGGTGCCGCCGCTGGTCAGGACGATCGACGCGGTGGACGCGTTCGAGACGGTCGCGGTGATCGCGGCGGTGGCGGGATCGACGTTCGAGGCATCCGCCGCCGGAGTCTTGGCGAGCATGGCGGGTGCCGGCGTCTCGACCGGCGGTGCGTCGCCGCTGAAGTCGATCTCGGCGTCCACGAAGTACGCGGTGGAGTTGAACGACTGCGTCGGGAATCCGCCGTCGGCGCCGTACACGAACCTTCCGTTGGTGACGCCGACCCCGGTGACGTACCCGTTCGTCCGCGGCTGCGCGAAGTACGCGCCTTCGTACGAATAGCGTCCACCCGCGGAGAAGTAGGAGACGGTGTACGTCGTGCCGGGCACGACGGGAACCGGTGTGCTCAGCGTCGCTCGCTGCCAGCCCGAGGCGGTCTCGTTCGTGAAGGCCACCTGCGCCAGCACCGTTCCGTCGGGTGCCCACAGCGTTCCGCGGTGCAGACCCGTGTTGGGGACCGTCTTGTAGAACCGGATCGATTTCACCGTTCCCGGCTGCGACACCGTGAACGCGGTCCCGACCTCGATCGGGTCGGTGTCCGGAACGGTGGTCGTCGGCGCGGCATCCGCGAACAGCGTCTGGACGGCGTCGAGCGTCGAGAACGACCACGAATCGATCGCGGCGCCGTCGACCGTCACCATCGCGGAGTAGGTCGTCCCGAGCTTCAGATCCGCGGCCGGCGTGAAGGTGAGCTTCTTGTCCGCGGCGCTGTAGTTCGACTGCCCCGCCACGGTCCCCGCGGACGTGGACACGACCAGAGCGAGCGTCCGGCTACCCGGGTCCTGATCCACGGTCGCCGAGATCTGCGGGGCAACTGCGACACCGGTCGCACCCGTGGCGGGTGTCTTCGCCGTCACGGTGATCGGCGCCGCGGAGTCCGCGACGAACTCCACGTCGACGAAGTAGTTCGTGGCGTTGAAGCTCGCCGTGGGGACGGCGGTGCTGGCGCCGTAGCGGTAGCGGCCGTTGTCGGGGCTCGCAGTGGTGAGCGGACCGGACGTCACCGGCGCTGCGAACGCCTGCGCGGTGTAGGAGTACCGCCCCTGCGGCGCGAAGTAGGAGACCGTGTACTGCACGCCCGGGGCGATGACCACAGGAGTGCTGAGCGTCGCGCGCTGCCACCCGGAGGCGCTCTCACCCGAGAACGTCACCGTGGCCAAGCGCTGTCCGTTCGGTCCCCACAGGGATCCGGTGTGGACTCCCGTGTTGCCGGCGGCCTTGAAGAACCGGATGGCCCGCACCTGACCGGCGACCGACGACGAGAACGCGAGGCCCAGTTCCACAGCCGCGGAGTCCCCCGAGTCGGCCACGACGGGCGTGGTGGCGCCGAAGAAGCCCACTGGAGGAGCCTGCCCTCCCGATGCGGTGGTGAACGACCAGGCGAACTGCGGACCCGCGGTACCGGCCTGACTCTGCACGCCCGTCAGTGTGACGTTCACCTGCGCGCCCGGGATGAGCGGGGCGGACGGGGCGAAGGTCACCTTCGTGTTGCCCGAGTCCAGGGTCCACGTGCCCTGCACCTCGACACCGTCGGCCACGACGCGCCCGGTGTAGCCAGGCTTGACGGCGCCCGCGAAGGTCGCCGACACCGTGGTGCCCACCGGGACGTCCGTCGCACCCGCGTCGGGAGTGCGAGCGGTGATCGCGGGCGTGTCGGTCGAGGTGGCGAACACCACATCGATTCCGTAGTCGGTCGTGGAGGTCTGCGCGGGGAAGCCGCCCGCGGCATAGGTGAAGACCGCTCCGTTCGCCGGCACGGTGAGCGGACCGCGCGCATACGACGCCGCATACCCCGCGGCCGTCGCGGCGTACCGTCCCTGCGGGGCGACGTAGGACGCGATGTATGTCACGCCCGGCTGCAGAGCGACCGGCGTGGAGAAGGAGGCGAACTGCCATCCCTGAGTGGATTCGCCCGTGAAGGTCAGGTCGGCCAGCTTCGTCCCGTCGGCCGCCCACAGCGCGCCCGTGTGGGTCCCGCCGTTGCCTGCGCCCTTGTAGAACTTCAGGCCCGTGACCGAACCCGCCACCGATGTCGTGAACTTGACGCCCAGGGTGACCGCGTCGGGGTCGGCTGCCGCGGTGACCGCCGGCGTGACGCTCTCCGAGTAGAGCGAGCAGGGGCACTGACCCGCCGGCAGGTCGGCACCACGGGTGCGGAAGGTCCAGCCGGCATCGGACTCGATCGCGACGCCGTTGGTGTCGGTCGCCGAGATCGTGACCGCGTAGGTCGTCCCGAAGGCGAGCGGCGCGGAGGGCGTGAAACGCGCCGTGCGGCTCGCCGCGTCGTAGGAGACGCTGCCCGCGATCGCCGAACCGCCCTGCGGGGTCACCGTCATCGCGACCGACGAGGCCTGCGCCGGGCGGACGAACGTCGCCGTGATGGGCGTGTCGACGGCGACACTCGAGACGCCGGCTTGCGGAGTCCGGCTCGCGACGCGCAGCGGAGACGTGTCGGACTTCGTGAAGAGCACGTCGACGAAGTAGTTGGTGTCGGCCGTCCAGGCGGTGTTCGGGAACGCGCCGGCCGCGCCGAAGACGCCCGGGGCGGTGGACCCGAGACCACCGACGACCGAGAGCGGCGCGGTCTTCGTCGCCTTGTACGGCCAGTAGCGGTCGGTGAGCGAGTAGCGCCCGTTGGGGGCGGTGTACGAGACCGTGTAGGTCGCGCCGGCCACCACCTGGACGGGCACGACGAACTGCGCCTGCTGCCATCCGGAGGCGGACTCGTTCACGAAGACGATCGACGCCAGACGGTTTCCGTTCGCGTCCCAGAGCGAGCCCGTGTGCAGACCGGTGTTGCCCGCTCCCTTGTAGAACCGAACCCCCGAGACGAACCCGTCGGACGACGAGGTGAACTTGACGCCGAGCTCGTAGGAGGCGGTGTCATCCGCCGCGGCGACCTCGGGAGCGGTGGCGCCGAAGATGCTGTACGGGCCGCTGACGGTGACGTTGCGCGTGGTGCCCGCGGCTGTGAAGTTCGCGCTGTCGTCGATGGCGCGGGCGATGATGGGCACGGAGCCGTCGCCCTGCTGGATGTAGCTGTAGGTCCAGCTCGTCGTGCCCTGCGCCGCGTGCCACGAGGTGCCGCCGTCGGTGGAGACCTCGACACCCGCGACCCGGCCTCCGACGTCGGAGGCGGTACCCGTGACGGTGACGGTCGAACCCTGCGCGACCGCCTGGCCCTGCGTGGGCGAGGTGATCACGGTCGTCGGTGCCGTCGTGTCGGTGGACTTCGAGGCGGGGACGAGACCGCTCATCAGGCTGCCCGGCTGGGCGCCCATGTCGGCGAGGAGGTTCACCTCCGCCTGCTGCATCCGGATGTCGGCGGGTGCGCCGTTGCCGTCGTGGGTCTGATCGAGACCCCAGCCCCACTGGATGCTCGCCGAGGAGAAGACCAGCGCGCCACTGGCGGCCTTGTAGAGGGTGATGTGGTGGGTGGTGGTTCCCGCGACGACCGTGTTGCCGTAGTCCGTGAGGTACTGCGGCACCGCGCCGACGGTGGTGGACAGCCGGATCAGGCCGGCCGGCCGGAACCCGTTGTCGACATCCTCGTTGGACTCGTACCCGATGGTGTGGGCGGCCAACGCGGTCGTCGCACCCGACGCCATCGACGTCAGGCTGGTGTTGCGCCAGAGGCGGGTCAGCCCTTCGTCACTGGAGACCGTCACGGCGAGGTCGCTGTCGTTGACCATGTACATCGTGCCGGTGAGCGCGTTCTCGGGCTTGCCCCCGCCCTGTGCGGGTGCGGCGAACCGCGGATCGCGCCAGGTCCCGGTCCACTCCGAGCTCGGATCGATCTTGCCGCCGCCCCTGTTCTGGGCGTTGCCCCACGTCTCCTTGTACGACACGAGCGTGCGGTAATCGGTGGCGGAACCGTCGACGGACGGCTCGTAGCGGGTGCGCCAGTAGCCCTCGTTCCCGGCCAGGAACTGCATGTTGACGCCGGCGTCACGGGCGGCCTCGATGTTCGCCCGCTGGGCTCCCGACCAGTACTCGTCGTGGCCGACGGAGAGGAACACCTTGTGGTTGCTCAGCTCGCCGCCGCGGCGGTCTGTGTCGACGCCGGCCATGTAGGTCATGTCGTACCCGTTGCGCTCCATGAAGCGCACCGTCGCGTACTCGCTGCTGAAGTAGAAGTCCCGTCCCTGCACCCAGTTGCGGGTGGCGAAGGGCCGGTTGTAGCTGAGCTTGTATCCCCGACCGTTGGCGGCGCCCTGGTAGAAGTTCGACCCGCCGTAGGTGTTGTACGCCTGCCACGTCGGGTCGGAGGTCTGGAACAGCACCTGGGAGGTGTTGCCGTCGTTGCGCACGACGAAGATGATGTGGCTCGATCCCCCGGTGTCGGCGCGGGTGAGCAGGGCGATGTAGACACCCGAGACGGCGTCGGCCGGGACGTTCCAGGATGCCGAGACACCCCACGTGCCGCAGTCGTACAGCTCGGTGGTCACGTCGGAGATGCACTGGGGCTGGGTCTGCGGCAGGGTCGCCGAGGGCGTGACCGAGGCGATGTGACGGGCGCCGAGCCCCTGGTACCAGCCCGTGCGGTAGATGTCGACCGAGTACGAACGCGCGTTCGTGTCGATCTTGAAGTCGACCTTCTGCCCGGCGTTGACCGAGATGTCGGTCGCGAAACCCTGGATGGACGCATCTCCGGCGCCGGAGATGTCCCACACGCTCGGGTCTGTGCCCGGCTTGGAGTTCTCGCAGACGATCGCGTTGATGTTCGCACCGCACGAGCTCGACGCCGTCGGGTTGGCGGCCGTCGCGGCCAGCGGCGCCTGCACGGCGACGAACGTCGCCGCCAGCACTGCCACCGTCGCCGCGATGGCGATGCCGCGCATGCGAGCGAGCGCGCGCGTCAGTCCACGTCGAGTATCGACAGTCTTCCCCATGTTCCAGTCCCCAGACCTGGAATCCCCTACGCCTCGTATCGGCGCGTCGGCGATCCCCATCGCTTACGTGCTCGAGTCCCCGAGTGCCAATACATCCCCATGCGGCACGTCGGAAGACTTCCCCGCGAGGACTCTACCGGGTCGAGCCTGTGATGTCACCTGGCAGATTGCCGAACGCTGCGTCGCACCCGCCGTAGGCTGGTCCCGTCGCCCGCCACGCCCTTCGGAGGTCTCCGTGAACGCATCCGCCGCCCCTGTCGTCCAGGCATCCGCCGACGTCGCCGACTCCGCCGTGCTGGGAGCCGGCACGCGCGTCTGGCACCTCGCGCAGGTCCGCGAGGGCGCGACGCTCGGCATCGACTGCAACATCGGCCGCGGCGCCTACATCGGCCCCGACGTGGTGCTCGGCGACGGCTGCAAGATCCAGAACTACGCGCTCGTGTACGAGCCGGCGCGCCTCGGCGACGGCGTGTTCATCGGGCCGGCCGCGGTGCTAACGAACGACGAGTTCCCGCGGGCGATCAACCCCGACGGCTCGCCCAAGAGCGCCGACGACTGGCACGCGGTCGGCGTGACGATCGGCCGCGGCGCGGCGATCGGCGCCCGAGCGGTGTGCATCGCGCCGGTCACGGTCGGCGAGTGGGCGCTCGTCGCGGCCGGTGCCGTCGTGGCGAAGGACGTTCCCGACTACGCGCTGGTCGTCGGGGTGCCGGCGAAGCGCATCGGCTGGGTCGGCAAGGCCGGCAAGCCGCTCGTCCTGCAGGACGGCGCGTGGGTGTGCCCTGTCTCGGGCGACCGCTACCTCGAGACCGACGGGGTGCTCGCGCCGGAGGCGTGAGGCGACCCGCCGGAGGCGCGGCTCAGAGCTCGCCCGGGGCCATCGCCTGCTCGTCGATGTCGCGCAGGACCTCGCGCACGCGACTGGTCTTGGCCGCGCGGCGCGGCGCGTACACCACGAGCGAGTGGAAGAGGAATCGCACGAAGAACGCCACGACGAGCGTGATCGCGGTCGCGAGCACGGCCGAGATGTGCCCGCCGGTGACCATCAGCGCCATCACGGGGATGCGGATGATCAGCTCGACGTTGTTGAACGTGAACGACTTCGCGAAGCGGGACCAGACACCGGATGCCTCGTTGCGCATGTCCTGGAAGACGAAGCGCTCCTGCAGCACGAAGTTGGCGAGGATCGTGATCTCGGCGGCGATGATCGCCGACGCGATGTAGTTGATGCCCAGGTGGGTCAGCGCCCACACGATGAAGATGTTGGCGAGCGCGCCGAGGCCGCCGATGATCGCGAAGAGCGACATCTTGCCGAAGCGCAGCGCGGTCAGCTGCAGCAGGAAGTGCAGACCCTGGGTGAAGGACGCCTTCGAGTCGCCGGCGAAGCGGTCGGCGAACGAGAACGGCACCTCGGCCACGCGCATGCTCTTGCGCGCGAGGATCTCGAGCAGGATCTTGAACCCGCGCGGCTTGAGCTCCTCGACGTCGAGCGCCCGGCGGTCGACGAGGAAGAACCCGGTCATCGGGTCGGACACGCCCTTGAGGCGGATCGGGAACATCGCCTTCGTCAGCGCGGTCGACGACTTCGACACCATCACGCGGGTCTGGTCGGCCAGCCCGTGATGCTCGCCGCCGTCGATGTAGCGCGAGGCCACGACGAGGTCGACGTCGCCCTGTGCGTAGCGCGAGAAGAGCTTCGGGATGTCCTCGGGCGGATGCTGCAGATCGCCGTCCATCACGAGGCAGGCGTCGTACGTCGCCGCCGCGATACCGGTCATCACGGCGCCGCCGAGCCCGCCGCTGCGGTCGGTGCGGTGGATGAGCTTCACCGGGACGGACGCCGCATCGGCGACCTCCCGGATCGTGTCGGGCGTCGTGTCGGTGCTGTCATCGACGAAGATGATCTCGACATCGGAACCGGCGGTCGCCGCGGTCACACGACGAACGAGCTCCGCGATGTTGGGAGCTTCGTTGAAAGTGGGGACGACGACAGAGAGTTGCATCGTGTCCATGGTGGCATGCCCACCCCTCCCGCATCGAGTCGAGATGCCTGTCCATAGCGTTAACACAGGTGATGTCGGGGACTCTCCCACCCTCGTCCCACCTCCCCCGGAGCCCTCCCCGCGGGGTTCTCGTACGCTGGAAGGCATGACTTCCGCTCCCGAGACCATCACGATGTTCGGCGCCGACTGGTGTCGCGACTGCATCCGCACGAAGAAGCAGCTCGACGCCCTCGGCGTGCAGTACACCTACGTCGAC
Source organism: Microbacterium fluminis (assembly GCF_051549805.1). Classification (GTDB taxonomy): domain Bacteria; phylum Actinomycetota; class Actinomycetes; order Actinomycetales; family Microbacteriaceae; genus Microbacterium. The sequence goes on from NZ_CP196042.1 coordinate 1,105,567, forward strand.
CTGGTCGCCGACCCCTCCGCCGCCGACGTGGCGAAGGAGATCTCCGGGCGCACGAACATCCCGGTCGTCGTGTATCCGGACGCGAGCCATCATGTCGAGCCGACCAACGCCGACGTGGAGTCGAAGCTGCGCGAGCTCGCCCTCATCTGAGCCGCCTCCCCGCGGGTAGGCTCGCGCTGTGGACGGCGTCGAAGCGAACACCCGGTCGATCGAGGGATCGGTGGTCACCGACTTCGCCGATCGCATGAGCTACGGCGGATACCTCGATCTCGGGACGCTCCTGTCGGCGCAGCGCCCGCTCAGCGATCCCGAGCACCACGACGAGCTGCTGTTCATCGTGCAGCACCAGACCACGGAGCTGTGGCTGAAGCTGATCCTGCACGAGCTGGGTGCCGCCCGCGCCTTCCTGCGCGCCGACGATCTGCCGCCCGCCCTGAAGGCTCTGGCCCGCGTCAAGCACATCCTCGCGACCCTCACGGACCAGTGGTCGGTGCTGGCGACGCTGACCCCCGCCGAGTACGCGCAGTTCCGCGGAGTGCTCGGAAACGCGAGCGGCTTCCAATCGGCGCAGTACCGGGCGGTGGAGTTCACGCTGGGCAACAAGAACGCCGGGATGCTGCGCGTGTTCGCCGCGGATCCGGCCGCCTCCGCGCTGGTCACGGCCGCCTGGGAGGCCCCGAGCCTCTACGACGAGTTCCTCCGGATGCTGGCCCGTGCCGGGTACGACATCCCCGAGGCCGTCCTGACCCGCGACGTCACGACGGCGTGGACGTTCACCCCGGAGCTCGTGCCGGTGTTCGCCGCGGTCTACGCCGACCCCGGCGCGCACTGGGCGGCCTATGAGACGTGCGAGGAGCTCGTCGACCTCGAGGACGACTTCCAGCTGTGGCGCTTCCGGCATCTCAAGACGGTCGAGCGGATCATCGGCTTCAAGACGGGCACCGGTGGATCCAGCGGCGTGCCGTTCCTGCAGCGCGCGCTCTCGCTCACGTTCTTCCCCGAGCTGTTCGCGGTACGGACCGAGATCGGCCGATGAACCGCGAGCACGTCGCCGCCCTCCTCGGCCCGACCGCGCGGGTCGTCCGTCGCGCGCTCACGGGCGAGCACGGCATCGCGCTCCCGCCCCTCACCGATCATCACGTCCACTCGCACCTCGTCGACGTCGCCGCCCTCCCGCGCGGCGGCGTGGCGGCCGTCCTCGATCTCGGCGGGGATCCGCTCGCCCTGTTCCGCGCGGGACGGAGCGGTATGCCGCATCGGGAGTACGCCGGCGCCTTCATCACCGCCCCGGGCGGCTATCCGGTGGCACGCGACTGGGCGCCGCCCGAGAGCGTGCGCGAAGTGATCGGATCACTCGGCGCGGGGGTCGCGGGCAGCGCCGAGACCGCGGTCGACGAGCAGGTGGAGTTCGGGGCATCCGTCATCAAGGTCGCCCTCCACGCCGACGCCGGACCGGTCTTCGACACCGCCACGCTGCGGGCGATCGTCGTGCGCGCGCACTCTCGCGGGCTGCCGGTGGTGGCGCACGTGCAGGGCGCCGGGATGCCTCGGCTCGCCCTCGTCACCGGCGTCGACGTGCTCGCGCACACGCCGTTCACCGAGACGCTCGACGGCGGGCTGGTCGCGGCGGCGATCCTGGCCGGGCAGGCGTGGATCTCGACGCTGTCCATCCACGACGACGCCGGCACCGCGCACGCCGTGGCCAACCTCGCCCGGTTCGCCGGCGCGGGCGGGCGGGTGCTCTACGGCACCGACCTCGGCAACGGCGTGCAGCCGCTGGGCGTCAACCCGCGCGAGGTCGCCTTCCTGGGCGAGGCGGGCGTGCGGGGCGCGGCGCTGGTCGCCGCGCTCACCGACCCGCTGCCGCGCCCGGCGCCGGTGCACGGGGTGGCGACGTTCGTGCCCGGTGGCGCACCGGAGGGTGAGGACGATGTGGCGGAATGGCTCACCGCGGCGACGGTGGTGCCGGAGGAGGAGCTCGTCGATGACGGACACTGACCGCGCCGCAGCACTGGAGGCGGAGGCATCCGCCCTCGACGCGGCCGATGCGCTCCGCGGGTTCCGCGACCGGTTCGTCGGGGCCGACAGCCCGCTGGTGTACTTCGACGGCAACTCGCTCGGCCGCCCGCCCGCCGCCACCGCCGAACGACTCGCCCGCTTCGTGACCGAGGAGTGGGGCGGACGGCTGATCCGCGGCTGGGACGAGTCGTGGATGGGGCTGCCGTTCGCGATCGGCGACGAGATCGGCCGGGTCGCGCTGGGCGCGGCGCCGGGGCAGACCGTGATCGGCGACTCGACGACGGTGCTGCTCTACAAGCTCGTGCGGGCCGCATACGCCGAACGGCATGCTGCGGATGCCGCCCGGACCGAGATCGTGGTCGATCGCGACAACTTCCCCACCGACCGCTACCTGGTCGACGGGATCGCCCGTGAGGCCGGCGCCACGGTGCGCTGGATCGAGGTCGATCGTGCCGGCGGGGTCGAGCCCGACGACCTGCGCGCGGCGGTCGGTCCGGCGACGGCCGTCGTGCTCCTCAGCCACGTCGCGTACCGCTCCGGCCACCTCGCCGACGCCGCCGCCCTCACCGCGATCGCCCACGACGCCGGCGCGCTCGTCGTGTGGGACCTGTGCCACTCGGCCGGCTCGGTGCCGGTGCGCGCCGACGCCGACGGGTTCGACCTCGCCGTGGGGTGCACGTACAAGTACCTGGGCGGCGGACCGGGCTCGCCCGCGTTCGGATACGTCGCGGAGCGGCATCAGGCCGCTCTGGCACAGCCGATCCAGGGGTGGATGGGCACCGCCGACGTCTTCGCGATGGGTCCCGACTACTCCCCCGCCGACGGGATGCGCCGGTTCCTGTCGGGCACCCCGCCGATCGTGGGCATGCTGGCGATGCAGGACACCCTGGCGATGCTGGCCGAAGCGGGCATCGACGCGGTGCGGACGAAGTCGATCGCGCTCACATCGTTCGCGATCCAGGTCGCCGACGCGCTGCTCGCGCCCCTGGGCGTGACCGTCGCCTCCCCCCGCGAATCCGCTCGGCGCGGCGGGCACGTCACGCTGTCGCACCCGACGATGCGGTCGGTCACCGCCGACCTGTGGCGGCAGGACGTGATCCCCGACTACCGCGATCCCGATGGTCTGCGGATCGGGCTCTCGCCGCTGTCCACCTCGTTCGCCGAGACGCTCGCGGGACTGCGGGCGGTCGAGGCATCCGTCCGCGCCCGCACCTAGGCTGAGAAGCCCGCACGAAGGAGAGCGCCGTGGCCGTTCGAACCGACCTCCCCGCCGACGAGCGCGAGCGGATCGACGCCGCCCTCGCCCAGCTCGGCAGGGGCGCGCGGGCGTGGCCGCACCTCACGCCGGGTCAGCGCGCACGCCTCCTCGAGCGCCTGCACGACACCGTCTCGGCCGCCGCCGAGGACTGGGCCGACACCGCGTCGCTGTCGAAGGGGCTCGAGCCCGGGCATCCGCTCCGCGGCGAGGAGTGGCTCTCCGGGCCCTACGCCGCGCTCGTCGCCCTCGACGCCTACCGCACCTCGCTCGCCGCGCTGGCGGCGGGGCGCAGTCCGCTTGATGGGGTGCGCATCGACGAGGCTCCGGGCGGACGCGTGCGCGCCCATACGTTCCCGACGAGCGCCGTCGACGGCCTGCTGCTGTCGGGCTACACCGGCGAGGTGTGGTTCGCGCCGGGCGTCACCGCCGCGCACGCGCGTCGCACGGCCGGCCTCGGGCAGCTGCACCCGACCGCGCCCGCCGAGATCGGTCTGGTGCTCGGCGCGGGCAACATCACCTCCATCCCGGTGCTCGACGTGCTGTACGAACTGCTCGCGCACAACCGCGTCGCGATCCTCAAGGTCAACCCCACGCAGGACGCGCTCGTGCCCGTCTTCGAGCGCGCACTCGCGCCGCTGATCGAGACGGGCCTGCTGCGCATCGTGACGGGCGGCGGCGACGTGGGCGCGTATCTGACGAGGCATCCGGATGTCTCGCACGTGCACATCACCGGATCGGCGGCCACCTTCGACCACATCGTGTGGGGGACGGGCGGGGTCGCCACGCGCCGCCGCCGCGAGGGCCGCCCGGCGCTGACCACGCCGATCACCGCCGAGCTCGGCGGTGTCTCGCCGATCATCGTGGTGCCGGGCGCGTGGACCGCCGCCGACCTCGCGTTCCACGCCGAGCACGTCGCCACGATGCGCCTGCAGAACAGTGGCCACAACTGCATCGCCGGTCAGGTGGTCATCGTCAGCGCCGACTGGCCGCAGCGCGCGGCCTTCCTCGACGCCCTGCGCGCCGCCTACGACCGCACGCCGCAACGGCCGGTGTGGTACCCGAAGAGCGACGAGCGGATGGATGCCGCGGCGACGGCCTACCCCGACGCGCGGTGGAGTGCGGGGCACAGCCGCGCGATCGTCGAGCTCGGCCCGGACGACGATGCGACGCCCCTCGAGACCACGGAGTACTTCGCGCCCGTGCTGGGTGTGGTGGCGCTCCCGGGGAACGGCCAGGAGTTCCTCGACGCCGCCGTCGCGCACGCCAACGAGCGGCTCACCGGAACCCTCGGCGCCAACGTGCTGGTCGACCCGGTGACGCAGGACGCGCTCGGCGACGGGTTCGAGCGGGCGATCGCCGACCTGCGCTACGGCGCGATCGCGGTCAACACGTGGACGGCGTTCGCGTTCCTCACCCCGACGCTCACCTGGGGCGCATTCCCGGGCGCGACGATCGACGACGTGGGCAGCGGCATCGGCGTCGTGCACAACGCGTTCCTGCTCGACGGCGTCGAGCGCTCGGTCGCGCGCGGACCGTTCCGTCCGTTCCCGCGGTCGCTGAGGCATCCGCGGTCCTTCCGTCCGTCACGGCGCAGTGTGCTGCCCAAGCCGCCGTGGTTCGTCACGTCGCGCACGGGCGCCGCGGTGAGCGAGGGGTTCACCCGCTTCCGCATGGACGGCGACTGGGCGCGGCTGTCCGTGACGCTCGCGAAGGCGTTCGGCGCATGAGCACGCGGGCGCTGGCTGCCGACTACGTGATCGTGGGCGCCGGATCCGCGGGGGCCGCGCTGGCCGCGCGGTTGAGCGAGGATCCGGCCGTGGAGGTGCTGCTGCTGGAGGCCGGCGGCCCCGACAGGGCGCTCGAGCTGCACGTGCCGGCGGCATTCTCGAAGCTCTTCCGCGGCCCGTACGACTGGGGCTACGACACCGTCCCGCAGCCGGCGCTCGAGGACCGCACGATCTTCTGGCCGCGGGGGAAGACCCTCGGCGGCTCGTCGTCGCTCAACGCGATGATGTGGGTGCGCGGGTTCGCCGCCGACTACGACGGCTGGGCCGAGACCGCCGGAGAGCGGTGGTCGTGGGAGTCGCTCGTCCCCTACTTCCTGCGGGTCGAGCGCACCGAGGATCCGGCCGACCCGACGCAGGGCACCGCGGGGCCGCAGTCCGTCGAGCGCCAGCGCGACCCGCGCCCCCATACGGCGGCCTTCCTGCGGGCCGCGGCCGAGGCGGGGCATCCGGTCACCGCCGCGAACCTGCCGGCGGGTCAGGGCTTCACCGAGACGCGGGTGTCGCAGCACCGCGGCGCCCGCGCGTCGACGGCGGACGCCTACCTGCGCCCCGCCGCGCGGCGGAAGAACCTGCGGGTGGTCACCGGCGCCTTCGTGCGGCGGGTGACGTTCGAGACGGTGCTCGGGGCCGCCCCGCGCGCAACGGGCGTGTACGTCGAGATCGACCGCATCACGCGGCACGCGCTCGCCCGGCGCGAGGTGATCCTCGCCGGCGGCGCGATCAACACGCCGCAGCTGCTGATGCTGAGCGGCATCGGACCCACCGCGCACCTCGCCGAGCGCGGCATCCCGGTGCTCGTCGACGCTTCCGAAGTCGGTGAGAACCTGCAGGACCACCTGGTGGCGGGCCTCGCCCCGGCCGCGCGCGGCGGCACCCTCTACGGCGCGGAGAAGCCGGCCCAGCTGGCCGCCTACCTCACCCAGCGACGCGGGATGCTGACCTCCAACGTCGCCGAGGCGTACGGCTTCGTGCGCACCGGAGTGGATGCGGACATCCCCGCCGAGCTCCCCGACATCGAGATCATCTTCGCCGCCGCGCCGTACGTGGGCGAGGGACTCGTGCCGCTGCCCGCCGAAGGCATCACGGTCGGCGCGATCCTGCTGCGGCCGCGCAGCCGCGGCACGATCCGGCTGGCCTCGTCCGACCCGCACGACAAGGCGGTCATCGATCCGCGCTACCTGTCCGACCCCGACGGCGTGGATGCCGCGACGATGCTGGCCGGTCTCGCCGCGTGCGAGGAGCTCGTCGCGACCGACGCGCTGCGCGCGGTCACCACGGGTGGCTGGGTGCAGCCGGAGGGCGGCGAGGGCATGACGCCGGCCGAGCGCGCCGAGATGTCGCTGCGCCGCTACTCGCACACGCTCTACCACCCGGTGGGGACCGCACGGATGGGGACCGACGAGGCATCCGTCGTCGATCCCGAGCTGCGGGTGCGCGGCGTGACGGGGCTGCGGGTGGCGGATGCCTCGGTCATGCCCACGCTCATCCGCGGGCACACCAACGCGCCCGCGATCGTGATCGGCGAGGTCGCCGCCGACCTCCTCCGCGCGGCCGCGTCCGCCGTCTAGGACGCGGCGAAGCGGTCGGTCGCCGCCACGAGCGCCGCGGCGATGCCCGGCTCGGTGGCGGAGTGCCCGGCGTCGTCGACGATCACCAGCTCCGCCTCCGGCCACGCACGGTGCAGATCCCACGCGGTCATGATCGGCGTGCACACGTCGTAGCGGCCCTGCACGATGACGGCGGGGATGCCGCGCAGCCGTCCCGCGTTCGCGATGAGCTGCCCCTCCTCGAACCAGCCGCCGTGCATGAAGTAGTGGTTCTCGATGCGGGCGAACGCGGTCGCGGTCGCGGCATCCGTCATCGTCCTCACCAGGCGGCGGTCGGGACGGAGCGTGAGGGTCGAGGCCTCCCAGGTCGTCCAAGCCATCGCGGCCGGTCCGTGCACCGCCGGATCGGGGTCGCTGAGCCGCCGGTGGTAGGCCTCGATCATGCGCGAGCGCTCGAGCACCGGGATGGGCCGGATGAACTCCTCCCACAGGTCGGGGAAGATCGCCGACGCCCCGCCCTCGTAGAACCACTCCAGCTCGTGACGACGCAGCGTGAAGATGCCGCGCAGCACCAGCTCGGCGACCGACTCGGGGTGGGTCTGCGCGTAGGCGAGCGCGAGGGCGCTCCCCCACGACCCTCCGACCACCTGCCAGCAGGCGATGCCGAGGTTGCGGCGCAGCAGCTCGATGTCGGCCACGAGATGCCACGTCGTGTTGAAGCGCAGGTCGGCGTCGGGGTCGCTGGCGTGCGGGGTGCTGCGCCCGCAGCCGCGCTGGTCCAGCAGCACGATGCGGTACCGCTCCGGATCGAACAGCTGCCGCTGCCACGGCGAGGTGCCGCCGCCGGGGCCGCCGTGCAGGAACACGACGGGCTTGCCCTCGGGGTTGCCGCTCTGCTCCCAGTAGATGCGCTGGCCGTCGCCGGCGAGCAGGTATCCCGTCTCGTACGGCTTGATCGGCGGATAGAGGGCGTCGATCTTCTTCGGATTGGTCACAGGCTCCTCCCCGGAACCGAGAAGGTGTCGCAGGCGTTCACGCCGCCCTGATAGCCGGCCGCGAACCAGCGCTGCCGCTGGTCGCTCGAGCCGTGCGTCCAGCTCTCCGGGTTCACGGCGCCGCCGGACTGCTGCTGGATGTGGTCGTCGCCCACGGCGGCCGCAGCGGCGAGCGCGTCGTTGATCTGCGCCTGCGTGACCGGCTGGAGGTACGCGGTGCCGCTCGCATCCTTCACCTGCGCGGCATCCGCCACCCAGGCGCCGGCGAAGCAGTCGGCCTGCAGCTCGGTGCGCACGCCGTTGCTGTCGGGGCCGGTGCCGTTGTCGGGATGGTCGCGCATCACGCCCACGAGGTTCTGCACGTGGTGCCCGTACTCGTGCGCGAGCACGTACATCTGCGCCAGCGATCCGGCGTCGGTGCCGAACTGCTGGCGGAGCAGACCGAAGAAGGCGGGGTCGATGTAGACGGTCTCCTCGGGCGGACAGTAGAACGGCCCGGTGGCGTTGGAGGCGGTGCCGCACCGGGTCGAGGTGGATCCGTCGACGATGATCAGCTGCGGCTGACGGTAGCCGTCGAGGCTCTGCGTCCAGAAGGTGTCGATGACGACGGATGCCGCGACCAGCCGGCACTCGTCGCTCGCGTTGGCCTCGGCGCCGGTGGTGCAGTTCGTGATCGCCTGCCCGCCGGCTCCGCCGCCCTGGCCCTGGTCGGCGGCGCCCCCGCCGAGGAGCCCGGTGAGGTCCGTGCCGGTGAACAGCGAGATCAGCAGCACGGCGATCCCCACGAGTCCGACCCCGCCTCCGGCGATGGCGACGCCGGCACCGCGGCGACGGGCCGTGGTCTTGCCGATGCGGGCATCGTCGTTGAATGTCATGTGGTCACGGTACCGGCACGCCCGCCCTCGCGCCTGCACCGCGGTGTGCGGGACAGGGGCCCGCAATAGGCTCGGGGGATGCTCGACTCGCTGCTCATCGCGCTGGCGTTCATCGTCGTGATCGCCCTCGTGAGCGCGATCGCACCACGCCTGGGCGTCGCCAGTCCCCTGATCCTGGTCGCGATCGGCGGCGCGGTGAGCCTGCTGCCGTTCGTGCATCTCGAGCCGATCAACCCCGAGATCATCCTGGTCGGGGTTCTCCCCCCGCTGCTGTACTCCTCGGCGGTGTCCCTCCCGGCGATCGAGTTCCGCCGCGATTTCCGCCCGATCGCGGGGCTGTCGGTCGTGCTGGTGCTCGTCAGCTCGGTCGCCCTCGGATTCTTCTTCTACTGGGCGATCCCCGGTCTCGGACTGCCGCTCGCGATCGGCCTCGGCGCGATCCTCAGCCCGACGGATGCCGTCGCCACCACCATCGCGAAGCGTCTGGGCATCGCCCCGCGCGTCATCACGATGGTCGAGGGCGAGAGCCTGCTCAACGACGCCACCGCGCTGGTGGTGCTGCGCACCGCCGTCGCCGCGTTCGTCGCCGGCACCCTGTCCTTCGGCGAAGCGGTCGGATCGTTCGCGTGGGGCGTGTTCCTCGCGCTCATCGTCGGCGGCATCGTGGGCTGGCTCAACCTGCGGGTGCGCGAGCGGGTCTCGCACTCCGCGGCCAACACCGCGATCAGCTTCGTGGTGCCGTTCGCCGCGTACCTCCCCACCGAGCACTTTGGCGGGTCGGGGCTGGTCGCTGCGGTGGTCGCCGGCATCGTCACGGGTCAGGGCGCGGTGCGGCGGTTCACCCCCGAGCAGAGACTCTCCGACGAGCTGAACTGGCGCACGATCGAGCTCATGCTGGAGGGCGCGGTCTTCCTCGTGATGGGCCTCGAGCTCAAGGACATCGTCATCGCGAACTTCCGCGACCATCAGGGCCTCGGCCGTGCGGCGTCGCTCGCCGCGGTGGCCTTCGTCATCCTCATCGCGGTGCGCGCCGGCTACGTGTCGTGGCTGATCTGGCGCCAGAGCGTGCGCGCCCGCCGGCACGGCGAGCGACGGGAGCGGATCGACGGGTTCTCCGACAGGTTCGAGGCGATCGTGGCCTCCCCCGAGGCATCCGCCACCCAGCCGCGGGGGCGCCGGGTGCCCGCGGACCCCGAACGGCGGGAGAGGTGGCTCGCCCGCACCCGCCGTCGGGTGTCGCGCATGGTCGCCGACCTCGACTACTACCAGTCCGCGCCCCTGGGCTGGCGGCACGGCGCGATCATCGTGTGGGCGGGGATGCGCGGAGTGGTCACACTCGCCGCCGCGCAGACCCTGCCCACCGACGCCCCCGAGCGGCCCCTGCTGGTGTTCGTCGCGTTCCTGATCGCGACCGGAAGCCTCGTGCTGCAGGGGCTCACCCTTCCGGGGGTGGCACGGATGCTGAAGCTCACCGGATCCGGACGCGTCGGGCCGACGGCCGAGGAGCAGAAGGCTCTCGATCTCGAGCTGCGCGACGCCGCGGCATCCGCGCTCACCGGTGACGCGGTCGCGATCGTACGGCGGGATGGGACGGACTTCCCGGAGGGGCTCGTGCAGTCGGCGGGGGCGCGTTTCACCGCTCCCCCCGACGACGACACCACCGCACGGGCGCGCGACCTCATCGAGCTGCGGCTCGCGATGATCGGGGTGATGCGCCGGCGACTGAACGAGCTGTCGTCCGAGGGCACCTTCAGCACCGCCGCGCTGCGGCACGCGCTGGCGGAGCTCGACGCCGACGAGATCAGCATCCAGCTGCGGCTCGGCGACGAGGACTGACGCGCACGGTCGTCGCGACGGCGGGCTCGGCATCCGTTCGTCCTCGACGAACGGTCACGACTCGCCGCATCGGCACGCACCCGCGCGGCGAGTCGTGACCGTTCGATGGAGCACGCCGATGCCAAGGGGGCCGACGACGCCTCCGGTTCGGGGCACAATGGGAGGGAGGGTAGGGGGCGCGCATGGGCGACGCGACGGAGCTGACGCAGACGGATGCCGCGGGCACGGCCCTGACGAGCCCGCTGCACCTGCCGCATCCCGCGGCCGAGTGCCCGAAGTGCTTCACCGAGCTGCAGAGCGACCGCAACTGGTGGCGCGCGCGGCCGGCCGGTTCACGCCTCGTGGGTCTGGTGATCTCGCGCGACGACATGCCCTCGATCAAGGAGCAGCGCGACGCGCTCACGCACTTCGGCGTGCCGATCGAGGGCTTCCGCCACCCGGCACCCGAGACCATGGAGAGCTGGGAGCAGCGGCTGGTGCGCCTGTTCGGCACGCTGCGCTCCGGCGACGTGCTGGTCGTGGCGACCGTGCACGCGCTGGGCCGCGACATCGACGAGGAGACCCGCACGGTCGCCGAACTGCATCGCCGCGGTGTCGTGGTGAAGGTGCTCGGCTCCGGCGGTCGGCACCTCTACGACGCCGGTCGCTGAGCGCGGCATCCGACTCAGTTCTTCGGGAGCGAGCCGGTCTCGTAGCTGAGGGTGACGTTCTTCATACCGCCGAGATTGAACGAGACGCCCCACGCATCACCGGCGACGTACTCGAAATCACCGGGGCGCGCCACGACGACGGCGAACCCATCGATGCCCGCCGCCGTCAGCACCTTGTCCGCGGCCTCGACCACACGATCGCGCGCCGCCGCGTCGTCGGCGAGCGGCACGTCGACGACCCAGATCGGCGAGGTCCTCCGAGTCTGCTCCGGAGCATCGCCACCCGACTGGCCGGCCGGACGACCCTCCGACCACGCCGCGCCCGGGTACTCCGCCACGACGATGTCCCGGATCTGCGCGGCCACCTGGTCGTACTTCGCCACGGCGACGTCGATCGACGGTGTGTCTGTCATGTCGTTACTCCTCGTGGTGCAGGACGCCAGAGCACCCGTGGTCAGCACGACCAGAAGTGCTGCCACAGCCCGGACGGATGGTGAGGTGCGCATCATCGAATCATCGCATCCTGGGCGCCGACGACCACGGCGGCGAGGTTCCGCTGGCTCGTGCTCCTGTCGACGAGATACTGCGAGTGCCGATCCCACGGAAAGCCCGACGGACCCGAGAGGTCGCCCTGCGCGGCCGTGCTGAGCGCCTGGACGCCGGGCATGTGCGTGGGAACGGGCCCGAAGTGCCCCGATCCCGCCACGGGGTCCCAGTCGGTCGCCAGCGCGTAGACGTGACCGGCGGGCACCTGGAGCTGGGCGCCGTCGTCGGCGCGGAGCCCCGGCGATCCGAAGACCGCGACATCGTCGAAGACATAGGTGCGCTGAGCAGCGAGGCTCGTCACGAGCGAGCCGTACGAGTGCCCGAGGCCGGAGAGGTGCGCATGCTCGTTGATCGCCCGCACTCCCTCGGAGAACGTCTCGAGGCGTGACGCACCCGCGATCGCGTCGGCATCGACGAGCACATCTCCTCCTTGGGGGGAGTCGTACCCCATCCACGTGATCATCGCGACGGTCTCGTCGCCTCTTCCCTCGCGAAGCAGGAGCCGTTCGCCCTCGGCGCGCAGCTGGTTCATCGAAGTGACCGCGTTCTGCACGCCCTGCGCGTTCGCGGTGTTCGACAGCAGACCCTGCGTGAACACGCCCACGTGATCGGCGGCGTCCACGTCTCCCGTGGCGAAGGCGACCTCGACCCGGCTGGTGCCGCGCGCGTCCAGGAGGAGCAGTGACAGCGAGGGATCTCCCGCGAGGATGGCGGCCGCGCTCACGAGACTCCGTCGACGTTCATCCCAGACCAGCCAGGCGGGGTTGAGACCCGCGCCGCCGTAGGGCACGCCCAGAGCCAGGTCGGTCCGTGTCCGCGGCGGCTCGCTCGCGGCGAGGCGATCCAGCTCTGTCGCGAGCACCGCACGATTGGCCTGGTCGCGCACCGCCGCCGGGATCCCGTCGAGCACGCCGAGCTGCTCGGGATGCGACGTCAGCAGCACCTTCCGCTGGAAGGGCGTGAGCGACTGCCACCAGGCCGAGACCTGCGCCGGGGTCGACCCGGTCGGCGGATGCTGCGCCGACCCTCCGATCGGTCCGCTCGCCGGGCCGCCGAGCGCGCCGAGGGAGCCACCGGATGCCGCGCTCGTCGACTCCTGCGCGTCGGCGTTGCGGCGCAGCACGGCGGCGGCCACGCGCAGGCGGTCGGCGGCGCCGGTCAGGCGCAGCGCGTGCGCCCCGTCCCACGATGCCCGGAAGGATGCCGCATCCTGCCCCGTCCACGGCGTGCGGGCCAGCTGCGCGCCGAGGTCGGTCCTCACGGCGGCGAGGCGGTCGGCGGAGCGATCGAGCTCGCTCGCGGCGGCGCGCAGCTGAGCGACATCCGCTCCGTACACGCCGCCGCCCATGGGAGTCAGACCGCGGCGATGCGGGTGCTGGCGATGATCCGGCGGATGACCGGCAGCGACTCCTCGACATCGGCGGGGCTCGCGGTACCCGTCACGCGCACCACGTCGGTGAACGGCCCGTTGCCGACGGCGGCGACGGCCACGACCTGCATGATCGTGCCCGCGGCCCCCGAGACGTAGGCGAACTCCGAGACGAACCACGACGCGCCGTCGAAGCTCACCTGTGCGGCGTCGACGGGAGCGACCTCCCGGAGCCCGGCGACCTCGGTCTGCAGCGCGTCCGCCGCGGTCGACAGCGTCACGTCACGGCCCGCGCGCGTGATGCCGACCACCACGTTCGGCGAGAACGCGTCGGGACCGCGCTCGTCCAGCACGGCCAGCACGGCGTCGACGACGGGCCGGGGCTCCCACCCCTCGGGGTACTCGAGGGTGATCGCCGGGTAGGCGGGGAACGACGGACCGGGGAAGGATGCCTGGGGCATGCGTGTCTCCTTCGGGCTTTAGAAGCCGAACAGTTTCTTGACGTCGGAGGCCATCTCGACCGGGCTGAACGAGATGGAGGGCTTGATGCTGAAGCCGACGCCGAGCGAGGCGCCGAGCTCGAATTCGAACTTCACCTTGTCGAGGCCGATGTCGGCGGTGACGGATGCCTCGGCCCCGATGCCCGCGCGCACGCCCGCCGTGACGCCGCCGGAGAGCCCCGCGACCTCGCCGCTGAGCGTGCCCTTGGCCTCGGCGCCGGCGAACCCGCCGAGCTTCGCGCCCGCCTCGAGACCGTCATCGGTGAGCTTGAGTCCCGCTCCCGCGTCGGCGCGCGCGCCGGCGAGCGCCTCGTAGCCGGCGCTCCCACTGGCCACGCCGAGCTCTGCGGTGAGCTTGTCCTCGGCCCATGCTCCGGCCTTGCCGGTGGCGAGCACGCCGAGCTCGACCTTCGCGGAACCGGGCTTCTCGATGTCCTTGTCGCCCCATTTGTCGCCGGTGAAGCCGCGGTTCTCGTCGCCGGAGAACGTGAAGTTGCCGCCGACCTGGCCCTTGGCGCCGACGCCGTAGTCGCCCTGCCGGTGCACGTCGACGCCGGCGACGTTCCAGTTGTCGTCGAACTGCGCGCTCGCGCCGACGCGGCCCTTGAGGCTGAGCGGCCCCGCCTCACCGTCGGCGCCGACGACGATCTTCGGCGAACCGTCCGGGGCGGCGACGCCGCCGCCGCCCTTGCCGGGGTTGGCGCCGGCCCCCGAGTGGCCACCGGGACCGGTGCCGGGCGCCGATCCTCCGGCGGCCGCGCTCGTGCGCTCCTGGTCGTCGGCGTTGGCCCGCAGGGTGCGTGCGGCCTCGCGCAGCCGGGCCGAGCCGTCCGCGATGCGGCGCGAGTAGTCGCTGCTCCAGTGCGAGCGGAAGGATGCCGCATCCGCTCCGTACCAGGGCGCGGATTCCAGCGCGCTGCCCAGCGTCGTCGAGATCGACGCGAGCCGCTCGGCGGCGCGGTCGAGCTCGGTCGCGGTGCCGCGCAGCTGCGCGACGTCTGCTCCGTACACCCCCACGGGCGGCATCCTCTCGTGTCGTGCGGTATCGCTCGTCGAGTGAACGAAGGGAGACGAAACGCGGTGACCGTCTCGCAGACGTCACCGCGTTTCGTCTCCGCGCTTCGCTCGTCGCTCGACGCTCGAAGCCGGTGAACCTGCTTACAGCGAGGAGGAGGTGCTCTCCTGCGCGGAGGCGTTCGAGGACGCCTTCTGCGAGGCGTCCTGCAGCGCGGTGATGACGTTCTTCAGGGCGGCGGTGTGCGAGCCCGACCAGTCGCTGCGGAACTGCTCGGCGTCGGGACCGGTCCACTGCGTGGAGTTGAGGAGGCTGGTGAGCGTGGTGAGGATGCCCTGGATGTCGCCCGCCTTGGTGTTGAGCTGGCTCGAGAGCTGGCGGACCTGCTGGACGTCAAGACCCCAAACGGCCATGGTGTACTCCTTCGTTTCGTGATGGTGATTCCGGGCTGTTCCGGAACGCGTCCCCCGGAAGCGTTCCTTCCGTGTACCTAGACGCTAACCGGTGAGGGCGAAAGGCGTCGATGGGGACAAATCCCCACCGATTCCCCACCCTTCACTCCGGCGCTCCGGGGGTGGCCACCTGGAGGCGCACCGCGCGACCCTGGTGGATGACGAATCCCCGGCCAGGAGGGAAATCAGCACGCTTGACCCGCCCGAGTGACGTGCCGAAGAGGGCGTCGCCGTCGACGTCGCTGGGCGCCAGCAGCAGCCCGCGGCGCGCCGCCTTGAACGGCTGGGCGAGCATCCACGCCTGGCTCCACGTCGAGGACTCCGCCTCCCCCACGACGAACCCGTCGGCGCGCACCGCGACGCGGATCAGGCGGTCGAGCGGCGTCTCGGCCTCCGAGCCGGTGAACTCGGTGACGTGCTCGATCAGCACCGCCGGAGCGGCCAGCTGACCGGCCTCGATCGCGTCGGCGAGCTTGTCGGCGAGTGCGGCGACCGCCGAGGCATCCTGCGCCGCCAGCTGCGGGTCGGATGCCACTGCCAGCGCCGTCCTGCGCGGAGACAGGTGCACGACGTGCCGGCCGCGGTCGGCGCGCCGCAGCGCGGCCCCGATCGTGGCGAGCGCGGTCGTGCGACCGGCGCCGGCCGGACCGGCGAGCATGAACGCGCCCACCGGGTCGATGCCGAGAGGCGCGAGGTCGAGGTCGGCGAGGCCGATGGCGAGCGCGCCCGCGGCGGTGCGCACGGGAAGCTCGGCGAGCGCGACCTGCTCGGGCAGGCGCCCGACCCCGGGGGCGGCGGCGATCCCGTTGCGGCGCATCGCCTCGCCCAGGCGCTCGAGCTCGCGCGACTGCACCGCCATGTTGGCGCTCCCGCCGAGTACGGCGAACTGCACCTCATCGCCGTCGTGCAGCCCGCGGCCGGGCGGCGACGTCGGACCGAGCACGTCCTTCGGCACGCCCAGGAGGAGGTAGTCGTCCTCGGCGGCCATGCGCAGCACGAACCGCTTCTGCACGGTGGAGGCGATCGAGGTCGGCAGCGTGTTGGGCCGGTCGCCGGCCATCACGAAGTGCACGCCCACCTGCCGGCCGTCGACGGCCAGCTGCGAGAACAGGGTGAACCACGCGCTCTGGCCCGCGGCGAACTCGTACTGCTCGCGGAACGCGCCGAGCCCGTCGATCAGCACCAGGATGCGCGGCTCGTCGGGCTTCTCGGCGAGCCGGCGGTACTCGGTGATCGTGCCGGCGCGCAGGTCGCCGTAGCGCGCGGAGCGCTCGTCGACGATGTCGCGCAGCATCCGGAGCAGTCTCGTCACCCGCTCGTTGTCGTCGCCCGAGATGATCGCGCCCACGTGCGGGAGCGCCTCGAGCATGCGCAGTCCGCTCGCGCCGAAGTCGAGGCCATACACGTGCACCGGTCCGCCGCGCGGGGTGATCGCCGCCGAGACCGCGATCGCGCGCAGCGCCGTGCTCTTGCCCGAGCCGCCGGTGCCGAACAGCGCCACGTTGCCGTCGCGGTCGGGCTCGTAGAACGCCGTCGGCTGCGATTGCGTGGTCGGGTCGTCCAGCACGCCCAGCAGCAGCCGCTCGTCGGTGCGGGGGCTGGGCAGCCGCGACAGGTCGTACGTGGGGGCGAGCTCGTCCAGCCACGGCCGCCGCGGTGCGGGGATGGAGAGTCCGGATGCCGCGCTGCGCACCGTGCGCACGATGCGGGCGATGTCGGTGGGTCCCGGGTCGACGACCTCGGCCACGCCCTCCTCGGGCGCCTCCCACGGGGCGCGCGTGCCGAAGTCGAGCTCGTGGATGTCGATGCGCGGGCGGGGCTTCTCGCCCGTCGACCAGCCGCCGACGTAGCCGGTCTGGAACGGGACGATGCGCCCGGGGCCGGTCTTGGCCGCCCCGCGACCCGGGATGCCGGGGTCGAAGTGCGCGGCCGTCGGCACGCCGAGGATGTCGGTGGAGTCCTCGGCGTCGGCCATGCGCAGGGCCACGCGCAGGTTCGTGTTGGCACGCAGGTTGTCCTTGATGACGCCCGCGGGACGCTGCGTGGCGAGGATGAGGTGCAGGCCCAGGGAGCGGCCGCGCTGTGCGACATCCACCACTCCGTCGACGAACTCCGGCACCTCGTTCACCAGGGCGGCGAACTCGTCGACCACGATGATGAGGCTCGGCGGCGTCTCGGGGTCGCCGGTGCGCTCGAGCGAGAGCAGGTCCTTCGCCTTCTTGCGGTTGAGCAGGTGCTCGCGATAGCGCAGCTCCGCGCGCAACGACGTCAGCGCGCGACGCACCAGGTGGGGCGAGAGGTCGGTGACGAGCCCCACGGTGTGGGGCAGGTCGACGCAGTCGGCGAACGCCGAGCCGCCCTTGTAGTCGACGAACAGGAACGTCACGCGGTCGGGGCTGTGCGCCGAGGCCATGCCCAGCACCCAAGACTGCAGGAACTCGCTCTTGCCCGCGCCGGTGGTGCCGCCCACGAGCGCGTGCGGGCCCTGCGCGCGCAGGTCGAGGTGGAACGCCCCCGCTCCCGCGTAGCCGACGAGGGCACGGAGGTTGCCCTCCTTCGCCCGCCGCTGCGGGGTGCGGCCGTCGCGCGGCGTGACCGAGTCGTTCTCGCGCCAGCGGTCGACGATCACCCCGGAGTCGCCGCCGAGATCGGTCCCGGCGAGGTCGATGTACGAGGCGGTGCGGGGCAGATCGGATTCGTCCTCGACGGGGGTGCCCGCGTCGACGGTGGGTGAGAGGACGCGCGCCCACGCGGTGGCCGAGCCCTCGTCGAGCAGCTCGACGCGCACCGGCGTGCTGGTGAGCCCCCGGCGGACGATGCCCACGGCCGTGTCGTCGGCGACCGACGACACGGTGAGGAACGTGCGGCACGCGGCCGGCAGCGCCCCCTGGTGCGGCGCGACCCACACGACGTGCACGCTCACGTCCGCCCCGCGCTCGGTGAGGCGGGTGAGGCGGGCGCGGTCGACGGATGCCTCGTCCTCGACGAGCACGACCACCACCGGCAGGACGGGGGCTGCGGCATCCTGCCCCTTGCCCGTCTCGATCGGCCCGCGCGTGCGGTCGCGCTCCGCGCCGGTCACCTGGGCCGCGCGCTCCTCGACGAGCCCCTCCAGACGCGACAGCAGCGCGGCGCCGGTCCCGGGGTTCGCGGCGAGGTGGGCGCCGTCGATGGGGCTGTGCGGGGAGCTCGTGTGCGGCAGCCACTCCAGCCACGACCACGCCGGGCGGGTCGCCGGCGATGTGAACGCCGTCACCACGAGCTCGGCGGGCGAGTGGGTCGCGACCAGCAGCATGAGCAGCGCGCGGGCCGCGGCATCCGCCTGCCCCCTCGCTCCGGCCACGCCGACGCCGCCGGCCTCGCGCAGATCGGCCACCACGGGCACGTCGTCGATCTCGGCGTACCGCTGCTGCAGGCTCAGGAGCCGATCGGCGAACTCCGGCAGCGTCTCCTCGATGCCGCTCAGCTCGATGCTCGCGCGCGACGGCAGCCGTCCGGTGCCCATCCGGGCGGTGAGGAACGACGGATGCTCGGGCCGGTGCGTCCAGGTCAGGTCGCCCCACGACGACAGCGACGACAGCGCCTCGGCGAGCGCCGGGGTCTCGCGGTCGCGCACGTCCCGCTCGCGCACCTGCTCGTGCTGCATGCGCCGGTCGAAGTGGTCGAACAGATCGTTGAAGTTCGCGACGTCCTTCTTGTGCTGCGCGCGGGAGGTCAGACGGTTGTCGAGGAAGGCGCCGATCATGAGGAGCGGGCTGAGGGCGATGAAGAGGATCGTGATCGCGTTCTGCGTGATCACGAACAGCACGGCGCCCATCACCAGCGGCGCCAGCAGCGCGAGGATCGGCAGGCGGTTGAGCTGCGGCGGCTTGGGGGGCTTCGGCGCCGCGAAGTCCGCGTTCTCGTAGCGCGGCACCACGCGCGGCGAGCGCACCACGTCGACCGTCGCGGAGGCCGCGTGCACCGTGCCGGGGCGGCTCAGCGGAACGATCGCGATCTCGGTGCCGCCGAGGGTGACCACGTCGGCGGGTCCCAGCGCGGTGCGCACCACCTGCTCGCCGCCCATGAGCAGGCCGTTCGCCGAACCGAGGTCGATGATCTCGACGTCGGCGTCGACGTTGACCCGCGCGTGGCGCTTGGAGACGAGGGCATCGTCGAGCACGATGTCGGCCGAGCGGTCGCGGCCGATCACGTTCGAGCCCGAGCGCAGCGCGTGCTCGGTGCCGGCGTGCGGGCCGGAGAGCACCCGCAGCACGGCGGCGGGAGCGTCGTCGGCGGATGCCTCGGGCGCGGCGGTCAGCTCGAGCGTCGTGCCGGAGCGGATGCCCGACTCTCCCACGGCGCGGTCGGGCGCGATCACGCGGGGGCCGGCCGACTCGTGCGCGAGCAGCGTCAGCCGCCCGGGGTCGACCGGAGAGCCGGCGGGGTCCGCCACGGCGAGGGTGCGGGCGATGTCGCCCACCGTCGAGGTGCCGTCGGCGGTGACCTCCAGATCGATCGCCCCGGCAGGGCGCTGGAGGGTGAACTTCAGCTTCACGCGTCTTCCTCTCCGCCGGCGCCCGGTTCGAGCTGCGGCGGTGCATCCAGCAGGGGCAGGTCTTCGCGCGTCACGAGCCGCGCCGCGACGGCGTGCTCGACGAGCCGCACGCGCCGATTCGTCGCGTACGAGCGTGCGCCGCCCCGCATGCCCTGCACGCCGATGCGGTCGAGCTTGTCGCACACGTTGTCGAGCTTGCGGTTGAAGCGGGTCAGGGTCCAGCCCAGTCGCTCGGCGGCCTGCGCCGAGGTGGGCAGCTCGCTCATACCGGCCCCCTCGCGGCGCAGCACCGGCTCGGCGAGCGCGAGGATCATGAGGCGCTGGCTGACCGTGAGCGGCACGTCGCCGATCGTGGACTGCCCGCCGTCGTCCTCCAGGCGCTGCGTCTCGTGGAACGCGGGCTCGGCGGCGTGGATCGTGAGCTCGTAGGTGGTCGGACCCGCGCTGAAGATGACCGACGTGGTCTCGAACACGATGGGCAGGCGCGCGCCCGGGGCGAGCCACGCCTGGACACGGCTGCCCGAGTCTGTCACCGTCGCGGCGAGGCGGCTGCCGACGTTGGACAGCAGCCACAGCCCGTCGACGTTTTCCACGGTGAGGAAGTGACGATGCAGGAAGAGGTTGTCATCGAGCGCGAGATCGCCCTCGCGTCCGACGCGGAAGACGGCGCCCGGAGCGACGGGGAAGCACTCCCCCGCGAACTCGACGGTGAGCGCGCCGGCCGGCGGACGCGTGGTCGGATCGGCCGCCGTCACGGGGCGCACCCTGTCGCCGGGGAGGACGCGCTGCCGTTGGTCCGGCGCACGATCACCTGGATGCAGGTCTGCCCTCCGGCGCTGGGCGCCACCGTGACGGTGGGCTGGTCGACGATCTTGTAGTCGGGCTCCGCGCCGATCGTCGCGACCCCCCACAGGTAGGTGTCGCCCTCCTTGGGGCTGGGGTTCGTCCACGTGAAGACGACGCCGGCGGGGGTGACCGTCCCCGCGAGGTCCTTCGGCGCGCCGACGGCGGTGCTGATCGGGTCCTGCGGTTCGGGCGTCCGCGACGCCGCGGGAGTGGCGGTCGGCGCATCGCCCACCAGGGCGGGCAGCGACACCACGACGATCACCGCGGCCACGATCACCGCGGCGACGGCCAGCAGCGACCACAGCAGCACGCGGCGGGGGCGACGGGGCGGCGCGGCATCCGTCGCCGGTGCCGGGGGCTCCTCGAACGCGGGCGCGCGCACGATCGTCTCGTCGATCGGCGCGACCTCGTGGGCCGGTGCGGCGGCCGCGCGCACGTCGGCCACGGCGTCACGGCGCACGGTCTCGTCGGGAGCCGACGGCGCGAAGATCGGAGCGACGGATGCCGGGGGCACCGGCGGCGGCGGACCCACGTCGAACTGCGACGGCACCTGGCGCGTGGTCGCGGAGGGGCGGGTGCGTCCGGCGGCGGGCGAGGTCTCGGGGCTGATGCTCACGACGCCGCGGACGCGGGTGAGCCCGTCGTCCTCGTCCTCCTCGACCTTCTCCGGAAGGCCGTCGTCGAGGATGTCGATGGGGGTGACCGAGTGCGACAGCTCGATCTGCACCTTCTGCAGCGCGCGGGCGAACGCGAGGGCGCTCTCGTGGCGATCGGCGGGGTTCTTCGCCATCGCCCGTTCGAGGACGCGCGACAGCGCGGGCGGGGTGTCGGCGCGGCCGAGCGCGGGCAGCGGCGCCGTCTCGATGCGCTGGATGAGATCGGCCGCGGTGTTGCGCTGCTCGGGGACCTCGAACGGCGAGCGCCCGGCGAGGAGCGTGTACACGGTGGCGCCGAGCGCGTACACGTCGGAGCGGGCATTGGACTGCGGCACGTCGGCGAACGACTCGGGCGGCGACCAGGGGATCGACAGTCCCGCCGACTCGGCGACCGCCCCCGTGGTGGAGGCGATGCCGAAGTCGGTGAGGGCCGGACGGTTGTACTCGGTGACGAGGATGTTCGCCGGCTTGATGTCGCGGTGCAGCACGCCGGCGCGGTGGGCGGTCTCGACGGCGGCGGAGACCTGCACGCCCACCCGGAGCGACTCGGCCACCGAGAACGGCTCGCGCCGGTACCGCACCTGCAGATTGGGCTTGGGGCAGTACTCCATCACGAGGTACGGCCGTCCGTCGCGGGCGACGCCCGCCTGATAGATCGTGACGATCGCGGGATGCGTGGAGAGCATCGCCATCACGTTGGCCTCGGCGGTGAACTCCGAGACGGACCCCGTCGAGATGCGCTCGGTGAGCAGCACCTTCACCGCGACCCGGCGGCGCGGCAGCTCCTGCTCGTAGAGGAACACGTCGGCGAAGCCGCCCGAGCCGAGGAGGCTGACGTACGTGAACCCCGGCAGATCGGGGGGCGTCATCGGCGCCCGCTTGCCGCTCACGGCACCTCCTCGATGGTGACCTCGATGCCGTCGCCGAGATCGAGCAGATCGCCCGCGACCACCACCGTCTGCTCGCCGGGGTGCAGACGCACCGGCTCGGAGCCCGGACGGCGCAGGGTCGTGCCGTTCGTGGTGTGCAGGTCGGTCGCAAGGATCGCATCGCCTTCGACCCGCAGCTCGAGGTGGCTGCGGGAGATGTCCTGCTCGGGACTGTCGACGGCGACCAGGTGCGGCAGATCGGTGCCGCTCACCCGCGTGGAGCGCGGCCGCCGACCGATCACCACGGTGCGGTCGAGCGCGAACTCCTGCCCGGTGGAGAGGCGGATGCGCCCCGGTGCCGGCGCGCGCGGGGGCGCCAGCGGCGGCGGCCCCGAGTCGGTGAGGCCGGAGGCGAGGTTCTCGCGCAGGGCCCGCGCCTGCGCGGCCGAGATGGTCGCGCCGTCGTGATCGCCCAGCACGTCGCCCTCCGCGTGCCCCGGACCGTCGGTCGCCGAGCCGGCGTCCCCGGTCTCCGAGCCCGTCGGAGCGTCGTCCCCGCCCTCCTCGATGCGCACGGCGGCCTCCTCCACGGAACGCACGACGGTGGCTCCGAAGAGGTGGTCGTAGCCGGTGGTCGCGTCGAGCGGATCGACGCTCCCTGCGGGCTCGGCAGGCGGGGCGATGGTCGACTCGGGCGGCAGCCAGGTGTCGGCCGAGGCCAGGGTGGGGACGGAGCCGATGAGTCCGCCCGGCGAGGCCGGCGCGGGGTCCGGAGCGGGGGTCGGGTCCGAGGAGGGAGCAGGCTCGAGGACCGACGAGGGATCCGGGACAGCGGAGGAGAGGCTCGACCACGGACCGCGCGCAGCGGGAGGCGGATCGGACGGAGCCGCCTCGGAGGCGTCGAGGTGTGGCCCGTCCTCGCTGCGCTCCTCGCGCGACGACCAGGGAGCGGAGGCCTCGGTCGAAGGCTCGGGCTCGGGGTCGGGTCGCGACGGGACGGCGCCGGCGCGCTCGAGGGCTCCGGGCGACGAGACGGCGGGGGCGGCATCCGTCGGCTCCCACTCGAGGGCCTCGGCCGCGATCACGCCGTCGCGGACCGGGAGGAGAGCCGCACCGGCGCCGGGGCGGCGGACGGACACCCGGAGCGCCCCGGGGACCACGCGTTCGGTCCACGTGGTGACGCCCGCTCCCGAGACCTCCTCGGCGCCCCCGGCGGTCTCGACGGCGATGGTGAAGGCGCCGCGCACGGCCAGGCGCACGGCGTCGTCCTCGGCGAGGGCCACGGCGAACGGCGGGATGCCGGCGAGCGAGGTGCCGAAAGCTCCCGCGAGCGCTTCGAGCACGGCGGCGAACCCGCGCCCCGCGGCGACCTGCTCCCAGATGCGGGCGAGCAGCTCGGGGGCGACGCCCTCCTCCAGCACCACGAGTCCTCGCGGCGTGACGACCACCCGCCACGATCCCGGTGCATACCGCACAGTCATCAGCTGCCTCCTCCGGCCGCCTGCGTCGCCCGCGGGCGGGTGTCGGCGTCGAACTCGTCGTCGGGGGCGGACCCGGCGGTGTCGTGCGAGGCATCCGCCCCTCCGGCGCGCGAGCGCACCCCCGTCGCATCGACGACGATAGCGGTGATGTTGTCGCGCCCGCCGTGCAGCATCGCCTCGTGCACGAGGCGGGTCGCGGCCGCCTGCGGGTCTGCCTCGCTGCGCAGGACCGCGTCGATGCGGGCCTCCGCCAGTTCGCCGGACAGTCCATCCGAGCACACCAGGATGCGGTCGCCGGCCTCGGCGGGGAGCAGCCAGAAGTCGGGCTCCCCGTCGCTTCCGGCCCCGATCGCGCGGGTGATGACGTTGCGACGCGCGTCGCGCGAGGCGGCGTCGCGGTCGAGGAGACCGTTGTCGACGAGCTCCTGCACGACGGAGTGGTCGACGCTGATCTGCTCGAGCTCGCCGTCGCTGAGCCGGTAGGTGCGGGAGTCGCCCAGATTGATCGCGAGCCAGTACCCCTCGCCCTCGACATCGGCCACGACGACGCCGCTGAGGGTCGTGCCCGCGCCGGCCCCCGCTCCGGCGGGCAGCGCCTCGACGCGGCGTCGGGCGCGGCGCAGGGCGGCCTGCACGTCGTCGACCGTGAGACTCGGGCGACCGACCAGTGTCGTGAACTCCGCGATCACCGCCGCCGAGGCGACCTCGCCGGCCTGATGTCCGCCCATCCCGTCCGCCACGAGGAAGAGAGGGGATGCCGCGAGGTGCGAGTCCTCGTTGATGCGCCGGCGCAGGCCGGTGTCGGTCGCCGACCCGGCCACGATCGTGATCGGTGCGCTCATGCGACTCCGCCCACCGAGACCCGGCGGTCTCCGAACTCCAGGCGGTCGCCGGAGCGCAGCGGCATGCGCGTGCCCGCGGCGAGCTGCTGACGCAGTCCGTCGCGCACCAGGATCGTGCCGTTCGTGGAGTGCCGGTCGATCACCCAGACGCCCGAGGCATCCCCGTCGACCTCGAAGTGCGTC
Organism: Microbacterium fluminis; assembly: GCF_051549805.1. Classification (GTDB taxonomy): domain Bacteria; phylum Actinomycetota; class Actinomycetes; order Actinomycetales; family Microbacteriaceae; genus Microbacterium. The sequence continues at coordinate 1,129,830 of NZ_CP196042.1, forward strand.
TTGGAGAGCGACAGCGTCTCGTCGCGGACGGCGACCGCGACCGCGCCGTCCTCCGGCGCGGGATTGCGGCCGAACAGCGTACGGCCGAACACCGCCATGGCGGTGCCGTCGTCCCAGGCGAGCGACGCGATGGGACGGGCCGTCCCGGCGCGGGTCGCGTCGAGATCGTCCGCCTCCCCCGCGTCGGACGTCGGAGAATCGTGCGACGTTCGGAGGGATTCGACCGATCCCTCCGACGTACGCGCGATGCTCCGAACCTCGGACGGTTCGGACGTGACGCCCGGCACCGCGGAGATCATGCCCGTCGATGCCGGCGGCGGCACCGACGCGGGGGGCGTCGCGGGCGACCCGGCCGGGGCGAAGTCCGCGGGTGCGAACCCGGCGGAGGTGGATGCCGGCGGCCCGACGGGTGCGGGCGAGGCCGGCGTCGCCGACGGGAACCGCGTGCCCGGCACGGGCGCGGGCACGGCCGGGGCACCCGCGGGAGGCGGCAGGTAGGGGTTCGCGAGCGGCGCGGGCGGGGCCAGCGGGACGACGGATGCCGCGGCATCCGTCGCCTTCCGATCGATGACGATCGCGCGCGCGACCTGATCGTGCCACCCCTGCCGCCGACCCGACGAGTCGAACAGCGGGGAGAAGTAGCCGACGACGATCGACCCGGCGAGCGCCCAGATGACGTTGCGCAGCAGCGCGCGCCAGAAGCCGATCGGGGTGCCTGCGGTCGCATCGCGCAGCTGCACGCCGAGCGCCCGCTGCCCGATCGAGCCGCGTCCGCCCTGCAGGGCGGTGTAGAGGAGGAGCCACGCGAGGTTCAGGGCGCCGATCACGAGATAGGCGATCAGCAGCGCCACCGCGAGGCTGCGCTCGCTCCAGCCACGGCCCACGGCGGAGAACACACCGGCGGCGATGAGCGCCAGCGCGAGCGGGATGAGCGCGGCGACGGCGACGTCGATCGCGTAGACGCCGACCCGGCGGCCGATCGAGGCCGGGATCAGCGGAAGGGGGCGGGACCGCTGATCGATCATCGGTTCTCCTCGGGAGCGGGGGCGGATGCCGGGGGCTGCGGCGCGGACGGCGCGTCGCCGATCGGCGGGGGCGCCGCCGCGGAGTCGGGCGGATGCGGCCCTGCGCCCGGTTCCACCGCGCTCCGCTCACCCGCGGGGCGAGGACTCCGGACGGGGATGAGCGACGCGATGCGGGTGCCGACGAGCAGCGATCGCAGGCTCACCCGCGCCTTCAGCCGACCCCACAACGTGGTCGAGCGGCCCATGCCGCCGACGATCTCGTCGACCTGACGCCAGAACTCGCGCACATCGTCGGGGCTCGGATCGGCCGGTCCGAACACGTCGGCGTCGGCCTGTCGCGCCAGCGTGGCCACGCGCGGCTCGGCGAACGTCGCCGCGATCACGGTCGCGTCCTCGAGGTGCGTCGATCCCGGTCGGACCTGCGTGCCGTAGTCGACCGCCCGGTCGCGCAGCTCGTCCCAGCCGCCGCTGATGCGGTCTGCGCCGCGCTCGGCGGCGATCCGTCGACGACGGCGCGCCGCCTTGATCGCGCCGATCACGACGAACGGCGCGGCCAGCAGAGCCAGGATCCCCAGGCCGAGCGCGGTCCAGCCGACGATCGCGAGCAGCAGGCCGAGATCGATCGGGCTCTCCTGGTCGGACTTCCGGTCGTCGGCGACAGTCGGGGGCAGATCGGCCGGCTCCTGCACGGGAGGCGGAGGCTGCAGCACCTGCGGCTTCGGCTCGGTCTTGGGCTTGGTGGTCTGGTCGGTGGGGACCTGGTCCTTCGGCGGAGTCGGATCGAACGGCACCCAGCCCACCCCCTCGAAGGCCACCTCCACCCACGCGTGCAGGTTGTCGCCGTTCGCGTCGAACACGGGCCTCTGCTGGTCCTTGTCGGGGTAGAAGCCCATCACCACGCGCGCCGGCATCCCGATCTCCCGCGCCATCAGCGCCATCGCAGTGGCGTACTGCTCGTCGTCGCCGATCATCTGCGGGCCGCCGAGCAGCGTGGTGATGCGCTCGGCCCCGTGCCCGGCCCGCGAGAGCACCTCGCCCTCGAGCCCGTGGCTGAAGAACCCGCCCTTGGCGAGCAGCTGCTGCAGGGCGCGCGCCTGCTCGATCGGGGACTGCGCGTCGGCGACCGCGTCGGAGGCCATGCTCGCGAGCGATTCGGGCACGCCCGACTGCTTCGGCATCGACAGCGGCGCGAACGCCACGCCGGCCAGGCTCTCGTCGCTCGGCACGGCGGGGATGACGCTCGCCAAGGTGTAGCCGTCTCCCGCGCGCAGCTTGGCCGTCACGACACCGGTCTGCGTCGCGGCGTTGTAGTGCGCCGCACGGCGCAGCTCCTCGGCGCGGTCGCCGTCGAACGTCACCTCGGTGACTGCGCCGGCATCCGGCATCCACACTCCGGAGTACTCGCCGATCTGCACGTGCACGGTCGCGGGGGTGCCGGTCGCACCGGGCGACATCGACCCGCGGACGGGGGTGAACGCGCTCGAGGACCCGGCACCGGCGTCCGAGACGTTGTAGACCGTCCCGTTGTAGGCGTCCATCGTGGCCAGACGCACCCGGGCTCCGTCGGGGAGCCCCGTCACCGTGAACAGGGTCGACTGCTTCGCGTCGCGCACGTACGCGCGGTACGACTGCAGCGGGCTGGGGTACTGCCGGATGTCGAACGGCGGGATCACCACATCGCGCAGCACGTACCGCGGCCCGGTCGGCGCGGCGAACGCCGACGCGGCCACACCTGCGGTGGCGGCGAGCGCGACGATCACGCCGCCGGCCACGAGGCGCCGCGTGGCCGTGCCCCGGCTCGCCGACTGCTCCCCGCCGAGCGACACCGCGCTCTGCGGGGTCGAGACGGCCTGCCGGATCGCCAGCCACACCACCGCGGTCACCGCGAAGACGGCGCCCTGCACGAGGGGAACGGCGGGCTCCGCGGTGCCCAGAGCGATCTGCACGGCGAGGAACGCCGCCGCGGGCAGCAGCGCCCATCCTGCCGAGCGCAGACGCAGCGCGAGGCTCCCCGCGATCACGGCGGCGACGAGGCTCAGCAGGAAGGGCACCAGCAGGTGGCCGTCGGATGCCGCCACCGGTGCCACCGTCGTCAGCAGCGCCTTCCACGAGGTGACCACGCCGAGCGCGAGCTGACGCAGCGTCTCGATCGTGGGGATGACGGCCGCGACCGTGGTGTGCGGGAGGGCGAGCGCCCCGCCGAAGAGGAAGTAGACGACGATCGTGAGCGCCGCGACCAGCAGGATGCCGACGCGCAGTCGCGCGCCGAGCACCGCGACGCCCAGGCCCAGCAGCACGCCGCCGATCGCCGCCACGAGGTACGACGGTCCGCCGAAGGTGGGCCAGAACCCCGCCACGGCGACACCGAGCAGGACCGCGACGGCGGAGAGGTCCAGGATGCCGCGGCGCACCGTCGCGGCGCCCCCGACCGCGGGCCTCGACCCGCTCATGCGAGCACCTTCCGCAGGGCGATCGGCAGCTGCTCGAGCGCGCCGATGGTGAGCACGTCGGCGTCCCCGATGCGGCGCAGGGACGGCGTGGCGCCCGTCCGGGCGACGACCGCGAGCGCCCGGGCCCCGAACGGAAGCCGGGCGCACGCGACGCGGAGCTGCGCGGCATCCACTCCGCTCCCGCACACGAGCACGGCCACGCTCGCCATCGCGAGGGTGGTGGAGATCACACCCGCGAGCTCGACGATGCCGCCCTCGCGGGGACGGGAGTGCTCCACGCCCGACAGGGAGTCGAGGAGCTGCTTTCCGGTCGCCGAGGGCAGGCCCCGGCCCTGCACCCGCACCTCGACACGGCGGGAGTCGCGCAGCGCTCGCAGGCCGAGCGATCCGGCGACCGAGATCGCCAGCTCGAACTCGTCGGCGTCGCGGTAGTCGGCGGCGCCGCGGGAGAGGCCGATCACGAAGTGGGAGCGGCGGGTCTCCTCGTACTGGCGCACCATCACGTCGCCGGTGCGGGCCGTGGAGCGCCAGTGCACATGGCGCAGATCGTCGCCCGGCGTGTAGGCGCGCAGCGCGTGGAACGACACGTCGTCCGGCGACAGGTCGGTGGTCGGCAGTCCGTCGAGGTCGCGCAGGAATCCGAGGGACTGCCCGGCGAACGTCACGGTGCGCGGGTGCACGTAGAGGTCGACGGGCTGGTCGCGGCGGTGCACGCGCTCGAAGAGGCCGAGGGGATCCCCGCGCACCACGCTCACGGGCCCCACCTCGAGGATCGCGCGCTTGTTGGTCGGGATCGCGAAGAGCTCCTCGGCGGACTCGCCCGCGGCGAGCCGCTTCACCTGGAAGACCCCGCGGCCGGCGCCCACCGGCAGCACGACGCGGGAGGGCAGGATGGCGCGGCTGCCGCTGTTGGCGAGGGTGAGGGCGCCGACGGCGCGCTCCCCCACGATCACCCGGGTGCGGTTCAGATCGAGCGTGACGTCGTAGGCGGTGCGGCCGATGAGGAACAGCGCGCACAGCGCCAGGGTCACGGCGATCACGACCGCGGCGACCACGAGCTCGATCCACCCGAGCGCGACGCCCGCGATCCACAGCGCGATCGCGCCGACGAGCAGCACCCACGTGATCGGGCGCAGGACGCCCAGCACCCCGCGGATGCGGTGCAGGAGAGCGGATGCGGCGGGCCCCGCGATCTCGCGCCAGCCGCCGCCGTCCGCGGCGCGCGCCGCGGAAGCGACGGGCGGCGCGGGCGCGAGTGCCTCCCCCGTCATCAGGCGGCGGACCTCGCCTGCGGTGCCGCGACGGCATCGACGACGCGCGCGAGCAGCGTCTCGGCGGTGGTGCCGGAGAACTCCGCCTCCGGGTCGAGCACGAGACGGTGGGTCCACACGGGGGCGACGAGGTCCTTGATGTCGTCGGGGATCACGTAGTGGCGGCCCTGCGCGGCGGCCCATACCTTCGCGATGCGGATGATCGCGAGCGAGCCGCGCACCGAGACGCCCAGGCGCGCCGCCGGGTCCTCGCGGGTGGCCTCCGCCAGCTGCGCGGTGAAGCGCAGCACCGCCGACTCGACGTGCACGGTCGCGGCCAGATCGGCCATGTCGGCCACGGCGCCGGTCGTGATGAGCGGGGAGAGGTGCGCCGACGGGTTGCGGTCGGCGGCGCCGGCGAGGATGCGCTCGGCGACGGCGAGGTCGGGATAGCCGATCGACGTCTTGATGAGGAAGCGGTCGAGCTGCGCCTCGGGGAGCTTGTACGTGCCGGCCTGCTCGATCGGGTTCTGCGTCGCGATAACCAGGAACGGGCGACCGGCCTCGTGGGCGACGCCGTCGACGGTGACCCGCGACTCCTCCATCACCTCGAGGAGGGCGGACTGGGTCTTCGGCGAGGCGCGGTTGATCTCGTCGGCCAGCACGATCGATGCGAACACGGGGCCCTTGTGGAACTCGAACCGGTGCGACGCCTGGTCGTAGATCGTCACGCCGGTGACGTCGGAGGGGAGCAGGTCGGGGGTGAACTGGATGCGGCTGGACGTGCCCTGCACGGTGGCCGCGAGCGCCTTGGCGAGACTCGTCTTGCCGGTGCCCGGGGCATCCTCCAGCAGCACATGCCCCTCGGCGAGCATCGCCGCCAGCACCAGCCCGACCACGTCGCGCTTGCCCATCAGCGCCTGGTCGACGTTGTCGACGAGGCGCGCGAACGTGCCCTGGAACCAGGCGGCCTGTTCGGGGGTCATGGTCATGCGGAGGTGTCCTTCTCTGTCGCTAGTACCAGGTCATGTGCTCGGCGTCGCCGTAGCCGTCGATGGAGATCCAGAAGTCCGCACCCGGGTCTCCGAAGTAGCAGGTGAGGGCCACGGAGCCGTTGGCGGGCACGTAGTACGTCTTCGTGCCCCACCGGCCGCCCCACGGGCCCGTCGCGTTGCACGAGAGCGTGTAGTTGCCGGCCGGGAAGTTCTGCACGTTGAGCACGCCGTAGGCGCAGGTCGGGCTGCTGCATCGGAACTGCCCCACCGCATTGCCCGTCTTACTCGTCCACGCACGCGGCTGCGGCGGATCGTCGGTGCGACCCGACGCGCTCGCGGATGAGGTCTGGCCCGCGGCATCCGTCGCCCACACCGTGATCCCACGGCTCTGGGAGTATCCGACGTCGTAGGACTCGGAGCCGCTGAGGCCGACCGCGTGGCGTCCGCTGATGCCGTCGATCGCGATCTCGACGCTGACGATGTCGCGGCCGTTCGCCGCCGGCGCCGACCAGTTGAACGTCAGGGTGGTCGGGTTGGGCTTGCCGACGCTCGCGCCGGGCTGACGGATCGGTCCGTACGGCACGACGGCCGCGGACGGGCTCGAGGCGGGACCGTCGTAGCGCACCCCGTCGAGGGCGGTGAACGCGCGCACCAGCACCTGGTAGCTGTTGCCGTTCGAGATGCCCGACGTGATGCGGCCGCCGCTCGCGTCCCAGTTGCCCGCCCAGCTCGCCCCGCCGTTGACCGAGTACTCGTAGCGCACCTCGGAGGCGGTGGCGCCGTTGCCCGCGGCGGGCGCGTAGGTCACTGCGATCGCATTGTCGGGAGCGGGAGTGGATGCCTGGACGGCCGTGGGTGCGCCCGGCGCGACGAACGCGCGACGCGGGGCGGACGGCGGGCTGTCGGCTCCCCATCCGGCCTTGTTCTGCGCCGCCACCGTGAAGGTGTAGTCGCTCTGGCTGGCGTCGATGGTGACCGCCGCCGAGGTGGTGCCCGCTGCGACGGGGATGGTGCGATCCGGCGCACCGCCGCCCCTGACCGTCAGCCGGTAGCCCGCGATCGGGTCGCCGTTGTTGGCGGGCGCGTTCCACGACACCTGCATCTGCGCCTGGGAGCCGACCGGGGCGTTGCGCGCGGTCGTCGGTGCAGCCGGGGCATCCGGAGCCTTCGCCGGAACCATGAACGCGGAGTACTGGCTCCAGCTCGACGGTTCGGGGGCGCGGTTCACCGCCTGCACGCGCACCTGGTAGGCCGTGCCGTTGTCGAGTCCCTCCCACGTGAGCGAGTTGCCGGTGACCTTCGTCTTCTGGATCGCGCCGGAACGCGGCGCGGGCGAGATCTCGAGGGTGAACGACTCCACGGGCGAGCCCGGGGTGGGCGGCGTCACCCACGCCACCTGCAGGCTGCGGTCGCCGAACACCAGCGTCGGCGGCTGCGGGGTGTCGGGGCGGGCGTCGGGACGCGCGGTGGCCGACGGCGCGGACGGGTCGGAGTCGCCGACCTTGTTCGTGGCGACCACGACGAAGTTGTACTCGACGTTGTTGGTCAGGCCGTCGAGGGTGCACGTGGTCGCCGCGCACTTCTTCGTGTAGTTGCCCGCGATCGAGGTCACCGTGTAGCCGGTGATGGGCGCGCCGTTGTCCGCCGGCGGGCGCCATGACATGACGACGGTGCGGTCCTGCACCGACGAGACCGTCGGCGTTCCCGGCACATCGGGACGGCCCTGCACCGTGAGGCGGATGCGACCCTCCACCTCGCGGTCGCGATCGCCGGTCGCGTCCTGGATGCGGTAGCGCACCACCATCGTGCCGAAGAAGTTCGCGTCGGGCGTCACATCGACCCTGTTGCCGGTGACGGATGCCTGACCCGCCCCGGTCTCGGTGATCGCCGTCACCACCTTCAGCGGGGTGTCCGGGAAGGGATTGGAGTCGTTCGCGAGCACGTCGACGCTCTGCGTGCGACCCTGCGGCGCCTCGGCGACCACGTCGTCGTTCGCGGTCGGCAGCGGTCGGGTCGAGGCGGTCACCCGGACCGACACCGAGCCCTCGACGGGGGCCGTCTTGCCGTCGGTGATGCGCAGCGTGACCGCGCCCACCGTGCCCTTCGCGGTGCCGGAGTCGGCGCTCACCTTGAGCTGCTGACCCTCGATCGATGCCGACATGCCCGCGGGCGCGCCGCCCACGATCTCGTACTTCATGCCGTCGAGGTCGGCCGGGTCGGGATCGGTCGTCAGGGCGCGCAGGTCGAGCGTCGCCGCCGCCTCGCCGGGGGCGACATCCAGCTGTCCGTTCGTGAACGTCGGCGGCTGGTTCTCGGGCGGCAGCACCGTGATCGGGATCACCAGCGTGGCCTTCCGCCCCTTCGGGTCGTCGGGTCCGGTGCCGTCCGTCACTTCGAACGTGAGCGCGTCCTGGCCGAAGTACCCCTGCGCCGAGGTGTACGTGAGCGTGGTCTGGTCCTTGATGAGCGACCCGCCGTTGCCGTGCACCGCGCTGACCTTCGCCGCCTCGGTGATCACGACCTTGGCGCCGCCGGCGGCCTTCACGTGGTCTGCGAGCGGCAGGTCGATCGTCTCGCCGCTCTTGACCTCGATCGGCGTCGTCGTGGTGAGTGTGGGCGGCAGGTCGCCGAGCGCCGGCACCGAGATGAACGCGGAGGCGGTGAGCCCGTCGACATCGGTGATCGTGTAGGTGATCAGCTGCGCGGTGTCGCCGAGCGTCACGCGCACCTTGTTGTCGGGCAGCACGGTCGCCACCGGGTCGGAGACCGACACCTTGAGCGCCTTGATCGTGCCGTCGGGATCCTCGTCGTTGACGAGCACCTCGACGTCGACGGTGCCGTCGTCCTTCACGTCCTGCACGCGGATGCGGTCGTCGCGCGCGATCGGGCGCAGCAGCGGGACGTCGTTCGCGACGGTGATCTGCAGCACCGCGGTCGCCGTGGCGCCGCGCGCGTCGCGGATCGTGTACTGCAGGGAGGTCTGCACCGGGGTGCTGGGCGAGGTGACAACCACGCGGTTGCCCTCGACGGTCGCCGACAGTCCCGGCACGTCGGGCACCTGGAGGCCGCCGCTGACGAGGGAGATCTCGTCGCCGTCCGGGTCGGAGTCGTTCTGCAGCACGGGCACCGCGACCTGGCGACCGGGGCGCATCACGACCGCGTCCTTCACCGCGTAGGGCGCCTGGTTGGCCGACTCGGGAGGAGCGATCCCGATCCGGATGGAGGCGACGCCCTCCTTGCCGAGGTGGTCGCGCACCCGGTAGGTGAACGAGTCGGCGCCGTTCGAGCCGGCGAACGCCTCGTAGGTGAGGAAGTCGGCGCCGGTGTCGATGATGCGGCCCTTCGTGGGCGCGGAGGCGATGCCCACGAGCGCGACCGAGTCGCCGTCCGCATCGATCCCGTCCAGCGGCACCGGGATGCGCACCTGCGCGCCGCTCAGGGCGCGGGCGACCAGATCGCGAGGGCGTGGGGCGGTGTTGGTGTCGGTGTTGACCGGCAGGACCTGGATGGTGATGTAGCCGGCATCCTTCTGTCCGGACGAATCGACGACCTCATAGGTCGCGTACACCGTGCCGGGGGTGTCGGACGCGCGGAAGCGCACCGTGTCCTGGGACACGAACATCTCGCCCTGGGCGGGCGTGATCAGCGGGGGCACCAGGTCGGGGGCGACGTGCATCGTGTCGCCGTTGGGGTGGTAGTCGTTGGCGAGCACGGGGATCGTGACGATGTCCCCCGCGCGCACGACCGCCTGATCGTCGTTCGCGACCGGCGGCTGCAGCTTCGCCGGAGCCGGCACCGGGATCACGACCACCTCGCCGTCGGCCGTCTGCGAGCCGTTCGAGATGCGGTAGGCGATGCGCACCTGCTCGCCGAGGGCGGCCTGGTCGCTGATCCGCAGCGTCTCGTGGTTGAGCACCGACACCGCGATCCCGGAGTTGGGGGGGACGGTGACCGACTGGACGACGAGGATGCCGCCGGCCGGGTCGGTGTCGTTGGCGAGCACGTTGACGAGCACGTCGCCGCCCGACGGAAGCAGCGCCACGTCGCGCACCGCGATCGGCGGGAGGTTCGTGTCGCCTTCCGGCAGCACGTCGACGCGCACCACGTTGGAGGCGTTGGCCCCCGCCGCCGTGGCGAGGTACTGCACGTAGTACGTGCCCGGAGTGTTCGAGACGAACGAGAACGTCTTGTCGGCGTAGTCGGGGACGATCGTGGCGCCCGCCACCTCGTCCACACGCGCGAGACGCAGGGGATCGCGGCCGGCGGTGGTGTCGTTGGTGAGCGGCGCGACGGTCGCGGTCTGACCCGCGCGCACGACCACGTGGTCGGGGTTGGTGACCGGGATCGTCGAGCCGACGGGTCGCACGTCGAAGCGCACGATGCCCTCGGTCACGGCGGTGCCGTCCGACACGGTGACCGCGACATCCTTGCGCCCGACCGTGCCGGCGATCGCGCGGTAGGTGATCTGGCCGTTCGCGGTGAAGTCGGCCTCGTCGCCGGGAGCGGGCACCACGGCCTTGAGGAAGACCTCGTCGCCATCGGGGTCGATCCAGTCGGAGAGCACGTTGTACGACACGGTGCTGCCGGCCTCCACCGCGATGGTCGTGACGCGCTTCTGGGTGGGCGCCGCGTTGACGCTCCAGTCGTGCACCGTGAGGTGCACGGAGGCGGTTGCGGTCCCACCGCGACCGTCGTCGACCTGATAGCGGAAGGTGTCGGATCCGGATGCGCCGTCGGGAACCGCGATCTGGAGTGCTCCGCCGTTGTTGATCGGCTGGATGCTTCCGAGCTTGGGATTGCCGTCGGGCACGGTCGCGGTCAGCACGTCGCCGTCGGCGTCGCTGTCGTTGTCGAGCACCGGGAGCACGGTCGTGCGGCCCGGGCGCACCCCGAAGTCGTCGTTGTTCGCGACCGGAGGGGTGTTGATGTCGCTGCGGACCGGGAGCGTGGTCTGCACCGTCTCCTGGGTGGTCTTGTCCTTGTCCTCCGTGTTGCCTTCGGGCGGAGTGACGTCGTTCCAGTTGTCGACGCGCTGCATGCTGTCGCTGGCCATCCAGGCCGCCCCGCCGATGACGTCGTTGAGCACGACCACGTCGCGGTTCTGCCGGAACGACAGCTCCGCCGACGGGTCGATGCCCTGGATGTCGGTGGTGAGGTCGTCGCCGTCGCCCGCGCAGTCGCGGATGAACTTCCCCGAGCCCGACCACGCCGCGTAGGCGCAGCCCTTGAGCGAGACCGGCGCCGCGGGGGTGCCCTGACCGCCCGCCTGCTGCTCGGCGGGCGCCGAGCCGTCCAGCGGCACCTCGACCAGCGCGCCCTTGGTCGCGACGGCGACAGCCGGCGCATCGGCGGACGCCTGCTGCAGCACGGCCCCGTCGGCGCCGGAGACGGTGGCACGCAGGCCGTTCGATCCGTAAACCGTGCCGCCGGCGAGCACGACCGCCGTCGATCCGACGGCGGAGATCGAGGCATCCTTCGCGTCCTTGACGCCGTCGACCGCCTGCCGCGAGGGGTCCTGCGGTTCGCCGTTGGCGTTCATGGCGATGGAGACGATCTCACCGTCGTGGGTCGACACCGCGTGGACGGTGCCGTCGACGCCGACCGCGACGTCGGCGCCCTCGCCGAGGGTGGCGTTCGGGTCGACGCCCTTGGCGGTGAACGAGCCGACCGTGTCGGCGCGCGCCGCCCACAGTGCCCCGGAGCTCGGGTCGAGGATCGCGACCGTGCCGCCGCCGAGAGCGACCTTGGCGCCGGAGGGCAGGTCGGCGGAGTTCGTCAGGGTCACCATCGCGGGGTCGACGGGCGTGACGGTGAAATGCGTCTGATCGACCACGAGCACGCGGGATCCGGACTGCAGGATGTCGTAGGAGTCGGACCCCGTGCGCAGTCCGCCGTCGAGCACCTGGGATTCGTGGTTGAAGTGGCCGACCAGCAGGCTCGACTTCTTCGTCACCCAGACGCCGCCGTCGTGCAGGTCGACCTCGGTGGTGGGCAGGCCCTGATAGACGAAGGCGAGCGTCGTGATGGTCACGGCGGCCGCAGTGACCGCCCCCGCCGAGGCGAGCGCCTTCGGGCGCGCTCGCAACCAGGCGAACGACGTCATCTCAGCCTCCCCCCGGGGCCTGTGTACGGCACCGCGGGTGAGCAGCGACGTTCAGCGAATCCGAATCCTTTCCCTAGCCTAACCGCAGGATTTCGGACCGCGAACCTCGGGATATGGGGCGTTTTCCCCATCCGCGACCCGGGTCGCGGATGGGCTCACGCCCCGACGTAGCGCCGCAGATGCGTGCCGGTCAGCGTCGTCGCGTCGGCGACGAGCTGCGCGGGCGTCCCTTCAAACACGATCTCGCCGCCGTCGTGCCCGGCACCGGGGCCGATGTCGATGATCCAGTCGGCGTGCGCCATCACGGCCTGGTGGTGCTCGATCACGATGACCGAGTTGCCGGCTTCGACCAGCCGGTCGAGCATGCCGAGCAGATTGTCGACGTCGGCGAGGTGCAGGCCGGTGGTGGGCTCGTCGAGCACGTAGACCGCCCCCTTCTTCGCCATCGAGATCGCGAGCTTGAGCCGCTGTCGTTCGCCGCCCGACAGGGTGTTCAGCGCCTGGCCGAGCGTGATGTAGCCCAGTCCGACGTCGATCATGCGGGCCAGCGTGGTGGCGGCCGGGCCCGTGGTGAAGAACTCGGATGCCTCGGCCGCCGACATCGCGAGCACCTCGGCGATGTTCTTGCCATCGAGCTCGTACTCGAGCACCGCGTCGCTGAACCCGGTGCCCTCGCACAGCTCGCACAGCGTCTCGACCGACTGCGTGAATCCCAGGCTCGTGATGATGACGCCGAGGCCCTTGCAGGCGGGGCACGCGCCTTCGGAGTTGGCGCTGAACAGGCCGGGCTTGACGCCGTTCGCCTTCGCGAACGCGGCGCGGATCGTGTCGAGCAGTCCGGTGTAGGTTGCCGGGCTGCTGCGCCGCGAGCCCTTGATGGGCGACTGGTCGACGACCACGACGTCGTCGAACGAGGGCACGTTGCCGTGGATGAGCGACGACTTGCCCGAGCCGGCGACCCCCGTGACGACCGTGAGGATGCCGAGCGGCACGTCGACGTCGACGTCCTTGAGGTTGTGCTGCGTCGCCCCGCGGATCTCGAGCGCCGACGTCGCGGTGCGCGTCGACTCCTTCAACCGGGCACGGTGGTCGAGATGGCGGCCGGTGAGCGTGTCGGAGGAGCGGAGGCCCGCGACATCCCCCTCGTAGCGGATCTCGCCGCCCGCGCGACCCGCGCCGGGGCCGAGGTCGACGATGTGGTCGGCGATCTCGATCACCTCGGGCTTGTGCTCGACCACGAGCACCGTGTTTCCCTTGTCGCGCAGCAGCTGGAGCAGGGCATTCATGCGCTGGATGTCATGCGGGTGCAGGCCGGCGGTGGGCTCGTCGAACACGTACGAGATGTCGGTGAGCGGCGACCCGAGGTGGCGGATCATCTTGGTGCGCTGCGCCTCCCCTCCCGACAGCGTGCCCGAGGCCCGGTCGAGCGAGAGGTAGCCGAGCCCGATGTCGACGAAGGATGCCACGAGGTCGCGCAGGCTCTTCATGAGCGGAGCGACCTCGGGGTCGTTCACACCCGCGAGCCACTCGCCGAGGTCGGTGATCTGCATGGCCGCGGCGTCGGCGATGCTGATCCCCTGGATCTTCGACGACCGCGCGCCGTCGTTGAGTCGAGTGCCGTCGCATTCCGGACACGGCATGAACTTGACGGCACGGTCGACGAAGGCCCGCACGTGCGGCTGCAGGCTGTCGCGGTCCTTCTGCAGCATCGACTTGGTGATCTTCGGAACCAGACCCTCGTAGGTCATGTTGATGCCGTTGATCTTGACCTTCGTCGGCTCGCTGTAGAGGAACGCCTGCCGCTCCTGCTCGGTGAAGTCCTGGATGGGCTTGTCGGGGTCCATGAACCCCGACTCGCTGAATCCCTTCACCATCCATCCGTCGGCGCTGTACCCGGGGATCGTGATCGCGCCCTCGTTGAGCGACTTGGTCCTGTCGTACAGCTCGTCGAGGTCGACGTCGCTGACCTGGCCGAGCCCCTCGCACCGCGGGCACATGCCGCCGGTGATCTCGAAGGAGCGCCGCTCCTTGACCTTCTTGCCGGCCTTCTCGAGCGTGACCGCGCCGGTGCCGGATACGGACGGCACGTTGAACGAGAAGGCCTGCGGCGAGCCCACGTGCGGCTGACCCAAGCGGCTGAACAGCAGCCGCAGCATCGCGTGGGCGTCGGTCGCGGTGCCCACCGTCGAACGGGCGTTGGCCCCCATGCGCTCCTGGTCGACGATGATCGCCGGGCTGATGTTCTCGAGCGCGTCGACCTCGGGCCGCTGCAGCTGGGCCATGAACTGCTGCACGAAGGTCGGGTAGGTCTCGTTGATGAGGCGCTGCGACTCCGACGCGATCGTGCCGAACACGAGCGACGACTTGCCCGAGCCGCTCACCCCGGTGAACACCGTGAGGCGGCGCTTGGGGATGTCGACGCTGACGTCCTTGAGGTTGTTGACCCGCGCACCCACCACCCGGAGGACGTCGTGGCTGTCGGCGGCCGGGGCCTTGTCGTCGGGCATGCGCTCTCCAGGGTCAGGCCACGGCGGGACGCGGCATCCGCTCACCAGTGTGACGCACGCCCCCGACAGCCGCTTGTCCGATCCTGCTCGATGCCGCGGCGCCGTCCGGGTGTCGCACCGGGCGGCGTCAGCCGGAAGGCGCCTGAGTGACAACGAGGGGATCGTCGCTGGGGAGTGGAAAGTCGACGATCCCCCCGTTCTCACGCAGGCGGATCAGTCGGGCGAGCCCGGAGGCCGGTCGCCGCGCAGGTGCGACGGGGTGGTGCCGGTCCAGACGGCCACGGCGCGGCGCATCTCGGCGTCGTTGCCGAACCCCGCGCGGACGGCGATCTCGGGGATGCGCACATCGTCGAATGCCGCGTCGGCGAGCATCGCGAGGGCCGCTTCGGTGCGCTGCCGACGGATCTCGCGCGCGGGCGAGGATCCCTGCTCCTCAAAGGCGCGCTGCAACTGGCGCAGCGAGACCCGGAGGCTCCGGGCGACCTGCGCGGGATCGAGCGCGGCGCTGTCGCGGAACATCGCGATGTGGGCCAGGGCCTGCTCGTACAGGGAGGCGCGGGCATCGGGACGGGCCGGCGGTGCTCCCGCCGGATCCGCGGCGAGGGAAGCGACCATGTCGGCGAGCATCTGCTCGAACATGGCCGCCGAGATCGACGCGCCCTCGATGCCGTGCTCGATCGCGCCCAGGACGAACTCGCGCACCGGCTGCACGAGCGGAGACGAGGGGTGCGTCTGCGCGTGCTGCGCCGGCAGCACGGAGCCGCACGCGACGAAGGCGTCGGCGGGGATGTCGACGGTGGCGACGGAGGCGGGACGGGCGAGGATCATCGTCGCGGGGTGCCCGCCGGGCATCCGGACGAGGTCGTGGTTCCCGACGACGCACTGCGAGCCGTCGGCCGCGCGCAGGACGACGCCCTCGTCGAGCGGAAGCACGAGGCGGACGCCGCGACGGCCTCGCGGCGTCGGGTCGAGCATGGTCGACCCCTGCGGAAGGCGGACCACGCGCAACCGCACGGTGCCGATCGTGGTCGACATCGTGCGATGGAGCCCTGCCTCCGGCATCGTCACACCGCGAGGCTAGACCGGTCGCGAGCGCTCGCCCCCGCGCGTTGACGCATCCCAGTAGTGGTCTCAGTACTACCGGTTTTCTTCCTGATCGGAGCGGAGAAAGATCAGTAACGTGTCAGGTGTCAAGTATTTCCCGGACACGTCACCGGTGTCGTGCGAAACCGTCGAGCAGGAGGTCGAGCGCGAAGGCGAACTCGGCCTCGTCGTCGCACCCTCCGGCGTGTGAGACCGCGTCCGCCATGTGGACGATGTTCGGGTACACCCGAGCGAACTCCGCGAGGGTCGCCGCGCGCTCGGCGGGGTCGGCGGGCAGCTGCGGGGTGGGGAACACCTCACGCGTGAACCCCCACATCCGGGTGCTGAGGGCGTGCATCGCGTTGTGCACGAGGTCGATCGGGAGACCACCGGCGCGCAGTATCCCGATCAGCGCGTCCATGTAGGACAGGACGGCGACGCTCGAGCGGGTGCGCGTGACGATCGCCTCCTGCGCCCAGGCGTGCTGCAGGATCACCGCACGCGCCGTGAGGATGCGCCCGCGCACCGCAGCACGCCAGTCCGCCGGAGGAGCGGATGCTGCGCTCCCCGCGTCGTCGGCGATGCGCGCCTCGATCTCCGCCACGACGACGTCGACCATTCCGTCGATGAGCTCCTCCCGATCGGCGACGTGCTTGTACAGCGCCATCGGTGTCACGCCGAGGGTCTCGGCGAGTCTGCGCATGCTCGTCGCCTCGAGAGTGGTGGCGTCGGCGAGGGCGACGGCGGCATCCAGCACCCGGTCGCGGTCGAGTCGCTGCCGCGTCGGAGTTGACATGTGTACAGCGTAGACCTAGCGTTCGGAGGAGAAGGTCTACACCGTATACCTCATCATCGAGTCCAGGAGTGCCGTCCATGTCGCCCACCCGTTCCGCCGCGCTCGTCGCCGGCCTGCTGTACTTCTCCACGCACATCACCTCGGTGGGCGCGGCGGCTGCCTACGCCACGGCGCTCGCGGATCCGGCCGCCTCCGGCGCGCACGCGCTGGTGCTGCTCGGCGTCGCTCTCGAGGTCGCTCTGGCCCTCGGGGTGGTCGGCACGGGTGTCGTGCTGCTGCCGCTGCTCACCCCGTACGCGCCGACCCTCGCCGCGACGTTCTCCGCGCTGCGCACGCTCGAGGCCGCCGTCGTCGCCGCCGGGGTGCTGCCCATGCTGGTGCTCGCAGGGCTCGGGGCTCCGTCGGCCGGGAGCGCCGGCATCCCGATCCTGGTCGACCTGCACGCCGCCGCGTTCCTCGTCGGGCAGGGGCTGGTCATCAGCGTGAACACGCTCGTGATCGGCGCGCTGCTGGTGCGCTCGGGGGTGGTGCCGCGGTGGATCGGCGTGCTCGGCATCGTCGGCGGGGTCCTCGTGCTGACCGGCAACTCCCTGCAGCTGACGGGCGCGCTCGGACCCGGCAGCCCGTGGGCGCTGCTGTTCGCCGGGCCGGTGTTCGTCTTCGAGCTCTCTCGCGACCTCCCTCGTCGCGCGCGGGCTGCGGGCCGGCCGGATGACGCCGGTCGGGCCGGGAGACGCCGTCCCGGCGGCCGGGAGGAGCTGACCCGCCGTCGGCTACGCGGCCCGCCAGCAGCCGTCGACGTGGTCGTCGACCATTCCGCCGGATTGCATGAGCGCGTACATCGTGGTCGGCCCGACGAAGCGGAATCCGCGCCGGCGCAGCTCCTTGCTCATCGCGGTCGACTCCGCCGTCGTCGCGGGCACATCGGCGAACGTCGCGGGACGAGGGGCGGATGCCGGGGCGTACGACCAGAGCAGAGCGTCGAGCTCTCCCGGGGCCATGCCGGTCACGAGCCGGGCGTTGCCGATCGTCGCCTCGATCTTCGCCCGATTGCGGATGATGCCGGCATCCTGCATCAGCCGCGCGACGTCGTCATCGCCGAATCCGGCGACGACGGTCGGGTCGAACCCGGCGAACACCTCGCGGAACCGTGGCCGCTTGCGCAGGATCGTGATCCACGACAGGCCGGCCTGGAACCCCTCGAGGCTCATCTTCTCGAACAGCGCACGGTCGCCGTGCAGAGGGACACCCCACTCCTCGTCGTGATAGCGGAGGTATTCGGCGTCCTCGCCGACCCAGGCGCAGCGGGCGCGCCCGTCGGGCCCGGTGCGCAGGTCGGTGGTCACGCCTCGACTCTAGGTCGGGGTGGCGACACCCGCGGAACCCGGACGCGCCCTACTTCTTCTTGAGCGACTTCTCCGACACCGGCGCCTCGCCCGAGGCGGCGAGCGCCTCGAAGTAGGCGCGGGCCTCGTCCTGCCGCTCCTGCTCGGCACCCGAGGCGATGGGCGCGCGCACGTGCTCGGGCTCGAAGCCGTAGGCGTCGACGAGGTCCTGCACGTGGGGGCGCAGGCGGGCGGTGAGGCGGTCGATGTACTTCGTGACCGATGCCGCGCGCTGCGCCGACAGGCGTCCGTTGATCAGGTACCACGCGAGGTGCTTCTCGATGAGGTGCAGGCCGAACAGGTCGCGCAGCCACGTCAGCACCTGCTTCGTGCCCTCGTCGGAGACCGCCTTCACGCCGTCGCTGAACGCCTCCCACTGCAGCAGCTCGCCATGGGCGCGGGCGGCCTCGATGAGCTCGGACTGGTGCGCGTTGAACACCGCGGCGGCCTCGTCGGGGGACAGCTTGGACGCCGGGCGCAGGGCGGTCGCGACATCCGTCACCATCTGCTGCACGCGGCCGGCCAGCAGCTCGTGCTGCTGTTCTGCGCGCAGACCGAGCTCGACCGAGCGGGCGGTGGAGCCGAAGTCCGCGACCGACTGGCCGAGCGCGCGGAGCCCGGCGCCGTGGAAGATGCGACCGGCGGTCTGCCCGACCGCGTACTTGGCCAGCGCCGCGGCATCCGCCCCCTTGAACTGCTTCGCGAAGTCGGCCAGCAGGCGCTTGCCGACCAGCTGCAGGAGCACGTTGTTGTCGCCCTCGAACGTGACGTAGACGTCGAGGTCCTGGTGCAGGCCCACCATGCGGTTCTCAGCGAGGAAGCCGGAGCCGCCGCACGCCTCACGGGCCTCCTGGATCGTCGACAGCGCGTTCCACGTCGACAGCGGCTTGAGCGCCGCGGCGAGCGTCTCGAGGTTCTCGCGGTTCTCGGGGGTGTCCTCCCGGCCGCTGAACACGGCGTCGAACGTGCGCAGCAGCTCGTCGTTCGAGAAGAACTGGGCGTAGTTCTGGGCCAGCAGCGGGATGAGGCGGCGCTGGTGCTTGCCGTAGTCGAGCAGCACCACCTCGGAGGTGCCCGCGCCGGAATCGAACTGGCGGCGCTGGCCGGCGTAGGTGAGCGCGATGTAGAGGGCGAGGGCCGTGCCGGTGGTGGCGGCCCCGTCGAGCGAGACGCGGCCCTGCACGAGCGCGCCGAGCATCGTGAAGAACCGGCGGCCGGGGCTCGGGATGTCGCTGGTGTACGTGCCGTCGGCAGCGACCTGGCCGTAGCGGTCGAGCAGGTTGAAGAGCGGGACGCGCACCTGGTCGAAGTGCAGCCGGCCGTTGTCGATGCCGTTGAGTCCGCCCTTGACGCCGTCGTCCTCGCCGCCGATGCCCGGCAGGAATGCGCCCGACTCGTCGCGCAGGGGCACGTAGAAGCAGTGCACGCCGTAGTTCACGCCGCCCGTGATGAGCTGGGCGAACACGGTCGCCGCCTTGCCGTGCAGCGCGGCGTTGCCGAGGTAGTCCTTCCACGCGCCGCGGAACGGCGTGTGGAGGACGAACTCCTGGGTCTCGGGATCGTAGGTCGCGGTCGTGCCGATGGCCGCGACATCCGATCCGTGCCCCGTCTCGGTCATCGCGAACGCGCCGGGGATCGACAGGTCGATGATGTCCCGCAGCCAGGCGTCGTGATGCTTCTTCGTGCCGAGCTGGAACACGGCCGAGCCGAACAGGCCCCACTGGACGCCCGATTTGATCTGCAGGCTGGGGTCGGCGAGCACGAGCTCCATGAATCCGGCGAGGTTGGCGCCGTTGTCGTTCAGTCCGCCGTACTCCTCGGGCATGGCGCGGCGCGAGCCTCCGTGCTGCACGAGCAGGTGCAGCTGGGTGAGCACCCGCTCGCGGTGCTCGGCCATCGGCATCCCGGCCACCTGCCAGAACGCCGGATCCTTGATCATCTCCCGTGCCTCGCGGCGGGTGTCGGCCCAAGTGCCGAGGAGCAGATCGGTGACGGCCGCCACGTCGATACGGGTCTCGGATGCCTCGGCGGCGCTGTGCGGCGCGGTGGGTGCGCCGCCGGCGGGGGTGCGCCGGTCGTTGGCGGGCGTGTGCGGGCGGACGGCGGCGTCGGTCATGTCGGACCTTTCGGCAGGGCGGGAGAGGAAGACCCTTTCACGGTAGAACTCCTCCAACGGCGGCCCAAGTCGAGTGGAGGAACCCTCCAAGACGGTGCGACCGCGTGGTCGAGGCGGATTGTGCGCTCCCCACATCCGCCGGCGTCGGGACACGGCAGACTCGAGGCATGAGCACGGATGCCGCGGACGTGACCATCGCGCCCTGGGGCGTGGGCGACCTCCCGCTCCTGGAGGCGGCGAACACCCCCGAGATGACGCGCTACCTCGGGGGGCCGGAGAGCCGGGAGAAGCTCCTCGTGCGGCATGCCCGCTACCTGCGGCTGAACGAGACCGGCGAAGCGCGGATGTTCCGCATCGAGGTCGACGGCGAGGCCGCGGGCGGCATCGGGTTCTGGCAGATCGACCACGACGGCGAGCCCGCGTGGGAGACGGGATGGAACGTGCTGCCCGACTTCCAGGGGCGCGGAGTCGCGCTGCGCGCTCTGCGACTGTGCATCGCGGATGTCACGACGCGCGCCGGCGGCGGTCGGAACGTGCTGTATGCGTTCCCGAAGCCCGAGAACGCGGCATCCGACGCCCTGTGCGCCCGGGCGGGGTTCGCGTTCCGCGGTCAGGCGCCGTTCGAGTACCCCAAGGGCGTGCCGATCACGGTCAACGTGTGGCGGCTCGCCCTGCGCTGAGGCGGCGCCGGACCTGCGCCGGCTCAGTGCGCGGCGATCACCGCGACGACGGCGTCGCCGTAGGCCTCGCGCTTCTTCGCGCCGATGCCGGTGATGCCGTCGAGCTCGGCGAGCGAGCCGGGACGCAGCTCGGCGAGCGCGCGCAGCGTGGCGTCGCCGAACACGATGTAGGCGGGCACCCCCTGCTCGCGGGCCTGACCGGCCCGCCATGCGCGCAGCGCCTCGAACAGCGGCTGGTCCGCCTCGCCGAGGTTCGCGGCGGCGGCGGCCCGGCGCGGGCGTGACCCGCCCCCGCCGCCGCGGCCGAGCACGTCGCGCCGCAGCGGAACCGCGGCCTCGCCGCGCAGGACCGCCGCCGAGGCGTCGCTGAGCCCGAGCGTGCCGTACTCGCCCTGCGCCACGAGCACGCCGCGGGCGAGGAGCTGCCGGATGACGCTGCGCCAGTCCTGGTCGCTGAGGTCGGCGCCGAGTCCGTAGGTGCTCAGCCGGTCGTGCCCCTGCTGGCGGATGCGCTCGGTGTCGGCGCCGCGCAGGATGTCGACGAGGTGGCCGGCGCCGAACGCCTGGCCGCGCTCGCGCTGCAGTCGCACGATCGTCGAGAGCAGTTTCTGCGCCGGCACCAGCCCGTCCCACGTGTCGGGCGGGGTGAGGCACGTGTCGCAGTTGCCGCACGGCCCGGACTCCTGACCGAAGTAGCCGAGCAGGTTCTGCCGGCGGCACGCGACCGTCTCGCACAGCGCCAGCATGGCGTCGAGGTGCTGCCCGAGCCGCATCTTGTAGGTGCGATCGCCGGGGCTCTGGTCGATCATGCGGCGCTGCTGCACGACGTCGCCGAGGCCGTAGACCATCCAGGCGACGGATGCCTCGCCGTCGCGCCCCGCGCGACCCGTCTCCTGGTAGTAGCCCTCGACGGACTTGGGCAGGTCGACATGCGCGACGAAGCGGACATCGGGTTTGTCGATGCCCATGCCGAACGCGATCGTGGCCACCATGACCACGCCGTCTTCGCGGAGGAACCGCGACTGGTGCCGGGCGCGGACCCCGGCATCCAGTCCCGCGTGGTACGGCAGGGCGTCGACGCCCTGCCCGCGCAGGTACTCGGCGGTCTGCTCGACCGACTTGCGGCTGAGCGCGTAGACGATGCCCGCCTCGCCCGCATGGTCTTTCACGAACGCCGCGAGCTGGCGGCGCGGGTCGACCTTGGGCTCGATGCGGTACTGGATGTTGGGACGGTCGAAGCTCGCCACGAAGTGCCGGGCGTCGGGCAGGCGCAGCCGCTCGGTGATCTCGCGGTGTGTCGCCGCGGTCGCCGTCGCGGTGAGGGCCATGCGCGGGACGCCCGAGAAGAGGTCGGCGAGTCCGCCGAGCGCGAGGTAGTCGGGGCGGAAGTCGTGTCCCCATTGCGACACGCAGTGCGCCTCGTCGATCGCGATGACGCTGAGCCGGCCGCGCTGCAGCAGGGCCGCGGTGGCAGGCGACGCGAGCCGCTCGGGAGCGACGTAGATGAGATCGAGCTCGCCCGAGACGTAGGCGCGCTCTACGTCGGCGCGCTCGGACGGGCTCTGCGTGGAATTGAGGTAGGCCGCGCGCACGCCGTTCGCGGTGAGCGCGTCGACCTGGTCGTGCATGAGCGCGATGAGCGGGCTGATCACGAGCCCGGTGCCCTCCCGCACGAGAGCGGGAACCTGGTAGGTGACCGACTTGCCGCCGCCGGTGGGCATGAGCACGACGGCGTCGCCGCCGGCCACGACGTGCGCGACGATCGCGGCCTGGTCGCCGCGGAACGCGTCGTAGCCGTACACGTCGTGCAGCGCGGCCGCCGCGGACGGATACCGGGAGGGACGGATGCCGGGGGTCGCGGCCGACGCTGGCCTGCGGGCGGCCTCGGGCGGCGGCATCCATCCGTCGTCTGCGGGCGGGGCGTCGAGGTCGTCGGGCGCCCAGTCATCGGGAGGTGCGTCCCACACGAGGTCGGCGTACGGGTCGCCGGACAGGGGGGAGGAGGTCACCCGACCAGGCTAACCGCGACCGCCGACGCCCGCGCCGCGGCGACGGCGATCGCGCGCACCCACCGGAGGCTGCGGCATCCGTCCTTCTGGGGAGGAGCCGGCGCGGCTCAGCGGCGCTTCACCGAGTAGCGGTGCTCGGGACGACCGGTGCCGCCGTAGCGCAGATCGAGCGCGACCACGCCCGTCTGCTCGAGCTGGCTCAGGTAGCGCTGGGCCGTCGCCCGGCTGATGCCCACCTCCAGCGCCACCTCGGAGGCCGACATGCCCGCGCCGCTCGCGGCGAGCGCGCGGAACACCGACTGCAGCGTCGGGGCGAGGTGCGACAGCTCGGGCGACGCCGCCGCGCCGGGCAGCGGTCGGTAGAGCGCGAAGAGCTCGTCGACGTCGGTCTGGGTCGCGTCGTCCGGCCATGCGGCGAACCGCGCATGCGCCTCGCGCACGGCCGTCAGCCGTGCGGCCAGGGCGGCGAACCCGACCGGCTTGAGCAGGTACTGCATCGCCCCGACCTGGAGGGCGCCGCGGACGGCCGCGAGGTCGTTCGCCGCCGACACCACCAGCACCATCGGGGGGCGGGGCGTGTCGAGCAGACGCCGGACCACCTGGAGCCCGTCGCCGTCGGGCAGGTAGATGTCCAGCAGGACGAGGTCGGGGCGGTGTGCCTCGACGAGCGCCCGAGCCTCGGCGGCGGTGTGCGCCTCCGCGACGGCGACGAACCCCGGCACCTTGTCGACGAACCCGGCCAGCACGCTCGCCACGCGGTAGTCGTCGTCGACGATCAGCACCGACAGGTCGGCCGGCGGCATCGGCGTCGTCATGAGGCATCCTCTCCCACGGTCGCGGGCGTGCGCGGCAGGGTCACCGTGAAGGACGCGCCCGGACCGTCCCCCACCTCGATCGTGCCGCCGGCCTGCTCGACCGTGCGCGCCACCAGGAAGAGTCCGAGCCCGCTGTGGCGCGCCACGCCGGTCGGCTTGGTGGTGAAGCCGCTGCGGAAGATGTGCGGGGCGACCTCGGGAGGGATGCCGGGGCCGCTGTCGTCGACCTCTATCTCGATCTCCTCCGGGGTCTCAAGGACGCGCACGATCACCCGCCGCGGCGCGCGGGTGCCCTGCAGCGCGTCGAACGCGTTGTCGATGAGATTGCCGAGCACCGTGATGAGCGCGTGCACGCGGTCAGGCGTCTCGCCCAGACGGGTCTCGGGGTCGATCACGAGCTCGATGCCGCGCTCCCCCGCCTCGGCCGCCTTGCCCAGCAGCAGTCCGATGACCTGCGGCGACGCGATGTGCGCCCGCAGGCTCTGATCGAGGTCGGCGCCCACTCCGCGGATCTCGTGCACGTACTCGAGGGCCTCGTCGACGCGGCCGAGCTCGAGGAGGCCGGCGATGCCCTGGATGCGGTTGGTGAACTCGTGCTGCTGCGCGCGCATCGACTCGGTGAAGCTGCGCTCGCCGGCCAGCTCACGGCTCAGCGCCTCGAGTGCGGTGCGGTCCTGCATCGTGACGACCACCCCGTGCGGGCGGCCGCCGAGGATGACGGGCATGCGGTTGAGCACGAGCCAGAAGTCGTCGGTGACGACGCTCGCGTCGGCCACGGCGCTCGTGCCGGTGAGGGCGTCGCGGATCGCGCCGGGCACCAGCACGTCCTCGACGCGGCGGCCCTGCACGTTGTCCGCCAGGCGCAGCAGATGCGTGGCCTCGTCGTTGACCACGCTGATGCGCCCGGAGGGGTCGATCGCGATGACGCCCTCGCGGATGCCGTGCAGCGTGGCCTCGCGCTCCTGCAGCAGGCGGGCGATCTCGTCGAGCTCGAGCCCGAACGTGCGGCGCTTCAGCAGGCTCGCGAGCCCGAACGAGGCCGCAGCGCCGATGAGCAGCGCCACCGCGAACCACGCCCCGTAGGTCGGCAGCTGCGCGAGCAGCAGCTGCGTCACGGACTCCTCGCGGATGCCGACCGAGACCTCGCCGATGAATGCGCCGGTGCTGTCGCGCAGGGGGACGCGCGCGTTCGCGGTGACCCCGACGGCGCCGTTGTCGACGCGCAGGTGCACCTGGCCGTCGGCGGCGACGAGCGGCTCGGTGACCTGCTGGCCGATGAGGTTCGGATCGGGGTGCGTCAGGCGCACGCGGTCCTGGTCGATGACGACGATGTAGGCGGCGCCCACGCGGGACGCCGTCGTCGTCGCCAGCTGCTGCAGTGTCGCGTCGCACCCGTCGCCGCGGTGGGCGACGCAGTCCTGCACGGGCGGGCTCTCGGCGAACGTCTGCGCGATCGAGGCGGCCCGAGCCTGGAACTCCTGGTCGAGGTTCTCGCGCGCGGTCGCCGCGAAGAGGCCGAACCCGACGGCGCTGGACACCGTCAGGATGACCAGCTGAGCCAGGAATATCTGACTCGACAACCGCCTGACCCGCCATCGCATCCGTGCGATTATGTCACCTCCCCCGGTGAGCAGATCGCGCGAAAGCACCCGAAATCGCGCAGAAACGGCGCATGGCGCGAAAGCGCGACACCGGTGGAGGTCGGCATCCACTCTGTTGCTTGCAGCTGCGACGTCGCACTGCACAGACAGAGAGGTCATCGCATGAGTGCCACGCACACACGCGTCCCTGCGGAGCCGGGAGTCGCCGATGATGCGGCCCGGATCGAGATCGTCGGCCTGACGAAGCGCTTCCTCACCCCCAAGGGGAAGCCGTTCACGGCCATCAACGACGTGACCCTCACGGTCGAGGCAGGACAGTTCTGCGCGATCGTGGGCCCCACCGGATGCGGAAAGTCCACCACCCTCGCCCAGGTCTCGGGCCTGGAGAAGCCGTCGGGCGGATCCGTCCACGTCGGCGGGCACATCGTCGACGGGATCACCGACGGCGTCAGCTACATGTTCCAGGGCGACTCGCTCTTCCCCTGGAAGACCGTGCTGAAGAACGTCTCCATCGGCCCGATCCTGCTCGGCACGCCGAAGAAGGAGGCCGAGACGCTCGCCAAGGACTGGCTGCGCCGCGTCGGACTGTCCGGCTTCGAGGACCGCTACCCGCACCAGCTCTCGGGCGGAATGCGCAAGCGCGTCGCGATGGCGGCAGCGCTCATCAACAACCCGCGCATCCTCCTCATGGACGAACCGTTCGGAGCGCTGGACGTGCAGACCAAGGCCATCATGCAGACCGAGCTGCTCGGGCTGTGGGAGGAGATCCGTCCGACCGTGCTGTTCATCACCCACGACCTCGACGAGGCCGTCGCCCTGTCGGACAAGGTCATGATCATGACCTCCAGCCCCGGCACGGTCAAGGAGGTCTTCGACATCGATCTGCCCCGCCCCCGCGGCGACGTGCAGACCCTGCGCCACGAGAAGCACTTCATCGAGCTGCAGTCGAAGATCTGGGAATCCCTGAAGGACGAGGTCAACCGGGCCTACGCGACGACCGCGGCGGTGGCGGCATGAGCGGCGTCCTGACCCAGCGGGCGGAGCTTCAGTCGGCAGGCGACATCATGCCTGTCATCCACAGCGACGCCAACCAGCTCCAGATCAACGCGCGCAAGGCGCGCACGCGGCGGACGGTGTGGGTGTGGACCGGCCGCATCGCGTTCGCCGTCATCGTGATCGGCGGATGGGAGATCGCCGCGCGCACGAAGGTCCTCGACCCCTTCTTCTACGGCCAGCCTTCGGGTATCTGGGATGCCCTGGTCACGCTGTTCACGAAGGGCACCGCGTTCGGCTCCATCTGGGAGCAGCTGTGGGTCACGATCCAAGAGGCGCTGTGGGGCTTCGTCGCCGGCACGATCGCCGGTGTGATCATCGGCATCCTGCTCGGGTCCAACCGCTACCTGAGCGACGTGTTCAGCCCGTACATCAAGATCGCCAACTCGATCCCCCGCATCGTGCTCGGCGCGATCTTCATCGTCGCGTTCGGTCTGGGCATCTTCCCGAAGATCCTGCTCGCGGCCGTGCTGGTGTTCTTCGCCGTCTTCTTCAACGCCTACCAGGGCGTGCGGGAAGTCGACCAGAACCTCGTCGCCAACGTGAAGGTGCTCGGAGCCGGACCCCTCCAGGTCGCCCGGCACGTCACGATCCCGTCGGCCATGACGTGGATCATCGCGTCGCTGCACACCGCCTTCGGCTTCGCGATCATCGGCGCCCTGGTGGCCGAGGTGCTCGGTGCGCAGAAGGGCATCGGCCTCATCATCAGCCAGGCGCAGGGACGCTTCGACCCCGACACGGTCTTCGCCTGCATGGTCATCATGGCCGTCTTCACGCTGGCCGCGGAGTACCTGATCTCGCTGCTCGAGCGCGGCCTCCTCCGCTGGCGCCCGCCGGTGCGCTCCGACGCGCAGAGCATCTGAGCGCGGCATCCGTCTCCTCCTCCACCCCTGAAACACCGTCGCGGACCTCCCGCGACGCCACCGAAAGGAAACGCACAACATGAACAAGCGCAGCATCGTCGCTGTCGCCGCCGTGGTCTCCGCGCTGTCGCTGAGCCTCGCCGCCTGCAGCGGGTCGTCGACCCCGGCCGCGACCTCCTCCGACGGCACGGCCCTGCCCACCGCGACCATGATGGTCGGCGGCATCGACAAGCAGATCTACCTGCCGTACCAGCTGGCCGAGAGCCTGGGCTTCTACAAGAAGTACGGCGTCGACATGCAGCTGTCGACCGAGCAGAACGGCGGCGTCGGCGCCGAGGAGGCCATGGTCTCGGGCCAGGTCAACTTCTCCGGCGCCTGGTACATCCACGCCCCCCAGCTGCAGGCTCAGGGCAAGGACATCATCAACGTGGTGCAGCTGTCGGGCGCGCCCGGCGAGCGCATCATGTGCCGTCCGGACGCCAACGTGAAGACCCCCGCCGACATCAAGGGCAAGAAGATGGGCGTCACCGACCTCGGCTCCGGCACCGACCAGCTCACGCAGTTCGTCGCGTCGAAGGGCGGGCTCAAGCCGAGCGACTACACCACGGTCGCGGTGCACGCCGGTGCGACGGCGATCGCGGCGCTGCAGCGCGGCGAGGCCGACTGCGTCATGACGACGCAGCCCACCGTCTCGGCGCTCGAGTCGCAGGGGATCGCCACCTCGGCGATCGACCTGGCCACCACCTCCGGTGCGCAGCAGAACCTGGGCGGCGCCTGGCCGGCCGCCGGCCTCATCGCCGACGCGGCGTGGGTCAACCAGCACAAGGACGTCGTGCAGAAGGTCGTCACGGCCCTCGTCGCCACGATGGACTGGATGAGCACCCACACCGCGCAGGACGTCGCCGACGCGCTGCCGCAGGACTTCGTGCAGAACAGCACGATCACCAAGGCCGACTACGTGAAGGCGCTGGAGGCCGACTACGGGCAGTTCCTTCCCGACGGACTCATGCCCGCCGGCGGTCCGAAGACGATCTACCAGATGCTGAACACGATCGGCACGGACGTCACCCAGGTGAAGTACGCGACGACGTTCACGAACGAGTACGCGGACGCGGCGCTGAAGCAGCTCGGGATCACCCCGACGACGAAGCCCGCCGACACCACGAACGGCTGAGCCGCCCGAGCTCGGCCACCGGAGGCCCCGCACGCGAGTGCGGGGCCTCCGGTCCGTCCTGTGCGGCTTCGGGATGCCGCGCTACAGCCTCAGCACCTCGGTCACGCGCACGACCGCGGTGCCCTCCTCCTCGGACGCCGCGAGGTCGACCTCCGCACGGATGCGCCAGTCGTGGTCGCCGGCCGGGTCGTCGAGGGTCTGCTCGATCCGCCAGACGCCGTGAGCCGCGGCATCCGTCTCGTCGATCGCGACGAGGGCCGGCGAGCGGGCCGGTCCCCCGGTGCGCAGCTCGTCGTGGTCGTCGTAGTACGCGTCGAGGGCCGCCGGCCAGTCGACGTCGGGGTCGAGGGCGGCGAGCTCGTCGTCGCGCTGGAGGGCCGCCAGCTGCACGCGTCGGAACAGCTCGTTGCGCACCAGCACCAGGAACGCGCGGCGGTTGGTGAGCACCGACGGGGGCGCGGGCGGCACGACGGGCGCCGTCGGGTCGTCCACGGGGTTGATGAGGCTCTCCCATTCGTCGACGAGGCTCGAATCGACCTGCCGCACGAGCTCGCCGAGCCACGCGATGAGGTCGAGGAGGGCCTCCGTCTGCGCCTCCGCCGGCACCGTCTGTCGGATCGCCCGGTAGGCGTCGCTCAGATAGCGCAGCACCAGCCCCTCGCTGCGGGCCAGCGAGTAGACGTTGATCAGCTCCGCGAACGACAGCGCCCGCTCGAACATGTCGCGCACCACCGACTTGGGCGACAGTTCGAAGTCGCGCACCCACGGCTGGCTCGAGGCGAACACCTCGAACGACTGCGCCAGCAGCTCCCCCAGCGGTTTGGGCCACGTGACCTGCTCGAGCGCCTCCATCCGCTCGTCGTACTCGATCCCGTCGCGCTTCATCGCCGCGACCGCCTCGCCGCGCGCGAGGAACTGCTGCTGCGAAAGCACGGGACGCGGGTCGTCGAGCGTGGCCTCGATGATGCTCACCACGTCGAGCGCATAGTGCCCGGTGCCGACGGATGCCTCACCCGCCGCATCATCGGGATCCAGCAGCGCGATCGCGGCGAGCGCGAAAGGCGACAGCGGCTGGTTGAGCGCGAAGTTCGGCTGAAGGTCGACGGTGAGCCGGATGACGCCGCCGATCACCTCGACCACGTCGGCCTGCACCAGCGTGCGGAAGATCGCGATCGCGCGACGGGCGAGCTCGTACTGCCGGGCTCGCGGCTCGTGGTTGTCGAAGACGAGCGAGCGCACGTTCGCGAACACGTCGCCCCCGCGCGCGATCACGTTGATGAGCATGGCGGCGGTGAGCTGCAGCCGGGGCACGAGAGGCTCGGGCTCGGCGTCGACGAGACGTTCAAAGGATGCCTCGCCCCAGTTCACGAACCCCTGCGGCGCCTTCTTGCGCACCACCTTCTTGAGCTTCTTCGGATCGTCGCCCGCCTTCGCCACGGCCGCGGCGTTCTCGATCTCGTGCTCCGGCGCCATCACCACGACGGTGCCCGCCGTGTCGTACCCCGCCCGGCCGGCGCGCCCGGCGATCTGGTGGAACTCGCGGGCGCTGAGCTGCCGCATCCGCTGTCCGTCGTATTTCGTGAGCGCTGTGATGAGGACCGTCCGGATCGGCACGTTGATGCCGACGCCCAGGGTGTCGGTGCCGCAGATCACCCGCAGGAGTCCGCGCTGGGCGAGCGTCTCCACGAGTCGCCGGTAGCGCGGGAGCATGCCGGCGTGGTGCACGCCGATGCCGGCTCGCACGAAACGCGACAGGGTGCGGCCGAACACCGTCGTGAACCGGAACCCCCCGATCGCCTCGGCGATCTCGTCGCGCTGCTCGCGGCTGACGATGCGGATCGACGACAGCGCCTGGGCCCGCTCCATCGCCGCGGCCTGCGAGAAGTGCACCACGTAGACCGGCGCCTGCCGGGTGTCGAGGAGCTCCTCGACGGTCTCGTGGATGGGAGTGCGCGCGTAGGAGAAGTGCAGCGGCACGGGTCGTTCCACGCCCGTGACGAGGGCGGTGGAGCGACCGGTGCGGCGCGAGAGGTCGTCGGCGATCGCCGTGACGTCGCCGAGGGTCGCCGACATGAGGATGAACTGCGCGCGAGGAAGGAGCAGCAGCGGCACCTGCCACGCCCAGCCCCGGTCGGGGTCGCCGTAGTAGTGGAACTCGTCCATCACGACCTGGTCGACGTCGCTGTCGGGACCGTGCCGGAGGGCGAGATTGGCGAGGATCTCGGCCGTGCAGCAGATGATCGAGGCATCCGGATTCACCGACGAATCGCCCGTGACCATCCCGACGTTCTCGGCACCGAAGATGTCGACGAGGGCGAAGAACTTCTCGCTCACGAGCGCCTTGATTGGCGCCGTGTAATAGGAGCGGCCGCCGCGGGAGAAGGATGCCGCGTGGGCGGCCACCGCGACGAGCGACTTGCCCGTTCCGGTCGGGGTGGACAGGATCACGTGCGCGCCCGACACGATCTCGATGACCGCCTCGTCCTGCGCCGGGTAGAGGGTGATGCCGCGTTCGCCGGCCCAGCCGACGAAGCCGTCGTAGATCGCGTCGGGCTCGGCCCCGCGCGGGACGAGGTCGAGGAGGGTGGGCGGCATGCTCCCACTCTGCCGCCTTTCTCCGCAGCCCGGCGCACGGGGGACCCGTCGGCGCGCCCGGGATGCCCGCCTCCCGCCCGGCGATCGGTCGAGATGTTCTCTCCCGCGCGTCGAACCTCACGCTCACACGACCTCGAGTCCGGCGCTCTCGCCGTCGCCCACGACCCGACCCTCCCGGCCGTTGAACCTCCCGCTCACGCGACCCGAGAACGACGACCGGTGGCCGGACATCGATGGTGCGAGTGGTGCGCGCGCTCACCGTGTCGGTTGCGTGAGCGGGAAGTTCAATGCCGTGGGGAGAATGTCTCGGCGATCGGAAGGACCCGCGACATACGGCATGGCGGAACATCGCCTGCGCGACCTACGTTGAGAGCACGGACGAGAGGAACCCGGTGAGCGACGAGAACGTGACAGTCACCCGCAATGACGAGGCGGGGCGCTACGAGGTGCACGTCGACGGCGAGCTCACCGGGTTCACGGAGTTCGCGCCGGACGCACAGGGACGACTCGTCTTCCCCCACACTGTGATCGACCCGGCGTTCGCCGGTCAGGGGCTCGGGTCGGTGCTCGTCGGGCGGGCGCTCGCCGATGTCGCCCGCCGCGGCGAGGTGATCGTGCCGCTGTGCCCGTTCGTGCGGAGGTATCTCGCGGGGCCCACCGTCGAGGGGCTCGTAGCCGTCCCGCGCGAGAGGCGCGGCGACGATGACGCGGGCGCGAGCGCATGACCCGCCTCGACCTCGAGCCCTCCGACGACGGAGTCGGAACGACGCTTCGACGGGATCCGCACCCGGAGGGGGCTCCGCAACCCGACGGGGCGCAGCGATCGGAAATGGCTCAGCGACGCGATACCCCGGTGAGCCCCGGACCGCGCGCGCTCCTGCTCGAGAGCCGGGAGGTGCCGCTCGGCGGGGTGCGCGGCATGCAGGTGACCCGTGCGCTCCCGCAGCGCGAGCTCCCGATGGTGGGCGCGTGGTGCTTCCTGGACCGATTCGGACCGCAGGTGACGACCATGCGGGTGGAGCCGCATCCGCACATCGGACTGCAGACCGTGACGTGGCCGTTCGAGGGGGAGGTGCGCCATCGCGACGCCGTCGACAGCGACGTCGTCGTGCGGCGCGGCGTGCTCAACCTCATGACGAGCGGGGCCGGCATCGCGCACTCGGAGTACTCCGTCGGGGACGGGCCCGTCCCGCTCGACGCGCTGCAGCTGTGGGTCGCGCTCCCCGAATCGCGCCGTCACGGCGCACCGGCCTTCGAGCGGCACGAGCGCCTTCCCGAGATCGCGCTCGATGCCGTCGCCGGCGAGCCCGGCGCCGCCGTGGTCGTGCTCGGCGAGCTGGGCGCCGCGGCATCCCCGGCCACCGTGCACACCCCGATCGTGGGCGCCGAGGTGCGCATCCCCGCCGGATCCCGCGTGCGCGTGCCGCTGCGCCCCGACTGGGAGCATGCGATCGCGGGAGTGTTCGGAGAGGTGGATGCCTCCACCGATGCGTTCGAGACGGTCTCCGTCGGCCCGCAGCATCTGCTGTACCTCGGCACCGACCGCGCCGAGATCGAACTGACCAGCGAAACGGGCGGCACGGTGTTCCTGCTCGGCGGTGAGCCGTTCGAGGACGACATCGTGATGTGGTGGAACTTCGTCGGCCGCACGCACGAGGAGATCGTCGACGCCCGCGAGGAGTGGGAGGCCTCGGCCCCGCGATTCGGTCACGTCGTCGGTCACGGCGCCGAGCGCATCCCCGCCCCGCCGCTGCCCGCCGTGCGCCTGACGGCCCGCCGCCGCCGGGTCTGAACGGACCCGGCGGCGATCGGAGCTACCTCAGCACGAGGAACGCCGAGACCCCGGTGGACTCCTCGACCGTCGCGCTGCCCGGGTACGAGACCACGACGACGTGCACGCCGCGCGACTGCTTCGGCAGATCGATCGTGACCGCGCCGCCGGACAGCGTCCCGGTGTACTTCTTCGAGCCGACCCACACGCTCACGTCGCCGCTGGCGGGCTCACCGCCGGAGGGGGTGACCGCGACGGTCACCGCGTAGTTCTGCGACGACGTGCCGAGGTACCGGTTCATCGTCACCTTGGTCTTCGAGGTGTACTTGACGAAGACCTCGTTGCTGGTCGCGGTGCCCACGTTGGGATTTCCGGTCGCGGTCGCGGTGACCTTCACCGACAGGGCCGAACCCACGTCGTCCTTCGTCACCTTGTAGGTCGCCGCCGTGGCGCCCGCGATCGGCTGGCCGGCGCGCAGCCATTGGTACGCGACCTGCACGTCGGCGGGATCCCACGTGCCGGGCGTGGCCGTGAGGGTCTTCCCGACCTTCGGAGTGCCACTCACGACGGGCGGGGCGGTAGCCACCGGAGCCGCCGGTCCGCTGTCGACCGTGAGCACGGTGCGCACCGCCGAGTCGCCGTAGCCGACGACGCCGCGGTACTTCGTGGCCGCCTGCAGCCCTGTCCACGACAGGGTGTACGTCGCGGGCTGACCCTGCGTCACCGGCAGCGGGTTGGGGGTTGCCGTGAGCGATCCGACGCCGCCCGGGGTGACGACGGCCGACGTGAGGTCCCACGTCATCGGCCGGGTGGTGGCGTACACGTTCGCCACGACCATGTAGTAGCCCGGGGTGGGATTCGCGAGCGACACCTGCTCGTCGGCCGATCCGGTCGCCGACGACCAGCGCTCGTAGTAGCGCGGGTCGGTCGGGCTCACGATGCGGTAGACGAACAGGTCCAGGTCGCTTCCGGTGTCGTCCGACGAGTCGAGGGTGAACTGCGCGAGGGTCGCCCCTTCGGGCACCTGGAGCGTCCACGTCACGTTCTTGTCGGCGTCGCCCGACGACTGGTCGCCGGAGTGGCCCGGCACCGGGTGCGTCGGATCGGTGAGCAGTTCGACCGGGGCGAGGCCCGAGAGATTCAGCGGCAGCTCGCCGGTGATCCCCGCGTCGATCGTCACGTCGGTGGAGCCGGTGATGCCGGTGCCGGAGACGGATGCCGGGGCATCCGCCGTCACGGGCTGCACCGCCAGCGGCGACCGCACGCGGCTGCCGTCCTCCCCCGTCCAGGTGAGGAAGCCGGTCGCCCACTGCTCGACGGCGGCGGACCGGTTGGTGAACGTCACCTCGAACGGCTTCGCCTGACCGGCCTCGTCGAACGTGAGCGTCGTCGGCGAGACCACGACATCCACGCCCGGGATGCTCGCATCCACCGTGTAGATGCCCGGCCGCGTGGCCGTCACCGTGCGGGTGATCGTCTCGGGCTTGGACAGGGTGCCGATCGCGATCGAGGCGAGGTTGAGCTGACTGGCGTCGATCGGCTCGACCTGGAGGTCGGCCAGTCCCTGACCCTGGATGTAGGCCGCCCAGTCGCTCGGACCGTTGAGGTACAGCAGCCCGGTGTCCAGGTACTTCGTCGGGTCGACGTGTCCCGCGCCCTGCGCGAACGGATCGGTGTTCGGCGAGCCGTCGCCGTTCACCGTGTCGTAGGCGGTGGTCATCATCGCCGACTTGATCTCGGCGGGCGAGGCCTTCGGCCGCTCGCCGAGGTACAGCGCGGCGAGTCCGGCGATGTGCGGCGACGACATCGACGTCCCCGAGAGGAACCCGTACGTCGGAGTCTGACCGGCGGGGTTGTTCGTCGCGGCGAGGATCGCGACGCCCGGCGCCGAGATGTCGGGCTTGAGCACGTCGCTCCCCCCGGCGAGCATGGGTCCGCGGCTGGAGAAGCCCGCGACCACCGGGGTCGGGGTCACCGTGTTGGTCTTGTTCCCGCTCACCAGGGTGGCCGTGGCATCCGCCGTCGTCCGCACGTAGGCGAGCAGATCGGTGCGGTGCGTCGAGTCGATGTGGATCGTCGGCACGGCGTGGAAGTCGTTGTCGAGCGAGTTGGGCGTGACGTTGACGAGGATCATGCCGATCCCGCCGGCCGCCTTGACCACCTCGGACTTCTCGGCGCGCGCGTTCGTGCCGCGATCGCACACGACGATCTTGGTGGCGGCCTTCGCCGGGTCGATCGAACTCGGGAGGCAGAGGGCGGCGTTGGCGCTGGAGGCACCCGGGGCGGCGATGTCGCCGGCGTAGACGACCGGCCCGGTGATCGACTGCCCGAACGGCACCGTCACGGTGTCGCCCACGGCCTCGAACCCGTTCGGCAGTCGCACGGTGCCCTCGTACGTCGGGATGGTGGATGCCGCGACCGTCGTGTACCAGGGCGAGGCATGGTCGGCGGTCGAGGCGCCCGGTCCGGAGTTTCCGGCGCTGACGGCGACGAACACGCCCGCGGCGGCCGCGTTGAGGAAGGACACGTCATCGGGCGCGAGGACACTGGAGGCCGAGCCGCCGCCGATCGAGTAGTTGATGACGTCCACGCCGTCCGCGACGGCCGCGTCGATCGCGTCGAGCAGGTCGCTCAGGGCGCAGATGTCGTCGGTGTTGTCGGCCGGGTCGGGACCCTCGTAGCAGGCCTTGTACGCCGCGACCTTCGCCGCCGGGGCGACACCCGAGATGGTGCCGAAGTCGACGCCGCCGACGCTGGCCGGCACGCCGCTGTTGCCGGCCGCGGTGCTCGCCGTGTGCGAGCCGTGTCCGGCGCCGTCGCGGGGCGACAGGATGTCGTACTGGAAGTCGAATCCGGTGGCCGCGGCCCCGCTGGAGAAGTACTTCGCGCCGACGAGCTTGGTGGAGTAGGCATCCGCACTCCACTGGTCGCCGCTCACCCGGGCGCTGCGGAAGTCGGTGCCGTCGCCCTTGGTGAAGACGACGTCGTTTCCGGCGAGGTAGGGCTCGGTTCCGGGTGCGGTGCCGAGCGGGTTGCCCGCGAAGGACCTGTTCTCGGGGGCGATGCCGGTGTCGACCACGCCGACCACGACGCCCTTGCCGGCGCCGTCCGTGCCGCCGAGGCGGTTCCAGACGCCGCTGTCGCCCTCGAGGCCGAGGAACTGCGTCGACGGGACGGCATCGGGGTGGCGGATCTCGTCGGGGTACACCCCGAGCACGCCCTTCGAGGCGGCGACCTTCGCGGCCTCCTCAGGCGACATCTTCGCGCTGAACCCGTTGAGGGTGGTCTGGTAGGTGGCCTGCGGCTGCACGCCGGTCTCCCGCGCCACGGCGTCCTGTCGCTGCGCGAGGAAGCGCTGATACTGCTTCACCTCGGGGGCCTGCGCGTCGAGCTTCTGGCCCTCGTCGGGCTTGGTGGGAGCCAGCCCCGGCTGGCCGCCGTCGTAGGTCGCGACCGGCTTCTCGTCCAGCAGCACGATGTAGTTGCCCGAGGGCGACTCGATCGGCGTCGGAGGGGGAGCATCCGGTGCGGGGCTGGCCGCGTAGCCGGCCGAGACGGCGGATCCGGTGAACAGGGCGGCGAGTGTGACGACCGCGGCTGCTCGCACGGTGATGCGAGACATATTCTGCGCTCCAATGGATTCTGGGGAGAGAGAGCGAGGGTGACCCGGCGCCGTACAGCGACGGCACTGGGCTGACGCAAACGTAACTCACAGCATCCACTCAGCCAATGGGCGACTGTGAGAATCTGATGAGAGGTGCCCGCTAGGCTGAGCAGGTGGCCCAGCGATCGCGCATCTCGACGAGCGTTCTGCTCACGTGCGCCGCGATCGGGGTCGCAACAGGGCTCGTAGGAGGCGCCGCGGGCTGGCTCACCGTCGGCGTCCTGGCCCTGACGCCGTGGGCGTACGGACTGCTTCTGGGCGTGCACGTGCTGCCCGGGATCATCGCGCAGGAAGTGCTCCGGATGCCATGGGTCGCCCTCCTCGCGCACGTGCTGGCGGCGCTCGTCTCCAGCGCGGTCGCGCCGATCTACGTGCTGAACTTCCTGGGCACCGCGATCCTGTTCGGCGGGATCCAGGAGCTGGTCGCCGCGGTGGTGCGGTACCGCTCATGGGCGCCGTGGCGCTTCTTCATCTCGGCGATCGTGATCGGCGCGGTGGTCGCGGCCGCGGTGTACTTCGCCGCGCACCTGAAGGTGCTCGGCCCGTGGGCGCTGGTCGCCGGTCTGGTGCTGGCCGTCGTCGGCCCGGTCGCGTGGACCGCCGCCGGCCTCGGCGTCGGTGCGGGCCTCCGCCGCGCGGGCATCGGCACCCGCCGGCGCTGACCCCCTCCCGCGTCTCCCTCGGGTGAGACCTCACTCCCGCATCGAGACCCCTGCGGTCCGCCGCCGTCTCGATGCGGGAGTGCGGTCTCACCCACCGACCTCGAGGAGGAGCGCGGGGGCCGGGTAGGTTAGGGGAGACTTACCCGAACGGACGAGACCGTGGCCGCACCCGAGCGCGATGCCGCCGAGCGCACGGCGAGCGCCCTGCTGACGGTGCGCGACCTCGCGATCACGCATGACGGAGCGGATGCCGCGACCCCCGCATCGGTGACGTTCGCGGTCGCTCCCGGGGAGGTCGTGCTGCTCCTGGGCCCGAGCGGCTCGGGCAAGTCGACCCTGACCCTCGCCCTGAACGGGCTCATCCCACACGACCTTCCGGCCGAGGTGCGCGGCACCGTCGAGGTCGGGGGGATGGCGGCATCCGACTCGTCCGTCGCCGAGCTCAGCACCCGCGTGGCCATGGTCTTCCAGGACCCCGACGCCCAGCTGGTGACCGGCACCGTGCTCGACGAGGTGGCCTTCGGACCCGAGAATCTGCGGATGCCGGTGGCCGAGGTGCTCGCCCGCGCCGAGGCCGCCCTGCGTCGGGTGGGGCTGTGGGAGCGGCGCGCCGACAACCCCGATCGGCTGTCGGGCGGCGGCAGGCAGCGGCTCGCGATCGCGTGCGCCCTCGCGATGGGATCGCCGCTGCTCGTGCTCGACGAACCCACGGCGAACCTCGACCCGGCCGGCGTCGAGGAGGTCTACGCGGCCCTGGCCGAGATCGTGGCGACCGGCGATCGAGCGGTCGTGCTGGTCGAGCACAACCTCGACGCGGCGATGGATCTCGTCGACCGGGTCGTGGTGCTCGACCAGGATGGATGCATCGTGGCCGACGGTCCGGCCGGTGCGGTGCTGCGCGAGCGCGCCGCCGAACTGCACGCGCTCGGGGTGTGGCTGCCGGTCTCGGCCCTCGCCGCGCTGCGGCTGCGGGCGGCGGGGTGGCGGATGCATCCGCTCCCTCTCACCCCTGCGGAGCTGCACGCGGCGCTCGAGGCGGAGGACGCCCCCGCCGACGAGGTCCGGAGCATCGCGCCGACGTCGGAGCCGTCCGCCCCCATCCTCCGAGGATCGCGCGATTCTCCGAGCGTCGTTCGCACGGGTGCGCACGACGGCGGCCGGGACGCCGAACCCGACCGGGTGGGCCGGCCGCTCATCCGGGTCCGGGGTCTCACGCTCGCGCGCGGGCGAGGCCGCGGGCGCACCGACGTGCTGCACGGCATCGACCTCGACATCGCCCGCGGATCTTTCACCGCGATCGTGGGCGCCAACGGGGCGGGCAAGACGAGCCTCATCCAGGCGATCGCCGGGGTGATCGCGCCGCCGCGCGGCGCCGTCACCCTCGACGGAATCGACGTGGGGCGCGCCGACGTGCGCACCCTCGCGGCGCGGATCGGGTTCGTGTTCCAGAACCCCGAGCACCAGTTCGTCGCGCACACCGTCTTCGACGAGCTCGCCCACGGACTGCGGCTGCGCCGGCTGCCCACCGACGAGGTGCGCGATCGGACCGAGCGGATGCTGCGCCGCTTCGGCCTCGAGGGCAAGCGCGATGCGCATCCGTTCCACCTGTCGGGCGGGCAGAAGCGCAGGCTCTCGGTCGGCACGGCGCTCATCACCGCCCAGCTCGCGAGCTCCCCCGTGCTCGCGCTCGACGAGCCGACGTTCGGGCAGGACCGCGCCCGCGCCGACGAGCTGCTCACCCTCCTCGACGAGCTGCGCTCCGCCGGTGCCACCGTCCTCGTCGTGACGCACGACATGCAGCTGGTGACCGAGCACGCCGACCGCACGATCGTGCTCGGCGGAGGGCGTGTCCTGGCCGCCGGCGCCACCGCCGACGTCTTCGGCGATCGCGCCCTGATCGAGGCGGCCGGGCTGCGGCTGCCTCCCCTGCGCCGGGCGCTGGCGGGGGTGACGCGGCATCCGCGGTTCGCCGGCGTCGCGCGCCTGGCCGACCTGCCGGGGAGCTCCCGATGACCGCCGACCCGTACGCGACCGCCGCGGGACCGGGCGCTCTGGCCACGCTCAACCCGCTCGCGAAGCTCGCCGCGGTCGTACCGATCATGATCGCGCTCGTGTTCGTGCGCGGTCCCGTCACCCCGGCTGTGCTGCTTGTGCTCGCCTACGCGGTGCTGCTCGCCGGCGCACGGATCACCCGCGGGCTCGGCGCGCTCCTGGTGGGGCTGCCGGTGATCGTGCTGCTGATCTCGATCGGGTTCGCGGCATGGACGGATGCCGCGCAGGTCGCCATGACCCCGGTGGTGTGGCGCATCGGCGAGTGGCGCCTGCACGCGGGCGCGCTCGAGATCGGTCTCGCCACGGGGCTGAGGCTCGGGGCGCTGTTCGCGCTGAGTCTGATCCCGGGGGCGTCCACGAGCGGACCCGACCTCGTGCGGGCCTCCGTGCAGCAGCTGCGCGTGCCGTACCGGGTCGGGTACACGGCGCTCGCGGCATTCCGGTTCGTGCCGCGGTTCGGGCACGAGCTCGACGTGATCCGCCAGGCGCACCGGGTGCGCGGCGCGCACGGCGGGCGCGGTCCGTTCGCCGCGATCGCGCGCGGATGGGGCCATCTCGTGCCCCTGCTGGCCGGGGCGATCCGGCACGCCGAGCGGGTGGCGCTGGCGATGGACGCCCGCGCCTTCGGCGCCCACCCCGATCGCACCGAGCGCCACCTCGTGCCCTGGCGCGCACGGGACACGGTGTTCGTGGCGGCGTTCTGGGCACTGTCGGGGGCGGTCGTCTGGGGTGCCGCCATCTGGGCGTGACGCGGGATCCGTCCCGGTGGCTCGACCCGAGCGTGCGATCGGAACGGAGCGCCGCCCGTCCCGTCAGCCCCCCGCGAGGAGCGGAGCGGGAGCGCCGAACGCGGCCCGCAGGCGACCGAGCTCTGCCGCGCCGAGGCCGGCGTGCAGCGCCGCCGCGACGGCGGCACCGGCCACCGGCGCGGTGGACGGACGCACGATCCGCGCGCGCGGCACGACGGCGGAGATCCCCGCGGTGATGCGGTCGTCGAGGAGGGCGTGACCTGCCTGCAGGATGCTGCCCCCCAGCACGATCGGGATGTCACGCTCGGCCAGGTCGAGACGCGTGACGATCGCGCGCACGAACGCGACGATCTCGTCGGCCTGCCGGTCCACCAGCCCCCGCGCCACGGCGTCGCCCGTCGCCGCCGCGTCGAAGATGGCCGGAGCGAGGTCGGTGAGCTCGGCGCTGTCGCGCTCACCCAGATGGAGGGCGGCGATGAGGTCGGGGACGGAGGCGACACCGAAGTGGTCGACGAGCGCCGCGGTGAGCGCGGTCGCCGGTCCGCGCCCGTCGACGGCGCGCGCGGCGTGCCAGAGGGCCTCCGGTCCGAGTCCCGAGCCGCCGCCCCAATCGCCCGACAGCGCACCGAGCGACGGGAACCGCACGACCGCGCCGTCGGCGCGCACCCCGACGGCGTTGATGCCGCTGCCGCACACGACGGCCGCGGCATCCGGCTCGTCGGTCCCGGCGCGCAGCAGCGCGAACAGGTCGTTGTCGACCACGAGGCCGGCGCGCGCCCAGTCGAGCCCGGCCACCGCGGCGCGGTAGCGCGCGATCTCGACCGGGAGGTCGACGCCGGAGAGGTACAGGTCGGCTTGCACGACCGGCACCTCCCCGGCGACCTGGTGCACGAGTGCGTCGACGATCTCGACCGAGCGGTCCAGGCCCTCGAAGTGCGGGCTGGAGCCCGGTCCGCGCACGTGCGCGATCACGGTTCCGTCACGGGTCAGCGCGACGGCGTCGGTCTTCGTGCCGCCGCCGTCGACGGCGACGATGACGCCGTCGGCGGTCACGACGCCCACGGCAGGAACCTCGCGTTCGCGCCGAGGAGCAGATCGGTCAGTCGCTCCGCACGGTCGTGCTGGAGGACGAGGGGGTGCGCGCGCATCGCGCGCACGACCCTCTCGCGGCCGCCGTGCACCGCGGCATCCAGCGCCAGGCGCTCGTACCCGGCGACGGCGGCGATCAGTCCGCGCACGTCGTCGTCGAGCGGCGCGACCGGCTCGGCGACGAACCGGGCACCGTCGAAGCGGGCAGGCACCTCGATCACATGATCGTCGGGCAGGAACGGCAGCACCCCGTCGTTGCGCAGGTTCACGACACGGGCCGGACCCGGCACGCCGCGGATCGCGGCGAGCAGCTCGACCGCCGCCTCGGAGTAGAACGCTCCGCCGCGCCGCTCCAGCGCCTCCGGCTTGGTGTCGACGGCGGGGTCGGCGTACAGGGCCAGCAGCTCGTTCTCGATCGCACGCACGGCCTCGGCGCGCGACGGCTCCGCCCGCTGCTCGGCGAGCACCTCGTCATGCGCGTAGTAGTAGCGCAGGTAGTACGAGGGCACTGCGCCGAGCTGCGTCAGCAGTGCGGGAGCGAGATGCACGTCGTCGGAGAGGTCGCCGAGCCGCTCGCGAAGCAGCTCGGGAAGGATGTCGCGACCGCCGACGCGGATGCTGCGCTCCCAGGTCAGGTGGTTGAGCCCGACATGCCCGAGCGCGACCTCGTCGGGCGAGACGCCCGCGATCGCGGCGAACCGCCGCTGGAAGCCGATGGCGACGTTGCAGAGCCCGACGGCGCGGTGCCCGGCCTGCAGGAGCGCGCGGGTGACGATCCCCACGGGGTTGGTGAAGTCGACGATCCAGGCGCCCGGCGCCGCGTGCGCCCGCACCGTCTCGGCGATCGCCAGCGCGACCGGCACCGTGCGCAGCGCCTTGGCGAGGCCCCCCGGTCCGGTGGTCTCCTGACCGATGCAGTGCGCGTCGTGCGGCCACGTCTCGTCGGCGTGCCGCGCATCCTGCCCGCCGATCCGCAGCTGGAGCAGCACGGCATCCGCCCCCTCCACGCCCTCGCGCACGTCGCTCGTCGCGAGGATGCGCGCGGGACTCCCCGCCCGCGCGAGCATGCGGCGCGCCATGCCGCCGACGAGCTCGAGACGCCGCGGGTCGGGGTCGACCAGGGCGATCTCGGTCAGCGGCAACACGTCGGCGTACCGCGTGAAGCCGTCGATGAGCTCGGGAGTGTAGGTCGAGCCTCCGCCGACGATGGCGAGCTTCATTGTCTTCCTTCCGGAGGGAGTGGATGCCGGGGCGTCAGATCGCGATCGACGTCTCGAGACGGTCGCGGAGATGGGCGACGAGCAGCTGCCGCGCGCCGAGGAGGATGGACTGGTCGCCCGTGGCGCTGGCGCGCACCGCCACGTGCGGGCGGGATGCGCGCAGGTCCACGCGGGGGTACAGCCCCTCGTCCACCCGTCGCTGGATGAGGGCCGCCAGCCGCTCACCTCCGGCCACGCCGGTCGGGCCGCCGAGCACGATCGCCGCCGGGTCGAACAGCGAGACGACCGGAGCGAGAAGCAGGCCGACCCGCTCGGCGATGCGCTCCCACGCGCCGTCGTCGGCGCCGCGCAGCGCCTCGACGAGCGGGAGGTGAGGCGCGCCGAGCAGCGCCGCGACCGCGGGCCCCCCGAGGAGGTCGGTGAAATCGACAGCCGCGGGATCGAGCGCGGCGGCGGAGCGCGGCACCTCTAGGTAGCCGATCTCGCCCGCGCTGCCGGCGGCGCCGCGCTGGATGCGGCCGTCGATGTCGAGCCCGACGCCGAGACCGTCGCCGAGCCAGAGGTAGGTGAACCCGGAGGCATCCGTCATCGCTCCCCGCGCCCGCTCGGCGACGGCCGCGAGGTTGACGTCGTTGTCGAGGATGACGATCATCCCGGTGGCCGCCTCGATGCGGCCGCGCGCCCCGGACTGCGGCCAGCCGGGCAGCGTGTCGGTGAAGGAGAGCTCGTCGGCGGCGACGTCCACGGCCGCCTGCACGCCGATCGCCACGACGCTCACCGAGCTGCGGTCGACGCCCGCCGCACGGCAGGCCGCGTCGATCGCGGCGTTCACGTCGGTCTCGGGCGACCGCGCGGCATCCGTCACCGGCAGCACCACGACGGGACGGTCGGAGTCGACCGGATCGGTCAGCACCGCCTCGATGGTGTCGGCCAGGATGCTCACCGCGACGCCTGTCACGACGTCGCGGCGCACGCCGTAGACGACGGCGTTCGGCCCGCGGGTGGCGGCGACCTCGCCCATCGGCTCGATGATCCCGGCGCGTTCGAGGCGCGCGATCATCTGCCCCGCGGTGGGCTTGGAGAGCCCCGACAGGGCGCCGAGCCGCGATCTGCTCAGGGGGCCGTGCTCGAGCAGGAGCCGCAGCGCCGTGCGGTCGTTGTGCGCGCGCAGCCAGGTGGGCGTGCCGGGGTCGACGGTGGTCATGATGCGGGGGTCCTCTGTCCTGCGCCGGCGCTCGCGCGACGGACCTCGTCGCGCAGCGCACCGAGTCGCTCGGGGTCGGCGGCGGCCTGCCGCAGCGATCGCGTGTACTCGTGACGCGCATTCAGGATCACATCATCCGAAGCGCCGCGTTCGACGATGTCGCCGCGATACATCACGAGGATCTCGTCGGAGAAGTGCCGGGCGGTGGCGAGGTCGTGCGTGATGTAGAGCACGCCGAGGCCCTGCTCGCGCTGCAGATCGGCGAGCAGGTTGAGCACGCCCAGGCGGATCGAGACGTCGAGCATCGAGACCGGCTCGTCGGCGACGATGAACCGCGCCCCGGGCGCGAGTGCGCGGGCGATCGCCACGCGCTGCCGCTGCCCCCCCGACAGCTCGTGCGGGCGGCGGTCCGCGAATGTCGCCGCGGGGGTGAGGCGCACCCGCTCGAGCAGCTGCAGGGCACGGGCGCGCACCTCGGCACCGGAGAGCTGCGGGTGGTGGATGCGGATCGGCCGCTCGATGTGGTGGCGGATCGTGTGGAACGGGTTGAGGGAGGCGAACGGGTCCTGGAACACCATCTGCACCTCGCGGCGGTACGCCTCCAGCGCCCGTCCGCGGGTGGCGGAGGGCACCCCGTCGAGGAGGATGGATCCGGACGACGGATGCTCCAGCTTGGCGATCATGCGGGCGATCGTCGATTTCCCCGAGCCGCTCTCGCCCACGAGCGCGATCGTCCTCCCGCGCTCGAGGGTGAAGGAGACGTCCTTCACCGCGTGGAGGGTCGACGCCCGCAGCCCGGAGCGGAGCCGGAAGTCCTTGACGAGGTTGCGGGCCTCGAGGGTGCCCGTCGCGGCCGCGCGCGCCGCGGCATCCGTTCCCGTGCCGGTCATGCCTCGCCCTCCTCGGTCGTCGGATCGGTGCGGTCGCCGCGGCCGCGGATGAACGCGCCGCGGGCGCCGGTGAGACTCGGGAAGCTCGCGAGCAGCTGCTTCGTGTAGTCCTCGGCGGGACGGCGGTAGATGTCCTCGGCGGTGCCCTGCTCGATGATGCGCCCCGCCCGCATCACGGCGATGCGGTCGCTGATCTCGATGAGGAGCGGGAGGTCGTGGGTGATGAAGATGACCGCGAAGCCCAGCTCCTCGCGCAGGCGCATGATCTCGCGGATGATGCCCCGCTGCACGACGACGTCGAGCGCCGTCGTCGGCTCGTCCATGATCATCACCTGCGGGTCGAGGGCGAGCGCCATCGCGATCATCACCCGCTGTCGCATGCCGCCGGACAGCTGGTGCGGGTAGCTCGACAGTCGTGCCGGGTCGACGCCGACCAGGCGCAGCAGCTCGGCGCTGCGCGCCTCGCGTGCCGCCTTCTTCATTCCGCGGCGGTGGGTGAGGAACACGTCGTGCAACTGCGCGCGCACGTTCATCACCGGGTTGAGCGAGTTCATCGACCCCTGGAACACCATCGACACCTTGTCCCAGCGGTAACGGCGCAGACCCTCGCCGGAGAGGCTCACGACGTCGATGTCCTGCCCGGACGCGTCGGAGAAGACGACTTCGCCGTCGGTCATCACCGCGGGCGCCTTCAGGAGACGGTTCATGCCGTACGCGAGGGTGGTCTTTCCGCATCCGGATTCACCGGCCAGCCCCAGGATCTCGCCGCGGTGGAGCGTCAGCGACACCTCGGTCACCGCATGCACCGGCGGGTCGACCTCGTAGCGGATCGACACGTTCCGCGCGGTGAGCACGGGCACGCCGTTCGTCTCGGGAGCGGTCATGCGAACGCACCTCCGTCGGCGACGCCCTCGCCGCGCCTCGTGGCCTTCCGCTGCCGGCGCGCCGCCTGGGGGGCGAGCCGCAGCTTCGGGTTCACGACCTCGTCGATCGCGAAGTTGATCAGCGACAGCCCCATGCCGAGCAGGGCGATCACCGCGCCGG
The DNA here is from genome assembly GCF_051549805.1 of Microbacterium fluminis. Lineage (GTDB taxonomy): Bacteria > Actinomycetota > Actinomycetes > Actinomycetales > Microbacteriaceae > Microbacterium. The sequence goes on from NZ_CP196042.1 coordinate 1,174,675, forward strand.
GCGGCACGAACCACCACCACGCCCCGGTGCCCACGGCCTGGCCGGTCTGGGCGTCGTTGAGCATCGTGCCCAGCGTGATGGAGCCGGTCGGTCCGAGTCCCAGGTACGACAGCCCGGCCTCGCCGAGCACCGCGAAGATGATGCCGAAGATGAACTGCGCGGCGATCAGCGGCACGAGGTTGGGCAAGACCTCGACGAAGATCACCCGCCATGGCTTCTCACCTGCCACGCGCGCCGCCGACACGTACTCGCGGGTGCGCAGCGACCGCGCCTGCGCGCGCAGCACGACCGCGGAGCCCGCCCACCCGGTGACGCCGAGGATGATCGCGACGAGGAAGGAGCTGCGCGCGAGCGGTCCGAGGCCCTCGGTGTTCTGCACGTAGGCCGCGATCACCATCACGAGCGGCAGCCCGGGGATGACCAGCATGATGTTCGTGATCAGCATCAGGATCTCGTCGAGCACGCCGCCGAAGTACCCGGCGAGGATGCCGAAGACGATCGCGAGGAGGAGCGCGACGAGCCCTCCGACGAGTCCGACGAAGAGCGATCCGGCGGTGCCGTGAGCGAGCTGGGCGAAGACGTCGTAGCCGAGCTTCGTGGTGCCCAGCCAATGATCGGCGCTCGGCGGCAGCAGGGCGTCGTTGCCGGAGTCGCGCGGATCCTGCGCGATGAGCGGGCCGAAGACGGCGAACAGGCAGATCAGGCCGACGACCACGACGCCCCAGATGAGCTTCGCGTCCCAGCGCGGGAGGAGGTGACGGATGCCGGCGAGCCGCGCCGTCGCGATCGTCGCCGTCGAGTCGGGAGCGGGTGCGGCGACGGCGCCGCCCACTCCGGTGATCGGGTCAGCCATCGTGCCTCACTCGGGGATCGATCAGTCCGTAGAGCAGATCCATGACGAAGTTCGCGGCGAGCACCGTGAGGGTGATGACGAGGAAGACGCCCTGCATGAGCGCGTAATCCAGGCCCTGCACCGCCTGGATCATGAGCTTGCCGATGCCGGGATAGCTGAACACCTGCTCCATCACGATCGATCCGGCCACGACAAAGCCGAGCGCGATGCCGAAGCCGGCCAGGCTCGGGATCGCCGCGTTGCGCGCGGCGTACCGGTTGCGGATGCGCCAGGGGGTGAGCCCCTTCGCCTCGGCGGTGACGACGTAGTCCTCCGACATCGTCGACACCATCATGTTGCGCATCCCGAGGAGCCAGCCGCCGACCGACGACAGCACGATCGTGATCGCGGGGAGGATCGCGTGCTGCACGGCGCTGACGAAGAACTCGGCGCTGAACTCGGGGCCGGCCGGGAAGTCGAACACGTCGTAGCCGCCGACGATGGGCAGCAGTCCCAGCTGCACGGAGAACACCGCGACGAGCACGAGGGCGAGCCAGAAGTAGGGGATCGACTGCAGCACGGTCGTCGCGGGGACCAGGTGGTCGAGGACGGTTCCCCGCTTCCACCCCACCCAGGCACCGGCGACGAGTCCGATCACGAACGACAGCACCGTCGCGGTGCCCACGAGCACGACGGTCCACGGAAGCGCGCCGGCGATGAGTTCGCCGACCGACGCCGGATAGCGGGTGGACGAGATGCCCAGGTCGCCCTGCAGCAGTCGTCCCCAGTACGCGAGGTACTGGTCCCACAGCGACGTGCCCTTCTCGGCGCCGAGGATCGAGGTGATCGAGCGCACCGTCTCCTCCGACAGCGGGCGCCCGCCGTTGGCTCGGCGGAGCTTGCCCAGCATGATCGCCGCCGGGTCTCCCGGCAGCATCCGCGGAAGGAGGAAGTTGAGCGAGACCGCCGCCCACAGCGTCACGATGTAGAACGTGATGCGTCGCGCGTAGAAGTTCACGCGGTCCCCTCCTCTCGCCGATCAGGACACGTCGCCATGAGTCGGTCTGCTACTGCCCGGCGGGCTTCAGGTGCGCCAGCACGATCGCCGACGCGGTCGACAGATACGGCAGCGGGTTGGCGTACATGTCCGACGAGGTGGGCCAGCCCGAGAACTTCTTCTCGTTGAAGAACGCCTGCGACGCGTTGAGCACGACGGGGATGTAGGGCAGGTCCTGCGCGATCCGCGTCTGGATCGTCGCGTAGGCGGCCTGCTTGGCCGCCGTGTCCTCGGTGGCGGCGGCCGTCGCGATGGCGGCATCGACCTCCGGGTTGCTGTAGCGCGCGTAGTTCTGACCGGTCACGGGGCTCTCGCCGACGGGCACCGCGTGGGTGCCTCCGAAGTACTGGTCGTAGTTCGTGAACGGATCGGCCACGAGCGACTGGGTCAGTCCGTACAGGGCGAGCTGGAAGTCGCCGTTCGAGATCGGCGTCCAGTACTCCGCGTCCGAGACGGTGCGGGCGTTGATCCGGATGCCGGCTGCCGCCGCCTGCTCGCTGATGAGCTTGGCGGTGTCGTTGTAGTCGGTCCAGCCGTCGGGCGAGAAGAGGTCGAGCTCGATCGCCGCGCCGTCCTTGCCGTAGAAGCCGTCCGCCCCCTTCGTGTACCCGGCGGCCTCGAGGATCTTCTGGGCCGCGGCGACCTCGGGCTTCTGGGGGCTCTCGCCGTTGGCGGTGTCCGCCAGCCACTGCTGGTCGCGCGGCAGCAGCACGAACGCAGGGTTGCTCGGTGCGACGAGCCCCGCGAACGCCTTCTCGGCGATCGTCGAACGGTCGAGCACGAGGTTGATCGCCTGCCGCACCGCGGGATCGGTCTGCGCCCCGGCGCACCCCAGCGCCGCGCTCGCGCACGTCACGATGGTGGTCGGATCCTGCTGATTGTTCATGGTGCCGATCTCACCCGACGCGGTGACCGGACCCGGATTGGCGATGAACTGGCCGACCCAGTCGATCTTCCCGGTGGTCAGCAGATCCTGGGCGGACTGGTTGGAGTCGAGGCCGATGTACTGCACCTCGGCGATGGCTGGTGCCCCGTCACGGAAGTTCGCGTTCGCCTCGACGGAGTAGGCGGCATCCGAGAAGCTCTTCACCTTGTAGGGGCCCGAGCCCACGGGCTGCTCGTTCGTCTCGGCCATGTAGTCGCTGATCGACGACCAGATGTGCTTCGGGATGATCCAGGTCGAGCCGAGCAGGAGCGGCGCGGAGGTGAACTGCGGCTCCGTGTAGGTGAACACGACCGTGGTGTCGTCGGTGGCGGTGGCCGAGACGAGCTTGTCGCTCTTGTTCGCGCCGTAGCCGAACGTGAACACGACGTCGTCGGCGGTGAGCGGCTCTCCGTCGTTCCATTTCTGGCCGGGCTTGAGCTTCACGGTGAGCGTCATCCCGTCGGGGCTGAACTCGTACGACTCGCCGATGAGTCCCGAGGGCGGATCGCTGGAGAGCTGGTTGAAGAAGAAGAGCGGCTCGTAGATCGCGCCGAACGTGGCGTGGACGGCGGTGTCCACGGCGAAGGGATTGAAGTTGTGGTTGATGGGGGTGGCGCTGCCGGCCCACACACGCAGCACCTCGGACTTCGGTGACGACGAAGACGGGGCGCAGCCGGCGAGGGCGAGGGACAGGGCGATGGCACCCACCGCGACCGCGGCCACGGCTCTGCGGGGAACTCGTCTCATGATTGCGGCGTTCCTTTCCTGAAGAGGGACGCACCGGACGACGTTGCTCCGCTGCGTTGCGGTTCAGGTTATAGGAAAGACAGTTACCGGTAATAGTCTTTTTTGTTACGGTCATGTCACGGACCCCGCCGTGAGCCGGAAACGGCGGATGCCGCGACCGCGGCCCTGCGAAGGGGCCGGGGTCGCGGCATCCGCGCGTCGAGTCCGCTACTTCTTGCCGACGATCTGGCGGCTCACGATGTCGCGCATGATCTCGTTCGTGCCGCCGTAGATGCGGTGCACGCGGGCGTCGAGGAACGCGCGGGCGATCGGGTACTCGGTGATGTAGCCGTAGCCGCCGTGCAGCTGCACGCCCGTGTCGAGCAGCTCCCACTCGCGATCGGTCGACCAGAACTTGACCTTCGCGGCCTCTTCGGCCGTGAGCTTCTGATCCTTGTAGAGCATCATCGCTCGGTCGTTGTAGGCCCACATCACGTCGACGGTCGTGGCCATGTCGGCGAGCTTGAAGCGGGTGTTCTGGAAGTCGGCGATCGGCTGCCCGAACGCCTCGCGGCTGAGCACGTAGTCGCGCGTCCACACGAACGCGGCCTCGCCGGCGGCGGCCGCGGCGACGCCGATCGACAGGCGCTCGAGCGGCAGGTTCATCATGAGCTGGATGAAGCCGAGACCCTCCTTGCCGCCGATCAGGTTCTCCTCGGGCACGAACACGTCGGTGAAGGACAGCTCGGCGGTGTCCCACCCGTGGAAGCCCATCTTCTCGAGCTTCTTGCCGTGGTCGAAGCCCTCCATGCCGTCTTCGAGGATCAGCAGGCTGAAAGCATCCGCCTTGTTGCCCTCGCCCGTCTTGACGAACGTGACCACGATGTCGGCGGTCTTGCCCGACGAGATGAACGTCTTGGCGCCGTTGACGAGGTAGCCGCCGTCGACCTTCTTGGCGGTGGTCTTGATGCCGCGCAGGTCGGAGCCGGCGCCCGGCTCGGTCATCGCGAGGGCGCCGAGGATCTCGCCGGTGGCCATCCCCGGCAGCCACTTCTCCTTCTGCTCCTGCGTGCCCATGTGCACGATGTAGGGCACCGCGAGGTCGTCCTGGATGCCGAGGGCGCCCGCGAGCGAGCCCTGCCCGGCGCCGATCACCTCTTCCAGCACGATCGAGCGGAAGCGGTAGTCCTGCAGCATCCCGGCGCCGCCGAACTCCTCCGGCACCGACAGCCCGATGATGCCGGCCTCACCGGCGGCGCGCATGGTCTCGCGGTCGATCTCGCCGTCGCGGTCCCACTGCTTGCGCTTCTCCTCCGTGGCGTACCGCTTGATGAACTCCTTCACGACGTCGCGGAACGCGTCGTGGTCCTCGTCGTAGATCGCCCGATCCATGGCCGGTCCTTCCTCTCCGCGCAGCGCGGAGGCGTCGATGGGCGCGACCCTGATCGGCCGCTTCGCCTGCGGCGATTGTAGGCCGCTCGGCCGACGGTGCACACGGCGGCTGTGGGATCGCATCCCATGAATCCTGGAACCGAGTGCCGGACGTTGGAGGATGCCTCCAGCCGAGGCATCCGCTCAGTACGTCGGCGCCGCGGGCAGGCCGAAGAACTCCTCGAGCGTGTGCCAGCCCTCGTCGTGGTAGGCCGCGGCGAGGTCGGTGCCGATGTAGCGGAGGTGCCACGCCTCGGGGATGTACCCCGTCGTGGGGGTGCGGCCCGGCTCGTAGCGCACGATCCAGCCGAAGCGCCACGCGTTGGCCGCGACCCACGCGCCCTGCGGAGAGGCCGCGAGGTCGTCCATCGTGCCGCATCCGCGCGAGGTGCACGGCACCACGTCGGCGGCGAGTCCGGACTGGTGCTCGCTGTACCCCGGACGGGCGACGGATGCCTCGACCTCGGGTCCGCCCGCGCCGAAGTTGCGCTTCTGCGTGGCGTAGGAGCGGTAGCCGCTCTCCATCGCGATCGTCCCGGCCCCCTCGGCGACGGCGGCCTGCCCGAGCGCCGCAAGGGCGGTCGCGGCATCCGCTCTCAGCTGCTCCCCCGCGAGGCTGCGCACCGGGTCGGGGAGCCGGAGCGCCGCGGGGGCGTAGTCGGTCGGGGTGTAGGGCCGGAGCTTGTTGACGACGGTCCAGATGCGACCCGGATCGCCGAGGCTCAGGCACGCCGTGGTGCCGGCGGTCACGAGCGTGCGGAACGACTCCACGCCGCCCACCGCGGCGATCACGGCGGCGTCGTCGCCCGCGGCGAGCGCGGTCGCGACCGGCGCGGCGGCGCACGCGTCGGCCGGAGCATCGGGTCCGATCATCGTGGGCGCGGGGATCGCCTGTGCGGGGGCTGCGGCCGCCTGCGGCGGCGCGGCGAGGGCTGCGTCTCCGGATGCCGGGGCCCCGGCGAGCGCGCCGGCCGTCACCGCCGTGGTGACGGCCGTGGCGGATCCGAGCACCAGGACGGCCGCGACGAGTCCCGTGACGAGGAGGCGGCCGCGGTTGCGGCGGGTCGACGGCGGGTCGAGGAGAGGCGCGTCGGTGTCGCGCGGCGGCGCTGTGCGGGTGGCTGCGACGACGGGCACGACGATGCGGCGGGTGCGCGTCGTCGAGAGGGTCGTACGGTGCGGCTCGGGATCCGTCACCCGTCCATTGTGAACCGCCTCCCGGAGCGACGCCATGCGACGCGGCGAGGGCGCGGCATCCGATGTCGCCTGCGTGTTCTCATGTAGGGTCGCGTCGCTTGACGTGCAGTCGTATCTATGTTCGACTGAGGGATATGCGATGGCGAGGTCAGGAGCTGGGTGTGGCGGATGCCTCCGCCCTGCCGGGAATGGAGAACCTCGACGGCCTCGTGCGCTCGGTGACCACCCCCGACTTCGCCGGCATCACCTTCCACGAGGTCATGGCCAAGAGCGCGCTCAACCACGTTCCGGGATCGTCGGCGATGCCGTTCGACTGGACCGTGAACCCCTATCGCGGCTGTAGCCATGCCTGCGTGTACTGCCTTCACCCCGACACCGCCGTGCTGATGGCCGACGGGACGAGTCGTCCGATCTCGGCCGTCGCACCCGGCGACGTGGTCGTCGGCACGGTGCGTGAGGGCTCCTATCGGCGGTATGTGCCCTCGACCGTTTCGGCAGCGTGGCGAACCCGCAAGCGTGCGCACCGCGTGACCCTCGCCGACGGGACGATGATCGTCGCGAGCGGGGACCACCGATTCCTCACCGATCGCGGCTGGAAGCACGTCCGCCCCGCCGAGCGCGGCCAACGCCCCCACCTGACGGTGGACGACACGCTGATCGCCGGCGGTGTCGTCGGATCATCTCGAACCGAGCCGTGTCTGTCATCGGACGCCGCGCTGCACGTCGTGTCGATCGAAGATCTCGACGAGACCATCGAAATGGTCGACATCACCACGTCCACGGGCGACTTCATCGCCAACGGTGTCATCAGCCACAACTGCTTCGCCCGCGGAACGCACGAGGACCTCGACCTCGATGCGGGACGCGACTTCGATTCCCAGCTCGTGGTGAAGATCAACGTCGCCGACGTGCTGGCCAAGGAGCTGCGCCGCGGATCGTGGACGCGCGAGCCGGTCATGCTGGGCACCAACACCGACCCGTACCAGCGCGCGGAAGGGCGCTACAGGCTCATGCCGGGGATCGCCTCAGCCCTGGCCGAATCGGGCACGCCGTTCTCGATCCTCACGAAGGGGAGCCTGCTGCGGCGCGATCTGCCGCTGCTGGCGGATGCCGCGCGGTCGGTGCCGGTCTCGATCGCGATGTCGATCGCGGTGTTCGACGATGCGCTGCAGCAGCGGATCGAACCGGGGACTCCGAGCGCCGAAGCACGCCTGGCGACGGTGCGCGCGGCGACCGAGGCGGGGTTCCGCGTGACGGTGTTCCTGATGCCGATCCTGCCGCACCTCACCGACTCGGTCGCGGCGATCGACGACGCGCTCGCGCGCATCAAGGCGGCCGGAGCCGTTCGGGTCGTGTACGGCGCGCTGCACCTGCGCCCGGGAGCCAAGCAGTGGTTCCTGCAGTGGCTCGAGCGCGAGCATCCCGAACTCGTGTCGTCGTACCGCGGGCTGTACCCGGGTGCGTCGGCGTACGCGCCCAAGCCCTACCGATCGTGGCTGGCCAAGCGGGTGCACCCGCTGCTGCGCGTGCACCGGCTCGACGGCTGGGACGAGGAGGCCGCCCCGCGGCGCTCCGCCACACCCGGGCTCGCCGCCCGCCAGGCGACGATCGTCACCACCTCTCGAGGGCGCGCGAGCGCCGGCGAGACGATGCTGTTCTGATCCCCATCGGGGCCGAGAGGCGGAGATCGGACGAGAAGCGGTGCCGGATTCGGCATCCGAGCCGCTTTCGATCCGATCCCCGCGCGTCGGCCGGGGCGGGAGATCAGCGGGTGAGGTCGGCGTCGGTCGGCAGGTTGCCGGCGAGCTCCTCGATGATGTCGTCGCCGGGGCGGGCCTCGTCGAAGGGCGCCTCGATCTCGGCATGGTCGAGCATCTCGGTCATCTTGCGACGGCGCTGGCGCGTGATCAGGGTGACCACGGTGCCCGACGCGCCGGCGCGGCCGGTGCGGCCCGAGCGGTGCAGGTACGTCTTGTACTCGTCCGGCGGGTCGGCCTGGACCACGAGATCGATGTCGTCGACATGGATGCCTCGGGCCGCGACATCCGTCGCCACGAGCACGTTCACCCGACCCGACGTCATGCGCTCGAGGTTGCGCGAGCGCTTCACCTGGTTGAGGTCGCCGTGAAGGGCGACGGCCGGGATGCCCGAGTCGGCGAACTGCTCGGCGAGCATCTCGGCGTAGGCGCGGGTGCGGGCGAAGACGAGCGTCTTGCCCTCTCGGTCGACCAGACGGTCGAGGATCGCGGCCTTGTCGCGGTGGTCGATCACGAGCACGCGGTGGTCGATCGTGCCGGTCTCCTGCGTCTCGCCGGCGACCTCGTAGACGGCGGGCTCGACGAGGAACTCGTCGACCACGGCCGCGACCTCGCGGTCGAGGGTGGCCGAGAAGAGGAGCTTCTGGCTGCCCTCCGCGGTGTGACGGAGGATGCGCTGCACGGGCTCGAGGAATCCGAGCTCGCTCATGTGGTCGGCCTCGTCGATGACGGCGACGCGGACCTCGCGCAGGTCGAGCTTGCGCTGGGTGATGAGGTCTTCGATGCGGCCCGGCGTGCCGATGACGATGTCGACGCCCTTGCGGAGCGCGCCGATCTGACGACCGGCGGGGACACCGCCGTAGATCTGCGTCGTGAACAGGCCCACGCTGCGGGCGATGGGCTGGATCGTGCGGTCGATCTGCAGGGCGAGCTCGCGCGTGGGAGCGAGGATCAGCGCGCGCGGGTTGCGGCCGAACTCACGGCGCTGGCCGGCCTGGGACTTCAGGATCCGCTCCACCAGCGGGGCGCCGAACGCGATCGTCTTGCCGGAGCCGGTGCGGCCGCGGGCGAGCACGTCGCGGCCGGCGAGCACCTCGGGGATCGTCGCCGCCTGGATCGGGAACGGCGTCGGGGCGCCGAGGTCGACGAGGGTCTGGGCGATGTTCAGGCCCAGACCGAGGTCGGCCCAGCTGGTCTCGCGGACGTCTTCGGCCTGGACGGCCTCGGCCTGCAGGCGCTCGTGCACGACGTCGACGTGGTCGCGGTGCGCGGTCTTCTGCGCGGGCGTGGCGTTCCAATCCGCGCGGTTGCCCGCGGGACGGCGGTCGCGGTCGTCGCGGCGCGGGCGGTCGTCGAACGAACGGGCAGGACGGTCGCCGTACGACCGCGCAGTACGGTCATCGCGCTGCGGACGGTCGCTGTGCGAACGGGCAGGACGGTCATCCCGACGGGGACGGTCGTCGAACGAACGGGCAGGACGATCATCCCGACGGGGACGGTCATCGAACGAACGGGACGGACGATCATTCCGGGCTCCCCGGTCATCCCGACGCGGACGATCGTCGAACGAACGGGCAGGACGGTCATCACGACGTGGACGGTCATCGAACGAACGAGCCGGACGGTCGTCGCGCTGCGGACGGTCATCGAACGAACGCGCGGGGCGGTCGCTGAAAGACCGCGCCGGACGATCGTCGCGGGCGCTGCGGTCGTCGCGACGGGGACGATCGTCGAAGGAGCGCGCCGGACGGTCATCACGGCGCGGACGGTCGTCGAACGAACGCGCGGGGCGGTCGCCGAACGAACGCGCGGGACGGTCATCCCGACGCGGACGGTCGTCGGACGGCCGTGCAGCCCGGTCGCGGATCGTGCGCGACTCGTCGCGGCCGGCGCGCTGCGTGGAGGTCCAGCGCCCCTTCGCCGGCGCACCTTCCTCCGCCGGGCGATGTCCGCGGTGGCCGGGGCTTCGGCTCCCCGCCTGCGCACCTCCGCGCGTGCGGTCGTGGAACGAGGTCTTCTTCTCGCCGTAGCGCGGCTCGAAGTTGGGTCGGCCGCTGGACGGCTTCTTCTTCTTGGGATTGACCATGATGTCTTCCTGGGTTGTCTCGATGCGAGAACAGTGCTCCGCACCCGCGCACGACGCAGGGAGGGCTTCTTCAGGCAGAAGCAGGGAGCGACCCGGACTCTGTCGGCCGGGGGACCGTTCGAATGGATGGTCGTCGGGGCGGATCCGCCCCCACCATCGGCCCCCTTGGACTCACAAACCCATCCGCGATCCATCCGCGGTGTCCAGAGCCGACACTCCAGCCTACCGCGCGCACCACGCGCGCTCCTGAGAACCTGCCCGGCCACGGCATCCGCCCGCCCGTCCGCCCGTGCACTCCGGAGCGCCCGACGTCGGGTGGAATAGAGGCATGTCCGATTCCCCGATCACCGTCGCGATCGAGCGACGCATCGACCCCGCGCGCGCATCCGTGGCCACGAGCTGGATGCAGGCGGGCACCGATCTCGCGGCGACCTTCGACGGTTTCCTCGGGTCCGGCTGGGTGCGCGCGGGCGAGGCGAGCGACCTCTGGTACATGCTCTACCGGTTCCGCGACATCGCGACGCTCGAGGCGTGGGAGCAGTCCGAGCAGCGCACGTGGTGGCTCGAGTCGGGCCGTCCGTTCGCCTCGGAGGTGCGGGTCGAGCGGCGCACCGGCATCGAGGGATGGTTCGACGCCTCGTTCGGGACACGGATGGACACGCCGGATGCCGCGGCCACCGGCCCGATCGTGCAGCCCATCCCCGCCGCCCCGCCGCGCTGGAAGCAGGCGGTGACGATCTGGCTCGGTTTCTTCCCGGTGAATCTCCTCGCCTCGTGGCTGCTCGGCTTCGTGCCGGGCGTCGCGGACTGGCCGCTCGTGACGCGGGTGCTGCTGACGACGGTGCTGCTGACGCCGGTGATGACCTATCTGGTCCTACCCTGGGTGACGCGGCTGCTGCGGCCGTGGCTGCAGAGGTGAGCATGACGACGAGGGTCCCCGCCGATCCGACCGGACGGCAGTTCCACATCGCGAGCCCCGACGGGCGGGTGACCGCCCAGGTGGCGCAGGTGGGGGCATCCCTCCGCTCCCTGCGCGTCGACGGCCTCGACCTCGTTCCGCCCTACCCGGCCGGCTCGCCGACGCCGGCAGCCTCGGGCATCACCCTCGTGCCGTGGCCCAACCGCGTGCGCGACGGCGCGTGGACCCAGCGCGGCGTGACCCGTCAGCTGCCGATCACCGAGCCGCGCACCGGCAGCGCGTCGCACGGGCTGCTGCGATTCGCGCCCTACCAGCCGACCCCGTCCACGGAGCCGACGGCGCCGACGGATGCCGCGCTCACCCTCTCCGCGACGGTGTTCCCGCAGACGGGCTATCCGTTCCACCTCGACACCGCGGTGACGTACGCGGTCACCGACGCCGGCATCGAGGCGACCCACCGGATCACGAACATCGGCGCGGAGGATGCGCCGGTCGCGGTCGGGACGCATCCCTATCTGTGCCTCGGCGGGGTCGCGACGGCGGACCTCACGCTCACGGTTCCGGGAGAGACGTGGTTCGAGCTCGACGACCGGCTGCTCCCGGTGGCCGAGCGCGCGATGACGGCCGACGTCGATCTGCGTAGCGGACGCCGCCTCGGCGACGTGGACATCAACCTCGCGTACGGGGGCCTCGCCCGGGACGCCGACGACCGCACGCGGGCCACCCTGTCGGCACCCGACGGACGCACCGTGACCCTGTGGCTCGGACCGGGTCTGGAGTACCTGCAGGTGTACACGATGAGCACGTATCCCGGCCAGGAACTGGCCGTGGCGGTGGAGCCCATGAGTGCGCCTGCCGACGCTCTGAACTCCGGTCAGGGACTGCGCTGGCTGGCACCCGGAGAGACGTGGACGGTGCGCTGGGGGATCCAACTCGGCACCCCTTAGCCCATCGCGTGGGCGTTGTGCGCCGTGCGCGCGGAATCTTGAGGCAATCTGGTCGATAACTTCGTAGATGTTTGTTCAGACATTCAGGGTACGATCAGGCTCAAGAGTCGTACTGGGGACGGCTGTCGATCGGTCAACGCCCCCGATCACGGGAATTGGCGCATGCGTCGTGGGGACCCCGATCGGGACGTTGCGAACGAAGTGCGTACTCATGACTCTGGTTTCCACACCCGCGGCACCACTGCTCCTTCAGAGTGCCCGCAGGTCGGCCGCCGTGGCCCTGCCCGGCGGCGCGATGATGGACACCCGTCTGGCCGATTCCGCCTCGCGCCTCGCCGCGGTGCACCTGTTCGCGGGAATCTCGGTGCTGCTGGTCGGAGGAATCGCCGTGTCGATCTTCACCGCACCCGATCACTCGTGGTGGCACCTCTACTTCAGCCAGCTCGGCACGGTCACGCTGTTCTCCGGGTTCGCCTTCAACATCACCCTGATGGCCGCGGGCCTGCTCATCTTCCTCCTCGCCGCCCGCGTGCGTCGCGAGGTGCGCGCCCACGCCGCGCGCGTGCGCTCGGCGCACCGCGCCCCTGCGATCGTCTCCACGCTGGTCGGCTCGATGGGACTGCACCTGTCGATGGTCGGCATGGTGCCGATCAACACCATCAAGCCGCTGCACGACTGGGGTGCGCTCGGCATCATGATCTCGTTCGTCGTGCTGCTCATCGTCACCCCGATCACGGTGCGCGGGCTGGGCCGCGAGTTCCTCGCGATGAACCTGCCCGCCGGCATCCTCCTCGTGGGCGGCTTCGTGTCGATGTACGCGGGACTGATCAATCTGACCCTGTTCGAACTGCTCGGATTCGGCGCCATGTTCACGTGGCTCTCGCTGTTCTTCGGATGCCTCGTCCCCCGCGCCCACCGGATGCGCGCCGCCGACATGCGCGCCGCCGTGCGCGCCGGCCACCGCCAGGTGTGGGTGTCGCTTCCCGGGCTCGTGCGACGGCTCTCCGCCGCGACGCGCACCGTCGAGGGCTACGCCCCGTCGCCGCGGTCGCTCACGCTGTCGTCGTCGGCGCCGGCCGTGGCGGTGCTGTCCTGGCCCTCGCCGGTCTCGTCGACCTGCACCGTCTCGGGCGCGCCGGTCGCATCGGCCACGTCGACCGCATTCGGCGCGTTCTCCTCGGCGATCACCGGCTCCGCCTCGACGTCGACCGCGCCGTCCGGCGCCTCCGCCTCGTCGGTGACGGCCGCGGGCGCCTCGCCGGCCGTGTGCTCGACCTCGGTCTCCCCGGTGTCGCCGACGGATGCCTCCGCCATCGGCGTCTCGATGTCGGGCCCCTCTTCGATCGGCGGCACGGCCGTCGCGGCGATGGTGGCGATCCCCGCCGTGGCAGACGCCTGCCGCGCCCGCCGCTCCCTGCGCGTCTCGAGCGTCCCCGTGCCGATGGCGCTCGCGGCATAGGCCGGCTCCGACTCCTCGGACGCGGGGGTCGAGGCATCCGTCGTCCCTCGCGCGCGCCGCGCGGCGCGCCGCTCGCGCGCCCCTTCGACGAGGTTGTAGAGGGTCGGCAGCACCACGAGTGTCAGCACCGTGGATGAGATCAATCCGCCGATCACCACGATGGCGAGCGGCTGCGAGATGAACCCGCCGTGCCCGGTGATGCCCAGCGCCATCGGGGTGAGCGCGAAGATCGTGGCCAGCGCCGTCATGAGGATCGGGCGCAGACGCCGGGACCCGCCGGCGATCGTGGCGTCATGGGCGGACATGCCGCGCTCGCGGTACTGGTTGACGAGGTCGACGAGCACGATCGCGTTCGTCACGACGATCCCGATGAGCATCAGCACGCCGATCAGCGACGCGACACCCAGCGGCACGCCGGTGCCGATCTGCAGCAGGATCGCGCCGGTCGCCGCGAACGGCACCGAGACGAGCAGCAGCAGCGGCTGGCGCAGCGACTTGAACGTCGCGACCATCACGATGTAGACGATCAGGATCGCCGCGAGCAGGGCGAGACCGAGCTGGCCGAACGCATCCTGCTGCTGCGAGAGCACGCCGCCGACGACGGCGCGCGCGCCGGTGGGCAGCTGCGCGTCGACGAGCGCCTGCCGCACGGTGGCGGATGCCGCGTTGAGATCGTTCCCGGACGGGGTGGCGGTGACCGTCGCGGTGCGCTGCCCGCGCTCGGTGGTGATCGAGGTCGGCCCCTCGCTCTGCGCGACGGTGGCGACGTCCTTGAGGGTGAGACCGGCGACCGGGAGCGGCAGTGCCTGGAGCTCGGCGAGGGTCGCGGGCGCCTGCGCGGCGGCCAGGTAGACGGTGAGGCCGGTGCCGTTGATCTCGACCGTGCCGATCGACTGGGGCTGCATGGTGCCGGAGACCAGCCCGCCCACAGCGACCTCCGACAGGCCGAGTGCCGCGGCCTTGGCCCGGTCGACCTGCACCGCGATGTAGGGCAGCGAGGCGGCGAGGTTGCTGGTGACCTGGCCGATCCCGGGCTTGCCGGTGATCGCGGCGACGACGGAGTCGGTGGCCTCCTGCAGCGTCTGCTGATCGGGTGCCGACACGTCGATCGCGACGTCGCTGGAGGCGAATCCGCCGCCCGAGCCGGCGACCGTGATCGTGCCGACGTCGGTGAGCGAGGAGACCGCCGACTGCACGCGCTCGCGCAGCGCCACCTGATCGACACCCGCGTCGGTCGTGATCGAATACGTGATCCCCGACGACCCCCCGCTGAATGCGTCGCGCAGCGCCGACCCCGACGACCCGATCGAGGTCTGCACGTTGCGGATGCCGTCGATGCCGCGGATCGCATCCTCGACCTTCTTCGCGGCGGCGTCCTCGGCGTCGAGGCTGGGCGCGGCGCCGATGTCCTGCGTCATCGTGAAGGTGTTCTGGCCGGAGTCGCCGAGGAAGTTCGTCTTCATCAGCGGCGCGAGGGCCCCGGTGCCCACGAGCACCAGCAGTGCCAGGGCGAGTGTCACCCACGAATGCTTCAGCGTCCACCGCAGCACCGGCAGGTAGGCCTTCTGCAGGCGGGTGGGCGGGGCATCCGCCGACTCCGGATCGACCTGGCGGCCCTGCGCGTCGCGCAGCGGCTTCCCGGGTCGGAGGAACCAGTAGGCGAGCACGGGCACGATCGTCAACGCGACGAACAGCGACGCGACCATCGCGATGGTGACGGTGAGCGCGAACGGGCGGAACAGCTCGCCCGTGACGTCGCCGACGAACGCGATCGGCAGGAACACCGCCACCGTCGTGATGGTCGACGCGGTGATCGCCGCGGCCACCTCGCGCACCGCGTGGCGGATCGCGTCGCCCTTGTCGGCGTCGCCGACGTAGTGCCGCTTGATGTTCTCGATCACGACGATCGAATCGTCGACCACGCGGCCGATCGCGATCGTGAGCGCGCCGAGGGTGAGGATGTTGAGCGAGTACCCGAACGCCTGGATGCCGATGAACGTGATCAGCACGCTCGTCGGGATCGAGATCGCAGTCACGAGCGTCGAGCGCACCGACAGCAGGAACAGCAGGATCACGAGCACCGCGAAGGCGAGGCCCAGCAGTCCCTCCTGGGCGAGCGAGTCGATCGACTGCTGGATGTACGGGGCCTGGTCGAACACGACGGTGAAGGTCGCGCCGGGAAGGTTCGACTGGAGGCCCGGGATCGCGGCCAGCACCGTGCGCGAGACGTCGACGGTGTTGGCGGCCGGGAGCTTCGTGATCGCGATCGTCAGGGCCGCCTCGCCGTTGACGCGCGAGATCGAGGTGACCGGGTCGGTGCCCTCGCTCACGGTCGCGACGTCGGCGATGGTCTTCGGTCCCGCGGCGACCTGCGCGGCACCCGTGGGCACCAGCGGCAGCGCCGACAGCTCGGCGATCGTCGTGATCTTCGCGCCGGTCTGGACCGTCAGGGTCTGGTCGCCCTCGGTGATCGATCCGCCGGGGAACAGACGGCCGTTCGCCGAGAGCGCGTCGCGGATGGATTGCTGCGTGTAACCCGCCGCGGCGAGCTTCGCCCGGTCGGGGGTGATCGTGATGCGCGACCCCTTGCCGCCGACGATCTGCGCCGCGTTGACCCCGGCGAGGTGCTCGAGATCGGGGAGGACGGATGCCTCGAGCTGCTGCTGCGCCGCCGCCTGGTCGGCATAGCCGGTCACCGCGAGCTGGATCACCGGGAAGTCGTTGAAGCTGGCCGAGATGACGTTCGGCTCGACCCCGGTCGGCAGGGTCGTTTTGATGCGGTTGATCGCCTGAGAGATCTTCTGCTCGGCGGTGGCCAGGTCGGTGCCGTAGACGAACGACGCCGAGATGATCGACGCGTTGGTGGTGCTGGTGGCGCTCGAGGACTGCAGCCCGGGAACCCCCTGGATCGCCGTCTCGATCGGCGTCGAGACGTCGTTCTCGACCACGCCGGGCGACGCGCCCGGGTAGGTCGAGACGATCGCGAGTTGCGGGAACTCGATCGAAGGGATGAGCTCCTGCTTGAGGCTCGTCAGGGCCAGTCCCCCGAAGACCGCGGCGACGATCGTGATGAGGGCGATGAGGGCGCGGTTGCGCAGGCTCAGGACGGCGAGGTTCGACACGTTCGACCTTCGGTGGTGGTGCTGCGGAGGCGGCACGGGTGCATGCGTGCGCCGGAATGGATACGTGCATGTATCCGCTGCAAGTATCCCACGCCGGTTCCCCTGCTTCGCGGGGGGTGTCCCCCGCGCCTCAGACGGCCTGGCCGAGCAGGATTCCGGCGCTCGCGGCCGCGACGCAGAGCACGGCCGTGGCGGCGGCGTTCGTCCACGCGGCACCGCGGCGCCCTTCCTCGGCGAGCAGCCACGACTCCGTCGCCACGGCCGAGAAGGTCGTGTACCCGCCGAGCAGGCCGGTGCCGAGCAGCCAGACGAGGTCGGGCGCGAGCACGGCGCCCGTGACGACCCCCAGCGCGAACGACCCGCTGACGTTGACCACGAGGATGCCCCACGGGAACCGCCCCCGCACGAGGCGCGCGATGCCGAGATCGATCAGGTAGCGGAGGCCGGCGCCGATGCCGCCCGCCGCCGCGACGCCGACGAAGAGGAGCGGAGTCACTCGGCCGCCTCCGGCTCGTCGGTCCCGTCGCGTCGCCCTGCCGCCACCCGGCCGACGGACACCCCGACACCGGCGAGCAGCACACCGCCGAGAACCGAGACCACGGCGAGCGCGACGGGCACCCAGGCGGCGAGTGCGCCGGCGGTGACCGTCTGCACGGCGAACGCGGAGTACGTGGTGAATCCGCCGAGCACGCCGGTGCCGAGGAAGGCGCGGGCGGTGGGATGCCTCCCGGCGAGCACGCCGACGACGAGTCCGAGCGCGAACGCCCCGACGAGGTTTATCACGAGGGTGACGACCGGGACGCTCACGGCGGAGGCATCCGTCCCCGTCCAGGGGAGGAGGAGGGCGGCGCGGGCGGCGGTGCCGAGCGCACCGCCGAGGACGACCATGCCGAGCCGCCGAGCCGGCACCGACGGCGCGGGCGAGGCGGGGGAGGTCACCGCCCCACGCTACCCGGTCCCAGACCGGTGGATCAGTCGCCGAGGAGCAGCGCGCGGATCGCGGCATCCCGCGAGCCGTCCAGCGAGAGCACCCGGCCCTTGCGGTACTCGCGGAAGACCCGCGGATCGATGTAGCTCGAGCGCGCCACGGCGGGGGTGTTGCCCAGCGCGTCGGCGGTGGCGCGCACCGCCAGGCGCTCGGCCTCCGCGAGCGCGCGCTTCGTGTCGACGGTGCCGATCCGGGCGAGCGCCTCGGCCGCCGAGACCGTGCCGCGCAGGGTGCGGAAGTCCTTGGCGGTGAAGGGTCCGCCGGTGAGGGCGCGCAGATGCGTGTTGACGTCGCCGGCACCGAGGGCCACCCGCTTGCGACCACGGCGATAGGCCAGCAGCGGAGCCCCCGGGCGTCCCGCTGAGAGCTCCGAGACCGCCGAGGCCAGGTCGGCGTCGTCGACACGCAGCAGGGCGCGCTTGCCGCTCTTGGCCGGGAACGACAGCGTCACCACCGAACCGTCGACGGCGGCGTCGCGGCGCTGCAGCGTGGTGAGGCCGCGGCTGCCGTTGGCCTTCAGGTACGCCGTCGACCCCACGCGCGGGGCGGCCTGGTCGAGCAGCCGGAACGCCACCGCCAGCGTGCGCTCGCGCGTGAGCCCGTCGGCGTGCAGGGCCTGAGTGACCTGCGCCCGGGCACGGGGGAGGGATGCCGCCAGTTCGAGAGCGCGCGCGAACTTGCCCTTGTCGCGGCGCTCGCTCCATTGCGGGTGGTACAGGTACTGCTTGCGCCCCGCGGCATCCGTCCCCACCACCTGGATGTGCCCGTCCGCACGCGCGCTGATCCAGACCTCGGTCCACGCCGGTGGGATGACGAGCGCGCGGATGCGCACGTCGTCCTTCTTCGCGACCTTCTTGCCGCGAGGGGTGACGAAGCGGTGCCCCTGCCCGACCTTCACCCGGGTGAAGCCGGGATCGACGAACGGGACGACGCGTCTGAGTCTGGGCACGGGCGTCAGTGCTCGCGCAGCATCGAGATCAGCTCGGCCTTGCGCTTCCCGGAGTATCCGGTCACGCCGAGCTCCTTCGCTCGGGCCCGCAGGGCCGGCACGGTCCAGTCCTCGTAGTCGCCCGCCTCGCCGCCGCGCCGCCCCACGGCCTTCGCGCCGTCGCGGGCGACGGCGTTGGAGATGCGCGCAGCCTTCTCCTTCGAATCGCCCTGGTCGCGCAGCTCCTCGTAGAGCTCGGGGTTCTTCAGACTGTTCGATCCGCGTCCACGGGGCATGGCGGCCTCCTTCTCTCGGACGCGAGGCTACGACCGTGCCGCGTGCGGACGCGGGGGCTTGACAGCGCGGGTAGCCGCGGCATCCGCTCGCCGTCGCGGGAATACACCCGTCGATCGGACGCCGTCAAGCCCCTCCGGGGGAACTCCCGGGAGTGGCATCGTCTAAGCCGTGCCCACCAGGCACCCGGACACGCAGCCCCCCTGCACCGGCTATGGAGAATGGAGAACCTCCCATGAACCTCGCCCTCATCATCATCATCGTCGTGGCCGTCGTGCTCGCGATCATCGGAGGCCTCAGCTCGGCCCTGCAGTGGCTGCTGTGGGTCGCGCTGATCGTCGGCGTGATCGCCCTCATCGCGTTCCTCTTCCGCGTCATCGGCGGACGCAACCGCGCCTGACCGCATCCTCATCACGAGACCCCCTACCCTCGGTGGGGGGTCTCGTGGCGTCACGAGCAGGGGGCAGGAGCACGATGGACGGGCCGAAGCGCACGCCTGAGCACCGATGGCCGGCGGCGGGCGGAGTGCTGGTCGTCCTCGTGCTGTGGGCCCTCCTGCCCAGCACCTTCTCGCCGTGGCTGCGTGTGGCCGCCGTGATCATCGGCGCGGTGGCGATGGCCTCGCTCATCGTGGTGAACCCGCACCGCATGAACCGGCAGACCCGCTGGTCGCGGATCGTCTCGCTCGGACTGAGCCTCACGCTGCTGGCCGTGAACCAGGTGCTGCTGGTCGAGCTCATCTCCGACCTGCTCACCGGAGCGAGGGCCGAGGGCGGGGTCATCCTCCTCTCCGCCCTGCAGATCTGGGGCACCAACGCGATCGTCTTCGCGCTCGTGTTCTGGGAGCTCGACCGCGGGGGTCCCGTCGCGCGCAGCACCATGTCGCGCGAGGGCCTGAAGCCCGCGGACTTCCGCTTCCCGCAGGACGAGGACCACGACGCCATCGTGGAGGTCGCGGCGCGTTCGGCGCAGAAGGCGAACTGGCGCCCGAGCTTCTTCGACTACCTCTACTCGTCCATCACCGACGGCATCGCCTTCTCGGCCGCCGACGCGATGCCCCTCAGCCATCGGGCGAAGGCGCTCATGGCGGTCCAGGCGATCTCCTCGTACATCCTCGGCCTGCTGGTCGTCGCGCGCGCCGTCTCCTCGATCGGCGGCTGAACGACCATCGAACGGTCGCGACTCGCCGCATGCGTGCGAGCGTGAACGGCGAGTCGCGACCGTTCGACGGGCCAGGACGTCAGGATGCCGCGACCCGGGCGGGTCGCGGCATCCCTCGTCCTGCTCCTACAGGTCGGCGTCGGCGTAGACGCGCAGCGCGTCACGCACGAACTCGGCACCGGCCGTGCCGCCGCCCGTCGTCGCGTAGTTCGCGCCGAAGCGGTCGTCGGCGACGTACATCTCGCCGAGGCCGATGACGTACGCCTTCACGTCGCCGCCGGGCACGCTCGCAGGCGTACCGGGCACCGACGTGAGCCAGTCGACGTGACGCTTCGCGAGCGCCTGGGCGACCTCGCCGCCGGGCGCCGCACCGCTTTCGGCAGCCGCCACCCAGTCGCGGGACAGGTCGGCGACGCGCTGCTTCCACGCGGCCTGCTCGTCGGCGCTCATCGAGCGCCACCAGCGGTCGCCGGTCGCGTACGCCTCGGCTCCCCAGCGGGATTCGACCTCGTCCTTGTACTGCGTGTGGTCGAATCCGTCGAACATGTTCTCCGCCATGAGTCGTTCACCTCCTCTCAGGGTCTCGATTGTGGTCCGCACCGACGCGATCTGCCGCGCCAGCCGGGTCTGCTCCTCCTGCAGCCAGTGCAGGTGGGTCGTGAGCGCCTCCTGCGCCGGCACGTCCCGGTCGAGGACCGCCGCGATCTGCGGGAGCCCCAGTCCGAGCTCGCGCAGCAGCAGGATGCGCTGCAGGCGCACGAGCGACGCCTCGTCGTAGTGGCGGTAGCCGTTGGCGCCGACGCTCGACGGCGGCAGCAGCCCGAGGTCGCCGTAGTGCCGCAGAGTGCGACTCGTGGTGCCGGTGAGCCGCGCGATCTGCTGGATCGACCATTCCGTGATCTGCTCCATGGTGCGACCTCCTTCCGTTCTCGTGGCCGTGAGATCCACGGTAGAGGTTGACGTTGCGTCAAGGTCAACCTCGTTCGGGCCAATAGTTTGACATGACGCGATATATCGTGTTTCATCTCCTTAACGCGATATATCGTGTTTCATCCTGAAGGAGCAGACATGACCCTCGAGAAGTGGATCATCCACCCCGGCGAGACGCGCGTCATCGACATCGAGACGGTGCGTTCGCTCAAGGTCGGCCTCGTCGGCGGCCAGATCGACGTCGTCGCGCACGACGACCCCGGCGTGCGCATCGAGGTGCACGCCGTCACCATCAAGGACCTCCGCATCGAGGTCACCGGCGACACCGTCGAGATCGACCACCCGCAGCTGCGCTGGGACAACTTCCTCGAGGTGTTCCGCAACTTCGGCGCCGGCGGCCCCAAGGCCGAGATCAGCGTCGCCGTCCCGCGCGACGTCGCGCTCAACCTGGGCGTGGTCAGCGCGAGCGCCCTGGTCTCGGGCATCCGTCACGACACCCGCCTCAACACCGTCTCGGGCGACACCATCGTCGACGGTCTCACCGGCGACCTCTCGGTCAACGCCGTGTCGGGCGACGTGCAGGCCCGGCAGGTGATCGGCGGCCTGAGCGCCAACAGCGTCTCGGGCGACGTGGCGATCACCGGCACGGTGCGCTCGGCGTCGATCGACACCGTCTCGGGCGCGCTCCTGGTCGACTCGACCGGACCGATCCAGCGCGTCGACTTCAACACTGTCAGCGGCAACGCCACGATCCGCCTCGACGAGGGCCACCCCGCCAACTACACGGTGCGCAGCGTCAGCGGGCACGTGCAGGTCGACGGCGTCGTGCGCTCCGGGCACGGCTCGGGCCCCACCACGAACTACGTCGGGTCGACGGGCGAGCTCAGCGGCATGTTCGCCGACGTGCGGGTCAACACCGTCTCGGGCGACGTGACGGTGCTGCGTCGCGCGGCATCCGAACAGACGGATGCCGCGGCATCCGTCCCCGCGGAGGTCGCCGACCACGCGCCCGCCGCCGACGCCGGAGCGGAGTCGTGATGAGTCCCGTCTTCTCGCACGGCGACCTGCGCCTGTACCTGCTCAATCTGCTCGACGAGGGGCCGCGGCACGGCTACGACATCATGCAGGCGCTGTCCGATCGCACCGGCGGCACGTACACGCCGAGCGCCGGCACGATCTATCCCCGGCTGGCGAAGCTGGAGGAGGAGGGGCTGGTGTCGAAGTCCGTCGACGGACGCAAGACCGTCTACGAGATCACCGACGCCGGTCGCGCCGAGGTCTCCTCCCGGGCGGGCGACATGCAGGGAATCGAGGCCGGACTCTCGGATTCGGTGCGCTTGATCGCCGACGAGGTGCGCGGCTCGGTGCGCGAGGCGATGCGCAGTCTGCGCGCCGATCTCGCCGCCGCGACCCGTGAGGAGCGCGCGACCCCGCGACAGGCCCCCGCCGGAGACGATCCGAGGGTCACCAGCCGCGAGCAGCTGTCCCGTGCGGATGCCGCCGTCAACGAGTTCCGCGCCCGGGTGCGCAGCGATCTGCGCACCCATGTCGCGCGCGGCGGTGTGCTCGAGGCATCCGTCGTCGATGCGCTCACCGCGGCCCTCGACACCGCCGCCCGCGACATCACCCGCGCCGTCCGCCCCTGACACCCTCCGCGGTGCGAGACCCCACGACCGCATCGAGACCGCTGCGGACCGCACCGGTCTCGATGCGGCGATGCGGTCTCGCTCGCCGGCCACCGGGTCCGGGAGCGGCGGGGTCAGGAGGCGGAGTCGGGCCAGATGTCCTGGTCGTCGGCGACGGGCTCGCCCAGCGGCACCACGAGGATCGGACGGTGCTGTCGATGGGCGAGGCGTGCGGCCACAGCCCCCGTGAAGAACTCGCGGATCGACTCGCCGAACCCCCGGCGACGGGTCCCCACCACGATCAGCCGTGCGTCGAGGTCGTCGGCGAGATGCTTGATGGCCAGGGCCGGGTCGCCGACCAGCTGGCGCACCGACCAGCGGATGCCTCGACCCTCGAGCGCCGCGGACGCCAGGGCGGTGACGGCCGCGAGGTCGGCGGATCCGGCATCCGTCGTCATCTCGACCGGGGCGGCGTGGACGTAGCCGTCGGGATCTTCATAGGTGACGAACCGGGTGACGTCGACGTGCACCACGAGGAGCTCGGCGTGCAGCAGCTGCGCATAGCGCGCGGCCTCCTTGATCACGCGCGCGGGCTGACCCGGGACCACACCCACGAGCACCGCTCCGTGCAGCGTCTCCGGCGCCGGATCGGCGCCGGACGGGATTGCAGATGCCTCGTCCGACATATCTTCGTCCGCCCTTTCCCGAGAGTCGGCCGAGCCGCTGGGGGCCAGAGGCTCCGTGATATCCTGAATGCTACTCTTACCGGCTTCGGACCGGATTCGTGAATGCGGCGGGCGGATGAACAGCCCCGCGTCTGTAGAAAATGAGGGGGTCTCGCATGGGTCGTGGCCGTCAGAAGGCGAAGCACACCAAGATCGCCCGGGAACTCAAGTCGTACAGTCCGACTGTCAACTACTCCGCACTGGAGAAGGAGCTGCACCCCGAAGGCGGGGCAGATCTCTACGTCGACAAGTGGGCCGACCAGTACGACGACGAGGAAGACGAGGACTCGGCGCGCTCCGAGACCGCGTCGACCCGCTGAGGCACACGTCGCCCTCGCGTCACCACTTCCCGTGATGCCGCTCCCAGGCATCCTCGATCGTGCCGCGTCCGCCGATGAGCACGCTCGCCGGCACGGCCGCGGCGATGACGACCGCGAGCACGATCAGCGGCAGCGTCCATGAGCCGGTCGCGTCGTGCAGGATCCCGATGCCGAAGGGGAACAGCGCGACGATCGCATAGCCGACGCTCTGCACGAATCCGCTGAGCGCCACGGCGCCCTCGTGCGTGCGCGCCTTCAGCCCGAGCAGCACCAGCACGAGCGGGAACAGCAGGGCGGCGACGCCGAGCAGCGCCACCCACAGCAGCGGTGCGCCGGCCGGGGCCAGCAGCAGTCCGCCCACGCCCGCGAGACCGGTGATCACCGCGACCGCGAACAGCGCGCGCGTCGCGTTCGCCCGCACGACGAGCACCGGCACCAGCAGCGACGACGGGAACCCCATCGCGGCGAACAGCGACAGCAGCGCGCCGGCCGTGGCCGGGGTCACCCCTGCCACGTCGACGAGGATGCGCGGGAGCCACGCGAACGACGTGTAGGCCAGCACGCCCGACACGGCGAACGCCGTGGTGAGCGCCCAGACCAGCGGCAGTCGCCAGAGGCGTCCGAGCACCCGCGGATTGGCCGTCTCCACGACGTCGAGACCGGCGTCGCGGCGCATCACCAGGGCGATCCACGGGATGATCGCCGCCCCCGCGAACACCGCCCACAGCCCGAGCGACATGCGCCAGCCCGCGGCATCCGCCACCGGTACCGCCACGAGCGGAGGCAGGAACGTCGCGACCGCGAGGGTCGTGGAGTAGACGGTGGTGACGAGCCCGATCCGATCCGGGAAGTAGGTCTTCACCAGGGGCGGCAGCAGCACGTTGCCGACCCCGACGGCGGCGAAGATCAGCGCCGTGGCGAGCAGCAGGGTGAGCGCGTCGACCGCGAGGGCGCGGGCGACCAGTCCGACCGCCGCCACTGCCATGGCCGTGACGGCGAGCCGCTCGAGCCCGAACCGGCGCTCGAGACGGGGCGTGAGGATGCCGAACGCCGCGTAGCAGACGGGCGGCGCCGTGCCGATGAGGCCGATCGCGGCGGCCGGAACATCGAAATCGGCCGACACCAGGCCCAGCACGGGCGACAGCGACGCCACGGCCGTGCGCAGCGAGAACGCGAACAGCACGATGCCCACGACGGCCAGGGCTCGCCCACGCCAGAGAGGACGGACTCCGGCGGTGCTCACCCGTCGAGCTTAGGGCGTGCGTGCACGCCGACCCGCGTCACGACTCCTGAGAACCCTCGACCCAGGCGAGGTACTCCTCCGTGACGGTGCCCGTGACGTAACGGCCGTCGAAGCAGCTCATGTCGAGGTCGTCGATCCCGGAGCCCTCGAGGATCGCGGCCTTGAGGTCGTCGACCTCCTGGTAGACGAGGTAGTCGCAGCCGAGCTCGGTCGCGATCTCGGGGATCGTGCGGCCGTGCGCGACGAGCTCCTGACGCGACGGCATGTTGATGCCGTACACGTGCGGGAACCGCACCGGAGGCGCGGCGGAGGCGAACGTGACCGATGTGGCCCCGGCATCCCGCGCCATCTGGATGATCTCGCGACTGGTGGTGCCCCGCACGATCGAGTCGTCGACGAGCAGCACGTTCTTGCCCTTGAACTCGCTCGACATGGCGTTGAGCTTCTGGCGCACGCTCTTCTTGCGCACCGCCTGGCCGGGCATGATGAACGTGCGGCCGACGTAGCGGTTCTTGTAGAAGCCCTCGCGGTACTCGATGCCGAGCTTGCGGGCCACCTGCATCGCCGCGGGGCGCGAGGAGTCGGGTATCGGCATGACCACGTCGATCGCTCCCGCGGGGGTGTACTTCGCGATGGTGTCGGCCAGGCGCTCGC